>NZ_JBWDLA010000002.1:0-1661196 GCF_056238685.1 Enterobacter sp. DVT3837 | reverse complement strand
AAGTGGGTCGTTCTCAAGCACGGGTTTCGCAATGCGATGATCCCGGTGGTAACGATGATGGGGCTACAGTTTGGCTTCCTGTTGGGCGGCTCTATTGTGGTGGAAAAGGTCTTCAACTGGCCGGGGCTGGGGCGCCTTCTTGTCGATTCCGTCGAGATGCGCGACTACCCGGTGATTCAGGCGGAAGTCCTGCTTTTCTCGCTGGAGTTTATTCTTATCAACTTAGTGGTAGACGTGCTCTACGCCGCCATTAACCCGGCCATCAGGTATAAGTAAGATGCGATTGTTAAACTGGCGACGTCAGGCCGTTTTAAACGCTATGCCGGGGCTCAAACCGGAACATATCCGCACGCCGTGGTCCGAATTCTGGCGGCGCTTTCGCCGTCAGCCGGTTGCCATGACGGCGGGGTTATTTGTGCTACTGCTCATCATTCTGGCGATCGTTGCCCCGTGGATAGCGCCGTTTGATGCGGAAAATTATTTTGATTACGACCGGCTGAATGATGGTCCCTCCATGATGCACTGGTTTGGGGTGGATTCGCTGGGGCGCGATATTTTTAGTCGCGTGCTGGTAGGGGCGCAGATCTCGCTCGCCGCCGGGGTGTTCGCGGTGCTGATCGGCGCGGCCATTGGTACCGTGCTGGGTCTCGTTGCCGGGTATTACGAAGGCTGGTGGGACCGCATCATCATGCGTATCTGCGATGTGTTGTTTGCCTTCCCGGGTATTCTGCTGGCGATTGCGGTGGTTGCAATCATGGGCAGCGGCATGGCGAACGTGATCGTTGCGGTGGCAGTCTTTTCCATTCCGGCCTTTGCCCGTCTGGTGCGCGGCAACACGCTGGTGCTGAAACAGCAGACGTTTATCGAGTCGGCCCGCAGCATGGGGGCCAGCGACGCCACCATCCTGTTCAGCCATATTCTGCCGGGTACGGTGTCGTCCATCGTGGTCTATTTCACCATGCGTATTGGCGTGTCGATTATCTCGGCGGCCAGCCTGTCGTTTCTGGGATTAGGCGCGCAGCCTCCGACGCCGGAGTGGGGCGCAATGCTGAACGAGGCGAGGGCAGATATGGTGATTGCACCGCACGTGGCGATCTTCCCGAGTCTGGCGATTTTTCTGACCGTGCTGGCGTTTAACCTGCTGGGTGACGGGCTGCGCGACGCGCTGGATCCGAGGATTAAGGGATAGTGCAGTGAAATGTGCCGGGCGGCGGCTACGCCTTACCCGGCATACAAAAGCGGAGTGGGGAGATTAAACCCGGCTACCCCACAGGTCATACTCGTCCGCGTTTTCAACCTTCACGCGAATAATATCACCCGGCTTAACGCTGGTTTCACCGTTGAGGTACACCGCTCCGTCGATTTCAGGGGCATCCGCCATGCTGCGGCCAATCGCGCCTTCTTCATCAACTTCGTCGATGATGACCATGATCTCGCGACCCACTTTTTCCTGCAGACGCTCGGCAGAGATCTGCTGCTGCAGCTGCATGAAGCGGTTCCAGCGCTCCTCTTTCACCTCTTCCGGCACCTGGTCCGCCAGCTCGTTGGCGGTTGCGCCTTCTACCGGGCTGTACTTGAAGCAGCCAACGCGGTCCAGACGCGCTTCTTTCAGGAAGTCGAGCAGCATCTGGAAGTCTTCTTCGGTTTCACCCGGGAAGCCGACGATAAAGGTGGAACGCAGGGTCAGTTCCGGGCAGATTTCACGCCACTGCTTGATGCGTGCCAGCTGGCGATCAACCGAACCAGGACGTTTCATCAGCTTCAGAATACGCGGGCTGGCGTGCTGCAGCGGGATGTCCAGGTACGGCAGAATTTTGCCTTCCGCCATCAGCGGGATCACGTCGTCAACGTGCGGGTAAGGGTAGACGTAGTGCAGACGCGTCCAGATACCCAGTTTAGACAGCTGCTCGCACAGGCCGACCATGCTGGTTTTCACCGGTTCACCGTTGTGGAAACCGGAGCGGTGCTTAACGTCCACGCCGTAGGCCGAGGTATCCTGGGAGATGACCAGCAGCTCCTTCACGCCCGCGTCGGCCAGACGTTTCGCTTCCGCCAGCACTTCGCCAATTGGACGGCTCACCAGATCGCCACGCATGGACGGGATAATGCAGAAGGTGCAGCGGTGGTTGCAGCCTTCAGAAATTTTCAGGTACGCGTAGTGGCGTGGGGTCAGCTTCACACCCTGTTCTGGCACCAGGCTCAGGAACGGGTTGTGTTTTGGTTTTGGCACGTAATGATGAACATGTTCCAGCACCTGCTCGTAGCTGTGCGGGCCGGTGATCTCCAGCACTTTCGGGTGCACTTCGCGGATCTGATCCTCTTTCGCGCCCAGGCAGCCGGTCACAATCACTTTGCCGTTTTCAGTCAGGGCTTCACCGATGGCTTCCAGCGACTCCTGAACCGCGCTGTCGATAAACCCACAGGTGTTAACGATCACCATATCGGCGTTGTCGTAGCTTGGCACCACGTCATAGCCCTCGGTGCGCAGTTCGGTCAGGATACGTTCGGAATCCACCAGGTTTTTCGGGCAGCCCAGGGAGACAAAGCCGATTTTCGGCTGGTGCGTAACATTGCTCATAGGTTAAAAATTCATCAATTATGGAGTTATTAGGGCGGGATTTTACAGCGTATCGCGGGGGATTTATACACTCTTTGCAAGGTGGATGCGGTTGGCTGGTGTTGTAACATTGTAAATGATGTTAATCAGTTATGTTTTATTGATCTGAGGCATTAAATTGTACAAAAAATAACCTTACTCTGAATATGCAAAATGGCTGACAGAGGAGGAAAGAGAATGTCCGTTGACAGACTGAAATGCGATCTGCTGAACAAGCTGATCAACGCCCGAATCGACCTGGCCGCGTACCTGCAGTTGAGGAAGGCAAAAGGGTATATGTCAGTCAGCGAAAGCGAACATCTGCGTGATAATCTGTTTGAACTGTGTAATTTTATGCGTGAAAAAGCACCGACCCTGAAAGCGGAATACTGCGAAAGTGAGCTGATAGCGCTCCGTCGCGCCGCTGAGGTGCTCTCCATTGCAGGGGTGTGCCTGATGAACGGACGCCACGACTGCCCGAATTTTATCGCTGTTAACGCGGAGAAGCTTGAAAACTGCCTGACAACGCTCTCTCTTTGCATCATGTGTCTGAACGAGCACGACAAGCTCGAACAGTACTGAATCCGGGGGAGGCAACTCCCCCTTCTGATTAAGCTTTTGTAAAAGTGATAACGTGCCCGGGCGTTATGGCTAACCTTTAAGCCATATGCCGTTAAAGGAGCGCGTTATGCCTCGATCCTCGCTGATTTTCCTGCCTGCGTTGTTATTTTCATTTTCTCTTCTTGCTGCACCGGTCGCGGTCAACGTCGAGGTGTTACAAAACAGACTCGATCATCCCTGGTCTCTGGCGTTTCTGCCGGATAATAAAGGGCTGCTGGTGACCCTCAGGGGAGGTCAACTCAAACACTGGCAGGCCGGGAGCGGGCTTTCCGCTCCGATTGTCGGCGTGCCAAAGGTGTGGGCGAACGGTCAGGGAGGATTGCTGGACGTGGTCCTCGCCCCGGATTTTGAAAAATCGCGCCGCATCTGGCTGAGCTTCGCCGAAGCAGGGAGTGACGGCAAAGCCGGAACGGCGGTGGGCTATGGCCGATTGAGCGACGATCTGACGCGCATTGAAGCCTTCCAGGTGGTGTTCCGCCAGATGCCGAAACTCTCTACCGGGAACCATTTTGGTGGACGACTGGTGTTCGATGGTAAAGGCTATCTCTTTATTGGGCTCGGTGAGAACAACCAGCGACCGACGGCGCAGGAACTGGATAAACTGCAGGGCAAAGTGGTGCGCCTGACGGAAGAGGGCAAAGTGCCTGCGGATAACCCGTTCATGAACACCTCTGGCGCGCGGCCTGAAATCTGGTCCTACGGCATTCGTAACCCGCAGGGGATGGCGATGAATCCCTGGAGCGACACGCTGTGGCTTAACGAGCATGGTCCGCGCGGCGGAGATGAAATCAATATCCCGGAGAGAGGAAAAAACTACGGCTGGCCACTGGCAACGCACGGCATTAATTACAGCGGGTTGAAAATTCCGGAAGCCAAAGGTGAGCACGTTGAGGGAACCGAAAAACCGCTGTTTGTCTGGAAAGTTTCGCCCGCCGTGAGCGGTATGGCGTTCTACAACAGCGACGTCTTTCCGCAGTGGAAAAACAAACTGTTTATCGGCGCACTGAAGGAAAAGGACGTTATTGTGCTGAGCGTGAGCGGCAATAAAGTGACTGAAGACGGGCGGATTTTGGGCGACCGGGAGCAGCGTATCCGTGATGTGAGGGTGGGACCGGATGGGTATCTGTATGTCCTGACCGATGAGACGGACGGGCAACTGCTGAGAGTCAGCCCGTCCGGAACGTAATCAGGTTACCGGGATCATCACAACGTTACGGTATGCCGGACGATCGCTAAGCTGCTTTAACCAGCGCTCGAGGTGAGGGCGCGGCGTCCACTTCAGGCCCATGTTGGTCAGGTTCCAGACGAACGGCGCGACGGCGATATCGCCTGTACCAAATACGTCACCGGAGAACCATTTGTGCTTCGCCAGTTCGTCATCCATCATGGCAAACAGGTTTTCACAGGCATCCTGTGCGGCATGGATGGCAGGGTAGTCACGTTCGGCTTCTGGTGTTCTGATCAGTCCCATCAGGATCACGCGATGGGTTGGCGAAAGCGTCTGATTCGCCCAGTCCATCCACTTTTCACCCTGAGCACGACGAGCCGGATTTTCTACCCACAGGCGACCCTGGCCGTACTGAGCCGCAAGGTAACGCACAATCGTGTTGGACTCCCAAAGCGTTGCGTCTGTTTCATCATCGCGCAGCAGCGGCACCAGGCCGTTCGGGTTCATGGCCAGATAGTCGGCCTCTTTGTTCACACCAAACGATAACCCAGCCATGATTTGATTGAACGGTAAATCAAGCTCCTCCAGTGTCCAGAGCACTTTCTTAACGTTGGTCGAATTGTTCCTGCCCCACAGCGTAATCATATTTACTCCCGATGAGATGTGAATCCGAGTCAGCTTTTTGCCATGGTGAGATAAACCTAACAATTACGCAACAGAAGACAAAAAAATCGCCTTAATCAAAGCGTATCTGAATGTTATTGCATAAACTTTAATAACTTTACCCTCGTTGGGTTTCTTTAACGGTTTTAGTGCGCTATTACTCATCGCTTCTTGCGACACGGTGATGTGACGTAATTTTTGAATGGACACTCGGGTGGCATTTATGACGCGAAAAATGACTTCTCTGCGCAGCCTTGCGACAGGCTCTGCGCTCCTTTTCCTGTTTGCACCAACTCTTTACGCAGCTGAGCAGGCTGCGCCCGAAGCGCCGCCGGTGGACGCGCGCGCCTGGATCCTGATGGACTACTCCAGCGGCAAAGTGCTGGCGGAAGGCAATGCTGACGAGAAACTCGATCCAGCCAGTCTGACTAAAATAATGACCAGCTATGTGGTCGGCCAGGCGTTAAAAGCAGGCAAGATCAAGCTTGATGATATGGTTACCATCGGGAAGGACGCCTGGGCGACCGGCAACCCGGCGCTGAGGGGTTCATCAGTGATGTTCCTCAAACCAGGCGATCAGGTTTCCGTTTCTGATTTGAATAAAGGGGTGATTATCCAGTCCGGTAACGACGCCTGTATCGCGCTGGCGGATTATGTCGCCGGCAGTCAGGATTCATTTATCGGCCTGATGAATGGCTATGCGCAAAAGCTGGGCCTGACCAACACCACCTTTAAAACCGTTCACGGTCTTGATGCGCCGGGCCAGTTCAGCACCGCCCGTGATATGGCGCTGTTGGGTAAAGCGCTGATCCACGACGTGCCGGATGAATACGCTATCCACAAAGAGAAAGAGTTTACCTTCAATAAAATTCGTCAGCCGAACCGCAACCGCCTGCTGTGGAGCAGCAACGTCAACGTGGACGGGATGAAAACCGGTACCACGGCCGGGGCGGGATACAACCTTGTCGCTTCTGCAACCCAGGGCGACATGCGCCTGATTTCGGTGGTACTGGGCACCAAAACCGACCGTATCCGTTTTAACGAATCAGAAAAATTACTGACCTGGGGATTCCGCTTCTTTGAAACCGTGACGCCGATTAAACCGGATGCCACGTTCGTCAGTCAGCGCGTCTGGTTTGGTGACAAGAACGAAGTGAATCTGGGGGCCGGTGAGGCTGGGTCGGTGACCATTCCTCGCGGTCAGCTTAAAAACCTGAAAGCCAGCTATACCCTGACTGAACCGCAGCTCACCGCGCCGCTGAAAAAAGGCCAGGTGGTGGGGACGATTGATTTCCAGCTTAACGGCAAGTCGATTGAACAGCGTCCGCTGATTGTGATGGAGGCGGTCGAAGAGGGCGGCTTCTTCAGCCGGATGTGGGATTTTGTATTAATGAAATTCCATAGCTGGTTTGGCAGCTGGTTTAGCTAAGTTTTTTGCCGGGTGGCGCTGCGCTTACCCGGCACAACCTCAATACATCAACTTCACCTGCTGCGCCTTGGCATGGGAGACTATCTCATCATCCGGACGGCAATCGCTGACGATGGCATCGAACTGCGCCAGCTCTCCCATTCTTGCCGAGCGCACCTTGCCAAACTTGCTGTGGTCCACTACCAGCACATGATACTGCGCCGCGCTTAACGCCCAGTGTTTCACCGGTAACTCTTCCAGATTAAAGCAGGTCGCGCCCTGGCGGACATTGACGCCCGCTGCGGAGTAAAACGCGATATCCGGGCACAAATTGCTGAGCGTGTCCTGGAGATTAAGCGGTTTAAAAATGGCGTTGCTGGCGTGAAATTCACCGCCGCAGAGGATCACCCGACACTCGGGTTTCTCCTGAAGTGCCAGAAAGGTGTTCAGCGAATAACACACGGCAGTGAAAGGAATGCTGCTGTCGATGGCTTCGATTATCCACGGTGTCGTCGTGCCGCAGTCAAAAAACAGCGTCTGATGCGGCTGTACCAGCGAAGCCGCCAGCCGTGCGGCTTTACGTTTTTCTTCAACCAGGCGCGTTTTTTGATCGCTAATCAGGTAGTGGCTGGCACTGCGTGGCTCCAGCACAATATACCCACCCAGCAGCACGACGGGCGCGCTATCGCTGTTCAGGTCACGACGAATAGTCATCTCGGAGACGCCAAGCAGCGTGGCAGCCTCTTTCAGATGCAGCTTATCGCTGCGCTTCAGCGCCTGTAGCAGCTGAGCTATGCGGTCATCGCGTCGTGTTTCCATAGAACCTCGTCGTGGAAAAAGTGAACCCCCGCAGGGCGGGGGTTCAAGTGTAACCTGTTGAGCCAGGGTTAGTCACGCACCCAGCCTTTGCGGATCGGGATCGCAAAGAGGATACGATAGAGGTGGGAGATCCCGCGGTAGAGCGCCTGACCAAAGAGGCTCCACAGGATAGCTGCACTCACGCAACCCATCAGCCCCACCAGGAAACCGCCGACCATATCCAGCGGCCAGTGCACGCCCAGGTAAACACGAGACCAGGCGATAGCTGCCGCCACCACCATCAGCAGTGCACCAGACCACAGGCGATGCCAGAACAA
Organism: Enterobacter sp. DVT3837; assembly: GCF_056238685.1. NCBI lineage: Bacteria > Pseudomonadati > Pseudomonadota > Gammaproteobacteria > Enterobacterales > Enterobacteriaceae > Enterobacter > Enterobacter sp. DVT3837. The sequence continues at coordinate 1,653,604 of NZ_JBWDLA010000002.1, read as the reverse complement.
GAATGCCAGTGCAAAGGTGAAAATCACCGTGCCGTGGTCGCTCGGGAAGGAGTCATCAGGTGCATGATGCAGGAAGGTATAGCCAGCGTGGGCAACAAAAGGACGATCGTGCGGGAACAGATGCCCCAGTGCAAAACTCATCAGTACGCTTACCGCAAGGGCCATCGCGACTTTGATAACCAGCTGACGCTGCGCGACGACCTGATTGCGTGGGCCCCATAACCAGAGGATCACGGCCAGCACAGGAACGATGCTGATCAGATCTTTGGCAAAAAAGGTGGCGATATCAATCATCCACTCCGGCGATGCCGGGGTAGCGTTAATCAGATAAAACAGCCCGTAGTTCAATTGCTCTAACATAATGTCGTTACTCTTTAGCAAACCGGGTGGAAACAAGGCCATAGACCACCACCTGGGAAAACCAAACCCACCACCCAGCCCACAGGTTGTGAGATAAGAAATGTGCGCCTCGCATCACCTGGCCATAACCCATCACCAGGCCTAACACCACGCCAAGTACGACAAAGGACCATGCCAGACGTGGACGCTCGCGCCAGAAGGCAAAAAACAGGCCCATGACCATAAAGCCACTGGACGCGTGACCGCCGGGGAAACAACGCCCGGGACCGCTGTCTGCAGGGACGGAACTGAACAGGGGATAAGAAATAGCCTTACCGCCATATTCCACCAGATCCCACGGGCAGCTGTGATGGCTTACGCTTTTCAGTACGCCAACCACCAGCGCGCCAAGTCCCATCAACAACGCAGCCGTAACCAGTCTTGCGTTACGCTTGTAAGCGCCGTAAAACAGCGCCACGGCACCTAAGGCGATGGCGATATACTTCGCCATGCGGTGGTTCAGCAGATCCAGCAGATGGTCTTTCTGCAGCGGGAAACTCTGTGTCGCCGCGTCGTACCAAAAGCCGGTCACCCATTTGTCGAGCGTTTCATCGCGGGATAACCACGTAAACAGCACGGCAAGGGCTATCAGGACCAGAAGCTGGTAACCATAAAAGCGGGCCGGTAAGCGGTAAAGTTGTTTTGTCTTATTTGTCTGTAAGTTAGATAATTCTGAACGGCTGGAAGTGAGTGCCATAATCTGGGGTCGTTGACGAATAATGGGGCTATCATAAATCTGTCAACTTAAGGAAACCTTAAACGAAGACGATATGTGCCTTATTTCTGTTTATCCTCGATAAATCACTATCTCGGGCTGGGGCATTTCATTACACTCGTCGCGATTTTGTCATTAAAAAGAGATTGCATGTTAAACCGTTCTTCTTCTGGAGCGCGTCTGGGTCGTCAGGCGTTGCTTTTTCCTCTGTGTCTGGTGCTCTACGAATTCTCTACCTATATCGGCAACGATATGATCCAGCCCGGTATGCTGGCCGTTGTGGAACAGTACAACGCGGGAATTGAGTGGGTGCCGACCTCCATGACCGCCTATCTGGCCGGCGGCATGTTTTTACAGTGGCTGTTAGGCCCGCTGTCGGATCGTATTGGCCGTCGTCCGGTGATGCTGACCGGCGTGGTGTGGTTTATCGTCACCTGTCTTGCCACGCTTCTGGCGCAAAATATTGAACAATTTACCCTGCTGCGTTTCCTGCAGGGGGTGAGCCTGTGCTTTATCGGCGCCGTGGGGTATGCCGCCATTCAGGAGTCGTTTGAAGAGGCGGTGTGTATCAAAATTACCGCCCTGATGGCGAACGTGGCGCTGATCGCCCCGTTGCTCGGCCCGCTGGTGGGGGCCGCGTGGGTGCACGTTGCGCCATGGGAAGGGATGTTTGTGCTCTTTGCGGTTCTCGCCGCCATTTCATTCTTTGGCCTGCACCGTGCGATGCCGGAAACAGCCACCCGCATCGGCGAGAAACTTTCGCTCAAAGAGCTAGGCCGGGATTACAAAGAAGTCCTGAAAAATGGACGATTTGTCGCGGGTGCGCTGGCTACGGGGTTCGTCAGTCTGCCGCTGCTGGCGTGGATTGCGCAGTCTCCGGTCATTATCATCAGCGGAGAAAAGCTCAGCAGCTACGAGTATGGCCTGCTGCAGGTGCCGATTTTCGGCGCGTTGATAATAGGTAACCTGGTGCTGGCACGTCTGACGTCACGCCGCACCGTGCGTTCGCTGATTATTATGGGCGGCTGGCCGATTGCTGCGGGGCTGATTGTCGCGGCGGTCGCGACCGTGGTGTCATCACATGCGTATCTTTGGATGACCGCAGGGTTAAGCATTTATGCGTTCGGGATTGGTGTGGCGAATGCCGGGCTGGTACGCCTGACGCTGTTTGCCAGCGAGATGAGTAAAGGTACGGTGTCCGCGGCGATGGGGATGTTGCAGATGCTAATTTTTACCGTCGGTATCGAAGTGAGCAAGCATGCTTACGCGATGGGCGGCAACGGACTGTTCAGCCTGTTTAACTTCGCCAACGGCGTGCTATGGGTTGGACTGATGGTGGTGTTCCTGAAAGACAAACGCGTCGGAAACGCCCTGCAGCCTTAACCTGTTTATTCCCTCTCCCTGTGGGAGAGGGTTAGGGTGAGGGCACCAGACCGCACGCGGTCAATTAAACGGTGCCTCCCCGTTCAACACCTTCTCAATCACGTTTAAAACCCCTTCCTCGTTATTATGCGGTGCTTCAAAACGCGCCACCGCTTTAATATGCGGTCCGGCATTCGCCATCGCAAAGCTGAACCCGGACTGGCGCAACATCTCCACGTCGTTGCCGCTGTCGCCGAAGGCCACCACTTCGCTATCGTCTATGCCCCAGCGTTTTTGCAGTATCCGCAGGCCGTTGGCTTTATGTACGCCTGGGATGATCAGGTCTATGCTGCCGTGCCCGGTCGTGACGGGCACCATGATGTCACTCAGTTTTTCATGCAGTAGCGCCTGAATACGCGGGATTTCATCGTCAGACACGTTAAGCCCGAACTTGAAGAAAACATCGTTCAGGTTGTCGAAATCACTCACCATTTCGAGACGGTGATAGTACTTCGCTGCGATCTCCTTAAAGCCCTCGTCATAGCATTTCAGCGTATACGCGCTACTTTTCCCGCAGGCGATGATCTCAATGCCCGGAACGTCATTTAAGACGTTTGCGACGGTCTCGAAATGGGCTTTCGACAGTTCACCGTTAAAGATATCTTCCCCTTCGCTCACGACCCAGCCGCCGTTTTCGGCGACAAATGCAATTTCATGGGCAATCTCCGGGAAAAAGGAGATCAGCTGGTAGTACTGGTTGCCGCTGGCGACGGCGAAGCGAATGCCTTGCGCCTTCATGCGCGCGTACTGGGCCAGAAAACGCGGGCGATTATAGGTCTTGGCATCGCTCAGAAAAGTACCATCCATGTCGACGGCGATCAGTTTAACGCTCATATCCCTTCTCCAGTGTCGTTTGATTCGTTTCCGGCTTTGCCACCGCGCGTGCCACCAGCGCTGCGATGATGACCAGTCCTAACACCACCAGCATGGCGCTGCGCAGCCCGTAGTGCTCGCCGAGGAAACCGAGCAGTGGCGGCCCGACCAGGAAAGCGAGGTAGCCAGTGGTCGCCACCACGCTGACGCGCGTTGGGGCATCCGGGCCGGTATCGCTGGCGGCCGAAATGGTCAGCGGGAAGCCGAGTGATGCACCCAGCCCCCAGAGGATGACCGACACGCCGGCAATCCAGTCCACATCCACAAAGATGATCATCGCAATTCCCAGCCCTCCGAGCAGAGCACTGGCGCGAACCACCGCCACGCGGCTGTAGCGATCGATAAACCAGCCGCCGGTAAAGCGCCCTACGGTCATCCCCAGCGTAAACCCGGCGTAGATCAGCGAGCCGGAGGTCGGGCTAAAGCCGTGGCCGTCCACCATCAGCAGCGGCAGCCAGTCGTTGGCGGAACCTTCTGCGAAAGCCATTGCCAGCACCACCACGCCGATCAGCATCAGTTGAATATCGCGGTAGAAAGGCAGCCCTTTTTCCGCAGAATGTTGTTCATCAGAGGAGTTCTTACCAGTGCCGTCAGGGATTGCCCGGATGCCGGTCAAAATCGGAATGATACAAACCAGTGCTGCCAGCAGGATATGCAGATTCGCAGTGACGCCAAAGGCCGTCAGCGCCATCCCCACGCCCGCACCGGCCAGCGTGCCAAGGCTGTAAAAGCCATGCATCATTGGCAGCACGGTTTTGTTCATCTCGCGCTCGACCGCCGCCCCTTCAACGTTTATCGCCACTTCCGCCGAGCCGAAGCTGCCGCCAAATATTGTCAGCCCCAGGGCAAACAGAACCGGTGAGGCAAACCATAGCGCAACGCTTAGTACCCCCATCCCGAACACGGCAAAGCACATGGTGGTGCGGATCACCGCCCGTGTACCAAAGCGCTTCACCAGCCACGCTGAGCAAAGAATGCCGCTCATAGAGCCTATCGACAGACCGAACAGCACAATACCCATCTCGGCAGTAGAAACGGACAAAATATCGCGAATGGCGGGGGTACGCGTGGCCCAGGAGGCCATCAGCAGGCCGGGAATGAAGAAGAACATAAACAGCGCCCACAGGCGTAGCTGCAGGGCTTTGCGGGGAGAGGTCAGCGTCATTGGGGTAGCACCAGAAGTACAACAATAGCGACAACACTAGCAAGTTTGTGTACATTTGTACACAAACCACGTGAGGAATTTATGAGCAGACCACCGAACGATCCGCATCGACGGGAGAAGATCCTGAAGGCAACGCTCGATACTATTGCCGAGCACGGGATTCACGCCGTCACGCACCGTAAAATCGCCAGCTGTGCAGGTGTGCCGCTAGGTTCGATGACCTACTATTTCGACGGTATGGAGCCGCTGCTGGAGGAAGCTTTCACGTGGTTTACCCGGCAGATGTCGCAACAGTACCGGGATTTCTTCGCGGGCGTCATCGGGCCGGAAATGGCGTGTGAATCCATCACCACGCTGATCCACAGCTCGCAGGTGACGACGCCGCACAACATGGCGCTGATGTATCAGCTCTACGCCTTTATGCACCGCAGCGCGGCGCTCAAAACGGTGATGCAGGACTGGATGAAGATGAGCCAGACCACGCTGGAGCAGTGGTTTGACCCGGTTACCACCCGTGCGCTGGATGCGTTTATTGAAGGGATGACGCTGCACTATGTCACCGACCGGGCACCATTAACCCGGGAGGAGATCCGGGTTATGGTGGGCAGAATTGCGGGCGAGGGCGGCTGCTAGGTTGCGCCCGCGGTCATATTGACGGTAGTTCCCGTGATGGCGCTTGCCGCATCTGAGGCCAGAAACGTAATCGTGTCTGCTACCTGTGCCAGCGTGGGCAGGTGATGTGTCAGGGTACTTTGCGCGGCACCACCGAGAAACTGCTCGACCGTAATTCCCATCTCCTGCGCCTTAGCGGCGAAAATGGCACCGACATACGAACCTGCCTGCACCGCGTCGGCAATCGCGTGCGAACGCACGCACACGACGCGAATATTTTTAACGCCCAGTTCTGCGGCAAGCGCCCGGGTAAACGCTTCTGTTCCCGCGCAGCCAACGATATGTCCCAGGTGCCCGGAGATCGCCATATTCGCGGCGGGCGCGACGACGGTAATCAGGGTTCCGCCATGTTCGCCGCCCATGCGGGGTGAAACAGCTTTGGCGATGTTAAAGTACGCGGTCAGGAAGGGATCAAAACCCTGCCTGAATTCGCTAAGGGCTAATGCGTCAAGGCGTTTTCCCTGATCGTGCATAAAGCCCGTGGCGTTGACGACAATATCAATGTGGGCAAACTCAGGAAGCTGCGCGAACTCATCCAGCGCATCGAAAATAAATGTGCTGGCAGACCCGCCTGCGTTGCGAATGCTGTTGGCAACGTGTTCCAGCCTGGTAGAGGTGCGTGCAGCGAGGTGCACTTCAGCCCCCTCACGCGCCAGAGCATGTGCCACAGCGCTGCCGATGGCGCCACTGCCGCCGAAGATGACCGCGATTTTGTTTTTAAAGCCCATATCCGCATACCCTCACCAGACTTAACCCTCAAAAGTATGTGCCGGGTTTCGGCTGATGCAACTCAGCCGGTAGGTGGGGTATGCCGCATGCAAGCCTTACTGCGCCATTATCAATGGGTTACTTTTGTGAGATTTTTTTCCCGCTGGCATCAACGACGGCTTCGCCATCCTCTTTCGTAAATGCCCCTTTTTGCGCGTCAGGCAGGATGTCGAGGACGACTTCAGAAGGGCGACACAGGCGAGTGCCCAGCGGCGTCACGACGATCGGACGGTTAATCAGGATCGGGTATTGCAGCATGAAGTCGAGCAGCTGTTCGTCGGTGAATTTATCTTCGGCCAGGCCGAGCTGTTCATAGGGCTCCACGTTTTTACGCAGCAGATCCCGAACAGAAATCCCCATATCGGCAATCAGAGTGGTCAACTTCTCGCGGGACGGTGGGGTTTCCAGATAGAGGATAATCTCTGGCTCCGTGCCGCTGTTGCGGATCATCTCCAGCGTGTTGCGCGAGGTACCGCAGGCGGGGTTGTGGTAAATGGTGATGTGGGTCATATCAGTGGCTCATTACAGTGTGAAGGAGAGACGTAGCGCCAGCGTGGCGAGCGTCACAAACAGGACCGGCAGCGTCATAATGATGCCCGTCCGGAAATAGTAGCCCCAGGTAATCGTCATGTTTTTCTGCGCCAGTACATGAAGCCAAAGCAGGGTCGCCAGGCTGCCGATAGGTGTGATTTTCGGCCCCAGATCGCAACCAATCACGTTGGCGTAAATCATCGCGTCCTTAATCAATCCTGTTGCCGTACTGCCATCAATGGAGAGCGCGCCTATCAGTACCGTGGGCATATTGTTCATTATGGATGACAGGAACGCAGTGATGAACCCGGTTCCCAGCGTGGTGGCCCACAGCCCGTGACCGGCCAGGCTATTCAGTACGCCTGTGAGATAGTCCGTCAGCCCGGCATTGCGCAGGCCGTACACCACCAGATACATCCCCAGCGAGAAGATGACGATCTGCCACGGTGCGCCGCGCAGCACTTTTCCGGTGTTTATCGCATGTCCGCGTTTTGCGACAGCGAATAAAATCAGCGCACCGACGGTCGCAATGGCGCTGACCGGAATACCGAGAGGTTCGAGCACAAAGAAGCCGACCAGAAGAAGGAGCAGGACGATCCAGCCCGTTCTGAACGTCGGGAGATCGGTAATAGCGCGCGCTGGCTCCCGAAGTTTCGACAGGTCATATTTCGGCGGAATTTCCTTGCGAAAGAACAGATGCAGCATCACCAGCGTGGCGGCAATCGCGGCGATATCTACCGGAATCATTACCGACGCGTATTCGCTGAACCCCAGCGTGAAGAAATCGGCTGACACAATGTTGACCAGGTTAGAGACAATCAGCGGCAGGCTGGCGGTATCGGCGATAAACCCTGCCGCCATCACAAACGCCAGCGTCGCCTGCTTGCTGAACCCCAGCGCCAGCAGCATCGCAATCACGATAGGTGTCAGGATCAGCGCCGCACCGTCATTGGCAAAGAGCGCCGCCACCGCCGCGCCCAGCAGCACGATATACGTAAATAGTAATCTCCCCCGGCCATTCCCCCAGCGGGCGACGTGCAGCGCAGCCCATTCGAAAAAGCCAGACTCATCCAGCAGCAGGCTGATGATAATGACGGCGATAAACGTGGCCGTCGCATTCCAGACAATATTCCAGACCACCGGAATATCGCTGACGAGGATCACTCCGCTGACCAGCGCCAGCACGGCACCAATGGTCGCGCTCCAGCCGATACTCAGTCCCCTTGGCTGCCAGATAACCAGTACCAGCGTAAACAGAAAAATTGCCCCTGCCAGAAACATTGCTTACTCCATCATATCTGTTTTTGTGAATGTGTATTGATTAGCACGAACCCGGAAGTCTGTTTTTCAGCTTCTCACGCGTCTCTTCCCGAAGGCAGTTCCAGCTGTTGTCGATAATGGTTGCCGCCCATGCAGGCATGTGGGGGGATAAACGGTAATGGATCCATTTCCCTTCCCGGCGATCGATAATCAGCCCGGACTCGCGGAGCAGCGCCATATGGCGGGATACTTTCGGCTGCGACTCGGTGGTCGCGGAGCAGAGATCGCAGACGCACAGCTCGCCCGCTTCGCGGAGCAGCATGATGATGGAGAGCCGCGTTTCGTCGGAGAGGGTTTTGAAGAGTTGGAGAGGGTGGAGCATGGTCAAACCTTCAGGTAGCTAATACATATTCGTTTAAGCATATATGTTTTGATTGCAGGAGAAAAGCGGAGATGGCAGGAAAGGGAATTTCAGGCAACAAAAAACCCATCAACCTTGAACCAAAACGGCGGGGTTGATGGGCTCCACAAATTGGGGACATCAAAGAAAAGCAGTGGCACTAGTTATGACTGCCCCCTGATCAAAAAGTTCTGCGCATAACGAAAATTTTTTCTTTATGCGCAAACTTAGGAGTTATCCGAGTCCAGGCCAGATGATAATGATCAGCGTACCTGCCAGCGTCAGCAGTACGTTAGCGATAGCGTAAGTGCCCGCATAGCCCAGCGCCGGGATGTTGCTGCGCGCGGTGTCACTGATAATTTCCATGGCTGGCGCACAGGTACGGGCACCCATCATGGCCCCGAAGAGCAGGGCGCGGTTCATGCGCAGCACGTAGGCACCGAACAGGAAACAGATGACAACCGGCACCAGGCTGACGATGAGTCCGGAAACCAACATTTGCCAGCCGACGGCACCGAGACTGTGGCCAATGCCGCTACCCGCGCTTAAGCCGACACCCGCCATAAAGACCATCAGGCCGAACTCTTTCACCATATTCAGCGCGCCCTGCGGAATGTAGCCGAAGGTCGGATGGTTCGCTCGCAGGAAGCCCAGCATGATCCCGGCGAACAGCAAACCGGCGGCGTTACCGATGCCGAAGCTAAAGTTGCTGAACTGGAAGGTGATCATCCCGATCATCAGGCCAACGATAAAGAAGGCGCAGAAGGCCAGCAGGTCGGTGACCTGGCTGTGAATGGAGATAAAGCCGATGCGGTCAGCAACGGTTTTCACGCGGCGGGCGTCACCGCTAACCTGCAAAACGTCACCTTTATTGAGTACGACGTTGTCGTCGATAGGCATCTCAATCTGGCTGCGGATCACGCGGTTGAGGAAGCAACCGTGGTCGGTCAGCTTCAGCTGCGCCAGACGACGGCCGACGGCGTTATGGTTTTTCACCACAATCTCTTCGGTGACGATACGCATGTCGAGCAGATCGCGGTCGAATACCTCTTTGCCGTTACGGAAGCTTGGGTCAAGACGGGCGTGAGCATCCGGGTAACCCACCAGTGCGATATCGTCACCCATCTGCAGCACTGCATCGCCGTCCGGGTTCGCCAGAATGCCGTTACGTCGAATGCGTTCGATATAGCAACCGGTCTGGCGGTAAATGCCCAGCTCGCGCAGGTTTTTCCCGTCTGCCCATGCCACAAGTTCTGGCCCGACGCGGTAGGCACGGATCACCGGGAGATAGACTTTACGTTTGGAATCGGTATCCAGGCCGCGCTCGCGGGCGATTTGCTGGGCGCTGGTCTGTAGATCCTGGTGTTGCAGTTTCGGCAGGTAGCGCGCGCCCACAATCAGGCTCACAAGACCGATCAGATAAGTCAGGGCATAGCCCAGGCTCAGGTGGTCGAGGGCGGTAGAGAGTTGTGCTCCAGCCATGCCGGAATGGCGCAGGGTATCACCTGCACCGACAAGCACTGGCGTAGAGGTCATCGAACCTGCCAGCATACCGGCCGTTAACCCGATATCCCAGCCAAACAGTTTACCCAGCCCTAACGCGATCAGCAGTGCACTGCCGACCATGACCAGCGCCAGCATCAGATAATTTTTGCCGTCGCGGAAGAAAATTGAAAAAAAGTTGGGACCCGCTTCCACACCAACACAAAAAATAAACAGCATAAAACCTAAGTTGAGCGCGTCCGTGTTAATGCTGAAATGCTGCTGACCTAATATTAATGATACGACTAAAACGCCAATGGAATTACCAAGTTGAACCGACCCCAGGCGCAATTTACCCAGGCAAAGGCCCAGCGCGAGTACAACAAATAATAACAGGATGTAATTCCCATTTAACAAGTCTGCGACGTTTATATTCACGGAGGCTAACTTCTTGTTTACCAGTAAGTTGTTGAATGAAAGGGCTTTTTGGGCTACTGTTTTCTGGGTCAGGGAAAGGCGTTAACGCTCCCTGTTTCCTGCTTTATTCCCTAAAACATTAGCTGGCGTGTAGTTTAATCGTATTAGCTACTGACAGCTACTGATTATCGCATCACCCTGTGCGTACTTTGGCAAGGATTGCCGCATTGCTTTATCTGACTGGGCGTCTACCCGACGAATGTGTATTTGATAGAGATAAGTCAGGAGGATTGTTTGAACATTAAACGAAACTGGGCGGGGGTGATCAGCTGCTTTTTGCTGTTCACGGTCGTGTGCATGTCGCTTGCTTTTAATGTGAAAGGGGCATTCAGGGCGTCGGGTCATCCGGAGCTGGGTTTACTCTTTTTCACTCTGCCGGGCGCGGCCGCCAGCTTTCTCTCCCGTAAAGGGGAGGTGGTGAAACCGCTATTGGGTGCAATGCTTGCAGCACCGCTGTGTCTGCTGCTGATGCGCTTGCTGTTTATTCCAGTGAGAAGTTTCTGGCAGGAGCTGGCGTGGTTGCTGAGCGGTGTGTTCTGGTGCGCCCTTGGCGCGTTGTGCTATCTGTTTGTGCGCAGTCTGATACACCGGCGGCACACCAAATAAAAACGCCCTCAAGGTGAGGGCGCTTGGGTATTACTGCTCAGCAAACAGGCCAAGATGCTCTTTGGCGTAAGCTTCAAAATCTGTGCAACCGCCGATGTGTTTCTGATCGAGGAAGATCTGCGGGACGGTTTCAACCGGCTTACCGACGGTTTTTTCCAGATCGGCTTTCGTGATGCCTTCCGCGTGAATATCAACGTAGCGGAAGTTGAAATCATCGCGCTCTGCGGTCAGTTTCTCAGCCAGCTCTTTCGCGCGCACACAGTAAGGGCACCCTGGACGACCAAAAATTACTGCAAACATTTCTCTCTCCTCAAAAAACAAGCCTGACGGCGAATAACATATATAGTGCCCGATAACCTGCCGCCATTAAAGAAGGTTTCGCCTGTCGCTTTGATACAGTCAGGCTATGTTTCGCCAATTACACTGTGACAATCATTGCCTATACTGGCTGCCATGCGAATTAAGCAAGACAAAGAGAGACAAAATGACGCCAACCATAGACCTGCTCACATCCCACCGTTCCATTCGCCATTTTACCGATGAGCCGATTACCGAGGCGCAGCGCGAAGCCATTATTAACAGCGCAAGGGCGACCTCCAGCTCCAGCTTCCTGCAGTGCAGCTCTATTATCCGCATTACCGATCCGGCCATGCGGGAACAACTGGTCACGCTTACGGGCGGACAGAAGCATGTGGCCCAGGCGGCGGAGTTCTGGGTGTTCTGCGCCGACTTTAACCGTCACCTGCAGATCTGCCCTGAGGCCGAGCTGGGGCTGGCAGAACAGCTGCTGCTGGGCGTGGTGGATACCGCGCTGATGGCGCAAAACGCCTTTACGGCGGCGGAATCGCTGGGGTTAGGCGGTGTCTACATCGGCGGCCTGCGTAATAACATCGAAAGCGTCACCGAACTGCTGAAGCTGCCAAAATACGTTCTGCCGCTGTTTGGCCTGTGCCTCGGATGGCCAGCGGATAACCCGGATCTGAAGCCGCGTATTCCTGCCGCCATGCTGGTGCATGAAAATCACTATCAACCTGTCGATCAGGATGTCCTGGCGCAATACGATGAAGAACTGGCGAACTACTATATGACGCGCGGCAGCAATAACCGCCGCGATACCTGGAGTGACCATATTCGTCGCACCATCATTAAAGAAAACCGCCCGTTTATTCTCGATTATCTGCATAAACAGGGCTGGGCGACGCGATAGTCCATTCCTCCTGCGCCTGCCTGCGTATATGATATGCAGGCTTTTTCCATGTCTTTAGAGAGGTGCAGGGTGAAAATTGCCATTTTGTCCCGGGATGGAACGCTCTATTCATGTAAACGTCTGCGAGAAGCGGCGGCGAAACGCGGACATCAGGTTGAGATCCTCGACCCAATGTCCTGCTATATGAACATTGATCCGGCCGCCTCGTCGATTCACTACAAAGGCCGCAAGCTGCCGCATTTTGATGCGGTGATCCCCCGCATCGGCTCCCAGATAACCTATTACGGCACCGCCGCGCTGCGCCAGTTTGAAATGCTGGGCAGCTATCCGCTCAATGAATCCGTCGCCATTTCCCGCGCCCGCGATAAGCTGCGCTCGTTACAGCTGCTCGCCCGGCAGGGGATCGATCTCCCCGTTACGGGGATTGCCCACTCACCGGACGACACCAGCGATCTCATCGATATGGTGGGCGGCGCACCTTTGGTGATCAAGCTGGTGGAAGGCACGCAGGGCATTGGTGTGGTGCTGGCGGAAACACGCCAGGCGGCAGAAAGCGTCATTGATGCTTTCCGGGGGCTGAATGCCCACATCCTGGTGCAGGAGTACATCGAAGAGGCCAAAGGGCGCGACATTCGTTGCTTCGTGGTGGGGAACGAGGTGGTGGCGGCCATAGAGCGCCAGGCAAAAGAGGGCGACTTCCGCTCCAACCTGCACCGTGGCGGCGTTGCGCGGGTGGCGGCTATCAGCGAGCGTGAGCGGGAAATTGCGGTGAAAGCCGCGCAAACCCTGGGGCTGGACGTGGCAGGCGTAGACCTTCTGCGGGCAACGCGTGGACCGCTGGTCATGGAAGTGAATGCCTCGCCGGGGCTGGAAGGCGTGGAAAAAACCACAGGGGTCGATATTGCGGGTAAAATGATCGCATGGATCGAGCGTCATGCGACGCCCGGCTACTGTCTGAAAACGGGCGGTTAAATGGAATTGAACCCACTTTTTGCGTAATCTATGCGAAGTATTTATTAAAGAGGCTGCACAGCGATGGATTTACAGGTCGTTCCAACACTGGATACGTTACGTCAATGGCTTGATGATGCCGGGATTACGTTCTTCGAATGCGATTCCTGCCAGGCGCTGCATCTGCCTCATATGCAGAATTTCGATGGCATTTTTGATGCCAAAATCGATCTCATTAACGACGTGATTCTTTTCTCTGCGCTGGCTGAAGTGAAGCCGTCTGCGCTGCTGGCGCTGGCCTCCGACCTGTCGGCCATCAATGCCAGTTCTTTGACCGTGAAGGCATTTCTCGACATACAGGATGATAATCTGCCAAAACTGGTCGTTTGCCAGTCTTTATTCTCCGGTGCCGGGCTGTCGTTCAAGCAGTTCTCCTGGTTTATGCGCTTGAGTGAAGAGCAAATTTCGATGGTCATGATGGAAGCCAACGCGCATCATCTGCTGTATAGCGCGGAAGATGATGCAGAGAATAATGATGCATCTCCCAATTTTCTTCACTAAGCCTGTCTGACTTTTGCGCAGTCGCTGCCATAGCGGCTGCAGAAGGCCATTTTTTCTGCTGCTTTTAACCTTTCTTTAAAGAATTTTTCACCTCCCTCAAGGCCGTTTCGGCTTATCACGTAGACATAACCTGCATAAAAAATTGATAAAAGGCGTTTTTTCGTCTGGGCTATAGCCGGAGACACGGGCTACAGTTATTCTTGCGATGCTTAAAAAAGCGAGCGGAAGCTGCCGGGTAAAGAGGTTTCTTTTTATTTTAGGCAGAGCGACAAACTATGCATGATTATTGCATATCTTCAGATTGCACAGTTTTAGTTCGTTTGTTAACGAGCTTTCAGAAGGAATAAAGATATGATCGCCTTGAATAAAAAATGGTTATCGGGTCTGGTTGCGGGTGCTCTGATGGCCGTCTCTGCCGGCACGCTCGCTGCGGAACAAAAAACGCTGCACGTTTACAACTGGTCTGATTATATTGCGCCGGACACGGTCGCCAATTTTGAAAAAGAGACCGGGATTAAAGTGGTCTACGACGTTTTCGATTCCAACGAAGTGCTGGAAGGAAAACTGATGGCGGGCAGCACCGGGTTTGATCTCGTGGTGCCTTCCGCAAGCTTCCTGGAGCGTCAACTGACGGCAGGCGTCTTCCAGCCGCTGGATAAGAGCAAGTTACCAAACTGGAAAAACCTTGACCCGGACGTGCTTAAGCTGGTTGCGAAGCACGACCCTGATAATAAATACGCCATGCCTTATCTGTGGGCGACTACCGGTATCGGCTACAACGTCGATAAAGTCAAAGCGGTGCTGGGCCCGGACGTCAAGCTGGACAGCTGGGACGTGGTGCTGAAGCCGGAAAATCTTGAGAAGCTGAAAAGCTGCGGCGTCTCCTTCCTCGATGCGCCGGAAGAGATTTTCGCCACCGTGCTGAACTATCTGGGCAAAGATCCGAACAGCAACAAGGCTGACGACTACACCGGCCCGGCGACCGATCTGCTGCTGAAGCTGCGTCCAAACATTCGCTACTTCCACTCGTCCCAGTACATCAACGACCTGGCAAACGGCGACATCTGCGTCGCGATTGGCTGGGCGGGCGATGTGTGGCAGGCGGCGAACCGCGCGAAAGAAGCGAAAAACGGCGTGAACGTTTCCTATTTCATTCCGAAAGAAGGGGCGCTGGCGTTCTTTGACGTCTTCGCGATGCCTGCCGATGCGAAAAACAAAGATGAAGCCTATCAGTTCCTCAATTACCTGATGCGTCCTGACGTCATCGCCCATATCAGTGACCACGTCTACTACGCGAACGGTAACAAGGCTTCCGTGCCGCTGGTCAGTGAAGAGATCCGCAATAACCCGGCTATCTATCCGCCTGCGGATGTGTTCGCCAAGCTGTTCACCCTGAAAGTTCAGGATCCAAAAATTGACCGCGTACGTACCCGAGCGTGGACCAAGGTGAAAAGCGGTAAGTAATTACCCGTGAGTTGTAGGCCGGGCAAGCGCAGCGCCCCCGGCAACAGGCGCACCGTTATGGTGCGCCTGCACCATGATTTGATTTCTGCCGGAGAGCACCCCGTGAATGACGCGATCCCCCGCCCGCAGGCGAAAGTCCGTAAAGCGCTGACCCCGCTTCTTGAAATTCGTAACCTCACCAAATCTTTCGATGGCCAGCATGCCGTGGACGACGTCAATTTGACGATCTACAAAGGTGAAATTTTTGCCCTCCTGGGAGCATCAGGCTGCGGTAAGTCGACCCTGCTGCGTATGCTGGCCGGTTTTGAACAGCCCACTGCCGGGCAGATTGTGCTGGATGGCGTGGATCTCTCCAGCGTGCCGCCGTATCAGCGCCCGATTAACATGATGTTCCAGTCCTACGCGCTGTTTCCGCACATGACGGTGGAGCAGAACATCGCCTTTGGTCTGAAGCAGGACAAACTGCCGAAAGCCGAAATTACCGCGCGTGTGGCCGAGATGCTGAGCCTGGTTCACATGCAGGAGTTCGCGAAGCGTAAACCGCACCAGCTCTCTGGCGGTCAGCGTCAGCGTGTCGCCCTGGCCCGCAGTCTGGCAAAACGTCCAAAACTGTTGCTGCTCGACGAGCCGATGGGGGCGCTGGATAAAAAACTGCGCGACCGTATGCAGCTCGAAGTGGTGGATATCCTCGAACGTGTGGGGGTGACCTGCGTGATGGTGACTCACGACCAGGAAGAGGCAATGACCATGGCCGGGCGTATCGCCATCATGAACCGTGGGAAGTTCGTGCAGATTGGCGAACCGGAAGAGATTTATGAGCACCCGACTACCCGCTACAGCGCGGAGTTCATTGGCTCGGTCAACGTCTTCGAAGGGCTGCTGAAAGACCGCCAGGAAGATGGCCTTGTCATTGAATCACCGGGGCTGCAACATCCGCTTAAGGTCGATCCGGATAACTCGGTGGTGGATAACGTGCCGGTCTACGTCGCGCTGCGCCCGGAGAAAATCATGCTCTGTGAGGATCCCCCTGCCGATGGCTATAACTTTGCCGTGGGTGAAGTGGTGCATATTGCCTACCTTGGCGATCTTTCCATCTACCATGTGCGCCTGAAAAGCGGACAGATGCTCAGCGCTCAGTTGCAGAACGAACATCGCTATCGCAAGGGGCAGCCGACCTGGGGTGACGAAGTGCGCCTGTGCTGGGATGCTGACAGTTGCGTTGTGCTGACGGTATAAGGAGCGGCCCATGAGTACACTAGAACCTCCAGCCCGCGCAGAAAAAACGGGTGGTTTTGCGAACTGGCTGGCGCGCATGCAGATGAACCACGGCCGCAAGCTGGTGATCGCCATGCCATACGTGTGGCTGATCCTGCTGTTCATGCTGCCGTTCCTGATTGTTTTCAAGATAAGCCTCGCAGAAATGGCGCGGGCGATCCCGCCTTATACCAACCTGCTGGACTGGGCCGACGGGCAGCTCACGCTGACGCTTAATCTCGGCAACTTCCTGCAGCTGACGGACGATCCGCTCTATTTCGAAGCGTATTTACAGTCGTTACAGGTGGCGGCGATTTCGACGATCTGCTGTCTGGTGATGGGCTACCCGCTGGCGTGGGCCGTGGCGCACAGTAAGCCGTCGACGCGTAACATTTTGCTGTTGCTGGTGATCCTGCCGTCGTGGACCTCGTTCCTGATCCGCGTTTACGCCTGGATGGGGATCCTGAAAAACAACGGTGTACTGAATAACTTCCTGATGTGGCTCGGAGTTATCGATCAGCCGCTGACGATCCTGCACACCAACCTCGCGGTCTACATCGGCATTGTTTACGCCTATCTGCCGTTTATGGTGCTGCCGATTTATACGGCGCTGACGCGTATTGATTACTCGCTGGTGGAAGCGTCGCTCGATCTCGGTGCGCGCCCGTTGAAGACCTTCTTCAGTGTGATCGTCCCGCTGACCAAAGGCGGGATTATTGCCGGGTCGATGCTGGTCTTTATTCCGGCGGTGGGGGAGTTTGTGATCCCGGAACTGCTCGGCGGGCCGGACAGCATCATGATTGGTCGCGTGTTGTGGCAAGAGTTCTTTAATAACCGCGACTGGCCGGTGGCGTCTGCGGTGGCAATAGTGATGTTACTCCTGCTGATCGTGCCGATCATGTGGTTCCACAAGCATCAGCAGAAACAGATGGGAGACCACGGATGAACAACTTACCGGTAGTGCGCTCCCCGTGGCGAATTGCGATCCTGGTGATTGGCTTTACCTTCCTGTATGCGCCGATGCTGATGCTGGTGATCTACTCCTTCAACAGCTCAAAACTGGTGACGGTCTGGGCTGGCTGGTCGACGCGCTGGTACAGCGAGTTGTTCCACGATGATGCGATGATGAGCGCGGTGGGGCTGAGCCTGACGATTGCTGCGCTGGCCGCAACCATGGCGTCGGTGCTGGGTACCATCGCTGCACTGGTGATGGTGCGCTTCGGGCGTTTTCGCGGTTCGAACGGCTTTGCTTTTATGATCACCGCCCCGCTGGTTATGCCGGACGTGATCACCGGTCTGGCGTTGCTGCTGCTGTTCGTGGCGCTGGCGCATGCCATCGGCTGGCCGGCGGATCGCGGGATGCTCACCATCTGGCTGGCACACGTCACTTTCTGTACCGCATACGTGGCGGTGGTGATCTCCTCGCGTCTGCGCGAGCTGGATCGCTCCATTGAAGAGGCGGCGATGGATCTTGGTGCGACGCCGCTGAAGGTCTTTTTCATCATCACCCTGCCGATGATTATGCCAGCGGTGATCTCGGGCTGGCTGCTGGCGTTTACCCTGTCGCTCGACGATCTGGTTATCGCCAGCTTTGTTTCTGGCCCGGGGGCGACGACGCTGCCGATGCTGGTCTTCTCCAGCGTGCGCATGGGGGTGAACCCGGAAATCAACGCCCTGGCCTCGATTATTCTTGGCGTGGTCGGAATTGTCGGATTTATCGCCTGGTATTTGATGGCGCGCGCGGAAAAACAGCGTGTGCGTGATATCCAGCGTGCAAGACGCGGCTGAAGGATTTAAAATTTCCAGTGATGTGCCGCGTACGACGCGGCACTGTTTTTCAGGGAAGTAAAACATTGGGATTATTAAAGAAATCACGTCTTACGCACGCTCGTCCAAACGTTCCTGCGCTGGTTCAGGTGGCGGCGCTCGCCATTATTATGATCCGCTGCCTGGATGTGCTGATGATTCTGAACACCCTGGGCGCGCGCGGCATTGGTGAATTTATTCACCGCAGCGTGCAGACGTGGAATCTGACGCTGGTCTTTCTGAGCAGCCTGGTGCTGGTGTTTATCGAGATCTACTGTGCCTTTTCGCTGGTGAAAGGGCGCAACTGGGCGCGCTGGGTCTATCTGCTGACGCAGGTGACCGCCGCCAGCTATCTGTGGGCCGCCTCGCTGGGATATGGCTACCCGGAGCTGTTCAGCATTGCCGGTGAATCCAAACGCGAAATCCTGCGTGCGCTGTTTATGCAAAAACTGCCGGACATACTGGTTCTGTTCCTGCTGTTTGTTCCGGCTTCCAGTCGGCGGTTCTTCCGCCTGCAATAATGTGTATAATCGCAGCCCTCGTGATTTTTAAGGTTTTCATATGCAGTGCGCACTCTATGACGCCGGTCGCTGCCGCTCCTGTCAGTGGATAGAACAGCCGGTCTCTCAACAACTCACCGCCAAAATGGCCGACCTGCAACAGCTGCTGGCAGCACACGCGGTGGGCGAGTGGTGCGCACCCGTCAGCGGCCCGGAGCAGGGCTTTCGCAACAAAGCCAAAATGGTGGTCAGCGGCAGCGTAGAAAAACCGCTGTTGGGGATGCTGCACCGCGACGGCACGCCGGAAGATTTAACTGACTGCCCGCTTTACCCCGCCTCATTTGAGCCCGTCTTTGCGGCACTCAAACCGTTTATTGCGCGGGCCGGGTTAACGCCTTACAACGTCGCCCGCAAGCGCGGCGAGCTGAAATACCTTCTGCTGACGGAAAGCCAGATTGACGGCGGCATGATGCTGCGTTTCGTGCTGCGTTCCGAAACCAAGCTGGAACAGCTTCGCGCGGCGCTGCCGTGGTTGCAGGAACAGCTTGTGCAGCTTAAGGTCATTACGGCAAATATTCAGCCGGTGCATATGGCGATCATGGAAGGGGAAAAAGAGGTCTTCTTCACCGAACAACACGCGCTGGCGGAGAATTTCAACGGTGTGCCGCTGTGGATCCGCCCGCAAAGCTTCTTCCAGACCAACCCGACTGTCGCCAGTGCGCTGTACGCCACCGCGCGCGACTGGGTTCGGGCGTTAAACATCCATCATATGTGGGATCTGTTCTGCGGCGTGGGGGGATTTGGCCTGCACTGCGCCACGCCTGAGATGCAGCTTACCGGGATTGAGATCTCTGCTGAGGCGATTGCCTGCGCCAGACAGTCCGCCGCTGAGCTGGGGTTAACGAATCTGCACTTCCAGGCGCTGGACTCTACGCAGTTCGCGACCGGGCAGGGTAATGTGCCAGAGCTGGTACTGGTAAACCCGCCGCGCCGTGGCATCGGACAAGCACTATGCGATTACCTGAGCCAGATGGCACCGGATTACATCGTCTATTCAAGCTGCAACGCGCAGACGATGGCGAAAGACATTGCGCATTTGCCGGGTTATCGCATTGAGCGCGTTCAGCTTTTCGATATGTTCCCGCACACTGCGCACTATGAAGTGTTGACGCTACTCGTTAAACAATAAGCAAAGCAGCCGGAGGGCGGTTGCCTCCGGCTGCGATGAGACTTACTGGCTCATGGCGTCTTTTTTACCCATCTCATCCTTTTTCATGTTGTCCATTTTGCCCATTTTGTCTTTCCCCATGTGATCCTTCTTCATGGCGTCTTTGCACATGTCGCCCTTACACATTTTATCGTGTGGCTGGGACATGTTGTCTTTTGCCATCGTCTCTTTGTTCATGGAGTCTGCCGCCTGCACATTTGCCATAAACAGAGCTGAAAGCACGGTTGCTGCAATGATCATTTTTTTCATGGTATTCCTCGTCGTTTACGTTGTTGTATTAACTGCCACCAAACCAGTTGTAACCCTGGTCTTCCCAGTAACCGCCGGGGAAGCGATTGGTGATTTCAATGACCTGAATATGCTTTGGGTTTTTGTATCCCAGCTTGGTCGGAATTCGGAGTTTCATGGGATAACCGTACTCAGGAGGGAGGATTTGGTTATCCCAGGTCAGGGCGAGCAGCGTTTGCGGGTGCAACGCGGTCGCCATATCAATGCTGGTGTAGTAATCATCCGCACAGCGGAAGCTGATGTATTTGGCGCGGGTGTCGGCACCGATCGCCTGCAGAAAATGGCGGAAGGGGATACCACCCCAGCGGCCAATGGCGCTCCATCCTTCCACGCAAATATGGCGCGTGATCTGGTTTACCTGCTGCATACGATACAACTCAGGCAGGGACCAGCTGCGGGTGTCTCGCACCAGGCCGCGAATGGCGAGTTGATAATCCCGGCCGTCGACCTGCGGAATTTGGTCGCGATCGTAAAAGGCGTTAAAAGGGAAAGGCCGGGTGATGTCGCTTTCGGTATATTCAGGTGCCAGATGACGGTCGCTGAACAGGAAACCCTGGACACGATCGTTAAAGCGCGACATTCGTGAAAGTGCAGTTTCAACACTGGCGTTGTCGCTCAGGTCACAGCCTGTAAGCAGCATAATCCCGCCTAACGTCAGCCCCTGTTTAAGAAAGTGACGTCGCCGTGCGTTTACGGATTTTTCGGCGTCCTTGACCAGATATTCCGCGTCGCGGGAAGAGAGAAAGGTTGGTTTTTTCATGAGATACCCTTAGCGACCGCGCAGCATTGCCAGTAATGTTTTAGGAACGAGCAGCACCATAAGCAGGTGGATCACGACAAACGCGACAATGAAGGACATACAAAAGAAGTGGATGTAACGTGCGGTGTCATAGCCTCCCAACAGTTCACGTAAAAGCGGAAACTGAACGGATTTCCAGATAACCAGCCCGGAAAGCACAAGCATTACGCCGGTTAATATGGCCAGCAAGTAGGCCAGTTTTTGCACCATGTTGTAGTGGTTGAGATCGGCATGCTGCAGTTTTCCCCGCAGGGCCAGCGCCATATCCTTGAGCAACCCCTTAACAGATAAAGGGAAAAAGGTGCGTGCAAAGCGCCCGGTGACAATACCTAACGTGCAGTAGATCAGGCCGTTAATACCTAAAACCCACATCATGGCGAAGTGCCACTGCAGCGCGCCGCCCAGCCAGCCTCCCAGCGTGAAAGAGGACGGAAAAGTGAATGGGAACAACGGCGAGGCGTTATAAATTCGCCATCCGCTGAATACCATGCCAGCCATGGCGACGGCATTAATCCAGTGACACACCCTGACCCAAAGGGGATGAATAACAGCTGTTGGCAGAGACATGGTGACCTCGTTATTCCATTGCGTGGTCAAATCCTAAGATAAATTCGGTCACCACATCCTCACGGAAGTTTAAATAAAATGTGATAACTCCGGCGGGCGTTATTAGGTAAGCTCAACTGTAATGAAACGGCGTGGATGTGGGTCATGAGTAACGCAAAGAAAATATTGCTGGTGGAGGACGATAGCGATATCGCCGCCTTCCTGAGCCTGAACTTAAAAGATGAAGGTTTTGAGATTGTGCACGAAGCCGATGGCGAACGTGCGCTGCTCCAACTGGAAAAACAGCACTGGGATGCCGTGATCCTCGATCTGATGCTGCCTGGCGTGGACGGGCTGGAGATCTGTCGCCGCATCCGCCAGATGACCCGCTATCTGCCCGTCATTATCATCAGCGCTCGCACCAGCGAGACGCACCGGGTGCTGGGGCTTGAGATGGGGGCTGACGATTATCTGCCTAAACCGTTCTCCGTTCTGGAGCTGATTGCTCGCGTCAAGGCGCTCTTTCGACGTCAGGAAGCGATGGGGCAAAATCTTCGTCTGGAGGCGGGCATTATTCGCTGTCACGGCATGGAAATTGACCCCCTGGCACGAGAGGTTCGCCTGCGGGGGGAAACCATCGACTTGACCCCGCGTGAGTTTGATTTGCTCTACTGGTTTGCCCGTCATCCGGGTGAGGTGTTCTCCCGTTTATCGTTGCTGGATCATGTCTGGGGCTACCAGCATGAAGGGTACGAGCACACGGTAAATACGCACATTAACCGTCTGCGCGTCAAAATTGAAAAAGATGCCGCAGAGCCAGATATCATCCTGACGGTGTGGGGGAAAGGGTACAAATTTGCCGTCGAAAAAGCGGAGCCCCACGCATGATAAGCCACTTAACCTTAAGCCAGCGCCTGTCACTTCTTTTTAGCGCCACGCTTGTTTTATGCATGTTTGTGGCATGTGGCGTGCAGCTTTATAGCAGTAAGCAGTACGGCGATGCCATGGTGCAACGTCTGTCAGCGGGGTTGGCGCAGCAGATAGTGAACAGTGAACCGCTTCTGGATAACCAGGGTAAAGCAAACACTGAGAATCTCAAATCGCTGTTCGATCGTCTGATGACGCTTAATCCCAGCGTTGAACTCTACGTCGTGTCGCCTCAGGGACATATTGTGGCAGACGCGGCCCCGGTCGGGCACATGAAGCGTCAAACGATCGACCTTACCCCGTTAAACAACTATTTATCCGGGGCTGCTTTCCCTGTGTATGGCGATGATCCACGAAGTCTGGATCAACGTAAGGTGTTCAGCGTGGCGCCGATCCTCCTTAACGGCAATCTGCACTCCTACTTGTATATTATTCTCCAGGGCGAAGACCTAAATGCACTGGCGAACACCGCGTGGCACAAGGCCCTGACCGACGCTATCGTAGGATCGCTTTTACTGGCATTACTCTTTGGCGCACTGGCCTGGTGGTTGGTCAAAAAATGGGTTACCCGTCCAGTGGAACAGTTAACCAGCGAGGTAAATGACCTTGAGCAGGACAGCATCAGCGCCATAAAAAGTCTGGCCGCCCGGCCGGTCAATCTGGCTCCTGAAAACGAAGTTGAACTGCTTCGTAACACGTTTATCGAATTATCGCGCAAGATTGCTTCACAATGGGATCAACTGGCTGACGGTGACCGCCAGCGCAGGGAGTTTATCGCCAATATCTCTCACGATCTTCGCACGCCGCTGACTTCGCTGCTGGGGTATCTCGAAACCCTATCGCTTAAGTCCGCCACGTTGAGTGCCGAGGAGCAGAATCAATACCTGGCTATCGCACTGCGTCAGGGACAGAAAGTGCGCCATCTCTCTCAACAGCTGTTTGAACTGGCGCGCCTTGAGCATGGGGGGATTAAACCGCAGCGCGAACGTTTTGCCATGGCTGAATTGATTTCAGATGTGGCGCAAAAATTCGAGCTGACCACACAGACAAGGCAGTTGCGGATGCATATAGACGTCCCTGGCCCGCTGCCGCTGGTGTATGCCGATGTGTCGATGATTGAGCGGGTGGTCACGAATTTGCTGGATAATGCCGTTCGCCATACCCCGGCAGGAGGCGAGATTTTTCTAAAGGTCTGGCAGGAGAATGGGCTTCTGCAGGTTGAGGTGGCGGACAGTGGCTCAGGTATCGAGCGTGCATTGCGTGACGATCTGTTTCAGCGTCCTTCTGCGTTAAACCCGCAGGCATCGCGGGAGAATCGCGGCGGATTAGGCTTGCTGATTGTGAAGCGAATGCTGGAGCTGCATGGGGGAGGGATCAGGCTGATGGATTCGGTGAGCGGGGCACGTTTCCGGTTCTTTGTGCCGTTGTAAGAAATTGCCGGGTAAGGCGAAACCATCACCCGGCAAAAATACTTACTGCGGGAACCACTGATCGCTGATTTTCTGATAGGTGCCGTCCGCTTTAATTGCTTTCAGGGCGCCGTTCAGTTTTTCCAGCAACGCTTTGTTATCCGGACGTACTGCAATGCCCAGACCGGTACCGAAGTACTGTGGATCGGTCACTTTCTCGGTTGCGGTACCCAGCTGCGGGTTAGTTTTCAGCCACTCGTTCACCACGGCAGTGTCACCAAACACGCCATCAATACGGCCATTTTTCAGGTCGATAATCGCGTTCTGGTAGCTGTCGTAGGCCACGGTTTTCACTTCAGGATGTTTGTCCTGCAGGTATTTCTGGTGCGTGGTGCCGTTTTCCATCCCAATGCGTTTGCCTTTCAGCTCGTCAAAGGATTTATAAGCACCTTTCTTCGCAATCACCACCGCCGAGTTGGCGTAGTACGGGTCGGTGAACGCGACCTGCTTGCTGCGTTCAGGCGTGATGTCCATCCCGGAGATCACCGCGTCGTATTTTTTGAACTTCAGCGACGGGATCAGGCTGTCAAAAGCATGGTTAGTAAAGGTGCAGTCGGCCTGCATTTGTTTGCACAGCGCTTTTGCCAGATCGATATCGAAACCGACGATCTGGTTGCTGGCATCCAGCGATTCAAACGGCGGATAGGTGGCGGACACGCCGAAATTGATTTTATCCGCAGCGGATGCGCCAGCGGCGAAGGTGGCGAGTAATGCGGCCAAAACTAACTTTTTCATTGTAATGCTCCCGTCTGTCTTATTTATGCGCCGTGTTTGCGGCCTGGATGTACAATGCCAGTTAATGAATTTGTATGCAATAAAAATGATTAAATATTATGTTTTCCGTAAAAAAAAGCGGATAACCCATCAGGTTACCCGCTCCATGAATACCGTTTTATGCATTCGCGTGGTTAATTTCTGCGCTCAAATGCCAGCGCTTTACGCTCAATCAGGCGCATCATCAGCGTCAACAGACCGTTAACCACCAGATACACCACGCCTGCGGCACCAAATACCATCACGTCATAGGTGCGTCCGTACAACAACTGTCCGTGACCCATCACTTCCATCAGGGTGATGGTGTAGGCCAGAGAGGTACTCTTGAACACCAGCACCACTTCGTTGGAGTAGGAGGAGAGCGCGCGCTTAAAGGCGTACGGCAGCAAAATCGCCAGCGTGTCTTTCTTGCTCATGCCCAGCGCCCCGCACGACTGCCATTGCCCTTCAGGAATAGCGCGGATAGCCCCGTAGAACAGTTGGGTGGTGTAGGCAGCACTGTTCAGCGAAAGAGCAATCAGGGCACACAGCCACGGCTCAGAGAGCAGGTGCCAGATAACCGGATAGTTCTGCAGCGACGGGAACTGGCCGGGCCCGTAGTAAATCAGGAAGATCTGCACCAGCAGCGGCGTACCGGTAAACAGGGTGATGTAGCCGCGCACAATCCACACCAGCACCGGCGTTTTCAGCGTCAGGATGATGGTGAAGATAAGGGCCAGGATCAGCGCCACGATGATGGACGCCACGGTCAGCGTCAGGCTGGTGTGCAGCCCTTTCATCAACTCGGGAAAATATTCAAGCATCAGCCTGGTCTCCGTTCAAAGCGCGTCGCACGCAGGTCAATACGCTTGAGGATGTACTGACTGAGCAACGTAATCACCAGGTAGATAGCTGCCGCCACAATGTACCAGGTAAACGGCTCCTGAGTACGGGTGGCGATGCTTTTGGTTTGCAACATCAAATCATTTACGCTTATCAGGCTCACCAGAGCGGTATCTTTCAGCAGCACCAGCCACTGGTTACCGAGCCCCGGCAGAGCATGACGCCACATTTGCGGCATCACCAGACGGAAGAAGATGGCTGACTTCGACAAGCCTAACGCCTGACCGGATTCCCATTGCCCCTGCGGTACCGCTTTCAGCGCACCGCGCAGCGTTTGCGACGCGTAGGCGGAGTAGAGCAGAGAGAGGGCAATGACGCCGCACAGGAACGGGCTAACGTCAAAATTCTCAATTTGCATCTGCACCGGGATCTGCGCAACGCCAAGATTAATGGTGAAGCCGTCCGACAGCATTAACAGCAGCTGTGAGGAACCGAAATAGATAAAGAGGACCACCAGGATTTCCGGTAGTCCACGCAGCACGGTGACCAACGCGGAGCCTGCCCAGGCGACGGGGAACCATTTTGCTGATTCCCACACCGCGAAGAACATCGCCAGCACAAGGCCGATAATCAGTGCGCAAACGGCAAGGCCGACGGTCATCCCGGCGGCGCTTGCTAAAGGAAAAATTTCATTCATCAGGAATTACTTCTGGAACCATTTTTTGTAGATGGTTTCGTAGGTGCCGTCTTTCTTCACTTTTTCCAGCGCAGCGTTAAATTTCTGCTGCAGCTCAGTGTTGCCCTGACGAACGGCAATCCCCAGACCGGTGCCGAAGTAATCCTTATCGGTCACTTTGTCGCCCACTGGTGCCAGCTTGTCGTTGGCTTTGAGCCACTCGGTCACGACAGCGGTATCACCGAAGACGCCGTCAATACGGCCATTCTGCAGATCCAGCTTCGCGTTCTGGTAGCTGTCATACGGAACAGTGGTGATTTCCGGATGTTTATCCATGATGAATTTCTGGTGCGTGGTGCCGTTCTGTACACCGACTTTCTTGCCTTTCAGCTGATCAACAGAGGTGAACTTCCCTTTCTGACCAATGAACAGGGCGGAGTTGTCGTAGTAAGGGGTGGTAAACAGCACCTGTTTTTCACGCTCAGGGGTGATGTCCATACCGGCCATGACGGCGTCGATACGGCGGAACTTCAGGCTTGGGATCAGGCTGTCGAACGCCTGGTTGCTGAAGGTACAGGTTGCGTCGATCTCTTTACACAGGGCGTTTGCCAGATCCACATCGAAGCCCACAATCTTGTTGCTGGCATCCATGGACTCAAACGGAGGGTAGGAGGCTTCCGTGGCGAAACGAATGGTCTGGGCTGCGGTAGCGGAAAGGGTAACGCCAGCAAGCAGCACGGCAAGTAATACTTTTTTCATTATATTTCCCCTGACACAATCAATGAGATAAATAGTTTTTGAAGGCATCGGTTTGCGGGTTAGAGAAACAGCTCGCATCACCTTGCTCAACGATATAACCGTTTTCCATGTAAACCACGCGGCTGGCGGTTTTGCGCGCCACTTCCACTTCGTGGGTTACGATGACCTGAGTGATATTGGTTTCCGCCAGCTCACGAATGATGCTGACGATCTGGGCGGTGATTTCCGGGTCCAGCGCCGCCGTCGGCTCATCAAACAGCAGTACCGCAGGCTCCATCATCAGCGCACGAGCAATCGCCACACGCTGTTGTTGCCCACCAGAAAGGTGCAGCGGATAGCGGTCGCTGTAAGGCTTAAGACGCAGACGCTCCAGCAGTTTTTCGGCACGCGCAATCGCCTGATCTTTGCTTAACCCCAGCACGCGGCACGGGGCTTCAATCAGGTTTTGCAGCACGGTCAGATGCGGCCAGAGATTATATTGCTGGAAGACCATGCCGACGTTTTGACGCAGCTCGCGAATCGCTTTATCTGACGGGGTTTTCGCGAAATCAAAATGGTTACCGGCGATTGCCAGCGTACCTGAACGTGGCATTTCAAGCAGATTAAGGACACGCAGAAGGGAGCTTTTACCTGCACCGCTTGGGCCAAGCAAAACCAGCGTTTCGCCTTCCGGGCAGTTCAGCGTGATGTCAAACAGCGCCTGGTGTGCGCCGTAGAAGCAGTTAATGCCGTTTAGTTTAATACTCATCGGGGCAGTCTTTACTCATCCAGGCAATCTATAGCAATTGAGGCCGCAGATAGTACCGTTGACAGAATAGTTATGCAATATTTCTGCGTTAAAAGTTAAATATAACCCGTATTTCCTCTTAAACATAGCACAAAATAGCGAACGGCAAGGTCGGCGAGTATAAATGTCGGCATTCCGAATGAAATGCCGCACATTTTTCGGGGGTTACAATTTTGTATCGGATGGTTTAACGGTTTTCAATCGACTGACGTAGCGTGCCTGCCGGGGCATGAACGCTGCCGCCGACGTAGCGTACGTCGTCCACCGCCCAGCATTGACCCTCACGGATCATCAGCACTTCATCCTGCCAGGTCTGAGTACCCTGAGTCAGCTTCACGCGCAGCGGAATGTTTCGCGCATCCGTATTCGGAATAGTTGACGCGCTGGCCACTTCGGCGCTGTCAGGCAGCGTGGCGCGGCTGGAGAACGGATCGGATTTCAACAGCGCGTTGTGCTGCGGATCGCGGGTGGCGTCGTTCAGCAATTTTGCCAGCCCATCGCTCAGATACGGGCGCAGGCCGGTGAGATCGTTGCTGCGGTGCTGAATGCGATAATCATAGAACTGCTGCGCCACGGTGTCCGGGCCGCCATCAATACAGGGGCCGCTGCGGGTACCGATATCCTTAAAGGCTGGCGTGACCGTGGTGGTACAGGCGCTGAGCACCAGCGCGCAGGGCACGAAAAGTGTTAAAGCAGAATAGCGCATGTTGATTTCCTTATTTATTAACTATCCTTTCAATCATAGCGTAACGAACCGATAATGCTGTGCCTAAGGCATTGAACGCTAAAGAAGGAGATAAAATATGCAGTTTTCAACGACGCCAACCCTGGAAGGGCAGACCATTACCGAGTACTGCGGTGTGGTCACCGGTGAAGCGATTCTCGGTGCCAACATCTTCCGTGACTTTTTTGCCGGCATCCGCGATATCGTAGGTGGACGCTCTGGCGCATACGAAAAAGAGCTGCGCAAAGCGCGCGAGATCGCCTTTAAAGAGCTCGGCGAGCAGGCGGAAGCCCTCGGCGCGGATGCGGTCGTGGGGATTGATATCGACTACGAAACGGTCGGGAAAGATGCCAGCATGCTGATGGTGAGCGTAAGCGGTACGGCGGTGAAAACTCTTCGATGACGCGTTCGCTTACGGCGCTCCTGCTGGCGCTGTTGCTGGCAGGGTGCTCCGCTGAAAAAGGGATTATTGATCAAGGTGCCTACGAGCTGGATACCCGGCATCAGGCGCAGGCGGCTTACCCGCGCATCAAGGTGCTGGTGATCCACTACACCGCGGATGATTTTGACAGCTCGCTCGCCACGCTAACGGATAAAAACGTCAGCTCTCACTATTTGATCCCTGCAAAGCCACCGGCACCGAAAGGAAAACCGCGCATCTGGCAACTGGTGCCCGAGAGCGAGCTGGCCTGGCATGCAGGCATTAGCTTCTGGCGGGGTACTAACCGTATCAATGATACATCTGTCGGCATTGAGCTGGAAAACCGTGGCTGGCAAAAGACGTCTGGCGTTAAGCACTTTACTCCTTTTGAACCTGCGCAGATCGCGGCGCTGGTGCCGCTCGCCAAAGACATTATTGCCCGCTACAACATCAGACCTGAAAATGTCGTGGCCCATTCGGATATCGCGCCGCAGCGTAAAGATGACCCCGGTCCGTTGTTTCCGTGGCGGCAACTGGCTCAGCAAGGCATCGGCGCATGGCCCGATCCCTCACGTGTTGCGTTCTATATGAACGGGCGTCCGCGCTATCAACAGGTGGATACTCCCGCGTTACTCGATCTCCTTGCGCGTTATGGCTATGAAGTACCTGCAGACAGTACGCCGGCGCAGCAAAAACGCATCATCATGGTCTTCCAGATGCATTTCCGGCCCGATCTGTGGAACGGAGTCGCGGATATCGAAACGATGGCCATTGCAGAAGCACTTCTAGAGAAATACGGGCAGGGGTAATCCTTCGGATTGCCCCCGAATGCGCCTGTTTATGCTGAATTGCTTGAGATTAATCTTAAGTACAAACTTAATTCATTTTTAGTTAATTGACTTAAAATTATCCGGATTTAAGATAGACACATAGCTTGCTAAGTAATGCAGCAAATAAATATAACGTACTCGTCCTTTATTTTCTCCTTGAGAATATCATCAGGAAAATATTAAAAGGTTAAGGTTTTATACCTTAGTCTTGCTTTTTAAATTTCACATCTTAAATCGGGTATAATAATGTTAAGCATCTATGCGAAAAAATTACGTCCGCAGCATGAAATGGAAACCATTATCTCTGCAACGTCAGGTTTTGAAGAAAGAACCTTAAAGAAATGGCAAAAAATATCGACCTCTGATTCACAGTATATTCATATTATCGTCAGCGGCGAAGTTGAGTTCCGCCGTGAATCCGACGAGCTGTGTATGTTCACTGTGACGGGCCAGTGCATTTTTGGTCTCTCTGCCATGTACTACAACGCAACGCACATGTATGGCCTCGTTCGTGCCAATACCGTGGTGCGCTCAATTAAAAAAGAGGTTTTCGCCCAGCTAATGACTGAAAACAACTTATGGCCGGAACTGACTAAAGTCCTCTCCTGGTACATTTGTATGCTGAGCAAACGAGACGATGTGTTGGTTGCCCGCAGTGCCTATTCAGTCGTACGCGAATTCCTGTACGAAATTAATGAACTGATTATTCATCATCAACGTGATATTAATGTTTATGATTATATTCAGGAGTACACCAATCTGGCGCGTAGTACCATCATTAAAATTCTCTCCGACCTGAAAAAAGGTCAGTATATTGTCGTGGAAAAGGGGCGTCTCCTTAATATGGCAACGTTGCCTGAGAAATATTAATTATTCCAGCCGATCGCCTTTCTGACTCAAAGGCGATCGGGTATCTGCTTTATGTAATACACCAGACTGTGAATTCTCCTGCGTTTCGTCAACTGGCGGCGCGGGAATTTTTCCGTGCGAGTAATCCTGTTCTTGTTCTTTTAACGCCTGCTTAAACAACTCGGTTAACGATGAATTATTTGTGTCTGTGCTGGCGGGCGAAACATCGTGAGCTTCAGTTCCGGGTAACGTATCCCGCGACGTATCGTGCGGTTCCGTACCCTGAGGTGCCTGCTGCCAGTCGGCATCATCGCTGTTAATGGGAAGATCCTGCATGGCAGGAATATCATGGTGTACTGGCGCAGGTTTCGGCTCCGGATGCGGGAACGGCTTACTCACATACACATAGTGCATATCTGAAATCTGCGTCTCGGGTTTTACGACGCTGACTTTTTTTGCCAGTTCCGGTGCGGGATGACGCAGGTTCCAGTAGGTATGCGTGTACAGTCCCGCCATCAGCATGGTACACAGACTCACCATCCATACGACGGTGTTGGTGAATATTGTTCTCAGGTGGGGGAAACGATACGAAAACCAGACCGCCTCCCCGGTTGTGTAGCTGCGCTGAGCCGCAAGACAGATGGTAGACATCAGGAACGCCCCTCCTGCGTTTGAGTGGTCTGAATCAATACGCTCGGCGTGGTATTGGTTACGCGCATTAACTGCATCAACGTCTCTTCCCCGGGAATACCATCCACATGCAGATGCATTTTTTGCTGGAACTCGCGGGTGCGTTTCATCATTTCCGTCGTCCAGGTTTGAGAGTGGGTTTCCGGTTGGGCAAGGGCCTGGCTCAACTGCTGGTCAAGCCAGGTCATATCTTTACTGTCGCTGGCGGCGCCGATCGCGTCTTTACCTTCCGGTGTCAGGCTGTGCAGTTGGGTGTAGTTTCCGGTCGCGTGTTGGTTAAACCAGTTGCGGCTCACCTGCCAGGTGCGGTTGTTCATCAGCAGGTCGATTGAGGTCTCTCCGACGCGGGCGACCACAGCATAGTTAAGGTGGTTACCCGTTTTCAGTTCACTGATCCACGGATAGCCTTCCTGTGTCAGCGCCTCCGGTGAGGCATTTCCCTGTTTACACATCAGGTTCACTTTAGCGGCGTTTTGACACAGAGCATCGTCCGCCGAGGCGTCATAACCCCACATCAGGTAGAGCTGATGCATGGCATCTGACGGGGTGATCATTTCGTTATCGATAACCGGCACAACAGGCGCCTGAACTTTTGGCGTCTGATGCCGCCAGCTTACCGGAACCGGCAGCTGAATCGGAAGGCGTGCCGTCATCGCTGAGCTGAAATACCAGCCGCAGGCAGCGAATAGCACAGACGCGAATAATCCCACGGTAGCCAGGCGCTTACCGTAATTTTTCCCGGGCAGGACTTCTCCCGCGGCCAGGCGTAAATGACGTGGGCTGACCTGGCTTGCACGCTCGGTCCAGGCGGCAAGCATCGCGAGGTGCGCCAGTTCATTCAGCTTGCTGATATTCCCTTTGGTCAGGGCATGCATTTTACGCACGCGGGCCGGGGTTAACGGTGAGTTCTCGCATCCCTGTTCGTCACACTGCGCCTGCACGTAGTTGAGATATTCCCGGCAGGTGAGTGAGCGCAACGTGTGATGGGTATGCGTATATTCCCGCAACACAGATTGCTGCATCAGGACAGCTTCCTGAGCTGTTGTGCCCATCAGCACGATGGAAAGAGCAAACTCCATCTCCTGGGCGCGCGTGAGCAACAGAGCCAGCACCTCCCGGCAGGTGTCTTTCATGGCTTCGGTGTGGGCGATCACCAGCACTTTCGACCTGGTTTTACCGCCTTGCCACTGGTGCAACACCGCATCTACCGCCTGAATCCGGTTCTTGTTCTCTTTCGTTCCCGGGTTGAGCTTATACAGCAGGCTACTGGCACTCAGTTTTGGGAACGCGTTGATGGCAAGAACATTAGGGTTAGCAGATTTCAGGGCATCGCTGAACTGGCCCAGCAGCGGGAGATCGTCAGAAAAGAGCCCCGTAATTCCCGCCAGCTGGGTTTTCTCTTTCAGCAGGTTGAAAACGTCCTGATGATAAGGCACCAGAAAATCCCCGGATAAACGAGTGATCTTCCGAAAGGGCGGATTTTTAAAATTAAAGTGGCTCTGATACATAACGACTTACCGTCTCTGATTGAATAGCAACAGGACGAGAAAGTAAAGCAACGCCACCGAGGGGGCAATTTATACACAGGGTAAAAATATCCTGCTGTCGATACCTAACATCTGAATTTTATACGGTCAATATGTTTTTTCATGAAAGTTAGCGGCAAAGCCAGTGGTCGTATTTATCGCGAGGTATTACGCTTTCCACACATATTAGTGCAGTGTGATGCTGCTTATTTTCGCTTTGCTAAAGGCCAGATGAAAAATGAGGTTCTCATATCTGTCTCGGTGGATAACGCCTTGCATTATGTTTGTGCTGTTAATTTTTTGCGGCCAGCAAGGGGGTAATGACTCCAACTTACTGATAGTGTTTTATGTTCAGATAATGCCCGATGACCTTGTCATGCAGCTCCACCGATTTTGAGAACGACAGTGACTTCCGTCCCAGCCTTGCCAGATGTTGTCTCAGATTCAGGTTATGCCGCTCAATTCGCTGAGTGTAACGCTTGCTGATTACGTGCAGCTTTCCCTTCAGGCGGGATTCATACAGCGGCCAGCCATCCGTCATCCATACCACGACCTCAAAGGCCGACAGCAGGCTCAGAAGACGCTCCAGTGTGGCCAGAGTGCGTTCACCGAAGACGTGCGCCACAACCGTCCTCCGTATCCTGTCATACGCGTAAAACAGCCAGCGCTGACGTGATTTAGCACCGACGTAGCCCCACTGTTCGTCCATTTCCGCGCAGACGATGACGTCACTGCCCGGCTGTATGCGCGAGGTTACCGACTGCGGCCTGAGTTTTTTAAGTGACGTAAAATCGTGTTGAGGCCAACGCCCATAATGCGGGCGGTTGCCCGGCATCCAACACCATTCATGGCCATATCAATGATTTTCTGGTGCGTACCGGGTTGAGAAGCGGTGTAAGTGAACTGCAGTTGCCATGTTTTACGGCAGTGAGAGCAGAGATAGCGCTGATGTCCGGCAGTACTTTTACCGTTACGCACCACGCCTTCAGTAGCTGAGCAGGAGGGACAACTGATGGAGATGGAAGCCACGGGAGCACCTCAAAAACACCATCGTACACTAAATCAGTAAGTTGGCACCATTACCCAGTTGGTGACGCTCGACGATAAAAACGGCGAGCGGCACTGGGTACCGTTATCCGCAGGTCGTATTACCACCAAAGGCGATTTCCCTGAGGAGATGCACGTTTCGCTCTCGCCGCAGCGCCTGGCCGCCACGGTCGCCTCCGAGCCGCAGGTGCTCTTTTTGCCGGATGGTGAAATCAGCCGCTTCACGCTGACGCTGCAAAGCTACGACAAACAGCACCATTTCCGCGTGGTGTCGCAAGGTGCGGCCCCGGTATCGGTAGAAAACGATGACTAAAGGCAACGCTAAGCAAAAGGGCATGACGCTGCTGGAGGTGATGGTCGCGCTGGTCATCTTCTCGACTGCCGCACTGGCGCTGATGAACTCGGTCTCCCTGAACGTGCGTTTCACCCATGGTCTGGCCGACACATTGCAGGCGAGCTGGGTGGCCGAGAACCAGCTGGCGGAAGCGCAGCTCGCGAAAACCGACTTCCCGGATGCTGAGCAGCAGGGAACGGAAATCATGGGCGGACGCAGCTGGAACTGGCGCAAGCAGCGTGTCAAAACCGCCGACAACAGCTGGGCTAACGCCATCCGCGTGTATGCGGAAGGCGACGACAGCCAGCCGGTAATCTCACTGCAAATCATTGGGCCGGGAGAGAGCAAGTGAAGAAAACCCGACGCCAGCGCGGATTTACCTTGCTGGAGATCATGATTGCGCTGACCATCTTTGCGGTGATCAGCACCCTGGCCTGGCAAATTCTGGACGGCGCGATGCGGACCAGCTCGGCCACCGATGCCAGCGCGGCGAAGCTCAATCAGCTTCAGCGGGCCTGGAACCTGATGGAGCGTGATTTCTACCAGCTTCAGGCGCGCGCCCCGCGTAACGAGCCGGATCGGTTTCGTCAGGTTGGTGATGTGCTTGAACTGACCACCCTGAACGGCGTGAGCGGAACGGTACAACTGGAGCGCGTGCGCTGGCGGCTGGAAGAGGGGCGCCTTTATCGCGACGTCTGGCCGATGATTGACGGCCCGGCGGACGCCAAACCCGACGAGGTGCCGATTGTCAGCGAGGTGAAATCCCTGCAGTGGCGTTTTTACCGTCAGGGCTGGCTGAAAAGCTGGAGCGACCCGGCGCATCTGCCGGACGGCGTAGAACTGACGCTGACCATGGAAAACGGTGATACCTGGCGCTGGGTGTTTACGACCCCGGGCGATCTGCCGGAAGCTGCGTCGCCTGTGTCGCCAGCGGCACCGGAAGCAACATCATGAGTGTATTACGCAAACAGAAAGGGGTGGCCCTGCTGGTGGTGTTGATCCTGCTGGTCATGATGTCGGCGCTGGCCGCTAAAATCAGCCAGCAATTTTGCCGCAACCTGCAAAAAACGCATTACCAGGTGAGCCAGCAGCAGCTGCGCTGGGCGATGCAGGCGCAGGAGAAGGTGGTGAAAGACCGGCTGCAAGCCGACGCCAGCGGCGAGAGTAAAGCCCTCACGCTTGAGGGCGACTGGCATCAACCGCTGGAAACACGCGGGGAAGACTATACGGTCGTCAGCCAGATAGAAGATGCGCAGGACTGTTTTAACGTTAATAACCTGCTGGCCGCTGAGAAAATAGCGCAAGGGCAAAATGTGCCTGTCACGCCGGAAAAATCGCGTAAAGAGCAGATTGTTGAACAGCTTCTGACAGAGAGTGGCCTGAGTCACAACACGGCAGAAGAGGTGTATCAACAGCTGGTGGACTATCTCGATGGCGATACGACGACGGCCAAAGAGGGTACCGAGACCGATGCCTGGGCTGGCGTGGTGCCCGCCCGACAACCGGCGAACCAGATGATGCGCACGATTGCGGAGATTACGCTGCTGCCGGCATTTCCGGCAACGGCATACCCGAAGGTGAACAAGCTGTTATGCGCATTACCGGACTCCGCCAGCAAGGTGGATGTGAACACGCTGAAACCGGCGCATGCGTCCTTACTGGCCGCAATGTTCCCCGGAAAAATGACCGAAGATGACGCCCTGCGCCTGATTGAATCGCGCCCTGAAACTGGCTGGGAAAATATGGAAGCGTTCAGCAAAGCGCTGGAACGGGCCTTCCCACAGCTAAAGGACGATCTCCCGCAGGTGGCTGAGTTCTTCTCAACCAATAGCCGGTATTTCCGCGTCAATTATACCGGCAATACCGATGAATTAACGCTTCGCGTGGTGAGCCAGCTTCAGGTCAACAGTGAGGCTGGCGAGATCGTGACGTGGCAACGTCGTTACCGAATGATTGAATAAGAAAAGTTGAACGCTATGAAACAGGTACTTTTTGTTCGTCCCGACAGCCGCGAGGACGGGAAAATAATGTGGTGTCTCTCCGGCAGCGAACAGGTTGAGGTAGTGGATAGCCTGGACGCACTGGTGGAGCATCCTCTGGCAGCCCGTGTTTGTCTGCTGCTGCCCGCGAGCAACATGATCTTCCGCCATTTTACGCTGCCGAAGAAAGTCGCCTCGCAGGCGACGGCGTTCTCGTGGATGGCAGAAGAGACGCTGATGGGTGATGTGGACAACCTTCACTGGACGGTGCTTAACAAAAAGGGTGCCGAGGTTGACGCCGTAGCCATCGACGCCGATTGTCTGCGCGGGTGGTTAACCCGCTGCCAGGAGGCCGGTTTGAAGGTCATACAGGCGCTGCCGGATGCCTGGCTGCTGCCCGCAACGGCAGGCGGAAGCACGCTTGTCGCCATGGACAATGGTTACTGGCTGCGTTCATCGCCGCATGCCGCCTGCGAAATAGCGCCGGGCCTGTTGCCCCTTTTACTGCAGAAAGCGGGAGAGGGGGAGGTGTGCTGTTACGGGGAAACGCCTGCCGATGTTGACGTCGATGTCGTGCAACCCTGGCAGCATCCACTGGTGTTGATCCAGCCGCAGTGGCAAACCTGCCGCGTCACGCTCCTGCATGGGCAGTTCAGCGCGAAAGCGAGCACAGGTAAAGCCGCGAAGAGCATCAAAGCGGCGATGGTCGCAGCGGGCCTGCTCTCTCTTGGCCTGTTACTGGGCCCGCGGATCGCCATGGCATGGATGCTGGTGCAACAGGAAAATCAGGTTCAGCAGGAGATCCTTCAGGTTTATCAGCATCACTTCCCCAGTATACGTCAGCAGACCAATATCAAATATCACTTTGGTCAAAACATGAAAAAGCAGAGTAAAGGGATATTTCTGCAACTGGACGATCTGGAAAAAGCCAGACAGGCGGTACCAGGAATGGAGATCTCTCTGCTCGAATACGATGCCCAGCAAAACTCGCTGACGCTGAGCGTCAGTTCGCAAAGCCAAACTGCATTGCAGACTTTTGTGAATCAGGCGGGTGAAAATTTTGATTTCACCCTGCAGCCTGTTTCTACGTCTGCTCCTTATACCGCTATGATCGCCGGGAAATATAAATGAAAGCGCGAATCGCACAGCTCAAGTCTCGTTACCAGCATTACAGCGCCAGAGAAAAAACCATCCTGAAAATATGTGCTATTACCGTATTGGGGGGCGCTATATATTATACAGGGGTTATTCCTCTGGATAATATGATTCAAAATAGTAAAGCCACGCTCACCAGACAAAAAGAGACGCTGAACTGGATGCGCAGCGAAATAAATAAAAACCACCTTCCGGTTCAGGTTGTTAAAACAAACAATCCGCGCACGGTGGTGGAAAATAGCGCACATGAAATTAATCTCTCTCTGACCGATGTGCGTCAGGATGGACAAACATTATCGTTCGTGGTTAGTCGCGTTAATGTCTACGAATTAAAAAGCTGGCTGCGGGAAATTAACCAGACATCCGGTGTCAGACTGCAAAAAATGAACCTCACACCGGTCGATCACCTCAGCGATGTGAAAGCAGAAATACAGCTCACCTGGAGCAAAACCGCATGAATACTTTCGCGCTGATGCGGGACACCTGGCCTGTGGGGTTCCCGGCAATGAGTGCGATATTGGGCAGCATTGTGGGGAGTTTTCTTGGCGTCGTCGCCGAGCGCGTACCTGGCATGGTGATGGAAGAGGAAGGCAGTAGCAATTTGCTGTTCCCAGCCTCGCACTGCCCGGTATGCCAGCACACGCTTGCCGCCTGGGAGAATATCCCGCTGGTCAGCTGGCTTGTTTTACGCGGACGCTGTCGAAGCTGCCACACCGCCATCCCATTGCGGATATTTTTAATCGAACTTTTTTCTGCACTTTTTTTTGGTATTACAGCCTGGTGTATGCCGGACGTACAGGCATTGTTTTCCCTTTGGCTGCTGGCCGCTTTTTTATTGCCGCTGACCATGATCGACTGGCGCTATCAACTGCTGCCGGATTGCCTGACCCAGCCGCTGCTCTGGGCGGGATTGCTGCTCCATGCTTTTGACCACCGGTTGCCTTTACGGGATGCGCTGTTCGGTGCCGTGGCGGGTTACCTGTCGCTCTGGTTACTTTATTGGGCGTTTCGCCTGACAACCGGGCGGGAAGGTCTGGGGTACGGCGATTTTAAGCTGCTGGCGGCCTTAGGGGCCTGGTGCGGCTGGCAGTCGTTGCCTGTACTTGAATTAGTGGCAGCGTTGAGCGGTATTGTCGGCTATTTCACGTTATTTAATTTAAATAAAAATAACCTCACGATTTCTTTCGGGCCGTATCTCTCATTTGCTGGAATAGTGGTGTTTATTAGTCAGCAGTTTGCTTTCATTTTTTAAATATTCAGGTCAAGTTTTTTTATAAATTTTTTTGACGGTGGAAGAGAAGGACGTCTCTTTGCGCCCAGTGTATCGTAAGGGATATAAGCTACACGGAATTGGGGCTTGTATCTTTTTATGGAGGAATACAACGCAGCAAAAACGTTTTTTTTCTCGGTTTTCAGATTGGTTAAATACGCATTACGCAAAAAGCTCCATGTTCTCAAGGAAGACATGGATGATTAACGTTACGAATAAATTTATCAGGAAATAAAAATGAAATTTATGAAGCCTAAATATCTGGCGCTCTTTATTACGGCGGCAACCAGCTCCGCATTTGCTGCAGCACCGGGTACACCGACGATCGGCTACGGTAATGACAAATTTGCCCTTGTTGAAGTCGATCAGGCAGCACAGGATTACAACAGCCTTGTCAAAGTACATAAAGACGGCGTGGATGTAAAAGTGGAGTGGAACGTCTGGAGCGGTGATGCACCGACGTCCGCGAAGGTGCTGCTGGACGGCCAAACCGTCTGGACCGGTGCGGGCAGCGCATCAGGCTCTGCCACCTTCAAGGTGAAAAAAGGCGGACGTTACCAGGAGCAGGTAGAGCTCTGTAACACCAGCGGTTGTAGCAAAAGCGCCAGCAAGCTGATTATTGTCGCGGATACCGACGGTAGCCACTTGCTTCCTCTCAATACTACCATGAAGGAAAACAACAAGACCTTTGCTCAGCACACTGACAAAGTGGTGGGGGCTTACTTCCCGGAATGGGGCGTCTATGACCGTAACTTCCAGGTCGATAAAATCCCGGCGGCTAACCTGAACCATATTCTGTATGGCTTCATTCCAATCTGTGGCGGTGACGGCATCAACGACAGCCTGAAAACCATCGAAGGGGGTAACAGCTTCCAGGCGTTGCAACGCGCCTGTAATGGTTGTCCGGATTATACCGTTGCCATTCACGATCCGTGGGCGGCGCTGCAAAAACCACAGGCCGGCGTTTCTGGCTGGGATGACCCCTACAAAGGTAACTTTGGTCAGTTGATGGCGCTGAAAAAAGCACATCCTGGGCTGAAAGTACTGCCATCTATCGGTGGCTGGACCCTCTCAGATCCGTTCTTCCAGATGAACAACCCTGCTATTCGCTCCCGCTTCGTAGCATCGGTGAAAGAGTTCCTGCAAACCTGGAAATTCTTTGACGGTGTGGATATCGACTGGGAATTCCCGGGCGGCGGCGGTGAGAACACGGCACTGGGTAATCCGCAGCAGGATAAAGCGACGTATACCGCGCTGATGCATGATTTGCGCACGATGCTGAACGAACTCTCCAGCGAAACGGGCCGTACTTATGAACTGACCACCGCGATCGGTTCCGGCAAAGATAAGATCGAAGACGTGGATTACACCACCACACAGCAGTATCTCGATCACATCTTCCTGATGAGCTATGACTTCTACGGCGGCTGGAGCAATACAGAGTTGGGTCACCAGGCTGCGCTGAAAGCACCTGCATGGCGTCCGGACACAAACTACACCACCGAAAACGGCGTTAACGCGCTGCTGCAGCAGGGCGTACAGCCTGGCAAGATTGTGGTGGGAACCGCCATGTACGGCCGCGGCTGGACGGGGGTTCATGGTTACACCGGCAACAATCCGTTCACTGGCACCGCCACCGGCAAGGTGAAAGGGACCTGGGAACCGGGCGTGGTTGACTACCGTCAGATTGTGAATGAGTACAAAGGCAAGCCGGGTTGGGAATACGGTTACGACGCAGACGCGGAAGCACCGTACGTCTTCAATAAATCCACTGGCGACCTGATCACTTATGAAGATGCGCGCTCTGCTGCCGCAAAAGGCAAGTATGTTATGGCGAATCAGCTGGGCGGTCTGTTCTCATGGTCCATTGACTCAGATAACGGCGACATTCTGAACGCCATGAATGAAAGCCTGCTGGGCGGTAGTTCAACCCCGGTTGAACCTGTTGTCACCAACCATGCGCCGATTGCCTCCTCGACCGATCTTAACGTCTCTGGCCCGGCGACCGTAACGCTCGACGGGTCTGCTTCCAGCGATCCGGATGGCGATGCAATCACCTATAAGTGGACCCAGATTTCTGGCCCATCGGTGACGCTCACCAACAGCACCAAAGCGAAAGCCACCTTCAACGTGGCTGCGGTGACCAGCGATCAGGCGATGGCATTCCGCCTGACCGTGACTGACGCGAAAGGACTGAGCAACGCGATTGATGTGCAGGTTGTAAACAAAGCGCCAAAAGCGAACCAGGCGCCGGTTGTGAACCCAATGGAAGCAGTGACGCTGCAGGCAGGTGAAACCTATGCGTTGCACGCGCAGGCTGCGGATCCAGACGGTGATGCACTGACCTACGCCTGGAGCGTTCCGGCGGATATGCACGCGACCGGGACTGATACGGCGAACGTGAATATCACTGCGCCAGATGTGACCTCCGCCTCGACTTACACCCTGAGTGTCGTCGTAAGCGATGGTAAAACCAGCGTGCAGTCTAACGTGCAGGTCACGGTGAATCCTAAACCTGCTGACGTCACCCCGCCTGCTGATGAAGTGACCCCTCCGTCTGATGAAGTGACACCTCCTTCGGATGAAGGCACGGCAACCGGTAGCTGCGACGCGCCAGTCGATGCTAACGCCAGCAAATATGCCGCATGGGATGCCAGCAAAATATACAACAATGGCGACACCGTGAGTGCCGACCACCTAGTGTGGAAAGCGAAATACTGGACGCAAGGTAACAAACCTGGCTTCGGTGTGGATGCCTGGGAACTGGTGAGCAACGTGAAGATGAACTGGCGTTCTGATCTGGTCTACAACGGCGGTGAAACCACCACTTACCAGGGTAACGTTTACCGTGCCAAATGGTGGACCCGTGGCGATAACCCGGCTAATAGCGACGTATGGGTGAAAGAAGGCGCATCAACAGATTGCAAATAATCTAACCCGATAATCACTCCCCCTCACGAAGGGGGAGTGATGAAAAATTCATTTTACAGGATGTTGGTAGGGAGAAATAACCGAAACTGTCAGCAGGTAAAAATGAAAAAGATCATTTTGTTGTTATTAATAATAAGCCAAAGCGCACTGGCAAACTGTTGGGATAATGCGGCACGTTATTATCATGTCGACCCGTATTTATTGTATGCCATAGCCAATGTCGAATCCGGTATGAATCCGTATGCGGTGGGACAAAATCATGATGGCACGCGTGATGTTGGGTTGATGCAAATTAACAGCTCACATTTTACGGAACTGGAGACCAGAGGTATTGATGAACGCAGACTGATGACCGAGCCCTGTACCTCCATCATGGTCGGTGCTTCCATTCTGTCCGGAATGATTAAGGTCTATGGCTATAACTGGGAGGCTGTCGGCGCGTATAACGCAGGTTTAAAAAAAGAGAATTATCCGCAGCGTATGATCTATGCCCATAAAGTCTGGAAAAAATATCAGCAATTAAAATTAGCTGCACAATATTAATGTTTTTTATTTTTGAAGAATTCCTCAGGGTGTTCTTCGAAAAGAAAAAACAGCTGTCTGTGGTTTATGTATTAATGGATTAATACATAAACCGGGATTTTAATTTTAACTTCAATTAACAGGAATCGGAAATGAACAAAAGGACGTTACTAAGTGTGCTCGTTGCCGGAGCATGCGTAGCTCCCTTTATGGCACAGGCTGCCTCGCTGCAAGCGACCACCAGTGAGCCATACACCATGAAAGCCAGCGATCTGGCGAAGAAAGAAAAAGAGCTGACCAGTTTCCCGCTGATGGCCTCAGTGAAAGAGACCATTCAGACGCTGGATAATGCGCAGGTTGAACTGATTGAGCCAGGCCGTGCAGCGAACCCGGAAAACGTGAAGCGCGTTGAAGGCATTGTTAAGGCCAGCGACTGGGAATATCTCTTCCCGCTGCGTGCGCAGGCGTACACCTATAGCAACTTCCTGAAAGCGGTCGGTAAATTCCCGGCGCTGTGTAAGACCTATAAGGATGGTCGTGACAGCGACGCCATCTGCCGTAAAGAGCTGGCAACCATGTTTGCTCACTTCGCTCAGGAGACTGGCGGCCATGAAAGCTGGCGTCCGGAAGCCGAATGGCGTCAGGCGCTGGTTCACGTACGTGAAATGGGCTGGAGCGAAGGCCAGAAGGGGGGCTATAACGGCGAATGTAACCCGGACGTCTGGCAGGGTCAGACCTGGCCGTGCGGTAAAGATAAAGACGGCGATTTCCTGAGCTACTTCGGTCGCGGCGCGAAACAGTTGTCTTACAACTACAACTATGGCCCGTTCTCTGAAGCGATGTACGGTGACGTGCGTACGCTGCTCGATAAACCCGAGCTGGTGGCGGATACCTGGCTGAACCTGGCGAGTGCGATCTTCTTATTCGCCTATCCGCAGCCACCAAAACCCAGCATGCTGCAGGTTATTGACGGCACATGGCAGCCGAACGATCGCGATAAAGCCAACGGTCTGGTACCGGGCTTCGGCGTGACCACCCAGATCATCAACGGCGGCGTAGAATGCGGCGGCCCGACTGAAATTGCCCAGTCGCAAAACCGTATCAAGTACTACAAAGAGTTCGCGAACTACCTGAAGGTTCCGGTTCCGGCGAATGAAGTGCTGGGCTGCGCCAACATGAAGCAGTTCGATGAAGGTGGTGCAGGCGCGCTGAAGATTTACTGGGAGCAGGACTGGGGATGGAGCGCGGATACACCAAGCGGTCAGACGTACTCTTGCCAGCTGGTGGGCTACCAGACGCCATACAGCGCGTTCAAAGAGGGCGACTACAGCAAATGCGTACAGCACTTCTTTAACGTGAATATCGTTAACGATGACGGCTCAACAACCACGCCGGATGAAACCCCGGTAACACCAGCGCCATCG
This sequence comes from Enterobacter sp. DVT3837, assembly GCF_056238685.1. NCBI lineage: Bacteria > Pseudomonadati > Pseudomonadota > Gammaproteobacteria > Enterobacterales > Enterobacteriaceae > Enterobacter > Enterobacter sp. DVT3837. The sequence continues at coordinate 1,610,314 of NZ_JBWDLA010000002.1, read as the reverse complement.
GAAGAGGAAACCCCGGCTCCGGCACCCGTTCCGGATGAAACGCCTGCAGAACCGACGGCTGTCAATCACGCACCGGTCGCGCATATTGCCGGCCCAATCGGTGCGGTTGACGCAGGTGCGCAGGTTTCTCTGAGCGCCGAAGGTTCGACAGATGCTGATGGTAACAAGCTGACTTACACCTGGCGCTCTCAGGATGGTCAGACTGTGACGGGTCAGGATAAAGCGGTTGTGACCTTCAGAGCCCCAGAAGCGGCGACGGCGCAGCAGGTTGAAATTAGCCTCACGGTTAGCGACGGTGAACTGAGCAGCACAACCTCTTATCTGCTGAACGTGAAGGCGAAAGCGATTCCGTCTCAGGACGAAGGGACATCCGGCTCTTACGCCGCGTGGAGTGCGAACAGTAAGTACAAAGCAGGTGATATCGTGAACAACCACGGTAAACTGTTCCAGTGCAAACCGTTCCCGTACAGCGGCTGGTGTAACACGGCTCCGGCGTACTATGAACCCGGCGCCGGTCTGGCATGGTCTGACGCCTGGACGGCGCTGTAAAAGCAAACGGCAACCGAAAGGTTGCCGTTTTCGTGTTCGCACTGTGCTGTTGTAGGCCCGGTAAGGCGAAGCCGCCACCGGGCAAAAAGGCTAGCGATGAAGCTTCCCGTGGTCCCGCAACCACGCCGCCGTGCGCACAATCCCTTCATCCAGCGTCACGATCGGTTTATACCCCAGCTCGTTCTCTGCGCGGGTAATATCCAGCGTGAAATCAAAGTTGAGCTTGGATACCCCATAGTGCGTCAGCGCGGGCTCTTTGGCCGATTTACTGCCAAAACGCTCCATGCTGCGGGCGATCATGTCCAGCATCGGGTAGGGCACGGAACGGATACGGCAGTTGATCTGCAGTTCATCAATCAGCCGTTGCACAATGCTGCGTAACGAACACGGCTCGCCGTTGGTGATGTTGTAGGCACGGCCGGAAATCAGCTTATCGCAGTCCGGCTGACTTGCCAGCCACATGGCGTGAACCGCATTTTCATAGTAGGTCATATCCACCAGCGCATCGCCGCCGCGCGGCAGCAGCACGCTGCCGTAGTGGTGCATCATCTGCGCCAGACGCGGAATAAACACCTTGTCGTGCGGCCCGAACAGGCTCTGCGGACGCAGTACCGTAAAACGGGTATGCGGGTTTGACTGCGCCAGCAGGTCAATCACCTCTTCGCTGGCCGCCTTGCTGCGGGCAAACTCACAGGCAAAACGTGCGGGGCGGAAATCTTCCTGTACGTCACGATGGTGGTGATAATCGAAATAGAGCGATGGGGAGGAGATATGGATAAAGTTACGCACGCCCCAGGCAACGGCCCATTCGCCCAGACGGCGGGTTGCCCGCACGTTAGCGAGGTCAAAGGCTTCCTGGGTTCCCCACGGAGAAGTGAAACTGGAGCAGTGCCACAGCGTGTCGATACCGGCGAGCATCACTTTCGCCTGAGAGGAGACCAGCTCCGTCAGGTCAGCATGGACAAACTCTGCGCCCATTTTTTGCAGCAGTTTTCCCATCGCTTCGTTGCGACCGGTAGCCCTGACGCTGATGCCTTTGTTGCGCAGAAATTCGACCGCATTTCGGCCTAAGCCGCTGGTCGCCCCGGTAACCAGTACCTTCATATCAATCCACTGTGTTGAAAAAGAATTTCGTGCGCATTCTTTCGTGAATTACGGCGGGTTGCAATGGGAAAGGTGAAAGAAAGAGAGTTTTATTTAGAACTTTTCCGTCTTTTGTTCTGCCAGTTGCGCAATCCGCTTCGCCATTCCCCGGAAGATAAACAGATGGGCGGGGATCATGAACAACCAGTAGAACAGACCCGGCATCCCGTGCGGATGCCACCAGGCGCGGACATCCAGTTCGCGATGGTCGCCTTTGTCTTTCAGCGTAAAGCAGAGTCGACCCAGCCCCGGAGCTTTCATACCGAACAGCAGTGCCAGCTGCTTTTCCGGCTCGACGATGATGACCTTCCAGCTGTCGACTGCATCGCCCACTTCAAGGTAAGGACGAGCAGGGCGGCCTTTTGCCAGCCTGTGTCCCACCAGCAGATCCATTGCTCCACGCGTTTGCCAGAGAATATTGCCGAAGAAATAACGTTCTTTGCCGCCAATCTGGTTCACCACGTCCCACAGCGCCGCCAGGCTTGCCTGCGTTTTTACCGTGCAGCCGGCCTGTTTGGGATAATAACCATACTCCGGTCGCCAGCGGGCAAACGCCTGGGCGTCGTAACCCCAGTCGCTGGAGTTCACCAGTTGCTCTTCTTCTTTCAGCGTATTGCGCACGGCATCATCAAAGCGGATCAGGTCCTGGGGAATGAGTGCCCGCAGCTCGCGATCGTCCGCCAGTAAATCATGTTTGAGTCCCTGGATGAGCGCTTTGGCGGTCGTCGGCGGCACAGAGGTAATCACATTCAAAAACCACACCGAAATCCAGCGGGTTGGAAAGGGGATAGGGATCAGCCAGCGTTTACGGCCGCTGACGCGCATGAAATGTTCAAACTGCTCCTGATAGCTCAGCACTTCCGGGCCTGCCGCCTCCAGCACGCGGTGTTGCTCCGCCGGGTGGTCCAGCAGCGCCACCAGATAATGCAGTAAATTTTCCAGCGCAATCGGCGTGGTGCGCGAACGGACCCAGCGCGGCGGCGTGAGTACCGGCAGGTTGTAGACCATATCGCGCATCACTTCGAAGGCGGCGGAGCCCGCGCCGACGATAATTCCGGCGCGCAGTTCGGTAACAGGGATAGTGGCGCCGCGCAGGGTTTCCGCCGTCAGCTGGCGGGCACGCAGATGATCGGATTGCTCATGTTCGGGCGCCTGGAGCGAGCTTAAAAAAATGACCTGCTTCACCGGCGTTTGCAGCAGGGCATCGCGGACGTTCATCGCCACCTGACGCTCGTGGGCGATAAAATCTCCGCCTTCACCCATGCTGTGCACCAGGTAGTAAAGCGTGTCGACCCCTTCCAGCAGCGCGGGAAGTTCCTTCGGCCAGTTGAGGTCAACATTATGGCAGGTGACGCCAGGCAAACTGAGTTTTTGCAGACGTTCGGTGTTGCGTGCCGCGGCCAGCACCTGATGCCCCTGCTGGCTTAATACAGTGGTGAGATGCTGACCGATATACCCGCTGGCGCCGAGCACCAGAATGCGTTGCGGCACGTGAGGCTCCTTATCGCTGTAAAAACGCCTGCCAGTGTTTCACCACCTCTGACAGCTGTTCGCGGCTCACGTCGAGATGCATGACCAGACGCACGACAGGTGAGGCGTTGATCAGCACGCCACGGGATTTCATAAATTCACCCAGTACGGCAGCGTGTTCGTCACCCACGCGAACGAACAGCATGTTGGTGTCGTGGCGCATAACATCGGCACCTATTTCGCGCAGCTGCGCCGCCATCCACGCGGCGTTGTCGTGATCGTCCTTCAGGCGCGCCACGTTGTTTTTCAGGGCATACAGCCCGGCCGCCGCCAGAATACCCGCCTGACGCATGCCGCCGCCGGTCATTTTACGCCAGCGGTTGGCACGTTTAATGTAGTCCGCATTACCGACCAGCAGGGAACCCACGGGCGTACCCAACCCTTTAGAGAGGCAAATGGTGAACGAATCGCAATATTGCGCGATCTCTTTTAGCTCGCAACCGTACGCCACCACGGCGTTAAAGATGCGTGCGCCATCCACGTGCAGCCCCAGTTTACGCTCACGGGTAAATTCCCACGCCGCCTTCAGATACTCGCGCGGCAAAACTTTACCGTTATGGGTGTTTTCCAGACTGAGCAATTTTGTGCGCGCAAAATGAATATCGTCAGCTTTGATTTTCGCCGCGACTTTATCGAGCGGCAGGGAGCCGTCCGGCGCGGCGTCAATCGGCTGTGGCTGAATGCTGCCGAGCACCGCCGCACCGCCTGCTTCATACAGATAGTTATGCGCGCCCTGGCCCACGATGTACTCTTCGCCGCGCTCGCAGTGGCTGAGCAGCGCCACCAGGTTGGCCTGCGTACCGGTGGGCAGGAACAGAGCGGCCTCTTTCCCGCTGAGCTCTGCGGCATAGCGCTGCAGCTCGTTAACCGTCGGATCGTCACCATAGACGTCGTCCCCGACCGGAGCGGCCATCATCTCTTCGAGCATGGCGCGGCTCGGACGGGTTACGGTATCACTGCGTAAATCAATCATGGCATGTCCTTATATTTAAAAGGCGATGCCAGATGTTTTACCTGAGCCAGTTCGTTTTTGCCAGTTCGATCACCTCATCGCCGCGGCCGTTGATGATGGCGCGCAGCATGTAGAGGCTAAAGCCTTTGGCTTGTTCCAGTTTGATTTGCGGTGGGATCGCCAGCTCTTCTTTGGCGACCACCACGTCCACCAGTACCGGGCCGTCAATGGAAAAGGCGCGCTGCAGGGCTTCATCCACCTCTGACGCTTTTTCCACGCGAATACCGGTGATGCCGCAGGCCTCGGCGATACGCGCGAAGTTAGTGTCGTGCAGCTCGGTGCCGTCCGTGAGGTAGCCGCCGGCCTTCATCTCCATCGCCACGAATCCCAGCACGCTATTGTTGAAAACCACGATTTTAAGCGGGAGCTTCATCTGCACCACCGACAGGAAATCGCCCATCAGCATGCTGAACCCGCCATCGCCGCACATCGCCACGACCTGGCGTTCCGGAGCGGTGGCTTTCGCCCCTAGCGCCTGCGGCATGGCGTTGGCCATCGATCCGTGGTTGAACGAGCCGAGCAGGCGACGTTTCCCGTTCATTTTCAGATAGCGCGCTGCCCAGACGGTTGGGGTACCCACGTCGCAGGTAAAGATGGCGTCGTCGTCAGCAAAATGGCTGATCTGCTGCGCCAGATACTGCGGATGGATGGCTTTGTCGCTCGGTTTGGCGAGATCGTCCAGCCCCTTGCGCGCATCACGATAGTCGCTCAACGCCTTATCGAGGAACTTGCGGTCCGTTTTTTCTTCCAGCAGCGGCAGCAGGGCGGCAAGGGTGGATTTAATATCGCCCACCAGCGCCATATCGACCTTGCTGTGCGCGCCGATACTGGCGGGGTTGATATCAATCTGAATGATTTTAGCGTCCGTCGGGTAGAACGGACGATAAGGGAATTGCGTGCCGAGCAAAATGAGTGTGTCGGCATTCATCATCGTGTGGAAGCCGCTGGAAAAGCCGATTAAGCCGGTCATACCCACATCATAGGGGTTATCGTACTCAACATGCTCTTTGCCGCGCAGGGCGTGGACGATCGGCGCTTTGAGCTTACCGGCGAACTCAAGTAATTCTTTATGTGCGCCTGCACAGCCGCTGCCGCACATCAGGGCAATATTGCTGGAATAGCGCAGCAGTTGCGCCAGTTTTTTCAGCTCTTCTTCGGCTGGCGTCACCACTGGCTGTGGCGCATGATACCAGTGGCTGCTGGCGGTTTCTGGTGCGGCCTTGAGCGCGACGTCGCCAGGTAACACGACCACGGAAACACCCCGATTCAGTACAGCTTTGCGCATGGCAATCGCCAGGACCTGAGGGATCTGCTCGGGTGTCGAAACGAGCTCGCAATAGTGGCTACATTCACGGAACAGCTCCTGCGGATGCGTCTCCTGAAAATAGCCGCTGCCGATTTCTGTAGACGGAATATGAGCGGCAATCGCCAGCACCGGCACGTGGTTACGGTGGCAATCAAACAGACCGTTGATTAAATGCAGGTTTCCCGGTCCACACGATCCGGCGCAGACGGCCAGTTCCCCCGTGAGCTGGGCTTCGGCACCGGCGGCAAAGGCGGCGACCTCCTCATGACGGGTCGGCATCCATTCAATGGTTTTCATCTTGTTGAGACTGTCGCTCAGTCCGTTAAGTGAATCGCCGGTGACACCCCAGATGCGTTTTACGCCTGCTTGTTCCAGGGTTTTCGCTATGTATGCAGCCACGGTTTGTTTCATGGTTGTCCGTCTCCTTTTTGTGATATCGCTTACAAGCTTAGAAGAAAGTCTCCGTATTGCCCGCCGCATCCCCCCAATTAAAAGGTGCTGTTCACGCGCAATTATTCGGCATAATCTGGTGATACCTCAGTGAAAACAGGAATCATTTCAAATGGTTAAATCATTGTTAATTGCTGTTAATGAAAAGCTATCGTGCGACGATCTTGGCAAACTCTTGTTACGACTTGCCGTGGGTGGGCTAATGCTGTTTCACGGCTTGCATAAGTTGTTTGGTGGTGTGGGATTCATCAGCGGCATGCTGGTGGAAAAAGGGTTGCCGGGGTTTATCGCCTATGGCGTTTTGATTGGCGAAGTCGTGGCACCGATCCTGATTATTATTGGGCTCTTTACGCGCCCGGCCGCGCTGGTGCTGGCATTTACGATGATTGTGGCGTGGCTGATGGTGGGAATGGGGGAAACGCTCGCGCTCGATAAGGTAGGCGCATGGGCAATTGAAAGCCTGGTGTACTTCTTTATCGGCTCGCTGGCGGTGGCGTGTCTAGGGGCAGGGCGGTTTGCGGTAGGGAAAGGTCCTGCGTGGCGGTGAGGATAACAAAAGCCCGGTGGCGCTAGCGCTTACCGGGCCTGTGATCGAACGTTTACCGTTTATGCCAGAACCAAATCACCCTGCGGATGACACGAGCAGGCCAACACATAACCTTCTGCAATTTCCGCGTCGGACAGCGTCATAGAACTGGTGACGCTGTACTCCCCGGAGACCACTTTCGTTTTACAGCAGCCGCACACGCCTGCACGACAGGCTGCCACTACGGGGATCTTATTGCTTTCGAGCGCCTCCAGCAGCGTAGTGCCCACACGGCCAAAGAAAGTCTGTGCAGGCTGCAGTTTGCTGAATTTAATCCCGCTGGTAGCCGCTTCTGCCACGGGGGTAAAGAACTGCTCTTTGAAGAAGCGGGTCACGCCGAGCGCTTTCACTTCTTCTTCCACGATGGCCATATACGGCGCCGGGCCGCAGGTCATCACGGTACGATTTGCGATATCAGGCACGCTTTGCAGCAGCTCGCGGCTCAGACGACCGGGCACAAAACCATGGGTTGCGTTATGTTCCGCCACCAGCGTCACCGGATAATCACGCCACTCCCCGGCAAAAATCACATCGTCCGGGGAACGGACGCTGAAGATCGCCTGCACGTCGGCCTGCGGGCGGTTCTTCGCCAGCCAGCGACGCATCGACATAATCGGCGTCACGCCACAACCCGCTGCCAGCAGCAGGAATTTATCGTCTGTTTTGTCGTCACAGGTGAAATCCCCCTGCGCGTCAGACAGCCAGATGTAATCCCCGCGCTTGACGTCACGCGTCAGCCACTGGGAGCCCGCGCCGTCGTCAATGCGGCGGACGGTGAGCGTAATGTATTCGCTCACGCCCGGCGTTGAGGATAGGGTATAGGCGCGCAGGGTGTCCGCCGAATTGCGAACGCTGACCAGCGCATACTGCCCTGCACGGTACGGATAGTAGTCATGGCACAGCAGTGACAGTGTCCATACATCCGGCGTCTCCTGATGGATGTGATGAACCTGCATCCGCCACGGACATTGTGAGGTTGGCATGGTCATGAATAACTCCTTACGCGCTCAGCAGCTGCTTCATATCGTCTTCAACGTTGGTCACGGAACGCAGGCCGAATTTCTCGTTCAGCACGGCCAGCAGGTCCGGCGTAAGGAAGCCCGGCGCAGTGGGGCCGGTCACGATGTTGGTTACGCCCAGAGAGAGCAGGGTCAGCAGGATGACAATCGCTTTCTGCTCAAACCATGACAGCACCAGCGACAGCGGCAAATCGTTCACGCTGCAGCCTAGTTTCTCCGCCAGAGTAACCGCCAGGATGATCGCAGAGTAGGCATCATTACACTGTCCGGCATCCACCAGGCGCGGCAGACCTTCGATGTTACCGAAGTCCAGTTTGTTGAAGCGGTATTTACCGCAGGCCAGCGTCAGGATCAGACAGTCTTCCGGTACGCGGGTGGCGAAATCGGTGAAGTAGTTACGCTCGCCACGCGCGCCGTCACAGCCGCCGACGAGGAAGATATGGCGCAGTTTTTCACGGCTGACGAGATCGATCAGCGTATCTGCAGCCCCGAGCAGTGTTTCACGGCCAAAACCGACGGTAATCAGGTGCGGAATTTCACTGTACGGGAAGCCCGCCATCTGCTGCGCTTGCTTGATGACCGGACCAAAGTCATCGCCCTCAAGGTGGCTTACACCCGGCCAGCCGACGATGCTGCGGGTCCAGATGCGGTCGTCATACGCGCCCACGGTTGGGTCGATGATGCAGTTAGAGGTCATCACGATTGGGCCCGGGAAACGGGCAAACTCAACCTGCTGGTTCTGCCAGCCGCTGCCGTAGTTACCGATCAGATGTTTGAATTTACGCAGCTCTGGATACCCGTGAGCCGGCAGCATTTCACCGTGGGTATAGACGTTAACCCCCGTACCTTCGGTTTGCTTCAGGAGGTTGTAGAGATCTTTCAGGTCATGACCGGAAATCAGGATGCATTTGCCTTCGGTTGCTTTGACATTGACCTGGGTGGGCGTTGGGTGGCCGTAGGTGCTGGTTTCACCGGCGTCCAGAATGCTCATCACTTTGAAGTTCATCTGGCCGATTTCCATTGAGCACTCAAGCAGCGCGTTCATATCTGCAGGCCAGGTGCCGAGCCACGCCATGATGTTGTGGTACTGGGCGTAGATGTCGTTGTCGTATTGACCGAGCACATGCGCGTGCTCCATATAGGCCGCGGCGCCTTTCAGACCGTACAGGCACAGCAGACGCAAGCCAAGGATATTCTCGCCAATGGCCGCTTTGTCTTTGTTTGGGGTGAACTCTGCCGCCTGACGCTGCAACTCGCCCAGATCGTCGCTCACCAGCTGAAGTTCTGACATCGGATTTTCCACGCGGGCGTTAGCGTCCGCCTTCAGACACTGTGCTTTCAGCGCTTCACGCAGGGCAATGGCTTCGCGGGCGTAGCCGACAATGCGCGGAGAGTCGAAGTTAACGTTGGTTAGCGTGGAGAAGAAGGCGCGCGGTGCGAAGCTGTCGACGTAGTGGTCGATGATGCCATATTCACGCGCTTTGCACGCCCATGCGGAAAGGCCTTGCAGGGCCGCAATCAGCAGGTCCTGCAGGTCAGATGTTTCTGCGGTTTTGCCGCACATACCCTGTGCGTAAGAGCAGCCATTGCCTGCCGGGGTACGGATGGTTTGTTCACATTGCACACAAAACATAATCACACCTGTTAAAGTTATATTTGATATACATGTTTAAGGTTATGCTCGTGCCGGAACGGTGAAAAGGGCTTTCTGCGACAAAATAGAGGGAGATTGATTTAGCGCAATTTTGGCGGCAGGTTCGCTACCGCCAAAGAAGTATCAGGCAGAAAAGAATGCCATCAGAACGGGAACCAGCAGGCTCAAAATAAAGCCGTGCACGATGGCGGCGGGCACCATCTCCAGTCCGCCAGAGCGTTGTAATACCGGCAGGGTAAAGTCCATTGAAGTCGCGCCGCACAGACCCAGCGCCGTAGAGCGACTTCGGCGCACCAGACCCGGGATCAGCATAATGGCAATTAACTCCCGTGCCAGGTCGTTAAAGAAGGCGGCGCTACCAATCACCGGGCCGAACGATTCGGTCAGCAGAATCCCGGAGAGGGAATACCAGCCGAAACCTGAGGCCATCGCGAGGCCTGTTTTCAGCGGCAGGTCGAGAATAAAAGCGTTAATCACGCCCGCCACCATGGAGCTGGCGACAACAATGACCGCGACCATCATTCCCCGACGGTTCAGAACAATTTGCTTAAGCGTCATGCCATTATTTCGCAGCTGGATACCGATCAGGAACAGCAGGAAGATCAGCGTATATTCACTGGCCTCTGTTGCGTGCTGTAAAAATGCCCAGCCGGTCAGCCCAAGAAGAAACCCGAGCACCACGACGCCGCACAGTTTTAATGATTCCAGCGCCATCGCAATTCGGGAAGGCAGCTTTTCCTGATGATGATGGTTTTTCCAGGGAACGGTACGTTCAAGCCAGAATAGTGCGGCAATATTACACAGTAAAATAACCACCACGGTAACCACTGAATAATGCAGGATAGAAAGCAGATTGGTCGCCAGATTATCCAGGAAGGCCAGGCTGATCCCCATAAAGAAAAGAATGACGTAAACAATCCAGCTGAGAAAACGGTTGATAAGACGTAATGCGGATTCCTGATGCAGCGGGATAAGGTAGCCCGCAATCAGGGGCAGCAGAATGATGAGGAGTCCTGAAAACATGAACAGCTGGTCCTTTTGAGTATCTGTTAAGCGCCAGTGACACTACCCAATAAAGGCTGTTCAGTAAAGCGGCAAAAAGAAAGCCGGGTGGCGACTGCGCCTTACCCGGCTTGAGTGTATGTGGGGTTATGCGGCCTGATGCCCTCACCCCAACCCTCTCCCACGGGAGAGGGAGAAAATCATTAATCGCGTTTTTCCAGCAGGGTGCGATACAGCACACCGCCCAGAATACCGCCGATGATTGGCATCACCCAGAATAGCCACAGCTGCTCAAGCGCCCAACCGCCCTGGAAAATGGCGACGGCGGTACTGCGTGCCGGGTTGACGGAGGTGTTAGTGACCGGAATAGAAATCAGGTGGATAAGCGTCAGCGCGAGACCAATGGCAATAGGGGCAAAGCCTGCTGGTGCGTGTTTGTCGGTTGCGCCGTGGATCACCAGCAGGAAGCCTGCGGTCAGCACAATTTCAATCACGATGGCAGACAGCATGGAGTAGCCGCCGGGTGAGTGTTCACCGAAGCCGTTAGAGGCAAACCCGCTGGCTGCAGCGTCGAAGCCGGCTTTACCGCTGGCAATCACGTAAAGCACAGCTGCCGCAATAATACCGCCCACTACCTGAGCGACGATGTAGCCAATGACTTCTTTCGCAGGGAAACGGCCGCCCGCCCATAAACCCAATGTCACCGCCGGGTTAAAATGGCCACCCGAAATATGCCCTACGGCAAAGGCGGTAATGACTCCAACTTACTGATAGTGTTTTATGTTCAGATAATGCCCGATGACCTTGTCATGCAGCTCCACCGATTTTGAGAACGACAGTGACTTCCGTCCCAGCCTTGCCAGATGTTGTCTCAGATTCAGGTTATGCCGCTCAATTCGCTGAGTGTAACGCTTGCTGATTACGTGCAGCTTTCCCTTCAGGCGGGATTCATACAGCGGCCAGCCATCCGTCATCCATACCACGACCTCAAAGGCCGACAGCAGGCTCAGAAGACGCTCCAGTGTGGCCAGAGTGCGTTCACCGAAGACGTGCGCCACAACCGTCCTCCGTATCCTGTCATACGCGTAAAACAGCCAGCGCTGACGTGATTTAGCACCGACGTAGCCCCACTGTTCGTCCATTTCCGCGCAGACGATGACGTCACTGCCCGGCTGTATGCGCGAGGTTACCGACTGCGGCCTGAGTTTTTTAAGTGACGTAAAATCGTGTTGAGGCCAACGCCCATAATGCGGGCGGTTGCCCGGCATCCAACACCATTCATGGCCATATCAATGATTTTCTGGTGCGTACCGGGTTGAGAAGCGGTGTAAGTGAACTGCAGTTGCCATGTTTTACGGCAGTGAGAGCAGAGATAGCGCTGATGTCCGGCAGTACTTTTACCGTTACGCACCACGCCTTCAGTAGCTGAGCAGGAGGGACAACTGATGGAGATGGAAGCCACGGGAGCACCTCAAAAACACCATCGTACACTAAATCAGTAAGTTGGCACCATTACCGGCAAAGGCCATGGTTAATACGGTTAAACCAAACGCCAGTGCGACGCCGACAAAACCAATGCCTAATTCCGGGAATGCCGCAGCCAGAACGGCGCTACCGCAGCCACCAAATACCAGCCAGAATGTACCAAAGCATTCTGCTGCCAATTTTCTAAACATAACCACCTCAATAATAAATTTCCGCACGCTTTCCCGCGTACGGGATATATCGCCATAAAGGGATGACGACTCAAAGAGCCGTTATTCTAAAAACCAACAACACCCCTTCGCCACTTAAATAAATTCGATTAATTTGATTTAAGGCAATGTGATGTCAATCCTTGTTCAAATAAGCGGTAAATAGAGCATAGACCAATTCTCGCAAGGACGAATGTTATGCTGTCGTGACAGAACGCCGCCCGCTATACTGCTGATAACTTAAAGGAAAAAGTGGTCATTTCGCGGGGGATTTATGCTTCTCGAACGTGTGGAAATTGTCGGGTTTCGCGGGATTAACCGCCTGTCGCTGCAGCTGGAACAGAACAACGTCCTGATCGGCGAGAACGCCTGGGGTAAGTCCAGCCTGCTGGATGCGCTAACGTTGTTGCTTTCGCCCGAAGATGATTTGTATCACTTCGTCCACGATGATTTCTGGTTCCCACCGGGTGACATCACGGGCCGCGAGAAGCATCTGCATATCATTTTGACGTTCCGGGAATCTGAGCCAGGACGTCATCGCGTGCGTCGCTTCCGTCCGTTATCACCTTGCTGGGTGCCGTGCGATGACGATTTCCATCGTATTTTCTATCGGCTTGAAGGCGAGATGTCGGAAAACGAAGGGGTACTGACCCTGCGTGATTTTCTCGATGAGAAAGCCAACCCGATCCCCCTGGAGAATATCGACGATCTGGCGCGCCACCTGACCCGCCTGACGCCGGTACTACGCTTGCGTGATGCGCGCTTTATGCGGCGTATCCGTAACGGTACCGTACCGCATATGCCGGAAGTGGAAGTCACGGCCCGGGAGCTGGATTTCCTGGCCAGAGAGCTGGTTTCGCGTCCGCAAAATCTGACCGATGGGCAAATCCGTCAGGGATTGTCCGCGATGGTGCAACTTCTCGAACACTATTTTTCCGAACAGGGCACGTCGGAGTCGCGCCATCGTCTGATGCGCCGACGCTCTCATGATGAGCAGCGAAGCTGGCGTTACCTCGATATCATTAACCGGATGATCGACCGGCCTGGAGGCCGTTCCCATCGGGTAATTTTGCTGGGGCTGTTTTCAACACTTCTGCAGGCCAAAGGAACCGTTCGTCTCGACCGGGACGCCCGCCCGCTGCTGCTGGTGGAAGATCCTGAGACCCGTCTGCATCCCATTATGCTCTCCGTGGCATGGCATCTGCTGAATCTGCTGCCGCTCCAGCGCATTACCACCACCAATTCCGGCGAGTTATTATCGCTGACGCCGGTTGAACACGTCTGCCGTCTGGTGCGTGAATCTTCGCGTGTTTCTGCTTTCCGGCTCGGGCCTGGCGGTCTGAACGCGGAAGACGGGCGCCGTATTGCGTTTCATATTCGCTTTAATCGAGCATCGTCGCTTTTTGCCCGCTGTTGGCTGCTGGTGGAGGGGGAAACGGAAACCTGGGTCATCAACGAACTGGCGCGCCAATGCGGCCACCATTTTGATGCCGAAGGCATTAAGGTGATTGAGTTTGCCCAGTCGGGATTAAAACCGTTGATAAAATTTGCCCGCCGGATGGGGATCGAGTGGCATGTCCTGGTAGACGGTGACGAAGCGGGTAAAAAATACGCCTCAACCGTGCGTAGCCTGCTGAATAATGAGCGAGAAGAAGAGCGCGACCATTTAACCATGCTGCCTGCGATGGACATGGAGCATTTTATGTATCGTCAGGGTTTTGACGACGTATTCCACAGAATTGCGATGGTACCTGTAGATGTCCCGATGAACATGCGGCGCGTGATTGCCAAAGCCATTCATCGTTCGTCAAAACCGGATTTAGCCATTGAAGTGGCGACGGAGGCGGGGAAACGGGGCGTGGAATCGGTACCGACGCTGCTGCGCAAAATGTTCTCCCGCGTGCTGTGGCTGGCACGCGGGAAAGCGGATTAAGGTTGGGTTGCCTGGCTCACTTGCTGAATCAGGCTATCCAGCAGTTCGTAGCGGCGGCGATATTCGGAACGTTTTTTACTCGCGATCTCTTCCATCGGTTTACGTGGCATAACAAGCGGCAGCCTAAAGTTACCGTTATCCTGTTTTTCACCGCCGATGGAAACCCAGAAACTGTCGTAATCGGCCAGCAGTTTCCCCTCTTTTTTCTTGCGATAACGCCAGCTGCGATAAATATGGGTGGCGTTACTGACGGCAACAATCTGTTCTACCGGGAAAGCGGTGCCGAGGGTCATTGCGGCTTCAACGAGCAGACGTTTCGGGAACAGGCCATGACAGGCTTTCGTTGCCCCCTGGATAAGCTCGTGCGGAACGTGTGCTTTTGCGCCCTGCAAACCGCCGATAAATAGCGTCGATTTCCCTTCAAACTGGCACAACGTAAAGGTCATTTCTGCCAGCACCGTGTTCTGGCTGTCACAGAAAGCGAGGGTGGCTTCCCCCTCTTTATCCAGGAATGCATCTGCGCACAGACGAACGGTAAATTGCTGTTCATCTTTGCCGGTTAAGGTCAGCAGCGTGAAGCCCTGTTTAGAAAGATAACCATTCAGCAGCGTCGCAGGAAGCTGGCGGCTCATCGTCTGATAGTGCCAGTTGAGGGATTCCAGCGCGTGCTGACTATCCATATTCACCGTTAACCAGGGACGATGCAGCCGGCATGGTAGCCCAGGTTGTACCTGCAACATCTGCATCAGACGCGGTTGTTTTGCCAGACTCGTTAAAAGGCGCGCGGTGCTAACAGGTGACGCCAGCGAACGTAACATGAATTTACGTCGATAGGAGGGATTCTTCCACGCAAGCCCAGGTGTGAGCTGACCGAAAGCCAGATTTTTGAAAAGCTGCCAGCCTGATTTAGGCTGCGGCAGGTTTGAAAAAGGTGTATCGACGATGGAAGACATGATAGATCCTGCTTCTTGTTGAAGAGCTTCATTTCAGCAGGCGAACGTTCAACATCTCGTAAACAAATTGTGACGATTTCGGGAAACAGGGGTTTCGTTGAGGAGTCGTTTAGATAAAATCAACACTGATAATTGCCAGAACATTTATTTGGAATATTTATGAACCTCAAGGGAAAACGCAGAACGCTGTTTCTGCTGCTGGCGGTCGTGGTTTTGGTCGGCGGATACTGGCTCTGGCAGGTGCTTAATGCGCCGGTGCCGCAGTATCAGACACTGATTGTTCGTCCGGGTGAACTGCAGCAAAACGTCCTCGCAACGGGCAAACTTGACGCCCTGCGAAAGGTTGATGTCGGCGCTCAGGTCAGCGGCCAGTTGAAAACGTTGTCGGTAGAGATTGGCGACAAGGTGAAAAAAGGTCAGTTGCTTGGGGTAATCGACCCTGAACAGGCTGAGAACCAGATCCGTGAGGTGGAAGCGACGCTGATGGAACTGCGGGCGCAGCGTGCACAGGCACTGGCAGAGCGTAACCTCGCCCAGGTGACGCTCACCCGCCAGCAGGCGCTTGCCAAAACTCAGGCTATTTCGAAACAAGATTTAGATACTGCCACCACAGAACTGGCGGTCAAGCAGGCGCAGATTGGCACGATTGATGCACAAATCAAGCGCAATCAGGCCTCGCTGGATACGGCGAAAACCAACCTCGATTACACGCAAATTGTTGCCCCGATGGCTGGGGAAGTCACCCAGATCACGACGCTTCAGGGCCAGACGGTCATTGCGGCACAGCAGGCGCCAAACATTCTGACCCTGGCAGACATGAGCACCATGCTGGTGAAAGCCCAGGTCTCAGAGGCGGATGTGATCCATCTTAAACCGGGGCAGAATGCCTGGTTTACGGTGCTTGGCGATCCGCAGACGCGTTATGAAGGCGTGCTAAAAGATATTCTGCCGACGCCGGAAAAGGTCAACGACGCCATTTTCTACTATGCCCGTTTTGAGGTGCCCAACCCGCAGGGCGTTCTGCGTCTGGACATGACCGCACAGGTGCATATTCAGCTCACCGGCGTGAAAAACGTGCTGACCATTCCACTCTCCGCACTGGGTGAATCCACTGGCGAGGGACGTTATAAGGTGAAGGTGCTGCGTAATGGCGAAACCCGCGAGCGAGAAGTGGTGATCGGCGCGCGTAACGATACTGACGTGGTGGTGACGAAAGGGCTGGAAGAGGGTGAGGAGGTTGTCACCAGCGAAAGCCTGCCAGGAGCGCCTAAATGACGGCGCTGCTTGAGCTGAACGACATTCGTCGCAGCTACCCATCGGGCGACGGCCCGGTGGAGGTGCTGAAGGGGATCTCGTTACGCGTCGAGGCTGGCGAGATGGTGGCGATTGTCGGAGCGTCCGGTTCCGGTAAATCGACGCTGATGAATATTCTCGGCTGCCTGGATAAACCCACCAGCGGTACCTATCGCGTGGCCGGGACGGATGTCTCCACGCTTGATGGTGACGCGCTGGCAAAACTGCGGCGCGAACACTTTGGTTTTATCTTCCAGCGTTATCACCTGCTTTCTCATTTAAGTGCGGCACAGAACGTGGAAGTGCCCGCGGTCTATGCGGGCGTGGAGCGTAAGAAGCGTCTGGAGCGGGCGCAAGCGTTATTAACGCGTTTGGGGCTGGCAGAACGGGTGGAATATCAACCGTCTCAGCTTTCCGGCGGTCAGCAGCAGCGAGTCAGTATTGCCCGTGCGCTGATGAACGGTGGACAGGTGATCCTCGCGGATGAGCCGACCGGCGCGCTCGACAGCCATTCGGGTGAAGAGGTCATGGCGATCCTCCATCAGTTGCGCGATCAGGGGCACACGGTGATTATCGTGACGCATGACCCACAGGTCGCGGCGCAGGCGGAGCGGATCGTTGAGATCCACGACGGCGAGCTGGTCAGCAACCCGCCACCGCGACAGACCAGAGCGGCAGCACCGAAAGAAGCCTTGCCTGCGTCAACCGGTTGGGGGCAATTTTCCAGTGGCTTTCGCGAAGCGCTGACCATGGCCTGGCTGGCGATGGCGGCCAACAAAATGCGCACCTTGCTGACGATGCTCGGCATTATCATTGGTATCGCCTCGGTGGTGTCGATTGTGGTGGTGGGCGATGCCGCCAAGCAGCTGGTGCTGGCCGATATTCGCGCCATCGGCACCAATACTATTGACGTCTATCCCGGCAAAGACTTTGGCGACGACGAGCCACAGTATCAGCAGGCGCTGAAATATAACGATCTGGAGGCTATTCAGAAGCAGCCGTGGGTGAACTCCGCCACGCCTGCGGTTTCGCAAAACCTGCGTCTGCGCGTGGGCAACGTTGACGTGGCCGCCAGCGCGAATGGCGTGAGTGGAGACTATTTCAACGTCTACGGCATGACCTTCAGTGAAGGCGCTACCTTCAACGCCGAGCAGCTGGCGGGCAGGGCACAGGTGGTGGTGCTGGACGCGAACTCACGCAGGCAACTCTTCCCCAATAAAACCAACGTGGTGGGTGAGGTGATCCTGGTAGGGAATATGCCTGCCACCGTCATTGGCGTAGCGGAAGAGAAGCAGTCGATGTTTGGCAGCAGTAAGATCCTGCGCGTCTGGCTGCCCTATACCACCATCTCAGGGCGGATCATGGGGCAATCCTGGCTCAACTCCATCACCGTGCGCGTGAAGGAAGGCTACGACAGTGCCCGGGCCGAGCAGCAGCTGGAACAACTGCTCACGTTACGTCACGGAAAGAAAGATTTCTTCACCTGGAATATGGACGGCCTCTTGAAAACGGCTGAAAAGACCACACGTACTCTTCAGCTGTTCCTGACGCTGGTGGCAGTGATCTCGCTGGTGGTGGGTGGCATTGGGGTGATGAATATCATGCTGGTGTCGGTGACCGAACGCACGCGGGAGATTGGCATCCGTATGGCGGTCGGGGCCAGGGCCAGTGATGTGCTACAACAGTTTTTGATTGAAGCGGTGCTGGTGTGTCTGGTCGGCGGTGCAATGGGCATTGCGCTCTCGATGATGATTGCATTTACGCTCCAGCTCTTTTTACCCGGCTGGGAAATTGGTTTCTCACCTCTGGCTATTCTTACCGCATTTTTGTGTTCGACATTTACCGGCATTTTGTTTGGCTGGTTGCCGGCCCGCAACGCGGCGCGCCTGGATCCGGTTGATGCGCTGGCCCGCGAATAGGCTGAAAATAAAAATGCCAGCCGATCGGGCTGGCATTTTGACTGCGGGATGTACACAATAAAACAGAGAGCTATGCAACCGTCTCTGCTTCAATGGGTACGATAAGGCTTGCATGATTGCCTTTTGGTCCCTGGTGTACATCGAACCGGACGGACTGCCCGGCTTTGAGCGTTCTGTAACCATCCATCTGAATGGTGGAATAGTGAGCGAAGATATCCTCGCCGCCGCCTTCGGGGCAGATGAATCCAAACCCTTTGGCGTTGTTGAACCACTTAACAGTACCCATTTCCATGCTTCGACATCCTTCGTAAATCTTATAAATTAAGATGGAATGAACCGGTGGTGGAGTGGGGGCTGTTCAAAACCTCGCCATCTCACGCTTGTACAATTTAGAGAAACGAAAGAAGTCGTCAAGCGTTTGGGGCTGGAGATGGGACAATAATCAACCAAAGTTTGAAGCAGTTAACGCTATTGCAACAGTTTGTGACAGACATCGCGGATGACAGTAATAGATGATTGTTATCTAACATCTGAGGTAGATTCAAAGTGGTTATGCATAATGGGTAAGACCAACGATTGGCTGGATTTTGACCAGCTGGCGGAAGACAAAGTGCGCGACGCGCTAAAACCGCCATCTATGTATAAAGTTATGTTAATGAACGATGATTACACGCCGATGGAATTTGTTATTGACGTGCTACAAAAGTTCTTTTCTTATGATGTAGAACGTGCAACGCAACTGATGCTTACCGTTCATTATCGTGGTAAAGCGATCTGCGGCATCTTTACTGCTGAAGTCGCGGAAACCAAAGTGGCGATGGTGAACGACTACGCGAGGGAGAACGAGCATCCGTTGCTGTGTACGCTGGAAAAGGCCTGATAAGGCATAAAATTGGGGGAGGTGCCTATGCTCAATCAAGAACTGGAACTCAGTTTAAACATGGCTTTCGCCAGAGCGCGTGAGCACCGACATGAGTTTATGACCGTCGAGCATTTACTGCTCGCACTGCTTAGCAACCCATCTGCCCGCGAAGCGCTGGAAGCCTGCTCCGTGGATCTGGTGGCGCTACGTCAGGAACTCGAAGCCTTCATCGAACAAACCACACCGGTGCTGCCAGCCAGTGAAGAAGAGCGCGACACGCAGCCGACGCTCAGCTTCCAGCGTGTATTGCAGCGCGCGGTTTTCCACGTCCAGTCTTCCGGACGTAGCGAAGTGACTGGCGCAAACGTCTTAGTCGCCATCTTCAGCGAGCAGGAGTCACAGGCTGCCTACCTGCTGCGCAAACACGAAGTCAGCCGCCTCGATGTGGTTAACTTTATTTCTCACGGAACGCGCAAAGACGAGCCTAACCAGGCATCGGATTCCAGCAATCAGGTCAATAACAATAATGAAGAGCAAGCAGGCGGGGAGGATCGTATGGAAAACTTCACCACCAACCTTAACCAGCTTGCTCGCGTTGGCGGTATCGACCCGCTGATTGGCCGCGATAAAGAGCTGGAGCGAGCGATCCAGGTGCTGTGCCGTCGTCGCAAGAACAACCCGCTGCTGGTGGGGGAATCTGGCGTGGGTAAAACCGCGATTGCCGAAGGCCTGGCCTGGCGTATCGTGCAGGGCGACGTGCCGGAAGTGATTGCCGATTGCACCATCTATTCGCTGGATATCGGCTCGCTGCTGGCTGGCACCAAATACCGCGGTGATTTTGAAAAACGCTTCAAGGCGCTGTTAAAACAGCTGGAGCAGGACACCAACAGCATTTTGTTTATTGATGAAATCCATACCATCATCGGTGCAGGTGCGGCCTCCGGTGGCCAGGTGGATGCCGCGAACCTGATCAAACCGCTGCTCTCCAGCGGCAAGATCCGCGTGATTGGCTCCACCACCTACCAGGAGTTCAGCAACATCTTTGAGAAAGACCGTGCGCTGGCGCGCCGCTTCCAGAAAATCGACGTGACCGAACCGTCCGTCGAGGAGACGGTGCAGATCATCAATGGCCTGAAGCCGAAGTACGAAGCGCACCACGACGTGCGTTACACCGCGAAAGCGGTACGTGCGGCGGTGGAGCTGGCGGTGAAATACATCAACGACCGTCATCTGCCGGATAAGGCGATTGACGTGATTGATGAGGCAGGGGCGCGTGCGCGCCTGATGCCGGCCAGCAAGCGTAAGAAAACCGTTAACGTGGCGGATATTGAGTCTGTAGTCGCCCGTATCGCGCGTATCCCTGAGAAGAGCGTTTCTCAGAGCGACCGCGACACGCTGCGCACCCTCGGCAATCGCCTGAAAATGCTGGTCTTTGGTCAGGATAAAGCCATTGAGGCCTTAACCGAAGCGATCAAGATGGCACGCGCTGGGCTGGGACATGACCACAAGCCAGTCGGTTCCTTCCTGTTCGCCGGTCCAACCGGTGTCGGGAAAACCGAGGTGACAGTACAGCTCTCCAAAGCCCTGGGCATTGAGCTGCTGCGTTTTGATATGTCCGAGTATATGGAGCGTCACACCGTCAGCCGTTTGATTGGTGCGCCTCCGGGCTATGTGGGCTTTGACCAGGGCGGTCTGCTGACCGACGCGGTGATCAAGCATCCGCACGCGGTACTGTTGCTCGATGAAATCGAGAAAGCGCACCCGGACGTGTTCAACATCCTGCTGCAGGTGATGGACAACGGGACGCTGACCGACAACAACGGGCGCAAGGCGGACTTCCGCAACGTGGTGCTGGTGATGACCACCAACGCCGGTGTGCGTGAAACCGAGCGTAAATCCATCGGCCTCATCCACCAGGATAACAGCACCGATGCTATGGAAGAGATCAAAAAGATCTTTACGCCGGAATTCCGTAACCGTCTGGACAACATTATCTGGTTCGATCACTTGTCTACCGAGGTGATCCATCAGGTAGTGGATAAGTTCATCGTCGAACTGCAGGTTCAGTTGGATCAGAAAGGCGTGTCGCTGGAAGTGAGCCAGGAGGCCCGCAACTGGCTGGCTGAGAAAGGCTATGACCGTGCGATGGGCGCTCGTCCTATGGCGCGTGTGATTCAGGACAACCTGAAGAAACCGCTGGCGAACGAACTGCTGTTTGGCTCGCTGGTGGATGGCGGCCAGGTGACGGTGGCGCTGGATCAGGCGAAGAATGAGCTGACGTATGATTTCCAGAGTGCGCAGAAACACAAGCCTGAAGCGGCTCACTGAGTGAGTTGAACGTTAATGTTAAAAACCGGGCTTTTGCCCGGTTTTTTTATGCCTGCCAAGGTAAAAGCAAAACGACAACAGTGTTGTCGTTTTTAGTGTTTTCTCCCTCTCCCTGTGGGAGAGGGTTGGGGTGAGGGCAACAGACCGCAGAGGAATTTTGCGAGGCGCTTTCCAGTTTCCTTCGAAGTCAGTTGCTGGATAAAACCACAGTAATAAAATGGCGTCGCACCTGCAAAATCAGGTGCTGGGATTGGCGTCCTGATTACACACATATGGAAAGATGTTGCTAACGCAACGTCACTGGTTTCGTTCACTCTTTTTTTAGCTGCGGTATAATCCGTATCTTCAAATATGGTGGGCTGAACCGGGGCTTCTTTTGAAGCGCCGATTTTCCATATGGTCGGTACGCCAAACCGGTTCAGTCTGCCACCCGAAGTTGGCGTTTCTGGTGGTAGTTTTCAGCTCTTAATATGGAAATTATGAATATGGAAAACCAGTCTATCTCCCAACTCTACAGCGAACTCTCCCTCAACCCCGATCTCCCAACCCTTGCAGAGCGCTGCAAATTGCTCACCGAAATCCTCCTCGATTGCACATCACTCCCACAAACGCAGCCCATCTGTCGCTGCCTTGGGGCGTATCTGGAAGAAATGAAATCCGGCCTCACAGAGTCAATGCGTGATTTTCAGGTGGTGGAATTTGAGGACGAAGCGGAACAACCGAGACAAAAAGAGTGGCTGCTTGAAGGCACCGAAGCACAGTGTGATTACTGTCGGGCGTTAAACCACATACTGCTGGTATCGCATTTTGACCGCGATATGTTGCCGCACCTCACGGGATTACTCCATGACATGGCTCATTCTATGGCGGGGGATTTAATCGCTCCTGTACAACCGTGGATGACAATACATCTTCCGACGCAGCATAACTAAAGCCATAAATAAAAAAGGCCGGGATTATCCCGACCTTTTAAATATTCATCTGCCATTACAGGCGAAAACAATTAGCGACTACGGAAGACAATGCGGCCTTTGCTCAGGTCGTACGGGGTCAGTTCAACAGTCACTTTGTCGCCCGTCAAAATGCGGATGTAGTTTTTGCGCATTTTACCGGAGATGTGCGCAGTTACCACGTGACCGTTTTCCAGCTCTACGCGAAACATGGTATTAGGCAACGTATCAAGTACGGTACCCTGCATTTCAATATTGTCTTCTTTGGCCATCTAATCCTCTGGGGTATCACTACCAAGTTTTGAACCGGCAAGATAATGCCGAAATTCATCAATTAAGTAAAGAATTGCGCGATTAAAACGCAGCAAAACAGTTTCGGCGCATTGCCCAAGCGTCACGGTACAACCGAACAGGAAGCGCATTCGTAAAGGGGAGACGACAGGATAAACGTCAGGACGTTATCTGAAGCGAGGGTCCCAAACGGCGGCGGGGCAACAGGCAGAAGCTACTCTGCGGCATAATTATAACACCCTCACAAAAAATATGCGGAAAACATTTAGGCATTGGGCAGAAAGAGCGTTCTCGGTATCCAGAAGTCGCGCGGGAGCTTCTCCTGACGGCTGGCATCCAGTTGTTCGATGTACTGGCGTCGCGGAATTTCAACAGCACCCAGGGAGGCCGTATGCTCGTTGAGTACCTGACAATCGATCAGGCGTCCGCCGCGTTGGGAAAACGCCTGGCAGAAGACCAGCAGCGCCGTTTTTGAGGCATTCACCGCGCGGGAGAACATGGATTCGCCGCAAAAAAGCGTCCCTTGCGCGACGCCATACATGCCGCCGACGAGCTCACTGCCTTCCCATACCTCAATGGAATGGGCGTAACCCAGTTCATGGAGCTGGTGGTAAGCGGTAATGATATCGCGTGTTATCCATGTCCCTTCATAGCGGTCTTCAGCACAGCCTTCAATCACCTGACCAAAGGCGTGATTCAAGGTCACCCGATACGGTGATTTAGCGTGGAAACGCTTCATGCTGCGGCTCAGGTGAAACTGCGCAGGCCACAGTACGGCACGCGGATCGGGAGACCACCATAAAATCGGGTCACCGGGGGAAAACCAGGGAAAAATACCTCGCTGGTAGGCCATCAATAGTCGTGCAGGACTGAGATCGCCACCAAGAGCCAGCAACCCATTGGGTTCACGTAGCGCCCCCTCCGGAGAAGGGAACGCAATATTATGACGAGAAAGCTGGACCAGGCGCATGACAGCAGAACTCCAATACGCGAGTGAGGATCGGTACAAATATAGTCTACAGACGCTGTTTAAACTGGTAGTAGCGACCCTGTTTCGCCAACAGTTCTGTGTGACTACCTTGCTCAATAATGTGTCCGTTGTCCATCACAATTATCTGATCAAAACTCGCCAGTCCGCGCAGGCGGTGCGTGACCATCAGCACGGTTTTACCGGTCATGACATTGGCCAGCAAATCAAGGATTTGGCTCTCGGTTGTGGCGTCCAGACCTTCCGTCGGTTCGTCCAGCAACATCAGCGGCGCATCGTGCAGCAGCGCGCGGGCAATCGCCAGACGGCGCAGCTCACCGCCGGAGAGCTGACGGCCACCTTCACCCAGCCAGCTGTTTAGCCCTGCATCTTCAAGCAACTTATGCAGTCCAACCTGTTCCAGCATGGCGCTCAGTTCTTCATCAGAGGCCTCTGGTGATGCCAGCAGCAGGTTATCGCGCAGTGTGGCGCTAAACAGATGCACGCGCTGCGGAACCACACTGACAGTTTTGCGCAGAGACTGTTCGCTGAAATCTGTCAGCAACGTATCATTGAAACGAATCTGACCGTGTTGCGGGTCCCAGGCGCGGGTCAGCAACTGTAACAGCGTCGATTTGCCACAGCCGGTACGGCCGAGTATGGCAATGCGCTGGCCAGCGTTTACCGCGAGATTCACACCTTCCAGTGCGTTCTGCGCCTGCTTGTCGTAAGCGAAAGTGACATTATCAAGCGTGAGCGCAACGTTCTCTGGCACCGCGGTCTGTGCGTCACTGAATGTGACTTCAGGTTCTTGCTCGGCGATCTGGGTGATGCGCAGGGCGGAGGCGATTACCTGTCCCAAATGCTGGAAAGCGCCTGTCACCGGTGCCAGCGCTTCAAATGCGGCCAGAGCACAGAACACGAAGAGGGCAATCAGAGGACCTGGCTGCGTATTACCGCCGATACCACCGGATGCCAGCCATAGCATAGCGATTACTGCCACGCCGCCGATTAACATCATCAGCGCCTGAGAGAAGGCCGTCAGTTCCGACTGGCGGCGCTGGGCCTCATGCCAGTTCAGTTCCGTACTTTCCATTCGGGCGCGGTAGCGCTTGCTGGCACCAAAAATGGTCAACTCGGCCTGCCCCTGAAGCCAGGAGGTCAGTTGCTGACGGTAGTCCCCGCGCAGGCGCGTCAGGTTTTCCCCGGTGGATTTCCCGGCGCGGTAAAACAGCGGTGGCAAAATAATGAGCGTGAGCAACATGATCCCACCCAGCGTCAGCGCAACGGGAACATCCAGAACGGACAGTCCCAGCGTGACCACTACAATCACCACAAACGCGCCCACGATCGGGGATATCACGCGCAGGTACAGGTGATCCAGCGTGTCGACATCCGCTACGACACGGTTAAGTAACTCACCCTGACGAAAACGCGCCAGCCCGGCAGGGGAGAGGGGCAGTAGTTTGCTGAAGGTGTAGATACGCAGGTGCTGCAGCACGCGGAAAGTGGCGTCGTGGCTGACCAGCCGTTCGAAATAGCGTCCGGCAGTACGGGTGATGGCGGTACCGCGAACACCGGCCGCCGGAAGCATATAGTTGAAGCTGTACAACCCGGCAACGCCCGCAACGGCAGAGGCCGACAGGAACCAGCCGGAAAGGGTGAGCAGGCCGATACTGGCGAGCAGCGTCACAATCGCCAGCACAATCCCCAGTGTCAGCATCCATTTGTGGCGTTTATAGAGCGCAAGATAAGGCAGCAGAGCACGCATCAGATGTCCTCCTGACGATTTGCCAGCAGGGCGGCAAACGGTCCCTGCGCGGTAACGAGAGAGGCGTAATCGCCTTGCTCAACAATACGGCCGTTCTCCATGACCCAGATCTGGTCCCAGTCGGCAATACCTTCCAGCTGATGGGTGACCATCAGGGTGGTTTGCTGCAGAGAGGCGTCATTCAGGGCATCCATTACGCGCTGCTCGCTGTGTGCATCCAGGCTGGCTGCGGGCTCATCAAGCAGCATCAGCTGGCACGGGTTAAGCAGCGCACGGGCAACCGCCACACGCTGCGCCTGTCCGACGGACAGCCCGGCAGACTGGTCGCCGACCACGGTATCAACTCCCTGCGGGAGTTGCGGCAGAAATTCGCTGACCCATGCGCGGTCAAGGACAGATTGCAGCTCGTCTTCTCGGGCATCCGGGCGCGCCAGCAGCACGTTTTCACGTAGCGTAGAGGCTGGAAGCTGCGGATTTTGGCCTACCCAACTCAGCTGTTTACGCCAGGCGTCAGGATCGAGGTTGCGCAGTTCCGTTTTGTTGATCCGCAGTGAACCTGTGTAGGCCATAAAACCGGATAGCGCATTCAGCAGCGAACTTTTCCCGGAACCGCTGGTGCCGACGAGCACTACGCGTTGTCCGGCCGGTAAGGTAAAGTTCAGCGGACCTGCGAGCACTTTGCCTTCGGGTGACAAAATGGAAAAGTCCTGCGCTTCAATAGTCACGGGATCTTTAGCATTCAGCGTAATGTCACCCCGTTCCGGGTGCGCCAGCGGCGTTTCCAGGAACGTTTTCAGGCTATCGGCTGCGCCAACCGCCTGGGCTTTGGCGTGATAGAAGGTCCCCAGATCGCGAAGCGGCTGGAAAAACTCCGGGGCCAGGATCAGTGCCAGGAAACCGGCAGAAAGGGTCACCACCGTGCCGTAATGGCCAAAATCCAGCGCGCCGAGATAGGAGAAGCCGAAATAGACCGCCACGAGGGCAATCGACAGCGAGGTGAAGAATTCAAGTACGCCTGAGGACAGGAAGGCGAGGCGTAACACTTCCATAGTGCGCTGACGGAAGTCCTGCGATGCCTGGCGAATGTTTTCGGTTTCCGCTTCACCGCGACCAAAAATGCGCAATGTTTCCATGCCGCGCAGACGGTCGAGGAAATGGCCGCTTAAGCGACCCAATGCCAGGAAGTTACGACGGTTAGCGTCCGCAGCCCCCATGCCGACCAGCGCCATAAACAGCGGGATCAGCGGGGCGGTGCCCATCAGAATCAGCGCGGCCATCCAGTTCACCGGGAAGATGGCGAGCACAATAAGCAGCGGAACAAAGACGGCAAGGGCCATCTGCGGCAGATAGCGCGCATAGTAGTCGTGCATATCGTCAATCTGCTCAAGGATCAGCGTCGCCCAGCTACCGGCCGGTTTACCCTGGATCCACGCGGGCCCGGCTTCCTGAAGGCGATCGAGCACCTGACGGCGGATCTCGTAGCGGATGTGCTGTCCGGCGTGAAAACCGACGCGCTCACGCAGCCACACCACCCAGGCGCGCAGGATAAAAATCAGGATCAGAACAATAAAGGGCAGCAGGAGCGCTTCGCGTGGAATGTTCTCCATGATCATATGATTAAGAATGCGGGCCAGCAGCCATGCCTGGGCAACAATCAACAGACCACTGACGAACCCAAGAATACGGGAGATCGTAAGCCAGCGGCGGGAAAGAACGCTTTGCTGTTTCAGCCAGCGTGTTAACTCTTGTTGACGGGTTTTTTCCATTGCGTACTTTGCAGGTGACGTTATTAGAAATTGGGCAGCGCAATGTTACAACGGTGAGACAATAAAGGCGACTTATCGCCGCCTTTATTTACGTTTGTTACTGACTTGTAAAGATTATTTACCTTGTTCAGCCAGTCCATCGAGGTAGCGTTCAGCGTCCAGCGCGGCCATACAGCCGGTGCCCGCTGAGGTAATCGCCTGACGATAAATATGGTCCATCACGTCACCAGCGGCGAACACGCCCGGGATGCTGGTCTGGGTCGCGTTGCCGTGAATACCAGACTGCACTTTGATGTAGCCGTTTTCCAGCTCTAGTTGACCGTCAAAGATCGCGGTGTTCGGGCTGTGGCCGATAGCCACAAACAGACCCGCCACTTCCAGCGTTTCAACATTATCGGTGTTCTGGGTATCACGGATACGCAGACCCGCAACGCCCATCTGATCGCCCGTCACCTCTTCCAGGGTGCGGTTGGTATGCAGCACGATGTTGCCGCTTGCCACTTTATCCATCAGACGTTTGATCAGGATTTTTTCTGCGCGGAAGGTGTCGCGACGGTGGATCAGATGCACCTCAGAGGCAATGTTCGCCAGGTAGAGCGCTTCTTCCACTGCGGTGTTACCGCCGCCAATGACCGCGACTTTCTGATTGCGGTAGAAGAAACCGTCGCAGGTAGCGCATGCAGAAACGCCGCGGCCTTTGAACGCTTCTTCGGATGGCAGACCGAGGTAACGGGCAGAGGCACCGGTGGCGATGATCAGCGCGTCACAGGTGTATTCGCCGCTGTCGCCCGTCAGGCGGAACGGACGGTTCTGCAGATCGACCTTATTGATGTGGTCGAACAGAATTTCGGTTTCGAATTTAGCGGCATGCTCGTGCATACGCTCCATCAGCAGCGGCCCGGTCAGGTCGTGCGGGTCGCCTGGCCAGTTTTCCACTTCGGTGGTGGTGGTCAGCTGACCGCCTTTTTCCATGCCGGTAATTAACACCGGTTGCAGGTTAGCGCGTGCAGCATAGACCGCCGCGGTATATCCCGCAGGTCCAGAACCAAGGATTAGCAGCTTACTGTGTTTAGCCGTGCCCATGAGATCCCCATTGTTGTTGGCAGACATTTGGCAGGATTGTAGGGAATTTGTTGCCGTAAAAAAAGAGCGCAGCAATTTTGATATCAATCTGTGTAATAGCCGCTGACGATGAATGGCGCGCGATAACATCGCGCTTTCCCTTGAAAAACGGTCGTTTGTAAGGCAATAAAATGAGGATTCATACCCTGCCGTAATGAATATCCGGCATGTTGTACTAAAAAACGATGTTTTGCTTTGACAATCCCCTGCGCTTTTGCGAAAACATTCAAGGAAGAAAAAAAACCGCGTTAACCGTGTGCCGCATAGGCATGCATGTAAATGCCATTTTTACCGGGTCAGTGAAATCTACGCATGGCGTGGACAGACGCCATACGTGATGTCGGTGACTGCCTTCGGGCAACGGTCTTCTTACCAACAGAACCCGAATCCGCATCGCGTCTAATACAAAACCAGGCGATGTGATGACTAACGGGTACAGGCTCTGAACAGTGATGTGCACAGGGTCCAGGCAGGAGTAGGGAAGGAATACAGAGAGACAATAATAATGGTAGATAGCAAGAAGCGCCCTGGCAAAGATCTCGACCGTATCGATCGTAACATTCTTAATGAATTGCAAAAGGATGGGCGTATTTCCAACGTCGAGCTTTCAAAACGTGTGGGACTTTCCCCGACGCCATGCCTTGAGCGTGTGCGCCGACTGGAAAGACAGGGTTTCATTCAGGGCTATACTGCTCTGCTGAACCCGCATTATCTGGATGCCTCACTTCTGGTATTTGTTGAGATTACTCTGAATCGTGGTGCGCCGGATGTGTTTGAGCAATTTAACGCTGCTGTACAAAAACTTGAAGAAATTCAAGAGTGTCACCTGGTGTCCGGTGATTTCGACTACCTGTTGAAAACCCGTGTGCCGGATATGTCCGCCTACCGTAAGCTGCTGGGTGAGACCCTGCTGCGTCTGCCGGGCGTGAACGACACCCGTACTTATGTGGTGATGGAAGAGGTCAAACAGAGCAATCGTCTGGTTATTAAGACGCGCTAACACGGAACAGGTGCAAAATCAGCGTAGTTTGATTACACTCCTGTTAATCCATACAGCAACAGTGCCGGGGAGTCCCGGCGCTGTTGTCCGTTTTAGCAAACAGGCAGGATATGCCTGATACCTGGAGAGCCTTTCTTGAGCCAGGAATACACTGAAGACAAAGAAGTCACACTATCGAAGCTAAGCAGCGGACGTCGTCTCCTCGAGGCTTTGCTGATTGTTATTGCCCTTTTTGCCGTCTGGCTGATGGCAGCCTTACTCAGTTTCAACCCCTCAGATCCCAGCTGGTCACAAACTGCATGGCATGAGCCTATCCATAATTTAGGCGGTGTCCCCGGTGCCTGGCTTGCGGACACGCTGTTTTTCATTTTCGGTGTGATGGCCTACACCCTTCCCGTCATTATCATTGGCGGATGCTGGTTTGCGTGGCGTCATCGTCAGAACGATGATTACATCGACTATTTCGCGGTTTCGCTGCGCCTGATCGGCGCGCTGGCACTGATCCTGACCTCATGCGGTCTGGCGGCCATTAATGCCGATGATATCTGGTACTTTGCCTCTGGCGGAGTGATCGGCAGTTTGTTGAGTTCTGCACTGCAACCGATGCTCCACAGCAGCGGCGGCACGCTGGCGCTGCTGTGCATCTGGGCTGCCGGGCTGACGTTGTTTACCGGCTGGTCCTGGGTGAGCATTGCCGAGAAAATCGGCAGTTTTATCCTCACCATTCTGACCTTCGCCAGCAACCGTACCCGTCGTGACGATACGTGGGTGGATGAAGACGAGTATGAAGATGAAGACGAAGATGAGGATGAAGCGCCTGTGCAACGTCGCGAATCCCGTCGCGCCCGTATCCTGCGTGGGGCACTGGCGCGTCGCCAGCGCGTAGCTGAAAAATTTGCCAACCCGCTTGGACGTAAAACCGATGCGGCACTCTTCTCCGGCAAACGCATGGATGAAGACGAGCAGGTTGAGTATCGCGCAGCAGGTAACGCCGTCGATCCTGATGATGTGCTTTTCTCCGGGAGCCGTGCCACGCCGGGTGACTTTGACGAATACGATCCGCTGCTAAATGGCCAAACCGTTACCGCGCCGGTTGCGGCAGCCGCAGCAGCAACGACCGCTGCGCAGGCGTATGCCGCACCTGTCGAAGCCGTGATGCCATCTGCACCGGTTCCACCGCCGGAATCCGTTA
The DNA here is from genome assembly GCF_056238685.1 of Enterobacter sp. DVT3837. Taxonomy (NCBI): domain Bacteria; kingdom Pseudomonadati; phylum Pseudomonadota; class Gammaproteobacteria; order Enterobacterales; family Enterobacteriaceae; genus Enterobacter; species Enterobacter sp. DVT3837. Next base: position 1,580,022 of record NZ_JBWDLA010000002.1, on the reverse strand, counting down.
TTCAGCAGCCTCAGGTTGACTGGCAGACAGCACCCGGTGTTCACACACCGGAGCCCGTTATCGCCCCTGAACCGGAAAGCTATATCCCTGTGCATCAGGAGCAGTGGCAGGAGCCTTATCAGCCGCCGCAACCTGAATATGAACCGCAGCAATATGAACAGCCTGTGGCCCAGCCGTATCAGGAGTATGTGCCTGAGCCGGTTGAATCTGTGCAGCCTTATGTAGCGCCACAGCCTGAACCTGAAGTGGTGGAAGAGGTGAAACCCTCTCGTCCACCAATGTATTATTTTGAAGAGGTTGAAGAGCGTCGTGCTCGTGAACGCGAGCAGCTGGCAGCCTGGTATCAGCCTGTGCCTGAACCGGTGCAGGAGCCGGTTACCAAAGCACCTTCTTTCTCTGTTCCGCCGGTTGACCCAACACCTGCTGTTGCTCCTGTTACGGAAAGCGTTAAGCAGGCAACTGCGGCGGCGGCCGTGGCTGCACCTGTCTTCAGTCTGGCAACAGGTGGGACACCACGTCCTCAGGTGAAAGAGGGTATTGGCCCACAATTGCCTCGTCCTAATCGTGTCCGTGTGCCTACTCGTCGTGAGCTTGCTTCTTACGGTATCAAGCTGCCTTCCCAGCGTATGGCCGAAGAAAAAGCGCGTGAACCAGAGTACGAAGATGACGCCGATGAAATGCAGCAGGACGAACTGGCTCGCCAGTTCGCAGCGCAACAGAATCAACGTTACGGTGAGGAATACCAGCACGATGAACCGATTCTGGAAGATGAAGATGACGCGGCGGAAGCCGAATTAGCGCGCCAGTTTGCCGCAACGCAGCAGCAACGCTATTCCGGTGAACAACCTGCTGGTGCGAACCCGTTCTCGCTGTCTGATTTTGAATTCTCGCCAATGAAGGATCTGGTGGATGATGGTCCGAGCGAGCCTTTATTTACCCCGAGCGTGATGCCGGAAGCCGAGCCAGTGCGTCAGCAGCCAGCTCCGCAGGCTTATACGCAGCCGCAACAGGCGCAACAGCCTCCGCAATTCCAGCAACCTGCGCCTCAGGCGCAGGAAAGCCTGATTCACCCGCTGCTGATGCGTAATGGTGACAGCCGTCCATTGCAACGTCCAAGTACGCCGTTACCGTCGCTGGACCTGTTAACGCCGCCGCCGTCTGAAGTTGAGCCGGTCGATACGTTTGCGCTGGAGCAGATGGCGCGTCTGGTGGAAGCTCGTCTGGCCGACTTCCGTATCAAGGCGGACGTGGTGAACTACTCTCCTGGCCCGGTTATTACCCGTTTTGAACTGAATCTGGCGCCGGGTGTTAAAGCCGCGCGTATTTCGAACCTGTCCCGCGACCTGGCGCGTTCGCTGTCGACCGTTGCGGTACGTGTGGTGGAAGTGATTCCCGGCAAACCTTACGTTGGCCTTGAGCTGCCGAACAAAAAACGTCAAACCGTTTACCTGCGCGAAGTGCTGGATAACACCAAATTCCGCGATAACCCATCCCCGCTGACCGTGGTGCTGGGTAAAGATATCGCGGGCGATCCGGTGGTGGCTGATCTCGCCAAAATGCCTCACCTGCTTGTAGCGGGTACCACCGGTTCCGGTAAGTCCGTCGGCGTGAACGCCATGATCCTCAGCATGCTTTATAAAGCGCAGCCGGAAGACGTGCGTTTCATCATGATCGACCCGAAAATGCTCGAACTGTCGGTCTACGAAGGCATTCCGCATCTGCTGACCGAAGTGGTCACCGACATGAAAGACGCCGCCAATGCCCTGCGCTGGAGCGTCAATGAGATGGAACGCCGCTACAAGCTGATGTCTGCGCTGGGCGTGCGAAACCTGGCCGGTTATAACGAGAAAATTGCCCAGGCTGTGCGCATGGGACGTCCGATCCCGGATCCTTACTGGAAGCCGGGTGACAGCATGGATGCCCAGCATCCGGTGCTGGAAAAACTGCCTTATATCGTCGTGCTGGTCGATGAATTCGCTGACCTGATGATGACCGTCGGTAAGAAAGTGGAAGAGCTGATTGCCCGTCTGGCGCAGAAAGCGCGTGCGGCCGGTATTCACCTTGTGCTCGCGACCCAGCGTCCTTCCGTGGACGTTATCACTGGTCTTATTAAAGCGAACATTCCGACGCGTATTGCGTTTACGGTATCAAGTAAAATTGACTCCCGTACCATTCTTGATCAGGGCGGCGCAGAGTCGCTGCTGGGTATGGGTGACATGCTCTATTCCGGCCCGAACTCCACCTCTCCGGTGCGTGTCCACGGCGCGTTTGTCCGCGATGAGGAAGTTCACGCCGTGGTGCAGGACTGGAAAGCGCGCGGTCGTCCGCAGTATGTTGACGGTATTACCAGCGATGTAGAAAGCGAAGGCGGCGGTGGCGGTTTTGACGGTGGAGAAGAGCTGGATCCATTATTTGATCAGGCGGTTAACTTCGTTACCGAAAAACGCAAAGCGTCCATCTCTGGCGTTCAGCGTCAGTTCCGCATCGGCTATAACCGCGCAGCGCGTATCATCGAGCAGATGGAAGCGCAGGGCATCGTGAGCGAGCAGGGGCATAATGGTAACCGCGAGGTGCTTGCTCCGCCGCCGTTTGACTAACCTTCAGTGATTGCAAAGAAGGGTAAATCAGCAAAAAATTAAGCATTTTCTTCTGTCGCCTGCCTTCGGGCAGGTCCAGAATAGAAGACGGAAACCCCATTTCGGGAAGACGTATTTTAAGGAATAACAATGAAAAAAATCGCCATCGCCTGTGCATTACTGACCAGTTTTGTCGCCAGCAGCGTCTGGGCTGATGCAGCCAGCGACCTTAAAAGCCGACTGGATAAAGTGAGCAGCTTCCACGCCAGCTTCACGCAAAAAGTGACTGACGGCAGCGGCAACGCGGTGCAGGAAGGCCAGGGCGATTTGTGGGTAAAGCGCCCCAATCTGTTTAACTGGCACATGACCCAGCCGGATGAGAGCATCCTGGTGTCTGACGGTAAAACCTTATGGTTCTTCAACCCGTTCGTTGAGCAGGCAACGGCGACCTGGCTGAAAGATGCCACCAGCAATACGCCGTTTATGCTGATTGCCCGCAACCAGTCCAGCGACTGGCAGCAGTACAATATCAAACAGACGGGTGACGAGTTTATCCTGACGCCGAAAGGCAGCAACGGCAACCTGAAGCAGTTCACCATTAACGTAAGCACCAACGGAACCATTAATCAGTTCGGCGCGGTTGAGCAGGACGATCAGCGCAGCAGCTACCAGCTTAAGTCTCAGCAGAACGGCGCCGTTGATGCATCGAAATTCACCTTTACCCCGCCGAAGGGCGTAACGGTGGACGACCAACGCAATAAGTAAGAGGCGTGAGTGGGCAATCTGTCGCTCGATTTTTCAGATAACGCGTTTCAACCTCTGGCCGCTCGTATGCGGCCAGAAAATTTAGCGCAGTACATCGGCCAGCAGCATCTGCTGGCTGCCGGAAAGCCTTTGCCGCGTGCTATTGAAGCCGGGCATCTCCATTCCATGATCCTCTGGGGGCCACCTGGCACCGGCAAAACCACCCTTGCAGAAGTTATTGCCCGCTATGCCAACGCGGACGTTGAACGTCTTTCGGCGGTCACCTCCGGCGTGAAAGAGATCCGCGAGGCGATCGAGCGTGCGCGGCAGAACCGCAATGCCGGGCGGCGTACCATCCTCTTTGTGGACGAAGTCCACCGCTTCAATAAGAGCCAGCAGGATGCTTTCCTGCCGCATATTGAAGACGGCACGATTTTCTTCATCGGTGCAACCACTGAAAACCCATCGTTTGAACTGAACTCGGCGCTGCTTTCGCGTGCGCGCGTTTACCTGCTCAAATCGCTGACTACCGAGGATATCGAAAAGGTTCTCACCCAGGCAATGGACGACAAAGCACGCGGCTACGGTGGGCAGGATATCGTTTTACCTGACGAGACGCGTCGTGCGATTGCTGAGTTGGTCAACGGTGATGCGCGTCGGGCACTGAATACGCTGGAGATGATGGCCGATATGGCCGAAATTGATGACTCCGGCAAGAGAGTGCTTAAACCGGAACTGCTCACCGAGATTGCTGGTGAACGTAGCGCGCGTTTCGATAACAAGGGCGACCGTTTTTACGATCTGATCTCGGCGCTACATAAGTCCGTGCGAGGCAGCGCGCCGGATGCGGCACTTTACTGGTATGCACGCATTATCACTGCCGGTGGCGATCCGCTGTATGTTGCACGACGTTGCCTGGCTATTGCCTCGGAAGATGTCGGCAATGCTGATCCACGGGCGATGCAGGTGGCGCTCTCAGCATGGGACTGTTTTACCCGCGTAGGTCCCGCTGAAGGGGAGCGCGCCATTGCGCAGGCGATTGTCTATCTGGCCTGTGCGCCGAAGAGTAATGCGGTCTATACCGCCTTTAAAGCGGCAATGTCTGATGCGCGTGAACGTCCGGACTACGATGTGCCGGTTCATCTGCGTAATGCACCGACCAAACTGATGAAAGAGATGGGGTATGGTCAGGAGTACCGTTACGCCCATGATGAACCCAACGCCTACGCTGCCGGAGAGGAATATTTCCCGCAAGAGATGGCACAAACGCGCTATTATCACCCCACAAACAGAGGTCTTGAAGGCAAGATTGGTGAAAAGCTCACCTGGCTCGCCGGACAGGATCAAAATAGCCCTATAAAACGCTACCGTTAGCGCTATCGTTGCGGTAATGTTGGCAATGTATCCCTGTGACCGCAGGCTGTGGTCACATTTTCCTATTTTAATTCGATAAGCACAGGATAAGCATGCTCGATCCCAATCTGCTGCGTAACGAGCCAGACGCAGTCGCTGAAAAACTGGCACGCCGGGGCTTTAAGCTGGATGTAGATAAGCTGCGCGCTCTTGAAGAGCGTCGTAAAGTTCTGCAGGTACAAACTGAAAATCTGCAGGCAGAGCGTAACTCTCGATCGAAATCCATTGGCCAGGCGAAAGCGCGCGGGGAAGATATTGAGCCATTACGCCTGGAAGTGAACAAACTGGGTGAAGAGCTGGATCAGGCGAAAGCTGAGCTGGATGTTCTTCAGACCGAAATTCGTGATATTGCCCTGGCTATCCCGAATATTCCTGACGACAGCGTGCCTGTCGGCAAAGATGAAAACGACAACGTTGAAGTGAAACGTTGGGGTACGCCTCGCGAGTTCGACTTCGAAGTGCGCGATCACGTGACGCTGGGCGAAATGCACGCGGGCCTGGACTTTGCGGCGGCGGTTAAGCTGACTGGCTCTCGCTTCGTGGTGATGAAAGGCCAGATTGCCCATCTGCACCGCGCGCTGGCGCAGTTCATGCTGGACTTGCACACTGAGAAGCACGGCTACAGCGAAACCTACGTACCGTATCTGGTTAACCACGATACGCTGTACGGTACGGGCCAGCTGCCGAAATTTGCCGGCGATCTGTTCCACACCCGTCCGCTGGACGAGGAAGCGGACAGCAGCAACTACGCGCTGATCCCAACTGCAGAAGTGCCGCTGACAAACCTCGTGCGTGATGAGATCATCGACGAAGACGACCTGCCAATTAAGCTGACAGCACACTCTCCGTGCTTCCGTTCTGAAGCAGGATCTTACGGTCGCGACACGCGCGGTCTGATTCGTATGCACCAGTTCGACAAAGTTGAGATGGTGCAGATTGTCCGTCCTGAAGAATCCATGGACGCGCTGGAAGAGATGACCGGCCACGCTGAGAAAGTGCTGGAGCTGTTGGGTCTTCCGTACCGTCGTATGGCCCTGTGCACCGGTGATATGGGCTTTGGCGCCTGCAAAACCTTCGATCTGGAAGTGTGGGTACCTGCGCAGAACACCTACCGTGAGATCTCCTCTTGTTCTAACGTCTGGGATTTCCAGGCGCGTCGCATGCAGGCACGTTGCCGTAGCAAGTCTGACAAGAAAACCCGTCTGGTTCATACCCTGAACGGCTCTGGTCTGGCTGTCGGCCGTACGCTGGTTGCCGTGCTGGAAAACTATCAGCAGGCAGATGGTCGTATCGAGATCCCTGAAGTACTGCGCCCATACATGAAAGGCCAGCAGTACATCGGCTAATTCTTTGCCTCACAACAAAAAAGCGCCTTCGGGCGCTTTTTTTATGCCTCTGAATTGATACTACGCAATACCCCCTCCCTCTAAAGTAGTAATACTCCTCCGAATGAAAGTTAGCATAAATGACTGATAACGAAGAGTTTCGTTATATATAAAACTATATAGCGGTATGTGCCGCCTCTCTTTTCTTTGTGAGCAACCAAGTGAGTCTCTATGAAAATCAACGCGCCTGAAGCATTAATGGCAGCTGAGGTCACTCGCCGTGGGTTGATGAAAACCACGGCAATAGGCGGCCTGGCTATGGCCAGTAGCGCCCTCACGCTTCCTTTTACCCGGCTGGCGTCGGCGGCAGATGCATTGTCCCCGGCGACAGCTCCGGAAAAAGTGGTGTGGAGCGCCTGTACCGTAAACTGTGGTAGTCGTTGTCCACTGCGTATGCATGTGGTGGATGGCGAAATTAAATATGTTGAAACCGACAATACCGGGGACGATAACTACGAAGGATTACATCAGGTACGCGCTTGTCTGCGTGGCCGTTCCATGCGTCGTCGTGTGTATAATCCGGACCGTCTGAAGTACCCAATGAAGCGCGTTGGTAAGCGTGGGGAAGGGAAGTTCGAGCGCATTAGCTGGGATGAAGCCTACGATATCATCGCCACCAACATGCAGCGTTTGATCAACGAGTATGGCAACGAATCCATCTACCTGAACTACGGTACCGGGACGCTCGGCGGCACCATGACCCGTTCCTGGCCACCGGGTAAAACACTGGTGGCGCGCCTGATGAACTGCTGCGGCGGTTATCTTAATCACTATGGTGACTACTCCTCTGCTCAGATTGCCGCCGGCCTGAACTACACCTACGGTGGCTGGGCGGACGGTAACAGCCCGTCTGATATCGAAAACAGCAAACTGGTTGTGCTGTTCGGTAACAACCCGGGTGAAACCCGTATGAGCAGTGGCGGGGTGACATATTACCTCGAACAGGCTCGCGCTAAGTCCAATGCCCGCATGATCATCATCGATCCGCGCTATACCGATACCGGTGCCGGGCGAGAAGATGAGTGGATCCCAATCCGTCCGGGTACCGATGCAGCGCTGGTCTCAGCGCTGGCGTGGGTGATGATCACCGAAAACCTCGTCGATCAGCCTTTCCTGGATAAATACTGCGTCGGTTACGACGAGAAAACCCTGCCAGCCAGCGCGCCGGCAAACGGGCATTACAAAGCGTACATTCTTGGCCAGGGCAGCGATGGCGTGGCGAAAACGCCAGAGTGGGCGTCCACGATCACCGGTATTCCGGTCGAACGCATCGTCCAGCTGGCGCGTGAGATTGGCTCAGCCAAACCGGCCTATATCAGCCAGGGCTGGGGCCCGCAACGTCATGCAAACGGTGAAATCGCGACCCGCGCCATTTCTATGCTCTCCATCCTGACCGGCAACGTCGGTATTCATGGCGGCAATACCGGTGCGCGTGAAGGCTCGTATGAAGTGCCGTTCGAACGTATGCCGACACTGGATAACCCGGTTCAGACCAGCATCTCGATGTTTATGTGGACCGATGCGATCGAACGTGGTCCGGAAATGACCGCTTTGCGCGACGGTGTGCGCGGCAAGGACAAGCTGGATGTGCCGATCAAGATGATCTGGAACTATGCCGGCAACTGTCTGATCAACCAGCATTCTGAAATTAACCGTACCCACGAAATCCTGCAGGATGACAAGAAGTGCGAGATGATTGTGGTCATCGACTGCCACATGACCTCCTCGGCAAAATATGCCGATATCCTGCTGCCGGACTGTACTGCATCTGAGCAGATGGATTTCGCGCTGGACGCCTCCTGCGGCAACATGTCCTATGTGATCTTCACCGATCAGGCCATCAAACCTCGCTTTGAGTGCAAAACCATCTATGAGATGACCTCTGAGCTGGCGAAACGTCTTGGTGTTGAGCAGCAGTTTACTGAGGGGCGTACTCAGGAAGGGTGGATGCGCCATCTGCACGAACTCTCCCGTAAAACGATCCCTGACCTGCCAGATTTCGACACCTTCCGTAAGCAAGGGATGTACAAACAGCGCGATCCGGAAGGGCACCACGTGGCGTACAAAGCGTTCCGTGAAGACCCGCAGGCGAACCCGCTAACCACACCGTCGGGTAAAATCGAAATCTACTCCGAAGAGCTGGCAAAAATTGCCTCAACCTGGGAATTGCCGGAAGGGGACGTTATCGATCCGCTGCCGATCTACACGCCGGGCTTTGAAAACTATAACGATCCGCTGACGGCGAAATTCCCGCTGCAGTTGACCGGTTTCCACTACAAAGCGCGAGTTCACTCCACGTACGGTAACGTCGACGTACTGAAAGCCTCCTGCCGTCAGGAGATGTGGATCAACCCGATGGATGCCAAAGCGCGCGGCATCAACAATGGCGATCGCGTACGCATTTTCAACGGGCGTGGTGAGGTGCATATCGAAGCCAAGGTTACACCGCGCATGATGCCTGGCGTTGTCGCGCTGGGGGAAGGGGCCTGGTATAACCCGGATGCCAACCGCATCGACCAGGCAGGCAGTATTAACGTACTGACTACACAGCGCCCGTCGCCACTGGCGAAAGGTAACCCATCTCACACAAACCTTGTTCAGGTTGAAAAGGTTTAAGGAGTAACCGATGACAACCCAGTATGGATTTTTTATTGATTCCAGCCGTTGCACCGGGTGCAAAACCTGCGAGCTGGCCTGTAAAGATTACAAAGATCTGACCCCGGACGTCAGCTTCCGCCGTATCTACGAATACGCCGGGGGTGACTGGCAGGAAGATAACGGCGTCTGGCATCAAAACGTGTTCGCCTACTACCTGTCGATTGCCTGCAACCACTGTGAAGATCCGGCCTGTACTAAGGTCTGTCCGAGTGGGGCGATGCACAAGCGCGATGACGGTTTTGTCGTCGTGGATGAAGATGTCTGCATCGGTTGCCGTTACTGCCATATGGCTTGTCCGTACGGCGCGCCGCAGTACAACGCCGCCAAAGGTCATATGACCAAGTGCGACGGCTGCCACTCACGCGTGGCGGATGGCAAAAAACCGATTTGCGTCGAGTCCTGTCCGCTGCGCGCGCTGGACTTTGGCCCAATTGAAGAGCTGCGTAAAAAACACGGTCAGCTTGCGGCGGTAGCGCCACTACCGTCAGCGCACTTCACGAAGCCGAGTATTGTGATTAAACCTAACGCCAACAGCCGTCCGACAGGTGACACCACCGGCTACCTGGCAAATCCGAAGGAGGTGTGAGATGGGAAGTGGATGGCATGAATGGCCGCTGATGATCTTCACGGTCTTTGGGCAATGTGTTGCCGGTGGGTTTATCGTGCTCGCCCTGGCGCTGTTAAAAGGCAACCTCAGTGCTGAACAGCAGCAGCGTCTCGTGTTGAGTATGTTTGGTCTGTGGGTACTGATGGGAATTGGCTTTATTGCCTCAACGCTGCATCTGGGCTCACCGATGCGTGCGTTTAACTCCCTGAACCGCGTGGGGGCCTCATCACTCAGTAATGAGATTGCCAGCGGGGCGATTTTCTTCGCCGTCGGTGGGCTGGGATGGCTGCTGGCAGCGCTGAAAAAATTGCCTGCGGGTCTACGCAGCCTGTGGCTGATCGTGACCATGGTGCTGGGCGTGGTATTCGTATGGATGATGGTGCGCGTGTACAACACCATTGATACCGTTCCAACCTGGTACAGCGTCTGGACGCCGATGAGTTTCTTCCTGACGATGTTTATCGGTGGTCCGCTGTTGGGCTACCTGCTGCTGCGCGTAGCGGGCGTAGATGGGTGGGCAATGCGTTTGCTCCCCGCTGTTTCGCTGCTTGCGCTGGTGGTGAGTGCAATGGTTGCCCTGATGCAGGGAACCGAACTGGCAACCATTCACAGCTCTATTCAGCAGGCCTCTGCCCTGGTGCCGGACTACGGTTCACTGATGGCCTGGCGCATCGTTCTGCTGGTCGCGGCGTTGGTATTCTGGATCGCGCCTCAGCTTAAAGGATATCAGCCCGCGCTGCCGCTGCTGTCGCTGGCTTTTGTGCTGGTACTGGCAGGTGAACTGATTGGCCGTGGTGTGTTCTACGGATTGCATATGACCGTGGGTATGGCTATTGCCAGTTAACGTTGCATTTAGTTATATCAAGCCGGGCCTGAGTGCCCGGCTTTTTCTTTTTTCGATCATGAAATTTTTCGACTGTTGTTTCGTTTTAATTTCGTTCATTAATAAATAAAAACAGATACATAATTAATATCTATAGCAGGCGTTGCATTAGCAGGATAAGTTTTTTGAATCGACAAGGAACATATTGTGCGTGACGGCGAAATCAGTGGATTGACTTTGTTTTTGCCAGTGGCATGATGCGCACGAAATCTGAACTTCCTAACGGTTTTTAACCCATGACCACCTATACCCGGCCAGTGCTTCTGTTGCTCTGTGGCCTGCTTCTGTTGACCCTGGCGATCGCAGTGTTAAATACGCTCGTCCCGCTGTGGCTCGCCCATGAAAACTTACCGACCTGGCAGGTGGGTATGGTCAGCTCGTCCTTTTTTACCGGCAACCTGTTGGGGACGCTGGTCACCGGGAGCCTGATTAAGCGCTTTGGCTTTAATCGCAGCTATTATCTGGCCTCGCTAATTTTCGCCGCCGGATGTGCCGGTTTAGGCTTTATGGTCGGCTTCTGGAGCTGGATGGCGTGGCGCTTTATCGCTGGCGTAGGCTGCGCGATGATTTGGGTGGTGGTTGAAAGTGCGCTGATGTGCAGCGGTACGTCGCGCAACCGCGGACGCCTGCTGGCAGCCTATATGATGGTTTACTATATGGGCACCGTGCTGGGTCAACTGATGGTCAGCAAACTGCCAACCGACCTGATGAGCGTTCTGCCGTGGGTAACGGGTATGGTGCTGACCGCGATCCTGCCGCTGCTCTTTACGCGCATTGTGAACAAGAACAGCGAACACCAGGAAGCAACCCACGTCTGGCCGATGCTGAGACTCCGTCAGGCGCGGCTGGGCGTTAACGGCTGCATTATCTCGGGGATTGTACTGGGCTCACTCTATGGCCTGATGCCGCTCTATCTAAATCATCAGGGCGTCAGCGACTCCGGGATCGGTTTCTGGATGGCGGTCATGGTGAGTGCAGGGATCGTCGGGCAATGGCCGATTGGCCGACTGGCGGACCGTTTCGGTCGTCTGCTGGTACTGCGCGTTCAGGTCTTCGTGGTGATCCTGGGATGTCTAGCCATGCTCAGCAACGCCGCGATGGCGCCTGCGCTGTTTATTCTCGGGGCCGCCGGCTTTACGCTCTATCCGGTTGCGATGGCCTGGGCCTGTGAGAAAGTAGAACATCACCAGCTGGTGGCAATGAACCAGGCGCTGTTACTGAGCTATACCATCGGCAGTTTATTAGGGCCGACGTTTACCGCGATGCTGATGCAGAATTACTCTGATAATTTATTGTTTATCATGATCGCCAGCGTATCGTTTATTTATCTCTTAATGCTGCTGCGCAAAGCGGGCGAACACCCGACGCCTGTGGCTCATGCCTGATTAATTAAAAGCCTGTCGATGACAGGCTTTTTTGTCCCTGTCACAACTAAGAGTTTTACTTATTGTTTGTTTATTGCGTCAGACGATAATTCATGTGAGTCCTACCACTATAAGGCATCAATCATGTCTATTCGTCGTTTTTCCACTACCGCACTTGCCGTAGTGTTGTCTTTAACGTTTGCAACGGCTCCGGTCATGGCTAATCCTGGAAACGGGAATGGCGCTGGTCACGGAAACGGTGGCGGACAGGGTAATGGCGGCAATCATGGTAACGGGAATTCTGGTAACTCCGGTAACCATGGCAATAAGCAAAATAGCGATCAGGATAACCCTGGAAAATCGGATAAGAGCTTTAAAAGCAGTAAAGATGTCGGTAACGATGTTGATGCTCGTGTGAGTTTCGATCATGCCCGCCACCTGGCACTGAATTATGGCTTAACGGGCTATGACTCTCTGCCTCCGGGTATCGCGAAAAACCTGGCGCGCGGTAAACCGTTGCCTCCGGGTATTGCGAAGAAAACCGTGCCGGCCTCTATGCTGGGCCAGCTTCCTTCCTATCCAGGCTATGAGTGGCGGGTAGTGGGTGACGATCTGGTCTTAATTGCGCTGAGTACAGCCATTGTGACGTCCGTGATTAACGGCGTCTTTAAATAGAATATAAAAAAGCCCGGTTTTCACCGGGCTTTTCTTTAATACATCACCTTATGGCCGTACTGCTCAAGAATGCCTTTGACGCGTTCCATCGTCTCTTTCTTCGGCGGCTTCACGCCATCGAGTTTGTACTCTTCGCCCATTGCCACCCATTTGTGTTTACCCAGCTCGTGATAGGGCAGAAGCTCGATTTTCTCGACGTTGCCCATGTCGCGGGTAAATTCCCCGAGACGATGCGCGGAGTCGTCATCATCTGACCAGCCAGGCACAACCACGTAGCGGATCCAGGTTTTGATGCCTTTATCGGCAATGTATTTGGCAAATTCCAGCGTCCGGTGGTTTGAGACACCAACGAGGTTCTGGTGGATCTCATCGTTCATCTGTTTGAGATCGAGCATCACCAGATCGGTCACTTCGAGCAGCTCGTCGATAACCGGATCGTAGCGACGTACAAAGCCGTTGGTATCGAGACAGGTATGAATGCCTTCTTTGCGGCAGGCACGGAACCAGTCGCGTACAAACTCAGCCTGAAGAATGGCTTCACCGCCGGATGCGGTTACACCACCGCCAGACGCGTTCATAAAGTGACGGTAGGTCACCACCTCTTTCATTAAATCTTCAACGGTCACTTCTTTGCCGCCGTGTGTATCCCAGGTGTCACGGTTATGGCAGTACAGGCAGCGCATCAGGCAGCCCTGGAAAAAGGTGATAAAGCGGATACCTGGGCCATCGACAGTGCCACAGGATTCAAAGGAGTGAATGCGACCAATAATTGACATTGCGGTGATATCTCCAGCATCGGCCCGTCCGGGGCCTGTGTATGCACAGCTCAAAACCGGCTGTGTTAAGTCTGTTTTGGCTGTTATCCATTAAGTATAGATAGCGGACAAAAGAGACTGAGGTGGAGAGGGTGCTAAAAAGGCCCCACTTGCGTGGAGCCTTTATTGTACGCTTTTTAACGCGTGATTTCAGTCAATTCCACTTACATGGACTGAGTGAAAGTACGGGTGATAACGTCCTGCTGCTGTTCTTTAGTCAGGGAGTTAAAACGTACTGCGTAGCCGGATACGCGGATGGTCAGCTGAGGATATTTCTCAGGGTGTTCCATCGCGTCGAGCAGCATTTCACGGTTCATTACGTTCACGTTCAGGTGCTGACCACCTTCGATGGACGCTTCGTGGTGGAAGTAACCATCCATCAGACCCGCGAGGTTAGTTTTACGCACTTCGTCGTCTTTACCCAGCGCATTTGGAACGATAGAGAAGGTGTAAGAGATACCATCTTTAGCGTAAGCAAACGGCAGTTTAGCAACGGAAGTCAGAGAGGCAACAGCACCTTTCTGGTCACGACCGTGCATTGGGTTAGCACCTGGGCCGAATGGCGCGCCAGCACGACGTCCGTCTGGGGTATTACCGGTTTTCTTACCATACACAACGTTAGAGGTGATGGTCAGAACAGACTGAGTCGGGATAGCGTTACGGTAAGTAGTCAGTTTCTGAATTTTCTTCATGAAACGTTCTACCAGGTCAACCGCCATGTCATCAACGCGAGAATCGTTGTTACCAAACTGCGGGTATTCACCTTCGATTTCGAAGTCTACAGCCAGGCCGTCTTCGTCACGAATTGGTTTAACTTTCGCATATTTGATTGCAGACAGGGAGTCAGCCGCAACGGACAGACCTGCGATACCACACGCCATGGTGCGGATAACGTCACGGTCGTGCAGCGCCATCAGAGAGGCTTCGTAGCTGTACTTGTCGTGCATGTAGTGGATAACGTTCAGTGCAGTGACGTACTGTTTAGCCAGCCAGTCCATGAAGTGATCCATGCGGTCCATCACTTCATCGAAGTTCAGAACGTCGCCTTTGATTGGCTCAGACTTAGGACCAACCTGCATTTTCAGTTTTTCATCAACGCCGCCGTTGATTGCGTACAGCATGGTTTTCGCCAGGTTTGCACGCGCACCGAAGAACTGCATTTGTTTACCAACAACCATTGGGCTTACGCAGCAAGCGATAGCGTAATCGTCGTTGTTGAAGTCCGGACGCATCAGGTCATCGTTCTCGTACTGCAGAGAAGAGGTGTCGATAGACACTTTAGCGGCGAATTTCTTGAAGTTCAGAGGCAGTTTTTCAGACCACAGAACAGTAATGTTCGGCTCCGGAGAAGGACCCATGGTGTACAGGGTGTTCAGGAAGCGGAAGCTGTTTTTGGTTACCAGAGTACGGCCATCAACGCCCATACCACCGATAGATTCTGTTGCCCAGATTGGGTCACCAGAGAACAGCTCATCGTATTCTGGGGTACGCAGGAAGCGAACCATACGCAGTTTCATGACCAGGTGGTCAATCATTTCCTGAGCGTCTTGCTCGGTGATTTTGCCTGCTTTGATGTCGCGTTCGATGTAAGCATCCAGGAAGGTGGATACACGACCGAAGGACATCGCTGCACCGTTCTGAGACTTAACCGCGGCCAGATAGCCGAAGTAGGTCCACTGGATAGCTTCCTGTGCGTTGGTAGCAGGACCAGAGATATCGCAGCCATATTTAGCTGCCATTTCTTTGATCTGACCCAGCGCGCGGTGCTGTTCAGCAATTTCTTCACGCAGACGGATAGTCGCTTCCAGGTTTACGCCGTTTTCCAGGTCAGACTGCAGGGAAACGAACTGTGCGTACTTGTCTTTCATCAGGAAGTCGATACCGTACAGCGCAACGCGACGGTAATCACCGATGATACGGCCACGGCCATACGCATCTGGCAGACCGGTCAGAACGCCAGATTTACGGCAGTTCAGAATGTCTTTGGTGTAAACATCGAATACGCCCTGGTTGTGGGTTTTACGGTATTCGGTGAAGATTTTTTTCAGCATTGGGTCCAGCTCGCGGTTATACGCTTTGCAGGAACCTTCAACCATTTTAATACCACCGAACGGGATGATTGCACGTTTCAGTGGTGCTTCAGTCTGCAGACCAACGATTTTCTCAAGGGCTTTGTTGATATAGCCAGCATCGTGAGAAGTGATGGTGGAAGCAACGGAGGTGTCGAAATCAACTGGCGCGTGAGTGCGGTTTTCCAGTTTAACGCCTTCCATTACGCTGTCCCACAGCTTGGTGGTCGCGTCAGTTGCGCCAGCCAGGAAGGATTCGTCACCTTCATACGGGGTATAGTTTTTCTGAATGAAGTCACGTACGTTTACTTCATTCTGCCAGTCACCTTTCGCAAAACCTTCCCAGGCTGTGGCTAACTTTTCATTAAGCTCGGACATGTAACACCTACCTTCTTAAGTGGATTTTTTATTTACTGCCTGAGAAAACCATCAATGATGATCGTCGCCACGCAGGTAAATGACCCAGTATGTCAACCCAACTAACAGACCCCCACCGATAATGTTCCCGATAGTGACAGGGATCAGGTTATCAGTAATGAAATTCATAATAGTCAGGTGAGAGAAACTTTCCGGGGATGAACCAACTGCGGTCCAGAACTCCGGGCTTGCAAAGTCGCGGATGACAATGCCCATTGGGATCATGAACATATTCGCGATACTGTGCTCAAAGCCGCTGGCAACAAACATCGCAACTGGCAGAACCATAATTAAGGCTTTGTCCATCAGGCTGCGACCCGAGTAGCTCATCCATACAGCCAGGCAGACCATCAGGTTAGCGAGGATGCCGAGAGCAACGGCTTCGATAAATGTGTGGTGCATTTTGTGGTCGGCAGTTTGCAGGACGTTGAGCCCCCAGCCACCGTTGGCGGTCATGTACTCGCCAGAAAGCCACATCAACAAAACAAAGAGCAGACAGCCAACCAGGTTACCCACGTAGACGTTAAGCCAGTTACGCGCCAGCTGACCCCAGGTAATTCTTCCGCTGGCTTTCGCTACGACAATCAGCACCGTTGAGGTGAAGAGGTCGGCACCGCAGATAACGCAAAGAATCAGACCCAGTGAGAAGCAAATACCGCCAATCAGTTTGGCCATGCCGAAAGGCATTCCAGCAGTACCGGTGGTGGCAGTGATGTAGAAGACGAAAGCGATAGAGATGAACACACCAGCCGTGATCGCCAGATAGAACGTCTTCATCGGGTGTTTCGTTGCTTTATAGACACCTGCTTCTTCGGCAACTTTGGCCATCGCAGCAGGGAGTAAAAGATCAAAAGGGTTGTCAGCTTTCACACTAACTCTCTCTTTATTAAGTCGGCGACGAGATACTAACAAAGCATTATAGAAGAGAAATTGATATAGATCATATCTCGCCTGGCTTATAGGCCCGCAGTGTGTATGGTTTTACAACAAATGCGGAGTAAGTATTTGATTATCCGTATAAAAATAAATTTTAAAAGTTATGAAAAGAGTTGAATTTTTTCGTTCGGCCACCTCTAAAACAGTTAATTAATATGGAGTATTTACCATAAAAAGTAACAGTAAAGCCCGGGTTAATATTATTATATTTACCCATGTTTAACTTTATTATTACAATTAACAATCATTGCCGAAGAAAATAAAAAACGGGGCAATGAAATTGCCCCGTAATATAGCCCAGACGATTGAATACGCCTACTGCTGCTAATGTTATGTGCGCTTATTTTGACCAGTAAGCGGCTTTTGCTTTCTGCAGTTTTTCATAGGCGTTCAGCAGCGACTGGTGCGCCGGGAAGGCTTTCAGATCGCTGTCAACAGCCTGCAGACCATAGAACGGCTCTTCGCCACTCAGGGCCGCACTGGCCGCTTCTACCGCCTCAGCACCGTACATCCGTACGAAGGCATTCAGATATTGCAGCGGCTCGCGATCGTCTTCCTGTGCAAGCAACAACAGCGTTTGCAGGCAGCGGTAATAGTTGGTTCGCTCGGCAGAGAAGACCGACTGGTTGAATTCCATGGTCCACTCGGTCCAGGCCAGGGCCTGATCCAAATCGCCACCCGCCAGGGCCAGCATGGCTTTCAACTCCCCGATGCGCAGGGTATACCAGCCGTTGTCTTTACCGGTCGCCAGGCCCAGCAGTTCGCGTACGCGGGTGAAGTCATCGTGACCTTCTTCGTCCAGTTGGGCGATCAGGTTCAGATAATCTTCTTTCTCCCATTCGCTGCCCGGCAGAGCCAGCAGCGTCTCGCGCAGATGCGCGCCCATGCTGTTATTCGCCAGCCACAGATCTTCAGCCGGGTAGATGTCGGACATACCTGGCACCAGAATACGGCAGGCGTAGACGCCAAGGTGTTCGTAGTCGGCAATATAGACTTCCTGATCTTCCGCGTCGAAGATCGCCATCAGCGTGGCGAACTCTTCTTCAGTGGTACCGGCAAAGCTCCAGTCCACGAACGGATAGTCTGCGTCCTGCTTAAACATATCCCAGGAGATCAAACCGCTGGAGTCGATGAAGTGGGTTTCGAGGTTGGTATGCTCGGCCACTTCTTCATCGTCAAACGTTGGCGGGGTGAACACGTCGAGATCTTTCAGACTACGGCCCTGCAGCAGTTCGGTGACGGTACGTTCCAGCGCCACGCCGAAGTCAGGGTGCGCGCCGAAGGAGGCGAAACAGGTGCCGTTGGTCGGGTTAAACAGCACGACGCAGATAACCGGGTATTTACCGCCCAGCGAGCCGTCATACGCAAAGATTGGGAAACCTTCTGCTTCCAGTTTGGCGATGGATTCCACCACGCCCGGGTAGCGCGCCAGCACGTCTGCCGGAATTTCAGGCAGGCTGATAGATTCGGCAATAATGCGGTTTTTGATGTGACGTTCGAAGACTTCGGAAAGACCCTGCACGCGCGCTTCATTGCGGGTGTTACCGGCGGACATACCGTTGGAGACATACAGGTTGCCGACGATGTTCATCGGAATATAGACGGTTTGCTCATCAGACTGACGGGTAAATGGCAGGGCACAGATACCGCGATCGTCGTTACCGGACTGCAGATCGATCAGCATGCTGGCAGTCAGTTCGTTTTCCGGATCGTAGAAGGCACGCAGGCGGGCGTCGAGAATACCTTCCGGCAGTTCGTCATCTTCGGTCAGTGGGAACCATTTTTCGTTTGGATAGTGAACAAACGGGCCGTTAGCGATGGTTTCGCCCAGCCAGAAGTCAGCGAAGAAATAGTTGGTGGACAGACGCTCAAAATACTCACCCAGCGCAGAGGCCAGTGCCGCTTTTTTTGTCGCACCTTTACCGTTGGTAAAGCACAGGGCACAGTCTTTATCGCGAATATGCACGGACCAGACATGAGGCACCGGATTGAGCCAGGAGGCTTCTTCGATGTTAAAGCCCAGGTCGGTCAGTTTCTGCTGGAAGCGAGCGATGGAATCTTCCAGAGCGGCGTCTTTGCCGGGGATAAATGTTTGAGTCATGGCGTTCACTTTTATCGTACGTAAAGCGCGCAATGATACGGGTTTTGCGTGACAGGTGCTATCTCCGGCGAAAATAAATGCCTGAGCTATGCTTATAGCCAGTAACCTACTGTAAGGCATAGAAAAATGAAAGCTTTCGATCTCCATCGGATGGCGTTTGATAAAGTCCCTCCTGAGTTTTTAGGCGAAGTCGCTCTGCGCAGTCTGTATACCTTCGTCCTGGTCTTTCTGTTTCTCAAGATTACGGGCCGTCGTGGCGTCCGGCAGATGTCGCTCTTTGAGGTATTGATTATCCTGACGCTGGGATCAGCGGCGGGTGACGTTGCCTTCTATGATGATGTGCCTATGGTGCCGGTGTTTATTGTCTTTGTCTCACTGGCGCTTATTTACCGTCTTGTCATGTGGCTGATGTCGAAAAGCGAAAAGCTGGAAGACCTGCTTGAAGGGAAGCCGGTTGTAATCGTCGAGGACGGACAGTTGGCCTGGGAAAATGTAAAAAGTGCCAACATGACCGAGTTTGAGTTCTTTATGGAGCTACGCCTGAATAGCGTGGAACAGCTCGGGCAGGTGCGTCTGGCAATAATGGAAACCAACGGGCAGATTAGCGTTTATTACTATTCTGACGAGGACGTAAAGCCCGGTCTCTGTATTTTACCGGACATGCTGATCGAACGTTTCAGAACGGTTCCTGAAGCTGGCGAATATGCCTGCGTACGATGTAGCCACGTGGTTGCGATGCAGCCGGGCGATCGTCAATTATGCCCCCGCTGTGCAAATCCGGAATGGTCGAAGGTTAGCCGGGCTAAACGGCTTACCTGACAGCCATTTTGTCGGTTTTGTCCTGACGAGGCGGTAGATTGTTTTGTGTGACGCGGGACACATTTCGCCGGCTATAAGTTTTAGACATTGCGGCGCGTGTCACTGAATGATAAAACCGATATCCACAGTTATAACTTATGGCTTTTAGCGTGGTGAGGGGAAATGGCTCAAGTCTTTAATTTCAGTTCAGGTCCGGCAATGTTACCGGCAGACGTGCTTAAACAGGCCCAACAGGAACTTTGTGACTGGAACGGTCTCGGTACGTCGGTGATGGAAATCAGCCACCGGGGTAAAGAGTTTATTCAGGTGGCGGAAGAGGCAGAAAAGGATTTTCGCGATCTGCTGAATATTCCCTCGAACTACAAAGTATTGTTCTGTCACGGCGGCGGACGCGGTCAGTTTGCAGGTGTACCGCTGAATATCCTCGGTAACAAAACGACGGCTGACTATGTTGACGCGGGTTACTGGGCGGCAAGTGCCGTTAAAGAAGCGCATAAATACTGCACGCCAAATGTTATCGACGCCAAAGTGACCGTTGACGGTCTGCGCGCCGTTAAGCCAATGAGCGAGTGGCAGCTTTCTGATAACGCAGCGTATCTGCACTACTGCCCGAACGAAACCATTGACGGGATTGCCATCGATGAGACGCCAAACTTCGGCAGCGATGTCGTGGTTGCCGCGGATTTCTCCTCCACCATTTTGTCTGCACCGATTGATGTCAGCCGCTACGGTGTTATCTATGCGGGCGCACAGAAAAATATCGGCCCGGCCGGTTTGACTATCGTCGTCGTGCGTGAAGACCTGCTGGGGAAAGCGCATAAATCTTGCCCGTCGATTCTCGATTACACCGTGCTGAACGATAACGATTCTATGTTCAACACCCCACCTACGTTTGCGTGGTACCTCTCCGGTCTGGTGTTCAAATGGCTGAAGCAAAACGGCGGTGTGGCGCAGATGGACAAGGTTAACCAGCAGAAAGCTGAACTGCTGTATGGCGTCATCGACAAGAGCGATTTCTACCGTAACGATGTCGCGAAAACCAATCGTTCCCGCATGAACGTGCCGTTCCAGCTGGCAGACAGCAACCTGGATAAAGTCTTCCTGGAAGAGTCCTTCGCGGCCGGCCTGCATGCACTGAAGGGACACCGTGTTGTTGGCGGTATGCGTGCCTCCATCTATAACGCGATGCCGCTGGAAGGCGTTAAAGCTCTAACCGATTTCATGATCGACTTCGAACGTCGCCACGGTTAATTACGCTGTTTTCACCCCCGTAGCCCTGCTGCGGGGTTTTTATTATGTTGATTTGAGAGTTAAGTTTTCATGGAATCCCTGACGTTACAACCTATCGCGCGGGTAGATGGCACCATTAATCTGCCTGGTTCAAAAAGTGTCTCGAACCGCGCTCTGCTGCTGGCAGCTCTGGCAAACGGCACCACTGTCCTCACAAATCTGCTGGATAGCGATGACGTACGCCACATGCTCAATGCGCTGAAAGCGTTGGGAGTTCAATACACGTTGTCTGACGACCGCACGCGTTGTGAAGTGACTGGTAACGGCGGTGCACTGCGCTCTGGTGAAGAGCTGGAGCTGTTTCTGGGGAACGCCGGTACCGCAATGCGTCCGCTGGCGGCAGCCCTGTGTCTGGGCAGCAACAATATTGTGCTGACCGGCGAGCCGCGCATGAAAGAGCGCCCGATTGGTCATCTGGTGGATGCGCTGCGTCAGGGCGGCGCGCAGATTGAGTATCTGGAGCAGGAAAACTACCCACCGCTGCGTCTGCGCGGAGGTTTTACCGGCGGAAGCGTTGAGGTTGACGGCAGCGTCTCCAGCCAGTTCCTGACGGCACTGCTGATGACTGCACCGCTGGCACCGCAGGACACGGTTATCACCATTAAGGGTGATCTGGTTTCCAAACCGTATATTGATATCACTCTGCACCTGATGAAAACCTTCGGTGTTGAGGTGGAGAACCAGTCCTATCAGCGCTTCGTGGTGCGTGGAGCACAGCAATATCAATCCCCGGGTAGCTACCTTGTTGAAGGTGATGCTTCCTCTGCATCCTATTTCCTGGCCGCTGGAGCAATTAAAGGCGGCACCGTAAAAGTGACCGGTATTGGCCGAAACAGCGTGCAGGGCGATATCCGTTTTGCGGACGTGCTGGAAAAAATGGGCGCTATTGTCACCTGGGGCGATGACTTCATCTCCTGTACCCACGGCGAGCTGAACGCCATCGACATGGACATGAACCATATCCCGGATGCGGCGATGACCATTGCCACGGCGGCGCTGTTTGCCAAAGGCACCACCACGCTGCGTAACATCTACAACTGGCGCGTAAAAGAGACGGACCGCCTGTTCGCAATGGCGACAGAGTTGCGAAAAGTCGGTGCCGAGGTGGAAGAGGGCGAAGACTACATTCGCGTGACCCCTCCGGCAAAACTGCAGTTTGCGGAAATCGGAACCTACAACGATCACCGTATGGCGATGTGTTTCTCGCTGGTGGCGCTGTCAGACACGCCGGTCACCATTCTTGACCCGAAATGTACCGCGAAAACCTTCCCGGACTACTTCGAACAGCTGGCACGCATTAGCACGCTGGCCTGATGATGTTTTGCCGCATCATCTGATGCGGCATTTCCTTACGTTTCCTGACGAACACTTCCGTTCATTTCTTCTACACTCTGCTTCAATCATTCCGTAATTTGCACGCAAAGGTAACAGTTGCGCACGTTGGCGCGTATAATGCGCGGCGTTCATGTAAACGGTATGCCTTATTTAAGGAGAAAAAGATGACGGCAGTTGCCCCGGTAATCACCATTGATGGGCCTAGTGGCGCAGGGAAAGGTACTCTGTGCAAAGCGATGGCGGAAGCATTGCAATGGCATCTTTTAGATTCGGGAGCAATCTATCGCGTGCTGGCTCTGGCAGCGCTGCATCACCATGTGGATGTTGCGTCTGAAGAAGCGCTGGTACCGCTGGCTGCGCATCTGGATGTGCGTTTTGTCTCGACCGATGGCAACCTGGAAGTCATCCTGGAAGGGGAAGACGTAAGTGGCGAAATTCGTACTCAGGAAGTCGCGAATGCGGCCTCTCAGGTGGCGGCTTTCCCGCGCGTTCGCGAGGCTCTGTTACGCCGTCAGCGCGCTTTCCGTGAAGCCCCGGGTCTGATCGCCGACGGACGCGATATGGGAACCGTGGTATTCCCTGATGCGCCAGTGAAAATTTTCCTTGACGCCTCTTCTGAAGAACGTGCTCAACGCCGCATGCTTCAGTTGCAGGAGAAGGGGTTTAGTGTTAACT
Source organism: Enterobacter sp. DVT3837 (assembly GCF_056238685.1). Taxonomy (NCBI): domain Bacteria; kingdom Pseudomonadati; phylum Pseudomonadota; class Gammaproteobacteria; order Enterobacterales; family Enterobacteriaceae; genus Enterobacter; species Enterobacter sp. DVT3837. The sequence continues at coordinate 1,557,260 of NZ_JBWDLA010000002.1, read as the reverse complement.
TTGATCGCCTTTTATCCGAGATAAAAGAGCGTGATGACCGCGATCGTAACCGCGCCGTCGCCCCACTTGTTCCTGCAGAAGATGCATTAGTTCTGGATTCAACCAGTTTAACTATTGAGCAAGTGATTGAAAAAGCGCTACAATATGCGCGCCAAAAACTGGCACTCGCGTAATCGCGACCGATTTAGCAGTACCCCCGCTGCAATGGATTGACGGCGGGTATGTGAAACAACCCCATCCGGCACGGAGCCAGGTGGACGTTAATATTAACCTGAAGATTAAACATGACTGAATCTTTTGCTCAACTGTTTGAAGAATCCTTAAAAGAAATCGAAACCCGTCCGGGTTCCATCGTTCGCGGTGTTGTTGTTGCTATCGACAAAGACGTAGTACTGGTTGACGCCGGTCTGAAATCTGAGTCCGCCATTCCGGCAGAGCAGTTCAAAAACGCCCAGGGCGAGCTGGAAATCCAGGTTGGTGACGAAGTTGACGTTGCTCTGGACGCAGTAGAAGACGGCTTCGGTGAAACCCTGCTTTCTCGTGAGAAAGCTAAACGTCACGAAGCATGGATCACGCTGGAAAAAGCTTACGAAGAAGCTGAAACTGTGGTCGGTGTTATCAACGGCAAAGTTAAAGGTGGCTTCACTGTTGAGCTGAATGGTATTCGTGCGTTCCTGCCAGGTTCTCTGGTAGACGTTCGTCCAGTCCGTGACACCCTGCACCTGGAAGGCAAAGAGCTTGAGTTCAAAGTAATCAAGCTGGACCAGAAGCGTAACAACGTTGTTGTTTCCCGTCGTGCTGTTATCGAGTCCGAAAACAGCGCAGAACGCGATCAGCTGCTGGAAAACCTGCAGGAAGGCATGGAAGTCAAAGGTATCGTTAAGAACCTCACTGACTACGGCGCATTCGTTGACCTGGGCGGCGTTGATGGCCTGCTGCACATCACCGACATGGCGTGGAAACGCGTTAAGCACCCAAGTGAAATCGTGAACGTGGGCGACGAAATCACTGTTAAAGTGCTGAAGTTCGACCGCGAGCGTACTCGTGTATCCCTCGGCCTGAAACAGCTGGGCGAAGATCCATGGGTAGCTATCGCTAAGCGTTACCCAGAAGGTACTAAACTGACTGGTCGCGTTACTAACCTGACTGACTACGGCTGCTTCGTTGAGATCGAAGAAGGCGTTGAAGGTCTGGTGCACGTTTCCGAAATGGACTGGACCAACAAAAACATCCACCCATCCAAAGTTGTTAACGTTGGTGATGTAGTGGAAGTGATGGTTCTGGATATCGACGAAGAACGTCGTCGTATCTCCCTGGGCCTGAAACAGTGCAAAAACAACCCATGGCAGCAGTTCGCGGAAACCCACAACAAGGGTGACCGTGTTGAAGGTAAAATCAAGTCTATCACTGACTTCGGTATCTTCATCGGCCTGGACGGCGGCATCGATGGCCTGGTTCACCTGTCTGACATCTCCTGGAACGTTGCAGGCGAAGAAGCAGTTCGTGAATACAAAAAAGGCGACGAAATCGCTGCAGTTGTTCTGCAGGTTGACGCAGAGCGTGAGCGTATCTCCCTGGGCGTTAAACAGCTCGCAGAAGATCCGTTCAACAACTGGGTTGCACTGAACAAGAAAGGCGCAATCGTAAACGGTAAAGTGACTGCAGTTGACGCTAAAGGCGCAACCGTAGAACTGGCTGACGGCGTTGAAGGTTACCTGCGCGCTTCTGAAGCTTCCCGTGACCGCGTTGAAGATGCCACTCTGGTTCTGAACGTAGGCGACGACGTTGAAGCTAAGTTCACCGGTGTTGACCGTAAGAACCGTGCAATCAGCCTGTCTGTTCGTGCTAAAGACGAAGCTGATGAGAAAGATGCAATCGCAACTGTTAACAAACAGGAAGATGCAAACTTCTCTAACAACGCAATGGCTGAAGCTTTCAAAGCAGCTAAAGGCGAGTAATATCAAGTTCTCAGCATCATTTGAGCTGTAATGCATTTACAGCGTGAAGGATGAGGAGCAAACTTGACAGATTGCAGGATTCGTCCTGTAATCAATAACAAAGGGCGGCTACGGCCGCCCTTGTTTAATGAGCTGTTCAGCTAATTGGTTTGAAAGGAACCGGAGGAATCATGACCAAGTCAGAATTGATTGAAAGACTTGCCAGTCAGCAACCGCATATCCCTGCCAAGGCAGTGGAAGATGCCGTAAAAGAGATGCTGGAGCATATGGCCTCCACTCTTGCCCAGGGCGAGCGCATTGAAATCCGCGGTTTCGGTAGTTTTTCTCTGCACTATCGTGCTCCACGCACCGGGCGTAACCCGAAAACGGGTGATAAAGTCGAGCTGGAAGGTAAGTACGTTCCACACTTTAAGCCGGGTAAAGAACTGCGCGACCGCGCCAATATTTACGGTAACTGAGTTTAGCCATCGGGTTAAACTGGGTTCGAAAGAAAGCACCTGCGGGTGCTTTTTTTGTCTTTATCGTTTCAATTCTGAAGAAACCGCGCATTTTTCATTTCGCTTTCTGCAAACCAATAAAATCAATACAGCGCTTGCTGTAAAACGCATTTTTCTCAACTGACGGCTCACCCTGCCTGCCTGCATACTGCCTTTCCTGAGACAGGGAGGTAGTCATGAGAATTCCCGCTATTAGCGTCTGTGCCATTCTGGCGATAACTCCGTTACTCTGGTTACCTGAACTGCCACCACGCTATTTCGTGTGGATAATGATTGTTGGCGGAATAGGGTTGGCCGCGCAGCGGCGCGTACGACTGAAATATGTGGGGATCGGTTTATTATTTTGCGTATGGGGAATTCTTGCCGCTCAAGAGAGCGTCTGGCCGATGCAACATTTAACGTCAGATGCCGTACATGCTGAGGTAGAGATCACCGCCACTGATGGTTCAACAATGCATCAGGGAAAGATTATCAGCGTCGATGGCCAACGCGGGTGGACATCGGCTGGCGTAACATTGTATGGCAATGCACTGCCGCAAAAGGTTTGTGCCGGCCAGCGCTGGGCCATGACGCTCAGACTTAGGCCTGTACATGGAGAATTAAATGACGGGGGCTACGATCTTCAGCGAAGCGCGTTTGCCCAACATCAAACACTGAGTGGGCGCTTCACCCATGCGGAACTCGTCGATGGACGCTGTAGCCTGCGTGCTCAATACCTAATGTCTCTGCAAAACCGGCTTTCTTCTTATCAATGGGGGGCTGTTATCCTTGGATTGGGGATGGGAGAACGTCTGGACGTACCCCAGGAAATAAAAGACCTGATGCGGGAAACCGGCACACTCCATCTGATGGCAATTTCAGGACTGCATATTGCGATGGCAGCATCCATCGCCTGGCTACTCGCACGTGGGTTCCAGTTTTTATTACCCTGCCACTGGATCCGCTGGCAGATGCCTCTGCTGGCTGGGGTGGTTTTTGCTGCCTTCTACGCCTGGCTTACTGGTCTGCAACCCCCGGCATTGCGAACGGTTACCGCCATTACTATGCTGGCGGCGTTGCGGATCGCCGCCCGTCAATGGTCCCCCTGGGAGATCTGGTTTTGCTGTGTTGCGGCAATCCTGCTAATCGATCCATTAGCTGTGCTTTCACAGAGTCTGCTCTTGTCAGCCTTTGCGGTTACCGCACTGATTTTCTGGTTTCAGTGGTTGCCTCTTCCTCACGGACACAGGGCTCGCTGGATGCGGCCACTACTGAATCTGCTTTATCTTCAGATAGGAATGCTGCTGTTGCTCATGCCTTTGCAGGTCCTGATTTTCCATGGCTTCAGCATCTCTTCCCTGGTTGCGAATCTCTTTGCCGTTCCCCTGGTGACATTGGTCTCTGTCCCGCTGATCCTGCTCGGTATGCTGCTTCATCTGCTTCCACTGACGGCCCTGGAAAGTACCATCTGGTTTGCAGCCGAAAAGTCTCTGGCGGTATTGTTCTGGCTGCTGATGCGCCTGCCTGATGGCTGGCAAAATGTGGATCAACGCTGGCAGTCCCTCACATTACTCCCCTGGCTTATCATTGTTGGCTGGCGGTTTCGTGCCTGGAGCAGTGTTCCTGCCGTTTGCCTGGCTGGAAGTGTCATACTCACATTTCCCCTCTGGCGAACGGCAAAAAGCGATAGCTGGACGTTACATATGCTGGATGTGGGGCAGGGCCTGGCAATGGTTATTGAAAGACAGGGAAAAGCCATTCTCTATGATACCGGGCTCGCCTGGCCAGGCGGCGATAGTGCGCAGCGGTTAATTATTCCGTGGCTCCGTTGGCATCACCTGCGACCAGAAGGCGTAATTCTCAGTCATGAGCATCTTGACCATGCGGGAGGGCTGGTATCGCTGCAAAAAACATGGCCTGATTTGTGGATAAGAAGTCCATTACGCCAAGCGGGACATCATCCCTGTTTTCGTGGGCAGAGATGGATTTGGCAGGGGTTGACCTTCGCCGTCCATTGGCCACCTGAAAATTATCCTGCTCAAGGAAACAACCACTCCTGTGTGGTAAAAATTGACGACGGCGAGCAGAGTGTTCTGCTGACAGGGGACATTGAAGCGCAAGCGGAACAGGCAATGCTCAGCCATTACTGGCGTAATGTGACGTCTACACTCATACAGGTACCTCATCATGGCAGTAAGACGTCTTCTTCATTGCCACTGGTTCAACGGGTAGAAGGGCAAATTGCCCTGGATTCGGCGGCACGCTATAACGCATGGCGATTTCCGTCGGCGAAAGTGGTTCGACGTTATCGAAAAGAGGGATATATCTGGCACGATACCCCCCATTCTGGACAAATATCGGTGACATTTTCGCAACATCGCTGGCAAATCCTGCGCTTGCGAGAGCAATTTTTACCACGTTGGTATCATCAGTGGTTTGGCGCGCCCGTAGATAACGGGTAGAATATGCGGCTATTTCAACAAATGCTGGTTTTTTGAATGCATAACGACAAAGATCTCTCCACGTGGCAAACCTTCCGCCGACTCTGGCCGATGATTGCGCCCTTTAAACCAGGCTTGATCGTGGCGGGTGTAGCGTTAATCCTCAACGCAGCCAGCGATACTTTTATGCTATCGCTTCTCAAACCGTTACTGGACGACGGTTTTGGTAAAACGGATCGCTCAGTGTTGCTATGGATGCCTCTGGTGGTTATCGGACTGATGATCTTACGCGGCATCACCAGCTATATCTCCAGCTACTGTATTTCCTGGGTATCAGGGAAAGTGGTTATGACTATGCGTCGCCGTCTGTTCAGTCACATGATGGGCATGCCGGTCTCATTCTTTGATAAACAGTCGACCGGGACGCTGCTGTCTCGCATTACCTACGACTCAGAACAGGTTGCCTCCTCGTCATCAAGCGCACTGATTACCGTTGTGCGTGAGGGCGCGTCGATTATCGGCCTGTTCGCGATGATGTTCTATTACAGCTGGCAGCTGTCGATCATCCTTATCGTTCTGGCACCGGTGGTTTCTATTGCGATTCGCGTCGTCTCAAAACGTTTCCGCAATATCAGTAAGAATATGCAGAACACCATGGGGCAGGTGACGACCAGTGCAGAACAGATGCTGAAAGGACATAAAGAGGTGTTGATTTTCGGCGGTCAGGAAGTCGAAACCCACCGCTTTGACAAAGTCAGCAACAAAATGCGCCTGCAGGGGATGAAAATGGTGTCGGCCTCTTCAATCTCTGACCCTGTTATTCAGCTGATTGCCTCTCTGGCACTGGCATTCGTTCTGTATGCGGCAAGCTTCCCTAGCGTGATGGAGACGCTGACGGCGGGTACTATCACCGTGGTCTTCTCCTCGATGATTGCTCTGATGCGTCCACTGAAATCGCTGACAAACGTCAATGCCCAGTTCCAGCGTGGGATGGCTGCTTGTCAGACTCTCTTCAGCATTCTGGATTCCGAGCAGGAGAAAGATGAAGGTACACGCGTGATTGAGCGCGCCCGTGGCGATGTCGAATTCCGCAATGTCACTTTCGCCTATCCTGGCCGTGAAACTCCGGCCCTGCGCAACATCAACCTGACCATTCCGGCGGGGAAAACTGTTGCACTGGTTGGTCGTTCCGGTTCAGGTAAATCGACCATTGCCAGCCTGATCACCCGTTTCTATGATATTAACGAAGGTGAGATTCTGTTGGATGGCCATGACCTGCGAGAGTACACCCTGCAGTCGCTGCGTAACCAGGTTGCGCTGGTCTCACAGAACGTGCATCTGTTCAACGATACTGTTGCAAACAACATTGCTTATGCACGCACTGATGAATACAGCCGCGAGCAGATTGAAAACGCCGCGCGTATGGCGTACGCAATGGACTTTATCAACAAGATGGATAACGGACTGGATACCATAATCGGTGAGAACGGGGTGCTACTCTCCGGTGGGCAGCGTCAACGTATCGCCATTGCGCGTGCGCTGCTGCGCGATAGCCCAATTCTGATCCTTGATGAAGCGACCTCGGCGCTGGATACGGAATCGGAACGCGCGATTCAGTCAGCCCTGGATGAACTGCAAAAGAACCGTACATCGCTGGTGATTGCGCACCGTCTGTCGACTATCGAGCAGGCTGATGAAATCGTCGTGGTTGAAGATGGCATCATTGTTGAACGCGGAAGTCATACTGATTTGCTGGAGCACCGTGGTGTTTACGCCCAGCTTCATAAGATGCAGTTTGGCGCATGATTGCACGCATCTGGTCCGGTGAATCGCCGCTGTGGCTACTGCTTCTACCGCTCTCCTGGCTTTATGGCCTGGTGAGCGGTGTCATTCGTCTTCTTTATCGTCTGGGGCTCAAACGCGCATGGCGCGCGCCGGTTCCGGTAGTGGTTGTCGGTAACCTCACCGCCGGTGGCAACGGTAAAACGCCAGTCGTTATCTGGCTGGTGGAACAGTTGCAAAAACGCGGTATACGCCCCGGCGTAGTGTCGCGCGGGTATGGCGGCAAGGCAACGCATTACCCACTGCTGCTGACGGATGAAACATCGACTGCTGAAGCGGGTGATGAACCGGTTTTAATTTACCAGCGTACCGGCACTCCGGTTGCGGTTTCTCCGGTGCGCAGCGACGCCGTGCAGGCACTGCTTGCAGAACATGCGGTACAAATCATCATCACTGATGATGGTCTGCAGCATTATGCTCTGGCGCGTGACAAAGAGATTGTGGTTATTGATGGCGTTCGTCGTTTTGGCAATGGCTGGTGGCTGCCGGCCGGGCCGATGCGCGAACGCGCTTCACGTCTGAAATCCGTAGATGCGGTCATTGTGAATGGCGGTGTGGCAAAAACGGGTGAAATCCCTATGCATCTCCATCCTGGTCTGGCGGTGAATTTGCAGACCGGGGAACGCCGGGAAGTTGCACAACTTCCCGCCCTGGTGGCGATGGCCGGTATTGGCCATCCTCCACGTTTCTTCACGACGCTGGAACAGTGTGGCGCACAGCTTGAAAAATGTGTGCCGCTGGCGGACCACCAGGCGCTGGTGGAACAGCAGGTCGATGCCCTGACTATGCCGGGACAGACGCTGATCATGACCGAAAAAGATGCGGTGAAATGCCGTGCCTTTGCAAAAGAAAACTGGTGGTACCTGCCGGTTGACGCTGAACTCAGCGGCGAGCAACCGGAACAATTACTCAAGGAACTGATCGCGTTGGTGAAGTGAAGGCTTACGCGGTTCTGGTGGCGCTTTGACTGACAGGAAAACGCATGTCTTTACCGCAACTCTCGCTTTCAGCCGCACGTAATTTGCACCTTGCTGCGCAGGGGTTACTCAAAAAACCCCGTCGCCGCGCGCAATCTGCCGATATCCTCTCTACCGTTCAGCGCATGTCGCTACTTCAAATCGACACCATTAACATCGTGGCCCGTAGCCCTTATCTGGTGCTGTTTAGCCGTCTGGGGAATTATCCCTCGCAATGGCTGGATGAGGCTCTCAGCAAAGGGGAGTTAATGGAGTACTGGGCGCACGAAGCCTGTTTCCTGCCTCGCAGTGATTTTGCCCTGGTTCGTCACCGGATGCTTGCTCCGGAGAAGATGGGCTGGAAGTACCGGCAAGAGTGGATGCTGGAACATGCAACTGAGATTGAGCAACTCATCCGCCACATTCAGGAAAACGGACCTGTACGTTCTGCCGATTTTGAGCATCCGCGAAAAGGTACGAGCGGCTGGTGGGAGTGGAAGCCGCACAAACGCCATCTTGAAGGACTGTTTACGTCAGGCCAGGTCATGGTGATTGAACGGCGTAATTTTCAGCGTGTATACGACCTGACCCATCGTGTGATGCCTCACTGGGACGATGAGCGTGACTTATTGACTCAGGAAGCGGCTGAGGATGTCATGCTGGAAAACAGTGCCCGCAGTCTGGGTATTTTCCGCCCACAGTGGCTGGCAGATTATTACCGCCTGCGCCAGCCCGCGCTGAAACCATTGCTGGAAATATGGCAGCGCGAACAGCGAGTCGTTCCCGTCACAGTGGAAACACTGGGAGAAATGTGGCTGCATTCGGAGCTACTTCCGCTTCTGCCTCAGGCTCAGGAAGGAAAACTTCAGGCAACACATAGCGCGGTGCTGTCTCCTTTCGATCCGGTGGTTTGGGACAGAAAAAGAGCCGAGCAACTGTTCGGTTTTACTTACCGACTGGAGTGCTACACTCCAGCCCCGAAGCGCCAGTATGGTTACTTTGTTCTGCCTCTGCTGCACAAGGGGCAGCTTGTCGGGCGCATGGACGCCAAAATGCACCGTAAAACCGATACGCTTGAGGTCATCGCGCTCTATCTGGAAGAGGGTATCAGAGTGTCAGCGAGTCTGGAAAAAGGGTTAGCGTCCGCTATAAGTGATTTTGCTCGCTGGCAGGGGGCCAGCAACGTGACGCTGGGGCGGGTACCTGACGGACTGTTTACAACCTGCCGAAGTGGCTGGGAAACAGGCACTCTCTGAAAAGGGAATGTGGTAAGCTTTAATGATTACCCATACGGAGGAACTATGGATCACCGTTTACTTGAAATTATTGCCTGCCCGGTGTGCAACGGCAAACTCTACTATAGCCAGGACAAACAAGAGCTGATTTGCAAGCTGGACAGCCTGGCTTTCCCGCTGCGTGACGGCATTCCGGTATTGCTGGAAAACGAAGCCCGCTCCCTGGTGGCAGAAGAGAGCAAGCCATGAGTTTTGTTGTCATTATTCCTGCGCGTTATGCGTCAACGCGACTGCCGGGTAAACCACTGGTGGATATCAACGGCAAGCCGATGATTGTGCATGTCCTGGAGCGTGCACGTGAATCGGGTGCCGATCGCGTTATCGTTGCTACCGATCATCCGGACGTCGCCCGCGCGGTCGAGGCAGTCGGCGGAGAGGTGTGCATGACCCGTGCCGATCACCAGTCCGGCACTGAACGTCTGGCGGAAGTGGTTGAAAAATGCGGTTTTAGTGACGATACGGTCATCGTTAACGTCCAGGGCGACGAGCCGATGATCCCGGCGGTTATTATCCGTCAGGTGGCGGAAAACCTGGCACAACGTCAGGTCGGTATGGCCACACTCGCAGTACCCATTCACCACGCTGAAGAAGCATTCAACCCGAATGCGGTGAAGGTGGTGATGGATACCGAAGGTTATGCGCTCTATTTCTCCCGCGCCACGATTCCGTGGGATCGCGATCGCTTTGCGCTCTCTAAAGAGACTATCGGTGATTCATTCCTGCGCCATCTGGGGATTTACGGCTATCGCGCCGGCTTTATTCGTCGATATGTCACCTGGGCACCCAGCCCGTTGGAACATATTGAAATGCTGGAGCAGCTTCGTGTGCTCTGGTACGGTGAAAAAATCCACGTTGCTGTTGCCATGGAAGTGCCTGGAACGGGCGTTGATACACCGGAAGATCTTGAGCGCGTTCGCGCCGAACTGCGTTAATATTGCCTTCATCCCTCCTTTCGGGGGGATGTTCTCTCCCTGCTATTTTTTCCCTTTCTTTTCCATAATTGATCTCTTCCGGGTGACATCTTCATTCTGCGCGCTCATTATAAAAGCAGTAGTCTTGATGGGGGTAATCTCATATGGAACAGCTGCGTGCCGAACTTAGCCATCTGCTGGGCGAGAAGTTAAGCCGGGTTGAGTGCGTGAGTGAAAAGGCCGATACCGCGCTCTGGTCGTTGTATGACAGTCAGGGTAACCCAATGCCACTGATGGCCAGAAGTTTTACCTCGCCGGGGGTTGCCAGGCAGCTTGCGTGGAAAATGTCGATGCTGGCACGGGAGGGGACCGTGCGTATGCCAACGGTGTACGGCGTGATGACACATGAGGAACACCCCGGCCCGGACGTACTGCTGATCGAGCGTTTGCGTGGCGTGCCTGTTGAAGCACCGGCGCGTACGCCGGAACGCTGGGAACAGTTGAAAGACCAGATAGTCGAGGCGCTGCTGGCCTGGCACCGTCAGGATAGCCGTGGACTTGTCGGTCCGGTCGACAGTACCCAGGAAAACCTGTGGCCGCTGTGGTATCGCCAGCGGGTTGAAGTACTGTGGGGGACGCTTAACCAGTTCAATAACACCGGTTTAACTATGCAGGACAAACGTATTCTGTTTCGCACCCGCGAGTGCTTACCGGCGCTGTTTGAAGGCTTTAATGATAACTGCGTGCTGATCCACGGTAATTTTACCCTGCGCAGCATGCTGAAAGATTCCCGCAGCGATCAGCTTCTGGCGATGGTCGGGCCGGGGATCATGCTCTGGGCTCCGCGCGAATATGAGTTATTCAGGCTCAGCGACAGCGGGGCGGCGGAAGGTTTACTTTGGCACTACCTTCAACGCGCGCCCGTTGCAGAAGCGTTTCTCTGGCGACGCTGGCTTTATCTGCTTTGGGACGAAGTCGCGCAATTGGTCAATACCGGGCGTTTTAATCGCGCAAACTTCGATCTGGCGACAAAATCACTCTTGCCCTGGCTCGCCTGAGGAACCTTTCAGCCACTGCCAGAGGCGACCGAGCGTCTCATAGCCGACGCGATCGCTATGCATCAGCCACGCCGGGGACGGGATTGCCCGTTCCCATGGGTTGAGCGGGGCATCAATGGCCATCTGGTTTGCCGGTGCGGGAAGCGGGTGCAGACCTTGTTTTTCAAAGAAAATCATCGCTCGTGGCAGGTGTGAGGCGGAGGTCACCAGTAAGAATGGGACATCGCCAATCGCCTGCTTCACTGCAGCCGCCTCTTCTTCGGTATCTTTTGGGTTGTCCAGAGTGATGATAGCGGATCGTGGCACGCCGAGTGATTCCGCGACTCTGGCACCTGCTTCAGCCGTACTTACCGGGTTCGTTTTGGCCGCCGCGCCGGTGAAGATCATTTTTGATCCCGGGTTAGCAAGCCACAGGCGAATACCTTCGTTTAACCTTGGCAAGCTATTGTTGATCAGGTTTGAGCTGGGTGCCCAGTCAGGGTCCCAGGTATATCCGCCGCCCAGCACCACGATGTACGCTACTTTCTGATTTCCCTGCCATGTCGGGTACTTATTTTCGATTGGGCGTAACAGGCCATCCGCGATCGGCTGCAGGCTCAACAGCAGCAAGACAAACCAGCCAAGCGTGATAAGCGTTTTGCCGCTTCTCTGAAAGCGACTGAACCACACCAGCGCCAGCCCCAGCGCGATGATGATGAGCAACAGAGGAAGGGGAAGCATCATCCCTCCAATGTATTTCTTAAGGGTAAAAAGCATCCTTTTTGGTTCCTTTTTTGACCATATAGCAGGTGATTACCCGTGATATTACACCAGAGAGGTTCATTCTCCGCGCGGGTGTGACAAAATAGCGGTTTTGCAGTTAGCGAGTGGAACTCTCCCAATGCGGGATCGCAATTTTGATGACATCGCGGAAAAGTTTTCGCGCAACATTTATGGCACCACGAAAGGGCAGTTACGTCAGACGATCCTCTGGCAGGATCTGGACAACATTCTTGCCACCTTTGGCGGTCAAACGTTGCGTGTGCTGGACGCCGGAGGCGGTGAAGGGCAGACGGCGATAAAAATGGCCGAGCGCGGTCATCACGTCACGCTTTGCGATCTTTCTGCTGAAATGGTCGCCCGTGCGACGCGTGCAGCAGAAGAGAAAGGTGTGAGCGACAACATGCATTTTATACAATGCGCCGCTCAGGATATCTCACAGCATTTGGAAACCCAGGTTGATCTGATATTGTTTCATGCGGTGCTGGAGTGGGTTGCCGATCCGCAAAGTGTGTTACAAACCCTGTGGTCGATGTTACGCCCGGGCGGCACGCTGTCGCTGATGTTCTACAATGCTAACGGCTTCCTGATGCATAACATGGTTGCAGGTAACTTCGACTATGTTCAGGTCGGGATGCCGAAAAAGAAAAAGCGCACGCTTTCCCCGGACTATCCGCGCGATCCACAGCAGGTGTACGGCTGGCTGGAAGAGATTGGCTGGCAGATCGTTGGGAAGACGGGCGTCAGGGTGTTTCATGATTATCTGCGTGAAAAACACAAACAGCGTGACTGTTTTGACACCTTAACAGAATTAGAAACGCGGTATTGCCGTCAGGAGCCTTTTATCAGCCTTGGCCGCTATATTCACGTCACCGCGCACAAGCCGCAGATGCAAGGATAACCTATGAGTGAATTTTCCCAGACAGTCCCCGAACTGGTTGCCTGGGCCAGGAAAAACGATTTCTCCATCTCGCTGCCGGTAGACAGACTCTCTTTCCTGCTGGCGGTTGCCACGCTGAACGGCGAACGGTTGGATGGTGAAATGAGCGAGGGTGAACTGGTGGATGCGTTCCGCCATGTCAGTGATGCGTTTGAGCAAACCAGCGAAACCATTAGCGTGCGTGCCAACAACGCAATCAACGATATGGTGCGTCAACGTCTGCTGAACCGCTTTACCAGCGAGCAGGCGGAAGGAAACGCCATCTATCGCCTGACGCCACTGGGCATCGGCATCACCGATTACTACATTCGCCAGCGTGAATTTTCCACGCTGCGTCTTTCCATGCAGCTCTCGATTGTTGCGGGTGAACTTAAACGTGCTGCCGATGCTGCGGATGAAAACGGTGACGAATTCCACTGGCACCGCAATGTTTACGCGCCGCTGAAATACTCGGTAGCGGAGATTTTCGACAGTATCGATCTGACGCAGCGTCTGATGGACGAACAGCAGCAGCAGGTGAAAGACGATATTGCGCAACTGCTCAACAAAGACTGGCGCGCGGCTATCTCCAGCTGCGAACTGTTGCTGTCAGAAACCTCCGGCACGCTGCGTGAACTGCAGGATACGCTGGAGGCCGCAGGGGATAAGCTCCAGGCCAACCTGCTACGCATTCAGGATGCGACCATGGCACATGACGATCTGCATTTTGTCGACCGTCTGGTCTTTGATTTGCAGAGTAAACTCGATCGCATTATTAGCTGGGGACAGCAGTCGATCGACCTGTGGATCGGCTACGACCGCCATGTGCATAAATTTATCCGTACCGCGATTGATATGGATAAAAACCGCGTCTTTGCCCAGCGTCTGCGTCAGTCTGTGCAGACCTATTTCGATGCGCCGTGGGCGCTGACCTACGCTAATGCCGATCGTCTGCTGGATATGCGCGACGAAGAGATGGCGCTGCGTGATGAAGAGGTGACCGGTGAACTGCCACCGGATCTGGAATACGAAGAATTCAACGAAATTCGTGAGCAACTTGCGGCCATGATCGAAGAACAGCTCGCTGTCTACAAAACCAGACAAGTGCCGCTGGATCTTGGTCTCGTGGTGCGCGACTATCTGGCGCAATATCCTCGTGCACGCCACTTCGATGTTGCACGCATTGTGGTAGACCAGGCGGTGCGCCTGGGTGTCGCACAAGCAGATTTCACCGGACTGCCGCCGAAGTGGCAGCCAATTAACGATTACGGAGCCAAGGTACAGGCGCATGTCATTGACAAATATTGAACAAGTGATGCCAGTTAAGCTGGCACAGGCGCTGGCGAATCCGTTATTTCCGGCGCTGGACAGCCAGCTGCGTGCCGGTCGTCACATTGGCTTAGACGAGCTGGATAATCACGCCTTTTTGATGGACTTCCAGGAGTACCTGGAAGAGTTTTATGCACGCTATAACGTGGAGCTTATCCGCGCACCGGAAGGGTTTTTCTACCTGCGTCCACGCTCCACGACGCTGATTCCGCGCTCCGTGCTCTCCGAGCTGGATATGATGGTCGGCAAAATTCTTTGCTACCTCTATCTCAGCCCGGAACGTCTGGCGAATGAAGGGATCTTCACCCAGCAGGAACTTTACGACGAGCTGTTGACGCTGGCAGATGAGAGCAAGCTGCTTAAGCTGGTGAACAACCGCTCCACGGGTTCGGATCTCGATCGTCAGAAATTACAGGAAAAAGTTCGTTCTTCCCTGAACCGTCTGCGTCGTCTGGGTATGGTCTGGTTTATGGGCCACGACAGCAGCAAATTCCGCATCACGGAATCTGTCTTCCGCTTCGGCGCCGATGTGCGTACGGGTGATGACGCGCGTGAGGCGCAGCTTCGCATGATCCGCGATGGTGAAGCGATGCCGGTGGAAAACCATTTGCAGCTCAATGATGAGCATGAAGAGAATCTGCCGGATAGCGGGGAGGAAGAGTAATGATTGAACGCGGTAAATTTCGCTCACTAACGCTGATTAACTGGAACGGCTTCTTCGCCCGAACGTTCGATCTGGATGAGCTGGTCACGACGCTCTCCGGCGGTAACGGTGCGGGTAAATCCACCACCATGGCGGCGTTTGTTACGGCGCTGATTCCCGATCTGACGCTGCTTCACTTCCGTAACACCACCGAAGCGGGGGCAACAAGCGGCTCCCGTGATAAAGGTCTGCACGGTAAGCTGAAGGCTGGCGTCTGCTATTCGGTGCTGGACGTCATTAACTCCCGTCATCAGCGTGTGGTGGTGGGCGTACGCCTGCAGCAGGTCGCGGGTCGCGACCGTAAAGTGGATATCAAACCGTTTGCGATCCAGGGGCTGCCAACATCAATGCAGCCGACGGCGCTGCTGACGGAAACCCTGAACGAGCGCCAGGCGCGCGTGCTGACGCTGCAGGAGCTGAAAGACAAGCTCGAAGCCATCGAAGGCGTGCAGTTCAAGCAGTTCAACTCTATTACCGACTACCACTCGCTGATGTTCGATCTGGGCGTGGTGGCGCGTCGTCTGCGCACGGCATCAGACCGTAGCAAATACTATCGTCTGATCGAAGCGTCGCTGTACGGTGGTATCTCCAGCGCCATTACCCGCTCGCTGCGAGACTACCTGCTGCCGGAAAACAGCGGCGTGCGTAAGGCCTTCCAGGATATGGAAGCCGCACTGCGTGAAAACCGCATGACGCTGGAAGCGATTCGCGTTACCCAGTCTGACCGCGACCTGTTTAAACACCTGATCAGCGAAGCTACTAACTACGTGGCTGCGGACTACATGCGTCACGCCAACGAGCGCCGCGTGCATCTTGATCAGGCATTAGAGTACCGTCGCGAGCTGTTTACCTCCCGTAAACAGCTGGTGGCCGAGCAGTACAAGCACGTCGAAATGGCGCGCGAGCTGGGCGAGCACACCGGTGCTGAGGGCGATCTGGAAGCGGATTACCAGGCCGCCAGCGATCACCTGAATCTGGTGCAGACCGCACTGCGCCAGCAGGAGAAAATCGAACGCTACGAAGCGGACCTCGATGAGCTGCAAATTCGTCTCGAAGAACAGAATGAAGTGGTGGCTGAAGCTGCCGACATGCAGGAAGAGAACGAAGCCCGCGCTGAAGCCGCCGAACTGGAAGTCGATGAGCTGAAAAGCCAGCTTGCTGATTATCAGCAGGCGCTGGATGTGCAGCAGACGCGTGCAATTCAATACACCCAGGCATTGCAGGCGTTACAGCGTGCAAAAGAGCTGTGCCACCTGCCTGATCTGACACCAGAAAGCGCTGATGAGTGGCTGGATACCTTCCAGGCTAAAGAGCAGGAAGCAACCGAGAAGCTGCTCTCTCTCGAACAGAAAATGAGCGTCGCGCAAACGGCACACAGCCAGTTTGAACAAGCTTATCAGTTGGTGGTGGCGATTAACGGTCCGCTTGCGCGCAATGAAGCATGGGACATCGCCCGCGAATTGCTGCGCGACGGCGTGAACCAGCGACATCTGGCCGAGCAGATGCAGCCACTGCGTATGCGTCTGAACGAGCTGGAACAGCGCTTGCGCGAGCAACAGGAAGCGGAGCGTCTGCTGGCAGAGTTCTGCAAGCGTCAGGGTAAAAATTACGATATCGACGATCTCGAGGCTCTGCATCAGGAGCTGGAAGCGCGTATCGCCGCACTCTCCGACACCGTCTCCAGCGCCAGCGAACAGCGTATGACCCTGCGTCAGGAGATGGAGCAGCTTCAGTCTCGTTCTCAAACTCTGTTGCAGCGTGCGCCTGTCTGGCTGGCGGCGCAAAGCAGCCTGAACCAGCTCAGCGAGCAGTGCGGCGAAGAGTTTACATCCAGCCAGGAAGTGACCGAATACCTGCAGCAACTGCTGGAGCGCGAGCGCGAGGCCATTGTTGAGCGTGATGAAGTGGGCGCGCGTAAGCGTGACGTTGATGAAGAGATTGAACGCTTAAGCCAGCCGGGTGGTGCGGAAGATCCGCGTCTGAATACCCTGGCTGAACGTTTCGGCGGTGTGCTGTTGTCCGAGATTTACGACGATGTCGGACTGGACGATGCCCCGTACTTCTCAGCACTCTATGGCCCATCGCGTAACGCGATTGTGGTGCCGGATTTGTCGCTGGTTTCCGAGCAGCTTGCTGGTCTGGAAGATTGCCCGGAAGATCTCTACCTGATCGAAGGGGATCCGCAGTCGTTCGATGACAGCGTATTCAGTGTCGACGAGCTGGAAAAAGCGGTGGTGGTGAAAATCGCTGACCGTCAGTGGCGTTATTCCCGCTTCCCTGAGCTGCCTCTGTTTGGTCGCGCTGCACGTGAAAGCCGCATTGAAAGTTTGCACGCCGAGCGAGAAACGTTGTCTGAACGTTTTGCGACGTTGTCGTTTGACGTGCAGAAAACCCAGCGCCTGCACCAGGCATTTAGCCGCTTTATCGGCAGCCACCTGGGCGTGGCGTTTGATGCTGACCCGGAAGCGGAAATCCGTAAGCTCAATACCCGTCGTGGTGAACTGGAACGAGCCATTGCCAGTCATGAAAATGACAACCAGCAGAGCCGTGTTCAGTTCGAACAAGCGAAAGAGGGCGTTGCTGCTCTTAACCGCATTTTGCCACGCCTGAATCTGCTGGCGGATGAAACCCTGGCCGACCGTGTGGATGAGATCCAGGAACGTCTTGATGAAGCCCAGGAAGCTGCGCGTTTCATTCAGCAGCATGGTAATCAACTGGCGAAGCTGGAGTCGGTTGTCTCTGTTCTGCAGAGTGACCCGGAACAGTTTGAGCAGTTAAAAGAAGACTATGCCTGGTCGCAACAGGTGCAGCGCGAAGCGCGTCAGCAGGCATTTGCCCTGACGGAAGTCGTGCAGCGTCGTGCACATTTCGGCTACTCCGATTCGGCTGAAATGCTGAGCGGCAACAGCGACCTGAATGAAAAGCTGCGTCAGCGTCTTGAGCAGGCTGAAGCGGAACGTACGCGTGCTCGCGAAGCGATGCGTAGCCACTCGGCACAGCTGAACCAGTACAACCAGGTGCTGGCCTCGCTGAAAAGCTCCTTCGACACCAAGAAAGAGCTGTTAAACGACCTGCAGAAAGAGCTTCAGGACATCGGCGTTCGTGCCGACAGCGGTGCAGAAGAACGGGCGCGTATTCGCCGTGACGAACTGCATTCCCAGCTCAGTAATAACCGCGCACGCCGCAATCAGCTGGAAAAAGCGCTGACCTTCTGCGAAGCAGAAATGGATAACCTGACGCGTCGCCTGCGTAAACTGGAACGCGACTACCATGAAATGCGCGAGCAGGTCGTGACCGCGAAAGCGGGCTGGTGCGCAGTAATGCGGATGGTGAAAGACAACAACGTTGAGCGCCGTCTGCACCGTCGCGAGCTGGCGTATCTCTCTGCCGATGAACTGCGCTCTATGTCGGATAAGGCGTTGGGTGCGCTGCGTCTGGCGGTCGCGGACAACGAGCACCTGCGCGATGTACTGCGCATGTCAGAGGATCCGAAACGTCCTGAGCGTAAAATTCAGTTCTTTGTGGCCGTTTATCAGCACCTGCGTGAACGTATTCGTCAGGATATCATTCGTACCGACGATCCGGTCGAAGCCATCGAACAGATGGAAATTGAGCTGGGTCGTCTGACGGAAGAACTGACCTCACGTGAGCAGAAGCTGGCGATTAGCTCTCGCAGCGTGGCGAATATCATCCGCAAAACCATTCAGCGCGAGCAGAACCGTATTCGTCAGTTGAACCAGGGCCTGCAGAGCGTATCGTTTGGCCAGGTAAACAGCGTGCGTCTTAACGTCAATGTGCGTGAAGCCCACTCGACGCTGCTGGAAGTGCTCTCAGAGCAGCACGAACAGCATCAGGATCTGTTCAATAGCAACCGTCTGACCTTCTCTGAAGCCCTGGCGAAGCTGTATCAGCGTCTGAACCCGCAGATTGATATGGGGCAACGCACGCCGCAAACCATCGGTGAAGAGCTGCTGGATTACCGTAACTATCTGGAAATGGAAGTTGAGGTTAACCGTGGTTCCGACGGCTGGCTGCGTGCGGAATCGGGGGCGCTCTCTACGGGGGAAGCAATTGGTACCGGGATGTCCATTCTGGTGATGGTGGTACAGAGCTGGGAAGATGAAGCACGCCGCCTGCGCGGCAAAGACATCTCCCCATGTCGACTGCTGTTCCTGGATGAAGCGGCGCGTCTTGATGCCCGCTCTATTGCTACGCTGTTTGAGCTTTGCGAGCGTCTTGATATGCAGCTCATCATTGCGGCACCGGAAAACATCAGTCCTGAAAAAGGGACCACCTATAAGCTGGTGCGTAAGGTGTTCCAGAACAGCGAACACGTTCACGTTGTTGGGCTGCGTGGTTTTGCCCCTCAGCCGCCAGAGTCATTACCGGAAACCACGGCGGACGCTTCCTGAAGCGTTTCCTGATCAGGAGCGGCGCATTGGCGCCGCTTTTTTTTTAAACTTAACTTGTGCTTAGGGCTGCGTTATCTTTAAACTTCTTTACATAAGGTAAGGCAACTGATTTGCCGTCTACCTATAATAGAAGAAAGCCCCACCGTGATGGGCATGTCGTGAAAACAGGGGGCAAGGGATGTTGCTAAAGAAAAAATGTGGTCGTCAGCTGTCTGCGCTCAGCTTATGCCTGGCAGTGATGTTTGCTCCGCTGTTAACCGCTCAGGCCGATGAGCCTGAAATTGTGCCGACTGACAGCTCCGCAACGACAGGCGCACAGCCAACGTCGTTGTCTCAACCGCTGGAACAGTCACCTGCAACGGCTATTATGGCCGGTATTAAGCCGTTGCCCGAAGGCATTGACGTCGACTCTCTCCGTCAGCAGCTACACGCTGGGCTGCCTTCAGGGTACACACCTGTATATATCAATCAGCTCACTCTGCTCTATGCTGCCCGCGATATGAAACCGATGTGGGACAACCGTGACGCAGTACGCGCCTTTCAGCAACAGCTTGCGGAAGTGGCGATTGCCGGGTTCCAGCCTCAGTTTACAGCGTGGGTTGAGCTGTTAACCGATCCTGCCGTCACCGGGCAAGCGCGGGACGTGGTCCTTTCTGATGCGATGATGGGCTACCTGCAGTTTGTGGCAGGTATTCCGGTCAATGGCAACCGCTGGTTGTACAGCGACAAGCCGTATAAGCTGGCAACGCCGGCGCTGTCGGTGATTAATCAGTGGCAGTTGGCCCTCGATAATGGCGATCTACTCCGCTTTATAGCCAGTCTTGCGCCAGCGCATCCGCAATATACCACCCTGCACCAGTCGCTTCTTGAACTGGTGGGCGATTCGCGTCCGTGGCCGCAAATGCGTGGCAGTGCGACACTGCGTCCGGGGCAGTGGAGCAGCGATGTTCCTGCCCTGCGTGAGATCCTAAAACGTTCCGGTATTCTGGACGGTGGGCCAAAGATTGCACTGCCCGGCGATGATCCGCAAAACGTCGTGGTCAGTCCATCAGCCTCTGTGAAAGAGAAGAAAGCGGTGGTCGTGAGCGACAAACCGGCGGCTTACGATCGCGAACTGGTTGCGGCAGTTAAACAATTCCAGGCCGCTCAGGGGCTGGGGGCCGATGGCGTCATCGGCCAGACGACGCGTGACTGGCTGAACGTATCACCTGCGCTGCGGGCAGGGGTGCTGGCGCTGAATATCCAGCGTTTGCGCTTACTGCCGGGAACGCTCTCTACCGGGATCATGGTTAACATTCCTGCGTATTCGCTGGTCTATTATCAGAACGGTAGTGAAGTACTGGCGTCGCGCGTGATTGTCGGACGTCCCGATCGTAAAACACCGATGATGAGTAGTGCGTTGAATAACGTGGTGGTTAACCCGCCGTGGAACGTACCGCCGACCCTGGCGCGCAAAGATATTCTGCCTAAAGTCTGGAACGATCCGGGTTATCTGGAACGTCATGGCTACACGGTTATGCGGGGATGGAACAGCAAAGAGGCCATCGATCCGTACATGGTCGACTGGTCGACGATTACGGCGTCTAATTTACCGTTCCGCTTCCAGCAAGCTCCAGGGGCGCATAACTCGCTGGGACGCTACAAATTCAATATGCCGAGTTCAGAAGCTATCTATCTGCACGATACGCCGAACCACAACCTGTTCCAGAAAGATACTCGCGCCCTGAGTTCTGGCTGTGTGCGCGTGAACAAAGCCTCAGAGCTTGCCAATATGCTGTTGCAGGATGCGGGCTGGAACGATACGCGTATTTCTGACGCCCTGAAACAGGGAGATACGCGGTACGTTAATATTCGACACAATATTCCGGTCAATCTTTACTATCTGACCGCGTTTGTTGGCGAAGACGGGCGTACTCAGTATCGTACAGATATTTACAATTATGATCTCATCTCGCGATCCGGCGCACAAATTTTGCCAAAAGCTGAACAATTAATCAGGTAAATGAAGTAGTTCGGGAGAAATGATTGTCGTAAGTTATGGTGAATAAGGGGCAATATCGCTGTAAGCCGCGTATTCACTGGGGTTGGGCGCCTTGACGTACCCGGTTTTGCCAGTTAAGGTGCCCTTCGTGCGCTAAGCATATTACGATAAACATTGACCTGTAGACCTGATTATCATGGACAAATTTGACGCTAATCGCCGCAAACTGCTGGCGTTAGGTGGTGTTGCGCTCGGCGCAGCGGCCATCTTGCCGACGCCAGCATTTGCCACCCTCTCGACACCTCGTCCGCGAGTTTTAACGCTCAACAATCTCCATACCGGTGAGTCGCTAAAAGCGGAATTCTTCGATGGCAGAGGCTATATTCAGGATGAATTAGCAAGACTTAACCACTTTTTCCGTGATTACCGCGCGAATAAAATAAAAGCCATCGATCCAGGACTGTTTGATCAGCTTTTCCGCCTTCAGGGCCTGCTGGGTACCAGCAAGCCGGTGCAGCTTATTTCTGGTTATCGCTCAATTGATACTAATAATGAACTGCGCGCCCATAGCCGTGGGGTAGCCAAAAAAAGCTACCACACCAGGGGACAGGCAATGGATTTCCACATTGAAGGCGTTTCGTTAGCCAATATTCGCAAAGCTGCGTTATCTATGCGTGCAGGTGGTGTAGGATATTACCCCAGCAGCAACTTTGTGCATATTGATACCGGTCCAGTTCGGCACTGGTAATAACGAAACACAGGAGCAGTATGAACTATCGTATTATTCCGGTTACGGCGTTCTCCCAGAATTGTTCATTAATCTGGTGTGAACAAACCAAACTGGCCGCGCTTGTCGATCCCGGCGGCGACGCTGAGAAGATCAAACAGGAAGTTGCAGATAGCGGTGTGACGCTGATGCAGATATTACTGACGCATGGTCACCTTGACCATGTCGGCGCAGCGGCGGAACTGGCACAGCACTATGGTGTGCCGGTGATCGGTCCGGAAAAAGAAGATGAGTTCTGGCTGCAGGGTTTGCCAGCCCAAAGTCGCATGTTTGGCCTTGATGAGTGTCAACCTCTGACGCCCGATCGCTGGCTGAACGAGGGAGAGCGCGTTAACGTAGGGAATGTGACTTTACAGGTGTTGCATTGTCCTGGGCATACGCCAGGCCATATCGTCTTCTTTGATGACCAGTCTCGTCTGCTGATTTCCGGCGATGTGATTTTCAAAGGTGGCGTAGGACGCAGCGATTTTCCGCGTGGTGACCACGGGCAACTGATTCAGTCGATTAAACAGAAGTTATTGCCGCTGGGTGATGACGTGACGTTTATCCCTGGACACGGTCCGATGTCGACGCTGGGCTATGAACGGCTCCATAACCCGTTCCTTCAGGATGAAATGCCTGTCTGGTAACCCGAATAAAAAAAGCCTGCATAACGCAGGCTTTTTTATGGGCGCAAATTACAGTACAGCGACAATCGCTTCGCACAGTGGCGCCATGTTGTCAGGCGTCATGCCTGCAACGTTCACGCGGCCAGACGCCACGGCGTACACGCCAAACTCTTCACGCAGACGCAGAACCTGCTCTTTGGTCAGGCCGCTGAACGAGAACATGCCGTTCTGTTTGATGATAAAGCTGAAGTCGCGGTCCGCGCCTTTCTCAGCCAGGGTGTTCACAAACAGCAGGCGCATGCGCTGAATACGCTGACGCATGTCATTCAGTTCTTGTTCCCAGATGGCGCGCAGCGCATCGTTGCTCAGGATAGTGGCAACAACAGACGCACCGTGTGCTGGTGGGTTAGAGTAGTTCGCGCGAATAACCGATTTCATCTGGCTGAACGCACGATCGACGGTCTCGTCGTTTGCCGCGACCAGCGTACAAGCACCCACACGCTCATTGTACAGACCGAAGTTCTTGGAATAAGAGCTTGCGACAATCAGCTCCTGATGCACGGCTGCGAACGCGCGCAGGCCTTCTGCATCTTCTTCCAGACCACGGGCGAAGCCCTGGTAGGCAAAGTCAAACAGCGGTAGCCAGCCTTTTTCAACGGACAGCTTCGCCAGGTGTTCCCACTGCTCAAGCGTCGGATCGATACCGGTTGGGTTATGGCAGCAACCGTGGAACAGCACCACGTCACCTGCCTGTGCTTCGCTCAGGCTCGCCAGCAGACCGTCAAAGTCGAGAGAGTGGTTTGCTGCGTCGTAGTAAGCGTATTCACGCACTTCCAGACCCGCAGAGTTAAAGACGCTCTTGTGGTTCGGCCAGCTTGGGTTGCTTACCCAGACACGCTTAACAGAGGTGTTTTTCGCAAGGAAATCCGCCGCCACGCGCAGCGCACCGGTACCGCCAGGGGTCTGTGCTGTACGGGCACGTTTGTCACTCACAATTGCGCTACCTTTACCGAACAGCAGCTCCTGGGTGCAGCGACCAAATTCAGGGATACCATCAATACCGAGGTAGTTTTTGGTGGTTTCGTTTTCCAGCAGATACTGCTCAGCTTTTTTTACGCTGGTCAGTACCGGAGTTTTGCCGGTTTCATCTTTATATACACCAATACCCAGGTTGATTTTGCCAGGGCGGTCGTCGGCACGAAACAGATCGGCCAGGCCCAGAATAGGGTCGGCAGGTGCGGCGGTAATGTTCTCAAACATGACGAAGTTCCATTGTGATTACAGAAGTGAAATCCGCTATCAGGTTAACGGTAGATTTACAAAATGCCAACCGTTTGCGACGAAAAGCGTGCGGCTTTTCAAAAGTCGCCATTATTTTCTGTCACGCATAAAAAAACAGGGCCGAAGCCCTGTTCATTAAGCATATAACAAAGTGGTGTACTGATTAGAACTGGTAAACGATACCAACCGCAGCCTGGTCGTCAGTTGCCAGCTTAGTGGATTTAGAGTACGCGTTGTCGTCCAGCAGGTTAAATTTGTACGCAGCGTATACGTTCATGTTCTTGTTGAAGTAGTACCAGGTACCGAGTTCGATGTATTTCACCAGGTCAGCATCGCCGCCAGCGAAGGTTGAACCGTTAGCTGTACGACCTTTCAGGTCCTTACCTTTAGACTGGACGTAGCCCAGGGATGGACGCAGACCGAAGTCGAACTGGTACTGAACAACGGCTTCGATGTTCTGGGTTTTGTTCGCGAAGTTGTTATCAGCTTCACGCGTCATGTTAGTGGTTTCAGCATACTGAACTGCTGCGTAGATGTTGTTCGCATCGTATTTCGCTGCAGTAGACCATGCTTCAGCACGATCGCCGCCGGCGCTTGCCCAGTCAGCGGAGTTGCCAGCAGCAACCTGCTCGTTGGTGCGGTCAGCAGTTTCATAACCGGCTGCCAGTGCGAAGCCTTCGCCCAGTTCGTACTGAACAGAGGAGCTGAAGCCATCACCGTTACCTTTAGCGCCGTTACCACCACGACCCACGTTGATCAACTGACCATCGGCGGTGTAAGTTGCAGCGACAGCATTGCTGCGCTCGTTTTTACCCTGATACTGAAGGGCGAAGCTCAGACCATCAACCAGACCGAAGAAGTTCTTGTTACGGTAGGTCAGCAGGCCAGAAGCACGACCGTTCATGAAGTTATCAGTCGCAACCCAAGAGTCGCCGCCCCACTCAACCAG
The DNA here is from genome assembly GCF_056238685.1 of Enterobacter sp. DVT3837. NCBI lineage: Bacteria > Pseudomonadati > Pseudomonadota > Gammaproteobacteria > Enterobacterales > Enterobacteriaceae > Enterobacter > Enterobacter sp. DVT3837. Next base: position 1,532,595 of record NZ_JBWDLA010000002.1, on the reverse strand, counting down.
CATATCGGTATATGCTGCCGCGTCATAGATAGCGCCATAGTTACGGCCGTAGTCCAGAGAGCCCGCGTCACCGAAGTTCAGACCAGCAAATGCCAGACGGGTTTTAGTACCCTGAGAACCTTCTGCGTTGGACGCGTCCATGTTGTATTCCCACTGACCGTAACCAGTGATCTGGTCGTTGATCTGGGTTTCACCTTTGAAGCCGATACGGGCGTAGGTGGTATCTTCGTTGCTGGTGTCACCGTTGGTGGTCCAGATGTGTTCACCTACAGCTTTACCGTAGAAGTCCAGCTTGTTAGCGTTTTTGTTGTAGATTTCTGCAGCGTTAGCTGCACCAGCTACCAGCAGAGCAGGGATAACCACTGCCAGAATATTGCGCTTCATCATTATTTATTACCCTCATTGGTTTTTTTATGACACTCGCCACTGCCGTCAATAAATTCTGTCAATAAATATTTCCGGAACTATTGATGAGAGTTTGGTGTCTTTATGTATCTGACAGGCATCTTTCCATTCACCGAAGCGTTTCGCTAGCCTGAAAGTGCTACAATTCTCAAGATTAAGTAACAGAAAGAAAATATGTGTAACTAAATGTGTATTTTTCGGAACTTTGTGAACCACCTCAAACTTCAGAACTCCCTGGCGAATTAAGCGGCAGTGTTTATCCTATATATATGAATTCCTTATGATTAATTTGGATAAAGGCAATTCATATAAACAGAGGCTAAACGACTTGTTTTTTCTTATGATGCAAAAAAGACATCTGGATGGCTAAAAAAATGGTTGAAATTTGTGCTATTGCTTGAGGATGTAATAATCGCAATAAGAATGGAGTTTGTTTTTTTGTGGCTGGATATTTCACGGAAACAATACGTAACAGGTAGCGGTTGTGACGGGGTGATGGTTTAAAAATGCTGACTTTACGCTGACGTAAACTGACATTGCAGAATAAAATAATGGCCAGCATTCGCTGGCCATTTTAGTCTTTTATCGATTAGAAGCTGGCGTTACGTGGAGTACGTGGGAAAGGAATCACGTCACGTACGTTCTGAACACCGGTAACGTAGGCAATCAGACGCTCGAAGCCCAGACCAAAACCAGCGTGCGGTACGGTACCGTAACGACGCAGATCGCGGTACCAGCTGTAGTCAGCCGGGTTGAGACCCATCTCTTCCATGCGCGCGTCAAGTACGTCGAGACGCTCTTCACGCTGAGAACCGCCGATGATTTCACCAATGCCCGGCGCCAGTACGTCCATCGCTGCAACGGTTTTACCGTCTTCGTTAAGGCGCATATAGAAGGCCTTAATGTCTTTCGGGTAGTTTTTCACGACAACCGGCGCTTTGAAGTGTTTCTCGGCCAGATAGCGTTCATGCTCAGACGCCAGGTCAACGCCCCAGTAAACCGGGTTCTCGAACGTCTCACCGCATTTCTCAAGGATCGCTACCGCGTCGGTGTAGTCCACCTGCGCAAAATCGGCAGAGACGAAGCGCTCCAGACGGGCTACTGCGTCGCTGTCTACGCGCTCGGCGAAGAATTTCATGTCGTCAGGACGCTCTTCCAGCACCGCTTTGAAGACATACTTCAGCATCGCTTCAGCCAGGCCGGCAACATCGTCCAGGTTGGCGAATGCCACCTCAGGCTCCAGCATCCAGAATTCTGCCAGGTGACGGCTGGTGTTGGAGTTTTCGGCACGGAAGGTAGGGCCAAAGGTGTAGATTTTAGACAGCGCGCAGGCGTACGTTTCGCCGTTGAGCTGACCGGATACGGTCAGGAAAGCCTCTTTGCCGAAGAAGTCTTTGTCATAGTCCACTTTACCTTCTGGCGTACGCGGCAGGTTTTCCATGTCCAGCGTCGAGACACGGAACATTTCACCTGCACCTTCTGTATCAGAAGCAGTAATCAGCGGGGTAGACACCCAGAAATAACCTTGTTCGTCGAAGAAGCGATGCAGCGCCTGGGCCAGCGTATGACGCACACGCGCCACTGCACCAATCAGGTTGGTACGCGGGCGCAAGTGAGCGACTTCGCGCAGATATTCGATGCTGTGACGTTTAGCCGCCATCGGATAGGTGTCCGGATCTTCAACCCAGCCGGTGACTTCAATGGCAGAAGCCTGAATTTCGAAACTCTGGCCCTGGCCCGGTGATGCCACAACCACGCCGGTAACGATAACGGAACAACCCGTCGTCAGATGCAGAACGTCATCATTGTAATTGGGCAGAGAATTATTAATGACGGCCTGTACAGGATCAAAGCAGGAACCGTCATAGACGGCAAGGAAGGAGATGCCAGCTTTAGAATCTCGGCGGGTACGCACCCATCCGCGCACGGTGACTTCCTGGTCAACGGCGACACGGCCCTGGAGTACGTCGGCTACAGGCACAACGCTCATAATATTCTCTCTGTTAATAGTCGGAAAAAATAGACACTTGTCCACCCTTATGGGGGGATATCTATGTTACCTGCCATCTGCCATCAGACAAGTAAATTTCGCAGTCAAAAGGGAAGAATTGAGAAATAAATAAGAAGTCGGGAGCCATGAAGGCTCCCGTAAGCGTTTAGCTGGCTTTTTTAATCTGCGGGAGATCGAACGCTTTGCGCAATGCGCGGACAAACGCTTTGTCATGGCAGATAGTTTTACCCGGGCTATCGGAGAGCTTCGCCACCGGCTTGCCGTTACATTCCACCAATTTTATGACGATGTTCAGTGGTTTCACCTGAGGGATGTCACAGGTCAAACGGGTACCAATCCCGAAGCTCAGGTTAACCCGGGTGTTGAACTGGCGATAGAGCTCAACCGCTTTCGGCAGGTCAAGATTATCGGAGAAGACCAGAACCTTGCTCATTGGATCAATACCCAGCTTTTCATAGTGGGCAATGGCTTTCTCACCCCATTCAACCGGATCACCGGAATCATGGCGTAACCCCTGGTAACGCTCAGCGAACTCGGGACCAAAATCGCGCAGGAAGGCATCCATCGTAATACAGTCGGTGAGGGCGATCCCCAGTTGATTTGGGTACTCCTCTAGCCATGCAGCCAGTGCCGCGCGCTGGCTGTTCGCCAGGTCTGGGCTTATCTGCTGATGCGCCTGGAACCATTCATGTGCCTGGGTGCCCATAGGCGTGAGATTAAGGCGACGGGCCAGATCGTAGTTGCTGGTGCCCACAAACCACGGTTCCTGCTGCAGACGCTTAACGATGGCCTCCTGAACGTCGCGAGAGAAACGGCGACGGGTGCCAAAGTCCATCAGGCGGAAGCGGGACATATCCAGCCCTTCAGTCAGCGTGGTGAAGCCCGCGAGCTTGGTTTCCAGCGCTGCGACCGCCTGTTCAACACCGGTTTCCGGCGAGCGGTAGCGGTGGGCCAGTTCACTGATCACCGCCAGAAGCGGCACTTCCCACATGATCACTTCACGCCACGGGCCTTCGAGACGAATATCCAGCTTACCATTATCGTTAAGTACAGTGACCTGCTCTGGCTTATAGCGGAAGTCGCGCAGCCAGTTCAGGTAGTCAGCTTTGAAGAAAGGCAGGCCAGAAAGCCACTGATATTCATCGTCCTGCAACGTCAGATGCTGCATAGCATCGACCTGTTCACGAATAGCGTCTGCGTAGATACCGAGCAAGTCGTCGCCACGGCAGCGGAATTCGGCCGCGACATGAACGTCATAGTAATGGTGGAAAACGGCTTGCTGCATATGCAGTTTATACGCGTCAGTATCCAGCAACGTATGCAGAACAGGAGAAACGAATTGAGTCATAGGTGCGCAGTAGCATCCTCTCACAGGAGCGTTTAGTACAATAAACAACTCCGGAGTATACCTTGTTTAGTGATTTATTGAACCCCGATCACAACATAAGCGCGTTTTATGGTCGAGGGCATTTTGTGCCCCGTGTTATATAAATGTAGCAAAAAAGGGTTTTGTACCTGAAAAGATGAACATTCTGCGTAGCGCGTTTTACACAACAGGAATATATTGAAACGTTACTCGACAAACGATGCATAAGGTTTTCTATGACACAACAGCCACAAGCCAAATACCGCCACGACTACCGTGCGCCGGAATACCTGATTAGCGATATCGATCTGACTTTTGACCTGGATGCCACTAAAACCGTTGTGACGGCGGTAAGCCAGGTGACGCGCCACAGTGCGACTGCTGTGCCACTGCGTCTTGATGGTGAAGACCTGACGCTGGTCTCCCTGCATATTAATGATGAAGCCTGGTCTGACTATAAAGAAGAAAACAACCAGCTGGTGATCGACAACCTGCCGGAACACTTTACGCTGCGCATCGTGAATGAAATCAGCCCTGCCGCCAACACGGCGCTGGAAGGACTTTACCAGTCTGGTGTGGCGCTGTGCACTCAGTGTGAAGCGGAAGGTTTCCGTCACATCACCTGGTATCTCGATCGCCCGGATGTGCTGGCACGCTTCACAACGAAAATTATTGCCGATAAAACGCTCTACCCATTCCTGCTCTCCAACGGTAACCGTGTGGGCGAAGGCGAACTGGAGAACGGCCGTCACTGGGTGCAATGGCAGGATCCGTTCCCGAAACCATGCTATCTGTTTGCGCTGGTGGCGGGTGATTTCGACGTGTTGCGCGATACCTTTAAAACACGCTCCGGCCGCGAAGTGGCACTAGAGCTGTTTGTTGACCGTGGCAACCTGGACCGTGCACCGTGGGCGATGACGTCGCTTATCAACTCCATGAAGTGGGACGAAGAGCGCTTTGGTCTCGAATATGATCTCGACATCTATATGATCGTGGCTGTCGATTTCTTCAACATGGGCGCGATGGAGAATAAGGGTCTTAACATCTTTAACTCCAAATACGTGCTGGCGCGCACCGATACCGCTACCGATAAAGATTATCTCGATATTGAACGCGTTATCGGTCACGAATATTTCCACAACTGGACGGGTAACCGCGTCACCTGCCGCGACTGGTTCCAGTTGAGTCTGAAAGAGGGACTGACCGTCTTCCGTGACCAGGAGTTCAGCTCCGATCTGGGTTCTCGTGCGGTTAACCGCATCAACAACGTGCGTACTATGCGCGGCCTGCAGTTTGCGGAAGATGCCAGCCCAATGGCGCACCCGATCCGCCCGGATAAAGTCATTGAGATGAACAACTTCTACACCCTGACGGTGTATGAAAAAGGTTCTGAAATTATCCGCATGATCCACACTCTGCTGGGTGAAGAGAACTTCCAGAAAGGCATGCAGCTCTACTTCGAGCGTCATGACGGCAGCGCGGCCACTTGCGACGATTTTGTGCAGGCGATGGAAGATGCTTCCAATGTGGATCTCTCTCACTTCCGCCTCTGGTACAGCCAGGCCGGTACGCCGATTGTCACCGTCAAAGACGATTACAACCCGGAAACCGAGCAGTACACCCTGACCATCAGCCAGCGCACGCCGCCAACAGCGGAGCAGGAAGAGAAACATCCGCTTCACATTCCGTTCAGCATTGAACTGTATGATAACGAAGGCAAAGTCATTCCTCTCCAGAAGGGTGGCCACCCGGTACACCACGTGCTGAATGTGACCCAGGCAGAGCAGACCTTTATCTTCGACAACGTTTACTTCCAGCCGGTCCCTGCGCTGCTGTGTGAGTTCTCTGCACCAGTGAAACTGGAGTATAAATGGAGCGATCAGCAGTTGACGTTCCTGATGCGTCACGCGCGCAACGACTTCTCCCGTTGGGATGCCGCGCAAAGTCTGCTGGCGACCTACATTAAGCTCAACGTAAACCGTCATCAGCAGGGCCAGCCGCTGTCGCTGCCTGCCCATGTGGCTGACGCGTTCCGCGCGGTCCTGCTGGATGAGAAGATTGACCCGGCGCTGGCCGCTGAAATTCTGACCCTGCCGTCAGCGACTGAAATCGCCGAGTTGTTTGACATCATCGACCCAATTGCCATCGTCGCGGTGCGTGAAGCGTTGACCCGTACGCTGGCTGCAGAACTGGCCGATGAGTTCCTGGCGATTTATAACGCCAATAAACTTGATACTTATCGCGTAGAGCACGCGGACATCGGTAAGCGTTCTCTGCGTAATACCTGCCTGCGCTATCTGGCGTTTGGTGAGGCTGAGTTGGCGAACACGCTGGTAAGCAAGCAGTACCATGAAGCGGATAACATGACTGACGCGCTGGCTGCCCTGGCTGCAAGCGTCGCCGCCGAACTGCCGTGCCGTGATGCGCTGATGCAGGAGTATGACGACAAGTGGCATCAGGATGGCCTGGTGATGGACAAATGGTTCATCCTGCAGGCGACCAGCCCGGCGCAAGACGCGCTCAGCAAAGTACGCAGCCTGCTGAAGCACCGTTCGTTTACCATGAGCAACCCGAACCGCGTACGTTCCCTGATTGGCGCGTTTGCCAGCAGCAACCCGGCCGCATTCCACGCCGAAGACGGCAGCGGTTATGAGTTCATGGTAGAAATGCTGACCGAGCTGAACAGCCGTAACCCGCAGGTGGCATCACGTCTGATCGAGCCGCTTATCCGTCTGAAGCGCTACGATGCTAAGCGCCAGGCGAAAATGCGTGCCGCGCTTGAGCAGCTGAAAGGACTGGAAAACCTGTCTGGCGATCTGTACGAGAAGATTGCTAAAGCGTTAGCGTAATAAAAGATAACCCTCCCTCTCCCTGCGGGAGAGGGTCGGGGTGAGGGCATCAGGCATTAGCCTTAGCTCGCTGTAACTCCGTGCCCCCGCGCTTCATCACCCGATCCAGCACTTCTGCCTCCAGCTCCGCCAGTCTTGCCGAACCTACGCGGCGAGGGCGCGCAATATCCACCGTCAGATCCAGACCCATTTTTCCTTCTTCTATTAACAGCACGCGATCGGCCATCGCTACCGCTTCAGACACGTCATGCGTCACCAGTAGCACCGTAAAGCCATGCTTCTGCCACAGGGATCCAATCAAATCCTGCATTTCGATTCGTGTCAGGGCGTCGAGTGCGCCGAGCGGCTCATCAAGCAACAACAGACCCGGACGATGGATTAACGCCCGCGCCAGTGCAACGCGCTGCTTCTGCCCACCTGACAGCGCCGCAGGCCATTCATCCGCGCGATTTTCCAGCCCTACGGCGGCAAGCGCCTGGCGGGCCTCCTCTCGCCAGTTGCCTTTAAGCCCCAGCCCGACGTTATCAATGACTGTTTTCCAGGGCAGCAGGCGCGCATCCTGAAACATCATGCGGGTGTCGTTCTGAATCTTTGCCAGCGGCGTTGTACCGGCAAGAATTTCACCGCCGTTTGGGGCCTCCAGTCCGGCTAACAGGCGCAACAGCGTGCTCTTACCGCCGCCGCTGCGCCCGACAACGGCTACGAATTGTCCGGCAGGAATGTGCAGATCCAGCGCATTCAGAATGGTGTTTTCGCCGTAGCGTTTGGTCACGCCGTTCAGCAGTAACGGCGTCCCCTGGTTCAGTCGTGCTGTATTCATGCTTTCGCCTCCTGAAGGGTGTAGGCCGGGTTCCAGCGCAGCCAGCTGCGTTCCAGCCACTGGGCGCTGACATCGGCGAGTTTGCCGAGCAGGGCATAAAGGATGATCGCGACTACCACCACGTCCGTTTGCAGGAATTCGCGAGCGTTCATCGCCAGATAACCGATGCCAGAGTTGGCCGAGATGGTCTCCGCCACTATCAACGTTAGCCACATCAGGCCGAGCGCAAAACGCACCCCGACCATAATGGAGGGCAGGGCGCCAGGGAGAATGACGTGGGTAAAAAGCGCGAAGCCTGATAAACCATAGCTGCGCGCCATCTCGACCAGACCACGATCGATGTTACGGATCCCATGCCAGGTATTGATGTAAATCGGGAACAGCGTACCCAGCGCCACGAGGAATATTTTGGCGCTCTCATCAATACCAAACCACAAAATCACCAGCGGGATCAGCGCCAGATGCGGAACGTTGCGCAGCATCTGAATGGACGTATCCAGCAGCCGCTCGCCCCAGCGTGAAAGACCGCTGATCAAACCCAGAATCAGGCCGATGCTGCCGCCGATGGAAAACCCAATCACGGCGCGCCAGGAACTGATCGCCAGATGTTGCCACAGCTCTCCGCTGACGCTCAGCGACCAGAACGCTTCTACGACGCCCATAGGTGCGGGCAGAATGCGGCTCGACAGCCAGCCGGTGGACGACGCGAGCTGCCAGACGGCCACGATACCGACGGGCAAAAACCACGGCGCGGCGCGCAGGAGCCATTTTTGTGAGATGGCAGACATGGTCACTCCTTAGCTTTGTGCGGCTTTTCGTGGAATAAATTCATTCGCCACGGCTTCGCCCTGAAGCTGGAGCGGTTGCGGCTGAGGAATTTCCGGGATGGCGACATCCAGATGCGGGAACAACAGCTCGCCCACTTTGTACGCCTCTTCGAGATGCGGATAACCGGAGAGAATAAAGCTGTCGATGCCCAGGTCAGCGTATTCATTAATACGGGCTGCCACGGTCGCACCGTCGCCAACCAGCGCCGTGCCCGCACCGCCGCGAACCAGACCGACACCCGCCCACAGGTTTGGGCTGATCTCCAGGTTCTCGCGCTTGCCGTTGTGCAGGGATGCCATCCGGTGCTGCCCGACGGAATCGGTTTTGGCAAACGCAGCCTGTGCTTTCGCGATGGTGGCATCATCAAGATGGGAGATGAGACGATCGGCCGCCTGCCAGGCTTCTTCGTTGGTCTCACGCACAATCACATGCAGGCGGATACCGAAGCGTACCTTACGGCCATGGGCGGCCGCTTTAGCGCGTACCTGGGCTATTTTTTCTTTCACCAACTCTGGCGGCTCGCCCCAGGTCAGATAGAGATCAACCTGCTCTGCCGCCAGGTCCTGCGCCACGTCCGATGACCCGCCAAAATAGAGAGGAGGGCGTGGCTGTTGGACCGGAGGGAAGTAGAGTTTCGCGTCGCGAACGTGAATATGTTTACCTTCGAACGTCACGGTTTCACCTTCCAGCAGACGTCGCCAGACGCGGGTGAATTCGGCGGAGGCTTCATAGCGCTCAGTGTGATCGAGGAACACGCCGTCGCCCGCCAGCTCCTGCGGATCGCTGCCCGTCACCAGGTTAAACAGGGCGCGTCCGTTAGACAGTCTGTCCAGGGTTGCCGCCTGACGCGCCGCCACGGTGGGGGAGACAACGCTCGGACGCAAGGCCACCAGAAACTTCAGACGCTGGGTGACCGGGATCATCGACGCGGCGACCAGCCAGGCATCTTCACACGAGCGTCCGGTCGGGATCAGTACGCCAGTGAAACCAATTCTGTCCGCTGCCTGTGCAATCTGCTGCAGGTAGCCATGGTCAACCGGGCGTGAACCCTCTTCCGTACCAAGATAGTGGCCATCACCATGGGTGGGTAAAAACCAGAAAAGATTCAGACTCATGATTTTGTTCCTTCTTTACCGGCGGGCTGCCAGATACGTTCGCGAATAGTGACCTGTTTTGGCACCAGGTGGTTTTGATAGAAGAGGTCAGCCGTTTGTTGCTGAAGTGCGGCGACGTGCGCGTCTACGGGCGTGATGGTGGTCGGTGGACGGTGGTTGAGATAGCTCGCGATCACCGGCTCAGGTAAGCCCATGGTTTTCGCCAGCAGGGTAATGCTCTCCTGACGCTGGCTTTGAGTCAGTGCATCCGCCTGAGTAAAGGTATCAAGAACCTCTTGCACAAAGGCGCCGTTCTTTTCCGCATAAGGGCGAGCAGCCAGATAGAACGAGCCGGTCTGTTTAAGCGTGGTGCCATCTTTTAGCACCCGTACACCGCCCTGCAGTAATGCGGCGGAATAGTACGGATCCCAGATGGCCCAGGCATCAACGTTCTTCTGCTGGAACGCGGCGCGCGCGTCGGCAGGCGTCAGGTAAACGGGCTGAATGTCGGTAAACTTGAGTCCGGCCTCTTGCAGAGCACGCAGCAGCAGGTTGTGTGAGCTGGAGCCTTTCTGGAAAGCAACTTTATGCCCTTTAAGGTCGGCGACGTTTTTAATGTCGCTATTTTCAGGTACCAGAATCACTTCGGCCTTCGGTTTGGGCGGTTCAACACCTACATAGAGCAGGTCTGCTCCCGCGGCCTGGGCGAATATCGGCGGGATATCGCCTGTACTGCCCAGATCAATACTGCCCACGTTCAGCGCTTCCAGCATCTGAGGACCAGCCGGGAACTCAACCCAGGAGAATTTTGTGTCCGGGAAGCGTTTTTCCAGAAGCTGGTGGCTTTTTGCCAGCACCATGCTGACGCTGCCTTTCTGGTAGCCAATGCGTAAGCTTTCAGGTGACGTTTGCCCGGCATGGGCCAGTGACGTTAGCGCCATCAGTCCGGCTAGTCCAATATGGGTTAAGGTTTTAAACATGTGCAACTCCTTGCGGATGACCAAAAGCAGGTGCCTGGATATCCCTGCGATGCAGGGCATGCCAGAAGGTATCCAGGGCGTTATCGAGGCGGGTCTGCAGATTCGGTGTAAAGTGCGGTTTATGTTGATAGTCGATGACCTGGGAGTCGTCCGCGAACACACCGTGGAGGATCTCCTGTGCTTTCAGGGCGTTCAGCACCGGCTTCAGGGCATAATCCACTGCCAGTAAATGCGCCACCGTACCGCCAGTTGCCAGAGGCAGCACCACTTTGCCATCCAGCGCACGTTCAGGGAGCAGGTCAAGCAGGGTTTTCAGTGCCCCGGAAAAAGAGGCTTTATAAATGGGGGTCGCCACGATTAACCCATCAGCGCCTTTAAGCTGCTCCGTCAGGGTGTGAAGCGCCGGGCTGTCAAAACGGGCATAGAGCAAATCTTCAGGTTCGAAGTTATGCAGGTTCCAGTGGCACACTTCCACATCCAGGGCATTAAGTTTTTCACGGGCATATTCCAGCAGGGCGCTGGAGCGTGAAGGGAATCGTGGACTTCCGGCCAGAGTAATGACGCGCATACGTTCTCCTTATAACCAATTGTTTGCTTTTATCTAACATTCATAACAATTTTCAGGAGTGTGACACTGAGCGGTTATTCCACTAAATGATTTATCTGCAATTTAAATGCGAAAAAGTGAATAAGAAATGAGCCGGGAGGGAAACGATTGCGTTTTACGCTGATTTTTTGCCGCAGGTCAATTCCCTTTCGGCGTCGGATCGCCCATAATCCCCTCCCGGTTTGCACACCGGGAATCCAGGAGAGTTCATGTACTACCCCTTCGTTCGTAAAGCCCTTTTCCAGCTCGACCCTGAGCGTGCTCATGAAATTACATTCCAGCAATTACGTCGTATTACAGGAACGCCGCTGGTCGCTCTGGTGCGTCAAAATGTGCCGGAAAAACCTGTGCAATGCATGGGATTGACCTTTAAAAACCCGCTGGGTCTTGCGGCAGGTCTGGACAAAAATGGCGAGTGCATTGATGCCCTGGGCGCGATGGGCTTTGGCTCTATCGAAATCGGTACCGTCACGCCGCGCCCACAACCGGGAAATGACAAGCCGCGTCTGTTCCGTCTGGTCGAAGCTGAAGGCTTGATCAACCGCATGGGCTTTAATAACCTCGGTGTCGATCACCTCGTTGAGAATGTAAAAAAAGCCCATTTTGATGGCGTATTAGGTATCAATATTGGCAAAAATAAAGACACGCCGGTAGAGCAAGGTAAAGATGACTATCTGATTTGTATGGAAAAAGTCTACGCCTATGCTGGTTATATTGCGGTGAATATTTCCTCACCCAATACCCCGGGGCTGCGTTCTTTGCAATATGGTGAAGCGTTGGACGATCTTCTGAGTGCCATTAAAAATAAACAAAATGAGCTGCAGTCGATCCACCATAAATATGTTCCCGTCGCGGTTAAGATCGCTCCGGATCTTTCCGTCGAAGAATTGATCCAGGTTGCCGACAGTTTAGTTCGCCATAATATTGATGGTGTGATTGCGACCAATACCACACTCGATCGCTCCCTGGTTCAGGGAATGAAAAACTGTGACGAAGCGGGTGGGTTAAGTGGACGTCCGGTACAATTAAAAAGCACCGAAATTATTCGTGCATTGTCAGCGGAATTAAAAGGTCGTTTACCGATTATCGGCGTCGGTGGTATCGACTCTGTGATTGCTGCACGCGAGAAGATGGCAGCAGGTGCGTCACTGGTGCAAATCTATTCCGGCTTTATTTTTAAAGGACCACCGCTGATTAAAGAAATCGTTACTCATATCTAATCTTTTCTCTTAATCAGACAACCAGGGCTTTATTTCCGGCCCTGGTTGTTTTATATTCCGTCATTGTTGCTTATTTAGACATTATAGTCTTTTATTAAATGGTGTTAAAAACGAAGCGACGAGCAGGACATTTTTAGTACAGGACGTTTGGGACGGGAGAGAAACATGCGAATTAAACCTGACGATAACTGGCGCTGGTATTTTTGCGACGAGCATGACCGTATGATGCTCGATTTAGCCAATGGTATGTTGTTTCGTTCTCGTTTTGCCCGCCGAATGTTAACCCCTGACGCTTTTTCTCCGTCAGGATTCTGTGTTGACGATGCTGCGCTTTATTTCTCCTTTGAAGAAAAATGTCGCGATCTGGTGCTCTCTAAAGAGCAACGTGCCGAACTGGTATTAAATGCGCTGGTGGCTATCCGTTTCCTGAAACCACAAATGCCAAAAAGCTGGCATTTCCTGCCGCATGGCATGAGCTGGACACCGGCGACGGGCGACGCGGCCAGCGTCAACCTGAGTGATAGCGCCGAAGAGGTGAGTCTGCTGGTGGTTGAGCCGGGCGAAAATGCCGCGCTCTGTCTGCTGGCTCAGCCCGGCGTGACAATTGCCGGGCGGACGATGCAACTTGGGGATGCCATCAAGGTCATGAACGACAGGCTGAAACCCCAACTTCGAGTGGATTCTTTCAGCCTGGAACAGGCTGTTTAAGCTTCCAGTTGTACTGAAGTTGTCGGGATGCAGCTACAGCACAGAATTGTCCCGTCGTCGGCTATTGCGGATTTTTTCAGCGCACTGACTTCACCCTCAACCAGCTTGATTCGACAGCAGCCACAGATCCCCGCGCGGCAGGAATACGGTATGCGGATCCCTGCTTGTTCCAGCTGTTCAAGTAAAACCTGCTGATTATTTCCCCGGATGATGTTGCCCTGCCAGTGAATATCCACTGATGAACTGACCTGCGTCTCGACCTCGACAAACTCGTCTTCCTGACCGGAGCCATAAACTCTTGCGGGTCCACGGGCAAGAATTTCTACCTCGTCACCGACACGGATCACGCCGCTGGAACGGGGGATCAGGTTCAGGCCAAAATCCACGTCGCCATTGTCCTGCGCAGTGCGGAACGATTGCAGAGTTTTCAGCGGCTCACCGGAAGGGTGCTTCTGGCCTTTCTCAGGGCTTACGGTGGTGAAGATACAGCGACTGCATGGCTTCGCGACATCGAAAATCACACTGCCGATGCGAATCACTTTCCAGGTGTCTTCTTCCCAGGCTTTTGTACCGGTTACCACCAGATTGGGGCGAAACTGCTCCATCTGAACGCTGGCTTTACAACGGTGCTGCAGGTCGCGCAGGGAGGCTTCACTGGTCAGCAGGAAAGGAAACCCATCCGCAAATGAGAGCGGAACTGCGTCGTGACGCTTCACGCGGCGCGTCAGCGACGGGCCTACCCAACGTAACTGCACATCGCGCGAGAAGAAGCCGCTAAGCCAGCGGTTAATCTCGTCAGCGGCAATACGCGCGGTAAAATGATTGCCCCACACTTCTGTTGGCGCATCCACAGGCGCAAAATCAGCAAAGCGGATCACCACGCTGGAACCATCCGGCGCGGTAAGATGCAAACCGTCATGAAGGGGGAAAGGGATAAAGCGAACCATCTGCGGGAACTGGCGTGCAGTAATGAACGTACCGTCAGGCTCGGTGATCATAAAGATACGATCGAAGGCAAATCCGCTCATGTCGGCAAGTGCGTGAGAAATGCCGATGCCGCGCATGGATTTCACCGGATGAATAAAAAGCCTGGATAACGTCGCCACTGCACACTCCCTCGAATGAAAATAAGCCTTCAACTTTATGACATACACGCCATATTAGCTATAATGCGCGACAATTTTCTAAGAGTAAAAGTGACGATATGAATTCTCTGTTTGCCAGTACGGCCCGTGGGCTGGAAGAGCTGTTAAAAACTGAACTGGAAGCCCTGGGTGCGCAAGAGTGCCAGGTAGTTCAGGGTGGTGTCCATTTTGAGGGCGACACGCGGCTTATTTACCAGAGCCTGATGTGGAGCCGTCTGGCGTCGCGCATCATGCTGCCGATGAAAGAGTGCAAGGTCTATAGCGACCTTGACCTCTATACCGGCGTACAGATGATCGACTGGACAGAGATCTTCACTCCGAATGCCACCTTTGCGGTGCATTTCAACGGCGTGAATGATGAGATCCGCAACAGCCAGTACGGTGCCCTGCGCGTTAAAGACGCCATTGTTGACTGCTTCACCCGTAAAAATAAGGAACGTCCAAACGTCGATCGCGAAAATCCGGATCTGCGTATTAACGTCTGGCTGAACGGCGACACCGCTAGCATCTCTCTGGATCTGAGCGGCGCAGGCCTCCACCTGCGCGGCTACCGCGATCGTACCGGTATGGCACCAATCAAAGAAACCCTTGCCGCAGCCATTGTGATGCGCTCTGGCTGGCTGCCGGGTACCCCGCTGCTGGACCCGATGTGTGGTTCTGGTACATTGCTGATTGAAGCTGCCATGCTGGCCACCGACCGTGCCCCGGGCCTGCACCGTGGTCACTGGGGCTTCAAGGGCTGGGCACAGCACGATGAAGCACTGTGGAAAGAGGTCAAAGATGATGCGCAGACCCGTGCGCGTAAGGGCCTGGCGGAATATACCTCCCATTTCTATGGTTCGGACAGCGACCCGCGCGTCATTGAACGTGCCCGCAGCAACGCCCGTCGCGCCGGTATCGGCGAGCTGGTCACCTTCGAGGTGAAAGACGTGGCGAACCTGACCAACCCGTTGCCAAAAGGTCCGTACGGTACCGTTATCAGTAACCCGCCATACGGTGAGCGTCTGGACAGCGAACCGGCGCTGATTGCCCTGCACAGCCTGTTGGGCCGCAATATGAAAGATTACTTTGGCGGCTGGAATCTCTCCCTGTTCAGTGCTTCACCTGAATTGCTGAGTTGCCTGCAGCTGCGTGCCGATCGCCAGTTTAAGGCGAAAAACGGCCCGCTGGACTGCGTGCAGAAGAACTACCATCTGGCTGAGAAAGCGGCGGACAGCAAACCGTCGGGCGTGGCGGAAGATTACGCCAACCGTCTGCGCAAGAATCTGAAGAAATTCGAGAAATGGGCGAAGCAGGAAGGTATTGAATGCTACCGCCTGTACGATGCCGATCTGCCGGAATACAACGTGGCGGTAGACCGCTATGCGGACTGGGTGGTGATTCAGGAATACGCGCCACCGAAAACCATTGATGCGCAAAAAGCGCGTCAGCGTATGCTGGACGTCATTGCGGCAACCATCGCCGTGCTGGGTATTGCGCCAAACAAGCTGGTGCTGAAAACCCGCGAACGTCAGAAAGGCAAAAACCAGTATCAGAAAATGGGTGAAAAGGGCGACTTCATTGAAGTGGGCGAGTACAACGCTCGTCTGTGGGTTAACCTGACTGACTACCTTGATACCGGTCTGTTCCTTGACCACCGTATCGCCCGCCGCATGCTCGGACAGATGAGCAAGGGCAAAGATTTCCTCAACCTGTTCTCCTATACCGGCAGCGCCAGCGTGCATGCGGGTCTGGGCGGCGCGCGGAGCACGACCACGGTGGATATGTCCCGCACCTATCTGGAGTGGGCGGAGCGCAACCTGCGCCTTAACGGTTTAACTGGGCGTCAGCATCGCCTGATGCAGGCCGACGTGCTGGGTTGGCTGCGTGATACCGACGAGCAGTTCGATCTGATCTTTATCGATCCGCCGACTTTCTCCAACTCCAAGCGTATGGAAGATAGCTTTGATGTGCAGCGCGATCACCTGCGCCTGATGACCGACCTGAAGCGCCTCCTGCGTAAAGGCGGCACGATTATGTTCTCGAACAACAAACGCGGCTTCCGTATGGATCATGACGGCTTAGCAGCCCTGGGGCTAAAAGCACAAGAAATCAGCCAAAAAACGCTGTCTCAGGATTTCGCCCGTAACCGTCAAATCCATAACTGCTGGTTGATTACCGCGGCCTGAAAGGAAAAATAAATGTCTTTAATTAGTATGCACGGCGCGTGGCTCTCTTTCAGCGACTCACCGCTTCTCGATAATGCAGAACTGCACATCGAAGATAACGAGCGTGTCTGTCTGGTGGGCCGTAATGGCGCGGGCAAATCCACGTTGATGAAAATCCTCAACCGTGAACAGGGTCTGGATGACGGGCGTATTGTTTACGAGCAGGATCTTATCGTTTCTCGCCTGCAGCAGGACCCGCCGCGTCATGTGACCGGCAGCGTTTACGATTTCGTGGCTGAAGGTATTTCTGAGCAGGCTGAATACCTGAAGCGTTATCACGAGATTTCACATCTGGTGATGACTGACCCGAGCGATAAGAATCTCAACGAACTGGCGAAAGTGCAGGAGATGCTCGATCACCACGGTCTGTGGCAGCTGGAAAACCGTATTAATGAAGTGCTGGCACAGCTCGGTCTGGAAGCCGATATGGAGCTGTCAGCGCTCTCCGGCGGCTGGCTGCGTAAAGCGGCACTGGGTCGTGCGCTGGTCAGCGGACCGAAGGTGCTGCTGCTGGACGAACCGACGAACCACCTGGATATCGAAGCGATTGACTGGCTGGAAGGGTTCCTGAAAACCTTCAGCGGCACCATCATCTTTATCTCTCACGACCGTTCGTTTATTCGCAATATGGCGACGCGCATTGTCGATCTCGATCGCGGTAAGCTGGTGACCTATCCTGGCGATTACGATACCTATCTGCTGGAAAAAGAAGAAAACCTGCGCGTGGAAGAGCTGCAGAATGCGGAGTTCGACCGCAAGCTGGCACAGGAAGAAGTCTGGATCCGTCAGGGCATCAAAGCCCGTCGTACACGTAACGAAGGTCGCGTTCGTGCGCTGAAGGCGATGCGCCGTGAGCGTAGCGAGCGCCGAGAAGTGATGGGCAGCGCCAAAATGCAGGTGGAAGAGGCGTCCCGTTCCGGCAAGATTGTCTTCGAAATGGAAAACGTTAACTATCAGGTCGACGGTAAAGTGCTGGTGAAAGACTTCTCGGCACAGGTTCAGCGTGGGGACAAAATTGCACTGATTGGTCCGAACGGTTGCGGCAAAACCACGCTGTTGAAACTGATGCTGGGTCAATTGCAGGCTGACAGCGGTCGTATCCACTGCGGCACCAAGCTTGAAGTGGCCTACTTCGATCAGCACCGCGCAGAGCTGGATCCGGACAGAACGGTGATGGATAACCTCGCTGAAGGTAAGCAAGAGGTGATGGTAAACGGCAAGCCGCGCCATGTGCTGGGCTACCTGCAGGACTTCCTGTTCCATCCGAAACGTGCAATGACGCCGGTACGCGCGCTGTCAGGCGGTGAGCGCAATCGTCTTCTGCTGGCACGTCTGTTCCTGAAGCCAAGTAACCTGTTGATTCTCGATGAACCTACGAACGACCTGGATGTCGAAACCCTGGAATTGCTGGAGGAACTGATCGACGGTTATCAGGGGACGGTGATGCTGGTTAGCCACGATCGTCAATTCGTGGATAACACCGTGACCGAGTGCTGGATCTTCGAAGGTGAAGGGCGAATTGGTCAGTATGTCGGCGGTTATCACGATGCAAAAGGGCAGCAGTCGCAGTCTCTGGCGCAGAAACAGTCAAAGTCCAAAATAAGTTCTGAACCTGCTGTAACAAAAGCAGAAACTGTCAAGAAAAGCTCGGCTAAACTAAGCTATAACCTGCAGCGCGAACTGGAGGGGCTACCTCAGCGTCTGGAAGAGCTGGAGGCCACGCTTGAAGATCTACAAGCTCAGGTTGCTGATGCGACATTCTTTACCCAATCGCACGACTATACTCAGAAAATACTGGCTGAACTGTCCGCGGCTGAAAAGGCCCTGGAAGAAGCATTTGAGCGCTGGGAGTACCTTGAGTCTCTGAAAAACGGCGCATAAACAGGGATAACATATGTGTGACCAGCACCATGCCGACAGGCATATATTATGCTCGCAATGCGACATGCTCGTGGCGTTGCCAGAGCTTGGTCACGGACATAAAGCGCTGTGTCCACGTTGCGGCGCAACGTTGACAACCGAGTGGGACGCACCGCGGCAGCGTCCCACTGCTTACGCTCTGGCAGCATTATTCATGCTGCTGCTCTCCAATCTCTTCCCGTTCATCTATATGAAGGTGGGTGGAATTACCAGCCAGGTCGATTTGCTCGAAATCCCGGGCGTGATGTTCTCAGAAGATTACGCCAGCCTCGGCACCTTTTTTCTGCTTTTCGTCCAGATAGTCCCGGCTTTTTGCCTGGTCGTTATCCTGCTGCTGGTGAACCGCGTCAGGATGCCGTCGTCACTGAAAATCAAACTCGCGCGTATCCTTTTTCAGCTTAAAAGCTGGGGGATGGCCGAGATCTTTCTGGCGGGGATTCTGGTCAGTTTCGTGAAGCTGATGGCGTATGGCGACGTGGGGATTGGCAGCAGCTTTATCCCCTGGTGTCTGTACTGCGTCCTGCAGCTGCGCGCCTTCCAGTGTGTGGACAGGCGCTGGGCGTGGGACGATATCGCACCAGCGCCGACGCTTGCGCAGACGGTAAAGGTCGGGGTGCCCGGTATTCGTCAGGGGCTACGTTCGTGTCCGTGCTGTACCGCCGTGCTGCCCGCCGATCTCGACGTTTGTCCGCGCTGCGAAACCAAAGGGCACGTGCGGCGTAAAAACAGCCTGCAGTGGACGATGGCACTACTGGTGACCTCTGTCATGCTGTATCTGCCAGCTAATATCTTGCCGATTATGATCACCGATCTGCTGGGCGACAAAATGCCCTCGACGATCCTGGCCGGGGTGATATTGCTGTGGGGTGAAGGTTCGTATCCGGTTGCCGGTGTAATCTTTATCGCCAGTATTATGGTGCCAACCCTGAAAATGATCGCGATCGCCTGGCTCTGTTGGGATGCGAAAGGTCACGGTAAACGCGACAGCGAACGCATGCACCTGATTTATGAAGTGGTCGAGTTTGTCGGACGCTGGTCAATGATTGACGTGTTTGTTATTGCCGTTCTCTCTGCACTGGTGCGGATGGGCGGATTGATGAGTATTTATCCCGCGATGGGGGCTTTAATGTTTGCACTGGTCGTGATTATGACTATGTTTGCGGCCATGACCTTCGACCCTCGTTTATCGTGGGATCGTGAGCCTGAATCAAGCCATGAGGAAGAGTAAGAGCATGGAAAATAAGAGTGGAGAGGCGAAAGTGCAGAAGGTCAAGAACTGGTCACCGGTGTGGATTTTCCCCATCGTGACGGCACTGATCGGGGCATGGATCCTGTTTTATCACTACAGCCATCAGGGGCCGGAAGTGACGCTGATTACCACCAATGCCGAGGGGATTGAGGGCGGTAAAACGACCATCAAGAGCCGCAGCGTGGATGTGGGTGTAGTTGAAAGCGCAACCCTGACTGATGATTTAACGCATGTGGAAATCAAGGCGCGCCTCAATGCTGGCATGGAAAAACTGCTGCATGGCGATTCCGTGTTCTGGGTGGTTAAGCCTCAGGTGGGACGTGAGGGGATCAGTGGCTTAGGGACGCTGCTTTCGGGCGCCTACATTGAGCTGCAACCTGGCGCTAAGGGTAACCCGCCAGCCAAATACCAGCTTCTGGATTCACCGCCGCTTGCACCGCCTGATGCCAAGGGTATCCGCGTGATCCTCGACAGCAAAAAAGCAGGTCAGCTCACGGCGGGTGATCCGGTCCTGTTCCGTGGCTACCGCGTCGGCTCGGTTGAGAAAAGCACGTTTGATCCGCAGAAACGCGCGATCAGCTATCAACTCTTCATCAATGCACCAAACGATCGACTGGTCACCAGCAACGTCCGTTTCTGGAAAGACAGTGGGATCGCGGTGGATCTGACATCGGCAGGCATGCGCGTTGAAATGGGCTCGCTGACCACCCTGTTTGGTGGCGGCGTGAGTTTTGACGTGCCGGAAGGCCTGGATTTGGGGCAGCCAGTTGCAGAGAACACCGCTTTCCGTCTCTTTGACGATCAAAAAAGCATTCAGGATGCGCTCTATACCGATCATGTTGACTTCCTGATGTTCTTTAAAGATTCCGTTCGCGGCCTGCAGCCGGGGGCACCGGTTGAGTTCCGCGGCATTCGTCTTGGTACGGTTGGGCAGGTTCCGTTCTTCGTACCGGGACTTCAGCAGGTGCTGGATGATGATTACCGCATCCCGGTGCTGATCCGCATTGAGCCAGAGCGTCTGGTCAATCAGATTGGCGAAAATCAGGATATTGGCACGCATATCTCTCAACTGATGGAACGCGGTCTGCGCGGGTCGCTGAAAACCGGTAACCTGGTGACAGGTGCTCTGTATGTGGATATGGACTTCTACCCGAAAGCTCCGCCGATTACCGGTATCCGTGAATTCGGTGGCTACAAGATTATCCCAACGGTGAGCAGCGGCCTGGCGCAGATCCAGCAGCGCCTGATGGAAACGCTGGATAAGATTAACAATCTGCCACTGAATCCGATGATTGAAGCCGCGACAAACTCTCTGAGCGAGAGCCAGGCAACGATGCGCCGTCTGCAAACCACGCTGGATAACATCAACAAGATCACAGCGAGCCAGAGCATGCAGCAACTGCCGCAGGATATGCAGAAAACGTTGCGTGAGCTGAACCGCAGTATGCAGGGCTTCCAGCCTGGTTCTGCGGCTTACAACAAGATGGTGGCTGATATGCAGCGCCTTGATCAGGTCTTACGTGAACTGCAGCCTGTTCTGAAGACGCTCAATGAGAAGAGCAACGCGCTGGTGTTCGAAGCGAAAGATAAAAAGGATCCTGAGCCTAAGAGGGCAAAAGAATGAATAAGTGGCTATTGATGGTTGGCGCTCTGCTATTAACGGCGTGCAGTTCAGGTGTAGAGAATAAAAGCTACTACCAGTTGCCTGTTAGTACGCAGAATAGCGGGCAAAGTACGGCCAGCCAGGGAAATCGTCAGCTTTGGGTTGAGCAGGTTGCCGTGCCAGATTATCTGGCAGGTAACGGTGTGGTCTATCAGACCAGCGATGTGAAATACGTGATTGCGACAAACAACCTGTGGGCCAGCCCGCTGGATCAGCAACTGCGCAACACGCTGGTGGCCAATCTGGGCAGCCAGCTTCCGGGCTGGGTTGTCGCTTCGCAGCCGCTTGGTAACGATCAAGATACGCTGAACGTCACCGTAACAGGCTTCCACGGCCGTTATGACGGTGCGGTGGTGATCAGCGGTGAGTGGCTGCTGAATCATCAGGGGCAGCTGATTAAGCGTCCTTTCCATCTGGAGCTGAAGCAGCAGAAAGATGGCTATGACGAAATGGTGAAAGTCCTGGCTCAGGGTTGGGCACAGGAGTCGGCCAGTATCGCCAGGGAAATTTCCCGGCTGCCATAAGTAAAATTCATCGTCAAAAACCGCAATCGGTCTGCCACTGATTGCGGTTTTTTTTTCGTTTTCACTTCAGGTTGTTACTTGTGCCGGGTCACAATTTTTGTACAAATGATCTTCCAGCTAGCTCACAAATATGACACCCGTATGAATTTTGAACATTGACGCTGCGACTAATTCGGGGTATTCGTTATCTGTGCCTGTGCATTTGTGCAGACACTGTTTTCTTTCCACCAGACAAAAGAATGAGGGAAACGAGGCATGAAGAGACAGAAACGAGATCGCCTGGAACGGGCTCATCAACGTGGTTATCAGGCCGGCATCGCTGGACGTTCTAAAGAAATGTGTCCTTATCAGACGATAAACCAAAGGTCACAATGGCTTGGAGGCTGGCGAGAAGCCATCGGCGACAGGGCACTCATAGCCTGATAACGTCTCTTTAAAAAAAGAAACCTCCGCAATGCGGAGGTTTCGCCTTTTTGAGATTGCGAAAAGCAATATCAGAACGCGGAAGTGTCCTGGAACAGACCCACTTTCAGGTCGCTCGCGCTATAGATCAGGCGACCATCGACCAGCACTTCGCCATCCGCCAGGCCCATAATCAGGCGACGGTTAACAATGCGTTTGAAGTGAATACGATAGGTCACTTTCTTCGCAGTAGGCAGAACCTGACCGGTGAATTTCACTTCGCCAACACCCAGTGCACGGCCTTTACCTTCGCCACCCAGCCAGCCCAGATAGAAGCCAACCAGCTGCCACATTGCATCCAGGCCCAGACAGCCAGGCATTACCGGATCGCCAATAAAGTGGCAACCGAAGAACCACAGATCCGGGTTGATATCGAGTTCTGCTTCTACGTAACCCTTATCGAAGTTGCCGCCGGTTTCGGTCATTTTCACGACACGGTCCATCATCAGCATGTTCGGGGCCGGTAACTGTGGGCCTTTCGCACCAAACAGTTCACCGCGACCAGAGGCAAGAAGATCTTCTTTTGTATAGGATTCGCGTTTATCTACCATGTTCTCAGTAAGCCTTATTTTAGTGAAGGACGCAGGATAGCTAACACGTGTACGCTGAACAAGTCCGATCAGTTCGAACCAAACCAGCCTAACCAGCGTAACGGCCATGGATAACGATGACGAGCATCCTGCTGTGTCGCCTGAGCAATACGCTCCTGAATGGTCTGCATCAGGGTGGTTTGCCCTTCGCCATCCCATACCAGGTTTGTCAGTAAGGGTAGTGCATCCTCAATCCCTTCGATGGCCCAGATGGCGAATTGCTCTTGCTCCACCGCATCCAGAATATCCTGACTGAGGCTCAAATGGCGTGCATTGGGAGCAGGAATAATCACACCCTGTTTGCCATTTAAACCGCGCTGCTGACAGATAGAGAAGAAGCCTTCAATTTTTTCATTGAGGCCTCCCACTGGCTGGGCACGACCGAATTGGTCCACCGAGCCGGTGATCGCGATGTTCTGATTGATGGGCACTTCGGCCAGGGCGCTGATTAGGGCGCACAGTTCTGCCATAGAGGCGCTATCACCATCGACTTCGCTGTAGGACTGCTCAAACGTCAGCGAGGCGGAGAAGGGGATCTGTTGCTCGAGCTGCAGCTCTGACATCAAAAACGCCTGCATGATCATCATGCCTTTCGCGTGAATGTTTCCGCCCAGCTCGGCTTTCCGTTCGATATCGGTGAACTCACCATCGCCAATATGGACAACGCAGCTGATACGGGACGGTTCGCCGATTGCGCGAGGATGGCCCGGAAATTCAATCACCGACAGGGCGTTAATCTGTCCGACGCGTTCGCCTTCTGTCTCGACCAGAATTTGTTCCAGCAGAATTTCATCCTGCATACGGTCAGCAAGATAGCCTTCTCGCCACTCACGCTGAGCCAGCATCTGTGTGAGCTGTTCTCCGGTGAACGCACCGTTACCGCTGATCACCCCCACTTCACGCAGCTGTTTGCCGATCCAGAGCGGACAGAGGGGCAGCGTTTCCTGGTCACCGGTATAGCGCACCGCTTCGCGAATCAAGCCTGGCCACGCGTCAGCCGCAGGTGTTGGCAGCGAAAAGCGTTCAGCTACAGCCATTACCCACTGGCACCACTGCGCCATATCGTCGGCATCGGCAATCTGGATGTTGTCTTCGTACTCGCTGTAGACCGCCTGCTCAGCCAGTTCCGGTTCCATCTCCTGGAAGTCTGCCAGAGATTCGCGGTCACCCGTCAGCACGACGGTCAACGACAGAGGCATAGAGGGAACAGAGACAGGCAGAGGACGGGACTCATCGTAGCCGACCCAGTCAAAACGTTGCTGGTTCACAATCGTTTTCAGACGCATCCACAACAGCGGCTGCGAGAGTAGGGTACGCAGTGAGATGATAAGTACACCGCCATTGGCGCGATGCACCAACCCCGGTTGCAGCGAAAGTTCACCATTAAACTGGCGCAGACAACCAAAGAGTTGTTCCGCCTCGACCCAGTTAGCGGTAATCACTTCGCCTTTAGCGGCAAAACGGCCATCCGCCTGAACTGCCGGTTCGAAAGTGACATCATGTCCCGCGATACCATATTCGCCGCCAAAGAGGGCATTCGTTTCCGGCTGCAACTGGCGCATGGCGTCCCCGACAAGCGTCAGGTACTCCGCTTCTTCCGGGGCTTTAAGCAACATGAAAGGTGCCGTTGCCCATGGGCTTAACACCTGCTCCAGCGCATAATGCAAACGTGGTTGCGTATCGCTAAGGATGAATTCGTGTTCTTTTGCGAGATCTGGCTGTGCAAACAGTTCCTGATAGCTCTCGGTATCCGGAACAAGGTCACGCCATGCAAGTTTCGTAATGGTCAAAGTTGATGTTTTTTAGTCAGATGTAAAAGCGTGGAGTATACCGTAAGCGAGGGGGACTACCCAAGCAGGATTGGGGATTTCGACAGGGGGATTGCCTGCATTCACTCACATATATGATTTCTTTTCAGCAGATTGCTAAAAAACTGATATTCTGAACAGAGTTACGTGGTAACACTGAGATCGCAATGAAATATCAACAACTGGAAAATCTCGAAAGCGGCTGGAAATGGAAGTACCTGGTCAAAAAGCACCGTGAAGGGGAGTTGATCACCTGCTACATCGAAGCCAGCGCTGCGCAAGAAGCCGTGGATATTTTGCTGACCCTCGAAAATGAACCGGTACAGGTTAACGGCTGGATTGAGAAGCACATCAATCCTGCGTTGTTGAACCGAATGAAGCAAACTATCCGCGCGCGACGCAAACGACATTTTAATGCGGAGCATCAGCATACTCGCAAAAAATCAATCGACCTTGAGTTCGTGGTCTGGCAGCGCCTGGCGGGGCTGGCACAACGGCGTGGTAAAACGCTGTCGGAAACGATTGTGCAGTTGATTGAGGATGCGGAGCATAAAGAGAAGTACGCTAACCAGATGTCGACGCTGAAGAACGACCTTCAGGCATTGTTGGGCAAAAAATAGACTTTTGTTTTCTTCAGATAATAAAAAACCCCGCATTGCGGGGTTTTTTTATAAGACGATAACTTATGCCGCTGGCTGAGTTACAACGTCTTTGATGCCTTTAACTTCGATCTCAACGCGACGATCTGGAGCCAGGCAGTCGATCAGTGCAGCGCGAGCTTTCACGTTGTCACAGGTGTTGCCAGTAACTGGGTTAGATTCACCCATACCACGTGGGGAGATCTTGTTAGCTGGGATACCTTTAGAGATCAGGTAATCAACAACAGACTGAGCACGTTTCTCAGACAGTTTCTGGTTGTAAGCGTCAGAACCGATACGGTCGGTGAAGCCCAGAACCACTACAGAACCGTCTTTAGGATCCAGGTTGCTCAGCTGAGAGTACAGCTGATCCAGTGCCTGCTGGCCTTCTGGTTTCAGAGTTGCCTTGTTGAAGTTGAACAGAACGTCAGACTTCAGAGTGAAGTGCTTGGTCTGTACTTCTGGAGCTGGAGCCGGCGCTGGAGCAACAACTGGTGCTGCTTCTTCCTGCTGGCCGAAACGGTAGGAAACACCTACGCTCAGCATGCCGTTGTCAGGACGAACACCAACGGTGCCAGCGTCGCCGATGTTGTTAACCCACTGGTATTCCAGACGGGTAGCGATATCACGGGTCATAGCCCACTCAACGCCACCAGCGAATACTGGGGAAACACCGGTGTCATGGTCGCTGCCAGTCTGGTTGTTGCTGGAGTCAGCGCGCCATACCATGCCGCCCAGACGGGTGTACACGTCCAGATCGTCAGTTACTGGGTAACCCAGTTTAGCGGTCAGCTGAACGCCCTGTGCTTTGAAAGCGCCGTTTACGGTGTCGCCTTTGTATGGCATACGACCTAACCAGTCGTAACCCATTTCAAAACCAACATACGGGTTAACCTGATAGCCACCGAACGCACCTGCACCAAGCTGGCTCTCGTGAGTCGGGCCATCGTTGTTCAGTTTGCTGTTGTACCAGCCGGTGTCGTGGAACTGAGACCAACCCAGTTTACCACCTGCATACCAGGTATTATCTTTCGGAGCGGCCTGCGCTACGGTAGCGAAGCCAGCCAGTGCCACTGCAATCGCGATAGCTGTCTTTTTCATTTTTTGCGCCTCGTTATCATCCAAAATTCGCCATGATAGTCTCAAAAGAGAATCACGGTTAAATCCTTCACCGGGGGGCGTGGTCAAATATAAATCTACCGATATCTTCGGCTTAGGCCGAGCACCCCTGGCGATGTAAAGTCTACAACGTAGCTGAAAACTTACAAGTGTGAAGTCCGTCAGGCATATGAAAAAAAAAGTTCCGTATACCTATTATTTAACATTTTTCGCGCGAATTTTGTGCAATAAAATTAAGGAGAACCGCACCAGACAAGCCTTGCCGCAATTTTGTGGTCGGGAACTAAAAGCACATCTTGTGGTCGAAAAAAATTCCAGGAAAAATCCTAATTTCACTCAATGATACAAATTTGAGTGAATTTTTAGCCCAGAAAGTTGTCCTCTGCGGTAAGAATCTGGACGAACCGGGCGCATTATAAACCCGATCGCATTCCCTTCTTCAGCCGCTTCAGTCAGACGAAAGTGTTCCTCTTCCGTCAATTCCTCTGGTAACCATCCAATCACTACACTGTAATTTCCGGTGCGTAAAGCCCGGATCATCGACTCAACAGTATCGCAAGGAGAGAGTTGATTAATTTGCATGACCTTTGCCAGCGGAAGGCCAGCGGACTGAACCCATTCCCGGCTCAGTTTTTGCTGTGGCGTCAGCCAAAGCTGCCAGCGAGACTGCTGACCAAGCTGCTGTAATAACGGCAGCAGCAGTAGTTGAGTTAACAGAGGCTGATCCTCACGATAAACCACTTCGCTGATAAGCCCTGTCGAAACACTGCCGACGGTGTTCTGCGCTACGTTGCCAGCGGTAGAAGTGATAAAGGTTGAGCGATTTGCATAGCCTGAAGTGTGCATATTCATTCCAGCCCTGTGGTTACTGTATGAATATACAGTAACCCCTGTATGCATAAAGATCAACCTCATTTTCGGAAAGCGACTCGCAAAATTCATTCAATATTGATGCCCCTTGAAAAATCATCTTGCCCAACAGCGATAAGTTGCCTATTTTCCTGCTAACGGATCCGCTAGTAAGAAGCATCGTTGTTAATTTTTGATTTATAAGGAAATATCATGAAAAAGATATCTTATGAACGGATCTATAAATCCCAGGAATATCTGTCTCCGCTGGGGGACATTCAACATCGGGCACTGTTCGGAGGCTATACCCTGGCAGTGGATGATGCAGTCTTTGCCATGGTGTCAGAGGGAGAACTCTACCTCCGCGCCTGTGAGGAAAGTGCGAAATACTGTGTAAAGAATGCCGCCTCGTTTTTGACACTCATGAAACGGGGGCGTCCAGTGCTTCTGAACTATTATCGCGTGGATGACGGATTGTGGCAGGACAGAGAGCGGCTGCTTCAACTCTCCTCGTTCGCACTGAGAGCGGCGAGAAAAGAACGCTCTCAGCGTCATCAACGAAACCGGCTTAAGGATCTCCCGAACCTGACGTTTCAGCTTGAAGTCTTGCTTTTTGAAGCGGGTATTACCGATGAAGAAACGCTTCGGACGCTTGGTGCGAAAGCGAGCTGGCTGAAGATGCGGGCAAGAAATAAAGCACTCAGTATTAAAGTGCTTTTCGCGCTGGAAGGTGCCATTGAGGGACTTCATGAAGCGGCACTCCCGGCGGGAATACGCCGGGAGCTGACGGAGTGGTTTAATGCGCTGCCTGAGCCACAGGAGAATCACTCCTCCAGGTAGCGATTTGCTGTTGCAGTCGGCAAATTTCTGGCAGCAGAGCGATAAGCAGACCAATTTGCTGAAGAACCAGTGGCGCTTTGCTGTCGTTTCCTGGATCAAGATGGGCAATGCGTTGAGCCAGTTCATCCAGAGCCTGTTGAACACGCGGTTCATCGGCTGGCCGGTGATGAAGTGCGTCATCGACATAACAGACTGCGTCATCCAGCAAGGCGAGGATACCCGGGTTGGTGAGTTTCTCACGGTGGGCACCCAGCGTAGAAATATAGCTGGTAAAGGTATGATTCAGACAGAGCAGGCGGAATGCCGTCTCACGAATTTCTGCGGTGGCACGAGGCTCCGTTGACATGTTAGAGACAACCGAGGCCAGTTCTGCATCGCTGTTGTGCGCATCCCGGCGTGCGATCCGGTAAGCCAGACGGTTATCGCGGCCCTGATGGTACTGTTCAAGGATGGCATCAAGATACCGGCAGTTGGCATTCATAGCCCGGTCTAACACGCGCGGCAAATTACGGAAACGCCAGTCTGGCCAGATAAAGCTGACAGCCGCCCAGGCGATCGCACAGCCAATCAGGGTGTCAATCACGCGGGGCAGGGCGACTTCAAACCCTTCACCCAGCAGGTTAAAGCAGAGCAGAACCAGCAGCGTGATGAACATGGTGGCATGGGCGTACTGCACATTGCGAAAGGCGAAGAACAACACACCGGTGATCACGATCAGGATCAGTTGGCCTTCAACGGACGGCACGAAATAGAGGACCGGCAGTCCAATGGCGACACCGACCAGCGTGCCGAGAATACGCAGCGCAAGGCGGTGTCGGGTGGCATTGTAGTTCGGCTGGCAAACGAACAGGCTGGTCAGCAGGATCCAGTAGCCATGTTGCAACCCGGTTATCTGGATAAAGGCATAACCGACGCACAATACCAGCGACATTCTCACCGCGTGGCGAAAGAGAGCCGACTCCGGCGTAAAGTTGCGGCTCAGCCGCAGCCACATATCGCTAAAACTGTGGACGCTGTCATCCGCAAGCTGATTTTCCGCATCACTACCGGGTAGCGCCATCGCCTGTTCTGACTCAATGGTCGCCAGCTGAGCATCTATCGCCCGCAGGTTATTCAGCAGATATCCCAGAGCTTTAATATGTTCCGGTGATGTTCCGCTGGCCTGAACGCGGTCAATGGCTGCATCAAGATGGCTAAACACACGTTCAAAACGGGGGTCATGTTGATAAGGCGTGCGCAGCAGAATAGAGCGCGCGAGCTGCTGGCATGCCTGGGACTGCATGGACAGCAGACGCTGGAAGCGGAACATCACGTCGCTGTAGCGAAACTTTTCTCGCAGGGCGGCATACTGAACATGCGAGGAGCTGGCACGCTCATGTATATCCTGGGCGGCAAAGTAGTAGTGTAAGGTTCTTCGCGTCCCACGCTGGCCGCGATCGCCGCGCAGACGGGTAAGCAGTGACGCTTTGGTCTGGTTAAGGGTGGCAACCAGTTGGCCGTTTGCCAGAGCCAGATCGTAGAGCGGGGCCTGGCTTTCTTCCTCGATATCCGGGTCGAAAAGCCGGGATTTTAGCTCCAGATAGTGAGCTAACTGTTCATAGCTGCGGGCAAGGTTATCCTGCAGAGGGCGTACCGGGAAGATCAGATGACCGGTTAGCGTCAGCAGGTTATACCAGATGGCGCCCAGCAACAGCAGAACCGGCTGCTGGTACCACTGGTCGTACAGGGAAACGCCCAGCATGGTGTAAATGGCGATCAGCAATGCACCAAACGCGATGGTGGCATAGCGCTGCCCAAGGCCGCCCAGCAAAATAAAGCCACTGGTTGAGAGCGTAAGACCCAGGGCAAACAGCCAGGGCCACGGAAAGAGCAACTCAACGGAAGCGGACGCAATAAAAAAACAGACCAGCGTAATCACCAGGTTACGCAAACGTCCGGCCAGACGATCGTCCAGATCCGCCAGCGCCCCCGCAACCACCCCCAGCGTGAGCGGAATGGTGAGCTTGACATCATTCAACCACCACGGCAGAGCTACCGTGCCGCAAAGCGCGATAAAAATCCTGACGTTATAAAGCCAGGTGCTGTTCCAGGTATAACGGCGAAGCAGTGGGCTTAGCATAAGCGCGGCCAGTCCTTATTTACTGAAAACGACGACGAGCATTTGCTTCACGTGCTGCCTGAGCCACTTCAACCGGAACAACCCTGCGCCCGACGGGCCAAAGGGCGATCGCGGCGATTTTAAAGTTCGCGATCCCGACCGGAATACCAATAATCGTGATGCACTGGGCAATACCCGCAAAAATATGCATGATGCACAGCCACCAGCCGAAGAATATCAGCCACAGAATGTTGAGCAGGGTGCCGCCCGTGTTCATCAACGCGTTTTTGCTCTCGGGATTCAGCTCGTCAACGTGGATGGCTTCATTTCCATACGGGATGAAGGAGAGTTTGGTGATTTCCCAGCATGAGCGGGTCAGAGGGAGTGTGAAAATCAGGACGATGCTCACCAGCGTGGCAAAAAGCCAGGAAAGGGTGGTGGCAAAACCCCCCAGTACAAAATTCAACACATTCAGAACGGTACGCATAAATCCTCACTTCCTTTCGATAAAATTAACGCCTGATGATTGTAACGTTTTTTTAGGCTGGAGCACCTTAAAACTGGCAGTTAAACTGTCAGGTAAATTATCTCTTCGTGGATTTGGCGGGACATGGAACTTAAAGCAACTTCATTAGGCAAACGCCTGGCGCAACACCCCTATGACAGGGTTGTTCTCCTCAATGCCGGGGTGAAAGTCTCCGGAGAACGCCATGAATACCTTATTCCGTTTAATCAACTTCTGGCTATCCACTGCAAACGTGGGCTGGTGTGGGGGGAACTGGAGTTCGTTCTGCCTGATGATAAAGTCGTGCGTCTTCACGGCACCGAGTGGGTGGAGACCCAGCGTTTCCATCATCATCTGAATGCGCTCTGGCAGCAGTGGAGCCAGGACATGAGCGTGATTGCCGCCCAGGTACTGCAGCAGGTGCTGGATGATATTGCGCAAAGCAACGCGCAGCAAACATGGCTTACCCGCCAGCAGACCGCCGGGTTACAGCAAAAAATCAGGCAGGCGCTCTCCGCGCTGCCGGTATCCGTGACGCGTCTCGATGAGTTCGACAATTGCCGCGATGCCTGGCGTCAGTGTCAGGCCTGGCTAAGCGATATGGATAAGAGCCGGTTCGCCCATAACCAGGCCTGGACTGACACAATGCTCACCCGATACGCCGATTTTTTCAGTACGGTTGAATCTTCACCACTCAATCCCGCCCAGGCACGTGCGGTGGTTAACGGTGAGCAGTCCTTGCTGGTGCTCGCAGGGGCCGGGAGCGGTAAAACATCGGTGCTGGTGGCGCGCGCGGGCTGGCTGCTGACAACCGGGGAAGCCGTCGCTGAACAAATTCTGCTTCTGGCTTTTGGCCGCAAAGCTGCCGAGGAGATGGACGAGCGTATCCAGGAACGCCTGCACACCCGGGATATTACGGCCAGAACCTTCCATGCTCTGGCGTTGTACATCATTCAGCAGGGCAGCAAAAAAGTGCCTGCAGTGAGTAAACTCGAAAACGACACGCAGGCGCGTCAGGCTTTGTTTATCAAAACATGGCGCCAGCAGTGCAGTGAGAAAAAGGCGCAGGCGAAAGGATGGCGTCAGTGGCTGGAGGAAGAACTCAACTGGGAGGTGCCTGAGGGCAGTTTCTGGCAGGATGAAAAACTGGCGCGTCGACTGGGCTCGAGACTTGACCGCTGGGTAAGCCTGATGCGAATGCACGGCGGATCGCAGGCTGAAATGATTGAAAGTGCGCCGGAGGAGATCCGCGATCTGTTTTCAAAGCGGGTTAAACTGATGGCTCCGATGCTAAAAGCCTGGAAAACTGCTCTGAAGGCGGAAAATGCTGTCGATTTCTCTGGCCTTATCCATCAGGCCATTATCATTCTTGAGAAGGGGCGCTTTGTCAGCCCGTGGAAACATATTCTGGTGGATGAATTCCAGGATATCTCACCGCAACGCGCAGCATTGCTTTCGGCGTTACGGGCGCAAAATAAACATACCTCTCTGTTTGCCGTAGGGGATGACTGGCAGGCCATCTACCGCTTTAGCGGCGCGCAGCTTTCGCTGACCACCGCGTTTCATCACTATTTTGGCGAAGGCGATCGTAGCGATCTGGATACCACCTACCGCTTCAATTCCCGTATTGGTGAAATCGCCAATCGCTTTATCCAGCAGAACCCGCATCAGCTGGCCAAGCCGCTTAATAGCCTGCGGCCAGGAGATAAAAAAGCGGTCACCCTGCTGGCGGATGACCAACTTGAACCGCTGCTGGACAAGCTCAGCGGCTATGCGAAGCCCGATGAACGTATTCTGGTGCTGGCCCGCTACCATCATCTGAAACCCGCAGCGCTGGAGAAAGCGGCCACGCGCTGGCCGAAACTGCAGCTTGAATTTATGACGATCCACGCCAGTAAAGGCCAGCAGGCCGACTATGTGATTGTGATAGGGCTGAAAGACGGTAGCGACGGTTTTCCGGCTCCGGTTCGTGAGTCAGTCATGGAGCAGGCTTTACTGCCGATGCCGGAAGATTTCCCGGATGCCGAAGAGCGGCGTTTGCTGTATGTGGCCATCACCCGCGCGCGTCACCGCGTGTGGCTGCTGTTCAATAAAGAAGAGCCGTCGGTGTTTGTTGATATTCTGAAGAATATTGATGTGCCGGTAGCGCGCAAGCCATAACGACGTCAGGCTTGTTTTTGTGAGCCGGGTAAGGCGTAGCCGCCACCCGGCTTAAAATTTACTTTAATCTTTCAGACAGATAACGCTGGTAGTCCGGAATAAGGATATCAACCGGCGAGTTAAACTGCGGCGATTCGATGATAAAATCCGCCGTTGAAAGGTTAGTCGCCACTGGAATATTCCAGACGGTGGCAAGGCGCAGCAGTGCCTTCACGTCCGGGTCATGCGGAACCGCATTCAGCGGATCCCAGAAGAAAATCAGCACATCAATTTTCCCCTCAGAAATCTGCGCACCTACCTGCTGATCGCCACCCATCGGGCCGCTCAGCATGGCATTGACCTCAAGACCCGTTTCGCGCTGGATCAGGTTACCGGTTGTACCGGTCGCCGAGAGGGTGTGCTTTTCCAGCAAAGACTGATGGCGGCGAACCCAGTTAAGCAGCATTTGTTTACAGTGGTCGTGCGCAACCAGCGCAATGTGTTTGCGTTCAGGTAGCGTGCGTGTTGTCAGTTCCATAATCGTATCCATCAGGTTAACTGGCTACACGATGACGGGAACTGTCTGACGCTGCAAGAGAAAGGCGAAAAAAATGTGGCTTATGATGAAGGTTGTTGCTTCGCCCATTGTAAAAAGCGGGCTCGCGTATCCGGATCGGCCTGCTGGAACCAGAATTTAAGGCGTTGTTCCGTCAGGGTTTGGGACTGAGGAGGAATGACATCCAGTTCAGATACACCGGATAACAGCGTACTGTCGTCTGCCATCATAGTGGCAAACTGGGGAAGCGATGCGCGTTTACCTGCTTTGTTATAGGTCTGGGTTGCGGCCTCATAATCCGGCCCTTTAGGGGATGTGGTCAACGCCAGAATATCAAGCTTCACCGGAATGGGCATCGCATCGCCATCCAGCAGCTCAACGCGTGGCGAGGTGTCAAAGGCCGCAGACTCTTTCTCCGTTTCAAGGCGGGGCAGGGTGATGTTCACCTGACTGATTTGACGGGTATTAAAACTGACGATCAGCGGCGGGGAGATGTACATCCGTTGTTCATGATTAGCAAGGCCGATCGACTTTTCTACCCGGAAGACCAGCTGATGAGGCCCGTTATCTAGCTCGATGCTGTCTGCGCCGCGTAATAATGAGCTGGAGACTTTTTTTCCGTCCAGAACCAGCAGATCAATGTCGGTAGAGAGCCGGAGCGTGGTCGCAAAGACGCAAACCGGCATCACTAATGCAATCACAGCAGTGGCAATTCCGGTTTTCATAGAAGGCTCCTGTCAGAAATACTGATGTTGCATTAATGTATCTAAATCTTTCGAAAATCATCTTTACTAACATATAGACATATTTCACGGTTTTGCCCTCATACATCTGTATGGGATGGATGGTTGAGATGTGCGCTTTGGCGTACACTTTGAAAAAAACCAGGAGACAAACCATGAGAGAGAACGATATTGCCGAGATTTTGACCTCCACGCGCACCATTGCGCTGGTGGGCGCGAGCGATAAACCGGATCGTCCAAGCTATCGGGTCATGAAATACCTTCTCGATCAGGGTTATCACGTTATCCCGGTGTCACCGAAGGTGGCCGGTAAAAGCTTACTGGGCCAGCAAGGATACGCCACCCTAAACGACGTACCTGAGAAAGTGGATATGGTTGATGTTTTCCGCAATTCTGAGGCGGCGTGGGAAGTGGCGCAAGAGGCCATCGCTATCGGCGCGAAAACGCTGTGGATGCAGTTAGGGGTTATTAACGAGCAAGCTGCTGTGCTGGCTCGCGAGGCTGGTTTGAACGTGGTGATGGACCGCTGCCCGGCGATTGAAATCCCCCGTCTGGGGCTGGCGAAGTAATAAAAAAAAGCCCGATAATCGGGCTTTCTTACACGCTTAGTTCCGCAGGCGTGGAGCCTGTAACTGTTTGCGGATAGTCTGAGCAAGTTCATCCATCGTGGGTTGCTCCGGATGTTCTTCCTGTAGTTCGCTACTCAGCTGCGCTTCAGCAAGATAGGTGTGAACGGGTTGTCCATCGTCACCTTCCATCACCACATGATACCAGGGCGCAGCGCGAAGCTCGGCGTTTACCGCCAGCTCGTCTGCAGACGGTTCATCAAGAGAATACTCCGGGTCGATATCCACGACCACACCCAAATACCCTAGCAAAGTGTGGCGGACCTGCTGGCCGATACCGAATTTGCTGGCAATCATAGTCACCTCCCGGGAAATACGACTTACACGTTATGTGCGGGCAATATTTCTCTTTTCAAGTTACATGACGCGACAGGCAAACCCTTTCAGATAGAGCCCTTCCGGGTAGGTAGCAATCACCGGGTGATCGGCTGCCTGACGGAACTGCTCTATAAATTGTACATCACGGCCAGCATCTATTGCGGCATCGGCGATGATTTTCTGAAATAAATCTGTGGTCATCAAGCCAGAGCAGGAGAACGTAAGCAGCACGCCGCCCGGGTTCAGCAGCTGAATGGCCAGCATGTTGATATCTTTATACCCGCGGCATGCGCCCATCAGCTGGCTTTTGTTTTCCACAAACTTAGGGGGGTCCATGACGATAACGTCGAATTTCTCGCCCTGATCGCGATACTTACGCAGCAGTTTGAAGACATCATCGCGAATAAATTCAGCTTTGCTCACATCCAGCTTGTTCAGCTCAACGTTCTGCTTTGCCACGTCCAGCGCTTCCTGCGAAGTGTCCACGCTCACCACCTGAGCACAGCCGCCCATTAACGCTGAAACGGCAAAACCACCGGTATAGGAGAAGCAGTTCAGCACGCGTTTATTGGCAACGTACTGACGCGTCGCCAGACGGCTGTCGCGCTGGTCGAGGTAGTAACCCGTTTTGTGGCCGCCCTGAATATCCACCAGCAGCTTCATGCCGTGCTCTTCAATCGGCAGCAGGGCAGGCGGCAGCTCGCCTGTCACTGGACCCTGGGTCAGCTCCATGCCCTCTTTTTTGCGCACCGCCACATCGCTGCGGTCGTAAATGGCGCATTCCGGGAACAGCGTTTGCAGCGCGCTAATCAACGCCGCACGTTGATATTCAGCACCAGCACTCAGAAGTTGTAGCACCAGGAAGTGACCAAAGCGGTCAATGGTGACGCCCGGCAGGCCGTCGGACTCACCGGCAATCAGGCGGTAGCTGTCCAGTCCGTCGCGTTTTGCCAGCCAGTCGCGCCACTGCTGCGCCTGCTGCAGACGGCGAACGAAGAAGTCGATGTCGATGGTTTCATCTTTATCGAAGGTCCAGACGCGGGCACGGATCTGGGACGCAGGCGAGTAAGCACCTCGCGCTAACCATTTCCCCTGATGGTCAACGATATCAATGGTTTCACCGAGGCTGGCTTTACCTTCCATACGGGCAACCGCGCCGGAAAAGACCCAGGGATGACGGCGCAGTAATGACTTCTCGCGCCCTTTGGCTAACACTAAACGTACACTCATAATTTGCTGTTCTGTCGATTTCAGGAAATGGCGCGTAGAGTAGCACATTCAGCAAGGCGCAATCATCTGCGGATACCGTTGAGCGTTTCGGCACAAAATCAAATCGCTTAAGCACATTACGGCATTGTCGCATGCTTTACCTTAGGGCTTCCGGTTCAGCAAAGGAAACCCCCATGAAAAAGCGCAGCGCAATCGCAATAACCGCTCTGGCGGCAATGAGTTTTCAGGTTTTAGCAGCAACGCCTTTCCGCATCACCAGCCAGGATATCTCTGGCGAACGCCGGTTGGCGCAACAGCAGGTGTTTGAGGGATTTGGCTGCCACGGTGGAAATAGCTCTCCACAGCTGGCATGGAAAAATCCGCCCGCCGCGACGAAAAGCTTTGCCGTCACGGTATATGATCCGGATGCGCCCACCGGTAGCGGCTGGTGGCACTGGACCGTAGCCAATATCCCGGCGAAGACAATGACGCTGCCCGCTGATGCCGGTAACCCGAACGGCGAGAAATTACCTGCCGGCGTTGTGCAGGGACGTAATGATTTCGGCTATTCTGGTTTCGGCGGCGCATGTCCACCCGCAGGGGACAAGCCTCACCGTTATCAGATTACCGTCTGGGCCCTGGACGTGGATAAACTGCCCGTCGACAAAAATGCCAGCGGCGCGCTGGTCGGCTTTATGATCAATAGTCACGTGCTGGCAAAGGCTGAGTTAACAGCGACCTACAGTAGATAAGGATGGCGGAGTGCAGGAGTTCCATTTTCGACATAAACATCTCACGGCGGGTGAAGTGAGTGCCAGCAAAATGCATCGCCTGCATCAGGTCAAACTCTTTTTTCCGGCTATTTGTCATATCACGCACGGCAGTAAGGTAATTGTTCAGGATGACAACCGGCTGGTGGCGACACGGGATGAGCTCATCATTATCCCTGCTAATACGGTGATGGAGATTATCAATCAGCCCGCGAACGGCATGTTTCGATCGGACTTGCTGATGTTGTCCCCGGAGATCGTTGCCGAGTTTAAAGCGCATTATCTGAAATCCTGGCCGCGTACGACGCTACATTCGCTCTGTGCCCCACTGAGCGAGGGGCTGGCGTTTATGTGGGATAACCTGCTGCATGCCGTGCGTCAGGATTTACCAGAGGCGCTACAAAAGCATCAGGCCTTTGGTCTTTTACTTGCCTTGCTGCATGATGGCGTGGCAGGTCCGCTGCTTATTGAGCGAAATATTAACCTGACCGAACAGGTGCGGCAGTTCATTATGCTGTCGCCCGCCAGAGCCTGGACCGCGCAGGACATCGCCAGCCGTCTGGCCTTGAGCGTGCCGACGCTTCGCAGACGGTTACGTGAAGAGTCGCAGAGCTTTCGCCAGATTGTGGAGGAGGTGAGGATGGCCGTTGCGCTGTCACAGTTACAGTCAACCCGATTACCGATTGGCGAAATCGCATTACAATGTGGGTATCTTTCCAGTTCTCGTTTCACCGCCCGTTTCCGGCAACACTATGGCTGTTTACCGAAAACGCTACGTTAAGGAGAAGCAAAATGGCAAAAGTCTGCACCATCGCCTGGGTTCACGGTGTCGTTCAGGGCGTCGGCTTCCGCTACAGCACCCAGCGCGAAGCGATTGAGCTTGGGCTAACGGGATACGCGCGAAACATGGATGACGGCAGCGTAGAGGTGGTGGCCTGCGGCGAAGCGGAGCAGGTCGATAAGCTGGTGGCGTGGCTGAAAGCGGGCGGTCCGCGCAGCGCGCGGGTTGATAAGGTGTTAACAGAACCGCATCAACCCGGTCGGGAATACGTTAACTTCGGTATTCGCTACTAAATACACTTCACCGGTTTTGGCAGGCCGGCAATTTTGGTGGCCTGTTTTGCCGGGCCTTTCGGGAACAGACGATAGAGATAGCGGCTGTTGCCTTTCTCTTCGCCGAACTTATTGGCCATGGCTTTGACCAGCATGCGGATAGCCGGAGAGGTGTTGAATTCAAGATAGAACTCGCGGACAAAACGCACCACTTCCCAGTGTTCGGGGGAGAGGGTGATGGCTTCTTTCTCTGCAATCACTTCCGCCAGCGCTTCGCTCCACTGGCTGCTCTCTTTCAGATAACCGTCGTTATCGGTCTCAATCTCTTTGCCTTCAAAACTCAGCATAATCATTCACACGTCAGTCAAAAACCGCAACAGTGTACCAAAAAACAAAGCCCCGCATAAGCGGGGCCAGGTTCACAGCGCTGTGGCTTAATCGCGGCTGGCGAAGCCCAGGATGCTCAGCAGGCTGACGAAGATGTTGTACAGCGACACATACAGGCTCACGGTAGCGCGGATGTAGTTCGTCTCACCGCCGCGAATGATGTTGCTGGTTTCAAACAGGATCGCGCCTGAAGAAATCAGAATAAACACGGCGCTAATCGCCAGATGCAGGGCCGGCAGCTGCAGGAAGATGTTTGCCACCATACCCACCAGCACCACCACGACACCCGCCATCAGCATGCCGCCGAGGAAGGACATGTCCTTACGGGTGGTCAGCACGTAGGCCGAGCAGCAGAAGAACACCAGCGCGGTACCGCCCAGCGCCATGCCGATAAGGTCACCCATTCCGGCAGACAGATACGCGTTCAGCATCGGCCCCAGGATGTAGCCCAGGAAGCCGGTGAAGGCAAACGCGGACAGAATACCGACGGGTTTGTCAGCGGTTTTGTAGGTCAGGAACATCAGACCATACATGCCCACCAGCGTCAGGATCAGCCCCGGAGACGGCAGCATCAGCACGGTGCTGGCGGTTGCAGTGATCGCTGAAAACGCCAGCGTCAGGCTAAGCATGAAATAGGTATTGCGCAGCACCTTGTGGGTACTGAGTAGCGATGTGCGGTCGCGTGAGGAAGTAATTATACGATCCATGAGTCACTCTCTTATGACAGATGTAATTAACGGAAAGAATAGGAAACGGCGCGCCACTCTCAAAGTGGTTTTACCCATCTTTACTCAGTACGTTAGCGCTTGAGGTGGTTATTTCATCTGCAGAAGTCCGTTTCACCAGTATGAACAGCGGTTTGCAAGTATTTATCAGATCAACCTCTTATAGGTTACTGAAAAATATTGCGTTATTACCATTAGAACGCTAAGAGTTATCTCCGGATCGTCATAAACAGACAATAAGGCGAAGGACATGAAACCACAAACACGCACTCACTTTACGCTCTCTTTGCTAACCGCCGGGATTCTGTGCGCCAGCACGGCATCCTGGGCGGCTAACGTGCCAGCAGGAACCCAACTGGCAGAGAAACAGGAACTGGTCAGGAATAATGGCAGTGAACCGGCTTCGCTCGACCCGCATAAAGTCGAAAGCGATGTCGAATTCAATATTATCAGTGATTTATTCGAAGGACTGGTAAGCGTCTCCCCTACAGGCGAAGTCCAGCCCCGACTGGCGGAAAAATGGGAGAACAAGGACAATACCGTCTGGACGTTCCATTTGCGCCCGGGCATCACCTGGAGCGACGGCACGGCCATTACCGCAGATGATGTGGTCTGGAGCTGGCAGCGCCTGATCGACCCGAAAACCGCTTCACCGTATGCCAGTTACCCGGGGAACATGCATATCGCTAACGCGGCCGATATCGCCCAGG
The DNA here is from genome assembly GCF_056238685.1 of Enterobacter sp. DVT3837. Classification (NCBI taxonomy): domain Bacteria; kingdom Pseudomonadati; phylum Pseudomonadota; class Gammaproteobacteria; order Enterobacterales; family Enterobacteriaceae; genus Enterobacter; species Enterobacter sp. DVT3837. The sequence continues at coordinate 1,492,854 of NZ_JBWDLA010000002.1, read as the reverse complement.
GAAAAAAAGCGCCGGATACGCTGGGCGTAAAAGCAATCGATGACACGACGCTGGAGGTGACGCTCACGCAGCCAAACGCGGCTTTCCTCGCGATGCTGGCGCACCCGTCGCTGGTGCCGGTGGATAAAGTGCTGATTGGTCAGTTCGGCGACAAGTGGACCAAACCGGAGCATTTCGTCAGCAGCGGGGCGTATAAGCTGTCGCAGTGGGTGGTCAATGAACGCATCGTGGCGGAGCGCAACCCGCGCTACTGGGATAACGCACACACTGTCATCAACAAAGTAACCTATCTGCCCATCACGTCTGAGGCCTCGGATGTAAACCGCTATAAAGCGGGCGAAATTGATATTGTATATACGGTGCCGATCAACCAGTTCGCTCAGCTCAAGAAAACCCTGGGCACTCAACTGGATGTCTCTCCGCAGTTGGCGACCTATTACTATGAATTCAATACCACCCGGCCGCCGTTCAACGACGCACGCGTGCGTAAGGCGCTGAACATGGCGCTGGATAAAGACATTATTGCCGGGAAAGTATTAGGGCAGGGGCAGCGCCCGGCGTGGCTCATCAGCCAGCCCGATATTGGCGGTGTTAAGCTACAGAATCCGGATTACGCCAGTTGGCCGCTGGACAAGCGCATCGCTGAGGCGAAAAAGCTGCTGAACGAGGCCGGGTATAACGCCAGCCATCCGCTGAGCTTCAACCTGCTCTACAACACCTCTGAATCGCACCAGCGCATCGCCATTGCGGCCAGCTCCATGTGGAAGAAAAATCTCGGCGTGGACGCGAAGCTGCAAAATCAGGAGTGGAAAACCATGCTGGATACCATGCACACCCACAACTTTGATGCGGTGCGCTACGCGTGGATTGCCGATTACGACGATGCGGCGACGTTCCTGAACAACTTCCGCACGGGTGACAGCGAAAACACCAGTCAGTACAGCAACCCGGAATACGATCAGGCCCTGGTTAACGCTGCAAAAGCCAAAACCACGGCTGAGCGCGGCAAATTCTACCAGCAGGCGGAAGATTTACTGGGACGCGATGTGCCGGCTATTCCGGTTTATCACTACGTCCGTACGCATCTGGTAAAACCCTGGGTAGGGGGATTTACGCCGGATAAGCTGGGGTACTATTTCACTAAAGACATGTACATCAAAAAACATTAAGCCAGTGTTGATAAAATCGTCGATGTGTCGTCAGTTCAACCGATTAAACACATTTTGACTATTTTTACAGCGAACGAATGGCTGTCCTCTTTACAGCACACGGTGAGGTGTTTATAGTTCGCCTCACTTAGGAAGTGTGGCCGAGCGGTTGAAGGCACCGGTCTTGAAAACCGGCGACCCGAAAGGGTTCCAGAGTTCGAATCTCTGCGCTTCCGCCAGATATAAACCCCAGGTTACTCGTTGACCTGGGGTTTTTCTTTTTGATTGAACGATCCTGCTCACACTTTTAAAACCTCGTTATTTCCCGGTAAAAACCAGACGTTATCATTCATCTCGTAAATATTTTTTCATCTCTTACCGAGGCTTTGATGCTGGAGAATGTGTTCATCAGATAATCAGTTTCCCGCCCTTCTCAGGACGGACTGATTATCGCTGCGCTTAAACCTTACGCACGCACCTGTGGGTGTGGGCTCGTTTTTACGCATGATGATTACACAGGTTTTCCAGTATGAATTTATCCCGTCAGGAACAACGAACCTTACACGTTCTCGCCAAAGGTGGACGTATTGTGCACGTCCGCGACAGTTCAGGGCGCGTTACTTCCGTTGAGTGCTATACCCGTGAAGGACTGGTGCTGAGCGACTGCACGCTTAACGTCTTTAAAAAACTTCGCACTAAAAAGCTGATCCGTTCCGTGAACGGGCAGCCTTACCGCATCAATACCACCGGGCTGAACAACGTCCGGGCCGAGTTGGATAATCGCTAAGCGAAATAAACAACGCCACCTTTGGGGGGCGTTGAACGTGACGTTTAAGAGCGAATAAAGGCCAGAATATCAGCGTTGATGGTGTCCGCATGGGTGGTATGCATCCCGTGCGGGAAGCCCGGATAAATTTTCAGCACGCTGTTCGCCAGCAGCTTGTCCTGCAGAAGGGCTGCATTTTTATAGGGCACGACCTGATCGTCGTCGCCCTGCATCACCAGAACGGGGACCGTGATGGTTTTTAAATCTTCCGTCTGGTCGGTCTCAGAAAACGCCTTAATTCCCTCATAGTGGGCCCTGGCGCTTCCGATCATTCCCTGACGCCACCAGTTCTGGATCGTACCCTGCGAAACGTCTGCCTCGTCCCGATTAAAACCGTAGAAAGGACCGCTGGCGACGTCGAGGTAAAACTGAGCGCGGTTAGCCGCCAGCGCTTTGCGGAAGCCGTCGAAAACCTCGATGGGCGTTCCGCCGGGGTTCGTCTCCGTTTTTACCATCAGAGGTGGCACGGCGCTGACGAGTACCGCTTTGGCGACGCGGCCCTGCGGTTGACCGTACCGGGCGACATAGCGGGCGACCTGGCCGCCGCCGGTGGAGTGACCGACGTGCACGGCATTGTGCAGATCGAGGCTTTCAACCACGGCTGACGCATCTGCCGCATAATGATCCATATCGTGACCTTCACTCACCTGGTCCGAACGCCCATGACCACGACGATCGATAGCGATAACGCGATAGCCTTCTGCAAGGAAGAAGAGCATCTGGTTATCCCAGTCATCGGCACTCAACGGCCAGCCGTGGTGGAAAACAATGGGTTGAGCCTCTTTTGGGCCCCAGTCTTTGTAGTAAATGTTGACGCCGTCTTTCGTGGTTACGAATGCCATACAGCAGACTCCTCTGTGATAGACAACACGATCGCATGCCGAGTGCAAAGCGAATCATAATGTCTTAATTAAGTTGGCTTTTTATGTTTTCCGTACCGACAGTACTCCTAAAGTGTAGGAGAAAATAAAAGCAGTAGGTTTCATTTCTGTGAAAGGCATTCATTTTGCCTGGAGGCCAGAGGAGGGAGCAAATGAAGGCCCTGGAGCAACCCTCCAGAGCCTTCAGAACAACGCTAATGTCAGGGGCGTTTAGCGGTTTTCTTCAATATAGCGGGCCAGATCCGCCGGGGTTTTCAGCACCGTTGCGACGTCTGTTGGAGGGATCATACAGCCGTAAACGTCCTGCACTTCCAGTACCATGTCGACCGCCAGAATGGAGTCGAGAATGTCGGATTCAATCAGTTCATCGTGAAAGCCCACCTTGCGGGATAACACTTTTTCGAACAGGGCGAGAATTTCTTGTTCCATAATTTTTCCTGGAGTTATTAATTTGTGCGGGCGTAAGCGTCCAGCAACTTGCGGTCAATTTTGCCGTTAGGATTCAGCGGCAAAGCGTCTTTTACGATAATTTGTGAAGGCACCATATAGGGTGGAACTACCTTCGACAGCGAGGTTTTGATCGCCTCCGGCGCCATATCCGTCACGCAGAATGCGGCAATGCGCAGCACGCTGCCGCAGGATTTCATCAGCGGCAGCACCACGGCTTCGTTGATGCCGGACATAGCCAGCAGGCGGTTTTCAATCTCGTTGATTTCAATACGGTAGCCATTCAGCTTGACCTGGCTATCGTTGCGGCCCTGGCAATAGATGAGCCCATCTTCATAGCCCAGATCGCCTGTCCGGTAACCGCGGAACATTTCACTCTCCCGACGCAATAATTTTGCTGCGTTCTCCTGAGGGAGACCGAGGTAGCCGCGCATGACGTTTTTACCCCAGATAATCAGCTCGCCCTCGGCGGAAATTTCCATTCTGCTGTCGGGCATCATGACCCCAACCGGCAGCACGGCGCTGTCGCTGTTGAGGATCTCATCCGTTATCTCGACCACGGTTGTCGCGATGGTCGCTTCCGTTGGGCCATAGGAGTTAATGATTTCGGCCTGCGGGAAACGGCGGCGTAACTGTTTAACCAGCGCTTTATTTAACACTTCACCAATAAAGATAAAGACGTTCAGTGCAGGCAAATACTCACTGTTGAACTGCGGTGAAAGCAGCTGCTGGTATGCAAAAGAGGGGGTGGAAACCCAGGCTGAAACGGCGTTGATTTTCAGTCGCTCCAGCCAGTTCTCTTTCTGAATATCGTCTTTGGCATTCAGCACGATGTGTCCGCCCATTGCCAGATTCGCCAGCAAAGGGATCAGGGAGAGATCAAAGCTGAACACCGCGTGGTTCATCAGGACCGGTTTTTCCGGCAGTGAAAAGTCCTGGCTGACCCATTTCATGAAGTGCCACACGCTTTCACGCCCAATCTGCACCCCTTTAGGCTTGCCGGTGCTGCCTGAGGTAAACATGATATAGGCCAGATCCTGCTCCTCCAGAACCTTGCCCGCCTCGCCGGTGGCAATGAACTGCTTTGTTGCCACGTCATAGTAGTAAGGGGCACTGGCCAGATGGCAGATCTCACGCAGTCGTTCCTGCGGATAAATACAGTCCACCGGGATGTACGGAATGTTGTGCAGCAGGCAGCTATAAATAGCCACCGCGAACTCAGCCTGCTGATGACCGTACAATACCACCGGTGTGCCGTCGCCAGGCTGGCAGCGTCGATAACGCTGCGCCCAGTCCGCCACGGCGGAGGAAAGTTGCAACCAGCTTAAGGCTTCGTCGCTGCCGGTGATGGCCAGCTGCTGCGGAGAGGCAGGATCGAACAATGCTGCACGTAAGAAATCCTGCAGTTCCTGAAGATCAGAGTGATTTTTCATAGAGGTGACATTCCACTAAAGATGTAAAGGGAGCCCGCGGCGCTTCCCAGCGTCAGAATTCGCCCCAAAAACGCAACAGCCGGATACTGCAAGCCGCGGTTCAATGCCGGGCTGCGTTTGGCTGACCACAGCAGCATGTTATGAGCAACAGAAATTGCGCCAAACAGCGCGCCGCTAATGACGTAATGGCGTTCCAGGCCATTCCATGCCCCCATACAGAACAGGGTGCAAAAAATACCGATATTTTGCGCCAGCGTTTTGTTCTGGCGGAAAAAATTGACCTTCATCAGGTTCATATAGACGGGCATAAAGACCACATCACGCAGCCATTCAGACAGGCTGATGTGGAAGCGACGCCAGAAATCCTGCGGGTTTTTCGCAAGAAGCGGCATATTGAAGTTTGCCGGAATATTCAGCCCGAACAGGCGGCCTGCGCCGATGGCCATATTGCTGTAACCTGCAAAATCAAAGTAGAGGTAGGCGCTATAGGCAATCGACATCACCACGCCCACGGTCAGCGTAAACGGCTTATGGCTCCAGGGCTGCACGACAAGCGAATCGATCAGCATGGCAAACAGGAACTTCTGGATAATGCCGGTAATGATTTGCTCTAAGGCCACTAAAAACTGTTCACGGTTAAGTGCAAACACGGGCTTGCTGACATCATTCATCCATGTCCGCCAGCGGTACATAGGGCCAGCCAGGATAATAAAAGGCATAAAGAGATAGCAGAAATAATGCAGGAAATTCTGGCCTTCTTTTTTACTGCGATAGAGCAATACATCAATTGCGCGGAACGTCATAAAAGAGAGGCCAATCATGCCCCAGTGGTTATTTAAGTGTAATTTCACCAGGAACAACGGCAATAATGTTAAAACGACCGCCTGCCACGTTTTTAACCATCCTTTGGCTTTTAACGTGGCGAAAACATAAAAACTGAAAAAAACGGCTACGGGAACAAGGTAATCACCCTGAAAAATATAGCCCCAACCTAATGCTGTCAGTATGGAGAATGCTGATAACCAGGTCAGACGATGGCGTAATACGCGGTTAACCGCCGCAAACACCAGGGCGGATGAAAACAAATAGACAAAAAACATTCCTGAGCTATACATCATTCGGCCTCAGAACTTTTGATATTCAAAATGCAGCTGCATGCTCATGCTGTCATCAACAGAGGTCCATGCGACAACGGTGATTGCCAACAGGAGATAAAGGAAAAAAAGACGGATCGCGATTTTCATCATTTAAAACTCTGTGCAATAAAGCGAATCATAGGAACCCAGGCCAGTTCGGAAGGGTGCAAACGATCCCAGTTCCAGCCATTCTGATAAGGCATGGCGTACATATCTAAATAAGGGATCTGGTTCTTTTCCAGAATGGTTTTAATTTGCTTATCAACCGGGCGGAAGGTATCGGTATTGTAAAGTGCCCAGGGATTAACCGGGTCGACGATAGCAATCACCTGCACGTGACGTTCTTTCAGCAGCTGGACGGTTTTACTGAACGCGGCGATTTGCGCAGGCACGACCGGCGTGTCATCCCACTGTTGCGGTTTACCGTCCTCTTCGTAAATCGTTTTGTCCATCCACAGCGTGGCCGCGCTCTGCTGGCGTTTTTTATTTAACTCGCGCGCGTTCGCCAGCTCTTTATCCCAGTCTGGGGCGATGTGGGTGGTTGGCTGCTGCGGCCAGGGCTGTACCGTCTGGGGCGTGATGTTGAGCAGCGCCAGCCAGTCGTTTTTTATCAGGGTGCAGACGTTCGCAAACTGGAAGCTCAGCTCGTCCCACATCAGATCGGGGTGCCAGCCAAAGACACGCATTTGGCCAAAGGTTAAATGGCTTATGTCTTTACTATCAATATGCTTTAAATAATTAACCAGCAGCGGTCGCGCCTGCGGATCTTTCATCAGCGGATTAAAAATAGAACCGGGGAAATTATCGGCATAGATAGCAGGAGGCAGACCTTTTGAGTAAAAACTGTCAGGTGCCAGAAGCAACACAACTTTACTGTTTGCGTTAAGGCTATTTTTAAAACGTGAGAACAGTAAGAATTGCGTTTCGTCATCGACAAATGCATCGCCATACGCCACGACGGGCTTGTGCAATTGCTTATTAAAGTAATTATATACAGCGTAATGTTCATCTTCAGAGGTGGCGACCTCTGATGCACCGATGAAGAAAATAGCATTCCCTTCTAAGGCATGGGAAATGGTGGCTATTTTTTCCGCTTGTTCTTTAGGTGTGCCCGCCATTGATTTAATCAGTGGCTGAAAGGCGAGGGGCGGATCGAAGCTTGTCACCAACGGGTGAACACACAGGAACAAAATGGCCAGTGTCGCCATCAGGATGTGTAAGCAAAGCGTATTTTTGATTTTCATCATCAACCAGTAAGATTACATGACAGTAATTTTTTGAAGTCTGTTGTCATTTCGATTTATAACAATTACACAACAAAAGGCCATCTGTTTATGTGGCATTCTATACCAGAGCGATTTAAACGGATGAGCGTTGCTGTGTTACGGTATGTACAAGGGTGCAGAGACTGATGTGAGGTAAGCACCTGGGTGACTTTTTGCGCAGTTAAACGCCTGTGGGGAAAAATAGAAAAATTCCTGCTTTACAAGGCGCTAATAGATGTTTATAGTGCGCCTCACTTTGGAAGCGTGGCCGAGCGGTTGAAGGCACCGGTCTTGAAAACCGGCGACCCGAAAGGGTTCTAGAGTTCGAATCTCTACGCTTCCGCCAAATTCGAAACCCAGGTCGTTATGCGACCTGGGTTTTTTGTTTTAGCCGGTTTCAGCATGCGATTCAGTCATGCTGATGTGGCGCTGGAACGGTGTTCTTCCATACACAGTGTGTATCAGCTGCAGGGCGCGCAGCGTGTTGTCAACAGGACAAAAAACCTGCTCAATTTTTAGCATAATGTTTTGTTTTATATTTTTTAACGTCCAGCCCTGGCTATTACTATTTTTAATGCCCATACGGTTTTTCGTATAATAAGACGCTGTCTCCATTACGAGAGACATCATAGTGAACAGGTTCTTAATAATTTTTCATGTTTCATTTAATTTTCTGCAAATAGTTTGGTCTGACACGCAAAACTGATTAAATCATGGTGTGGATCACTGCCGACAGAACATAACTAAAATATAATGGCGGTATCGTTCTGAAGCAGGGTTTATTCGCTTCAAAAAATTACTATTATCCACCATGAATGGAAGACATGATGAGAGGAAAAATCCCCAAGAGCGAGTTGCTGGTGACGTTCGAAGTTGTGGCGCGTCACGAAAGCTATACCCGCGCGGCAGAAGAGCTGGCGTTAACGCAGAGTGCAGTGTTCAGACAGGTGACGGCCCTGGAGGAGTTTTTACACACCTCATTATTTAACCATGCCAAAAAACGGATTTTTCTAAATGCAGCTGGAAAGCATTATCTGAATATCGTGAAAGAGACGCTTAATAGGCTGGAGCGCGATACAAATATGATAATGAGCTGGCAGCCTGCCGTTCAGGTGGTGGAGTTAGCGGTAAATCCTACCTTCAGTACGCACTGGCTGATCCCCAATTTATGGGAGTTTAATAAATTAAATCCTGATATTATTGTCAACATTCACTCGCTGGCTAATATCGGCGATTTTTTAAATCGTGAATACGATGCGGCTATTATGCGCGCAGATTTGGTAATGGTGCCAACTTACTGATTTAGTGTACGATGGTGTTTTTGAGGTGCTCCCGTGGCTTCCATCTCCATCAGTTGTCCCTCCTGCTCAGCTACTGAAGGCGTGGTGCGTAACGGTAAAAGTACTGCCGGACATCAGCGCTATCTCTGCTCTCACTGCCGTAAAACATGGCAACTGCAGTTCACTTACACCGCTTCTCAACCCGGTACGCACCAGAAAATCATTGATATGGCCATGAATGGTGTTGGATGCCGGGCAACCGCCCGCATTATGGGCGTTGGCCTCAACACGATTTTACGTCACTTAAAAAACTCAGGCCGCAGTCGGTAACCTCGCGCATACAGCCGGGCAGTGACGTCATCGTCTGCGCGGAAATGGACGAACAGTGGGGCTACGTCGGTGCTAAATCACGTCAGCGCTGGCTGTTTTACGCGTATGACAGGATACGGAGGACGGTTGTGGCGCACGTCTTCGGTGAACGCACTCTGGCCACACTGGAGCGTCTTCTGAGCCTGCTGTCGGCCTTTGAGGTCGTGGTATGGATGACGGATGGCTGGCCGCTGTATGAATCCCGCCTGAAGGGAAAGCTGCACGTAATCAGCAAGCGTTACACTCAGCGAATTGAGCGGCATAACCTGAATCTGAGACAACATCTGGCAAGGCTGGGACGGAAGTCACTGTCGTTCTCAAAATCGGTGGAGCTGCATGACAAGGTCATCGGGCATTATCTGAACATAAAACACTATCAGTAAGTTGGAGTCATTACCGAGGAAGGCGTCAATTATTCTGGCGCCACATTTTACTCAGCGTGTATTTCATTACGGTTAAGTATTTGCCTAAGATGAAGTGAAACGCCGTAAATAGCATTGCTGTTTTATAACGCGCTATTTTCTCATTATGTAAGCCGACCGGTTTGCCACATTTGTGGTAGGGAAGGGGGTGACAATCCCCCGCAGCCCCCGCTGCTGTGATGCTGACGACCCCGTAATGACCACTGATCGTGAGATTGGGAAGGACGGGCGAGGAGGACGCTAAGCCAGAAGACCTGCCTGTCGGGAACGTTCAACAACTTCGGTGGGAAGTGGGTTGTACTGATGCATCATACAGTCGAAAGACTGGGGTTACGTGTATCTATACCTCCCGACCACCCTGGACAGGATCAGGGCCATGGCGGCAAAGCAGTACGCGTTTGTTCTTGCAGGTACCGGAAGCGGTTGTGGTAAAACCACGGTGACGCTAGGCCTGTTGAGTCTGTTAAAACAGCGTGGGTTACGCGTCCAGCCATATAAAGTGGGCCCTGACTACCTTGATACCGGCTGGCATACCAAAGTCAGCGGTACGTCCTCCCGCAACCTCGACAGCTTCATGCTTCCTGAGCCGATACTCAACGCGCTGTTCTGCGAGCATATGCAGCAGGCGGATATCGCGGTGATTGAAGGTGTGATGGGGCTGTATGACGGCTACGGCACCGACCCGAACTATTGCAGCACCGCCGCGATGGCAAAACAGCTGGGCTGCCCGGTGATTCTGCTGGTGGATGGCAAGGCGGTTTCTACTTCAATTGCCGCCACGGTAATGGGCTTTCAGCGATTTGATCCCACCCTCAATATTGCCGGGGTGATTGTCAATCGCGTCAACAGCGAATCACATTATCAGTTGCTCAAAACGGCAATTGAACACTACTGCACGGTACCCGTCCTGGGTTATGTCCCCCGCGTTGAAGGCGTCGGTTTGCCCGAGCGCCATCTGGGACTGGTCACCGCCCGGGAGTCGGTCGCGGACCTGCAGACCTGGCAGAATTTTTCCGCCATTCTCGAACGTACGCTGGACATCGGGCAACTTCTCTCGCTCAGCCAGATGGCGTCGCTGCCGCAGGGCTCCTGGCCCGCGCTCCCTGACGGGGACGCCGGGCGCGGGTTGACGCTCGCGATGGCCGATGACGAGGCCTTCAACTTCTATTACGCGGATAACATCACGCTGCTCGAACGTACCGGGGTCGACATTATCCGCTTTAGCCCGCTGCGCGATACCCATTTACCTGACTGCCAGATGGTCTGGCTTGGGGGCGGTTACCCGGAGCTGTACGCGGCACGGCTTGCGGAAAACACCACGATGCTTGCCAGCCTGCGGGAGGCGCACCGGCGAGGCGTAGCGATCTACGCCGAGTGTGGTGGGCTGATGTATCTCGGCAGCACGCTCGAAGATAGCGAGGGGGCCACGCACCGGATGGCCAATGTTATCCCCGGCCACAGCAGGATGGGTAAACGGCTGACCCGTTTTGGCTATTGTGAGGCGCAGGCGCGCCAGCCCACGCTGCTGGCCGATAGCGGAGAGGTGCTGCGTGGGCATGAATTTCACTATTCCGACTTCTCTCCCCAAACCCCCGCGGTACTGGCGTGTCGCAAAGTACGCGATGGCGTGACGATGCAGGAGTGGACGGGCGGCTGGCAGGTTGGCAACACGTTCGCAAGCTATCTGCACCTCCACTTTGCCCAACGCCCCATGATGCTCAACCGCTGGCTGACGGCGGCGAGGGGGGCACTATGACCCTGCTGGCCTGGTGCGTCGCGTGGCTGCTCGATGTCACTATCGGCGACCCGCAAAACTGGCCGCATCCGGTGCGCTGGATAGGCAACCTGATCAATGCGATGCAGCGGAGTATTCGCCGCTGCTGTCATAGCGACACGGCGCTACGCGTTGGCGGCGGCGTCATGTGGCTGGTAGTGGTGGGGCTGACCTGGGGCATAGCCTGGGGCGTACTGGCGCTCGGACGGATGGTTCATCCCTGGCTGGGCTGGGCGATTGAAGTGTGGATGATGTTTACCGTGCTGGCCGGGCGCTGCCTGGCAAACGCTGCACGGGACGTTGAAGGTCCTCTGCGAGCGGGCGACCTTGATGAAAGCCGCGAAAAACTCTCCTGGATAGTGGGACGCGATACGTCTCAACTTCAGCCGGAACAGATCAACCGGGCGGTGGTGGAGACCGTCGCGGAGAACACGGTCGATGGCGTTATCGCCCCACTGTTTTTCCTCATGCTGGGCGGTGCGCCACTGGCGATGGCCTATAAGGCGGTGAATACCCTCGATTCAATGGTGGGCTACAAGCACGAAAAATACCGCGCGATCGGCATGGTCAGCGCCCGTATGGATGACCTGGCGAACTATATCCCCGCTCGTCTGAGCTGGCTTCTGTTGAGCATCGCGGCGTGGCTATGCCGTGACGATTTCTCCCGCGCGCTGCGCGTCGGCTGGCGCGACCGCTACAACCACAGCAGCCCCAACTGCGCGTGGGCAGAAGCGACGGTCGCCGGCGCGCTGGGCATCCGGCTTGGCGGACCCAACGACTATTTTGGCCAGCGCGTAGAAAAGCCGTGGATTGGCGACGCGCAGCGCCCGATTGCGGTAGACGACATTTCCCGAACGATTCGACTGATGTGGGTTTCCTCCACCCTGGCGCTGGCGCTGTTTATCGCAGCACGCTGGTTGATGGTTGGCGTGGCCTGAGGACAAGAGACAATGCAATACATCCAGCAACCCCAGGCGATTGAAGCCAAAAGTTTCGACATCATTGGCGAAATCATTCGCGAAACGCGGCCGGAATACCGGTTTGCCAGCCCGCTGCATGAGGCGATCGTCAAGCGGGTGATCCATACCACCGCAGATTTTGACTGGCTGGATATTCTCTGGTTTTCAGATGATGCGCTGGAACAGCTTTGCGCGGCGCTCCGTCGCCCGTCAGTTATCTATACCGATACCACGATGGCGCTCTCCGGGATCAACAAAACGCTGCTGGCGACGTTCGGGGGTGAATGTCGCTGCTATATCAGCGACCCGCGGGTGGTGGCGCAGGCAAAAGCGCAGGGAATAACCCGCTCGATGGCGGCGGTGGATATCGCGGTGACGGAAGAGAGCGAGAAGGTCTTCGTTTTTGGTAACGCGCCAACGGCGCTGTTTCGCCTGCTTGAGCATGATGTTGCCGTCAGCGGCGTGGTGGGTGTTCCGGTGGGTTTTGTGGGAGCGGCGGAATCGAAAGAGGCGCTGACGCACAGCAATTTGCCCGCGATTGCGGCCCTTGGGCGCAAAGGCGGCAGCAATGTGGCGGCGGCGATTGTGAACGCCATGCTCTATTACCTGCAGGGGGCGCGATGAGCGATTCAACCTTCGATGCCCCGGTATGGCATAACGGGAAGGCGTTACGTAAAGGCTACACCACCGGTTCCTGCGCGACCGCGGCAGCGAAAGTCGCCGCACTGATGGTGCTGCGCCAGCATCTTATTCATCAGATCTCCATTGTGACCCCCTCCGGCGTCACGCTATGTCTGAACGTGGAGTCGCCGCACATTGAAGGTCAGCAGGCGATTGCGGCCATCCGCAAAGACGGGGGGGATGACGTCGACGCCACACACGGCATGCTGATTTTCGCCCGCGTGACGCTCAACGACAGCGGCGAGATTACGCTTTCGGGTGGCGAAGGCGTGGGGACCGTCACGCGTAAAGGAATTGGCCTACCCATCGGCAGCGCGGCGATCAACCGCACGCCGCGTCACACCATTGAGTCCGCAGTGCGCGAGGCGATTGGTCCGACGCGCGGGGCTGACGTTGAGATCTTTGCGCCTGAAGGTGAAGCGCGGGCGCAGAAAACCTACAACTCACGCCTCGGGATCCTGGGCGGGATTTCGATCATCGGCACCACCGGTATTGTCACACCGATGTCAGAGGAGAGCTGGAAACGCTCGCTCTCTCTGGAGCTGGAGATTAAACGCGCGGCGGGGCTGGAACGGGTCGTGCTGGTGCCGGGCAATCATGGCGAGCGTTTTGTGCGCGAGCAGATGGGCATTGATGAAGATGTCGTGGTCACCATGAGCAACTTTGTCGGCTACATGATCGAAGAGTCCGTGCGGCTGGGGTTTCGCCAGATAGTGCTGGTCGGCCATCCCGGCAAGCTCGTCAAAATTGCCGCCGGGGTTTTCCACACCCACAGCCATATCGCCGATGCGCGCATGGAAACGCTGGTGGCGCATCTGGCGCTGCTCGGCGCGCCGCTGGAGTTACTGACCCTCGTCAGCGATTGTGATACCACCGAGGCGGCGATGGAGCATATCGAAACCTGGGGTTTTCAGGCTATTTACAGCCACCTCGCCAAACGTATCTGCCTGCGCGTGATGCAGATGCTGCGCTTTACCAAAACACCGCCGACCTGTGACGCCATTCTGTTTTCCTTTGATAACCAGGTGCTGGGTAGCAACCGCCCGGTCGAGGCGATTGCCCGGGAGCTGCAATGTTAACGGTTGTGGGGATGGGACCTGCGGGATTGCATCTGATGACGCCCGCTGCGCGTGAAGCCATTGAGTGTGCCGATGCGCTGGTCGGCGGAAAACGTCATCTGCTGCAGTTCCCGGCGTTTTGCGGCGAGACCTTTGTCCTGGGCGCTAACATTCCGGCGCTGCTGGCCTGGATTGAGGCGCGTCAGGCGAAAAAGGTGGTGATTGTCGCCTCCGGCGATCCGCTGTTTTACGGTATCGGAACGCGAATGGTGGCGCATTTCGGTATTGCGCGCGTGCGCATTATTCCCGGCATCAGCGCAGTGCAGTACCTGTGTGCGCAGGCGGGCATTGATATGAATGAGATGTGGCTCACCAGCAGCCATGGTCGCAGCGTGAATGTGGACGAACTGGCACGGCATCGCAAAGTGGCGATGGTCACCGATAGCCAGTGCGGGCCGAAAGAGATTGCCGCGCAGCTGGTGGCACGCGGTAAGGGCCATCGCTGGATGGTGATTGGTGAAAACCTGGCGATGGAAAACGAACGGATCCACTGGCTGCCCGTCAGTGCGGTCAGTGCCGACTATGAAATGAATGCAGTGGTGATCCTCGATGAAAGATGAACTGTTTTTGCGCGGTGAAACGGTGCCGATGACCAAAGAGGCGGTACGCGCCCTGGCCATCGCAAAGCTTGCGCTGCACTGCGCCAGCCACCTGATTGATGTCGGCGCGGGGACAGGGAGCGTGTCGATAGAGGCGGCGCTGCAGTTTCCCTCGCTGCGCGTGACGGCCATTGAACGTAACCCTGCGGCTCTGCAGCTGCTTGCAGAAAATCGCCAGCATTTTGCCTGTCACAATATCGCTATTTTGCCGGGCGTAGCGCCGTTGCCGGTGGCGGATAAGGCCGATGCGGTATTTATGGGCGGCAGCGGTGGCCATCTGACATCGCTTATTGACTGGTCCATGCGCCAGCTACATCCAGGCGGACGTCTGGTGATGACGTTTATCCTGATGGAAAACCTCAATACCGCGCTGGCCCATCTGCAGCAGATTGGCGCGCAGGACATTGATTGCCTGCAAATGCAGGTCTCCGCACTGGCCCCGCTTGGCAGCGGCCACTATTTCAAACCGAACAATCCCGTTTTTGTTATCGCCTGTCAGAAGGAAGAACATCATGTCTGAGACGTTTGATTCCCGTTGCGTGTGGTTTGTCGGTGCAGGTCCCGGCGATCGAGAGCTCATTACGCTCAAGGGATACCGGCTGCTGCAGCAGGCGCAGGTGGTCATCTATGCCGGTTCGCTTATCAATACCGAACTGTTGGCCTATTGCCCACAGGGGGCGGAATGCCACGACAGCGCGGAACTCCATTTAGAACAGATAATCGACCTGATGGCGGCTGGCGTAATGGCCGGAAAAACGGTGGTACGTTTACAGACCGGTGATGTTTCGCTCTACGGTTCCGTCCGGGAACAGGGGGAAGTGTTGACCAAACGCGGAATCGCCTGGCAGGTGGTGCCCGGCGTCAGCGCCTTCCTCGGCGCTGCGGCGGAGCTTGGGGTGGAGTACACCGTGCCTGAAGTCTCGCAGAGCCTGATTATTACCCGCCTCGAAGGTCGTACGCCGGTGCCGGCGCGTGAACAGCTGGAGTCATTTGCCAGCCATCAGACCTCAATGGCGATTTATCTTTCGGTCCAGCGTATTCATCGGGTGGCGGAACGCCTGATTGAAGGTGGTTATCCAGACACCACGCCCGTTGCCGTCATTTATAAAGCGACCTGGCCGGAAAGCCAGACCGTACGCGGCACGCTGGCGGACATCGCCGACAAGGTACGCGAGGCGGGGATCCGCAAAACGGCGCTCATTCTGGTCGGGAAATTCCTGGGCGAGGAGTATCACTACTCAAAACTCTATGCCGCGGATTTTAGCCATGAATACCGTAAAGCCTGAGTCCATCGCGCTTTTTTGCCTGACCCCGGGCGGCGTGCGGCTGGCGAAGCGGCTGGCGGCGATGCTGCCGGTAACCTGCTTTACCAGCGAGCGTTTGCAGGAAGAGGGCTTTGTTCCCTTCGACGGCGGCTTTGCCCCGGCGGTTCGCGAGGCGTTCACGCACTACCCGTCGCTGATTTTTATCGGCGCAACCGGCATTGCGGTGCGCGTCCTGGCACCGTTAATCCACGACAAACTGAGCGACCCGGCGGTGGTGGTGATCGATGAACGCGGGCAGCACGTGATTAGCCTGCTTTCCGGCCATGCTGGTGGTGCGAATGCGTTAACCCGCCACCTGGCGGGAATACTGGGGGCTGACCCGGTGATTACCACCGCCACGGACGTCAACGAGATGGCCGCGCTGGATACCCTTGCCTTCCAGCTGAATGCCCGAATGAGCGATTTCCGAACGACGGTAAAAATCGTCAACCAGATGCTGGTGAGCCACCAGCGGGTAGGGCTGTGGTGGGATGCGGAACTCGATGACGACGTCAGTCAGTGCGATCGGCGCGGGTTTATCACCGTGAGCGACCTGCAGCACCTGCCGGAACTGGATGCGCTGGTGTGTATTACGCTGCGAAACACGCTGCCGGAACTGCCATTGCCGCACTGGAAGCTGGTCCCTCAGCGGGTCGTGGCGGGCATCGGCTGTCGACGCGACACGCCGTTTCCGCTGCTGGCGACGCTGCTGGCGCGTCAGCTTGAGGCGCAACGGTTCGACCCGCTGGCCCTAAAAGCGATTGGCAGCGTCTCCCTTAAAAAAGACGAAGCGGGCCTGCTCCAGCTTGCCGCCTGCTGGGGTGTGCCGTTTGAAACCTTTACCGCTGACGCGCTGCGTGAGCACGAACATCGCTTTCCGGCTTCACCGTTTGTACGCCAGACGGTTGGAGTGGGGAGCGTCTCGGGACCGGCAGCGTGGCTGCTGAGCCATGGGCAACTACGAGGCGAAACCCTGCGCGAACAGGGCGTCACTATCACTTTGGGAGTTTCACACTGATGTTAACCGTAATTGGAATCGGCCCTGGCTCGCAGGCCATGATGACCATGGAAGCCGTAGACGCGCTGCAGGCGGCAGAAATCATCGTTGGCTACAAAACCTACACCCATCTGGTGAAGGCCTTCACCGGCGACAAACAGGTGATCAAAACCGGTATGTGCAAAGAGATTGAGCGCTGTCAGGCAGCGATCGAACTGGCGCAGGCCGGGCATAACGTCGCGCTTATCAGCAGCGGCGACGCCGGTATTTATGGGATGGCGGGGCTGGTGCTGGAGTTGGTCAGCAAACAGAAGCTGGACGTTGAGGTTCGCCTGATCCCCGGAATGACGGCCAGTATCGCCGCCGCATCTCTGCTTGGCGCACCGCTGATGCACGATTTTTGCCACATCAGCTTAAGCGATCTGCTGACGCCGTGGCCGGTCATCGAAAAACGTATTGTCGCCGCGGGAGAAGCGGACTTCGTCATCTGTTTCTATAACCCGCGCAGCCGGGGTCGTGAGGGCCATCTGGCACGGGCGTTTGAGCTGCTGTCCGCCAGCAAAAGCCCGCAAACGCCGGTAGGGGTAGTGAAGTCTGCCGGGCGTAAAAAGCAGGATAAGTGGCTGACCACGCTGGGCGATATGGACTTTGAGCCGGTCGATATGACAAGCCTGGTGATCGTCGGAAATAAAGCCACCTTCGTTCAGGAGGGGCTGATGATCACCCCCCGGGGCTATGTGCTGTGAACTATGGCGACGTACTGGTCATGGGCGGCACCAGCGATGCCCGCTCGATCTGCCAGCAACTGGATGCGGCGGGCGTGGCCTACACCCTGTCGGTGGCGACGCCCACCGGGCAGTGGCTGGCGGGCGACATTAACGGTCGGGTGCGCTGTGGCCGCCTGGAGCCACAACAGATGGTTGACTGGCTGGCGGAAAACAGGACCCGCTGGGTGATTGACGCTTCGCATCCCTACGCTGAGGTGGTCAGCCGCAACATCCTGACGGCCTGTGAAACGGTGGGCGTGTTACTTAGCCGCTATCAGCGCCCCGAACAGCTCAGCGAGCTGACGCATCCGCTGCTCTACAGCGTGCCGGGAATTGAAGAGGCCTGCGAGATCGCACGGCGGTTTGGCGAACGCGTGCTGTTGACCACCGGCAGTAAAGATCTGGCGCGCTGGCGCGCCGGGCTGCCGGAGAAAACGCTGCTGGCCCGGGTTTTGCCAGTGCCCGAGGTCATCGAGCAATGCGCCGGACTTGGCTTTGGCGTCACCGAGATCTTCGCTATGTGCGGGCCCTTCAGCGCTGAATTTAACGCGGCGTTTTATCGCCAGTGCCGGGCAGACGTGATGATAACCAAAGCCTCCGGTGCGGAAGGTGGCTATCAGGAGAAGGTTCAACCCTGTCTGGATGCGGGCATCCCCTGCATCGTGATTACACGCCCGGCACCGCTGGTGACGGGAGAGGAATTACTGGAAAGTCAGGCCGCATTCGCCGGGCGTTTAGCGCGCTGGCTGGCCGCTGTTTAAGGAGTTAGAGATGAAAAAGGCGCTTCTGGTGGTCAGCTTTGGTACCAGCTACCACGATACCTGCGAGAAGAATATTGTGGCGTGCGAGCATGCGCTGGCGGAAAGCTGCCCTGACCGCGAGCTGTTTCGGGCATTCACCTCCGGGATGATCATTCGCAAGCTCAAACAGCGTGACGGCATTGAGATCGACACGCCGCTGCAGGCGCTGAAAAAGCTTGCGGCTCAGGGATATCAGGACGTGGCGATCCAGTCTCTGCACATCATCAACGGCGATGAGTACGAAAAAATTGTCCGTGAAGTGCAGAGCCTGCGCCCGCTGTTTACCCGCCTGACGCTGGGGGCACCGCTACTGAGCAGCCACGACGATTACGCGCAGCTGATGCGCGCGTTGCAACAGCAGATGCCGACACTTGGGGCCACGGAAAAAGTGGTGTTTATGGGCCACGGTGCCAGCCATCATGCCTTTGCGGCCTATGCCTGCCTCGACCACATGATGATGGCCCAGGGCTTCCCGGCCCGCGTCGGCGCGGTGGAGAGCTATCCGGAAGTCGACATCCTGATTGAGAGCCTCGGTAAAGAAGGCGTCACCGCCGTGCATCTGATGCCGCTGATGCTGGTGGCAGGCGATCACGCCATCAACGATATGGCCTCTGACGACGAGGACTCCTGGAAGACGTTGTTTAACGCCGCCGGGATCACGGCGACGCCATGGCTGAGCGGGCTGGGTGAAAACCCGGCGGTACGCGCAATGTTTGTCGCCCATCTCCAGCAGGCGCTGAGCGTCACGATGGAGGAGGCGGCATGAGCGGCAAACTGTACGCCCTGAGTACCGGGCCGGGCGCGCCGGATCTTATCACCGTGCGTGCCTCACGGATCCTTGGTTCGCTGGATATTCTCTACGCCCCGGCGGGCCGCAAAGGCGGTGATAGCCTGGCGCTTTCTATCGTCCGGGCGTTTATCGGCGAACAGACCGAAATCCGCTGCTGCCACTTTCCCATGAGCGCCGACAGTGCTGAAAAGGAGGCGGTGTGGGATGAGGTGGCCGACGCGTTAGTGCGTGAGGTGAACGACGGGAAACAGGTTGGTTTTATCACCCTTGGCGATGCCATGCTGTTCAGCACCTGGGTGTTCTTACTTCAGCGCATTGGCAGCCCGGACTGGCTGGAGATTGTGCCCGGCGTGACGTCGTTTGCCGAGATTGCCGCGCGTTCAAAAATGCCGCTGGCGATGGAACAGCAGTCGTTGGCGGTGATTTCCTGTACTGCGCCGGAAGCAGAAATTGCACTGGCGCTGCAGCAACACGACAGCCTGGTGCTGATGAAGGTCTATGGCCGGTTTGCGCGCATCAAAGCGCTACTGACGCAGGCCGGACTGCTGGACTGTGCACTGATGATGTCAGAGGCCACGCTCCCCGGCGAGCAGTGCTGGCGGCATCTGGATGAGGTTGCTGATGACCAGCCGTTACCCTATTTCTCGACCATTCTGGTCAACAAACAGTGGGAGTATGCGCAATGAAACTCGAACAACAGCTTAAACAGCTGTCATTAAGTGGCCTGGCGGCGGCGCTATTGCTGATGGTGGTGCCGGAGCAGGCGTTCGCGATGCATATCATGGAAGGGTTTTTACCGCCGATGTGGGCGCTGGCGTGGTGGCTGCTCTTCTTACCGTGTCTATGGTACGGGCTGGTGCGCCTGCGTCGTATCGTGCAGGAGGATAATCACCAGAAAGTTCTGCTGGCGCTGTGCGGGGCGTTTATTTTCGTGCTGTCGGCGCTGAAGATCCCATCGGTAACCGGCAGTTGCTCGCATCCGACCGGCGTGGGGCTCGCCGTGATTCTGTTCGGGCCGGGCGTCGTCGCCATTCTTGGCGCCATCGTGCTGCTGTTTCAGGCGCTGCTGCTGGCGCACGGCGGGTTAACCACGCTTGGCGCGAACGGCATGTCGATGGCGGTGATTGGGCCGGTTGTCGGGTACATGGTGTGGAAGATGGCCTGCCGTGCCGGGCTTCGCCGTGACGTCGGGGTATTTTTGTGCGCCATGCTGGCGGATCTGGTGACCTATTTTGTCACCTCGGTCCAGCTTGGCGCGGCGTTCCCGGACCCGGCGACGGGTGCCGCGGGCTCGATGGTGAAATTCATGGGCATTTTCTGCCTGACGCAAATCCCCATTGCCATCGCGGAGGGCTTGTTAACCGTCATGATTTATGACCAGTTGACCAAACGTCGGCTGATTACCGCACAAGGATACTGAGATGAAAAAGACGCTGATGCTGTTGGCGATGGTGCTCGCCCTGATCGTAATGCCATTTTTTATCGATCACGGTGGCGAATTTGGTGGCTCGGATGGTGAAGCCGAAAATCAAATCCAGGTTGTGGCACCTCATTACACGCCATGGTTC
The DNA here is from genome assembly GCF_056238685.1 of Enterobacter sp. DVT3837. Classification (NCBI taxonomy): domain Bacteria; kingdom Pseudomonadati; phylum Pseudomonadota; class Gammaproteobacteria; order Enterobacterales; family Enterobacteriaceae; genus Enterobacter; species Enterobacter sp. DVT3837. Next base: position 1,472,290 of record NZ_JBWDLA010000002.1, on the reverse strand, counting down.
ACGCCGCTCTATGAACCCGCCAGCGGCGAAATTGAAAGTCTGCTGTTTACGCTCCAGGGATCTATTGGCGCAGCGGTGATTTTCTATATTTTGGGCTACACCAAAGGCAGACAGCGCCGTGATGACCGGGCTTGACAGGCTGAGCTACCAGAGCCGTTGGGCTCAGGTTGCGCCGGAACGCAAGTTTCTGCTCTGGCTGGCGCTGATGACTCTGGCGTTTGCGCTGCCGCCGCTGGGGCAGGGGATCGTCCTGGCGCTGACGGCGGGACTGACCTGCTGGCTGCTGCGGATGACCTTCTGGCGCTGGTGTCGCTGGATGTCGCTGCCGTTTGGCTTTCTGCTGGTCGGGGTACTGACGATCCTCTTTAGCGTCACCCGTGATCCGCATACGCTGGCGATGAGCGTTCCGGTGGGGCACTACTGGCTGGGGATAACCGCTTCCGGGCTGACCGCCGCTAACGAAACCTTCTGGCGCAGCCTTACCGCGCTGGCGGCAACCTTCTGGCTGGTGCTGAACCTGCCGTTTCCGCAGCTGATTGTGCTGCTTAAGCGGGCGCGCGTGCCGCGCCTGCTTACCGAGCAGATTCTGCTGACCTGGCGCTTTATTTTTATTCTGTTAGACGAAGCGCTGGCGATTCACCGCGCGCAGACGCTGCGTTTTGGCTATCGTAGCCTGCCAAAAAGTTATCGCTCGCTGGCGATGCTGGTCGGTTTGCTGTTTACCCGGGTGCTGATTCGCTATCAGCAGATGGCGACCACGCTGGATATTAAACTCTACCAGGGTGATTTTCCCCTGTAAGGAATCGCACCATGCTTACCACCGCCGATCTCTGGTTTCGCTATCAGGAGACGCATGTACTCAAAGGGTTGACGCTGGATTTTTCGACGCATGCCGTCACCGGGCTTGTGGGGGCCAATGGCTGCGGAAAGTCGACGTTATTTATGAACCTGAGCGGTCTGCTGAAGCCGCAGCAGGGGGCGGTGCTGTGGCAGGGGAAGCCGCTGGACTACAGCAAGCGTGGACTGCTGGCGCTCCGTCAACAGGTCGCAACGGTGTTTCAGGACCCCGATCAGCAGATCTTCTATACCGATATCGATAGCGACATCGCCTTCAGCCTGCGTAACCTGGGCGTAGCGGAACCGGAGATTGCGCGGCGCGTCGACGATGCGCTGACGCTGGTCGACGCGCAACGTTTTCGCCAGCAGCCGATCCAGTGCCTCAGCCACGGACAAAAGAAGCGGGTCGCCATTGCCGGGGCGCTGGTGCTGGGGGCGCGCTATCTTCTGCTGGACGAGCCCACGGCCGGGCTTGATCCTTCAGGACGCTCGCAGATGATCGAGATCATCAGGCGCATTGTGGCACAGGGGAACCACGTGGTGATCTCCAGCCATGATATTGACCTGATTTACGAAGTCAGCGATGCCGTTTACGTGCTGCGCCAGGGAGAAGTGCTGGCGCACGGCGCACCGGGTGAGGTCTTCGCCAGCGGCGAACTGATGGAACGGGCCGGATTAACGCAGCCCTGGCTCGTCAAACTGCACGCGCAGCTTGGCCTGCCGTTGTGTAAAACCGAAGATGAATTTTTCAGCCGTATGCGACAAAAAAACGTAATGAAGGAGGCCTCATGACGCAGGCAATTATGTTGCAGGGCACCGCTTCTGACGTCGGCAAAAGCGTCCTGGTGGCGGGGCTGTGCCGGATTTTCTATCAGGATGGCCTGCGTACCGCGCCGTTTAAGTCGCAGAATATGGCGCTCAATTCCGGAATCACGCCGGAGGGAAAAGAGATGGGGCGCGCGCAGATCCTTCAGGCGCAGGCGGCGGGGATTACGCCGGACGTACGGATGAATCCGGTATTGTTAAAACCAACCAGCGACCGTAAAGCGCAGGTGGTGCTGATGGGGCAGGTGGCGACCGATATGGACGCGGTCAGCTACCACGAGTACAAACCGCGCCTGCGGGAGCAGATCCGCGATGTCTATAACAGCCTGGCCGGGGAATATGACGTGCTGGTGCTGGAAGGTGCGGGCAGCCCGGCGGAGATCAACCTGCGCGATCGCGATATCGTCAACATGGGCATGGCCGAAATGGCGCAGTGCCCGGTGATCCTCGTAGCGGACATTGACAGAGGAGGCGTATTTGCCGCCATCTACGGTACGCTGGCGCTTCTGCACGACCACGAGCGGGCGCGCGTGAAAGGGGTCATCATCAATAAATTTCGTGGCGATGTTGCGCTGCTTTACTCGGGCATTGAGCAGATTGAAAACCTGACCGGCGTGCCGGTACTGGGCGTTATGCCGTGGCTGGATGTCGATCTGGAAGATGAAGACGGCGTGGCGCTGCAAAAGGGAAAATACCTGCGAACCGCGCAGCGCGATATCGACATCGCCGTGGTGCAGGTACCGCATATCTCCAATTTCACCGATTTTAACGCGCTGGCGGCGCAGCCCGATGTTCGCGTGCGCTATGTCCGTTATCCCCAGGAGCTGGCGGGGGCTGACCTCGTGATTCTACCCGGCAGTAAAAATACGCTGGGGGATCTGGCCTGGCTGCGGGAAAGCGGTATGGCGCACGCTGTGCTCCAGTCACACCAGCAGAACGTACCCGTCATGGGCATTTGCGGCGGCTACCAGATGCTTGGCGACACCATCATCGATGAGGTGGAATCTGGTATGGGAACCCAGCCAGGGCTGGGTCTGCTCCATACCATGACCCGCTTCGCGCAGCGAAAAACCACGACGCAGGTTTCGGCGCAGATGGCGTCGGCGCTCCCGGCGTGGCTTAAGTCGGCAGCGGGCATTAAGGTGCAGGGCTATGAGATTCATATGGGAGAGACCCGGCTGACAGCCGACGATTATCCGGCACTGTTTCTGGAAAAAGAGGGCGAGCGCATAGCGGACGGCGCCATCAGCGCTGACGGGCAGGTGATAGGGACGTATCTCCACGGGCTATTCGATAACGATGCCTTCACGCGCGCGATGGTGGATGGCTTACGCCAGCGCAAAGGACTGGCGCCATTAGACGTTGCGGTAGATTACGCGGGCTACAAAGCGCAACAGTTTGATCTCTTAGCCAGCGCGATGAGAGAACACATTGATATTAAAAAGATCTATCAAATAATGCAGGAGCATCAGGAGGTGGGGGCATGATTTTAGTCACCGGAGGCGCGCGCAGCGGGAAAAGTGCGCACGTCGAACAGCTGGCGGCGCAGCAGTGCGAGCGCGTGCTGTATATCGCGACGTCGGTGATTACCGATGAAGAGATGGCGCTGCGCGTTGACAAGCACCGCGCACAGCGTCCTGCGCACTGGCGAACCTGGGAAGGGTATCGCGATCTGGGCGACGTGATTCGCCATCAGGTGCAGCCGGGCGAAGGCGTGGTTCTGGAATGCGTCACCACCCTGTTGTCGAACCTGCTCTATGACGCCAGCGGCGGCGCTTCGCCGGAGACCCTCGATTTTTCCGCGCTTGAGGCGGTGCTGCAACAGCAGGTGGACGACCTGATTGCGGCCTGCCAGCAGTCGGCGGGGCCGGTTTATATTGTGACCAATGAGCTGGGCATGAGCATCACGCCCGAGAATCGGCTGGCGCGTCATTTTGTTGATATTGCCGGTCGCGCGAACCAAAGGCTGGCGCAGGCGGCGCAGGAAGTGTGGCTGGTTGTCTCGGGAATTGGAGTAAAGATTAAATGCCGTTAAAAATGTTGTGGGCGACGCTGGGATTTATTACCCGCATTCCGGTGCCGCAAAAATGGAGCGACGGCGTTGAATTTTCACAGTATGGCCGTGGCGTCCCCTGGTTCCCCGTGGTGGGCCTGATCGTTGGGGTTTTGGCCGCCTTAGGCTATCTGGCGGTGAGCCAGACCGGCGGGGGGATTTATATCGGTGCCGTCGCCTGGGTACTGGCGCTGGTGCTGCTGACCGGTGGGTTTCATCTGGACGGTCTGGCGGACACTTGTGATGGCGTGTTTTCTGCCCGCACCCGCGAACGGATGCTGGAGATTATGCGCGATAGCCGGTTGGGGACCTACGGCGGTCTGGCTATCGTATTCTGCATCCTTATCAAGGTCGCAGCGGCGATCTCCCTGGCTCACCTTCCGGTTAATACCCTGTTTGCGCTGCTGGTGTGCGCGCCGATCGTCGGGCGAACGGGAATGGTGTTGGTCATGTACCGGCAGCACTATGCGCGCGAAGGTGCAGGAATGGCAAACGCCTATCTCGGCCATATCAGCGGCAAAGAGACGGTCATCACCCTCTGCATCGGCGTGGCGCTCGTGGGGCTGCTGGCGGGGATGCAGGGGCTTGTCGCCAGCGTCATCACCTGGATTGTCGTCAACGCGGTAAAGATCTTTTTAAGCCGCCGACTGAACGGGCTGACGGGGGATACCCTTGGCGCGATGGAGGAGATCGGCGAAATGGCCTTCCTTCTGGCGCTTCTGTGGGTCTGATGTATGCGTATTTTTCTGGTCCGACACGGTCAAACAACCGCTAACATCAGCGGCGTGTTTTACGGGAGCACCGATCTGTCGCTCTCGCCGCAGGGTATTGCGCAAAGCCAGCGTGTTGCCGGGTACCTGTCCGGGGTCGCGTTCGGGCACACGCGCGTCAGCGCGCTCCAGCGCTCGCAGCAAACGGCGCGGTTTATCGTGCCGACAGCCCATGATATCCATGTTGATGCGCGTCTTAATGAGCTGGATTTTGGTGAATGGGAGATGCGGCACTTCAGTGACATCGAAAAAGAATATTCCGCGTCGTGGCAGCGCTGGATGGATGACTGGCAAAACGCCACGCCGGACGGTGGCGAGGCGTTCCCGCATTTCGCCGCGCGCGTCAGGGCGGCGGCGGATGAGATGAGTCAACTACAGCAGCGCGAAGACACGCTTATTGTGGCGCATCAGGGCGTGCTGAGCCTGCTGCTGGCAACCTGGTTAGGGATGCCCGTGGCGGCAATGTGGCATTTCCCGTTCAGTCACGATGCCTACACGGTCGTTGAAAATCGGGCCGGGCATTGGGTGTTACGCGTATTTAATGGCAGAAACGTTTGGCAAACTGAGGAATGAGGGTGTGAGGATGGGGACAGTGAAGGAGCTGGCGGCGGCCATCAGACCGCTTGATAAACAGAAGATTCAGGCGGCCTCACGGCATGTCGATGGCTTAATAAAGCCGACAAACAGCCTCGGTCGGCTGGAGAGTCTGGCTATACAGCTTTCGGGAATGTGGGGACTCGACAGGCTCGATAATCTGCAAAAAGAGATTATCGTCATGTGCGCCGACCATGGCGTATTTGATGAAGGTGTGGCCGTGACGCCGAAAGTGGTGACCTGGCTTCAGGCCGTCAATATGCAAAAGGGGTTGACCGGGGTGTGCGTGCTGGCCCGCAATAGCCAGACGTCGGTGCTGCCCGTTGACATCGGTATTGACGGTGAGCCTATCGACAATATGCTCAGCCTTAAACTCTCGCGTGGCAGCGGTAATATTGCTCAGGGTCCGGCGATGAGCCGTCAGGATGCCGAGCACCTGCTGCTGGCGAGCGCCAGCCTCGTTAAACAACGCGCTCTGGAGGGGATCTCCGTCTTTGGCGTTGGCGAGCTGGGTATTGCCAACACGACACCGGCCTCGGCAATCATCAGCGTGCTGACCGATAGCGATCCGCATGATGTGGTGGGGATTGGGGCCAATTTGCCGCAGGACCGGGTGCAGCATAAGGAAAACATTGTCCGTCAGGCGATACGCATTAACCAGCCGGATGCGCGCGATGCGGTTGATGTTCTGGCCAAAGTCGGCGGCTATGACCTGGTGGGCATGACCGGGGTGATATTGGGCGCTGGCGCATGCGGATTGCCCGTGGTGTTAGACGGTTTTCTCTCGTATGCCGCGGCCATCGCCGCCTGTCAGATTGCACCAGAGGTTAAGAGCTACTGTATTCCCTCTCATTTTTCCGCCGAAAAAGGTGCCAGACGTGCGCTGGAGCACCTTGGGCTGGCGCCGTTTATCCATCTTGATATGCGTCTTGGCGAAGGGAGCGGTGCCGCGCTGGCAATGTCTATCGTCAGTGCGGCCTGCGCAATGTACTGCGAGATGGGGCAACTGGCGCAAAGCGGCATTGAGTTGCCGGTTCCGGCATGACGGAAAGGCAAAAAACCTGCGATAGCAGTATCGCAGGTTTTTTTGTGTACAGGAAACCCCAGCCCGGCAGGTAGCCGGAAAGCGTTCAGCTTTGGGCCAGTCATCAAAACCACGTTAACAGGGCATTCTGGTGCTGAGGATACGACGTCGATACTGCAGTGGCGTCTGACGCATCATCTTTTTAAAGCAGGTGATGAAATAGGTCACCTCGCTAAACCCGACGGCCAGGGCAATAGTGTCAATACTCTCATCGCTGTACCGTAACAGATCGCAGCTGCTTTTTATCCGCCGGGTCAGCAAATATTCGTGGATGCTGCCCCCGGTCTGCTGGCGGAAAATGCGTGAGGTATAGCTGCGCGAAAGCCCCAGGTCGTGCGCTAGCTGGTCGAGCGAAAACTTGCTGGCATAGTGGGCTTCTATCCAGCTCATAATCCGCGAGGCGACGGTCTGCTGGCGCGGCGGGTAGGGCTGAGGTTGCTCGGGAAGAAATGTCATGAGCTGCATCACCAGAAATGCCACCTCGCAGGCCTCGGTCTGCTCGTTGCCCTCCAGGCGCTGGAACTGCTCAAGGATCCTCTCGATAAACGCCGCGTGCTCGCTGAGATCGTAGATTTGCGCGGGCAGATTGCTGGCGGCCAGCGCGGCGAACCTGGCCTGATGGCGCGGGAAGGCGCTAAGCGCACTTTCGACGACCGCTTGCTCAATGTGCATAGTGGTGCGGTGATAGGGGTTTTTATCGCTATGATCGACCTGCACTTTGTGCAAACGGAAGGGCGGGAAGATAAATAATCGCCCCGGACGGGCGGTGTAGTGCTGATTATCCACCACCACGATGCCGTAGCCGCTGGAAATGTAGAGCAATTCAACGCATTGATGCCAGTGGTAGTAAATTGCGCTGCTGGCGTACAGGCGGTTAAAAGAAATGGCCTGCCGATCGAGCGTAATGCGTTCCAGCAGCTGCGTTTCACCCATTTTACCTCCAGGACAACAGATTTAAATTTTTAGGCCATCATTTGTAATTTATCCTCCTCACGATCGATAAAATCCAGCAAAAATGAAATGGTGGTTCAATTTTGTGAGTCTGCTCACTCAGTGCCGGGAATAAAAGCAGTTACTCTTCATCCAGACGTCGCACTCGTGGCTTTAAAAAGCCTAATAACAATAAGTTATCTCTACCCTCGTGTAATGCGGGAGGACCCTGTGCAACCTGAAAATATTAATCTGGATAATCCACTGACAAGTCGTGAAGAGGTGCTACGGCTGGTTAACGATATGCTAAACGCAGTGGCGCCTTACTTTAAAAACGACGCCAGCCGCATTGATTTAGCGAACTTTACCGCTCACTACGGCCAGCAGGTCGCGAGTATGGAAACGTTTTCCCGTCTCCTGTGGGGCGTGACGCCGTTGTTGGCTGGCGGCAGTGAGCCGCAACACTTCTCCTTTTATTTACAGGCGATAAAAAACGGTACCAATCCGCAACATGCCGATTACTGGGGCGACGTTGCGCCTTACGATCAGCGAATCGTCGAGATGGCGGCCTACGGGCTGCTGCTGGCGCTGGCGGGCGATACCGTACTGGCACACTTCTCTGAGACCGAGAAAGAGAATTTATGGCGCTGGCTAAAGCAGTGCGAGACCCAGGATATCCCCGATAACAACTGGCACTTCTTTCCTATTCTGGTGCAGGTCGGCTTCCATTATTGCGGCATGCCGGCCAACTCGCAGGTGCTTGAAAATCATTTTGCTGCCATGGAGCACTACTATCTCGGCGATGGCTGGTACGCGGATGGTCCGGGGCGGCCGCGCGACTATTATATCTCAATGGGCTTTCATTTCTATGGCCTGATTTACGCGAAGCTCATGGTCGATGTCGATCCAAAGCGTTGTGCAACGCTGCGTCACCGGGCCGCGCGTTTCTCCTCTGACTTCATCCATTTCTTCGCCGAAGACGGCGCGGCGATCCCGTTTGGCCGGAGCCTGACCTACCGCTTTGCCGAGGCGGCGTTCTGGAGTGCGGCGGCCTTCGCCGGGCTGGAGGTCTTTTCGCCTGGGGTGATTAAGGGCATCGTTCTGCGCCATCTGCGCTGGTGGCTGAAGCAGCCGATGTTCGACCGCGACGGCGTACTCAGCGTCGGTTACAGCTACCCGAACCTGGCGATGGCGGAAGACTACAACGCGCCGGGTTCGCCGTACTGGGGCCTGAAGACCCTGCTGGTGCTGGCACTAGAAGAGGGCGATGCCTTCTGGCAGGCGGCTGAGCTGCCGCTGCCGCCGTTGCCCGTCCAGCACACGATAGCCCACGCGGATCAGGTGGTGGTGCGTCAGGCCGATCACTTGTGGATGCTGACTTCCGGCCAGCTGGAGCTAAACAACTTCGTCAATACCGAAGCGAAATACTGCAAATTTGCCTATTCCACCCGCTTTGGCTTCACCATCGAACGCGGGCGCTACGGCCTGAACCACGCCGCGCCCGATTCGATGCTGCTGCTGGCCGAAAAAGATAACTACTGGCGTGGCCGCCGCGAATGCCAGCACGTGGTCACCGCAGACGGCACCATTTACAGCATCTGGCTGCCGTGGCGCGATGTGGTGATTGAGAGCTGGCTGCTGGCGCTGGGCGACTGGCAACTGCGCGTCCATCGTATCAATACCCGGCGCGCGCTGGATTGCGCGGAGGGTGGCTTTAGCCTGGCGAACCGCCCGCAGCCGCAGGTACACGAGAGCGACAACGCCTGCTGGTTACGCAATCCCCAGGATGTATCAGCCATTTTCTGTCTGCATCCGCACGCCCGCCGCGGCGAGACGGTGTTGACGCCGCCAAACAGTAATCTGTTGTTCGCCGAGCGCGCGGCGGTGCCGCTGCTGCGCGGCGAACTCGACCCCGGTAAGCATGTGTTGATAAGCGCGGTGTGGGCGGGAAATGCCGCCGACTTCGATCCGCAACGCTGTCCACAGGCCATCATTAGCGATGATGCGGTACGCTTCGTGACGGCACGACAAGAAATGACGCTCGTTCTGGCCGAGGAGGCATCGCTATGAGCACATCATCGTCCGTACGCGCCGCACAGTACAAAATGAGTACCTTTGTTTTCCTTTACTTCTTCACGTGGTCATCCAGCTTTGGCCTGTACGCCTTATGGCTGAGCCAGAAAGTGGGCCTGGATAGCATCACCATCGGCAGCGTGTTCGCCATCAATGGCGTCTTCGCGGTGGTCCTGAAGCCGGTGTATGGCTACATCATGGACAAAATCGGCATGAGCAAGTGGCTGCTCTATTTTGTCTGCGCCATTTCTGCGCTGATGGCGCCTTTCTTTGCGCTGGTGTATCAGCCGCTGCTGCAAAGCCATGCGATGGCGGGGATTATCATCGGCGCGCTGTATCTGAGCCTGGGCTGGTACGCCGGCGTGGCGGCGTCTGAATCTTACGCCGACCGCTTTAGCCGCCTGTACGGGCTGGAGTTTGGCCGCATCAGAATGTGGGGTTCGCTGGGCTGGGCGATGGCGGCTTCGGTCTCCGGGCTGTTGTTTAACTTCACGCCGCTGGCCAACTTTCTGCTCAGCAGCGGTACCTCGGTACTGATGCTGCTGGTGCTGATTAGCCTCAAAATCGGCGATGAGCAGCTGCGCAATAACAGCGTCATCTCCGCCAATAAGATCGTTTTTGCCGATGTGTTGATGCTGCTGAAAAACCGCAAATTCTGGATGTTCAGCCTCTACGTCGCCGGGGTGGCGTGGATGATGTTTATCGCCGAACAGCAGTTCCCGCGCTACTTCGTATCATTCTTCGCTACCAAAGAGCAGGGAAATGCCTGGTACGGCTACCTGAGCACCGTCCAGTCGGGGATGGAGTTCGTGATGATGATGTTTATCCCGTGGCTGGTGAACCACTACGGCGCTAAGCGCGGCCTGCTGTTCTGCGGCTGCGTGGTAGGAGCACGGCTGATCGCCTCCGGACTGACCAGCGACCCGATTGTTATCTCCATCATCAAACCGTTTTATGGCGTCGAGATCGCGCTGCTGCTGATATCGGTCTTCAAATACATCGCCGAACATTTCCATCGTCGGGTTAACGCCACGATGTACCTGCTGGGCTACCAGGCGATGATTTACGTTGGCTCGATTGTGGTTGCTCCGCCTGCCGGCTACCTGTACGACAGGATAGGCTTTGAGCATACCTATCTGCTGATGGGCTGCTGCGCCCTGATATTTACTCTGATTTCCGCCTTTACGCTGTCGCGCTGCCAGTCGACGCGCGATTCCTCACGCCCCTTTGCTCCGGCTTTAGAGACCGCCCCGGTTGAACCGGCCAAACATTAGTTCAGGAGTTGTTATGACCAAATCTGTTATCACCGAAGCGCTGCGGCCAATCGAACTGCATCAGGTTGATCGCCTGGCGCTGAGCCAGAAGCTGGAAGCGGCCTTAACCCGCGTAACGCGCAAGATCGACAACAATATTGTCGCCTTCGGCGATAAGTTCCCCGGCGAAGCCTGTGAGAATGGGGTCTGGCCGCGCACCGATAACGTGGAGTGGACCACCAGCTTTTGGCCAGGCCAGCTGTGGCTGGCCTGGGAGATGACCGGCAAAGCGCATTATCGCGAAGCTGCCGAGCGCTATTTACCGTCGTTCGCCAGGCGCATTGAGCAGCGTATCGACACCGCAACGCACGATCTCGGGTTCCTCTATTCGCTCTCCTGCATCAGCGCCTGGCGGCTCACCGGCAACGAAGCCGCTCGCCAGTCGGCGCTGCTGGCTGCCGAGCGTCTGATGGAGCGTTTTAACCCGACGGCCAACATTATTCAGGCGTGGGGTGATTTAAACGATCCGGAGCAGCAGGGGCGAATGATCATCGACTGTAATATGAACCTGCCGCTGCTGTACTGGGCCAGCGAACAGACCGGGGATCCGCGCTACGCGCACGCGGCGACGGCTCACGCTGGACAGGCCGCGAACTATATCGTGCGTGAAGATGCCTCGACGTATCACACCTACTATATGGATGTGCAGACGGGGGCGCCGCGCTTTGGCAACACCCATCAGGGCTACAGCGATACCTCGTGCTGGTCGCGCGGCCAGGCGTGGGGCATTTACGGCTTTCTGCTCAGCTATCAGCATACCGGCGATAAGCAGATGGTTGAGCTGTCACGCAGCCTGGCGCATTACTTCCTCAACCGTCTGCCGGAAGATGATGTTTGCCACTGGGATCTGGCCCTGCTCGGTACCGACGCCGTGCGCGACAGTTCAGCGGCGGCGATTGCCGCCTGCGGCCTGCTGGAGCTGGTCAAGGCGCTGCCGACGCTCGACGCAAACCGTGCGTATTATGAAGAGATGGCGCTGCGCATTGCGCTGTCGCTGACCGATAACTACCTTGCTCGTGACGACGATCCGACCGAAGGGCTGCTGCAGCACTCGGTTTATCATATGGGCAGCGGTAAGGGCGTCGATCAGTGCTGTAGCTGGGGGGACTATTTCTATCTTGAGCTGCTGGCGCGGCTGCGACAGATTTGGCATCCGTACTGGTAACCCTTAAGCCATGGAGAACAAGATGAAAAGCGTAGCCGTGCTATTAGCCCCCGGTTTTGAAGAGGGGGAAGCGATTGTCACTATCGATATCCTGCGCCGCCTGAATATTACGGTTCAGACGATTGCCTGCGGCGAGAGTCGCGAAGTGGTGAGTTATCACGCCATCTCGATGGTGGCGGATAGCATCCTGAAGGCCTGCGTTGATCAGACCTTTGACGCCGTGGTGTTACCGGGCGGCCCGGAAGGCGGCGTTAACATGAGGAAAAGCGCGGAGGCGATCGCCTTCATTCGGCGGCATGATGAAGCGGGCAAATATATCTGCCCGATTTGCTCCGCCGCCGCCCGCGTGCTGAGCGGCAACGGACTGCTCAAGGGGCGTCGCTATGTCTGTTCCGGCGATTTTTGGAAAACCGTCAGCGATGGCATGTACGTTGATGCCGACGTGGTGGAAGACGGCAATCTGCTGTGCGGCCGCGGGCTGGGTAACGTATTTGATTTCGCCTTTACCCTGGCAGCGCGATTACAGGGCGATGAGACATTGGCGCGCGAGCAGGCCAGTCATATTAATTACCCCTTATCCGGACAACTTGTTTGAAAAACCTCCGGCTATGCCGGAGGCTATTTATTTCGTTTTACAACCCGATCACCAGCTCCCCGGAATGACTCCGCGAACAGCACAGCGCCACATGCTGATTTACCGCGCTTTTTTCCGCTTCCGACTGCACGCTATCCCGGTGATCCACCACGCCGTCGATCACCGGCGTCAGGCAGGCCCCACAGATCCCCATTTCACAGGACAGCGGCACGTCCACGCCGTTTGCCTGTAACACCTGGGCGATAGTTTTATCCGCTGGCACCGGCCAGCGCTCGCCGGTGGAGGCCAGTTTGACCGTAAAAATCTCACCCGTTTCACCGCAGGAGAGAGGGGCAACAGGCTGGAACGCCTCGCTGTGAAGTTGGGCGTCCTCCCAACCCTTCGCCGTCGCGACCTCCCGCACTTTTTCCATGAATCCTGCCGGACCGCAGATCCAGGCGTGAAGTCCCGCCTCAGCCGCCGGGAGATGCTCTGCCAGCGCTGTGCGCGGGCTGGCGGTATGAATGATGCACTCAGCAAACGGCGAGAGTTCGCGCGCAAACGCCGCGCTTTCGCGGTTTCTGACGTAATAGTGCAGCGTAAATGGCATTCCGGCCGCCTTCAGCTGCAGGGCCATCGCATACAGCGGCGTAATGCCAATGCCCGCCGCCAGCAGCAAAACCCGTTCTGCCGGAAGAAGCGGAAACAGGTTGCGTGGGGCAGAGATCAATAATTTCTGTCCGGGACGCAGCGTATCGTGCACATAGCGCGACCCGCCGCGCGAGGCGGTTTCCCGGCCCACGCAGATAAGATAGCTCTCGTCCTGACATGACCCGGTCAGGGAATACTGGCGCACCACCCCGCAGGGCAGGTGCACGTCAATATGCGCCCCGGGCTGCCATGCCGGCAGCGCTTCACCGTTTTCAGCGATCAGCCGGACGGCGAGACTTTTATCCCCTTCACGCCATATCCCGTCAACAATCACGCTCAACATATCGGCCTCCGTCATACCAGGAAAAATTCGCCAAAGCCCATTTTTTTCAGTCCACGGCGGTAGGCAATTGAGCTTTTATCTGCGGGAATATGGGCTTCCAGCGTCAGGTCCAGCGGCAGGCTTTCCGGGCGCTGGGTTTCGACCATCAAACGATCCTCTTCAAAAATGCGCAGATTGAAGGCATGCACATCTTCCACCGGAATATGCAGGTCAAAATTACGCGCGATAGGGGCGAACATGCGGGTGACGCGTGATGACACGGGCGACGCGGCATTCATGATCACCAGCCTCGATTCTCCCGGAAAATGAATCGTCAGGGTGGCGGTAAACGGCAGATGCATTTCAAAATGGCGTAGCCACTGAAACCCTTCCGGCGCCTGCACGTCCGAGCTGGCGGGATAGTTACTGACTGAACTCCAGTAATCCGCCACGAATCCGAACGGCGTCTCCTGCGGCTGATAGGCGGGTACAAGCTGATTATTGGGATCGGCAAAGGTATCGGTGTGGATCCACGCAAAGTGCGCCACGTCCAGAAAGCCCTCCACCTGTCGTCCGGCGAAGCCGTTCACCTCAAACGCCGGGCAGTTGATCTGCTGAAATCCGTCGTCATCCCAGTGCGGCATGGTGGGCAGCGGCGCAGGATTGTCCGGGTCAAACGCCAGGCAGGTCCAGATCAACCCAAAGCGCTCCTCCACGGCGTAGTTAATCAGGTTCAGCTTCGCCGGAACGGGTTGGTCGGGGCTGGACGGAATGCGGTTACAGCGCCCGTCTTCCCCAAAGCGTAAACCGTGGTAAGGGCAGATGATCCCGTGCTCGTCGTGAAAGCCGAGCGTCAGCGGTACGCCACGGTGAGGACAAACGTCACGGGCGACCACGACCCGATCGTGGATCCGGTAAATCACCAGCTGTTCATCGAGCAGGGTCGCTTTGACCGGTGCCGGGCCGACGTCGCAGGCTCGGGCGACGGGGTGCCAGCATTTCGCCAGGCGCAGCCAGTCCTCAGGCTCAAAGGTACAATGGGCGGGTGGAGTCGGTTCTCTTTTCATCGTTATCCCTCTTGTGTTCAGCCTAATGGTCCGCCCTGAATGGTGTCGCACAGACCCTTGATGATGCGCTCTCCGGTCTCCTCTTTGAGCTCCTGATACCAGGCCTGCGTCAGCGCCATATCTTTCCCGTGGGTGACGTCGCAGCGTTTGCGGGCTTTTAGCACCAGGTCGCGAACCCGGTCGCAGCGCAGCGCTTCGTACTGTCGCAGTGCCAGCATGATGTTATGGTTTTCACGCAGACAGTCCCCGAGCACCACCGCATCCTCCATGGCGGCGCAACCGCCCTGGCCGATATCCGGCGTGGTGCTGTGCCCGGCATCGCCGAGCAGCGCCACCTTGCCGCGTACCAGGCTGTCGAACGGTTCGATATCGTGAATTTCGATGCGGTTGGTCGTTTCAGGTTCCAGCGCCGCGATGAGCTTCTGCACCGGCGGCGCCCAGCCGCGGAAGTAACCGGTGAGATCGGCCCGCACCGTCGTGCGATCTTCTGCCAGCCCGAGGGGAAGCGGAACATCAAAAAAGAAGTAGAAACGACCGCCGGAGACGGGCATCAGCGACACGCGTTTGCCTTCGCCCACGAAGGTTGTCCACTGGTGAGCGGGAGCTATCTCTTCATCAATCTTCACCAGCCCGTTCCAGTTAACGTAGCCCGCATAGCGGCGCTCGGGCGTATATCCCAGCACGTACGGACGAACCGCCGAGTGGCTGCCGTCGGCGGCAATCAGGAAATCCCCGGTTGCGGTAGTGCCATCGGTGAAGGTCACCGTGACGCCAGCGTCATCTTCACTGACATGTTCGACGCGCTTGCCAAACTGAACCTTGTCGCGCCCCCAGAAGTCCAGCATTTCGCGCTGGAGTTCAGCGCGCGAGACGGGGCAGGGACGCCCTCCGGTACGCTCAACCAGCGGGGCAAGGCTAAAGCGGGTCAGGGTCTCGCCGCGTCGGTAATCCTTGTAGGCCATAAAACGCATCGGACCGCCGTAAGTCTCGATGATGTCGCCCATGCCGAGGTGCTGCATACATTTCACCCCATTAGGCCAGATGGAGATGGCCGCCCCGACGGGCCTGATCTCTTTTACGGCTTCAAACACGGTACAGTCGATGCCCGCTTTCTTCAGCGCGACGGCGGCGCTCAGGCCGCCAATACCCGCGCCAATGACGATTGCTCTCATGCTTCTCTCCTTTTGCAGGGTGTAATGAGAGTGAGCAATTTGCGTACCAGGCTGCAGAGCGGCGAAAAGGGCATTGTGAGAGGTGACGTTGCACTGCTAAGGTGCGCTGGCGCGGTAAAAGTGGCGCGATTTGTGCAACAGCCAGAAGGATTGTGATAAAGGAGCCACTATGATCGCACTGCACGACTTCAATCATCTTCCTGACAAAGATGCTCTTGCGCTGCTACGCCCCTGCGTAGCCATTCCTGCCTGGGCCGAGGCGCTGGTTCGCGGGCGGCCTTACCCGAGCCGGGGGGCATTGTTCAACGCGGCCACGGCACAGGCGCAAACCTGGGATGATGCGGCGTTAGCGCAAGCCCTGAGCGCGCATCCGCGCATCGGGGAAAAACTAACCGGTTCACAGGCCGAGGCAGCGCTGTCCCGTCAGGAGCAGGGGGCGGTGAATGACCGCGACGCAACCCTTGCGCAGGCATTGCGCGAAGGTAATGCCCGTTATGAAGCCCGTTTCGGACGCGTATTTCTGATCCGCGCCAAAGGCCGCAGCGGAGAGGACATTTTACAGGCGCTGCACGCGCGGCTGGAGAACAGCGATGCGCAGGAAGTCCGTGCCGCGCTGGAACAGCTGCGGGACATTACGCTACTACGGCTGGAAGGAGTCATAAACGAATGAGCACCTTAAGTACGCATATTCTGGATATTTCGACGGGAAAACCGGCACAGGGGGTGACGGTTTATCTGCAACAGGAAGGAAAAACGCTGGCTACGGACGTGACCAACGCGCAGGGGCGCATTACCACGTTCGTTCCCTTTCTGCCCGCAGGCCGCTATCGGCTGGTGGCGGAGATCGGTGAATGGTTTCGCGAAACTGGCCGCGACACCCTCTATCCCTGTGCGCAAATTGATTTTGTGACGGGAGGAACGGCAGAGGAGCACTTCCATCTGCCGTTTGTGATTGCGCCCGGTGGGTGGTCAACCTACCGGGGCAGTTGACCAGACCCGCTCGCCGTTGACCCAGGTCTCGCTGATATTGCGCTCGTCGCCCAGAGTCATCAGCACGAAAAGCTGCTCGTAGATATCTTTGCAGCGACGATTGCGCAGGCGTTGTAACGGCGTCACGTCAGGGTCAATCACGATGAAATCGGCTTCTTTACCCGGTGTGAAGTTGCCAATCTTGTCGTCCAGCCTGAGCGCGTGCGCGCCACCCAGCGTGGCGTGATAAAACGCTTCGCTGGCGCGCAGGCGGTAGCTCTGCAATTGACCGACTTTGTAGGCTTCCCCCAGGGTGCGCAGCATGCTGAAGGTGGTGCCTGCGCCTACGTCAGTGCCGATGCCCATCCGCACCTTGTGCTGCCAACAGGCGGGCAGGCGAAACAGCCCGCTACCGAGAAACAGATTGGAGGTGGGGCAAAATGCGACAGCGGAGCCGGTCTCATGCAGGCAGCGCCATTCGCTCTCATGCAGATGGATCCCGTGGGCAAACACGCTGCGCTCGCCGGTCAGGCCGTAGTGGTGATACACGTCCAGATAACGTTCGTGCTCTGGCCAGAGATCGCCCACCCAGGCCACTTCATTCGGGTTTTCGCTGAGATGGGTCTGCATCCACGTATCCGGAAACTCTTCTCTGAGTAAACTCACCGCCGCGAGCAGCTCGGGTGAAGACGTCGGTGCAAAACGCGGGGTAATGGCATACCCCAACCGTCCCCGGTGGTGCCAGCGCTGGATCAGCTCACGCGTCTGCCGGTAGCTCTGTTTCGCGTCTTCGCTGAGATAGTCCGGGGTGTTCCTGTCCATCATCACCTTGCCGGCGATAAGGCGCATGTTGAGGCGCAGGGCTTCGGTAAACAGCGCCTCGACCGATTCGGGATGCAGCGTACAAAACACCAGCGCGGTAGTGGTGCCATGGCTCACCAGCTGGTTAATGAAAAATTCGGCAATCTCTTTCGCATACACCTCATCGGAAAACTGGCTCTCCACCGGGAACGTATAGGTGGTCAGCCACTCCAGTAGCTGCTCGCCAAACGCACCGATCATCTCCGTTTGCGGATAATGGACGTGGGTATCGACAAAACCGGGCATCAGCAGTTTGCCGCGCAGGTCGGTGTAGCCTTTGTGAGGATCAAGATACTGCTCGCCATCCTGCCACGCCATTTGCGCCTGAATTTTACCGTTCTGTATGAACAGCAGTCCGTCCTCAAGATAGCGTGCGTGTTGGGCGATAGCGTCTGCACTGTCGCAGACCTGGGCAATATCAAAAAATGCACCGCGGATCGCTGTCTGGTATTCCATCATGGTTCCTGCCTTTATGTTTGCGTAGCGGAGTCATGAGAATGAGCAAAAAGGGTGCCAGCTTGAGGAAGGCCGCAGGAAACCTGCGGCCAGAAGGAAGGGTTACTCTTTTTGCGTCGCCACGCGGGAGTTAAATTGCGGGGCAGCAGCCACTTCGCGCTCTTCCCGTGCCAGCCAGCGGTAGGTCACGCCACCGAGGAAGACGCCGATAAACCAGCTAAAGTTCGCCACTTCGTGCAGGGTCGGGATGAAGCTTATCACCAGCCCTATGCCAACGGACGGAAGCAGCGCAGCGATGGCTTTCGGGTTAAAGCCGTTGCGATACCAGTATTTGCCTTTTGGCGTGTCGTCAAACAGATCGTCCACAGAGACTTTCCCGCGCTTAATCAGGTAGAAGTCCGCAATCAGAATACCAAACAGTGGGCCGATAAACGCCCCGAGCACGTCCAGGGTGTAGTGGATAAGCTCCGGAGAGTTGAACAGGTTCCACGGGGTGAGCAGAATCGAACCAACGGCGGCAATCATCCCCCCGGTGCGGAAGCTGATTTTCTGCGGCGAGCAGTTAGAGAAATCAAACGCCGGGGAGACAAAGTTCGCCACGATGTTGATCCCGATGGTGGCGGTGATCATCGTCAGCAGACCAATTGCCACGGCCAGATCGTTGCCCACGCGGCTGACGGTTTCAATTGGGTCGGTGATCATGCGGCCAAACAGCGACTGGGTGCCGGAGACAATCACCACGGTAACGATGGAGAACAGCAGGAAGTTAAACGGCAGTCCCCAGCGGTTTCCACGGCGAATTTCACCCATGCTTTTGCCGTAACGCGAGAAATCACCAAAGTTGAGCAGCGGGCCGGAGAAGTAAGAGACCACCAGCGCGGTCGCCGTGATCATCTGCCAGGTCTGCTCACCCGCGCTCAGGGATTTACTGGCAAGGGTAAAGGAGATCCCGTCGAACCCGGTCTTGTATACAATCCAGCCCGCCAGCGCCAGCATCACCACGTACACCGCCGGACCGGCAATATCAATAAAGCGCTTGATGGCGCTCATGCCGTGCCAGAAGACCATCGCCTGCAATACCCACATAATGGCAAAGCAGATCCAGCCCAGGTGCGACAACCCGAGGAACGCGTCGGTGGTGAGCGAAGAGAGCGATGGCCAGAACTTCAGCGCCACCAGCATCAGGGCGTTGGCGGCCAGATAGGTCTGAATGCCGTACCACGCGAAGGCGATAAGCCCGCGGATCACCGCCGGAATGTTCGCCCCGAAGACGCCAAATGCCTGACGGCTGATCACCGCATAGGGCACACCCGCCATCTGGCTCGGTTTGGCCACCAGGTTGGCGCACAGCTGCACAATGCAAATCCCCACCAGCAGGCAGAGCAACACCTGCCAGCTTGCCAGCCCGAGCGTAAAGAAGCTCGCGGCAACTACATAACCCCCCATGCTGTGAACGTCGGACATCCAGAAAGAAAAGATGTTGTACCAGCTCCAGTTCTGGTCACGCGTCGGTGCCAGATCCTCATTGCAAAGCCGTGGGCTGTAAACCGCACCGGAATCAGCGGCCGTACCTTGCTGCGTATTTTGTCTGTTTGGCATGAAACCTGCTCCTGTGAATGAAAACCCGTTAAGTGGGAGTGCAACGGGTGTTGCAGGATCCAGGCCAAAATAATAAATCTTGTATGCAATATTTTATTTTTATGTATACGATTCGATATCGGAAAGTAAAAAGTGGAGTGGGTAATGAACAACGTAAACAGTCTGCACGCCGCGCCAGACCTGCAGGACAAAGACGAATCCATCTTTCAGGCGTTGATGACTGCGATTGTCGAACATCAGCTACTGCCGGGGAGTAAGTTGCCGGAAGAAGCGCTGGCCGAGGTCTTCGGCGTGAGCCGCACGGGCATCCGCAAGGTGCTGCAACGACTCGCGGCTGTGCAAATGGTCACGTTAACGCCCAAACGTGGTGCACATGTCGCCAGCCCGACAGTAGAAGAGGCGCAACATATCTTTCGCACACGTGCTCTGCTGGAGGTTGCCAACCTGCCGGATGTACTTGCCCACTGCCAGCCGCCACATCTGGCAGCACTGGAAGCCATTATTCGTCAGGAGCAGCAGGCGCACGAGGCGTACGACGGCCCGGCGGCAATCCGCCATTCCGCCAATTTTCACATTCAGCTGCAGGCTATTTCCGGAAACCAGGTGCTGACGAAGATGGTGACCAGCCTGAGCCAGCGCTCCTCGCTGGTGATTGCCACCTGGGGAGCTCCGTGGCGTCAGGGTTGCCGCTGCAACGATCACGAACAGCTTGTGGAGCTGCTGCGCCAGAAAGCGCTCCAGCCGCTAAGCGATGCCCTGATGCACCATTTTGAACATATCGTCGCCAGCCTCTGCTTCGAGCGGGCGGGCGAGTGCCTGCCTGATTTTGCCCGGCTGTTTGCCGGCCACAAGGAGTCGTAATGTCTGTCTGTATACAAGTGATCAACCCCAACACCAGCCTCGCGATGACGGAAACCATCGGCGCGGCGGCCCGGGCGGTGGCGTCGCCGGGTACGGAGATCCTCGCGGTCTGTCCGACTGCAGGCGTGCCGTCGATAGAAGGCCATTTTGATGAGGCCATTGCCGCCGTTGGTGTCCTTGAGCAGATCAAAAAAGGCAGAGAGCAGGGCGTATCGGGTCACGTAATTGCCTGCTTTGGCGATCCGGGCCTGCTGGCGGCGCGCGAGCTGGCGCAGGGGCCGGTTGTCGGTATTGCTGAAGCCGCCATGCATATGGCCACGCTGGTGGCGACACGCTTTTCTATTGTCACCACGCTGCCGCGCACGCTGATCATCGCCCGTCACCTGCTGCACCAGTATGGCTTTCAGGATCATTGTGCAGCCCTGCACGCCATCGAGCTCCCGGTGCTGGCGCTGGAAGACGGCAGCGGTCTGGCGCAGGAAAAAGTACGCACGCGTTGTATACAGGCACTGAAAGAAGATGGCTGCGGGGCCATTGTGCTGGGCTGCGGAGGTATGGCGACGCTGGCGCAGGAGCTGACGCGCGAGCTGCGTGTGCCGGTCATCGACGGCGTCAGCGCGGCGGTAAAAATGGTGGAGTCGCTGGTAGCGTTGGGGTTATCGACCAGCAAGCATGGGGACCTGGCGTTCCCGGAGAAAAAAGCGTTAAGCGGGCAGTTTCAGGCATTAAATCCATTTTAATTTTGGGGGGTGGCAATGGGGCTTTTTGAACAGGATTACCCGCGGGATCTGCGTGGCTACGCAGGTACTCCGCCGCACGCGCAGTGGCCGAATCAGGCGCGCATCGCCGTGCAGTTTGTGCTCAATTATGAAGAAGGGGCGGAAAACCACGTTCTGCACGGCGATGCCGGTTCAGAGCAATTCCTGTCGGATATCATCGGTGCAGCCAGCTACCCCGATAAACATATGTCCATGGACTCCCTCTACGAATACGGCAGCCGCGCCGGGTTCTGGCGGATCCACAATGAATTTCAAAAGCGCGGTCTGCCGCTGACGGTCTTTGGCGTGGCGATGGCGCTGGCGCGTCACCCGGAGATCGTTGAGGCGATCAAAGCGGCGGATTACGACGTGGTCAGTCACGGCTGGCGCTGGATCCATTATCAGAATATGGACATCAGCCAGGAGCGTGAACATCTGCAGAAAGCGGTGCATGTGCTGACCGATCTGTTTGGCAAGCCGCCGACCGGCTGGTACACCGGACGCGACAGCCCTAACACGCGTCAGCTGGTGGTGGAGCACGGTGGTTTTGACTACGACAGCGACTACTATGGCGATGATTTACCCTTCTGGACGGAAGTGGCGTGCGGCGACGGTACCCGTAAACCACACCTGATTGTGCCATACACGCTGGATGCGAACGACATGCGCTTCGCGACCGCGCAGGGGTTTAACACCGCCGAGCAGTTTTATACGTATCTGAAGGACAGCTTTGATGTGCTGTATGAAGAGGGAGAAAGCGCGCCGAAGATGATGTCTATCGGCATGCACTGCCGCCTGCTGGGGCGTCCGGGGCGTTTTCGCGCGTTGCAGCGCTTTCTTGATTATGTGCAGCAGCATGAGCGGGTGTGGGTCTGTACCCGTCAGCAGATTGCCGACCACTGGCGGGAAGTGCATCCGTTTCAGAAGTAATGTGTCGTGTTTAGCCGGGTGGCGGTTACGCCTTACCCGGCCAGCTATCTTACGACATCACACTCACCTGTGCCGCCACGATCCGCCACCCACACGCAAACCGCACCCACGTCTGCTGCTGGCGTCCAATGCGTTCTGTGCCTTCGCGGGTAAACTCGGTGCTGCACACGGCGTAATCTTCACCGAAGGTGGTGATCAAGGTGCGACGCAACGTCCGCTGCAACCCGGCGGACGGACGTGCCGCGCGAAAGGCGCGGATTTCCTCAATGCCGTACAGGTTTTCTCCGGCGCCCAGCCGCACGGTGTTTTTATCGTGCCAGAACAGCTCGTCCAGCACCGCAATGTTGTTGCTCACCAGCGCGTCTTCATAGCGGTAAAACGCGGCCGTCACCTCTGTAACCACCCACGGGAGGTTAATGTCATCGTGATTCATCATGCTGCACTCTCCGCCGGACGGGCATCGGTTATTCCTCTCTCTTCCAGAACCCGCGCCACGCGCAGGCAGGCCTGCTCGTTAAACGGCGCGGCAATCAACTGCAGGCCAATCGGCGCACCTACGGCGGTGCGTAGCGGAACGGTGGTGACGGGTAAACCCAGAAACGAAATCGGCTGCGTCAGCATCCCCATGCTGGCGCGAACGGGTAGCTGCTGACCGTTGATTTCCATGAATTGCTCGCCAATCAGCGTGGCGCTGCGTGGCGTTGCCGGGGCGATAAGGATATCAGCCTGGGCGAATAAGGTTTTGAACGCCTGCCGGGCGTGCGCGCGAAAACGCTGGGCCTGGATGTACCAGGCGGAGGGGATCATCGCCCCGGCCAGCAGCCGCTCACGCGAGTGTGGTTCGAATCGTTCAGGCTCGCCGCGAAGCGCGGGCAGGTACTGATTTCCTCCTTCGGAGGCGCTGATGATAAACGCTGCGGAACGTGCCAGTTCGGCATCCGGGAAATGCAGTTCATCCTGCACGTCGAGCGCTTTTGCCACCCGCGCTACGGCGTCGCGGGCGTCCGCGTCGCACCAGGTGGTGAAATAGCCGCCAAGCACGGCGCAGCGCAGACCATCAAGCCCGCGATCGAGCAAGGGACGCGTCTGTTCGCGCGAGCTTTCTGCCTGAAAACCGTCGCTGGTATCCCGCCCTTGCAGCGCGTCGTATACCGACGCCAGATCGCTCACGCGGCGGGCAAACGGGCCGATATGGTCCAGACTTGCCACAAAAGGATGGCTACCGGAGCGCGATAAGCGGCCAAAAGTGGGCTTCAGGCCATATATCCCGCACAGGGAAGCCGGAACGCGAATGGAGCCGTTGGTGTCGGTTCCGAGCGAAAAGTGCACCAGCCCGGCGGCAACGGCGGCGGCAGATCCGCCGGACGATCCCCCCGCAATGCGCGCCATATCGTGCGGGTTATGCGTCGCGCCGTAGTGGCTATTTTCAGTGGTAAAGCCGTAGGCGTAGGCATCCATATTAACCATCCCGGTCAGCAACCCGCCGGCACTGCGCAACTGACGTACCGCAAAGCTGTCTGCGGCAGCGGCAGGGCGCTGGCTGAACAGTTCCGCCCCGGCAAGCGTGGTGTGTCCGGCAACGTCAAACAGGTTTTTCACCGCGTAGGGCACGCCTGCCAGCGGCGGCAATGGTCGCTTTTCCCGGCGCAGGGTGTCTATATTTTCTGCCTCGGCCAGCATGCGTTCTTCCGTTACGGCGGTCCAGGCGTTGATCTGCGGGTTAACGCGGGCAATTGCCTCAAGCGTCTGGCGGGCAATCTCGCTCGCGCTCAGCTCGCCCGCGCTCAGGGCCTGCTGGATCGCGCTGATACTCATCTCGTGTAGCGTCATGCTTTATACACTCCTGCAATCTCCAGACGGTCGTCGAGCGGCAGCGCCATCAGCGGCGCGGCCATGGCGGCAATGCGGCTGAACTGCAATTGCAGTTCGGCGCGACGGGGGGCGTCCAGCGTCACGCCGAGCACGGTTTCCATTTGCGCCAGATACGCGTGCCAGTCGGGTTGTTGTGTCGTCATTGTTTTCTCCTCAGAATCCGGCAGCCGCGCCGTTGCTGCGCGGGTCAAATGCCCCTTCGAACAGGCCGTTCGGGTGGCGGACAATCGCGCCCGCGTGGCCCATGGCTTCACTGAAGTCTGGGAATATTTCCACCTCATGACCCAGCGTCCGGAGCTGAGAAACCGTCTCAGCAGTGAAGCGGCCTTCCAGTTTTAACGTGTCCGAGGTTTGTCCCCAGGTGCGTCCCAACAGCCAGCGCGGGCGGGAGATGCTCTCCTGCAGCGGAACGCCCTGAACGACGTAGCGGGTAAAGAGCGTGGCCTGGGTTTGTGGTTGCCCGTCACCGCCCATCGAACCGTAGACCATCACGCGCCCGTCGTTCAGCCGTGCCGCCGCCGGGTTGAGGGTATGGAAGGGCTGTTTGCCAGGGGCAAGCGACAGAAGATGATCGGGGTCGAGGCTGAAAGAGGCGCCCCGGTTCTGCCAGACGATGCCGGTATCGGGTAGCACCACGCCGCTGCCGAACTCGTGATAAATACTCTGGATAAACGACACGGCAAGCCCGCTGTTATCCATCACGCCCATCCACACCGTATCGCCGGGGCCTTTTCCGGTGCCCCACGGTGCGGCGAGGCTGTCGTCAATGTGTCCGGCAAGCGTCTGAAGGGCAGCGGGTTCCAGCAGGCTCTGGATATCGGTTTTCAGCTCGCGCGGGTCGGTGATGTGGGCATCGCGCAGGCCAAAGGCCAGCTTGGTGGCTTCAACGATGCGGTGAATGGTTTCGGCGTCGTCGGCCTTCGCCATATTCAGGCGATCGGTAATGCCGAGTATTGCCAGCGAGACCAGCCCCTGCGTCGGCGGGGCGAGGTTAAAGACTTCTCCCTGCTGATGCTGCAAGCGCAGCGGCGTGGTGCGCCGGGCGGCATGCGCGTGTAAATCGGCCAGCGTAACGGGCAGACCCAGTTTCGCCATTCCCCGCGCCAGGCTCTCTGCCAGCGGGCCGCGGTAAAAGCTGTCCAGACCGTCCTCTACCAGGCGCGTCAGGGTCGTGGCCATGGCGGGCTGGTAAAAACGGCTCCCGACCTGCGGCGGTTTGCCGTCCACCAGCCAGGTTTCCGCGAATCCTGGGATCTCTTTCAGTTCCTCGTATTTACTGGCCGTGGCGCAGGCCTGAGAGGCAGTGACCGGCGTGCCATTCTGCGCGTAATCAATGGCGTCGGCCAGCAGGCGAGCCAGCGGCAGCGCCTTGCCGGTCATCTCGCGCGAGACCTTAAGCGCCTCGTCCCAGCCGCTGACCGTTCCGGCGACGGTCAGCGCCGCCTGAGGTCCGCGATGGGGAATATGTGCCAGCCCGTCGTAGGCGGCGAGCGTTGCCAGCGAACCCGCCGCACCGCTGGCGTCAATGGCGATCGGATCGCCTTCAGGCGGCACGATAAGCCAGAAGCCATCGCCACCCAGCCCGTTCATGTGCGGGTAAACCACGGCAACGGTGGCTGCCGCTGCGACCATCGCTTCTATCGCGCTGCCGCCTTCGCGCAGTACTGCCAGCGCGCTCTGGCTGGCAAGATGGTGGGGTGCAACGGCCATGCCGTGCGTGGAGACATTACTTTGCATGAAGCGTCCTCGTAACTCTGAAAGTCACAAGGTGCTGCAAAAGCTGTTCCAGTTCTGAAAGAAAAGTTTCAGTAAACTGGCACGTATAATGAAGGGTAGAATCAAAGGCAAAATGTGATGAAACAAAAGTTACAGAGGCGCTATGGAACAACTGGATGAACGTCTGAAAGCACAATACCCGTCACTGTCGCCGCAGGAGCAGCGGGTGGCGGATTTTATTTTCGATCACTTTGACGACCTGATTAGCTACAACAGCGCCGAGCTGGCGCAGCTCAGCGGGGTGTCGAAAGCCACCGTGAGTCGCCTGTTTAAGCGTCTTGGCTATGAGAAATATAAGGACATGCGCGACGAACTGCGCACGCTGCGCCAGAGCGGGATGCCGCTTACCGATAACCGTGACGCGGTGCAGGGTAATACGCTGCTGGCACGTCACTATAAACAGGAGATGGCGAACCTGACCCAGTGGGTCAATGCCCTCGACGCGCAGCAGTTTGCCGAGGCGATGGCCTGCATGGTGAAAGCGCGGCGCATTATCATTATTGGTATGCGTAACGCCTATCCGGCAGCCTTGCATCTCCGCCAGCAGCTGCTGCAGGCGCGCGGACAGGTGCTGGTGCTGCCGCAGCCCGGGCAGAGCCTGAGCGAGGAGCTGGTAGATTTAACCGCTGACGACCTGGTTATCATGATGGCTTTTCGCCGTCGCCCGCGTATTGTCCGCCCGCTGATGCAGCAGCTTCAGCAAAGCGGAATTCCGGTGCTGCTGATGTGCGAGCCGCAG
Source organism: Enterobacter sp. DVT3837 (assembly GCF_056238685.1). Classification (NCBI taxonomy): domain Bacteria; kingdom Pseudomonadati; phylum Pseudomonadota; class Gammaproteobacteria; order Enterobacterales; family Enterobacteriaceae; genus Enterobacter; species Enterobacter sp. DVT3837. Next base: position 1,446,039 of record NZ_JBWDLA010000002.1, on the reverse strand, counting down.
GCGCACAGCCTGTTTCCGCTGGCGAGCTGGCAGCTTTGCGCCCCGCTGGACAGCGTTTCGGCCTATGACAGCTACTCCTCGGTCAACAGCCTGATCAACCTGCTGGCGAATGCCTTCCTGCATGAGATTCTCGATAAAGGCCGTCCGCGCATTCACGAGATTGCCTCCCTCTACCAGCAACTGGACGAACTCGAACAACGATAATGGGGCATCAGGCTGGTGCTTTGCATCTAAATGGTGCATATGGCGGGTCGGGAAAACACGCGTTTTTTCGACCCGCCTGCGTTTTATATGGCTTTACAAGAATATTTTCCGCTTCGCCTTATCTGGCACATTAGTTGCAAAATCACATTCAAAGAATCTTTTGTTTCATGTTAACGTTACGGGGAAGCACCATGAAAAAACTGTTGATTGCACTGACCGGGGCCGTATGTCTCTTCACACAACTGCCCGCAAAGGCGGACCAGCTTCAGGATATTGAGAAACGCGGCACCATCCGCATCGCCGTTCCGCAGGATTTCCCGCCGTTTGGCTCGGTGGGGACCGATCTGCAGCCGCAGGGGTATGACATCGACATGGCGCGTTATCTGGCTAAACAGATGAAGCTCAAGCTACAGCTGGTACCCGTGACCAGCGCCAACCGCGTGCCGTACCTGCAAACCGATAAGGTGGATCTGGTCATTTCAAGCCTCGGTAAAAACCCGGAGCGCGAGAAGGTTATCGATTTTAGCCGCGCCTACGCACCGTTCTTCCTCGGCGTGTTTGGCCCGAAAGGGGCAGAGCTGAAAGATGCCGCCGCGCTGAGCGGAAAAACCATCGGCGTGACGCGCGGGGCGGTGGAGGACATGGTGCTGACCAGCCTGGCACCGAAAGACGCTGACGTGAAACGCTATGAAGACAACAACACCACGCTGTCTGCCTACCTTTCCGGGCAGGTACAGTATGTGGCCACCGGCAACCTGGTGGTGGCGGCCATTTCCCGCCAGAACGCGGCTAAAGCCCCGGTACCGAGCTTTATGCTGAAGGACTCACCGTGCTTTATTGGGCTGAAAAAGAATGAACCGGCGCTGAAAGCAAAAGTGGATGCGTTGATTGAACAAGGCATCAAAGACGGCACGCTGAACGGCCTGTCTGAGCAATGGCTGAAAGCTCCGCTGCCGGCAAACCTTGGCGTCTGAGCCGATGACAGAGCAACTTCATTTCTCCGAACTCTGGCCACACTGGCCGGAGTTGCTGGCGGGGTTGTGGGTCACCATTCAACTGACCGTTATGGCAACTTTCGGCGGCCTGGCAATCGGTATTTTTGGGGCGGCCATTCGCAGCGGGCGGGCTACGTGGTTCAGCCGGATCTGGGGCGGTTACGTGGAGATTATTCGTAACACGCCGTTTGTGGTACAGCTGTTTTTTATCGTTTTCGGCCTGCCTAATCTGGGGCTGAAAATGACAGCCGGGGAAGCGGCACTGCTGGCGATGGTGGTGAATCTGGGGGCGTACAGCACCGAGATTATCCGGGCAGGCATTCAGGTCACGCCGAAAGGGCAGTGGGAGGCCGGACGCGTGCTGGGGCTCACCCGCCTGCAGACCTTTATTCGCGTGGTGCTGCCGCCTTCGCTGCAGCGCATTTACCCGGCGCTGGTGAGCCAGTGCATTATCGTAATGCTCGGCTCGTCGGTGGTGTCGCAGGTCTCGTATGAAGAGCTGACCTTCGCCGCCAACCTCATCCAGTCCCGAACGTTTTTGAGCTTTGAGGTTTACCTGGTGACAACCGGCATTTACTTAGCGCTGTCGATTACCCTGCGCCAGCTGATGATGGCGGCAGGACGGAAATGGCTGGGGGTGCAGGCATGATGACCACCTTTACCGACTGGGACATTATTCGCAACCTGCTGCTGGCCGGGCGCTGGACGGTGCTGCTGTCGCTGGTGGCGTTTATCGGCGGGGCGGTTGTGACGCTGCCGCTCCTGCTGCTGCGCCTCACGGGTGGACGCACGGTGAAGCGCATCATCCGCGGCTATATCGAGCTGTTTCAGGGCACGCCGCTGCTAATGCAGCTATTCCTGGCCTTCTTTGGCGTGGCGCTGTTCGGCATCGACGTTTCGCCGTGGACCGCCGCCTCGCTGGCGCTGACGTTCTACACCAGTGCCTTTTTGCTCGATATCTGGTTTGGCAGCATTCGTGCCCTGCCAAAAGGACAGTGGGAAGCGTCGCGCTGTCTCGGGCTGACGTTTGGCCAGACGCTGTTTCGCGTGGTCGCCCCGCAGGCGCTACGTATCGGCATCGCCCCAACGGTCGGTTTTGCCGTGCAGGTGATCAAAGGTACTGCGCTGGCGTCGATTATCGGCTTTATCGAGCTGACCAAGGCCGGGACGATGCTGACTAACGTCACGTACCAGCCGTTTAAGGTCTTTGCGCTGGTGGCGCTGGGCTACTTTATTCTGTGTTATCCGCTGTCCCGCTACAGCCGCTATCTGGAGACGAAATTCAATGCCTCTCATCACCATTAATCAGGTGCAGAAGTACTACGGCGATAACCATGTGCTCAAGGGGGTCGATCTGGATATCGACATGGGCCAGGTCATTTCGATTATCGGGCGCAGCGGGTCGGGGAAAAGCACGTTGCTGCGCTGCATCAACGGTCTGGAAGGGTATCAGGACGGCAGCATCAAACTCGGCGGCATGACCATTACCGACCGGGATTCCCAGGCGCGTGAAATCAGCCGCTCGGTCGGTATGGTGTTCCAGAGCTTCAACCTGTTCCCGCACATGACGGCGCTGGAAAACGTGATGCTGGCCCCGCGTCGTGTGCTGAAAAAAAGCGCCGCCGAATGCCGCGAGCTGGCGCAGCGCATGCTGGAGAAAGTCGGCCTCGGTGACCGTCTGGATTACTACCCGTCGAGCCTCTCCGGCGGCCAGCAGCAGCGCGTGGCGATTGCCCGCGCCCTGGCGATGTCGCCTAAAGTTTTACTCTGTGACGAGATCACCTCCGCACTTGACCCGGAGCTGGTGGGCGAAGTGCTCAAAGTGCTGGAGCAACTGGCGGCCGAAGGGATGACGCTGATACTTGTTACCCATGAAATGAATTTTGCCCGCGAAGTGGGCGACCGCGTGGTGTTTATGCACCAGGGGAAAGTCTGGGAGCAGGGCGACAGCAAAACGCTGTTTGCTAACCCGCAGACCACAGAACTGAAACAGTTCATCTCTTCCGTGCGCGGCCTCAATTAACCTAAGGACACAAAGATGGACATCGCTCAATTTCCGCAAATCAACCCGCCGCAGCGCCTGCTGATGGGGCCGGGCCCGATCAACGCCGACCCGCGCGTGCTGCGCGCCATGTCGAGCCAGCTGATCGGCCAGTACGATCCGGCCATGACCCACTACATGAACGAGGTGATGGCGCTCTATCGCGGTGTATTCCGCACCGAAAACCGCTGGACGATGCTGGTGGACGGCACATCCCGCGCGGGGATAGAAGCGATTCTGGTGTCAGCCATTCGTCCAGGGGACAAAGTGCTGGTACCGGTCTTTGGCCGCTTCGGTCATCTGCTGTGCGAAATTGCCCGCCGCTGCCGCGCGGAGGTGCACACCCTCGAAGTACCCTGGGGCGAGGTGTTCACCCCAGACCAGGTTGAAGATGCCATCAAACGCGTGCGCCCGCGCCTGCTGCTGACCGTGCAGGGCGATACTTCCACCACCATGCTGCAGCCGCTCGCGGAGCTGGGTGCCATATGCCGCCGTTACGACGTGCTGTTTTATACCGATGCCACCGCATCGCTCGGCGGTAACGCGCTGGAGACTGACGCCTGGGGGCTGGACGCGGTCTCGGCAGGGATGCAGAAGTGCCTCGGCGGTCCGTCGGGCACATCGCCGATCACCCTTAGCGCGCGAATGGAGGAGGCGATCCGCCGCCGCAAGTGCGTTGAGGAGGGCATTCGTACCGATGCCCACCGCGACGGCGACGAGGAGATGATCTACTCCAACTACTTCGATCTCGGTATGGTGATGGACTACTGGGGGCCAGAGCGTCTCAACCACCACACCGAAGCGACCACCGCGCTGTTCGGCGCCCGCGAATGCGCGCGTCTGATCCTGCAGGAAGGGCTGGATAACGGCATCGCTCGCCACAAGCTGCACGGCGATGCGCTGCTGAAAGGCATTCAGGCGATGGGGCTGGAAACCTTCGGCGACCTGCAGCACAAGATGAACAACGTGCTGGGGGTGGTGATCCCTCAGGGCGTGAATGGCGATCGGGTGCGCAAGCTGATGCTGGAGGATTTCGGGATTGAAATCGGTACGTCATTTGGCCCGCTGCACGGCAAAGTGTGGCGCATTGGCACTATGGGCTACAACGCGCGTAAAGACTGCGTGATGACCACCCTGAGCGCGCTGGAGTCGGTACTCAATTACCTGAAATTTACCACTACGCAGGGCGCGGCGATGCAGGCCGCGTGGGACCACTATCGCAGTGAGACGCCAGAATGAGCCCGGCGGCAGAACGGGTGATGGCGCGCGCCGACGCGCTGGCCGCCATCAGCGAAAGCCCGGATGCGCTGACACGGGTATATCTCTCCACGCAGCATTTACAGGCCAACCAGCTGGTTGGGCAGTGGATGAGCCAGGCGGGGATGACCGTCTGGCAGGACAGCGTGGGTAATATTTGCGGACGTTACGAAGGCGAGCGAGAGGGCGCCCGGGCGGTGTTGCTGGGTTCGCACCTGGACACCGTGCGCAATGCCGGGCGCTACGACGGTATGCTTGGGGTGCTCACCGCCATCGAAGTGGTGGACAGTCTGCATCAACAGGGGATTCGCCTGGCGCAGGCTATCGAGATTGTTGGCTTTGGCGACGAAGAAGGCACCCGCTTTGGCATCACGCTATTAGGTAGCCGTGGTCTGACGGGAACCTGGCCGCAGGGCTGGCTGGAGACGTGCGATGCCGGTGGCATCAGCGTGGCGCAGGCGATGGTGCAGGCAGGACTCGATCCTTCACGCGTGGCACTGGCGGCGCGACATCAGGACGATTTCAGCGCATGTCTCGAGTTGCATATCGAACAGGGGCCGTGTCTGGAGCAGGAAGGTCTGGCGCTGGGGGTGGTGGAAGCCATTAACGGCGCACGCCGCCTCAACTGTCGCTTCATCGGTGAAGCCGGCCATGCCGGGACCGTGCCCATGAATCATCGCAAAGACGCACTGGCGGCGGCCGCTGAATGGATGATGCAGGTTGAAAACGCCACTCTGCAACACGGCGGTAATCTGGTCGCGACGGTCGGTGAGCTGCGCTGTTTTCCCGGTGCGGTGAACGTGATCCCCGGCGAGGTTGCGCTTTCGCTTGATATTCGTGGCCCGCAGGATGCGCCGCTTGATGCGCTGCTCGGTGAACTGCTGTTGCAGGCGCAGTCGATAGCGGCCCGACGCGGGATGCATTTTGCTGCCGAAGAGTTTTACCGCATCGCCGCCACGCCGTGCGATACGCGTTTGCAGCGTCTGCTGGGGGAGGCCGTTGAGTCGGTACAAGGGCGCTCGTTATCCCTGCCCAGCGGTGCCGGGCATGACACTATCGCCCTGGCGGAGCGCTGGCCGGTCGGGATGCTGTTCGTGCGTTGCAAGGGGGGCATCAGCCACCATCCGGCGGAGTCGGTGATGGCTGAAGATGTCGCGCTGGCGATTGAGGCGTTTGGGCTCGCGGTCACATCGCTGGCGTCTATTTAGTGTTTTTCCGGGTTCGTAATGCGGGCAGCATCCTTTCCAGGGTGTTGTCATGCATGACGTAATGGTGAAACAGCGCAGCGGCAGCGTGCAGACCAATCAGGTAATAACCGGCATTGGCGACGATCTCATGGACCTCTTTCAACCCGTGTTGCAGGTTCACGTCTGGTGTGGCCGCGACGGGCAGTGCGATCCCGAAAAACGACCACTCAATCTGACCGAAGTAAAGAGAGGCCATGCCCAGCAGAGGAAGTGAAATGAACATCAGGTAGATCAATCCGTGAAGGGATTTTGAGGCAATCTCCTGCCAGCGTGGCGGGGCAGGAACAATATCCGGATCGCTGTTTCGCAGCTTCAGCACCACTCTGAGGATCATCAGCAGCAGAACGCTTAGCCCTGCCGTGTAGTGGATCAGCACCATAGTGGTTCGCGCGGGTGTTCCCTTCGGTGCGAACCCTTTCAGGTTCATGGTGGCATAGGCGACGATAATCACCAGTAGGACCAGCCAGTGAATTATTATCTGGCTTCGTGCATAGCTGTTTTTCATTTTTAACTCACCTTACAGGGTTATAAGGTGAGTTATAGAAGAAATAACTTAAGCAGACATTAACGGTCTTAGCCTGGACGACAAGGCGCGTTAAATTACTCCAGCCCCAGCGTATATTGCGCGATCTTGAAGTAAATAATCAGCCCGGTACCGTCGATCAGCGTGGCGATAAACGGCGCGGAGACGACGGCCGGATCAATGCCACAGCGCTTAAGCACCATCGGAATGACGGACGAGACAATCGCACTCCACAGCGTAATGCAGACCAGGGTCAGACTGACGATGAGCGTGATTTCCATCCCAATACCCATCATCCAGGCACGAATACACCCGGCCAGGCCGAGCGTGGCGGCTATCATCAGCGAGGTGCTCATCTCTTTACGCAGCACGCGGCCAACATCACGCAGATGCACTTCCCCCAGCGCCATGGCGCGCACCAGCGTGGAGGTGATCTGCGTTCCGCTGTTACCACCGGTACCAATCAGCAGCGGGATAAAGAACGCCAGTGCGATGGCGGATTCCAGCGCCTCTTCAAAATGCTGGATCACCGAGCTGGTATAAGCTTCTGCGACAAACAACAGCAGCAACCAGACGGAGCGTTTCTTCCACAGACTGAAGGCGCTGGTTTCCAGATAGGGTTTCTCCAGCGGCAGAGTCGCCCCCTGAAGCTGAGCATCTTCGGTGACGTCATCTTCCAGCAGATGTGCAATTTCGCGCTCGGTGAGGCAGCCAACCAGCTTTCCATGGGTGACCACAGGCACGACATCCGCACCACCGTGCGCCAGCAGGACGGCGACATCGGCGCGTTCATCCTCCGGTTTGACCTGCAGAAACTGCGAGATCATCAGCGCCCTCACCGGTTGTACCGTATCGGTGGTCTGCAGTAATTTGCGCACCGCAATCATGCCCGCCAGGCGACCATTATCTTCGATAAAAATATGCGACGGAATATCATCATCTTTTAATTTCTCAAAGAATTGCTCGCGTGCCAGCGCCACGCATAATGAAATATCGAGGACAATAAAATCGGTATTCATATATTGCGCGATGGCGCTGTCATTGAATGCCAGGTTTTGGTTGTGGATAGCGTAAGACATAGTGAATTCCCTTTGAATAATAAAATCTCTCAGGGGCGAGCAAGACAGGGCATGTCGAAGAGGAGATCCCCACGTCCTGGTTTCAGCACTGTACACCGTATCCCGCGAGGGAAGTTATACTGACAAAGCCTTGATTCGACAGTGCCTGTTTTACCCTGTGCCGGTTCTCTCGAACCCACCAGAGCGATAACGTGTATTTGTACAGGAGCCTCGCCATAACGAGATCGTTGTAAAACGAAAGAAATAATACGCTTATTTTATTTTACCGCTCAGGATTTTAAATAATGTTTAAGAATGGTTTAGGAGAATCTTATTAATGGAATGTTGAAGGTTTATTTAAGGTTGTTCATTTTAAATGGAGAGTGAAAAGAAAAATGGAGGAGGGGAAAATGACATGGCTCGACAATCTGCTGAATCATTTTGCGCTTTATCCGGCACACCTTTTTGCGGTGTTGTTTATCATGGCACTGAGTAAATCGACGGTGCTGATCTCTTCCGTGCTGCCGCCTGCCTCGGTGATGCTATTGGCGGGCATTACCGTCAGCCAGGCTAGCATGCATCCTGCGCTGGCATGGCTGGCCGTGGTGATGGGCGCAACGGTGGGTTCGGTGCTGAATTACCATATCGGTCAGTTGATGGGGAACACGCGGTGGGTGGCACGCTTCACCGCAAAACATGCCGGCAAATTTTTACGGGTGCAACATCAGCTACAGAAAAACGGCGTGCTGGTGCTGTTCACTGCGCGTTTTCTGGCGGTGTTGCGCTATATCGTGCCGCTGGCAGCGGGTATGCTCAGGCTTAACGTGGCGAAGGTTTACGTTGTCAGTCTGTTCTCTGCGGCCGTATGGGCGGCGCTGTACGTCGGCATTGTTACCGGCATCAGCGCCTTTTGAACTACAGGTTTCCTGTTCCGCCGTCGACCAGCAGTTCCGTACCTACCGTGTAGCTCGATTCGTCAGAGGCCAGATAGAGTGCGGCTTTCGCCAGCTCTTTCGGCGTCCCCATTCTTCCCAGCGGGACAAGGTTTGCAATATCCCCCTGTAAGGCTTTCTGCGCTTCGGCGCTTAACCCCAGCTTGTTGAGCGCCGGGGTTTCTACCGGACCCGGGCTTAAACCGTTGACGCGAATGCCGCGCGACAGCAGCTCTGCTGATAGCGTGCGGGCCAGCGACAGTAAGCCCGCCTTGCTTGCCGCATAAACGCTGCTGGTAGGCAGACCGATACGCGCGCTCACGGACCCACAGAGGATCACTGAGGAAGGATTATTGAGCAGCGGTAGCAGGGCCTGAATCAAAAAAAACGGCCCTTTCAGGTTGATGCGCATCAGACGATCCCAGGCATCTTCCTGCCACTCTTCCAGCAGACCGTGCGTCACGTCTCCGGCGTTGATAAAGACGGCATCTAGCCGCGGCCAGCGCGAGGCGAGCGTCTCCGTCAGCGCTTTTTGTGCGGCGATATCTCCCGCATCAGAGGGGAGCACCCAGGCTTTGTCGCCCAGAATGCGTTGCGCTTCGGCAAGGGTTTCCGGATGACGTCCGGTGACGGCCACGTGCGCCCCTTCGGCGATAAACTCCTGCGCGGTGGCAAGGCCTATGCCGCTGGTTCCGCCGGTAATCAGCGTATATTTACCTGCTAAACGACCCATGTTCTTCTCCTGAAATGACTCTGGAGAAAGCACTATAGAAACGTTAGTATCGAAAGGAAACCAGGTACCGTTTGGATACTAATGAGGCAAGAGGTGTGCGATGGCGGAATTACTCGATGTTCCCGGCGAAAAAAAATCTGACGTTTATCTGTGTCCGATGACCCAGTTTGTGAACCTGATTTCGGGTAAATGGGCGATCCCGATCCTCTATCGCCTGATTGTGTTGAATACACCGGTTCGCTTTGGCGATCTGCTGCGCGCCGCCGCTCCCATTACGCAAAAAGAGCTAACGAAACAATTGCGTTTGTTCGAGCAGCGCGGGCTGGTGTCGCGCACGATTTACCCGGAGATCCCGCCGCGAGTGGAGTATCAGATAACTGAACTGGGGTTAACCCTACAGGGCGCGCTCTCGCCGCTGGTCGCCTGGATGCATGAATACGGCGACCAGCTCAAACGATAGACTACTGTTTGACATAGCGCGGTGCAGGAATACCGGTGCGCGCGCTGTTAAACAGCTCAAGACGTGCGACTTCGTAGCGTTCCCACAGGCTGACGTCATGCATCGGTGGAATGGTGATCAGTTCGCCCTGATCCAGACCCGCCAGCGATGCGTCGACCATATCGTCGGTCGTCATCACCGAGCCTTCCGGCAGATCGTTAACCGTCACGCCAGAATGACTCCAGATCTCTGTAGCCGTGGCGGCAGGTAAAACAGCCTGAATACGCACATTGCTGTCGGCAAACTCTTCCTGTAGTCCGCGGGTAAAGCTAAGCACCCACGCCTTGGTGGCACTGTACAGCGCGCTACCCGCCCGCACATGCAGGGACAATACCGAGGCGATATTGATCAGCGTACCGCGATTGTTTTGCGCCAGACGCGGCAGGATCGCATACGTCAAACGCATCAATGCCGTGGTGTTAAGGGTATTAATCGCCTGATGCTGTGCCACATCGCCTGCGAGGAAGGGCGCCATCTGCGCCGTGCCCGCGTTGTTAATCAGCGTGTCGATAGCGGTATTGCTGCGCAGTTCCTCTTCCACGGCGCGGATCCCGGTTTCCTCGGTCAGATCGGCGACCAGAATATCGACTGAGACGCCATAGCGCTTACGAAGATCCGCGGCCAGCGTTTGCAGACGTGCTTCACGTCGGGTGACCAGCACCAGATTGGTACCACGTGCAGCCAGCCGATCGGCATAAACAGCGCCAATTCCGGAAGAGGCGCCCGTAATCAGGGCGGTAGTGAGTTGCGTAGTCATCGTGTGTTACCTCTGAGCAAAGTGGGTTATTTGGTTTCAATATGAAACTTAATTTACTCTCTGCTATTTGGTTTTATAATGCAACCATTTTGCTGGCAATTTTTTGTTTTTGCCTGGCAATGAGGTTCAGGAAGGAAGTTTTGGCACGATCTCTTCAGGTGTCAGTTCGCGGCCATCGTCGGCGATAAGTGCCAGTTTACGCAGAGGTTTACGCTGTTCGGTATCGACCAGCACGGTACCGAATTCGTCTTCAGCAAACAAAAATTCATTGCCCCACTGCGACAGAGCAACCAGTACCGTCTGCAGGGCGCGCCCTTTATCGGTCAGGACATACTCCTGCCAGGCGCTGCCGTCGGATGCCGGCTGGAGCGTGAGGATACCTTCGTCGACCAGCAGTTTCAGACGCGTGGTCAGCATGTTTTTCGCAATACCGAGGCTTTTCTGGAACTCACCGAAGCGCGTAATCCCCCGCAGCGCGTCGCGAACAATCAGCAATGACCACCAGTCGCCGATGATATCCAGCGAACGGGCTACAGGGCAGGTGCTCTCTTCAAGACGGGTACGTTTCACAGTCAATTCTCCGGCGGGGTATGGTTTTATTATAAAACTAATCTGTCTACCGGGTAAGTCTGTTATTCATCAGTTTGAGAAATGCTTCCCGGAAAAGTGTTACGAATCTGTCACACTAAACGCGACATTTAAAACGAGTGAGGAATTAGGGATGAGAAAAGCACTACTCGCGCTGGCAATCGCCGGTTCCATTTCAGCGACATTTGGCGTGCAGGCGCAAGAGACGCCGGAAGGGTATCAGCTGGAGCAAGTTTTAATTATGAGTCGTCATAACCTACGCGCGCCGCTCGCCAATAACGGCAGCGTACTGGAACAATCGACGCCGAAGCAGTGGCCGGAATGGGAGGTACCAGGCGGTCAGCTCACCACCAAAGGTGGCGTGCTTGAAGTCTACATGGGCCATTACATGCGGGAATGGCTGGCTGAGCAGGGGATGGTGAAGACGGGAGAATGTCCGCCAGCGGATAGCGTCTACGCCTATGCCAACAGTCTGCAACGTACCGTTGCCACCGCGCAGTTCTTCATCACGGGGGCCTTCCCTGGATGCGATATCCCTGTGCATCACCAGGAAAAAATGGGCACCATGGATCCGACCTTTAATCCGGTGATTACCGATAACTCGCCTGAGTTCCGCGAAAAAGCGCTGAAGGCGATGGAAGCGGAACGGCAGAAAATGCAGCTCGGAGAAAGCTATAAGCTGCTGGAGCAGATGACCAATTATGCTGATTCGCCGTCCTGCAAAGAGAAGAAAATATGCTCGTTGGCGGACGCGAAAGATACCTTCAGCGCAGACTATGAAAAAGAACCCGGCGTATCCGGACCGTTGAAAGTGGGGAACTCGCTGGTCGATGCGTTTACGCTGCAGTATTACGAAGGTTTCCCGGCCGATAAGGTGGCCTGGGGAGAAATCAAAACCGACCAGCAGTGGCGCGTGTTGTCGAAGCTGAAGAACGGCTATCAGGATTCGCTGTTTACCTCCACCGAAGTGGCGCAAAACGTGGCGAAACCGCTGGTGAAATATATCGACAAAGCCCTGGTGACCGATCAGGCCAAAGCGCCAAAAATCACCGTGCTGGTGGGGCATGATTCGAACATTGCTTCGCTGCTCACCGCGCTGGATTTCAAACCGTATCAACTGCACGACCAGCAGGAACGTACCCCGATTGGCGGCAAGATTGTCTTCCAGCGCTGGCATGACAAAAATGCCAATCAGGAGCTGATGAAAATTGAGTATGTCTATCAGAGCTCGGAGCAGCTGCGAAACGCCAGCGTGCTGTCGCTGCAGTCTCCGGCGCAGCGCGTGACGCTGGAACTGAAGGGATGTCCGGTTGATGCCAACGGTTTCTGTCCGGTCGATAAATTCAATGCGGTAATCAACAACGCGGCGAAATAGAAGATACCCCCCGCCCTGGCGGGGGGATTGTTTCAGACGTTTTTACGTTCGATGGTTTGCTCACCCCAGAAGAGCGCGTCTTTGTCCGTCTTTTCGAAGGCGCGCATTAGCACTTCATCGCTGCCTTCTTCCCAAATCTGCTCTGCCAGCTTCTCGTCATATTTTGCGACTTCAAAAATGGCTTCGGCAATCTCCGGAGAGGTATTGCGTAAACTTGCCCATTCACCCACGCGGTGGGCTTTTGATTCTTGAGTAGGCATACTTGTCCTCCTGTTGGGTTAGCCGTTCAGTTTTTTGGCGAGACCTGCGACATATTCACCCTGATAGCGGGCGATAGTGAGCTCTTCATTGCTCGGCTGTCGGGAGCCATCGCCACCGGCAATGGTGGTTGCACCGTACGGTGTCCCGCCACGTACCTGAGAAACATCAAATAACTCCTGTGCGCCGTAGCCAATTGGCACAATGACCATTCCGTGATGAGCAAGGGTCGTCCAGGTTGAGGTGATGGTTTGTTCCTGGCCGCCACCGGTTCCGGTGGAGCTGAAGACGCTGGCAAGCTTGCCGTACAATGCGCCTGAGGCCCATAACCCGCCGGTTTGATCGAGGAAGGTGCGCATCTGGCCGGACATATTGCCAAAGCGGGTAGGTGTCCCGAAGATAATGGCATCGTAATCTGCCAGCTCCTGAGGCGTGGCGACCGGGGCATTTTGCGTTTTCCCCCCGGCCTTCGCGAAGGCTTCTGCCTGCATGGTTTCCGGTACGCGCTTCACCACAACCTCAACGCCATCCACCCTGTTTGCACCTTCTGCTACCGCGTGAGCCATGGTTTCGATGTGTCCATACATGGAATAATAGAGCACCAGAACTTTTGCCATTTTGCATCACTCCTCGTTTGTTTTTTCTGGCAGCGGATCGCTGCGTTCATTTAAAGATATGCCATCACAGCCAGACTGCAAAAATGAACGGCATTTCTTTGATTTATAACAAAATGGATGAGAAAACGCTTTGTAGCAAAATGAAACAACTTTTTGGCGGTCGATTTTTGAAACGATAAGAAAGGCTTATTAATGGCCGTTACGCAATCTCATACGAAAGGCTGAGATCATGTTGCAGGATATTACCTGTGACTTGCCTGATCGCCTCACTCCACTAAGCTTAGTCTCACGTGACACAGATAAAGGTACTCACCTGGTGTCGCGAGGTGAAAGAATCCTCTTTTACTGAATGCAATATGATGTCTAATGTTTCACATCCTGGAGGTTAGAGATGGCAAACCATCGTGGTGGTTCAGGTAATTTCGCTGAAGACCGTGAAAGAGCATCAGAAGCAGGTCGTAAAGGTGGCCAGTCCAGCGGGGGTAACTTCAAAAATGACCCTCAGCGCGCATCAGAGGCTGGCAAAAAAGGGGGTAAAAACAGCCATGGCAGTAACAAGTAATATGCCGGGCTGTACCCCTGCCGCCGGGGTTTCCCGGCGGTTTTTTTATTTCTGCAACATTGAACTGTAACCAAAGGCAACGCACACTACAGAATTGAGTTTAATTTCTGGTGCCGCATGTCTGTCTCACGCTTCAAATTCTCCGTTAAACCGCAGGAAGCCATCCTCATTCTTATCACCATGTTTTGGGGCGGGACCTTTCTGGCCGTCCAGTACGCGGTGACCCTCAGCGATCCGTTCTTTTTTGTTGGTCTGCGCTTTGCGACGGCAGCGATTGCCGTGGGGCTGATATCGCTTAAAACGCTGCGTGGACTGACGCTTAAAGAGCTTAAGGCGGGCATCGCAATCGGGGTGGCAATTGCGATGGGCTACAGCCTGCAAACGTGGGGGTTACAGACGATATCCAGCAGTAAATCGGCGTTTATCACTGCCATGTATGTACCGCTGGTGCCGTTACTGCAGTGGCTGTGTCTTGGGCGACTACCGGGGCTGATGTCCTGTATTGGCATCGTACTGGCGTTTATTGGTCTGATTTTACTTGCCGGGCCGGAAAACAACCTGCTGGCACTGGGGCCGGGGGAGATCATCACCCTGGTGGGGGCCATTGCCATTGCCGCGGAAATTATTCTGATCAGCGCCTGGGCGGGCAAGGTTGACGTTAAGCGCGTGACGGTGGTGCAGCTCGCTACGGCATCGCTAGTGGCGTTTGCTGCGATGGTTCCGGCAGGGGAGTCCGTGCCACCGATGTCCACCGGGTTGATTGTGGTCGCGCTGGGGTTGGGCATCTTTAGCGCCATTATTCAGGTCACTATGAACTGGGCGCAGCGCAGCGTATCCCCGACGCGGGCGACGGTGATCTACACAGGAGAACCCGTCTGGGCCGGGATTTTCGGGCGTCTCGCTGGAGAACGTTTACCGCTGCTGGCGCTGGTTGGTGCGGCGTTTATCGTCGTTGGGGTGTTGGTGAGTGAGCTAAAGCTCCGCAAGCGCCAAAGAGAGGTGAGTGATTTGACGGTTGAAAAAGGTTTTGATTGAAAAAATGCACAGATTTCTCCAGGATATGTACGGACAAATACCGTACATAGAAAAGTAAATCATGCCAGCACTTAAAAAACAGCGTATCGATCTTCGCTTAACCGACGAAGACAAAACAATGATTGAAGAAGCGGCGGCGATGACGAATCAAACGATCACCCAGTTTATGGTGAACAGTGCTTCGGAACGTGCTGCAGAAGTCATCGATCAGCATCGACGTCTCGTATTAAACGAAGCATCGTGGAATGCCGTAATGGATGCCATCGACAATCCACCCGAGCCGAATGAACGCCTGAAGCGAGCCGCGAAGCGTCTTAAAAACATGGAGTGAAGCGTCGTGGAAAATCTCACGATCGAAATGTTTTCAGAGGGAACCGAATACGCTTTCGAGGATTTCGATTGTGGTGAGCCCTCGCTAAATGCCTTCCTGAGAGAGCATCTGGTGCGCCAGCACAATGGGCGCATTCTGCGCGGCTATCTGCTAAAAGATCGTGACCATCCACACGTGCTGGGCTACTACACGTTGTCTGGAAGTTGCTTTGAAAAAGCGATGCTCCCTTCTAAGACGCAGCAGCGCAGGGTCCCCTATACCAACGTACCCAGTGTGACTCTGGGACGTTTAGCTGTTCATAAAACACTACAGGGAAATGAGTGGGGGACAACACTCGTCACGCATGCTATGCGGGTTGTTTACCTGGCTTCACAGGCTGTGGGTGTGCATGGCCTTTTTGTTGATGCGCTTAATGAGCAGGCAAAAAGGTTCTATCTGAAGCAAGGTTTTATCCCCCTGCAAGGTGATAACAGTAATTCTCTGTTCTTCCCTACAAAATCTATTGAACGATTGTTTGAGCAAGAGTGATTACGCTACATCCTGTTGTTCTTACTGAACATGCAGGTCGGGTAAGGCGTAGCCATTACCCGACATACAGGTTTCACGACTCCTGATGCACAACCTCGCCCTGCGGTGCGGCCGCTTTCCGGCGGCTCAGCAGGGCGTTAAGCAGAATCGCCCCGAAGGTCGCCGTACCTATTCCGCCAATCGTAAACCCGCCCAGCGTCAGGGCAAAATCGCCCGCGCCCAGTACCAGCGTGACCGCCACCATAATCAGGTTGCTGTTCTGGCTGAGATCGACGCGATGCTGTACCCAGATACGCGCGCCGGCCACGGCGATCAACCCAAACACCACAATGGATGCCCCGCCAATAACCGGCGACGGAATGGTGTGGATCAAAGCCCCGAATTTCGGTGAGAAACCGAGCAGCATGGCCATCACCGCTGCCGCCACAAAGACCAGTGTCGAATAGACTTTAGTCACCGCCATCACGCCGATATTCTCGGCATAGGTGGTCACGCCACTGCCGCCCACCGAGCCGGAGAGCATAGTCGCCAGCCCGTCACCGACAAATGCGCGGCCCATATACGGGTCCATACTGCGCCCGGTCATCCCCGCCACTGCTTTCAGGTGGCCTAAGTTCTCTGCCACCAGGATCACCGCCACAGGCGCGATGAGCATCATCGCCTGGGTGTTAAAGGTGGGAGAGGTGATCTGCGGCATGCCGAACCAGGCAGCCTGATGAAGCAGGGTAAAATCGACCGGTTTGCCAAGGCCAAAAACGTTCGCCAGCAGGGCATAGACCAGGCAGGCGACAATCAGCCCGACCAGAATCAGCAGCCGCTGGATCATCCCCCGGGTGAACACCGCCACCAGACCGATACAGAGCACGGTGATCACCGCCATCCAGCTTTCAAACGGCGAGCCGGAAACACTTCTGACCGCAATTGGCGCGAGGTTCAGACCAATCGCCATCACTACCGCCCCGGTCACAACCGGAGGCATCATGCGTTCGATCCAGCGTGTTCCGATCTTCATCACCACCAGACCGATCAGGGTGTAGACCAGACCGCAGGCGATGATGCCGCCGAGGGCCACGCTCAGGTTAGGGTTGATCCCCTGGCCTTTAAATCCGGTGGTGGCGATGACCACCCCCACAAAAGCGGCGCTGGAGCCCAGATAGCTGGGGACGCGCCCGCCGGTGACAAAAAAGAACAACAGCGTACCGATACCTGACATCAAAATGGAGAGATTGGGGTCAAGCCCCATTAGCATCGGCATCAGCACCGTGGCGCCAAACATCGCGACCGCGTGCTGGACGCCCATCACCAGGGTTTGCCCGAGAGGGAGCCTTTCATCCGGCGCGACCACGCCAGGTTCTGTGGAGGTCGATTTCAACTGCCAGTGGGGAAATCCGAACATTGCCATGAGCTGTCTCCTTAAGGAGGGTTAACAGGCGGGTCGCATAAGCGCGTGGTAGCCGCGGTCGAACCACACCAGCCCTTGCGGCGCGGGGTGGCGAATAATCGAAACAATGTCGCAAAACAGGATGTCGTGGGTACCCACGCTGACCACCTGGCTGATACGGCAGTCAAACGAGGCCAGCGCCTCTTCCAGACGCGGACAACCCGTGTCGCCCGTCTGCCAGCGGGCGGCGGCAAAACGTTCCTCCATGGGGGTTTTACCACCAAACAGGTTGGATAGCGGCTCTTGCCCGGCGCTCAGGGTATTCACGCAAAGCGTGCGGTTTGCGCTAAAGGTCGGCCAGACCGATGCGCCACGGTTCAGGCACACCAGCAAAGTGGGCGGTGAATCTGTGACGCTGCACACGGCGCTGGCGGTGAAGCCTGCCATCCCTGCCGGGCCGTCGGTGGTGATGATATTGACTGCTGCCCCGACGCAGGCCATGGCGTCGCGAAAGGTTTGTTTATCCGGTACTGTCATCATCGCTCCTTACGCCAGCCCGCAGGCATCGTCGAAGTCCAGACGCGGCAGGCGTCCGTAAAGTTTGTTCGTATCACCATAGCCAATGTTGATCAGCAGATTGCTTTTAAGCGTTGTGCCGGTGAAAAAGACCTCGTCGACCTTTTGTCGGTCAAAGCCGGACATTGGGCCGGTATCCAGCCCCAGGGCACGACAGGCAAAAATAAGGTATGCGGCCTGCATTGAGCTGTTGCGAAAGGCGGTCTCTTCGGCAAGTGCCGGGCTTGAGGTAAACCAGCTTCTGGCATCGCCATGCGGGAACAGTTCGGGCAGGCGCTCGTAGAATTCCCCGTCCCAGGCCACAATGGCTGTAACCGGGGCGGTGAGGGTTTTCTCCAGGTTGCCGCTGGAGAGGGCCGGGCGCAGCTTCTCTTTTCCCTCTGCACTTCGTACAAACACAATCCGCGCCGGGGAGCAATTGGCGGACGTGGGTCCCCATTTCATCAGGTTGTAGATCTCGCGCAGCGTCTCGTCGCTGACCGGAATGTCCTGCCAGCCGTTGTGAGTGCGCGCGCCAGTAAATAACGTCTCCAGCGCGGTGGGGTTAATGGCTTCGCTCATCAAAACTCCTTATAAAGCGGGTTCAGGGCTGTGCAGCAGGCTGGCAAGCCCGTTCAGCAGCAGGGTGTTAAAGATGTCAGGTTCGGTGACATTGCAGGCATGGCCGCCCTGGCGCATCACCGCCTTGTGGCTGTGTGGGATCGCTACCTGCAGTTCCGTGGAACACACCGAGGGCACCAGCATGTCGTCAATGGAACAGATGATGTGTACCGGGCAGCGAATGCGTACGGCGTGGCGGCTGAAGTCGGCCTTTTTCAGTGCGTCCAGCCTGCGCAACAGGTTGGCTTTGCCCTGAAAGTGGGCCAGCGCCAGGGCGTCTTCTGCCTCAAGACGCGGCGCGCGGGCGGCCATCCAGTCAGCCGGGTAGAGGAACAGCGGCTGTGCCTCTACCCACGCTTGCGCACCACCTGCATGCAGCAGACGCTCGCGGATCTGAAAGCAGCGGCGGGTATGGGCGTTTAGGGTCAGCCAGCCGTTGACGCACACCAGCGCAGTCAACGATTCAGGTTTATCGAGCGCCAGCTGCAGACCCACCAGCGCTCCCAGCGCATGGCCTACCACGCAGTAGCGCGTGATCCCGGCATCATTCAGCGCCTGCGCCAGCTCGTCGGCCATCTCAGCAAGGCTATAACCTTCCGGCAGGGTGGCGGGATTATTGCCCGTACCGCGCTGGTCATAGCACACCACCTGATACTCCTTCTCAAGTGTGGCCAACTGGGGCAGCCAGTAGCTGCCGCTGCCACCGAGTCCGGCAATCAGCACCACCACGGGCGCCCCCTCATACGGGGGCTGTGAGACAGAGAGTTTCATGGCGGCCTCACTTCGCGATGTGTGCAACGGACGCAATCTCAACGAGCGCCTCCGGCTTCACCAGCCCGCACTGAATGCAGAACCGGGCCGGTTTATCACCGGGGAAGAACTCCGCGTAGATTTCGTTAATCGCGGCGTAGTTTTTCCAGTCGGTGATAAAGATGCTGTTGAAGGTCACATCCTCCATGGTGCCACCCGCTGTTTCGATCACGTTTTTGATCGTCTCCAGCACGTGGCGCGTTTGCGCCTTTGGGTCGTTGATAAACACCACGTTATTGTCTTTATCAAATGGCAGCGTGCCGGAGACATACACCACGCCATCGGCAAGCGTGCCGGGAACAAACGGGGCAATCGGCGTACTGGTGCCTGCGGGGATGATTACGGATTTCGGCATCATGTCTCTCCTCAGGCAATACGGGCGAGTGGGGGATTCAGGGCGTCGCAGAAATCAGCCACATTACTCACCCAGCCAAAAAAGGTTTCGATATTAAACAGAGCCGCTTTCTGGGCGAATTCCGGCCCCGCCTGATGCGTTGCGTCTTCCAGCACGACACCGAAATACTCAAGGAAAAAGCCGTCACGCAGCGTGGATTCCACACAAACGTTGGTGGCAATACCGGTGAAGACCAGGTGGCGAATACCCCGGCTGCGCAGCAGGCTGTCGAGTGGTGTGTTGAAAAAGCCGCTGTAGCGTGGTTTGGGCAGCACGATATCGCCTGCCTCAGGAACCAGTTCATCCACCAGCTGGTAATCCCATCCGCCTTTTGCCAGCAGCTTGCCCTGTAACTCGGGTTGTTTGCGCATGGTTTTCAGGGCGTTCGATTTGTGGAAGTTGGGCGAGCCAGGGCCTCCAGCCTCCACGTATTGATCGTCCCAGCCGTTCTGAAACCAGATGATGAGCATCCCGGCGGCGCGGGCAGCGGCTACGGCAGTTTTAATGTTCTCAATCACCGGTTTGGTGGCGGAAACGTCGAACCCCGCCAGATCCAGATAGCCGCCCTGGCTGGCGTAGGCGTTTTGCATATCCACCACAATCAGGGCGCTCTGCTCTGCATCAAACGTGATGGTTTCCGGACGTGCAGCAAGTGTCGTCATTACGCAACCTCCTTTGTGATAGCGGGAATATGGGCGCGGCACTGCATCAGCGGCTGGATGCGCTCGCCGAAGGTTTCCACGCCGGTGAGGAAATCATCGAAGGTCAGCAGGACGCCTTCAGCGCCAGGCACTGCGGCCACTTCATCCAGCATTCTGGCGACGCTGGCGTACGAGCCAACCAGCGTACCCATATTGATATTGACGGCGGAGGTCGGGTCGGCCATCTGGCGCACGTTGGTATCTGAGCCGGAACGGGTATCCTTCTGGCTCTGTTCGGTGAGCCAGCTTAGCGCCTCCTCGTCTGCGCCATCTTTGTAACGCTCCCATCTGGCGCGAGCGGCGTCGTCGGTCTCGTCGGCAATCACCATAAACAGCACGTAGGAACCTACGTCGCGCCCGGTTTTGTCGGCGGCCTCTTTCATCCGTGCGGCGGTCGGGGCGAAGGCGGCAGGCGTGTTTACGCCTTTTCCGAAGCAGAAGTTGAAGTCAGCGTATTTAGCAGAGAATTCCATCCCCGCGTCGCTCTGTCCGGCGCAAATGACTTTCATAGGGACAGAAGGCTGCGGGCTGACGCGACAGTCATTCATGGTGAAGAAGTCACCTTTGAAATCGCTTTTGCCGGTGCCCCACAGATCGCGCAGCACCTGCACATACTCGGTGAGGTAGTCGTAGCGGCGAGAGAAGTAATCGTCACCCGGCCAGAGTCCCATCTGTTCATACTCTGGTTTTTGCCAGCCGGTCACCAGATTGACGCCAAAGCGCCCGCCGGAGATGGAGTCGATGGTGGAGGCCATACGCGCCACAATTGCAGGTGGCAGAGTGAGGGTGGCGGCGGTGGCGTAGATCTGAATACGCGAGGTTACCGTGGCCAGCCCGGCCATCAGAGTGAAGGACTCCAGGTTGTGATCCCAGAATTCGGTTTTGCCGCCAAAGCCGCGCAGCTTGATCATCGAAAGCGCAAAATCGAAATGGTAGTGCTCCGCTTTCTGCACGATGGCTTTATTCAGCTCGAAGGTCGGCATGTATTGCGGTGCGGTGGTCGAGATAAGCCAGCCGTTGTTGCCGATAGGGACGAATACGCCAATTTTCATCACGAACCTCTCTTCATCTCAGTGTGGGGTGAAAGTCAGACGTGGCGCTGCATCCTGCATATCCTGTTCAGCCTCGTGAAAAGGGTTTTGCAAAGGGGATGCCAGTTTTTAAAATGGCTTTGTTATTATGGTGTTAACGTGAAGTTGGTGAATTGAGTGCAAATAAAGTGGACTAAATGGTCAAAAGAAATGCACACAAAGCAGGCAACAGTGCGCGATGGCGGTGCAGGGGGGGAGGGGGATGCAGCACGATCCCGGTGCGGGCCGGGATCGCAAGTTAGCGTTTATTGTGGTTTCAACTGCTCGTTCATGCGTTTAGGCTCCGGCAGATCGCCCGTATCATTCAGTGCCCCCGGGAACGTCAACAGCCACGCTTTCACCTTCTGTTTATTGGTATGCACCGCGCTTAACCCTTCTAAACAGCCCCACAGCTCGCGGGTATTCTGCGGGGTGATCACGATGCAATCCGGCATCACGCGGATTTTTACCGCACGGTCATGCGCAAACCCGGAGCGGGACAACCAATCACCGGACAGCGGAAGATAGTTGCGTTCAATTCGCGTATAATGCTCTCGGGATGATGAACCCGACTATTATATGAGACAAAAGTATCAATAATGATTTTCCTTAGTTATAACCACCAATAGGAAATATATAGATCACTTGAGATCTTAACTTGCAGTAGTTGACCATGTTGTGCTCTTTCCAAAAATAGATTCAACACCATTTTGGATTTCCGAGATATCATCCAGATACATTATTCTTAAATTTTGAATCGCTCGAGAGCAGGCAACATAGAGTAAGTTTTTGGTATTAGCATGTGCTTTTTCATAAATAGGGTCGGATAATAAACGGTTACGTTCAGCCTCATTCTGCTGTAAAAAATCAAAATACCTCTTAAATTTACATATATCTTTACCAAAACTATGCTCTAAAATAATGGCAACATTCATATACTCTTCACCTTTTGTGCCATGATAAGTATGAAAGTTAATGTCACTAACCTCAATGCCATCAATAAAATTAACCCATTTGATTAAGGATTCGATTGGTAACAATAAAATACTGTCGATCTTTTCTTTCGCCACTTCCTCATCATCCGAATCACTATTCATTAATATGTTAATACTATCAATTGATAAATATTCAAGTGAATCAAGGGATGTAAGACTATCTTTATCATAGTTAACGCGTTTGATTAATAATTTAATCATGGCCTCATTTATATTACTATTTTTAAGGCAGTCTGTGATTAATTTCACCCAGTCTCCATATGACTGAATGTCTTTATTTTGTAACGCACTAATAGCCAAGCTTGCTTTGGAGAACGCGAGGTCATTTCCTAATGGACCAAAAATATTATAGTAGGAAACTATATCCTGCTGTATATCCTGATAAAGCTTAACAAAATGATAAATGGTTAAAACTGTTGGATGTAGTTTTTCTAATTGCTGAGACAAAACTTGGGTGTTCAAATTATCATAAAATATTGATGAATTTTTATACACATCATAAACATCTTCAAACCCGTTAAATGTTGCCATAAGACGATTGGTTAATACCAGACAATGAATTTTGCGATCGTTAATATCGAATTTGTCCGTATTACATAAATCTTTTTTATAATCAGCCAGGAAATTTCTCGCTGCCTCTATTTTATTGTCGTTGGCATAATGAGATAATATTACTAAACCCATGTTCCTTTCATCAAAGATAGGTTTTTGAACTATTTCATCAGAGCGAATGTCATTAGCGACATTAATTATTTGTTGATGTGAACGCCGATTGAATATTTTATATATATCACTAAGTCCACTATGAATTTGTGCAATATCTCGACCAACACCATCTTCATAAATACACTGTGCAGTGTCGCCGAAGTAACCTACCATCCAGTCTTTATTATGTTGTATAGCATAGTCATGGAGGATTTTGATAAGTTTAATAACGTTGCTGTGCGTATCTTGATATTCATCGATAAAGAAGTAAGGGTAACTATCAATAATAACACGGCAAAGAGTTGGATAAGTTTTAACGAGTTCCAATCCGTACTCAAGCAAAGTGTCATGGCTAAACTTCATATAGTGAAGCCTATCTATATTCACTCTGCTGTCGTAGAATACACGATTTAAGGTATTATTTTCTATTTTCTCTAGGCACTCTTTAAGTCTTTGTTTTTTGTAGAAAACCTCAACAACAAATTTGAAGTTTTTTATATTGCTTAAGCATTCATGTAAAAAATCCGGTTTATCGAAAAATGCGTCATTTTCATAGGCCTTTTTGAAACATTTAGCGCTAAGATTTTTAGAACGATAGAAAAAATCTCTTGTCTGCATGGCATATTGATAAAAATCTTGTCGCTTCGTTTCATCAAGATTAATATAAAACTTAGCCTTGTCAGGTTTAAATAATTCATTAGAATAATGATTTAATGCATTATGAATCTTAGCTTTATGGCAAATCAAAAGTTGAGGTTGAGCCTTTTTAATTATATCCCATAGCATTTCATGGATAGTTGAAACATGAACTTTAT
This sequence comes from Enterobacter sp. DVT3837, assembly GCF_056238685.1. Lineage (NCBI taxonomy): Bacteria > Pseudomonadati > Pseudomonadota > Gammaproteobacteria > Enterobacterales > Enterobacteriaceae > Enterobacter > Enterobacter sp. DVT3837. The sequence goes on along the minus strand of NZ_JBWDLA010000002.1, from coordinate 1,422,452 downwards.
CTGAATTACCCAATCTGTTCTTAATTTCATTTACCGCTACATTAGTATAGGTGATACATGCTACTTTTTGCGGGCTATTAGTCGCTGCTATTTTGTTGCGCGTAACATATTTCAAAGTTTCTATAAGAGCATATGTTTTCCCAGCACCAGCACCAGCATTAAAACGAAAACTTTTAAAAACATCAATATGGCTAATAACGTTTCTTTGGACTTCTAATTCTAGAATCTCATTTTTTGTCATCAGGTTAAGCCTCTATAGTACCGTTTTTATAACTACTTTTTTAATGAGGTATTTTGTTTTTTACAGTTTAGATTCTAGCCATTTTAAGCCACTTTCTAGATAATTGGGCAACTTGGGTAAATCTTCGCCTACTTCCGCAGAAAGGAATTTAAACAACAATTTGTTTGAAAAATCACTTTTACTATCAGAAAGTTTCTTTTGTAGCATATAAGATCTACTAAATAAATTTTCTCTTGAATTGTGACCGTTGTAATTTAATGTATCTCGATATATATTAGGTTTACATTCTTTGAGTACTTCATTAATAAAATCATTGTTATAATTAGTTAGGATTAATGCCTCTTCAAAACTAGTGGCATATTGTTTCTGAATTGGGTCTTTTTGGAATACGACATAAATATTCTCATCCTCAAAAAAATCTATATCATCAAGCTTGTCAGAATCAGTTTCTGATTTATTTTGAAGTTGTACATTTAATTCTTTTAAGGTTGCATTAGTTGTTGTACGTCCACTTAGATCAGTAATTTGAACATAATCCTTTTCTTTGCCTTGCGTGTACGGTGTATCACCATCTTTGGGTTGTTGGCCGCATATGCTACAAACTTCACTTTCGTTATGCTTTTCGTTCTTTTCACACTTCTCACGTTTAATATCTAGATCGGTAACAATTAGGCTCGGAACGCTCAGTTTTTTCGCCAAAGGCAGATACAATTTACCGTGAGCACCATTGATGTTAAAAACGGAAATATAATGATTACTTAGTTTTTGATGTTTTTCTAGGTAATAATTAATTAGAGTCTCCTCTGTAATTCCCTCAACGAAGATGACTGCATCAGAGAAAAATAACTCTGATATTTTATATTTTATATGTTTTTTAATGAAGTTAAGTTTTTCCTTTTTATTTTCGTCCTCATTAGATACTACAACTTCATCAGTTAAGTTTATCGCTTTCGTACATCTATTAATAGATGTCAAGTAGTTAAGGTTATTGAACGTATTACTGCTGTGAATCTTACTATTGACGATATGAGATGAATGAGTCGTAATTGCTAATTGGCATTGTAGTATTTTTTTATTGGCAGCATAGCTATTGGCAATTTCTAACGCTTTTTTTACAGCATTATCAATGCGTTTGATGAAAAACTCCTGCATCTGAGGATGCATAAAAGCTTCAGGTTCTTCAATAAAAAGTAAATTAATTCTGCTGAGATGGCTTTTGTCTTCATAGCTGTCAACAAAATGTATTATTTCACCAATGATATTTAGTAGGTTTATGTAGCCTAAACCAAATTGGTCTTCTGGAATATAATCATCACCATCCATGAAATTATATTTGATTAGTCCCTTCATAATGGCATCATAACTAACATTTCCCGATAAGCTAAGATCAACTTTATTTGAGTTTTCTACTTGACCCAAAACTTGAGATATATCAGAACTTTTAGCGCCAACGTCTAGCGAAATCTGCTTGTTAATTCCCAGGATGCTTTTTTCCAATGTTGTGCGAGAATGAGTATCATTGCTGAACTGAAATGAAACTATTTTATTGAAAACGTCGCTTAGGACCCCTTCTTTTAGATGACGATTCGCTTTAATTTCTTTGATGTTTATTAGTTTTTTAAGTGAAAACTTTTCTGCTATCTCGTCTGATAGATCAACAAATAAAATATGATATAGATTTCCATCCACCTTAATAAGAGTGGAATCTTTCGATAGTAATGAATGGAATTTTTCGAATTGTTGTTTTTTTTCTAATTCACGGTCATCAAAACTAATTGTGCTAAAAATGTTTTTAACTTCTTCTTTGAACGCTGCCTCTTCAGCAAGAACAACTTTAACAATAATACATACAGTAACAGGTTTTCCATTTCCTTTTTCACTAATTGAGATGAAAGGAGATAAATGGGTCATCAAATCATCATCGCTAAAATCAATTTTAACCCTCAAAGTAAACTCTAGATTTGGTGTTTCTACATCTTCAAACTTTGTAGCAGGATTTTCTTCAAATTGTTTTTTATACTGACTAAATAGCTCATTAAGATAAGATAGATTGAAATCGGATGCTGACGGTTGAACATTCTGGCATAACATTTTCAACGCATTGACGATAGTTGTTTTTCCAGAATTGTTCTTACCTATTATTAAGGTTGTTGACGGAGCGATTACTGATTTTGTTTGATCTTCATCGATGCCCATTTCAATAACTGAAGGTTGAACGAAGCATATTGTATTATCTAGAGAACGAAATTTTCTATAATTTTTTATAGTGATGCTTTCTAAATACACGGTATTTCCTCCACCTATATCGGTTTAACTAGTTTGTATTGAAAATGTCCATACCATATTAACTATGTTTGTTATTTATTCAATACTATATTCAGTTTTAAATGGTTTTATTATTAAATTTGCTTTCCACTGAGCTCTAACTACTAAAATATTACGCCCACAATTGCTACATAAACCACCTATTCACCACTATACCCCCTACACATCGGCTTTCCACACCACGCTTTCGATTTTGTGTTTCTGCACAACCCCCATCCCCCAAAATGTCGAGACAACCCCCCGCATTTGCTATGCTATGGCAAACCAATAAGGAGAGCGCTGATGACACAAGGTGCAGTGAAAACACCCGGTAAACGTTCGCAGGCCGTGAGCGCCAAGAAGCAGGCCATCCTCAGCGCGGCGCTGGAGACTTTTTCACAGTTTGGTATTCACGGCACGCGCCTGGAGCAGGTGGCGGAGCAGTCCGGGGTGTCCAAAACCAATCTGCTCTACTATTATCCGTCGAAAGAGGCGCTCTATGTGGCGGTGATGCAGCAGATCCTTGATATCTGGCTGGCACCCCTCAAGGCATTCCGTGAAGAGCTGGCTCCGCTGGTGGCTATTAAGGAGTACATCCGCCTGAAACTTGAGGTGTCGCGTGATTACCCGCAGGCATCAAGGCTGTTCTGTCTGGAGATGCTGCAGGGCGCGCCGCTGTTGCAGGCGGAACTGACGGGGGATTTAAAGCAGCTGGTTGATGATAAATCGGCCATTATTGCCGGATGGGTCGCCAGCGGGAAACTGGCACCGGTCGACCCGCATCATCTGATCTTTATGATTTGGGCCTCCACTCAGCATTACGCTGACTTTGCGGCCCAGGTTGAGGCGGTGACCGGAAAAACGCTCCAGGATGAGGCGTTTTTCCAGAGCACGCTGGAAAATGTGCAGCAGATGATCATTGAAGGGATCCGCGTGCGTTAGTTTCCCGGCGGGAGAGGGCAGCTTAAGTCGCCCTCTTCACACTGCATCAGCGAGGCCAGAAACGCTTCACGCTCCACGGTTTTTTCTGCCAGACACTGATTAACGATCATTGGCTGAACGCTGCCTCCTTCCGTACCCGAACCGATAAATGTGCAGTCCGCATCGCGCAGGGCAATCCAGGCCTGCTGCGCCTTTTTCAGCAGATCTCGCTGGGGGGCTGCCGCGCGTTTGATGGCGGCCTGGTACGTCTGGTTGAGTTTTTTATCGGCAGCCTGATACTGCTGCGCGCTACAGGTGTTTAGTTCAAGCTGAGTGGTCGCTTTGTCGCACTCATCGGCCAATGCGCTGGCGCTCATCAGCATTACTGCGCCCGCAATAAGAATTCGTTTCATACACTCCCCAATAAAATAAGGCTCCGTCTCCGGAGCCTTATTAGCACAGCGTTAGCCGATTGTCATCAGGCTGGCGTTACCCCCTGCGGCGGCGGTGTTGACGCTGAGTGAGCGCTCAACGTACAGACGCTCCAGCAACAGGTTGGTTTCACCGCGGGCGAAGCCCTGCACCGAAACAATCGCCCCGCTGCGGGCTGCAACCTGCTCGCACAGTTCACGGAGCTGGTCAGAATCACCGTGGTAGATAACGGCGTCAAACGGCTGCGTCAGCAATGCATCCGCTTTCGCGAAGTGAATGCGGGACGAGACTGCTTTCGGCAGCTGTTTAGCCAGGTCGCGATGCAGCGCATCTTCCGGCCACAGCACTTCACAACCGGTCGCCGCGGCAGCAGCCAGCTGCACCAGCGCATCCTGCTCGTTATCCGCCACGCACAGCACGCGCTCACGCGGCATCAGCGTCCAGGTGTTGCGCTCGCCGGTTGGACCCGGCAGCAGACGCTGCGTACCTGCCTGCGCCAGCTCGCCATACTGCTGCGCGAGAGCACGCAGTTCAGGACGTTTTTCCGCCCACGTGATAAGCGCTTCCAGCGGCTGCGTCAGCACGGTTTTCAGCTGCGTATCCACCGGATAGTCTGCGTCCTGACGTGCCAGGGTGACGCCCAGCGCGTTCTCCGGACGGTTCGCCAGCAGACGGTACAGATAGAGCGGACCACCCGCTTTTGGACCCGTACCGGACAAGCCTTCGCCGCCGAACGGCTGCACGCCCACGACCGCGCCAACCATGTTACGGTTCACGTACAGGTTGCCCACTTTGGCGCTACCGGTCACCTGGGCGATGGTTTCGTCAATACGGGTATGGACACCCAGCGTCAGGCCATAGCCGGAAGCGTTGATCTGCTCAATCAGCGCGTTAAGGTTGTTACGGTTGTAGCGCACCACGTGGAGCACCGGACCGAAGACCTCTTTTTTCAGTTCGTCGAAGCTCGCCAGCTCAATCAGCGTTGGCGGCACAAAGGTGCCGGTGCGCCATTCGCGGGCATCTTCACTGTTTTCACGCACCGCCTGGAATACCGGACGGCCTTTGGCACGCATGGTCTGAATGTGGTTTTCGATGTTGGCTTTGGCTTCCGCGTCGATCACCGGCCCGATATCGGTGGTGAGACGGCCCGGATTGCCCATGCGGCATTCGGACATTGCACCGCGCAGCATCTTCAGCGTGTGGTCGGCCACGTCATCCTGCAGGCACAGCACGCGCAGGGCGGAGCAGCGCTGGCCGGCGCTGTCGAAGGCGGAAGCCAGAACGTCAACCACCACCTGCTCGGTGAGCGCGGAGGAGTCAACGATCATGGCGTTCATGCCGCCGGTTTCCGCGATGAGCGGCGTCGGACGACCCTGCGCGTCAAGACGGGTGGCGATGTTGCGCTGCAGCAGGGAGGCCACTTCGGTCGAGCCGGTGAACATCACGCCGCGCACGCGGTTATCGGCGGTGAGCTTCGCACCGACCGTTTCACCACGGCCAGGCAGCAGCTGAACCACGCCCGCCGGAACGCCGGCCTCCAGAAGAATGTTGATGCCCTGGGCGGCAATCAACGGGGTTTGTTCTGCCGGTTTTGCCAGCACGCTGTTGCCCGCCGCAAGCGCCGCGGCAATCTGGCCGGTGAAGATCGCCAGTGGGAAGTTCCACGGGCTAATACAGACGACCGGGCCAAGCGGACGGTGGGTTTCGTTATCGAAATCATCACGCACCTGGCCGGCATAGTAGTGCAGGAAGTCGACCGCCTCGCGCACTTCGGCAATCGCGTTGCTGAAGGTTTTACCCGCTTCGCGCACCAGGATGCCGATGAGCTGCTGCATCTGATCTTCCATCAGCACCGCAGCGCGTTCGAGAATGGCGGCACGCTCCTCTGGAGGGGTGGCGAACCAGATAGGGGCGTTATTTACTGCGCTGTCCAGCGCCTGATCCACTTCCGCGTCAGTCGCTTCACGCACGTAGCCGACGATATCTTTTGGCTCCGCCGGGTTAATCACTGGCTGCATTTCACCATCAGCGACAGGTTGCTCCAGCATTGGTTTGGCCTGCCATTTCTGCAGCGCGCTATTGAGCAGGGCAGAGGAGAGGGACGCCAGACGGTGTTCGTTGGCGAGATCCAGACCTGCCGAGTTCACGCGGCCTTTGCCGTACAACTCGCGCGGCAGGGCAATCTTCGGATGCGGCAGGCCAATCTGGCCTTCCTGCGCAGCCATCTTCTCCACCGCCTGTACCGGGTCGGCCACCAGCTCGTCCAGCGGCAGGGTGGTATCGGCAATGCGGTTAACGAAGGAGGTGTTCGCACCGTTTTCCAGCAGACGACGCACCAGGTACGCCAGCAGGGTTTCGTGGGTGCCCACCGGGGCATAGATACGGCACGGACGGTTCAGCTTGCCGTCCGCCACTTTACCGGTGACCTGCTCGTACAGCGGTTCACCCATGCCGTGCAGGCACTGGAATTCATACTGGCCCGGGTAGTAGTTCTGTCCGGCCAGGCTGTAGATCGCCGCCAGGGTGTGGGCATTGTGGGTAGCGAACTGCGGATAGATCAGGTTCGGCACGCCGAGCAGCTTTTTCGCGCAGGCGAGATAAGAGACGTCGGTGTACACCTTGCGGGTATAGACCGGATAGCCTTCCAGACCGTCCATCTGGGCGCGTTTGATTTCGCTGTCCCAGTAGGCGCCTTTCACCAGACGGATCATCAGGCGGCGACGGCTGCGGCTTGCCAGGTCAATCAGATAATCAATGACGAACGGACAGCGCTTCTGGTAGGCCTGAATAACGAAACCAATCCCGTTCCAGCCCGCCAGCTCTGGCTCGAAGCACAGTTTTTCCAGCAGATCGAGAGAGATCTCCAGACGGTCGGCCTCTTCGGCGTCGATGTTAATACCAATATCATACTGGCGCGCCAGCAGGGTCAGCGATTTCAGTCGTGGGTAGAGTTCTTCCATCACCCGGTCGTACTGCGCGCGGCTGTAGCGCGGGTGCAGCGCGGACAGCTTAATGGAGATGCCCGGGCCTTCATAAATCCCGCGACCGTTTGACGCTTTACCAATGGCGTGGATCGCCTGCTGGTAAGAAACCATATAGGCCTGCGCGTCGGCGGCGGTCAGGGCCGCTTCACCCAGCATGTCGTACGAGTAGCGGAAACCCTTATCTTCCAGCTTGCGGGCGTTTGCCAGCGCTTCGGCAATGGTTTCACCCGTGACAAACTGCTCGCCCATCAGACGCATCGCCATATCCACGCCCTTGCGGATCAGCGGCTCGCCGCTCTTGCCGATGATGCGGTTCAGGGAACGGGAGAGGTTGGCTTCGTTATGGGTCGAGACCAGCTTGCCGGTAAACAGCAGACCCCAGGTGGCGGCGTTAACGAACAGCGACGGGCTGCGGCCAATGTGTGACTGCCAGTTACCGTTGCTGATCTTGTCGCGGATCAGCGCGTCACGGGTGGCTTTATCCGGAATACGCAGCAGCGCTTCCGCGAGGCACATCAGCGCCACGCCTTCCTGTGACGAGAGGGAAAACTCCTGCAGCAGACCCTGAACCATTCCGGCGCGGCCGGTGGCGGTTTTCTGGTTACGCAGCTTGTCCGCTAATTGATACGCCAGGCTGTGTGCCTGCGCGGCAATCGCTTCTGGCAGGCGGGCCTGCTCCAGCAGCATCGGAACGGCGTCGGTTTCGGCACGGCGCCAGGCGCCGGTGATGGCGGCACGGCTGACGGATTGCGGCAGGATCTGCTCGGCAAATTCAAGGAACGGCTGATGACTGTCTTCGCCCGCGATCGGGGCTTCCTCACTTTCATTCGCCGCGCCAGCCAGCAGGGCAGGCAGCTCTGGCAGACCGTCTTCACTCTCCAGTCTTTCCAGATAATTAAAAATTGCCTGCTTGATTAGCCAGTGTGGTGTGCGGTCAATGCGGGTGGCTGCGGACTTAATCCGTTCGCGCGTTGCGTCATCCAGCTTAACCCCCATGGTGGTCATACCCATGCCAAAACTCCTGTTGTTCTTTAATAGTGTTCTGTCGTTAGCGTGAAATATCCACCATGTTGCAACTTTGTGCAACCGTGTTAAATGTGACCTGGTTTGCAACCCAGAAAATGAATGGATTGTTAATGAATGGTTAGCTGGAAAAAAGGAGCTGGCTTCTGCATCTCAGGCCTGTTTTTATGCGGCGCTTAACATTTTTAAAAGGTGCAACCCGTATAAGTGTGAGCGAGTGCAACCTATAGGAAAGTTGTATCAAGCCAGGGATGAATTTGATGTAAATGCAGTGTTAAATCGTTTGTCAGCGGGGTGCGCATACGGCAGGATAGCGCGCCCAACGGAAACACAAGATACATTCACCACGTTCCGGTGATCATATAACAAGGCAGCCCGGACGGTTGTCGCTCGACTTTTTGGAGAATTTGAATGGCTATTAGCACACCGATGCTGGTGACATTTCTCGTTTATATTTTTGGCATGATCCTTATAGGGTTTTTGGCATGGCGTTCAACAAAGAACTTTGACGACTACATTCTGGGCGGACGTAGTTTAGGCCCGATGGTGACCGCGTTATCTGCGGGGGCATCAGACATGAGCGGCTGGCTGCTGATGGGGTTACCAGGCGCGATTTTCATCTCCGGTATTTCAGAAAGCTGGATTGCCATCGGCCTGACTGTCGGGGCATGGATCAACTGGAAACTGGTGGCAGGCCGTCTGCGTGTGCATACCGAGGCCAATAATAACGCCCTGACGCTGCCGGATTACTTCACCGGACGCTTTGAAGATAACAGCCGCATCCTGCGCATTATCTCTGCGGTGGTTATTCTGCTGTTCTTCACCATCTACTGTGCCTCCGGCATTGTGGCGGGCGCGCGTCTGTTCGAAAGCACCTTCGGCATGAGCTACGAAACCGCCCTCTGGGCCGGTGCTGCGGCGACCATCCTGTATACCTTCGTGGGCGGTTTCCTGGCCGTAAGCTGGACAGACACCGTGCAGGCGAGCCTGATGATCTTCGCCCTGATCCTGACCCCGGTGATTGTGATTTTCACCGTTGGCGGCTTTGCCGATTCGCTGGAAGTGATCAAACAGAAGAGCATTGAAAACGTCGACATGCTGAAAGGGCTGAACTTCGTTGCCATCGTGTCGCTGATGGGCTGGGGTCTGGGTTACTTCGGTCAGCCGCATATCCTGGCGCGCTTTATGGCCGCGGACTCTCACCACACCATCGTGCATGCGCGTCGTATCAGTATGACGTGGATGATCCTGTGTCTGGCGGGGGCGTGTGCGGTAGGCTTCTTTGGTATCGCGTACTTCAACAATAACCCGGCACAGGCGGGCGCTGTTAACCAGAACGCCGAACGTGTGTTTATCGAGCTGGCGCAGATTCTGTTTAACCCGTGGATTGCCGGTATTCTGCTCTCCGCGATCCTGGCGGCGGTGATGTCTACCCTGAGCTGCCAGCTGCTGGTTTGCTCCAGTGCCATCACCGAAGACCTGTACAAAGCTTTCCTGCGCAAAGGTGCAAGCCAGAAAGAGCTGGTGTGGGTAGGGCGCTTTATGGTTCTGCTGGTGGCGTTGGTGGCGATTGCACTGGCGGCCAACCCGGAAAACCGCGTGCTGGGCCTCGTGAGCTACGCATGGGCGGGCTTTGGTGCGGCATTTGGTCCGGTCGTGCTGTTCTCCGTCATGTGGTCACGTATGACCCGTAACGGCGCGCTGGCGGGAATGATTATCGGTGCGCTGACCGTTATCGTCTGGAAACAGTTCGCATGGCTGGGCCTGTACGAAATCATACCGGGCTTCATTTTCGGCAGCGTTGGTATTGTGGTCTTCAGCCTGCTGGGTAAAGCGCCGTCCGCCTCCATGCAGAAACGCTTTGCTGAAGCAGATGCGCATTACCGCTCTGCACCGCCGACTAAGCTGCAGCCGGAATAATTTTTCCCTCGGAACACTGAAGGCCGGGCAAGCGGTAGCGCTGCCCGGCTTTTTTCTTGCCAAAATCCGTAATTTCCTGTGATATCCATGTGCTTATAACAATGAGGATAGCGAAGCATGACAATCAAAACAGGGGTAATGGCAGCGGCATTACTGATGCTGGCTGGCTGCACTGCGCCATCGCAACACGCGGCGGTAGAGACCTGCAAAGCGGATAACCAGATGCAGCAAACCACGCTCTATTTCGGACTGAACCGTCCGGCTGGGGCGCAGATCACCAGTAACGAGTGGCAGCAGTTTGTTGATCAGGACGTTACACCGCGTTTTCGTGACGGTCTGACGGTATTTGATGCGCGTGGGCAGTGGTTGGGGAACGACGGGAAAGTGGCGCGTGAACCGAGTAAAGCATTGATGCTGATCCACGGTAAAGATGCGCAGAGTGAAAAGAACATCGAAGCGTTACGCGGGATTTATAAATCCCGCTTCGCGCAGGAATCGGTGATGCGTGTCGACCAGCCGGTTTGCGTGCAGTTTTAATCACAACGGCGGGGTATCCCGCCGTTCTCATTTACAACACTAAACCCGCAAAACTCGCTGACAGCAGACTCACCAGCGTCGCTCCATACACCAGACGCAAACCAAAACGTGACACTACGTTCCCCTGCTGCTCGTTCAGGCCTTTAATCGCCCCGGCCACAATGCCGATGGATGCAAAGTTCGCGAACGACACCAGGAAGATGGACAAAATGCCCAGCCCGCGCGGTGACATCGCATGGGCGATTTTTTGCAGCTCAATCATCGCCACAAATTCATTCGCCACCAGTTTGGTTGCCATAATACTGCCCGCATTTAAGGCATCGCTCAGAGGAATGCCCACCAGCCACGCCAGGGGATAAAATACATAACCCAGGATTTGCTGGAAGCTCATGCCAAACAGGCTGGAGAAGAGGGCGTTAACGGCGCTAATAAGGGCAATAAAGCCAATCAGCATCGCCAGAATAATCATCGCCACTTTAAAACCAGCCAGAATATACTCGCCGAGCATTTCGAAGAAGCTCTGGGATTCATGCAGTTTTTCAAGTTTGATATCCGGCTCCGCTTCCGGGCGCGCCGGGTTGATAACGGAGAGAATAATAAAAGTGCTGAACATGTTCAGAATCAGCGCCGCCACCACAAATTTGGCATCGAGCATGGTCATATAGGCGCCAACAATCGACAAAGAGACCGTCGACATGGCTGTAGCCGCCATCGTGAAGAGACGACGTGAGGAGAGATCGCCCAGAACGCCTTTGTAGGCAATGAAGTTTTCAGACTGGCCGAGGATCAATGAACTCACCGCATTAAAGGATTCCAGCTTGCCTATACCGTTCAGTTTTGACAGCAGCGTGCCGATCACCCGAATAAATATCGGCAGAATTCGCCAGTGTTGCAGAATACCGATCAGCGCGGAAATAAAAATAATCGGACAAAGTACGCCGAGGAAAATGAACGCCAGCCCTTTTTCACCCATTCCGCCAAAGACAAAATTGGTGCCTTCGGCAGCAAATTTCAGCAGTGATTCAAAGAACCCTGAGACGTATTTAATCAGGAATAACCCGCTTTCGGCGTGCAGGAAAAAGAACGCCAGAGCAATCTCAATGACAATCAGCTGTAAAACAAAACGAATGCGAACTTTTCGGCGGTCGAAACTCGCCAGCCAGGCCAGCGCAAGAATAATCACCAGCGCCAGCAGGAAATGGACAATCTTAAACATAATTAATTTTCACCAGGTGTTTGAGGCAGGTATTTAGCCACAGCCCTGATTAACCGTAAATGGGCATTTTCGTTATAACTTATAAACTTAACGATAACGACGGCAACTATTACCAGACTTTGCGTTTACAACTCGTCATCAAAACAACACACATTTCGCTTGTTTTTCTCTTCGCCGTAATGATAATCACTATCACAAGAATTTACCTTTCTTTGCATCAGTTGACTGCGATAAACATTTAAGGTGTCGGCATGTTTGTTCCATTTCTCATTATGTTGCGTGAAGGGCTCGAAGCTGCCCTCATCGTCAGTCTCATCGCCAGTTATCTGAAGCGAACCCAGCGCGGACGCTGGATTGGCGTCATGTGGGTGGGGGTGTTCCTTGCCGCGGCGCTCTGTCTGGGCCTGGGCATCCTGATCAATGAAACCACCGGTGAATTCCCGCAGAAAGAGCAGGAGCTGTTTGAAGGTATCGTTGCGGTGATCGCGGTGGTGATCCTCACCTGGATGGTGTTCTGGATGCGTAAAGTCTCCCGTAACGTAAAGGTACAGCTGGAGCAGGCGGTGGATAACGCCCTGCAAAAGAGCAATAACCACGGCTGGGCGCTGATCATGATGGTCTTTTTCGCCGTCGCGCGTGAAGGCCTGGAGTCCGTTTTCTTCCTGCTGGCGGCGTTTCAGCAGGATGTCGGCATTTGGCCGCCGTTAGGTGCGATGCTGGGCCTTGCTACGGCTGTGGTGCTGGGTTTCCTGCTCTACTGGGGCGGCATTCGCCTTAACCTGGGGGCCTTCTTCAAGTGGACGAGTCTGTTTATTCTGCTGGTGGCGGCAGGGCTGGCGGCAGGGGCGATTCGCGCCTTCCATGAAGCGGGCCTGTGGAACCATTTCCAGGACGTGGCGTTTGATCTCAGCAACGTTCTTTCCACTCATTCACTGACCGGCACCCTGCTCGAAGGCATCTTCGGCTATCAGGAAACCCCGAGCGTCAGCGAAGTGGCGATGTACTTTATCTATCTCATTCCGGCGCTGGTGCTGTTCGCAATGCCGCCGCGTACCGGCTCGCAGGCGTCGCGCGTTACACCATAATATTTGCTTTGTTACAACATACTTTTAAAGGGAAGAGCCATGGCAATTCAGTTCCGTCGTAGTGCATTATGCGCAGGCATCGCCGCGCTGTTCGCTTCTGCATTCTCCGCCTGGGGTGCGGATGTTCCTCAGGTTAAAGTCACCGTCAATGACAAGCAGTGTGAGCCGATGACCCTCACGGTTAACAGCGGCAAGACCCAGTTTATTATCCAGAACCACAGCCAGAAGGCGCTGGAGTGGGAAATTCTGAAGGGTGTACTGGTGGTGGAAGAGCGCGAAAATATCGCTCCTGGCTTCAGCCAGAAGATGACCGCCAACCTGCAGCCGGGCGAGTATGAGATGACCTGCGGTCTGCTGACTAACCCTAAAGGTAAGCTGATCGTCAAAGGTGAAGCAACGGCCGATGCGACGAAAGGTGCGGCGGTGCTGAGCCTGGGTGAGGCGATTACCGCCTATAAAGCGTATGTCTCCAAAGAGACGGCCGACCTGGTTGCGGGTACTAAAGCCTTTACCGATGCGGTGAAAGCAGGTGATATCGAAAAAGCGAAATCCCTCTATGCGCCAACCCGTCAGCACTACGAGCGTATCGAGCCGATTGCCGAGTTGTTCTCTGACCTTGATGGCAGCATTGATGCCCGCGAAGACGATTTCGAGCAGAAAGCGGCCGATCCGAAATTCACCGGTTTCCACCGTCTGGAGAAAGCCCTGTTTGGCGACAACTCCACTAAAGGGATGGAGAAATACGCTGAGCAGCTGAACGGTGATGTGCTGGAGCTGCAAAAGCGCATCAGCGAGCTGGCCTTCCCGCCGTCAAAAGTGGTGGGCGGCGCCGCAGGGCTGATTGAAGAAGTGGCCGCCAGCAAAATCAGCGGTGAAGAAGATCGCTACAGCCATACCGATCTGTGGGATTTCCAGGCCAACGTCGACGGTTCACAAAAAATTGTCGATCTGCTGCGTCCTCAACTGCAGAAAGAGAACAGCGAACTTCTGGCTAAAGTGGATGCTAACTTCAAAAAAGTCGACTCCATTCTGGCGAAGTACCGTACCAAAGACGGCTTTGAAACCTACGATAAGCTGACCGATGCCGACCGCAACGCGCTTAAAGGCCCGATTACCGCCCTGGCGGAAGATCTCTCCCTGCTGCGTGGCGTACTGGGTCTGGACTAAGCACGATGAATAAGCATAACGAAAGCGAGGTGGTTGAGCCTTCACGTCGTCGGTTGCTAAAAGGGGTAGGGGCGCTGGGGGGCGCTCTTGCGCTGGCTGGTGGGTGTCCGGTGGCGCATGCGGCGAAGCCGCAAAGCCCGCCCGGCACGCTGTCCCCTAATGCTCGCATGGAGACGCAGCCGTTTTACGGTGAACATCAGTCGGGCATTCTGACACCGCAGCAGGCGTCGATGATGCTGGTGGCATTTGACTCACTGGCGAGTGATAAAGCGGATCTGGAGCGTCTGTTCCGTCTGCTGACGACACGTATCGCGTTTCTCACCGCAGGCGGGCCGGCACCGGAAACGCCAAATCCGCGTCTTCCGCCCATGGACTCCGGTATCCTGGGGCCGTTTATCGCCCCGGATAACCTGACGATGACCGTTTCGCTCGGTGAATCGCTGTTTGATGCGCGCTATGGACTGGCAAAACAGAAGCCAAAAACGCTGCAGAAAATGACGCGTTTCCCGAATGACTCTCTGGACGCTGCTCTCTGTCACGGTGACCTGCTTCTGCAGATTTGCGCCAATACCCAGGACACGGTGATCCACGCCCTTCGGGATATTATCAAGCACACGCCGGATCTGTTGAGCGTGCGCTGGAAGCGGGAAGGGTTTATCTCGGACCATGCTGCCCGCAGTAAAGGGAAAGAGACGCCGGTTAACCTGCTGGGCTTTAAGGACGGTACGGCCAACCCGGACAGCCACGATGGTGCGCTCATGAAGGAGGTGGTGTGGGTCACTGCCGATCAGGGCGAGCCAGCGTGGGCCGTTGGCGGTAGCTACCAGGCAGTGCGGATTATTCAGTTCCACGTGGAGTTCTGGGACCGCACGCCGCTCAAAGAGCAGCAGACGATTTTTGGTCGTGATAAGCAGAGTGGGGCACCGCTGGGCATGAAGAATGAGCATGATGTGCCCGACTACGCCGGCGATCCGAATGGCGATGTGATTGCGCTGGACAGCCATATTCGTCTGGCTAATCCGCGCACCAAAGAGACGCAGTCCAGCCTGATGATGCGCCGTGGCTACAGCTACTCTCTGGGCGTAACCAACTCCGGTCAGCTTGATATGGGGCTGCTGTTCGTCTGCTATCAGCACGATCTGGAAAAAGGCTTCCTGACCGTGCAGAAGCGGCTAAATGGAGAAGCGCTGGAAGAGTACATTAAACCTATCGGCGGCGGCTATTTCTTTGCCCTGCCAGGCGTACGCGATCAACACGCGTATCTCGCTCAAGGGCTGATTGAGGCCTGATCGCTGTCCCTGCGCCACGTTCGCAGGGACATTATTTTTTCATATGACGATTCTGTTGTTATATTTCTGTAATATTTCTGTATGAGACTGATTTCAACTGTAGGGACAGTCTTAAAGGTTGCAATCAGGTAAAATAAATGTTGCATTTATGATAACACCTGATGTAATTAAGATAAGACAGCGGTAGTTCCCGGCAGTGATGCTGAATCACTATGGAGATCGCGAATGGTTGCGTCCTGTACTGGACATGGTAAACACAACAACCGCAGCACCCGGCGCGGAGGCTCAGACTCCGGCAGCGATTTCCTCACCACTAAATTCTCCCCCCTTCCTCAAGAATCTCATTCGACCGACGTGCAGAACGGTGCGCGTAGCTGTTCCGTATCGTCATCCGATAAAGCAAGCAATGGCTTACAAGGAAGCCAACCCTCTGATGTTCGTGCGCATAATCGTGCTGAAACTGGCGCGTGTGATGAATACCAACAACTCAAGGTGCTATCCATGGGAAGACAAAAAGCAGTGATCAAAGCTCGTCGCGAAGCAAAACGTGTGCTGAGACGGGATTCACGTAGCCATAAACAGCGTGAAGAAGAATCGGTCACCTCGCTTGTGCAGATGAGTGGCGTAGAAGCAATTGGCATGGCGCGGGACAGCCGTGACAATTCTCCAATTGTGGCGCGCAATGAGGCTCAGGCGCACTACCTGAATGCTATCGAGAGTAAACAGCTCATCTTTGCAACCGGTGAAGCCGGATGCGGGAAAACCTGGATCAGTGCAGCCAAAGCGGCGGAAGCGCTGATCCATAAGGACGTGGAGAGGATTATTGTCACCCGTCCGGTACTGCAAGCTGATGAAGATCTCGGCTTCTTGCCCGGAGACATTTCGGAGAAGTTTGCCCCATACTTCAGGCCCGTCTACGACGTGCTGGTGAAGCGACTGGGGGCTTCCTTTATGCAGTACTGCCTGCGGCCAGAGATTGGCAAGGTGGAAATCGCGCCGTTCGCCTATATGCGCGGACGTACATTTGAAAATGCGGTCGTCATTCTTGACGAGGCTCAGAACGTGACCGCTGCGCAAATGAAGATGTTTTTGACGCGCCTCGGGGAGAACGTGACGGTTATCGTTAACGGCGATATTACCCAGTGTGACCTGCCATCCGGCGTGAAATCCGGACTGAGCGACGCTATGTCACGTTTTGAGGAAGATGAGATGATTGGGGTGGTCCGCTTCACCAAAGATGACTGCGTGCGATCGGCGCTGTGTCAGCGCACGCTGCAAGCGTATTATTGAGTTTGCTGTTCTGTTCAAAGCCCGGGAAACCGGGCTTTGTTTTTTTCCCTTGTATGTTTAAAGCCACTTTAGTTAACGTCGTTAAATAAAACTGTCGTCATCATCGCTGTAGTCGTCATCAGCATCGTCGTTCTGCCAGGTGTCGTTATTATTGCCGAACGGATCGTCCTGGTTGAGGAAGCGGGTGTCAGAGACATTATTAAAGTCGCCGTATTGATTACCGATAAACGACTCATTACCGGCGGGCGTTGTCGGTTCTTCGATGATGTTCACGATCTCTTCCGGCCGCGACTGATGGAACATACTGGTCAGCATCTCGGCCAGCACGACCCCACCGGCCACGCCAGCGGCTGTTTGCAGCGCGCCTGCCATAAAACTGCCGCCGCGAGGAGCCGAAGCCGGCGCTGCCGCCCGTGAATAATCCTGCGCCGGTGGCTGTTGCTGCTGGGCATTCCAGCTGTTGTCCGGCTGCGGGTTGCTTTTCCCGCCACCAAACAGGCCGCCGAGGAAACTGCCGCCCGTCGAGGGTTTGCTTTTTTGCGCGGCTAATTCGCTTTCAAGCTCCTGAACCCGGGTCTGTAGGCGTTTCAGCGCCGCTTCCTGAATCAAAATCGATTGCGCCATATAGTAGGGGGCCGCAGGCTGCTGTCTGACGAATTCCGCGATCTGACGCTCTGCATCGGCATCCCGTTGGCTGTTTTGGTGTTCGGTCTGTTTCAGACGTTCGAAAAGGCCGTTGATTAGCTGCTGTTCTTCATATTGCATGACAATAACCTTCCGCTCTCCAGGGGGGATACCGCCTAGTTTATCAGCGGTGATAAACTGTGTCTGGCGAGTGAAATGTTTGTTTAAGATTGGTTGCAAGTTAGCTGAAACTCGCTCTGCTTTTGGGGCGAAAAAAAAGCCCGCATTTTCATGCGAGCTCTTCTTTAAATATGGCGGTGAGGGGGGGATTGACTCGCTTTGCTCGCCCTGCGGGCAGCCTGTTCGCTGCGCTCTCAGTCTGTCCAACTGGCTGTCGCCAGTTGTCGAACCCCGGTCGGGGATTCTCATCCCCCCTGCATGAGTGCAACATGCGAAAAAAAAGCCCGCATTTTCATGCGAGCTCTTCTTTAAAGATGGCGGTGAGGGGGGGATTCGAACCCCCGATACGTTGCCGTATACACACTTTCCAGGCGTGCTCCTTCAGCCACTCGGACACCTCACCATATTGTTTTGCTGCCTGACCGCTTGGGGGGCAACGGGGCGCTACTATAGGGAGTTGCGCTAAAACGGTCAAGCAGATTTTCTGCTTTAGTGCCTGTTCGGTTAAGCCTTAATCAGCTCATGTCGCTTAGAGCCGGATTAACGCTGTGAATCGAGCACTTCGCTGTTTTTTACCACTTCCTGTGCTTTGCCGTAGCTTTCGATCAACAGCTGATAAGCCGGGAAGATGTGGGTATACACCTCGGCCCACTTGGCCGCGTCTTCACGGTTCCAGGTTCGCTGGATTTCTGAGGCGACTGCCGCTGTATCCATTGGCACTACGCCAGCCTGGACGACACGAGCCAGGGTGATCTCTTGTGCCATTTTGCTGTAGGTACCGGACGCATCGATCACCGCAAAGACTTTATAACCATCAGCAACCGCACTAATTGACGGGAAAGCCATGCAAACGCTGGTGATGGTACCCGCGATAATCAGCGTGCTGCGCCCGGTGGCTTTTACCGCTGCCACAAATTCCGGGTTATCCCAGGCGTTAATCTCTCCTTTACGTGGTACGTACTGCGCATGCGGCGCGTTGGCGTGGATTTCCGGGATAAGCGGGCCGTTCGGCCCCTGGGGAACGGACGCTGTCGTGATTACCGGGATCTTCGCCAGGGTAGCGATCTTTGCCAGCGCTGCCGCACGGGCACGCAGTTCCGGCATTGGCATATCCCCAACGGTCTGGAAAAGACCGCTCTGGTGATCGATAAGCAACATCACCGCATCGTTCACATCAATAACCGGACGCGCTCCGTTGAAATTTGCAGGTGTGGACATTTTCTTCTCCTTTATTACGTTCAGATCTGGCCGAAGCGGCCGGAGTTGAAATCACGAATGGCTTCGTTGATTTCGCTTTTACTGTTCATGACAAACGGGCCGTAGCCCACAATGGGTTCGTTCAGTGGCTCACCGGCCATCAGCAGCACTTTTGCATCGCTACTGGCTTCCAGATGCACTTTGTCGCCTTGCTGGCTTAAGACGACCAGTTGCGCTTCACCCGCTTCAGCCGTGCCGTTTACCGTGACGTTACCTTCCAGTACCACCAGCGCGGTGCTCCAGCCTTCTGGCTGATTGAGCGTCAAATGGCTTCCCTGATTCAGCGCAATATCCCAGACATTCAGCGGTGAAAAGGTGTGAGCCGGGCCGGTCACATCCTGGTAGCGACCGGCAATAACTCTCAGCGTGCCGCTGTTATCCAAAAGCGTCACGACTGGAATGTCGCTTTTGGTGATGCTCTGGTAGCCCGGTGCCGCCATCTTGTCTTTCGCCGGAAGGTTGACCCAAAGCTGCATCATTTTGAGTTCTCCGCCTTTCTGCGAGAACGCGCTGGAGTGGAACTCCTCGTGCAAAATGCCTGCGCCTGCCGTCATCCACTGCACGTCGCCGGGGCCAATTACACCGCCTTTGCCCGTGGAGTCACGATGCTCGACTTCACCGGAATAGACGATAGTGACCGTTTCGAAACCCCGGTGAGGATGTTGGCCTACGCCGCGTTTCGCACCATCTGCCGGAAAGGTGTATGGGCCCGCGTAGTCCAGCAGCAGGAACGGGCTGAGAGGCTCCCCGTGCGTCTGATAAGAGAACATTGAACGGACCGGGAAACCGTCGCCCACCCAGTGCTGTCGGGGAGCGGTATAAACACCTGTTACGTTTTTCATGATGAACTCCTGATGTTCAGTTGATGCAATTAGCTTATATTCAGGTTTAATATCCCGGTAGATAGTGAAAATGGCATTCACTGTTCTAATAATGGAACGATGAGGATTTATGCAGGATCTCAATGACTTCGTCTGGTTTGTGAAGGTGGTGGATTACGGTGGCTTTGCGGCGGCGGGAAGGGCGCTTGACCTGCCAAAGTCCAGGCTAAGCCGCCGGATCGCGCAGTTGGAAGAGCGCCTTGGCGTGCGGCTCATCCACCGAACAACCCGGCAATTTACGGTGACTGAGGTCGGGCAGACTTTCTATCAGCACTGTAAAGCGATGATGGTGGAGGCGGAGGCGGCAGAAGAGGCCGTGGCGGCACTGCAGGCAGAACCGCGCGGCATTGTCAGGATCACCTGCCCGATAACCCTGTTGCATGTCCATGTTGGTCCGATGCTGGCAAGATTTATGGCGCGTTATCCCGGCATCAATCTTCAGCTTGAGGCGACCAATCGACGGGTAGACCTGGTGGGAGAGGGCGTGGATATCGCGATCCGCGTCCGCCCTCGCCCGTTTGATGACAGCGATCTGGTGTTAAGGGTGCTGGCTGACAGGGGGCATTGTCTGGTCGCGAGTCCGGCGTTGATTCAACGCATGGGAGAACCGATAGCCCCGTCTGAACTCAGTGCCTGGCCCGGGCTAAGCATGAACGAGGGGAAACATATTCATAAATGGGCACTGTCCGGGCCTGGAGGTGCTAAAGCGGAGATCCATTATCACCCTCGATTGATCACCACCGATATGCTTGCGCTACGTGAAGCTGCCATGGCTGGCATCGGCGTGGTGCAGCTGCCGATTTTGATGGTGAAGGATCAGCTGGCGTCAGGCGAACTGATTCGGGTACTTGAGGCCTGGGAACCCAGACGGGAAGTGATTCACGCTGTTTATCCATCAAGACGCGGGTTGTTACCTTCTGTCAGGACGCTGGTGGATTTTCTGACCGAAGAATATGCGAAGATGGTTGAAGAATAGTTTTTTGTAGGTCGGGTAAGTGCAGCGCCACCCGACATAAAGAGCGCAGGGAGTCTCTGGATTCTCATCCCCCCGCAGCGTGCAATATGCGAAAAAAAAGCACGTACTTTCGTACGAGCTCTTCTTTAAATATGGCGGTGAGGGGGGATTGACTCGCTTTGCTCGCCCTGCGGGCAGCCTGTTCGCTGAGCTCTCAGTCTGTCCAACTGGCTGTCGCCAGTTGTCGAACCCCGGTCGGGGATTCTCATCCCCCCTGCATGAGTGCGACATGCGAAAAAAAAGCCCGCATTTTCATGCGAGCTCTTCTTTAAAGATGGCGGTGAGGGGGGGATTCGAACCCCCGATACGTTGCCGTATACACACTTTCCAGGCGTGCTCCTTCAGCCACTCGGACACCTCACCATATTGTCATCCCGTTGTTGTCGGGACGGGCGCTAATGTAAGGAAAAGCCGAACTGCCGTCAACTCACTTTTTCAGTAATTTAGCGTGTTTAGACAAACTTCAGGCAACCTGATTCTTAAATGTGCTGAAAGCGTCTTTTTTATCAGCAGCACAGTCGCGCAATAAATTTGTTATGCTGGCAATCCAGTTGAAAATCAAAATAATTCAGCGCAATAAAAGGTAGGAATGACTATGGATATACTCTTCTATCACCCCACGTTTGATGCGGCATACTGGATCAAGGCGCTTACCGCGGCGTTACCCGGCGCACGCGTTCGCGAGTGGAAGCGGGGTGACAACGAACATGCTGACTACGCGCTGGTCTGGCATCCGCCGGTAGAAATGCTGCAGGGGCGTAAACTGAAAGCTGTCTTTGCCCTGGGCGCCGGTGTGGACTCCATTCTGAGCAAGCTGAAGGCTCACCCGGAAATGCTGCCGGAAGATATTCCTCTTTTCCGCCTCGAAGACACCGGTATGGGCCAGCAAATGCAGGAGTATGCCGTGAGCCAGGTTCTGCACTGGTTCCGCCGCTTTGATGACTATCAGGCATTAAAACAGCAATCCCACTGGGAACCGCTGCCTGATTATCAGCGCGAAGATTTTACCATTGGTATCCTCGGTGCTGGCGTGCTGGGTTCAAAAGTGGCGGAAGCGCTTGCAGCGTGGGGCTTTCCGCTGCGCTGCTGGAGCCGCAGCCGCAAGGATTATCCAGGCGTTAAGAGCTTTGCCGGCACGGATGAACTGCCGGACTTTCTCAACGGTACGCGCGTGCTCATCAACCTGCTGCCCAACACGGCGGAAACAGTCGGCATCATCAATGAATCGTTGCTCAACCTGTTAGCCGATGAGAGCTACCTGATGAACCTGGCGCGCGGGGTGCATCTGGTCGAGCCCGATCTGCTGAAGGCCCTGGACAGCGGAAAGCTAAAAGGCGCCATGCTGGATGTCTACAGCCGCGAGCCGCTGCCTGCGGAAAGCCCTCTGTGGGCGCATCCGCGTGTGGCCATGACCCCGCACGTGGCTGCCGTGACGCGTCCGGCAGAAGCGGTGGCGTATATATCCCATACCATTAGCGAAATGGAAAAGGGTAATGCAGTCACCGGACAGGTCGACAGGCAGCGCGGCTACTGAGAGAAACCCGGCGTTCGCCGGGTTTTTGCTAATATTCGCCGCTGATAACTGCTATCCTTTGGAAAAACCGCAGAGGAGAGAGAGATGTATCCCGTTGACCTGCATATGCACACCGTCGCCAGCACCCACGCGTATAGCAATCTCCACGATTATATCGCCCAGGCCAAGCTTAAAGGCATCAAGCTGTTCGCTATAACCGATCATGGCCCGGACATGGCGGATGCGCCGCACTACTGGCATTTTGTGAATATGCGGATTTGGCCACGTCTGGTTGACGGCATTGGGATACTGCGTGGTATCGAGGCGAACATTAAAAATACCGACGGTGAAATTGACTGCACCGGTCCGATGCTCACTTCCCTGGATCTGATCCTGGCCGGTTTCCACGAGCCGGTTTTCCCTCCCCAGGATAAAGAGACCAACACCGCGGCGATGATTGCCACTATTGCCAGCGGCAATGTGCATATTATAAGCCACCCGGGTAATCCAAAATATCCGATTGATATTCAGGCTGTCGCCCAGGCGGCAGCGAAACACCGCGTGGCGCTGGAGATTAACAACTCCTCCTTTGTTCACTCGCGTAAGGGCAGTGAAGCAAACTGCCGTGAAGTGGCCGCTGCCGTGCGAGATGCCGGAGGTATGGTGGCGCTGGGCTCTGACTCCCATACCGCGTTTACGCTGGGTGATTTTAGTGAGTGCCTGAAGGTGCTTAATGACGTTAACTTCCCGGAAGCGCAAATCCTGAACGTGACCCCACGCCGGCTGCTCGATTTCCTCGAGTCGCGCGGCATGGAACCGATTGACGAATTTGCCGATCTTTAATTGTGTAATGGAATAATAAAAATGAACGAGTTCTCCATCCTTTGTCGCGTGCTGGGTACGCTCTATTATCGCCAGCCGCAAGACCCGCTGTTGGTTCCACTCTTTACGTTAATTCGTGAAGGTAAACTGGCGCAGAACTGGCCGCTGGAACAGGATGAGTTACTGGAGCGTCTGCAAAAAAGCTGCGATATGCAGCAGGTAGCGACCGACTACAATGCGCTGTTCGTGGGTGATGAATGCCGCGTTTCGCCATACCGTTCTGCCTGGCAGGAAGGGGCGACAGAAGCGGAAGTCCGTGCTTTCCTCTCCACTCGCGGTATGCCGTTGAGCGATACACCAGCCGACCATATTGGTACGCTGCTGTTGGCTGCATCCTGGATCGAAGACAACGCAGGTGATGATGAGAATGAAGCTATCGAAACCTTGTTCGAAACGTATCTGTTGCCATGGGTCGGAACGTTCCTTGGCAAAGTCGAAGCACATGCGACTTCGCCATTCTGGAGAACGCTGGCTCCGCTGACTCGAGACGCCATCGCGGCAATGTGGGATGAGCTGGAAGAAGAATACGAAGAGTGATTTAGATCACATTAACTATGCAACTATACATTTCAACTTACACGTAATGTGCTAGTGATCTCATTTCTATGGTGCGCTTCTGCTAAGATGCGCACCATGAACATATTACTTTGTATCGCATTAACCACTGGTATTCTCTCCGGGCTTTGGGGATGGGTAGCCGTGTCTCTCGGGCTGCTCAGCTGGGCTGGGTTTCTTGGCTGCACGGCCTATTTCGCCTGCCCGCAGGGGGGTGTTAAAGGTCTCTTTATTTCAGGCTGCACCCTGATGAGCGGTGTTATCTGGGCACTGGTGATTATGAAAGGCAGCGCGCTGGCCCCGCATCTGGAGATGCTGGGGTATGTCATGACGGGCGTGGTTGCTTTTTTGATGTGCATCCAGGCAAAACATCTGTTGCTTTCGTTCGTGCCGGGAACTTTTATGGGGGCGTGTGCGACCTTTGCAGGGCAGGGTGACTGGAAACTGGTTGTCCCCTCGCTGGCGCTGGGGTTGCTGTTTGGCTACGCCATGAAGAACAGCGGTCTTTGGCTGGCGGCGCGGCGGGAAAAAGCGCAAAGCATCACTGCGGTGAGTGAATAAAAAAAGGCGAGATAATCATCTCGCCTTTTTTATGCGCTTCCTGTCAGGATTCCGGAGGAACTGACATATCGCGGTATTTCACCAGTATCGGGTTCTGCACGTCTGCTTTGTTTTGCAAATCCCACAACCCGCGATCGATACCATCGTTAATTAAGAAGATAACGCCGGTTTCAATGGCAGACATCAGGCACATCATGACCGGTTCGTTAGAGGTGTAACCAATTTCACCCTCAAGCAAACGCTGGTAGTCGATGAAGCGGAATACCCCAGCCTGCACTTCATAAGACAGAATGGTTTTGCTGGTGTTCACCGAGGAGAGCACTTCGCCCGTACTGACGTTAACCACACGCAGGTTAACGGCGATTTGGTCGAGCTGATACTGGGTATCAGCGCCGATACCGAAGTAACGTGCTCCTACACCACCCGATTTAACGTTACTTTCGTAACCGATAATCGAACCTTCAATCATGACATTCGCGGCTGCCAGAGATTGCAGAGGCGTCCGGTTATTGTCCGCGACGGTGCCATTTTCCTGTGCTGCACGAATAATTTTTCGCTCATTCAACAGGTTCTGTAGCCCCTGGCGTTCCAGAGGAATAAACCAGTGTGAATCCTTGAGTGCGGTAACCAGCATGGCAGTGGCGCTTTGCGGCACCGCCGTGGAGAAGTTACTTGCCGGGTAAGGTTTAAATTGCCCGGTTTCATCCTGAATGTTGTAAACAGAGACAAATATCTTACCGGTTGGTGACGGTAAATGTGTTAAATCACGATAACTTTGGGCCCGAGGCATTAAAGTAGGTTTTGCAGCTTCTTTAGGTGGAGCAGTTAAACAACCGCTCAATAAGCACACTGCAACAAATATCAGGAAGCGCTGCATGATCATTGTCCTTATTTAGCTGTTGTTTAAAAATTAGTTGAATTACTTTGTAAACCGGAAACCTGGATTGTTGATGTTTTTCCAGTTTTACGATCGGTAACATTCAACTGGAGCTGTCCGTCCGTGTTGGCAATATCGACAATAAAGTCGTTGGTGACCATTCGACCAGGTTTACCGGTATTAATGTTGGTCAGTAACCCACCTAAAATCTGCGACTGAATAGCCTGTGTGAAGTTGTCCAGAGCAGACGGGGTATCAACGCTAAAATTCTTTAAGCTGGGATCTTTATAGGAGTTTTGCGCCTGAGCTTCATTCAGCAGGAACGCGCCGTTGTTAGGGTTACCGCCAAAGTTAGGGTTACGGAACTGGAACGTCATGTTCCCGGCCCAACTTATGGGGGTGATCAGCATTATCGAAACAACTGCATATGCAATACGCATGACAGCCTCCGCATATCGGTTCGTTAGAACTCGTCTTTTGCTAAATCGCTGGTGCTTAATAGGGCTTTATCTATTTGCAGGCGATTAATAGCGTCTTCTGATTGTGCCAGTGCTAAGGATACGTTTTTGTCGAAATCCATTTTGGTCGGGAATAAAAACGTTTGATAAATAACGGACTGATTAGCCGTTATTGTTATCCAGCTTCCCCATCGTGCACTGGGCCGCTCGTTGATTGTTATATTTCCAGTGTATGTGCTGTCCCATTTATCACTGAAGGCACGGTAAAAACTGTGCCCGATCGATGAGACAGTGTGGTCTGTTAACAATCCGGGAACTTCGACCTCGACGGCCTGCAGATTCCCGGCTGCGAGCAGGAAACTCGCTGCGGCGATCCAACTCAACGTGCGCTTCATGTGATTAACGCCTGAGGTTATCGTTTGCCCACGAAACCGCCTGAGTTCGGTTTTTCACAGCTATCTTCTTGAAAAGATTATAAAGGTGCGTCTTTACCGTATTTTCGCTGATAAATAACGAACGGGCGATTTCAATATTTGAAGCACCAATGCGTAACTTGTTCAGGATCTCTTTCTCACGGTGCGTTAGCAGTGCTGACTCTGAACTGTTATAGCGATAATTTCCGGAGTGTGTGATGAGGTAGCTGGCAAGTTTTTGCGAAAAATAACACTCTCCGCGCAATATACCTTGCAGCCCCTCTACTACCCGGTCCTCTTCTTCCGTGACGTAGAACACGCCATTGATATGCGGCCAGCTTTCAATATCTCTGAAAGGATACTCATCAGGCGTATTCAACAATAGCACGCGGATATTATTGTTTTTCCTGCTTAAAATATCCTGCCAGTAATGGATAAGCTTTTTATCAGCTTCCATCATATCGAGAAGAATAATGCTGCCAGGTGCAATATCATCGAAAGAACGTTGAATATTATGCAATTTCCCGCTCAGTGATAAAGATTGCTTTAAATGTTGTAATAAAGCTGTCGCTTGCAAAGAAGGTTTTGTGATCAACAGTAATGTATGACCATGTAAACTATGGACTTCATTATACATGATGAAACCCCACTTTTTTTTGGCACCTGGCAGCTGTCCTCCTGTAAAAAGAGGACACCAGAAGTACTGACAGATGTTGCACTGCTGTGTGTAGAATCAGACCATAACCTCCACAGGGAGGTAAATATAAAACCAATTTCGTACATCTAATTTCAATCTAGCTTTTACGAAGTTTAAAGCAAGTGTTAATCATGTAACTAAATGTAAAAATCAATATTAATTTGTGATATTTGGCGGTATTGAATGCCGCATTTTGATAATAAAGTTGTACATGCAAATATGTGTGCACAGATTTTAAAAATCATACAAATATTTATAATTAATTGATTTTATTGTTTATTTGTTATTTTTTAATGATTGTTGAGAGGTATGAGATGCCGATTTTTTCTAAGTCATGGAATGACGATGTTTCTGTCTTAAGAAAACACGCCTCGTGTCACGAGATGAGAAAAATGGCATCCTGCCGTTCCGTTTAAACAAGGCGGGATGAAGCGTGGACAGCCCTCGCGATGTTGTACAAGCTGGCGAGAAGAAATGTTTAATAAAAAAATAAGCTGTCCTGTTTAAAGCAATTTTTTCCTTAAATTACGACTTTGTGGTGACCCGACAAATAAAAATAAGCCGCGTGGGTGAGATATTTAAAATGTTTCAGCGGACATACTCTTCACCGTAACGACGCGTTAACACATCACGAGTCGTTTTAACAATATCATTGTTACATGGTTATGGAGTTCTTAAATAGCCAGGTCCAGGGTGACAACATGAAAAACATATCGTTATTTATGATGTTTACATTGCTGGGTGCGCCTGGATTTGTAACCGCGGCTAATTCAGATATGGCGAATGCTGAATATAATTTCGCGGTTAACGAATTAAGTCTTTCATCTTTAAATCAGGCAGCCATTATTGGTCAACGGGGCATTCTTAATGATGCTCAGGTCAACCAGGACGGTTCAAAACTATTATCAATAGTTTCCCAGGATGGGGCAGGTAACAGAGCGAGAGTTGATCAATCAGGGAGTTACAATATTGCCTGGATCGATCAAAGCGGCAACGGGAACGATGCAGGTATTACGCAAGATGGATATGGTAATAGTGCGAAAATTATCCAGCAAGGGTCGGGTAACAGAGCAAATATTACGCAGTACGGTACACAGAAAACCGCAGTTGTAGTGCAGAAACAGTCGCAAATGGCAATTAGCGTCATCCAGCGCTAACTATTTCGCGACGACTTTAATCAATCCGATGGGGGTTTACCATGAAATTTATCAAAGTGGCAGCACTCGCAGCAATCGTAGTTTCTGGTAGTGCAATGGCTGGTCTGATTGATCAGGGCGAATGGGGTCATGGCCATGGCGGATACGGTGGTCCAAATTCAACCCTGAATATTTACCAGAACGGTGGCGGTAACTCTGCTGTAGCATTGCAGACAGATGCCAGAAATTCAGTTCTGAATATTAGCCAGACCGGTGGCGGTAACGGTGCTGATGTTGGTCAGGGGTCTGATGACAGTAAAATTAACCTGACCCAGAACGGTTTCGGCAACAGTGCAACACTTGATCAGTGGAACAGTAAAAATTCTACTATGAATGTTAGCCAGTACGGTGGCCTTAACGGTGCATTGGTCGACCAGACTGCTTCTAACTCAACTGTCAACGTTACCCAGATTGGTTTTGGTAACCACGCGACAGCTCATCAGTACTGATACTGAAATCTGTGCTACAAAAAAACAGGGCATCTGCCCTGTTTTTTTTCGGGAGTTCATCATGAATACCTTAATTCTCCTCGCCGCGCTTTCCAGCCAAATCACGTTTAAAACGTCACAGCAGGAAAATATGACCACCATTATTCCGCAGGTTACTCTGACGGAGCCGTGCGATTGCCAGGTCCAGATTGTCTCTGTGCGGGAAGGGCAGGGCGGGCAAAGCTCTTCGCGACAGCAAAATACACTTTTTATACCCGCTAATCAGACGATTGATTTAATGCGGTTGAGTTTAAATATTGACGCGGGGGATACGGTAAAAATCGTTGTCACCATTACTGATGGAAAGTCGCTTCATTTATCACAACAATGGTCGCCGGCGGAAAAGAGTTTATAATTATTCATTAAATCAATATGTTATGAATGTGGCGGGCCAGCGGCGTTGAGCTATGCTGATATCAGGAACTGAGTAGTGATGTTCCGTAACGCGAGCCTTCGTTTGCCTTAATGAAGCGCGTTTACCCCTCAAGGACGATTCTCATTGAGGAGTGCATATAATGACCAAATATTTAGCTCAGCTTGCTACAGGCTTGGGTTTGATGGCTTCTGCTTTCATTCTCCCCGCTTATTCAGCCACCCTTGCAAATGGTGGGGTAATTCATTTTCGTGGTGCCATTGTTGCAGACCCCTGTGAAGTCACGCCGCAACAGCGACAGTTTGCCATGTCATGCCCGGATAATAACCGTATGCAAACGCGAATGGTCAGTTATGAAGAGGCGCTTAATGGCACGGTGACCGATTCCAGCCTCGCCACTCTCAGCATGAAATACCTTAATCCTGAAAAAACGCTCGCGATTGTCCAGATCCAGTATCGCTAATTCACTCTTCCGCTCCGCGGCGGAAGAGGATGTTGTCTGATAGTTTTTTCTCCCTGGCTCCTCTGCGATACACTTAAGAAAAAGGCGGGTTGCAGAGGGGCTTTATGAAACCGCAAATTGAAATCATTCATGGCGATATTACGACCATGCACGTCGACGTTATCGTCAATGCGGCCAATCCATCTTTGATGGGGGGAGGTGGTGTGGACGGTGCTATCCACCGGGCTGCGGGACCGCAGTTGCTGGAGGCCTGCAAAGTCGTGCGTCAACAGCAGGGAGAATGCCCTCCTGGTCATGCGGTGATTACGCTTGCAGGGAATCTTTCTGCCAAAGCGGTTATTCATGCTGTAGGTCCCGTCTGGCACGGTGGTGACCAGCATGAAGCGAGTCTTCTGGAGGAGGCATACCGAAACTGTTTGCGACTGGCTGCCGATAATGGCTATAAAACGATGGCATTCCCGGCCATCAGTACCGGCGTATATGGCTATCCGAAAGCGGCTGCAGCGACTATCGCCGTAGAAACGGTTTACCGTTATCTGTCGCTCAAACCGATGCCTGAAAAGGTTATCTTTGTCTGTTTTGACGAAGAAACCACCCATCTTTATCAACGGCTTCTGACCCAGCGTGGGCAGGAATCAGAAGCCTGAAACAACGGCGGCGCACTGAGTGCGCCGCCGTTGTTTATGACGCTTTCGCGGGTGGTTTTCCTGAAAAGAGAAAACGCAGAAGTGGGATCCGCAAATGAATCTCATAGAGTACGATGGCAACACCGACGACAAACACCAGTCCGGTAAAGAAACCCAGCGTGTTGGATGTAATATGCGGCGTGATGTAAGCCCCGAAAAACAGCGTCAGGGGATGATGCACAAGATAAATAAACAGCGATGCATTAACGAAGTAAGTCACGCGAGTGGACTTAAAGTTCAGCAGGCGGTGGCCGAGCGCGAATACCACATTGACCATCCACAAGCCCAGCAGCATGGTGATCACACTTTCCGTTTCATACATCCAGGCGTCGCCGCTTCCGTAGCGCTGATTCAGCAGATAAGCCGCAAACGCGAGTGTAGCCCCCAGCGCGCACCATGGCGATGGAGTGGTAAACAGTGATTTAAGTTTTGGATGAATAAATGCCAGCGCGCCGATTAAAAAGAACGGAATGTAGAACAGCGACTGCATCACCACGAAATTAAATAACCCATCGCTTAAAATCGGCGGATAGACGATAAACAGGGTACGTCTCAGGGCGGCATAGGCGACCCCTAACAGCAAAAAGAGCACCGTCAGTTTGCCCATCGTAATATTGGCGAAAAAGGTATCGGCTTTATAACTCAAATGGTGGCGCAGGCGGCTAAAAATCAACACACTGACCGTCGTAAGCACTACCAGAACCAGCAGGAACCACAGATGGGACACCAGCTCCCAGACCAGCGTGTTGTACTTTTCATACAATGAAAGATTCGGCCAGTTCTCCGCCTTGCCTTTGACGTATTGCAACATAATGAACTGCGGCAGCGTCAACAGCGGAATGGCGGTCAACATCGGGATACCTACGCGTTCCACGCGCACTTTCCACCAGCGTTTGAGCGGGTAACGTAGAAACAGCATGTAAGAGAAATAGCCGGATATGACAAAAAACACCTGCATACGGAAGGCGTGAATAAAGTCATTAAACAGCGTCAGCCACCAGGAGGGCATCTGGCTATTAACATGCCAGGTGTGGCTGGAGTAAATCAGTGAAATGTGAAAGGGGATCCCCAATAGCATCAGCCATGCCCGGATCGAGTCGAGGAAATATTCACGTTCTGTTGGTGTTGAGCTCATATAACTTTGTGCATTCTCAGACTTTTCGTCTTATCCCTAAGACTCATAATGGTTACATTCGAAGCCAACCCTACACCAAGACCGACACCCTGTCTCCAGGATAAGCACGTAAAGTGAATCGCGGGTTCTTTCATTTGCTTAATCCATGAGCCAGCAGCTGAACAAAGCAGTGATAATGTTGTCGGATTGCCTGAGTTTCCATTAAAATGGATCGGATCGATATAAGCACACAAAGGGGGAAGTGCTTACTTATTATGAAACATAAACCACAGATGATGAAAATGCGTTGGTTAGGTGCTGCAGTCGTGTTATCACTGTATACCTCATCGGCACTGGCCTTTAACATCGATGATGTCGCAAAACAGGCAAAATCGATGGCAGGCAAGAGCTACGAAGCGCCGAAAAGTAACTTGCCCTCCGTTTTCCGCGACATGAAGTATGCGGACTATCAGCAGATCCAGTTCAATCACGACAAAGCGTACTGGAACACTATTAAGACCCCGTTCAAGCTTGAGTTTTATCATCAGGGTATGTACTTCGACACGCCTGTTGCCATCAATGAAGTGACGGCAACGGCTGTACGTAAGATCAAGTACAGCCCGGATTATTTTAATTTCGGCGATGTGCAACACGACAAAGATACGGTGAAAGACCTGGGCTTCGCAGGCTTCAAGGTGCTTTACCCGATCAACAGCAAAGATAAAAACGATGAAATCGTCAGCATGCTTGGCGCCAGCTACTTCCGCGTGATCGGCGCGGGGCAGGTGTACGGGCTTTCTGCGCGCGGTCTGGCTATTGATACCGCGCTGCCATCAGGTGAAGAGTTCCCACGTTTTCGCGAGTTCTGGATTGAACGTCCAAAACCAACGGACAAACGTCTGACCATTTACGCGCTGCTGGATTCCCCACGTGCAACCGGTGCTTATCGCTTTGTGATTATGCCAGGTCGTGACACGGTGGTTGACGTGCAGTCTAAAGTTTACCTGCGTGACAAAGTGGGCAAACTGGGTGTTGCACCGCTGACCAGTATGTTCCTGTTTGGGCCAAACCAGCCGTCACCAGCAACGAACTTCCGCCCGGAACTGCACGATTCCAATGGCCTGTCTATTCATGCCGGTAACGGTGAGTGGATCTGGCGTCCGCTGAATAACCCGAAACATCTGGCCGTAAGTAGTTTTGCGATGGAAAACCCGCAAGGTTTTGGTCTCCTGCAACGTGGTCGTCAGTTCTCTCGTTTTGAAGATCTCGACGATCGCTATGACCTGCGTCCAAGTGCCTGGGTCACGCCGAAAGGTGACTGGGGTAAAGGGAAGGTTGAGCTGGTTGAAATTCCAACCAACGATGAAACTAACGATAACATCGTGGCTTACTGGACACCGGATCAGCTGCCGGAAGCCGGTAAAGAGATGAACTTCAAGTACACCATTACCTTCAGCCGCGACGAAGATAAGCTGCATGCGCCGGATAGCGCGTATGTTGTGCAGACTCGCCGCTCAACGGGGGATGTGAAACAGTCTAATCTTATCCGTCAGCCTGACGGCACTGTGGCCTTTGTTGTGGACTTCACAGGCCAGGATATGAAGAAACTGTCACCGGATACCGCCGTTGCTGCTCAGGCCAGCATTGGGGATAACGGTGAAATCGTTGAGAATACCGTGCGTTACAACCCGATAACGAAGGGCTGGCGTCTGACTCTGCGTGTGAAAGTGAAAGATCCGAAGCAGACCACTGAAATGCGTGCTGCGCTGGTCAGTGACGATCAGCCGCTGAGTGAAACCTGGAGCTACCAGCTACCTGCCAATGAATAATACATCTGAATATATTGATGCCATGCCGCTGACGGATATCGAAAAAGCGGCACTGCCTAAGAGCGACATCCGCGCGGTTCATACCGCGCTGGATGGTGAACATCATCAGTTTTCCCGGGATGATGATACGCCGCTGGGGTCAGTTAAGGCTCGTCTGGAGCAGGCATGGCCGGACTCGCTGGCAGAAGGGCAGTTGATTAAAGACGACGAAGGACGCGATCAGCTTCAGGCAATGCCGAAGGCTACGCGTTCCTCGATGTTCCCCGATCCGTGGCGTACCAACCCGGTTGGCCGCTTCTGGGATCGTCTGCGTGGACGTGATGTAACGCCGCGCTATCTGTCTCGCCTGACGAAAGAAGAGCAGGCTTCTGAACAGAAATGGCGTACCGTGGGGACAATCCGTCGTTACATCCTGCTGCTTCTGACGCTGGCACAGACGGTTGTCGCGACCTGGTATATGAAAACCATTCTGCCTTACCAGGGCTGGGCGTTCATCAACCCGACTGACATGATGGGCCAGGATCTCTGGGTCTCCTTTATGCAGTTGCTGCCGTATATCCTTCAGAGCGGCATCCTCCTGCTGTTCGCTGTCCTGTTCTGCTGGGTATCGGCCGGTTTCTGGACCGCACTGATGGGCTTCCTGCAGCTGCTGATGGGGCGTGACAAATACAGCATTTCCGCGTCAACGGTTGGGGATGAACCCCTTAATCCTGAGCACCGTACTGCGCTGATTATGCCTATCTGTAACGAAGACGTTGACCGCGTATTTGCGGGGCTGCGTGCGACCTGGGAGTCCGTTAAGGCGACCGGAAACGCGGAGCATTTCGACGTTTACATCCTGAGCGACAGCTACAACCCGGATATCTGCGTTGCAGAGCAAAAAGCCTGGATGGAACTGATTGCGGAAGTGCAGGGCGAAGGCCAGATCTTCTACCGCCGCCGTCGTCGTCGTGTGAAGCGTAAAAGCGGCAACATTGATGACTTCTGCCGTCGCTGGGGTAACCAGTACAGCTATATGGTGGTGCTGGATGCTGACTCCGTCATGAGCGGTGACTGCCTGAGCGGTCTGGTGCGTCTGATGGAAGCCAACCCGAACGCCGGTATTATTCAGTCATCGCCAAAAGCATC
The DNA here is from genome assembly GCF_056238685.1 of Enterobacter sp. DVT3837. NCBI lineage: Bacteria > Pseudomonadati > Pseudomonadota > Gammaproteobacteria > Enterobacterales > Enterobacteriaceae > Enterobacter > Enterobacter sp. DVT3837. Next base: position 1,388,853 of record NZ_JBWDLA010000002.1, on the reverse strand, counting down.
CGGTATGGACACGCTCTATGCGCGCTGTCAGCAGTTCGCCACCCGTGTTTACGGGCCGCTGTTTACCGCGGGTCTGCATTTCTGGCAGTTGGGTGAATCGCACTACTGGGGTCACAACGCCATTATCCGCGTGAAGCCGTTCATTGAACACTGCGCGCTGGCACCGTTGCCGGGTGAAGGTTCGTTTGCCGGCTCTATTCTGTCGCATGACTTCGTAGAAGCGGCGCTGATGCGTCGTGCTGGCTGGGGCGTCTGGATTGCCTACGACCTGCCGGGATCATACGAAGAGTTGCCGCCGAACCTGCTGGATGAGCTTAAACGTGACCGCCGCTGGTGTCATGGTAACCTGATGAACTTCCGCCTGTTCCTGGTCAAAGGGATGCACCCGGTTCACCGTGCGGTGTTCCTGACGGGCGTGATGTCTTATCTCTCCGCACCGCTGTGGTTTATGTTCCTTGCGCTCTCCACTGCGCTGCAGGTGGTGCATGCCCTGACTGAGCCGCAATACTTCCTGCAACCGCGCCAGCTGTTCCCGGTGTGGCCGCAGTGGCGTCCGGAACTGGCGATTGCGCTGTTTGCTTCCACCATGGTGCTGCTGTTCCTGCCTAAACTGCTCAGTATCATCCTGATCTGGTGCAAAGGCTCGAAAGAGTACGGAGGTTTCTGTCGCGTGACCCTTTCACTCCTGCTGGAAGTGCTGTTCTCCGTACTGCTGGCGCCGGTGCGTATGCTGTTCCATACCGTGTTTGTGGTCAGTGCGTTCCTGGGCTGGGAAGTGGTCTGGAATTCACCGCAGCGTGATGACGACTCGACGCCGTGGAGTGAAGCCTTTATGCGTCATGGCTCGCAACTTCTGCTGGGCCTGGTGTGGGCGGCGGGGATGGCGTGGCTGGATCTGCGCTTCCTGTTCTGGCTGGCGCCGATTGTATTCTCCTTGATTCTGTCCCCGTTTGTATCGGTCATCTCCAGCCGCTCAACGGTTGGCCTGCGAACCAAACGCTGGAAGCTGTTCCTGATCCCGGAAGAGTATTCCCCGCCGCAGGTACTGGTCGATACCGACAAATATCTGGAGCAGAACCGCAATCGCACGCTGGATGATGGTTTTATGCACGCCGTGTTTAACCCGTCGTTCAACGCGCTGGCAACGGCGATGGCGACAGCGCGCCACCGTGCCAGCCAGGTGCTGGAGATTGCCCGCGATCGTCACGTTGAGCAGGCGCTGAACGAGACCCCGGAAAAACTCAATCGCGACCGCCGTCTGGTCCTGTTGAGCGACCCTGTCACGATGGCGCGTCTTCACTACCGCGTGTGGTCCGCTCCGGAGAGATACTCTTCGTGGGTAAATTACTATAAAGAACTGAAACTGAACCCGCTGGCGTTGAAGGCGAAGTAAGTTGTTAAGTAGAGTGGGTAGCGAAGCGCCACCCGCCAAATAAAATACCGGCTTAATCGCCGGTATTTTTTTAGAGGTTTGAGATGAAAATTATCATCGTCGTCATGATGGCATGCCTGCTTAGCGGCTGCGGCAGCATCATCAGTCGCACCATTCCAGGGCAGGGCCACGGTAATCAGTACTACCCGGGTGTGAAATGGGATGTTCGTGATTCCGCGTGGCGCTATCTTACCGTGCTTGATTTACCGTTTTCGCTGATTTTCGACACGCTGCTGCTGCCGATCGATGCCAGCCACGGCCCTTACGAATAGCGTAAATTAACGCTCGTCCCACTCATCAGCTGCGGTTTGACCCTCTTCCGTATCCAGCGGTGGCTCGAGCTGAAACTCGCCCTCATCCCACTCGTGCAGGGTGTTCTCCTCCAGCCATTCCTGCCGCAGTTCGATTTCATCATAGTCGCCGTCAAAAACGGCCTGCGCACCTTCACCACTTAATATCGGCAAACATTCTCCTTCTTCCCCTTCATCGGCAAAGAATTCGGCCTGCCACATAATATCCCCATCCTGCAGAACGTATTTTTGGATATTAAGTTGTTGCACGTCAGCATCTTCTTCTTCAACGCCGGGGTTATCGGCGAGGAACTCTTCACGAGCGGCATCAATAGCTTCTTCCAGCGTGGCGTACATGGTCATTGGTGTCTCCCTGTTTTCCAGAAGGTTTCAGGGAAATAATAGCTGAATATAAGATCCTGCAAGTATGAATGCGAAAATAAGCTGTCAGGCGTTCGTGTTATTCAGCCACCGGTCGTAACGCACGGGATAAACTGAACCACGAGTAAATTGCATTGAACAGCACCACGCCCGCCGTCACGATAAAGACGGCGCGAAAACCGAAGCTTGCAGAAATGCCTGCCCCGATAAGCGGCCCGGTTACGTTACCGATGTCACGAAATGACTGGTTATAGCTAAAGATACGCCCGGCTATCTGATTCGTGGAGTTGTAGACCAGCAGGGTCTGAACGGCGGGGAGTAACGCCCCGTCGGCAGCGCCCAGCAAAAAGCGCAGAACGCCCAGCTGCCACGGGGATTGCACCATCGACATAGGGATAAGCAGCAGAACGGAAATCACCAGCGCGCAGATCAGGATCTTTTCCGGACCCACCCGGTCCCCCAGTTTGCCCAGTCTCGGGGCGCTAAGGAGCGCCGCCACGCCGGGAACGGAAGCAATCAGCCCGCTGATGAACGCAACATTGTTGACGTTACCGGCCAGGTCGCGAACGTACAGCGTCAGAATGGGGGCAATCGAACCGGTAGCTACCTGAATAATCAGGGTCGTCACGAACAGGCTCAGCACCAGTCTGGGGTTTTTCAGTGAGGTAAGAACATCCCTTGCGTGAAGCATCTCTTTTTTGGCGACAGGCGTGAAGTTTTCCCGAATACAGATCAACGTGACGACAAAGCACAGGAAAAGCACGCTGGCGGTGATGAAAAAGACGGGCCGCAAGCCGTAATTATCCGCCAGCAATCCGCCGGCCAGTGGCCCCAGCAAGGCACCACTCACGCCACCCGTTGAAAGCGTTCCCATTGCCCAGCCGCTCTTGTGACGCGGAATTTGGGTGGCTATCAGGGCATTTGCATTGGGAATAAATCCACCGAGCAAGCCCAGTAATGCGCGTAAAATCAGGAACTGCCAGACGTTTTGCGCAATACCCATCAAAGCCATGATGATGGCCATCCCCAGCGCCGAACGTAGCAGCATAATTTTACGCCCCTTACGGTCGGCAAGGCCGCCCCAGAAGGGTGTGGCAATCGCGGAAAAGAGAAACGTGACGCTGAACACCAGGCCAGACCACATATTGAGCGCGCTATGGCCCGTTACGCCCAGTTGCTCGACGTAGAGAGGCAGGAAAGGCATGACCAGGCTAAACGCCGCACCGGTAAGAAAACAACCAAACCATGCAACTGTGAGGTTACGTTTCCAGTTTATGGGGGCATCTGAGGGTGACATAACAATCCGCATAATGAGGTGCAGAACACCTGAGGCATGAAGTAATAAGCCTGCTAATTATGCGCCTGGGTTATGATTGCTGCAATGAGGAGGAGCTTTAAATGCTAAAACAGCATGCGGCCATGAAGACCGCATGCGAGTTAATACCGGGAAGGCGTGCCCTGTGGCCGCGTTTTAAAGCGACGGTGCAACCACATATACTGTTCCGGCGCGAGCATGATGCACTTCTCCACAACGCCGTTCATCCAGCGAGCGGTGGTCTCTGCATCATCCAGCGGCGGCGCGAGTTCAGGTTCCAGCATAATCAGCTCGTAACCAGACCCATCCGGTTTACGACGGGGAACAAAGGGCACGATCGCGGCTTTGGACATCCGCGCCAGCATCCAGGTGCCGGTTGTTGTGGCGGCTTCTTCAACAGCAAAAAAGGGGACAAATACGCTGGATTGCGGACCATAGTCGTGGTCAGGGGCGTACCAGACCACTTCACCTGATTTAAGCGCGCGTATCATGCCCTTTAGATCTTTACGGTCAATCATGCTTTTGTTGGAACGCATACGGCCGTTGGTCTGGATTAAATCGATGACCGGGTTATCGTTGGGGCGATAAACGCCAATACCCGGTGCCTGCATGCCAAACATTCGCGCCCCGATTTCCAGCGTCAGAAAATGCACGCCAATCAGCAGGACACCTGTCTGATTCGCCTGCAGCGTATGCACTGGCTCCATGCCGGTTCCTGTCACTTCGCTCCAGCGCGCCATACGTTTGTCCGGCCAAAACCACGCCATACCGGTTTCCATAAGCCCCATACCGACAGATTCGAAATTTTTCGAGACCATGTCATGTCGTTCTGACTCGCTCATCTGCGGAAAGCACAATTCAAGGTTGCGGTACGCAATTGTGGCACGACGCTTCATCAACTTTTGCGCGATATGGCCCAGAGATTTACCCAACCAGAAAATAACAGGGTAGGGAAGTTGCACCAGAAGCCATAAAAAACCAATGCCAAGCCAGGTCAACCAATAGCGGGGATGCAAAAGGGCGACGGTAAATTTGGGTAACTGGGTCATGTCTTTCCTGTGTTCTAACGTCCTGTTTCGCTATTGTCTCATTTTTTGAGACATAGCCAAAATATCTGCGTTCGAAACGTGCACGAATACAGCAATTGTTAAGCCTGATTAACCAGGGCGAGTGAAATGTAGCGTAAATTGTGTGGATGTAAATTAACTTTGTTTGCTATATCATGCCGACCGATTTTTCATTCTCTCTAACGATCCCAGGACTTGTACACCATGCCAGTGTTACACAACCGCGTTTCGAATGAGATGTTAAAAGCGCGTATGTTGGCTGAAACCGAACCGCGCACAACCATCTCATTCTACAAATATTTCACGATCAACGATCCGCAAGCGACTCGCGATGAACTTTACCAGGCATTCACCACGCTGAATGTCTTCGGACGCGTCTACCTTGCTCACGAAGGGATCAACGCGCAGATTAGCGTACCGGAAAGTAAAGTGAATGCTTTCCGCGATTTCCTTTACCGCTTCGATCCGGCACTTGATGGCTTACGCCTGAATATTGCTCTGGATGATGATGGAAAGTCGTTTTGGGTGCTGCGTATGAAAGTGCGTGAACGCATCGTGGCGGATGGCATTGACGATCCTGAATTTAACCCGGCGGATGTCGGTGATTACCTGAAGGCCGCAGAAGTGAATGCGATGCTGGACGATCCGGATGCCGTGTTCATTGATATGCGTAACCACTATGAGTATGAAGTGGGGCATTTCGAAAATGCGATGGAAATCCCGGCGGATACTTTCCGCGAGCAACTGCCCAAAGCGGTTGAGATGATGCAGGAACATAAAGATAAAAAGATCGTTATGTACTGCACCGGCGGTATCCGCTGCGAGAAGGCCAGCGCGTGGATGAAACACAACGGGTTTAATAAGGTCTGGCATATTGAAGGGGGGATTATCGAGTACGCCCGCCGTGCCCGTGAGCAGGGTTTGCCGGTGCGCTTTATCGGTAAAAACTTTGTCTTTGACGAGCGAATGGGTGAGCGTATTTCTGAGGACGTGATTGCTCAGTGCCACCAGTGCGGAGCACCGTGCGATACCCATACCAACTGCAAAAATGACGGCTGTCATCTGCTGTTCATCCAGTGTCCGGCCTGTGCTGAAAAGTTTAACGGTTGCTGTAGCGAACTGTGCAGTGAAGAGAGCATTCTGCCGGAAGAAGAGCAGCGTCGCCGTCGGGCTGGACGGGAAAATGGCAATAAGATTTTCAATAAATCTCGCGGCCGCCTGAATACCAAACTGGGTATCCCCGACCCGGAATAATGGTAACGCCCGGCAAGGTGAAAACCTGCCGGGCGAATTTATTATTTCTGTTGAACCCCTTCCACAGAAATAACCAGCTCGACATCCTGAGATGCCGGGCCTAAATCTGTTGTGATATTGAAATCTTTCAGATGAATTTTACCTGTTGCTTCAAAACCTGCACGTTTGCCGCCCCAGGGATCATCTCCCTGACCGATTAATTTCGCATCCAGGGTGACGGGTTTTGTTACGCCGTTAAGCGTCAGGTTTCCGGTAATATCCAGCTTATCACCCGCTTTTTTCACCTCCGTAGAGGTGAAGGTGGCTTGTGGGTATTTAGTGACATTCAGGAACTCTGCACTGCGCAAGTGTTTATCTCGTTCAGCATGGTTCGTGTCGACGCTGTTGGTATTAATGGTCACATTGACTTTATCGGTCGCAGGATTTTTCTCGTCGAAGCTGAATGTGCCGTCAAAATCCTTAAAGGTACCGTACAGCCAGCTATATCCAAGGTGCTGAATACGGAAATTGACGAAAGCATGTTGGCCCTCTTTATCAATTTTATAATCAGCCGCCACGGCGGAACCGGTGGTGAATAACAGAGAACCCAGTGCGATACCCAGCAGGTGTTTTTTCATTTTATACTCCAGAGTCAACTGACGAGCGGCCAAGCATGCGCTTTAGCGTATCGTCTTTATCAATAAAGTGGTGTTTGAGGGCGGCAAGCCCGTGCAGTACAGACAGGATCACGACGCTCCATGCCAGCCAGAGGTGAACGACCCCAGCAGTGTCAGCCTGAGAACCCGCATCGCTAAGCGTTGCCGGGACGTCAAAAATACCAAAGACGCTAATAGGTTTGCCATCTGCCGTCGAGATGAGATAGCCGCTAATGAGGATGGCAAAGAGCAGTATATAGAGCGCAATGTGCGCGGCAACGGCACTAATGCGAGTCAATTTACTGTTGGTCTTCGGCGCGCTGGGCGGTGGAGAAATATGTCGCCAAATCACGCGAATAACCAGTCCCAGCATCAACAGGACGCCAATGCTTTTATGTAACTCCGGTGCCTGATGATACCAGCCATCATAATAGCTGAGTGTTACCATCCAGAGACCCAGTCCGAACATAGCATAGACGGCAATAGCAAATATCCAGTGCAAACATATGGATATTATTCCATAGCACCGGGAAGAGTTACGTAATTGCATCAGAATGTCCATTTTCAAATTAACCGAAGGGTAAAAATGAACGGGAAGGTGTGATATTGCAACTGAAATAAATGTATATTGATTTTTATTTTATTTATTTCAGCGATTTTGAAAAGGATCGATAAAGGTAATTCAATCTCTTCGTGCAAGATGAAATTTAGAGTTTCAATAAAACTAAATTAATGTCAATTATTGTCAGTCTGGCTTTTCAATAAAATACAATGTAAACAAAATCAATAATGGCCAACAGTGCCCACAATAAGATATAGAGCATAAAATGCTCGCGAATATTATTCATAAGAAAGTTAACGATCCTGCGCATAACGCTCCGCAATGCAGCATGAATGAAACGGGCTCCGGGATGTCCGGAGCCTGTTAGGGATTATCTGTTAAAACGCGAGAGTGAGAAGGGGCTCAGATCAAACTGTGGCGTGATACCCTGAGCAAACTGCGCGGCGATTTCGCCCAGCACGGAAGCAAACTTAAAGCCGTGGCCGCTCAGTCCTGTGATGAGCAGAGTGTTGTCATGCCCCGGCAGCGTATCAATGATAAAGTCTTCATCTGGCGTGTTGTCGTAGGTACAGGCCGCGCCATACAGCAAGCCGCCGATGCCTGGAAGAATATTGCGCAGGAACGAGAAGGCCTCTGACCCATCCTGTGGGTAAGCGCCGAAGGGTTTACGCTCCTCAGGGGAGGAGATAGCCTGGCCCCCGTTGTGTTTACCGATTTTCAGTGCGTCTTTTTCTGACGGGAAGCCGTAGAACTGGTCGCCGTTGGGTAATTCGCCGGTGAAGGCCGGGAATTTATTCTGGGCGCTGTAACGACCATCCGACTGGAACCAGGAGAAGACCTTGCGCACCGGCTGGATCGGCAGAGCGGGCAGCAGGCGGGTAACCCAGGTTCCCGCGCTGACCAGCAGGCGATCCGCGGAATATTCACCGTCAAGGGTCGCTACCGTGACGCCATTATCGTCATGGGTGATGGCGTCTACCGGACAGTTGAACAGCTGCGCGCAGCCTGCCTTCGCGGCAAGCTCGATCCAGGTCTTGATCGCCGTTTCGCAATGCAGCACCCCGGAGTGGGCTTCAAAGAGGCCGATATAATCTTCCGGGACGGTAATTTCGGGCCAGCGCGCGGTAATACCCGTCGCGTCCAGCTTCTCAACGTCCAGATTAAAAGCTTTCGCGCTGCGTTCGACGTTGGCGAGAAAATCAGAACTAGCCGGGCCGAGGTTGATCACCCCTGTGCGCTCGAAAATGCGATCTTCAGTCTGTTTCGCCAGGTCATCCCACAGCGCCTGTGCGCGAAGCACCAGAGGAACATAGCGCTCACCTTCACCATACGCATGGCGTATGAGTCGGGTGTCGCCATGATGGCTACCCTCTGTATGAGGAGGGCGGTGGGCATCAATCATCAGGACGTTCAGCCCTGCCTGTGTCGCATAATATCCGGCGGCGGAACCTACGGAGCCGCTACCAATAATGATTAAGTCGTATCTCATATGCATCTCGTAAACTCACGTTATGTGAGCAGAGTAATTAACAACGCGGGGTTAGACAAGGGTGAAATAAATAAGGCACCGCAAGGGTGCCTGTTGAGTGAAAGGTTGGCATTCGTTTAGTGCCGCTTATACTCATTTTCCTGATAGTCGCCAGATTCTATTTTTGCAATACCTGCCTCTAAAATAGAAATAAACTGACGAGCGACGTCTGTTGTTAGCCACAGCGTCTGTCCAACTTCCGCTTCTTCACGGTTGAGTTGATTCGGGGTTTGGTAGTGCAAACGCAGCATCAGTGCATCGTAGCTATCTACGGTACTGATATCCCAGCCTACAAGCGGATGGGTCTGGATGACTTCACTATTCTTTTCCATTATAACCCCCTTAATGCGTGTTAGAAGACAACGGCTCTGAGGTTCAATGCATGTTTTTCTGAAGCTTTTTCAGTATACCAAGTAATAAGGGTTTCGACGGGAAAAATAAACAGGTAGCAACACATTTTTCTGCTTTTTAGGATTGTTCGAACAATAAAACACCATCTCGTTCACGATTTTTAAAGAAGATATCGGAATAATTTGAACTTTCAGAATTTTCAGGCGAAAAAAAAAGCCGGGGCGACCCGGCAAAAAAACACAATGAGGGAGCAGTATTAATCTGTGATGAACCAGTCGTCAGCGCTTTCCCATGTTTCTTGCAGAATTTCGCTGATGCGATCTTTATCTTCTTTCGCAGCACCGATGACGGAGAGGTTGTTTGCTGCCGCATAACGAACCGTTACGGCACCCGTATTGTCAGGAAAGGTGTTGTTAATTCGACGGGATAATTCCCCTGCCAGCGCATCCAGCGCGCCAACAGGCAGGACGGTAGTTTTGGCTATGGTGACTTCAATACGCATAAATGCCCCCTGTGTAATATACTGTTCATTTATACAGGTATATTGTCGGTTTGACAACAAGGGGCACTGAATATTTAGCGTTTTACTGTCCAGTGAACGGTTTCGCCCGCCAGGAATGGGACCAGAGTGTCATCCGTCAGGGCAATGGATTCCTCAACCTGGCTTGCTTTACGCTCCAGTTCGATGAAGGTGTCATTGACCGGCAGACCATAGAAGCGCGGGCCGTTGAGGGAGCAGAACGCTTCAAAATGCTGCAGTGCGTTCATCTCTTCAAACACGGTCGCGTAGCTTGCGAGGGCGGTTGGGGCGTTGAAGCAGCCCGCGCAGCCGCAGCTTGCCTCTTTACGATGGCGGGCGTGAGGCGCGGAATCGGTACCGAGGAACGCGCGAGAGAACCCGCTGGCTACCAGCTCGCGCAGGGCCTGCTGGTGAATGTTGCGCTTAAGGATCGGCAGGCAGTACAGGTGCGGACGTACGCCGCCTACCAGCATATGGTTACGGTTAAACATCAGATGCTGAGGGGTGATGGTGGCGGCAATAAGATCGTTGCCGTCACGCACATACTCTGCCGCGTCTTTGGTGGTGATGTGTTCGAACACGACTTTAAGCGCAGGCAGTCGCTGGCGCAGCGGTTCCATCACGGTCTCAATAAAGCGGGCTTCACGGTCAAAGATGTCAATCTCAGCGTGGGTGACTTCACCATGTACCAGCAGCGGCATGCCCAGTTTCTGCATGCGTTCCAGAACCGGCATGATGGCATCAATACTGGTGACACCGTGGCTGGAGTTAGTGGTGGCATTCGCCGGGTAGAGTTTTGCCGCAGTGAATACACCTTCGTTAAAACCGCGCTCTACTTCGTTCGGATCCAGTGAATCGGTCAGGTAGCACGTCATCAACGGGGTGAAATCATGCCCTTCGGGAACGGCATCAAGGATGCGCTGGCGATATGCGATTGCGGCATCGACGGTGGTGACTGGTGGAACCAGGTTAGGCATGACAATCGCGCGGCCATAAATTTCGCTGGTATAGGGCACGACGGTTTTCAGCATATCGCCATCACGCAGATGGATATGCCAGTCGTCTGGGCGGCGGATTTTAAGAACCTGGGGTTGTGCAGTCATGGAAGCTCCGGCTTGTCAGGAATCAGTCATTAGGATGGCTGTTTTTGCCGGACACAAATCATAAGCGGAAACGTTTTCGTTTGCACACTTTTCCGTAAAAAAAAGGGCGCCTCAGCGCCCTTCAGGTTAATCGGTGAAAGGAATGACAATTTCTCCCGGTTTCACCTCTATCCCTTTTGCATATTTTTTCGCAAGGGCTTCACCCTTACTCTTGTCTTCACTTAAGACATACGCAGGCTGCTGATTAAAATAATTACGCAGCGACTGGTTCAGATAGGGCATCAGCGTTTGCAGAACCGGAGCCATCTTATCCGGGGAAACCTGGGCATCGACCACTTCCATCTCCTGCAGGAAAATCGCGCCTTTCTCTTTATTGAAAACGGGAAGGGCCTTCAGTTTGAGCTTAATATTAGCTTTCTGGTTGCCAAAGAGAGAAGACATATCAAGATCTGCATCTCCTGCCAGAGTGACTTTGTTTGGCTCTTCACGTCCAATCTGGCTGGTGAGGTTGGATAGGACGATATGTGCGTCGGCAAGCCCTGGCACGCCAATGTCTTTAGAGAAATTGTTATGTTTTTCCAGCGCCTGATTAATTTCCTGTTCACTGACGGTATATTGCGTTAGCTGGTTACAGCCAACCAGCAGACCGCTGACAATCAATGCTGCGGCGAAAACAATTTTCTTCATAGTGTTCCTCAACGAAAAATCGGCGCTTCTGTCCTGTGACGTCAGTATGTCAGTGTGAAATTGCAGAAACCAGCAGAAAAAACTGAGAAATGGGAGCGGGAGTGTACTCCCGCTCAAGGGAAGTGCTACGCGCCAGGCTCGAGCATGCCGCTCGCGCTGCGTTTCTGGCTGAACTGCCACCACAGAGCCAGCAGTGTGATTAAACCCACCACGCCGAGCATCATCCAGGGCAGTTCGGGTTGATTCAGGGCTTTACCGGCATCAAATAACCAACCGCCGCCGGTGTAACCTAATGCGCCGCCAAGCGCCAGCCCCAGCCGGCTGAACCCCATATAGCTGCCACGCGCCCGCGCATCCGCAAGCGAAGCGCTCAGCGTTTCACGGGCGGGCTCGGCGATGATAGAACCAATATAGAACGTGCAAATCAGCGTAAACAGTTGCTGAAGGGAGTTCACCAGGCCGATCGGCATCATGCTCAGCGTCATCAGGAACAGCCCGGCCATCAGGCGATGCTCCAGACGAAAACGCCGTTCGCTCCAGCGGGCAATCGGATACAGCAGCGTCAACGACAGGCAGGCTTCGATGGCATACATCCATTTGACGGCAGCTGGGGTTCCTGCAATGTCGTTAACCATGATCGGCAGCATCAGCATCACCTGTACGGCGAGCATGTAGTAACCCGTCAGGGTTAACACGTACGTGACGAAACGCTTGTCGCGCAGCACACGACCGAGGCCTTCCCGGACGGGGACTTTGACCGTCGACAGTTTCCAGGCAGGCAGGAACAGGCCATTAAACAGCGCGCACAGAATAAAGAGCACCGCACCAGCGGCGCAGACCAGACGGAAGTCATACTGCAGCAGCCAGCTCCCCAGCAGTGCACCGATAACCGCACCCGCACTGTCCTGCATCATCAGAATCGAGAAGAAACGCCCTCTGTGCTGCGGACGAATGAGCTTCACCACCAGCGCAGTGCGAGGCGGATCAAACAGCGTGCCCCCGATACCGGAAAGGAAGCAGGAGAACCACAGCAGCCAGGGCTCCTGAGCGACCGCCATCGTGGCAAAACCTGCCGCGCGCAGCAGCATACCGGTAACGATCATTGGTTTCGCGCCAAAACGGTCAGCGATGGCGCCACCAAAGACACCGAGACCCTGCTGGACAAACTGGCGTAACCCCAGGGCAATGCCAACCATTAATGCCGCCCAGCCCATTTGATCGACAAAACGAATCGAGATAAGGGGGAATACGACAAAAAAGCCGAGCACGACCAGCATGTTATCGACGAGCAGGAAATATTTACCCAGGCTCCTGGCCTGTGATACGCGGGACATTTTCCCTCCGGGGAAAATAAGAAGGTGAGCACGCTAACATTCTGCGGTGTCATTCCGCTTTTTCCCACCCCTGTACGTGACAATATTTTTTTATCAAAAGGGTGCTTTGATAGAGAGTTCTCATCGAAAATGGTGAAAAGAGGGCAAAATGGTATGTCACTGTTTTCACAGACGGCGCAGGCGCAGGTATAGTAAAGCTAATGGGTAAGCAGAAGTGACGGGAAGGAGTGGGATCGATGTTTGGCTATCGCAGTAATGTGCCAAAAGTGCGTCTGACAACGGACAGGCTGGTCGTTCGTCTGGTGCATGAGCGTGATGCCTGGCGTCTGGCGGACTATTACGCCGAGAATCGCCAGTTTTTAAAACCCTGGGAACCCGTTCGGGATGAGAGCCATTGTTACCCTTCTGGCTGGCAGGCGCGTCTCAGCATGATTGCGGAATTTCACAAGCAGGGAAGTGCTTTCTATTTTGCGCTACTGGATCCCGAGGAAAAAGAGATCATTGGGATTGCCAATTTTTCCAACGTGGTGCGGGGATCGTTTCACGCCTGTTACCTTGGCTACTCCATCGGCCAGAAATGGCAGGGACAGGGGCTAATGTACGAGGCGCTAACGGTGGCTATTCGCTATATGCAGCGCACGCAACATATCCATCGCATTATGGCGAACTACATGCCGCATAATCAGCGTAGCGGTAATTTGCTGGCGCGATTAGGGTTCGAGAAAGAGGGCTACGCCAAAGATTATCTGTTGATAGACGGAGAATGGCGTGACCACGTTCTGACAGCATTAACCACCCGGGACTGGACTGCAGGTCGTTAAGGAGAAAAGATGAAATATCAGCTAAGCGGTACCGAAGCGCGCGTGATTGGGTGCTTACTCGAAAAACAGGTCACCACGCCAGAGCAGTACCCGCTCTCTGTCAATGCCGTGACGATGGCCTGCAATCAGAAAACCAACCGTGAGCCAGTCATGAACCTGAGTGAACACGAAGTTCAGGATGTGCTGGATGAGTTGGTCAAACGGCACTACCTGCGGACCGTCAGCGGCTTCGGTAACCGTGTGACGAAATATGAGCAGCGTTTCTGTAATTCCGAATTTGGCAATCTGAAGTTGAGCGCCGCAGAAGTCGCGGTGATTACCACGCTGTTGCTGCGCGGGGCGCAAACGCCGGGTGAGCTGCGTACTCGTGCTTCCCGCATGCATGAGTTTGCGGATATGCAGGAAGTAGAGCAGGTTCTGGAAGGGCTGGCCTCGCGTGAAGAGGGGCCTTATGTGGTGCGTCTGGCGCGCGAGCCAGGTAAACGTGAAAGCCGCTATATGCATCTGTTCAGCGGCGAAGTTGATATTTCAGTAAAGTCTCTGGTAACCGATGTAAGTGTTGAACAAGATGATTTGGTTACGCGCGTGGCCGCGCTGGAAGACGAGGTCGCAGGACTGAAACAGCGTCTGGATGCGTTGCTGGCACACCTGGGAGACTAAGGATGAAAAAATTACGCGTAGGCGTGGTAGGTCTGGGCGGCATCGCGCAAAAAGCCTGGCTACCGGTATTGGGTGCGGCGACGGACTGGACGCTTCAGGGGGCATGGTCACCGAATCGCGAGAAGGCCGAGCGGATCTGCGAAACGTGGCGCATCCCTTATGCCAATTCTCTTCAGGATTTAGCCCACGAGTGCGATGCGGTCTTTGTTCATACCTCAACGGCAACCCACTATCAGGTGGTGAGTGAGCTACTCCATGCAGGGGTTCATGTATGTGTGGATAAGCCGCTGGCTGAAAATGTCCAGGACGCGGAACGACTGATTGAGCTGGCGGCGCGTAAAAAACTGACGCTGATGGTGGGTTTCAACCGCCGCTTCGCGCCACTTTACCAACAGCTGAAAGCGCAGTCCGGCAGTCTGGCCTCGCTCCGTATGGATAAACACCGTACCGACAGTATCGGACCCAACGATTTACGCTTCACGCTGCTGGATGACTATCTGCACGTCGTGGACACGGCGCTGTGGCTCAGTAACGGTAATGCGCAGCTGCAAAGCGGGACGCTCCTGACGAATGAGCAGGGCGAGATGGTCTATGCCGAACATCACTTCGCAATTGACCATCTGCAGGTAACGACCAGCATGCATCGTCGTGCGGGCAGTCAGCGTGAGTCCGTTCAGGCGGTGACTGACGGTGCGCTTTACGAAATCACCGATATGCGTGAGTGGCGGGAAGAGAAGGGCAACGGCGTGGTGACGCTTCCGGCGCCTGGCTGGCAGAGCACCCTGGAGCAGCGCGGGTTCGCAGGATGTGCCCGCCACTTTATCACCTGTGTGCAAAATCAGACGGTTCCTGAAACGTCCGGCGAGCAGGCCATTATGGCGCAACGCATTGTGGAACGGCTCTGGCGAGAGGCGATGAGTGAATAATTCGCTGTAACATCTGCGGATAGTAATTCGTTGAAATCCGGGTAGACTAAGCGCCGGTTGTTGGTTTCGCCGGGTGGTGCTTACGCTTACCCGGCTTACAAATCCGTAGGGTTGTGGAAATTCACGTTAATGAACTTATTAAAATCGCTGGCAGCCGTCAGCTCGATGACCATGTTTTCCCGCGTACTCGGTTTTGCGCGCGATGCAATTGTGGCAAGGGTCTTTGGTGCAGGGATGGCTACGGACGCCTTTTTCGTCGCGTTCAAATTGCCAAACCTGCTGCGTCGTATTTTTGCGGAAGGGGCATTTTCTCAGGCTTTTGTTCCGATCCTGGCGGAATATAAAAGCAAGCAGGGTGAGGACGCGACGCGCGTATTTGTCTCTTATGTGTCCGGGTTGTTGACGCTGGCCCTGGCTGTGGTGACTGTCGTCGGGATGCTGGCAGCGCCCTGGGTGATTATGGTGACTGCGCCTGGTTTTGCCGATACGGCAGATAAATTTGCCCTGACCTCACAGCTTCTGCGCATTACCTTCCCTTATATTCTGTTGATCTCGCTGGCCTCGCTGGTGGGGGCGATACTGAACACCTGGAACCGCTTTTCCGTTCCGGCATTTGCGCCGACGTTTCTTAACGTCAGCATGATCGGCTTTGCCCTGTTTGCCGCACCGCATTTCAATCCGCCGGTACTGGCGCTGGCATGGGCGGTGACCGTGGGTGGCGTGCTGCAGCTGGCTTATCAGCTGCCGCATCTGAAAAAAATAGGCATGCTGGTGCTGCCGCGTATCAATCTCAAAGATGCCGGTGCAATGCGTGTTATTAAGCAGATGGGACCTGCGATCCTTGGCGTCTCCGTCAGCCAGATCTCGCTTATTATCAATACCATTTTTGCTTCTTTCCTGGTGTCCGGCTCGGTCTCCTGGATGTACTACGCTGACCGTCTGATGGAGTTTCCGTCCGGGGTGCTGGGGGTAGCGCTGGGGACAATCCTGCTGCCGTCGCTGTCGAAGAGTTTTGCCAGTGGTAATCACGATGAGTACTGTCGGTTGATGGACTGGGGGTTACGTCTTTGCTTCCTGCTGGCGCTGCCAAGCGCGGTGGCGCTGGGTATTCTGGCCAAACCGCTGACGGTCTCGCTCTTCCAGTACGGGAAATTCACCGCGTTTGATGCTGCCATGACGCAGCGCGCCCTGATTGCCTACTCGGTTGGTTTGATGGGGCTGATCGTCGTCAAGGTGCTGGCCCCGGGCTTCTACTCGCGTCAGGACATCAAAACACCGGTGAAAATTGCGATTGTGACGCTGATTATGACCCAGTTGATGAACCTGGCGTTTATTGGTCCGCTGAAGCATGCGGGCTTGTCATTGTCTATCGGTCTGGCCGCTTGTCTGAATGCCGGGCTGTTGTACTGGCAACTCCGCAAGCAGGATATCTTCACGCCGCAGCCGGGTTGGTCACGTTTCCTTGTGCGACTGATCGTCGCGGTGCTGGTGATGTCTGCAGCGCTGCTCGGCATGATGTACGTGATGCCGGAGTGGTCCCAGGGAACCATGCCATACCGTCTGATGCGGCTGATGGCCGTGGTGGTGGTTGGCGTGGTGGCTTACTTTGCCACGCTCGCCGTGTTGGGGTTCAAGGTGAAAGAATTCACCCGTCGTACGGCATAAACGCCAAAAGGGGAGTTCACCTTATGGTGCTCCCCACTGCATGATTTGTCGCTGCTGCTTCAAATCGAAATCTTTTTTACACCCGCAATACGTGCAGTAGCAGTCTGACCATCCGCACCGTACAGTCCGGTTTCTTTATGCGGTTTCAACACCTCAAGCGCTTGCTGATTACGCTCTATCTGACCTTCAAGCAGCCAGCCGTTATGCTGGTTAAGATCGCGCAGGTGTCGCGTTTTTTCAGTAATGGTCTGCCAACGCTCAACAATATCGTCATTTGCACTGCGCTTAGGATCTTGCTCAGCGCGGCGTTGTTGCTCCAGATAATCCAGCGTTGCCAGAAGCGAACTTTTGTCTTCAGTAATCCGCTGCAACGCGCTGCCGTTAATGTGACCGGAAGAGAGATGCTGTTGCTCTGCGTCCATTACCGTTTTCAGGTCGTTCAGGACAACCGTCATTTGATCCAGTATTTCTGACAGTCGACTCATACGGTTAGTTACTCTGTAAGAAACTCTGTGCTTCCTGAATCAGGGCATCAGCGATTTTGCTGGTGTCCATTTTCAGTTCACCGTTACGAATTGCCGCTTTCAGCGTTTCAACACGTTCCATATTGATATCGTTGCTGCCTGGCTGCATCAGTTTTGCCTGAGCATCACTCAGGGTTACGCTGGTGCTGTTAGACGTTGACGGTTTTTCCAGACGCGCTTTCTGCGCTGGCGTGTCATTCGTTTCGCGAGGTTGTACAGCGCTTACCGGCTTCAGGGCTGATGTACGATCAATGCTCATAGTGTTGTCCTCATCGAGGGTTCGCGGCGTTTGCGCCTGACATCATCATTAGTTGAATATTTATCGGCAAGCGGCGCGAAATCTTTAAAAAGATTATAGGTTAATCAGAATATTCCCATCAGAATCGACGGTTCCGCTAACCACCTGGCCTGAGGTCATTCTGACGCGGACGTTTTGTGCCACCGCAGCATTGTTTAACGCTTTCCCTTCGCTGTTGATACTAAAGCCATCTCCGTTGGCCACCACCATCACCTGCTGACCTGCTTTTATCCGCCATGCCTGGCGCAACATTGAGAGCTGTATCGGCTGGCCTGGGGCGACGTCGCGCAGACTGACAGCGTCCTGCGCCTGGTTAATTTCCAGCATCGTGCGTGGCGGCAACTGATCCAGACGGCCGCGTTTTAACGTCACGCTGTTTGTCTGCAGCACGCTGCCGCGCGCAATGGGCACGGCGGCGACAACATAATTGCCCGTCGCCTGAACTGCAACCTGTAAATAGCGTTTTTCGTTGGCGCAGCGTGCCAGCACGTTCACATTCCCCCAGAGCTTTGTGAACCCCACCACGCTGAATGAAGGCTGATCACACGTAGGGTAGAGATTCGGTGGCGTGCGTACGGTAACAGTGACGTCATCGCTAAAACCCGCCAGCTTTTCAGCGAAAAAAGCCGTCAGTTGATCCTGTAAGCCTTCAGCCTGCACCAGAGGGCTAAACAGCAAGAAAGTTGCCACCAGACCACGTTTTAACGTTTGCATCGCAAGTTCCACCGTTTCCAGAATTGAGTGAATTCTACCTGCAGTGGTTTTGCATCAACGGAATAAATAGCGACGCATTTTGCGCTTATTCCGTCGATAGGGGAGACCGGGTGAGATTTAAGCTGTGAACTGAAATTTTGCCATCAGCGGAGGAGACATGCTCGATAAACTCGACGCCGCGTTACGTTTTCAGCAGGAAGCGCTCAATTTACGCGCCCAGCGGCAGGAGATTTTAGCCGCCAACATCGCTAACGCCGATACCCCAGGGTATCAGGCGCGCGATATTGATTTTTCCAGTGAACTCAAAAAGGTGATGGAGCGTGGACGTGCCGAAGGAACGGGTGTTGCACTCGCCATGACATCCTCGCGCCATATTCCTGCTCAGGCGATGACCGCGCCAACGACCGATTTACTCTATCGCATTCCCGATCAGCCTTCACTCGACGGCAACACCGTGGATATGGACCGGGAGCGTACGCAGTTTGCCGATAACAGCCTGAAATACCAGACGGGACTGACCCTACTCGGCGGACAAATCAAAGGCATGATGAACGTCCTGCAGGGGGGCAACTGATAGATGGCCTTGCTGAATATTTTTGATATCGCCGGTTCGGCGTTAACCGCGCAGTCCAAACGTCTGAACGTGGCTGCCAGTAACCTGGCGAACGCCGACAGCGTGACTGGACCAGACGGCCAGCCTTATCGTGCCAAACAGGTTGTCTTCCAGGTTGATGCGGCACCTGGTGCGGCAACGGGCGGCGTGAAAGTGTCTGATGTGGTAGAGAGCCAGGCACCGGATAAGCTGGTGTATGAGCCCGGCAACCCACTCGCGGATGCTAACGGATACGTGAAAATGCCTAACGTGGATGTGGTGGGTGAGATGGTGAACTCCATGTCGGCTTCCCGTAGTTACCAGGCCAACGTCGAAGTGCTTAATACCGTGAAGAGCATGATGCTCAAAACACTCACTCTCGGCCAGTAAAGGAGACATGCATGTCCATCGCCGTAAATGTGAATGATCCTACGAACTCGGGTGTTAACAACACAAAGAGTACGACGGGTTCTAACTCCCTCACCGGGAGCAATGCCGCCGATCTTCAGGGCAGCTTTCTGACGCTGCTGGTGGCGCAGCTTAAGAACCAGGATCCCACTAACCCGATGCAGAACAACGAACTGACCACGCAGCTTGCGCAGATCAGCACCGTTAGCGGCATTGAGAAACTGAACACCACCCTCGGTTCCGTCTCTGGTCAGATTGGTAGCAGCCAGTCTCTGCAGGCGGCAAGCCTGATTGGCCACGGGGTGATGATCCCGGGCACCACCATTCTGGCGGGCTCCAGCACCACCGAAGGCAACACCACAACGACTACCACGCCGTTTGGCGTTGAGCTCCAGCAGGCGGCTGAGAAGGTGACTGCCACGATCACGGATTCCACTGGCGCGGTTGTCCGTACCATTGATATTGGCGAGCTGAAGGCGGGCGTTCACACCTTTACGTGGGATGGCAGCCTGACCGACGGTACTAAAGCACCAAACGGTTCCTACAAAGTGGCAATCAGCGCCAGCAACGGGACAACCCAGCTGGTGGCGCAGCCGCTGCAGTTCGCGCTGGTCCAGGGCGTGATTAAAGGAAGCGACGGCAACAAACTGGATTTGGGTACCTCAGGTACCACCACACTCGACGAAGTTCGGCAGATTATCTAAGCCTTAACACTTATCAGGAGTAAGTCATGGCCTTTTCTCAAGCGGTCAGCGGCCTGAATGCTGCGGCCACCAACCTGGACGTCATTGGCAACAACATCGCCAACTCCGCGACCTATGGTTTTAAATCCGGTTCTGCTTCCTTTGCAGACATGTTTGCCGGTTCCAAAGTCGGCCTGGGCGTCAAAGTTGCGGGCATCACTCAGGACTTTACCGACGGCACCACCACCAACACCGGTCGTGGTCTGGACGTCGCCATCAGCCAGAACGGTTTCTTCCGTATGGTTGATTCCAACGGCTCTGTGTTCTACAGCCGTAACGGCCAGTTCAAGCTGGACGAAAACCGCACGCTGGTTAACATGCAGGGCATGCAGCTGACGGGCTACCCGGTAGCGGGTACGCCGGCAACCGTTCAGACCGGTGCGAACCCACAGGCGATTACTATCCCGAATACCCTGATGGCGGCGAAATCGACCACCACCGCGACGCAGCAGATCAACCTAAACTCAACCGATCCTGTTCAAACTGCCCCGTTCGATGCGACTAACCCGGATACCTACAACAAAAAAGGGACCGTGACTGTATTCGACAGCCAGGGTAACGCCCATAACATGTATGTCTACTACGTTAAGACAGCCAACAATAAATGGGATCTTTACACTCAGGACGGCAGCGTTGCGGGTTCTACAGCAGCGAAAGCGGCGCAGATGAACTTTGATGCGAACGGTAACCTGGCGGGTGTCTATAACTACGACGCTGCGGGTGTGCTGAGCGCAACGCCAAACGCAACCCCTGCAATCAACATCACCACCGGTTCTGTCAGCGGTGCGACGGCGGCGACTTTCTCCCTGAGCTTCCAGAACTCCATGCAGCAGAACACCGGTGCGAACAGCGTGGTGGCAACCAATCAGAACGGCTACAAGCCTGGCGACCTGGTGAGCTACCAGATCAACGACGATGGCACCGTGGTGGGAAGCTACTCTAACGAACAGTCTCAGGTTCTGGGTCAGATCGTACTGGCAAACTTTGCCAACAACGAAGGTCTGAAATCGGAAGGCGATAACGTCTGGTCTGCCAGCCAGTCCTCCGGCGTGGCGCTGCTGGGTACCGCAGGTACCGGTAACTTCGGTAAGCTGACCAACGGCGCGCTGGAAGCCTCCAACGTGGATATGAGTAAAGAACTGGTGAACATGATCGTCGCGCAGCGTAACTATCAGTCGAACGCGCAGACCATCAAAACCCAGGACCAGATCCTCAACACGCTGGTTAACCTGCGTTAAGCGGCTAACAGGAAAGCGCAATGGATCACGCAATATATACCGCGATGGGCGCGGCAAGCCAGACGCTCAATCAGCAAGCCGTTACGGCCAGCAACCTGGCAAACGCCTCGACACCGGGTTTTCGTGCCCAGCTTAATGCGCTGCGCGCGGTGCCGGTTGAAGGGCTTTCCCTGCCAACCCGTACGCTGGTTACGGCATCTACCCCTGGCGCAGATATGACGCCAGGGCAGATGGATTACACGTCACGCCCACTGGATGTTGCCCTGCAGCAGGACGGCTGGCTGGCGGTGCAAACGGCAGACGGCAGCGAAGGCTATACCCGTAACGGCAATATCCAGGTGAGCGCGACGGGCCAGCTGACGATTCAGGGTCATCCGGTGATGGGGGAAGCGGGTCCGCTGACCGTGCCGGAAGGCTCGGAGCTGACTATCGCCGCGGACGGCACCATTTCGGCGCTGAACCCGGGCGATCCGGCCAATACCGTTGCGCCCGTCGGTCGTCTGAAGCTGGTTAAGGCGGAAGGCAAAGAGGTGCAGCGCGGCGATGACGGCATGTTCCGTCTGACCCAGGCGGCTCAGGCGACGCGTGGTGCCACGTTACAGGCCGATCCGAGCATCCGCGTGATGTCCGGCGTTCTGGAAGGCAGCAACGTTAAGCCGGTAGCCGCCATGAGCGACATGATTGCCAGCGCCCGCCGTTTTGAAATGCAGATGAAGATCATCAGCAGCGTGGATGAAAACGCGGGCAAGGCTAACCAACTTCTGGCTATGAGTTAACAGGACTCCTTATGATCAGTTCTTTATGGATCGCGAAAACTGGCCTGGACGCCCAGCAAACCAATATGGACGTGATTGCCAACAACCTGGCAAACGTGAGCACCAATGGTTTCAAGCGTCAGCGCGCCGTTTTCGAAGATTTGCTTTATCAAACCATCCGCCAGCCGGGTGCACAGTCTTCTGAACAGACGACGCTGCCGTCGGGTTTACAGATCGGTACCGGCGTTCGTCCGGTAGCCACCGAGCGTCTGCACAGCCAGGGCAACCTGTCTCAGACCAACAACAGTAAAGACGTGGCGATCAAAGGCCAGGGCTTCTTCCAGGTGCAGCTGCCTGACGGTACCTCTGCCTATACCCGCGACGGTTCGTTCCAGGTCGATCAGAACGGCCAGCTGGTGACGGCGGGTGGTTTCCAGGTTCAGCCTGCGATTACCATCCCGGCGAACGCCCTGAGCATCACCATCGGACGTGACGGTGTGGTCAGCGTGACCCAGCAGGGACAGGCCGCGCCGGTTCAGGTAGGCCAGCTCAACCTGACCACCTTCATGAATGATACTGGTCTGGAAAGCATTGGTGAGAACCTCTACACCGAGACGCAATCCTCCGGTACGCCAAATGAGAGCACCCCGGGCCTGAACGGCGCGGGCCTGCTGTATCAGGGCTATGTTGAAACCTCCAACGTGAACGTGGCGGAAGAGCTGGTGAATATGATCCAGGTCCAGCGCGCGTATGAAATTAACAGTAAAGCAGTGTCGACGACCGACCAGATGCTGCAGAAACTGACGCAACTCTAAGGTGTAGCCCGGTGCGGTAAACGCCGCGCCGGCTCCCTGTTTTCGAAGATGAAGGCAATGCAAAAAAACGCGGCGTTTCGTTATCCGATACTGACTGTTCTGGCTGTCACCCTCAGCGGGTGTGCCTGGATCCCGTCTAAACCTTTGGTCCAGGGTGCGACGACTGCCCAACCCGTTCCTGGCCCCGCGCCAGTGGTAAACGGCTCCATTTTCCAGACCGCGCAGCCGATTAATTACGGCTATCAGCCGCTGTTTGAAGATCGCCGCCCGCGTAACGTCGGCGATACATTGACCATTGTGCTGCAGGAAAACGTCAGCGCGAGCAAGAGCTCGTCGGCGAACGCCAGCCGCGATGGCAAAACCAATTTTGGCTTCGATACCGTGCCACGCTATCTCGAAGGGTTGTTCGGCAATGCGCGTGCTGATGTGAACGCGTCCGGCGGCAATACCTTTAACGGTAAAGGCGGCGCGAACGCCAGCAACACCTTCAGCGGCACGCTGACGGTCACGGTTGACCAGGTTCTGGTTAACGGCAACTTGCACGTTGTGGGTGAAAAACAGATCGCCATCAACCAGGGCACTGAATTCATTCGTTTCTCGGGCGTGGTTAACCCTCGCACGATCAGCGGCACCAACACCGTTCCGTCCACCCAGGTGGCGGATGCGCGCATTGAGTACGTCGGTAACGGCTACATCAACGAAGCGCAAAATATGGGTTGGCTGCAGCGCTTCTTCCTTAATTTATCGCCGATGTAAGCGAGGTGACCCATGTTTAAATCGATCTTCGCCGTGGCGCTGGCGCTGGTGGCAACGTTTGCCCAGGCTGACCGTATTCGCGATCTCACCAGCGTTCAGGGCGTACGCGAAAACTCCCTGATTGGCTATGGCCTGGTGGTCGGTCTGGATGGCACGGGTGACCAGACCACCCAGACGCCTTTCACCACTCAGAGTTTAAACAACATGCTTTCCCAGCTCGGTATTACGGTCCCGGCGGGAACCAACATGCAGCTGAAAAACGTGGCCGCCGTTATGGTTACCGCGTCCTACCCGGCGTTTGCGCGTCAGGGACAGACCATTGACGTGGTGGTCTCCTCAATGGGTAACGCCAAAAGCCTGCGCGGCGGTACGCTGCTGATGACTCCGCTGAAAGGCGTTGACAGCCAGGTCTATGCGCTGGCGCAGGGGAACATTCTGGTTGGCGGTGCGGGTGCATCCGCAGGCGGAAGCAGCGTGCAGGTGAACCAGTTGAACGGTGGACGTATCACTAACGGCGCCATCATTGAGCGTGAGTTGCCGACCCAGTTTGGCGCAGGCAACACCATCAATCTGCAGCTCAATAATGAAGACTTCACCATGGCGCAGCAAATTGCCGATACCATCAACCGCAGCCGCGGTTACGGTAATGCAACGGCACTGGATGCGCGCACCGTGCAGATCCGTACCTCAACGGGTAGCAGCAACCAGGTGCGCATGCTGGCAGATATCCAGAATATGGAAGTGAATGTTCCAGTGCAGGATGCGAAGGTGATCATTAACTCCCGTACGGGCTCGGTGGTGATGAACCGGGAAGTTTCTCTGGACAGTTGTGCCGTGGCGCAGGGTAACCTCTCCGTGACGGTGAACCGCTCCGCGAACGTGAGTCAGCCAAATACGCCATTTGGTGGTGGCCAGACGGTGGTGACACCGCAAACGCAGATTGATCTGCGCCAGAGCGGCGGGTCGTTGCAGAGCGTTCGCTCCAGCGCCAACCTGAACAGCGTGGTGCGTGCTCTGAACGCCCTGGGTGCAACGCCGATGGATCTGATGTCCATCCTGCAATCCATGCAAAGCGCGGGCTGTTTGCGTGCCAAACTGGAAATCATCTAATGCTGACCGATAGCAAACTGTTGACCAGTGCCGCCTGGGACGCCCAGTCGCTCAACGAACTGAAAACCAAAGCAGGTAAAGACCCGGCGGCGAATATCCGCCCGGTTGCCCGCCAGGTGGAAGGGATGTTTGTACAGATGATGTTGAAAAGCATGCGTGAAACCCTGCCGAAAGATGGGATGTTCAGCAGCGATTCAACGCGTTTGTACACCAGCATGTATGACCAGCAGATTGCGCAGCAGATGACTGCCGGTAAAGGTCTCGGTCTGGCTGACATGATTGTGAAACAGACCGAAGCCGCGCAAGGTATTCAGCCGCAAGAGCAGACGCAGCAAGTGCCGATGAAGTTCGACCTGGAAACGGTGACCAGTTATCAGAACCAGGCGCTGACGCAGATGGTGCGTAAGGCGATCCCGAAAACAACGGGGGGCGGTGATGAACCCCTCTCCGGCGACAGCAAAGACTTCCTGGCGCAGCTTTCTCTGCCTGCGCGACTTGCCAGTGAACAGAGCGGTGTTCCACACCACCTGATTCTGGCACAGGCCGCGCTGGAATCGGGCTGGGGTCAGCGACAGATCCGCAAGGAAAACGGCGAGCCGAGCTTTAACATCTTCGGCGTGAAGGCGACTTCCGGCTGGAAGGGACCAACCACGGAGATCACGACCACCGAATACGAGAACGGTGCGGCGGTGAAGGTCAAAGCAAAATTCCGCGTTTACAGCTCTTATCTGGAAGCGTTGTCCGATTATGTCGGCCTGCTGAGCCGAAATCCGCGTTATACCGCCGTTACCCAGGCGGCGACGGCGGAGCAGGGGGCTCAGGCTCTGCAAAATGCAGGTTATGCGACCGATCCGAACTATGCGCGTAAGCTCACCAGCATGATCCAGCAGCTGAAATCCATGGGCGAGAAGGTCAGCAAAGCCTATAGCACAGATATTGAAAATCTGTTCTGAAAGTTCTCAAGTCCCGGTGGAGGTTGCCGATAACCTTCATCAGGACTCGTGTCTGAACGTATAAAAGGAACCCCCATGTCCAGTTTGATTAACAGCGCCATGAGTGGCCTCAGTGCTGCGCAGTCGGCACTCAATACCGTCAGTAATAATATTTCAAGCTATAACGTGGCAGGTTACACCCGCCAGACCACGGTGCTGGGCGCGTCTAACAGCACGCTGACCGGCGGTGGCTGGGTGGGTAACGGGGTTTATGTCTCCGGTGTCCAGCGTGAGTATGACGCTTTCATCACCAACCAGTTGCGTGCCGCGCAAACGCAGAGCAGCGGCCTGACGACGCGCTATCAGCAGATGTCAAAAATCGACGATGTGCTGTCCGATACGACCAACTCGCTCTCTACGACGTTGCAGGACTTCTTCAAGAGTCTGCAAACGCTGGTAAGCAACGCGGAAGATCCCGCTGCACGCCAGACGGTGCTGGGAAAAGCGGGCGGTCTGGTCAATCAGTTTAAAACCAACGATCAGTATCTCCGCGATCAGGATACGCAGGTAAATACCGCGATTTCGACCAGCGTTTCTCAGATCAACAACTACGCCAAACAGATTGCGAATCTGAACGATCAGATTTCCCGTCTGACCGGTGTCGGTGCGGGTGC
The DNA here is from genome assembly GCF_056238685.1 of Enterobacter sp. DVT3837. NCBI lineage: Bacteria > Pseudomonadati > Pseudomonadota > Gammaproteobacteria > Enterobacterales > Enterobacteriaceae > Enterobacter > Enterobacter sp. DVT3837. Next base: position 1,362,763 of record NZ_JBWDLA010000002.1, on the reverse strand, counting down.
ATCGCCAAACGATCTGCTCGACCAGCGCGATCAGCTCGTCAATGAGCTGAACAAAATCGTAGGTGTGGAAGTTTCTGTTCAGGATAGCGGTACGTTTAACATCTCTTTCGGCAACGGTTACAGCCTGGTGCAGGGCAGCAAAGCCAACCAGCTGGCGGCAGTTAAGTCCAGCGCTGATCCGGCTCGTACGACCGTAGCCTACGTCGACGACGTTGCGGGTAATATTGAGATCCCAGAAAAAATGATTACGACCGGCTCTTTAGGCGGTTTGCTGACATTCCGTAATGAAGATCTGGATAAAGCCCGTAACACCCTGAACCAAATGGCACTGGCCTTTGCCGATGCAATGAACACGCAGCATGAAGCCGGTTTTGATGCAAACGGTGATGCGGGCGGTAAGCTGTTCGACTTCGGTTCTCCGGCGGTTCTGTCCAATAGCAAGAATGGCGGTTCGGCCGTTGTTACGGCTTCTGTAACGGACAGCAAACAAGTCCAGGCGACAGACTATAAGCTGCAATTTAATGGCACCGACTGGACGGTCACCCGTACCTCCGATAAAACCAGCTTTACGATGAGCCCGGATGCAAGCGGCAATCTGTCGTTTGACGGTCTTAACGTCAATGTGAGCGGCACAGCAAACACCAAAGACAGTTTCACCGTGAAGCCTGTTTCCAATGTCATCATGAACATGGATCTGGCAATCAGTGACGAGTCTAAACTGGCGATGGCGTCGGTGCAGAACGGCGGTGAGAGTGACAACCGTAACGGTCAAAAACTGCTTGATTTGCAAAATGCCAAAGTGGTGGGGGGAAACAAAACCTTCAACGATGCGTATGCTTCTCTCGTCAGTACTGTCGGTAGCTCAACGGCGTCACTGAAAGTGAGCAGCCAGACGAAAGCGAATGTGGAAACACAGTTAGTTAAACAACAGCAGACCATCTCTGGGGTAAACCTCGACGAAGAGTATGGCAATTTGCAGCGTTATCAGCAGTATTACCTGGCTAATGCGCAGGTTCTCCAGACTGCCAGTACGCTCTTCGATGCAATTATCAACATTCGTTAAGGTTGAGGTGAACAATGCGTATTAGCACCCAGATGATGTATGAGCAGAACATGCGTGGGATCACTGATTCCCAGAGCAGGTGGCTGAACTACGGTGAGCAAATGTCCACCGGTAAGCGCGTCAATCGTCCGTCGGATGATCCTATCGCGGCTTCTCAGGCCATTGTTCTGTCACAATCGCAGTCACAAAATAGCCAGTTCGCGTTAGCGCGTACCTTTGCCACGCAAAAGGTTTCGCTGGAAGATAATGTGTTAACCCAGGTGAATACCGCGATATCCAGCGTGCGTGAGAAATTAGTCTACGCGTCGAACGGGACATTAAGCGATGATGACCGTCTTTCTCTGGCGACCGATATTCAGGGGATCCGCGATCAGCTCATGAACCTGGCCAACACGACGGATGGTAATGGTCGCTTTATCTTCGCGGGATACAAAACCGAAAGCGCACCGTTTGATGCCGCGACCGGGAATTACAACGGTGGTGCTGAGGCGATCACTCAGCAGGTCGATACGGCGCGGAATATGGCGATAAGCCATACAGGTCAGCAGATTTTCGAAAGCATCACCAGTAATGCGGAACAGCTGCCGGGCGGTGGATATGGCGAAACCAATATGTTCAAGATCCTTGATTCTGCTATTGCATCGTTGAAGACACCGATTGAAAACGATCCGGCTGCTGCCACTGCGCAAAGCCAGGTGATTGCCAATGCGCAAATCGGTATCAAAAACTCCCAGAACAATATCCTTACCGTTGTTGCGGACGTGGGCACCAAGATGAACGAGCTGGAAAAACTCGATACGCTGGGTGACGATCGTGCGCTTGGGCAGACTAAGCAGATGAGTGACCTGGTTGATGTAGACTGGAACGAAGCGATTTCCTCTTACACCATGCAGCAGGCGGCCTTGCAGGCGTCTTATAAAGCGTTTAGCGATATGCAGGGCATGTCTCTGTTCCAGCTGAACAAATAACATCTTGACCTCTTGGAACATGTCTTGAAACTGGGCATGTTTTACTGCCCAATCCGTCAGGATTGGGCATTTTTTTATGCAACTTCTGCTGGTGTGGAGGCGACTCGGGCGCTTTCAACCAGACGGATCCCCAGCGCAATGACGCCACAGACGGTTGCCAGAGCGACCACGCCCGTCCAGCCCGCCAGCGAGTAAATATTACTGCCTATGGCTGAGCCCAGTGCCATGCCGATAAAGATAACGGTAAAGAGCAGAGCATTAAGGCGGCCCCGGGCCTGTGGTTCAAGGCTGTAGACCAGATTCTGATGGGCCACCAGACTGGACTGCAGACCCAGATCGAACCCAACGGCAGAGACGGCAATCAGAATCAGCTGCCCGTGAATTCCCAAAGCAGGCATCAGGAACATCAGGGCAAACGAGACGGTCACAAGTAATGCGCCAAGCTGTGTGACTTTCCCGGCTCCCAGTTTATCTGCCAGCCCACCCGCCAGCGGGGCGGCTAATGCACCTGCTGCACCCGCAATACCAAAACCACCGGCTACGGCACTACCCAGGTGATAACGCTCCAGAAGCATAACCGCCAGCGTGGACCAGAAGGCGCTAAAGGCAATCGAGAGAAAACCCTGTGCCAGCGCTGCACGGCGCAATGCCGGATAACGACGCCACAGATGTTCCATAGAACGCATCAGCGCGGGGTAGCTCAGCGTGGAGTGAATGGCGAAACGGGGAAGTACAATCCACATCATCACCCCGATAAACGCAATGCTCACCGCAGCCAGTTGGTACATGACGCGCCAGCCAAAGGCTTCTCCCACCACGCCGCTAACAGTTCTCGACAACAAGATGCCCATCAGCAGCCCCGTCATTACCGTACCCACGGTTTTCCCCAGCTTCCCTTCCGGCGCGAGAATAGCCGCCGCCGGAACGATATCTTGTGCCATGGTGGCGGCCATGCCGATAAGCAAACTTGCCAGCAACAGGGAATGGAGTTGCCCGGTCAGGCTACAGCCCAGCAGGAACAGGGCGAGCGCCGCGCTTTTTATCAGAATTAACGTCCTGCGGTCATGACGATCGCCCAGTGGAAGCAGGAACAGAATGCCGAGCGCATAACCTGCCTGAGTTAAGGTTGGTACTAACCCCATGCCTTCAATGCTCAGATGAAGATCGGCACCCATGAGCGGAAGAAGGGGCTGGGCGTAATAGATGGATGCCACGCTAAAGCCAGCACCCAGCGCCAGCATGAAAATTACCCAGCGGCTGGCTGCGTGGGGGGAGGTCGTTGTGTTCATAAGATGTTCCTCATTCGTCGTGTGGGGCTATTTTTTATCAGTCTGCCTTGCGAGGGTAGCCAGCCCGGTGGTAAAACGCTTATACGTTAAACGTATGTCAGGGAGGTGTATGAAACGAGTTGAGCGTTTAGACAGAGTGGAATTGATGCGAACGTTTGTTCGTATCGTTGAAACCGGGTCGTTATCAGCAGCGGCAAGGCAGCTTTCAACCACTCAGGCCACGGTTAGCCGACGTTTGCAGTCTCTGGAGACCCTGCTGGGGGCTCGCTTGCTGCTGCGAACAACCCATGCGACCCGGCTTACTGACGATGGTGAGCGCTGCTATCAACACGCCCGACGCGTGATTGACAGCTGGCTGGCACTTGAAGATGAAGTTGGACAGGCTGAGGATGAACCGGTGGGGGTATTACGGGTGCGTGCACCGCACGCCTTTGGGCAGGACCAGTTTCTGAAGCCATTAACCGAATTTTTGCATCGTTATCCACAGTTGTCCGTTGAGTGGATGTTGCATGACAGGTCGGTAGATTTCCTGAGTGACAACATTGACTGCGCGATCCGCGTGGGTGCTGAGGTCGATCCGGCGACCGTATCTGTGCAACTGGCAGAGGTACCGCGCTCCGTCGTGGCATCCCCGGCACTGCTGGCGCGTTTTCCGGAGGTCAAAACGCCAGAGGATTTGCAGACACTCCCCTGGATCGCCATCAGTACCTTTTATCAGCGTCATATAGAGTTATTTGACGGCTCGGCACAACCAGCGCGTATCGCCATTACGCCGCGTCTCAGTACTGACAGTTTGTACGTGGCACGCAATACGGTACTGACCGGGCTGGGTGTCGCGATGGTCTCCAGCTGGACGGTGAAAGAGGATATTGAGGAAGGGCGCCTGATTCATCTTCTTCCTGAGTGGCAACCTGCGGCTCTGCCAGTCCATCTGGTTTATCCCTGGTCGCGTTACTATCCGGCGCGTTTACGTCGTTTTCTTGAGATGATGAAGCAAGTGATGCCGGACATTGCCGGAATGAGAAAGCCTGTAAACAAGCAATAAAAAAGCCGACCCGGAGGTCGGCTTTTTACTTGATGCCGTTACTCGACAGAGCGCGGGCGAGTCGCTGGTGCAGTCGCCTGATGCGTTGCACTGTGACCACCTGCTGAGCCTTTGCCTTCGAAATTGAAAGCAGGGCGTACCCAGTCACTGTGACGCGGGGTTTCAGGCACGTACTCAGGTGCCGGAGCGCGCGTCATAGGAGCTGTCGCCACGTGGGCAGAAGCTGGCGCAGACACAACCGGCTCCGGTTTCACCTCAGGTGCTTTCACTTCTTCGGCTGCACGAACAGGTTCAGCGACAATCTCAACATCCTGAACCACATTTTCAGTGACGGTTTCGGCCACGATTTCAGCGGTATCTTCAACAGCAGCAGCAGGCTGTACTTCTTCCGCGACCTCTTCTGCCACTACGGTATCTTCTTCAGCAATCAGCTGCGGTGCAGCATCAACCGGGGTGGCAATCACTTCCGGATGCGTGGTTTCTACCGTCACGGCATGCGGGGTTTCTACCTCAATAGCTTGCGGTTCAACCACGATGGCTGCTTCAGCTACGGCTTCTTCCACTGCTGCGACTGGCGCAATCAACTCTTCTGTCACCACCTGTTGTTCCACAACCTGCTCCGGACGAGCGACCGGGTAGCGGATCCAGACTTTACCGGATGCCATTTCAGGTGATGCGCATGCCACGGCTAATGGCATTGGTGACTGAGCAGGGTAGCGCTCATCACGATAACGACGGCGACGCTGCCCGCTGACGCGCAGATGGCGTGGAGAACGACGTGAACGGCGAGGCATACCGGCATTATCGCGGTTTTCACCGTTTTCATCCTGCTCAACCGTGTTTTCTACCACAGCAGGTAGATCAACTTTTGCCAGTTGGGTACCGGTTGCGCTCTCGCTTGTTTCAGCGGCGACAACGGCTGACTCTTCGGTAGCTTCGGTGGCGAAGCGAACTTTCTGAGTAAGCTGGCGCTGCTTGCGACGCGGCATAACCTGAGTCCGTTCTTCCTGCTCACCGTCCTGCTGTTCAACAGGCTCTTCGCGGTTCAGGTTTTTGACTTCCTGCTGCGCCTGACGTTTCTCGTCGTTACGACGACGGTTACGCTCGCGACGTGGCTGCTGGTCGTCACGCTGTTTGCTCTTCTCAGACTCATCGCCCGCCTGCTGGCGAATTTCACGATCTTCAACATTTTGCTGTTGTTTCTCGCGACGATTGCGACGGTTGTCTTCGCGTTGTTCACGGCCTTCACCGTTGTCTGAACGGTTGTCACGACGCTCGCTGCGGTCATTACGGTCGTTGCGGTCATTACGATCGCGGCGATTGTTCTGACGCTTACGACGGTCCTGCTGACGCTCAGGCTTGGTCGCTTTAGGCTCTTCTTTCGGTTGCTCTGGCTGAGCTTCCTCGCCGGCAAACATTTTCTTCAACGCGCCAAAGAAGCGGCTCAGAAGACCTGGTTGATCCGGTTGGGTTTTTTCCACGGTGGCTGCTGATTTCTGTACCGCAGGTTTTGCAGCAGGTTTTTCCAGCGCCGTTTCAGGTGGTGCTTCAGGCATGATAAAGGTGGCTAACGCAGGTTGCTCAGGCAATTTGCGCTCGGCAGGCTCTTCATCGGAAGGCAGAGCCATCTCTTCTTCATGCAGCTTCGGCAGCAGGTAGCTGAGCGTGGTTGTCTCTTCGCCTTTACGGACACGCAGCACATGATAGTGCGGGGTTTCCATCTGATCGTTTGGCACGATAATGCAGCGAACACCACCCTGACGTGCTTCGATGGCACTAACCGCTGCACGTTTTTCGTTCAGCAGGTAGGACGCAATTGGCACAGGCACAATGGCGTGAACCTCTTTGGTGTTCTCTTTCAGCGCTTCTTCTTCGATCAGACGCAGGATAGAGAGGGACAGAGATTCGTTATCACGGACGGTACCGGTGCCGGAGCAGCGCGGGCAGACGTGATGGCTGGATTCACCCAGTGACGGGCTCAGACGCTGACGGGACATCTCCAGCAAACCGAAACGCGAGATATGGCTAATCTGGATGCGTGCACGGTCCTGGCGCACTGCTTCACGCAGACGGTTTTCAACCGCGCGCTGGTGACGAACCGGGGTCATGTCGATGAAGTCGATAACAATCAGACCACCCAGGTCGCGCAGGCGGAGCTGGCGGGCGATTTCATCAGCGGCTTCAAGGTTGGTATTGAAGGCAGTCTCTTCGATGTCGCCGCCGCGTGTTGCACGCGCGGAGTTGATATCGATAGCGGTCAGCGCTTCAGTGGTATCAATAACGATAGAACCACCGGATGGCAGACGCACTTCACGCTGGAACGCTGACTCAATCTGGGATTCAATCTGATAGTGGCTGAACAGCGGGATTTCACCGGTGTACAGTTTGATTTTGCTGGTGAAATCCGGACGACCCAATGCGGCAATGTGCTGGCGCGCCAGCTCAAGCACTTTCGGGTTATCGATCAGAATCTCACCGATGTCCTGACGCAGGTAATCACGGAAGGCACGCACGATAACGTTGCTTTCCTGGTGGATCAGGAATGGAGCAGGGCGGCTTTCCGCTGCTTTCTGGATGGCTTCCCAGTGCTTCAGACGGAAACTCAGGTCCCACTGCAATGCTTCGGCTGATTTACCTACGCCTGCGGTACGCACGATAAGCCCCATGCCATCAGGCAATTCGAGACTAGCCAGCGCTTCTTTCAGCTCGGTACGGTCATCACCTTCGATACGGCGAGAGATACCACCCGCGCGCGGGTTGTTTGGCATCAGAACCAGATAGCTCCCTGCCAGGCTGATAAAGGTAGTCAGTGCGGCGCCTTTATTGCCACGCTCTTCTTTATCAATCTGAACGATAACTTCCTGACCTTCACGCAGAACATCTTTGATGTTTGGACGGCCATGGGAGTTGTAGTTTGCAGGGAAATATTCGCGGGCGATTTCTTTCAGAGGGAGAAAACCGTGACGCTCAGCACCGTAATCGACAAATGCAGCTTCAAGGCTTGGTTCAATGCGGGTGATTTTACCTTTGTAAATGTTCGCTTTTTTCTGTTCGTGTCCAGGACTTTCGATATCCAGATCGTACAGGCGTTGCCCATCCACAAGGGCGACACGCAACTCTTCTTGCTGAGTTGCGTTGATTAACATTCTTTTCATCGTAACTTACTCGTTATTCTTACATTGACGACAAAGCTGCGGGCAAGGTGACGCTTTCCGGGGTATGAACCGATGGCCTCGTGTCTATTCACGTCGCCAACCTCACGGTTGTCGCTCGCTTAAGAGGCGCAGAGTGTCGGTTGCCTGTATTTCATACGGAAACACAGCGCAATTATCAGGGGAATTGCCTGGGTAGAACTCTCCAGAGAACAATCCTTATACCGGGAAGTACTGCAACCCGCAGCCCGCTAACTGCCTGAAAGATCAATACGTCTTACGCCATTGCTGCGTGGATGATCGGTCAGACAAAATTGGTCATTCCGTCAACATCCTTACAAAACCTGGATTAAACACGGAAAACGGATTCATTATTCCACTGCTCGCCGGGTTATAGCAAGATGACTTTTACCAATTATCACCCGGTTACTCACAGTTTCTTCACTTCTGAATGGTGATTGGTTTAATAACCACCAAATCGGTTGCGTGAAACGGGGGGACAGGCCGGATAAAAGTAAATATAAGCATAGAAAAATGAGTGGCGCTAATGGCTGACGATATTTAGAATCGCCAACCATGAAAACAGAGACTCCAGCCGTAAAAATGGTTGCCATCGCCGAAGATGAAGCGGGGCAACGTATCGACAACTTTTTGCGCACTCAACTGAAAGGTGTGCCAAAGAGTATGATCTACCGTATCTTGCGTAAGGGTGAGGTGCGGGTTAATAAAAAGCGCGTGAAACCTGAGTATAAGCTCGAAGCTGGCGATGAAGTGCGTATTCCGCCAGTGCGCGTTGCAGAACGTGAAGAAGAGGTCGTTTCACCTAAGCTACAAAAAGTCGCGGCCCTGAGCGATGTGATCCTTTATGAGGATGACTACATTCTGGTGCTAAATAAACCGTCAGGTACTGCTGTTCATGGTGGTAGCGGTCTGAGCTTCGGCGTGATTGAAGGGCTGCGAGCCCTGCGTCCGGAGGCGCGTTTCCTCGAACTGGTGCATCGCCTTGACCGTGACACGTCCGGCGTACTGCTGGTGGCGAAAAAACGCTCTGCACTGCGTTCTTTACATGAGCAATTGCGTGAAAAAGGGATGCAGAAAGATTATCTGGCGCTGGTTCGCGGTCAGTGGCAGTCCCATGTGAAAGTGGTGCAGGCGCCATTGCTGAAAAACATTCTGCAAAGCGGCGAGCGTATTGTCCGCGTGAGCCAGGAAGGGAAACCGTCAGAGACGCGTTTCAAAGTTGAAGAGCGCTACGAGTTTGCCACACTGGTGCGCTGCAGTCCGGTGACCGGTCGTACCCACCAGATCCGCGTGCATACCCAGTTTGCAGGCCATCCTATCGCGTTTGATGATCGCTATGGCGATCGGGAGTTCGATAAGCAGCTGGCGGGCACGGGGCTGTCTCGTCTGTTCCTGCATGCGGCAGCGCTGAAGTTTACTCATCCAAATACGGGCGAAACCATCCGTATTGAAGCACCGCTGGATGACCAGTTAAAGCGCTGTCTGAAGGTTCTGCGCGGCTGATTTTGCCTGGTGCCCTCTCTCTGTGGGGGGCACCAGGACGCAATGGTTTTATCACGACGTCAGCGGATTACACGCTTCTCGCCTTAACATCTGACACAAGGCAATCAGCGGTAACCCAACCAGCGTGTTCGGGTCTCGACCTTCGAGTTTGTCGAACAGCGCAATCCCCAATCCTTCACTTTTAAAGCTCCCCGCACAGTTCAACGGTCGCTCACGACGCACATAATCCACAATCTCTTGCTCGCTGAGATGGCGGAAGTGCACATCGAAAGGCTCGCACTCCGTTTGCAGATGGCCAGAGGCCGAGTTGTACAGCGCCAGGCCCGTATAAAAGGTGACGATATTACCGCGTGCGCTCATCAGCTGCTGAATGGCATTCTCTTCGGTGTGAGGTTTCCCGGTGATAACGCCGTCAAGCACGCAAACCTGATCGGAGCCTATAATCAAATGCGAAGGATAATGTGCGGCGAGCGATTGTGCTTTCTCCTTAGCAAGACGCGTCACCAAATGACGCGGTGATTCGCCAGGCTGTGGCGTCTCATCAACGTCTGGTGCAGCACATTCAAACGGGATCCCGAGCTTTTCCAGCAGCATTCGGCGGTAGGGAGAAGTGGAAGCAAGTACGAGATTTGGCATATTTTTATCACCAGATATAGCGTATCGATGCCAGCCATTTTAAACTACAGGCCGCAATGTGTGCGAATAATTGGCAAAAGGCAGCCCAGGTTGCCTTTTTCTTTGACTATATGACGTTACAAAGTTAATATGCGCGCCCTATGCAAAAGGTAAAATTACCCCTGACTCTTGATCCGGTTCGTACGGCTCAAAAACGCCTCGATTACGAAGGTATCTATACTTCCGATCAGGCCGAGCGTATTGCCGAATCCGTAGTCAGTGTGGACAGTGATGTAGAATGCTCCATGTCGTTCGCTATCGATAACCAGCGTCTCGCCGTTTTAACCGGTGATGCAAAGGTAACGGTAACGCTCGAGTGTCAGCGTTGCGGGAAACCGTTTGTACAGCATGTTCACACAACGTATTGTTTCAGTCCGGTTCGTTCTGACGAACAGGCTGAAGCACTCCCGGAAGCGTATGAGCCGATTGAGGTTAACGAATTCGGTGAAATCGATCTTCTGGCTCTGGTTGAAGATGAAATCATCCTCACCTTGCCAGTGGTTCCGGTGCATGATTCTGAACACTGTGAAGTGTCCGAGGCGGACATGGTCTTTGGGGAACTGCCTGATGAAGCGCAAAAACCAAACCCATTTGCCGTATTAGCCAGCTTAAAGCGTAAGTAATTGAGGAGTAAGGTCCATGGCCGTACAACAGAATAAACCAACCCGTTCCAAACGTGGCATGCGTCGTTCCCATGACGCGCTGACTGCAGTTACCAGCCTGTCTGTAGACAAGACTTCTGGTGAGAAACACCTGCGTCACCACATCACCGCTGACGGTTTCTACCGCGGCCGCAAGGTTATCACTAAGTAATCACGCGCAAGCGTGATGAAGCTTAGTGAGGATTTCCCCGTGCAAACGGGGAATTTACCGAACCAGGCTGCGACGATACCTTGACACGTCTAACCCTGGCGTTAGATGTCATGGGGGGAGATTTTGGCCCTTCTGTGACAGTGCCTGCAGCATTGCAGGCACTGAATTCTAATTCGCAACTCACACTTCTTTTAGTCGGCAATCCCGACACAATCACGCCATTAATTGCAAAAGCTGACTTTGAACAACGTTCGCGTCTGCAGATTATTCCTGCGCAGTCAGTTATTGCCAGTGATGCCCGGCCCTCGCAGGCGATTCGCAATAGCCGTGGTAGCTCAATGCGGATGGCGCTTGAGCTGGTGAAAGAAGGGCGAGCGCAGGCTTGCGTCAGTGCGGGAAATACCGGTGCGCTGATGGGGCTGTCGAAATTGTTGCTCAAGCCTATTGAGGGTATTGAGCGCCCGGCGCTGGTGACGGTATTACCGCATCAACAGAAGGGCAAGACAGTGGTGCTCGATTTGGGCGCTAATGTCGACTGTGATAGTACAATGCTGGCTCAGTTTGCCGTGATGGGTTCGGTGCTGGCAGAAGAAGTGGTCGGGATCAACAATCCCCGTGTTGCGTTACTGAACATTGGTGAAGAAGAGACCAAAGGCCTGGACAGCATTCGCGAAGCTGCAGAATTGCTCAAACAGGTTCCTTCCATCAACTATATTGGTTATCTCGAAGCCAATGAGTTGCTGACGGGTAAAACGGATGTTCTGGTGTGCGATGGCTTCACCGGAAACGTAACGTTAAAAACCATGGAAGGGGTCGTGCGCATGTTTCTTTCTCTGCTGAAATCTCAAGGAGAAGGCAAAAAAAGCGCCTGGTGGTTGATTTTATTGAAGCGTTGGTTACAAAAAAGCCTGACGCGGCGATTCAGTCACCTCAACCCCGACCAGTATAATGGCGCCTGTCTGTTAGGATTGCGCGGCATCGTGATTAAGAGTCATGGCGCCGCCAATCAGCGAGCATTTGCTGTCGCGATTGAACAGGCAGTGCAGGCGGTGCAGCGACAAGTCCCTCAGCGGATTGCCGCTCGCCTGGAATCTGTATTAGCTAAAAGTGACTGAGCGTACATGTATACGAAGATTTTAGGTACCGGCAGCTACCTGCCAAAACAAGTGCGTACCAACGCCGATCTGGAAAAAATGGTAGATACGTCTGACGAGTGGATTGTCACGCGCACAGGTATCCGTGAACGTCGTATCGCCGCGCCAGACGAAACCGTGTCCACCATGGGTTACGAAGCCGCACAGCGTGCTATCGAAATGGCGGGCATCGATAAAGAAGAGATTGGCCTGATCGTGGTCGCCACGACGTCAGCCACGCATGCTTTCCCAAGCGCGGCGTGCCAGGTGCAAAACATGCTCGGCATTAAGGGCTGTCCGGCGTTTGACGTCGCTGCTGCGTGTGCAGGTTTCACCTATGCGCTGAGCGTTGCCGATCAGTATGTAAAATCCGGTGCCGTGAAATATGCGCTGGTCATTGGTGCTGACGTTCTGGCGCGTACCTGCGATCCAACCGATCGCGGTACGATCATTATTTTTGGTGATGGTGCGGGTGCGGTACTGCTGGGCCAGTCCGAAGAGCCGGGCATCATCTCCACGCATCTGCATGCCGATGGAAGCTACGGTGAATTGCTGACGCTGCCTAACGCCGATCGCGTTAACCCGGATAACTCCATTTACCTGACAATGGCGGGTAATGAAGTCTTCAAGGTAGCGGTGACTGAGCTTGCGCACATTGTCGACGAGACGCTGGAAGCCAATAACCTTGAACGCACCGCACTCGACTGGCTGGTGCCGCATCAGGCGAACCTGCGAATCATCAGCGCGACCGCTAAAAAGCTGGGCATGTCGATGGATAACGTTGTGGTGACGCTGGATCGTCACGGCAACACCTCTGCGGCATCGGTACCGTGCGCATTTGATGAAGCGGTACGTGATGGACGAATTAAACGGGGCCAACTGGTCTTGCTTGAAGCCTTCGGTGGTGGGTTCACCTGGGGTTCCGCGCTGGTTCGTTTCTAGGATAAGGAATAAAAAATGACGCAATTTGCTTTTGTGTTCCCGGGCCAGGGATCTCAAACCGTTGGGATGTTGTCTGAAATGGCAGCAAACTATCCGGTAATTGAAGAGACTTTCCGTGAAGCTTCAGATGCACTGGGTTATGATCTGTGGGCACTGACTCAACAGGGGCCGGCTGAAGAACTGAACAAAACCTGGCAGACTCAGCCAGCGCTGCTGACTGCATCCGTTGCGCTGTGGCGTGTCTGGCAGCAGCAGGGCGGTAAAGCGCCAGCGCTGCTCGCGGGTCACAGCCTGGGTGAATACTCTGCGCTGGTGTGTGCCGGTGTGATCGCGTTTGCTGATGCGGTACGTCTGGTGGAACTGCGCGGTAAATTCATGCAGGAAGCCGTACCAGAAGGCACGGGTGGCATGTCTGCCATCATCGGCCTTGATGATGCCGCCATTGCGAAAGCCTGTGAAGAATCAGCCGAAGGTCAGGTCGTTTCTCCGGTTAACTTCAACTCGCCGGGTCAGGTGGTTATCGCCGGTCATAAAGAAGCGGTTGAACGTGCGGGTGCTGCCTGTAAAGCCGCGGGCGCGAAGCGTGCTCTGCCACTGCCAGTGAGCGTGCCGTCACACTGTGCGCTGATGAAGCCTGCTGCCGACAAACTGGCGGTTGAGCTGAAAAAAATTACGTTTAACGCACCGACAATTTCCGTTGTGAATAACGTCGATGTGAAATGCGAAACAGCGCCGGACGCTATCCGTGACGCGTTGATTCGCCAGCTCTACAGCCCGGTACAGTGGACCAAAACCGTTGAGTTTATGGCGTCACAGGGCGTTGAGCATCTGTATGAAGTCGGTCCAGGTAAAGTCCTCACCGGTCTGACAAAACGTATTGTTGACACCCTGACAGCTTCGGCGATTAACGAGCCAGAAGCGATGTCAGCGGCACTCTCGCAATAAAAGAGGAATACCATGAGTTTTGAAGGAAAAATCGCCCTGGTGACGGGTGCAAGCCGCGGTATCGGGCGTGCAATTGCTGAAACACTGGTTGCGCGCGGCGCGAAAGTGATTGGTACAGCAACCAGCGAGAATGGCGCTCAGGCCATCAGCGAATATCTGGGTGCAAACGGTAAAGGTCTGGTACTGAATGTGACTGAACCTGCATCCATCGAATCTGTTCTGGAAAATATTCGCGCAGAGTTCGGCGAAGTGGATATTCTGGTAAACAATGCCGGGATCACTCGTGATAACCTGTTAATGCGAATGAAAGACGACGAGTGGAACGATATTATCGAAACCAACCTGTCATCTGTATTCCGTCTGTCAAAAGCGGTAATGCGCGCTATGATGAAAAAGCGTCATGGTCGTATTATCACTGTCGGTTCTGTGGTTGGTACCATGGGAAATGCTGGTCAGGCTAACTACGCTGCGGCGAAAGCAGGTCTGATTGGTTTCAGTAAGTCGCTGGCGCGTGAAGTCGCGTCTCGCGGTATTACTGTGAACGTTGTTGCTCCGGGCTTTATTGAAACGGACATGACGCGTGCGCTGACTGAAGAACAGCGTGCGGGTACACTGGCAGCAGTTCCTGCAGGTCGCTTAGGTGACCCTAAAGAAATTGCCAGTGCGGTTGCATTTTTAGCCTCTGACGAAGCGGGTTACATCACTGGTGAGACCCTCCACGTCAACGGCGGGATGTACATGGTTTAATCACGATGAAAAATATTTGCGTTATTGTAGGGATTGGCCTCAAAATAACGTAAAATCGTGGTAAGAACTGCCGGGATTTAGTTGCAAATTTTTCAACATTTTATACACTACGAAAACCATCGCGAAAGCGAGTTTTGATAGGAAATTTAAGAGTATGAGCACTATCGAAGAACGCGTTAAGAAAATTATCGGCGAACAGCTGGGCGTTAAGCAGGAAGAAGTTGTGAACTCCGCTTCCTTCGTTGAAGACCTGGGCGCAGATTCTCTTGACACCGTTGAGCTGGTAATGGCTCTGGAAGAAGAGTTTGATACTGAGATTCCGGACGAAGAAGCTGAGAAAATCACCACCGTTCAGGCTGCCATTGATTACATCAACGGTCACCAGGCGTAAGTGAACATCTCCAGGCGGTCATTCGACCGCCTGAGTTTTATCTTTTTTGTCCCACGAATCCCTTTTTTATCCCTCCCTGGAGGACAAACGTGTCTAAGCGTCGTGTAGTTGTGACCGGACTTGGCATGTTGTCTCCTGTCGGCAATACCGTAGAGTCCACCTGGAAAGCTCTCCTTGCCGGTCAGAGCGGCATCAGCCTAATCGACCATTTCGATACTAGCGCCTATGCAACGAAATTTGCTGGCTTAGTAAAGGATTTTAACTGTGAAGAGATCATCTCGCGTAAAGAACAGCGCAAGATGGATGCCTTCATTCAATATGGAATTGTCGCTGGCGTTCAGGCCATGCAGGATTCTGGTCTTGAAATTACGGAAGAGAACGCAACCCGTATCGGTGCCGCTATTGGCTCAGGAATTGGCGGTCTTGGCCTGATTGAGGAAAACCATACATCTCTGATGAATGGTGGCCCGCGTAAGATCAGCCCGTTCTTTGTTCCGTCCACGATTGTTAACATGGTGGCGGGTCATCTGACCATCATGTTTGGCCTGCGTGGGCCAAGCATTTCTATCGCGACCGCATGTACGTCCGGCGTGCATAACATCGGCCAGGCCGCGCGTATCATTGCGTACGGCGATGCAGATGCTATGGTTGCGGGTGGTGCTGAAAAAGCCAGTACCCCGCTGGGTGTTGGTGGTTTCGGTGCCGCGCGTGCGCTGTCTACCCGCAACGATAATCCTCAGGCGGCAAGCCGTCCGTGGGATAAAGACCGTGATGGTTTCGTACTGGGTGATGGTGCGGGTATGCTCGTGCTGGAAGAGTACGAACATGCTAAAAAACGCGGCGCGAAAATTTATGCTGAAGTCGTTGGCTTTGGTATGAGTAGCGATGCTTACCACATGACGTCGCCTCCAGAGAACGGCGCAGGTGCTGCGCTGGCTATGGAGAACGCGATTCGTGACGCGGGTATTACCCCGGCACAAATTGGCTACGTAAACGCGCACGGTACTTCTACGCCAGCAGGCGATAAAGCGGAAGCTCAGGCTGTTAAGTCTATCTTCGGCGAGTCTGCCAGCCGCGTACTGGTGAGCTCCACGAAATCCATGACCGGCCACCTGTTGGGCGCGGCGGGTGCAGTAGAGTCTATCTACTCCATTCTTGCCCTGCGCGATCAGGCTGTTCCGCCAACCATCAACCTGGATAACCCGGATGAAGGTTGCGATCTGGACTTCGTTCCTCACGAAGCGCGCCAGGTCAGTGGCATGGAGTACACCCTGTGTAACTCCTTCGGCTTTGGTGGTACGAATGGTTCCCTGATTTTTAAAAAGGTCTGAGCCTGACTGCCTGATGGCGATAAAAAGGTCCGCTTGTCGGACCTTTTTTATTCGGTTTTATCCCCTTGTCCGATGTTATTCACCTTGCCAGACTGTACGACCACGCATAAGGAGCCAGTATGTTTCTAATCAATGGTCTTGAGCAGGACACGCTGCCTGCAAGCGACAGGGCGACTCAGTTTGGTGACGGCTGCTTCACCACGGCGCGTATTCGTCATGGCGATGTCTGTTTACTTGCAGAGCATATCCGACGATTGCAGGGTGCCTGTGAAAAACTGCTGCTCCCTTTCACGGACTGGGACACCCTTGCCGGCGAGATGGCTCAACGGGCAAAAGGGCATTCCAGCGGCGTGCTGAAAGTGATCATCAGCCGTGGTAGTGGTGGCCGGGGTTACAGTGGCGCGAGCTGCCAGCATCCGGTGCGGATCCTCTCCGTTTCTGCATATCCTTCACATTATGAACGTTGGCGTCATGACGGTATCACGCTTGAATTAAGCCCGGTACGCCTTGGGCGAAACCCTGCGCTTGCCGGAATAAAACACCTTAACCGTCTTGAGCAGGTCTTGATTCGTGCTCATCTTGACCAGTCAGACGCAGACGAGGCCCTGGTCCTTGACAGCGAAGGGTTCATTACTGAATGCTGTGCGGCTAATTTATTCTGGCGGCAGGGCAGCGATGTCTTTACGCCGAAGCTTGATCAGGCTGGCGTAAATGGCATTATGCGCCAGTTTTGTCTACAGCAACTGGCACACTCTGGTTTTCGCGTTGTCGAAGTTAACGCAGCTGAGAATGCGCTGATAACAGCAGAAGAGGTCGTTGTCTGTAATGCGTTAATGCCAGTTGTACCTGTTCGCGCCTGCGGCCAACATCGCTGGTCATCGCGCGAGCTGTATCATTTTTTAGCCCCGTTATGTGAGCAAACCAGAACGTCATGAAGAAAATGTTGCGCTTTATCCTGCTCCTGGTTGTTGTGCTGGCTATTGCTGGCGGAGTCGGAGTGTGGAAGGTTCGTCAGCTGGCGGACAGCAAGCTTCTGATCAAAGAAGAGACAATATTTACCCTTAAAGCAGGAACCGGACGGCTGGCGCTGGGTGAACAGCTTTACAGCGATAAAATCATTAACCGTCCGCGTGTCTTCCAGTGGCTATTGCGTATCGAACCTGAGCTGTCGCATTTCAAAGCCGGTACCTATCGTTTCACACCTGGCATGACCGTCAGAGACATGCTGCAACTGCTGGAAAGCGGTAAAGAGGCTCAATTCCCGCTGCGTTTTGTGGAAGGGATGCGTCTGAGCGATTATCTCAAACAGCTGCGTGACGCGCCGTATATCAAACATACGTTAAAAGACGATAGCTATCAGACGGTGGCTGACGCGCTGAAGTTTGAACACCCGGAATGGGTGGAAGGCTGGTTCTGGCCAGACACCTGGATGTACACGGCAGGCACCACCGATGTGGCGATTTTGAAGCGGGCACATAAAAAAATGGTCACCGCAGTGGATTCCGCCTGGGAAGGGCGAATGGAAGGGCTGCCATATAAAGATCAAAACCAGTTTGTCACGATGGCCTCAATCATAGAGAAAGAGACGGCCGTCGCGGCCGAGCGCGATCGGGTTGCATCGGTGTTTATCAACCGTCTGCGCATCGGTATGCGTCTGCAAACCGACCCTACTGTCATCTACGGCATGGGAGAGAGTTATGCGGGTAAGATCTCGAGAAAAGATCTTGAGACGCCAACGGCGTATAATACCTACGTGATTAGCGGGTTACCGCCAGGCCCGATTGCCACACCAAGTGAAGCTTCTCTGCGTGCGGCCGCACATCCGGCTAAAACACCGTATCTCTATTTTGTGGCTGATGGAAAAGGGGGACATACCTTTAACACCAACCTTGCCAGCCATAATCGCTCTGTTCAGGACTATCTGAAGGCACTTAAGGAAAAAAATGCGCAGTAAATACATTGTCATTGAGGGACTCGAAGGGGCGGGTAAAACCACCGCTCGCAACGTGGTGGTTGATACACTCAACGCGCTCGGCGTTGCGGATATGGTCTTTACCCGCGAGCCGGGCGGCACACAGCTGGCTGAAAAGCTGCGCAGCCTGGTGCTGGATATTAAATCCGTCGGCGACGAAGTTATCACTGACAAAGCCGAAGTGCTGATGTTCTACGCGGCGCGCGTTCAGCTGGTTGAGACGGTGATCAAACCCGCCCTGGCCGAGGGCAAGTGGGTCATCGGCGACCGTCACGATCTGTCGACTCAGGCATATCAGGGCGGAGGACGCGGTATCGACCAGACGATGCTGGCCACGCTGCGTAATGCCGTGCTCGGTGATTTTCGTCCCGATTTGACGCTCTATCTGGATGTGACCCCGGAAGTGGGTCTGAAACGTGCCCGAGCGCGCGGTGAACTGGACCGTATTGAGCAGGAATCTCTCGACTTCTTTAACCGCACTCGTGCGCGTTATCTGGAGCTGGCAGCGCAGGATAGTTCTATTCGCACTATTGATGCGACCCAATCTCTGGAAGAGGTTACCCGCTCTATTCAGCAAACCGTGACGCAGTGGCTTCGGGAGCAGCAGGCATGAAATGGTATCCATGGTTGCGCCCACACTTTGAACAGCTGATCGGCAGCTATCAGGCGGGTCGGGGGCATCATGCATTACTGATTCAGGCGTTGCCAGGGATGGGGGATGATGCGTTGATTTATGCCATCACCCGTTTTCTGATGTGCCAGCAACCGGAAGGGCACAAGAGCTGTGGTAAATGCCGTGGCTGTCAGCTGATGCAGGCGGGCACGCATCCTGACTACTACACGCTTGAGCCTGAGAAGGGCAAAAACACGCTGGGTATTGATGCCGTGCGTGAAGTCAGTGAAAAATTGTACGAACACGCGCGACTGGGCGGCGCAAAAGTGGTCTGGCTTAAAGACGCCACACTGCTTACTGAGGCGGCAGCGAACGCACTCTTGAAAACCCTGGAAGAGCCGCCGGAAAAAACGTGGTTCTTCCTCTCTTGCCGTGACCCGGGACGATTACTGGCGACGCTGCGCAGTCGTTGTCGGCTTCATCACCTTGCAGTGCCTCAGGAATCGTGGGCGTTAAGCTGGCTGGAGCGAGAGGTGACAATGTCACAAAATGGTGCGCTGGCCGCATTGCGTCTTAGCAGCGGTGCGCCTGCGGCAGCTCTGGCACTGCTGCAACCTGATGTCTGGTCGCAGCGAGAGACGCTTTGTAAGGCAGTCGACGCTTCACTCAACAGCCATGACTGGCTAAGTTTACTGCCTGCACTGAATAGCGATCAGGCCGTTGAACGTCTGCACTGGCTGGCCTCCTTACTTCTGGATGCACTCAAGATCCAGCAAGGCGCAACGCTGCTGACCAACCTGGATGTGTGGCCGCTGGTGAACACACTGGCAAACCACCTCTCAGGTACGGTTCTGCACGCTATCCTTCATGAGGTTTGCCAGAGCCGTGAACAGCTTTTGACAGTCACTGGTCTTAATCGCGAGCTGTTACTGACCGACCAGTTACTGCGTATTGAACATTACCTGCAACCAGGCATCACACCGCCTGTTTCCCATCTCTGAGAGAGACATTATGTTTTTAGTCGACTCACACTGCCATCTTGATGGCCTGGATTATCAATCTCTGCATAAAAACGTGGATGACGTGCTGGCGAAAGCCGCCGCCCGCGATGTGAAATTCTGTCTTGCGGTAGCAACCACGTTGCCGGGCTACCGCTCCATGCGTGAGCTGGTGGGCGTTCGCGATAACGTGGTGTTCTCCTGCGGCGTGCATCCGTTGAATCAGGACGAGGCGTACGACGTTGAGGACTTACGTCGTCTGGCGGCGGAAGAGGGTGTTGTCGCGATGGGTGAGACAGGGCTGGACTATTTCTACACACCTGAAACTAAATCTCGCCAGCAGGAGTCCTTCCGCCATCATATCCGCATTGGCCGCGAACTTAACAAGCCGGTCATTGTTCATACCCGCGATGCGCGTGCCGATACGCTGGCGATCCTCCGGGAAGAAAACGTGACGGATTGTGGTGGCGTACTACACTGTTTCACAGAAGACAGAGAAACGGCGGGTAAACTGCTTGATTTGGGGTTTTATATTTCGTTTTCTGGGATCGTGACGTTCCGTAATGCAGAGCAGCTCCGTGATGCTGCGCGTTATGTTCCGCTCGATCGCATTCTGGTGGAAACAGACTCTCCTTATCTGGCACCGGTACCGCATCGCGGTAAAGAGAACCAGCCAGCCATGACGAGAGATGTAGCTGAGTACATGGCCGTGCTTAAAGGTGTCAGTATTGAAGAGCTGGCCCGCGTCACGACCGAAAACTTCTCTACGCTGTTCCATATCGACCCCGCCCGCCTGCAATCTGTTTGATACACCTGTTTTTTTTAGGCTCGTAATTAATAAATAAAACGAGTAAAGTTCACCGCCTCATTTGGGGCGGTGAGGGTGTTTTTAGACACATCCAGACATGCTTTTTGTAAATAACTGAAAGTTTTTCGACCGCCTTAAGCTGAAACGTGATAGCCGTCAAACAAACCCAGAGGGAATTATTTTACTCTGTGTAATAAATAAAGGGCGCTTAGATGTCCCGTCCACGGCACGGTACTCCCCCCGGGCCAATGCGTGAAAGCGTAAAAAAAGCACAAATACTCAGGAGCACTCTCAATTATGTTTAAGAATGCATTTGCTAACCTGCAAAAGGTCGGTAAATCGCTGATGCTGCCAGTATCCGTACTGCCTATCGCAGGTATCCTGCTGGGTGTCGGTTCTGCAAACTTCAGCTGGCTGCCAGCCGTAGTATCCCATGTGATGGCCGAAGCAGGCGGTTCTGTCTTTGCTAACATGCCTCTGATCTTCGCGATCGGTGTGGCTCTGGGCTTCACTAATAACGACGGCGTTTCTGCGCTGGCAGCAGTTGTGGCCTACGGCATCATGGTGAAAACCATGGCTGTGGTTGCACCACTGGTTCTGCACTTACCTGCAGAAGAGATCGCTGCGAAACACCTGGCTGATACCGGTGTTCTGGGCGGTATCATCTCCGGTGCGATTGCGGCCTATATGTTTAACCGCTTCTATCGCATCAAGCTGCCTGAGTATCTGGGCTTCTTCGCGGGCAAGCGTTTCGTTCCGATCATCTCTGGTCTGGCAGCGATTTTCACTGGCGTGATCTTGTCCTTCATCTGGCCACCAATTGGTTCCGCGATTCAGGCATTCTCTCAGTGGGCGGCCTACCAGAACCCAGTTGTTGCGTTCGGTATCTACGGCTTCGTTGAACGCTGCCTGGTACCATTCGGTCTGCACCACATCTGGAACGTACCTTTCCAGATGCAGATTGGTGAATACACCAACGCGGCAGGCCAGGTATTCCACGGTGATATCCCACGCTACATGGCGGGTGACCCAACTGCAGGTAAACTGTCAGGTGGCTTCCTGTTCAAAATGTACGGTCTGCCGGCTGCTGCGATTGCTATCTGGCACTCTGCTAAGCCAGAAAACCGTGCAAAAGTGGGCGGTATCATGATCTCCGCAGCGTTGACCTCGTTCCTGACCGGTATCACCGAGCCGATCGAGTTCTCCTTCATGTTCGTTGCACCGATCCTGTACGTTATCCACGCGATTCTGGCGGGTCTGGCGTTCCCAATCTGTATCCTGCTGGGTATGCGTGACGGTACGTCCTTCTCTCACGGCCTGATCGACTTCATCGTTCTGTCCGGTAACAGCAGCAAACTGTGGCTGTTCCCAATCGTTGGTGCGTGCTATGCCGTTGTTTACTACACCATCTTCCGTGTGCTGATCAAAGCACTGGACCTGAAAACTCCAGGTCGTGAAGATGCAACAGAAGACAGCAAAGCAGGTGCAACCAGCGAAATGGCTCCGGCACTGGTTGCCGCGTTCGGCGGTAAAGAGAACATCACTAACCTGGACGCGTGCATCACCCGTCTGCGTGTGAGCGTTGCCGACGTCGCGAAAGTAGACCAGCCTGGCCTGAAAAAACTGGGTGCAGCAGGTGTTGTTGTGGCTGGTTCTGGTGTTCAGGCAATCTTCGGTACTAAATCCGATAACCTGAAAACCGAAATGGATGAGTACATCCGCGGCCACTAAGTTGTGACCAGGGGAGACTAAGGCAGCCGAATGGCTGCCTTTTTTATTGGTGCGGAATATGTCTTAAAAAACGTCTCTAAGGCGCGCAAGCGGTCACTCTTCATACAGCAGATGAACATTCGGGAAAGAAATCGGGGGAGAAGGTTGAAAGGACAGGAGAAACTCGCTCATACTCTTGCGTTATGTCACACGATCGTTGAGAGAGTGTGTTAACAGCGGATGCACCACGTCAGACTAAACACAAAAGGAAAAGGTCATGGCTGAAGAAACGATTTTCAGTAAAATTATCCGTCGCGAAATTCCTTCGGATATCGTCTATCAGGATGAACTGGTGACGGCTTTCCGGGACATTTCCCCTCAGGCACCGACTCACATCCTCATCATTCCTAATATTCTGATTCCAACCGTAAACGACGTAAAAGCCGAGCACGAACTGGCGTTAGGTCGTATGCTGACGGTGGCCGCGAAAATTGCTGAACAGGAAGGGATTGCTGAAGACGGCTACCGCCTGATCATGAACTGTAATCGTCATGGCGGCCAGGAAGTTTATCATATTCACATGCATCTGCTGGGTGGACGTCCTCTGGGACCGATGCTGGCACATAAAGGTCTTTGACATGCTTAAAGGGCGTATTGCAGCGCTGATACTGATGGTGATGATTGCGGGGTGCAGCTCGCGTCCGGCGATCCCCGTGAGTGATGAACAGACGCTGGTGATGGAATCTTCTGTGCTTGCTGCGGGCATTACGGCGCAACAACCTGCGTTGACCATCAGTGAAATCAACTCTTCTGCTTCCTCTACGCTCTTTAATGAAAGACATGAGCCTGTGACGGTTCATTACCGTTTTTTCTGGTATGACGTAAGAGGTCTTGAAATGCACCCGCTGGAGGCGCCGCGCAGCGTCACGATTCCGGCAAGGTCGTCGGTAACGCTCTATGGCAGCGCCAACTATCTGGGTGCACATAAGGTGAGACTTTATCTTTATCTGTAAGGGGTGAACCTTGATTAAAAATATGAGCCGTTATGCGCTCGTGACAGCTTTTGCTTTATTCCTCGCAGGGTGTGTGACCCGTACTGAGCAGCCTGCGCCTGTGGAAGAAGCTAAACCCGGGACTGAGCAGCCGACACAACCCACGCAGCCGGAGCCAACCGTGCCGTCTGTACCGTCAATCCCGTCGCAGCCGGGCCCGATTGAACATCCGGATCAGACGTCACAACCAGCGCCACGCGTGCGTCATTATGACTGGAACGGTGCGATGCAGCCGATGGTGGGAAAAATGCTGCAGGCTCAAGGCGTGACGGCAGGCAGTGTGTTGCTGGTTGATAGCGTGAACAACCGTACCAATGGTTCACTGAACGCGGGTGAAGCGACAGAGACGCTGCGCAATGCTCTGGCAAACAACGGTAAGTTTACGCTGGTCTCGGCTCAGCAGCTCGCGGTGGCTAAACAGCAACTGGGCCTGTCACCACAGGATAGTCTCGGTACCCGTAGCAAGGCGATCGGTATTGCCCGTAACGTAGGTGCACAGTACGTGTTGTACTCTAACGCCACCGGGAATGTGAATACACCAGCTCTGCAGATGCAATTGATGCTGGTACAGACAGGCGAAATTATCTGGTCAGGTAAAGGTGCCGTTACGCAACAGTGAATTTACGCGTGAAGAGATCCTGACGCGTTATTTTCCCCAGTATCGCCTTATCGCGCCGCAGGCCCATTCCGGGCTTGGCGGCGCGAGTTGCATTATAGAGCATGGTGAACAACGACTGGTGCTGCGGCAGAATCATGATCCTTTCGCTCCTGCTTCCCATTTTCGTCGTCAGTTTCGTGCCCTGAAGCGTCTTCCGTCGGATCTTGTGCCTGAACCCTGTTTTTTCCGGCAGGGCTGGATGGCTGTTGCGTATCTGGCGGGTGAGGTCAAAAGCGAGCTCCCGGACACCCCTGTGCTTGCGGCTATGTTGTATCATTTGCACCAGCAGCCGCGTCTGGGGTGGCGAATCGCACTGCTTCCATTGCTTGAGCACTACTGGCAGCAAGCCCTGCCAGACAGACGTACTCCAATGTGGCTTGCACATCTTAAGCGGCTGCGTAAAGCGGGTGAGCCACAGCCGATGCGGCTCTCTCCGTTGCATATGGATGTTCATATCGGGAACATTGTTCATACGTCAGCAGGAGCCAGGCTTATCGACTGGGAATATGCCGGAGACGGCGATGTGGCGCTTGAGCTGGCGGCAGTCTGGACAGAGAGTGAAGCCGCGCGGCAAAACCTCGTCCGAGACTACGCCAGGATGGCACATTTTGATGTTGAAGCGCTTGCGCGTCAGGTCAGGCGGTGGCGACCTTGGGTCGTGATGCTGATGGCTGGCTGGTTTGAAATGCGTTTGCAGCAGTCCAGAGACAAACAATTTATTGCGCTGGCAGACGATGCCTGGCGTCAGTTACAAACTAAAGGATAAGAGAGGTTGGTGTGGGTCCAGTCATGTTGGATGTAGAAGGGTTTGAACTGGATGCGGAAGAGCGTGAGATTCTGGCGCATCCGCAGGTGGGTGGTCTGATCCTGTTTACCCGCAACTATCACGATCCGGCACAGCTGCGTGAACTGGTGCGTCAGATCCGCGACGCATCACGCAATCATCTGGTGGTGGCCGTCGATCAGGAAGGTGGACGCGTGCAGCGTTTTCGCGAAGGTTTTACCCGTCTGCCAGCAGCCCAGTCTTTTGCTGCGCTGCTGGGTACAGATGAGGGGGGAAAACTGGCGCAGGAAGCTGGCTGGCTGATGGCCAGTGAAATGATTGCCATGGATATCGACATTAGTTTTGCCCCGGTTCTGGACGTGGGACATATCAGCGCTGCCATTGGTGAACGCTCATATCATGAAGATCCACGTATTGCGCTGGCGATGGCGACCCGGTTTATCGACGGCATGCACGATGCGGGAATGAAAACCACCGGGAAACACTTCCCGGGCCACGGTGCAGTGACCGCGGACTCGCACAAAGAAACTCCGCGCGATCCGCGCCCGGAAGCGGAAATTCGAGCCAAAGATATGTCGGTGTTCCGCTCGCTTATCACTGATAACAAGCTGGATGCCATTATGCCAGCGCACGTGATTTACAGCGACGTCGACCCGCGTCCTGCCAGCGGCTCCCCGCACTGGCTGAAAACCGTTCTGCGTCAGGAGTTGGGGTTCAATGGCGTGATTTTCTCAGACGACTTGTCGATGGAAGGGGCCGCGATTATGGGCAGCTATGCGGAACGCGGTCAGGTGTCGCTGGATGCAGGTTGCGATATGATCCTGGTCTGCAATAATCGTAAAGGTGCCGTTAGCGTGCTGGATAACCTGTCGCCGATCAATGCACAGCGTGTTACACAATTGTATCATAAAGGTTCATTTAGTCGTCAGGAGTTGATGGATTCGGCCCGCTGGAAGGCGGTCAACGCCCGGCTTGAAGACCTGAATGAGCGCTGGCAGGCACATAAAGCCAGCCTGTAAACCCTCCCGGAAGGCGTAGCGTGGTGAGAAGACAATGATCATCTATTTACACGGTTTTGACTCAAACAGCCCAGGTAATCATGAGAAGGTGTTGCAACTGCAGTTTATTGATCCGGATGTTCGGCTGATCAGTTACAGCACGCGCCATCCGAAGCATGATATGCAACATCTTCTCAAAGAAGTGGACAAGATGTTGCAGCTCAACGTCGATGACCGTCCGTTGATTTGCGGTGTAGGACTGGGCGGCTACTGGGCGGAACGCATTGGCTTCCTGTGCGACATCCGCCAGGTGGTGTTCAATCCTAACCTTTTCCCGAACGAGAACATGGAAGGCAAAATTGACCGTCCGGAAGAGTACGTCGATATTGCGACCAAGTGCGTCAGCAATTTTCGTGAGAAAAACCGCGACCGCTGTCTGGTGATCCTTTCACGTAAAGATGAGGCGCTCAACAGCCATCGGGCTGCTGAACTGCTGCATCATTACTATGAAATTGTCTGGGACGAAGAACAGACGCACAAATTCAAAAACATCTCACCGCACCTGCAGCGTATCAAAGCGTTTAAAACGCTGGGTTAACCTCTCATCCGCAGGCACCAAAGCCCGGCCGCGAAAGCGTACCGGGCTTTCTTTTTGACCAGAATTGTCTACTTTTAAGCCATCAAAACTTGATGCATATCAATTTTGGTATGACCAATGCGCCTGACGTGGTATTCTCAATGCACCTGAATGGTTTCAGTGCTGTAACCTGTTGTTAATTAAGGGTTATTTTTATAACTTTTAATTAACAATTGGTTAATAATTTGAGGGGGTCACGTTGACTACGCCATTGAAAAAGATAGTGATTGTAGGCGGTGGTGCTGGCGGGCTGGAGCTGGCTACACAGCTGGGCAAGAAGCTGGGTCGCGGTAAAAAAGCCAAAATTACGCTGGTAGATCGTAACCACAGCCACCTGTGGAAACCGTTGCTGCACGAAGTGGCAACCGGTTCTCTGGATGAGGGTGTAGATGCGCTCAGCTATCTGGCGCACGCGCGCAACCATCATTTCCAGTTCCAGCTGGGCTCGGTGGTGGATATCAACCGTGAAAGCAAAACCATCACCCTGGCAGAGCTGCGCGATGAAAAAGGGGAGCTGCTGGTTCCTGAGCGTAAACTGGCGTATGACACGCTGGTCATGGCGCTGGGTAGTACCTCCAACGACTTCAACACGCCAGGCGTGAAAGAGCACTGTATTTTCCTCGATAACCCGCACCAGGCGCGTCGTTTCCATCAGGAAATGCTGAACCTGTTCCTGAAGTACACCAGCAATTTGGGTGCGAACGGTAAAGTTAATATCGCCATTGTCGGCGGTGGTGCGACGGGCGTAGAGCTGTCTGCGGAACTGCACAATGCGGTGAAACAGCTGCACAGCTACGGTTACAAAGGGTTAACCAACGAAGCGCTGAACGTCACGCTGGTTGAAGCCGGTGAGCGCATTCTGCCTGCGCTGCCGCCACGTATTTCCGGTGCGGCGCACAATGAGCTCACCAAACTGGGCGTGCGGGTGCTGACGCAGACGATGGTGACCAGCGCAGACGAAGGTGGCTTGCACACCAAGGACGGCGAATACATCAAAGCGGATCTGATGGTCTGGGCAGCGGGTATCAAAGCACCTGACTTTATGAAAGATATCGGCGGCCTGGAAACGAACCGCATTAACCAGCTGGTGACGGAGCCGACGCTGCAAACTACACGTGATCCTGAAATTTTTGCTATCGGTGACTGTGCTTCCTGCGCGCGTCCTGAAGGTGGATTCGTGCCGCCGCGCGCCCAGGCTGCTCACCAGATGGCAAGCCTGGTGCTGCACAACATTCTGGCGCAGTACAAAGGCAAGCCATTGAAAGGCTATGTCTATAAAGACCACGGTTCTCTGGTATCGCTGTCAAACTTCTCTACCGTCGGCAGCCTGATGGGCAACCTGATGCGTGGCTCAATGATGGTAGAAGGGCGCATTGCCCGCTTCGTGTATATCTCCCTGTACCGTATGCACCAGATTGCGCTGCACGGCTACTTCAAAACCGGGCTGATGATGCTGGTGGGCAGAATCAACCGTGTGATCCGTCCGCGTCTTAAGCTGCACTAATCTTTCACGCCCTCCGGGTCCTCCGGAGGGAGTTTTTAGCATATCATGCTGCTCATCATAGATTGAGTGCTTAAGAGTTCTCCTAAATACAATATATCTCCTCTCAACGCCCCTTTTTTGATCCTTTATCTTATTGGCGAAGCCTTGTCTCCATTGCAAAATTGTTACCAATAGCAACAAAGGAGGAAGTCCCGTGAATAAATCAATGTTGGCGGGTATAGGGATTGGCGTCGCGGCTGCGTTAGGTGTGGCTGCCGTTGCCAGTCTCAACGTATTAGATCGCGGCCCGCAGTATGCACAGGTGGTTTCTGCTACACCGATTAAAGAAACCGTGAAAACCCCTCGTCAGGAGTGCCGCAACGTCTCCGTGACGCACCGTCGTCCGGTACAGGATGAAAACCGCATTGCCGGTTCTGTTCTGGGTGCGGTAGCGGGGGGCGTGATTGGTCACCAGTTTGGTGGTGGTCGGGGTAAAGATGTGGCGACCGTGGTCGGCGCGCTGGGCGGCGGCTATGCCGGTAACCAGGTGCAAGGCGCGATGCAGGATAATGATACCTACACTACGACTCAGCAACGCTGTAAAACCGTCTATGACAAGTCGGAAAAAATGCTGGGTTATGACGTGACGTACAAAATTGGCGATCAGCAGGGCAAAATCCGCATGGATAAAGATCCTGGCACACAAATTCCACTGGATGGAAATGGTCAGCTGGTTCTGAATAACAAAGTGTAAAA
Source organism: Enterobacter sp. DVT3837 (assembly GCF_056238685.1). Classification (NCBI taxonomy): domain Bacteria; kingdom Pseudomonadati; phylum Pseudomonadota; class Gammaproteobacteria; order Enterobacterales; family Enterobacteriaceae; genus Enterobacter; species Enterobacter sp. DVT3837. The sequence continues at coordinate 1,334,276 of NZ_JBWDLA010000002.1, read as the reverse complement.
AAGATGTTCTCTGAATTTAGCTCCTCATGCGCTCAGGCTGAGGAGCTTTTTTTTTGCTTCAGATTTTGAGTAGTTCAGGCCACAGTCGTAGGGTGGTGTCGGTAATACTCTGCAGTTTTTCCAGCGTTGCGCCTTCACGTGCGCTTATCGACATCCCCTGCAAAATACAGCTCAGGTATTGCGCCAGTATCTGTGGATTGCAATGCGCGGGAATTTCACCACGCTGCTGACGCTGTGCCAGAAACGCACTTAGCGTCTCCTCCTGCATGGCATGACGCGACTTCACCGTTTTAGCGATCTCTTTAGAGGACGCCGCAAGGGTGGCAGAGGTGTTAATCATAAAGCAGCCCGCAGGCGTATCTTTACTGGTGAAGCAAGTGGCGACGGTAGTGAAAAAGTCCCGTAGCGCCTGTTCAACGCTTTTCTCTTCACAAAAAAGTTGGGCTTCGTGCTTCGCTGCAAAGCGCGAAATGTATCTGTCCAGCACTGCCCTGAACAGCCCCTCTTTATTGGTAAATTCGGCATACAGCGTCGGCGCTTTGGCTCCGGTAGCTTCTACCAGATCGGAGAGCGAAGTAGCTTCATACCCATGTTGCCAGAAGAGAGTCATGGCCTTATCAAGCGCTGCATCCCTGTCAAACACTTTTGGTCGGCCACGGCTTTTCTTCGCACAACTCGTGACATCGGTTGTCATTTGCCGTTGGTCCTCTGTTGGTTTGGTGAATGACCATTATAAAAATAAACGCAACCCACCACCAGTGCAGAATGCTTAAAAATAAATTAATCATATGCGTATGAAAAATAACGACTTTAAAAATAAGTTAATGCTCGTTATAAAATTATGTTGACGCGTGACCTGGATCACACTTATCATTTACCTATCGATCGTTAACTAAATGATTAACGACCTCCAAATTCATCTGCTAAAGGTAAACATCATGAAAAACGTAAAAACCCTCATCGCTGCCGCAGTCCTGAGTTCACTTTCATTCGCAAGCTTTGCAGCTGTACAGGTGCAATCCACCCCTGTAGATCAGCATAAAGTTGGCACTATCTCTGCGTCTGCCGGTACTAACCTGGGCTCCCTGGAAGATCAGCTGGCGCAAAAAGCACAAGAGATGGGTGCAAAATCTTACCGCATCACCTCTGTTACCGGTCCTAACACGCTGCACGGCACTGCTGTTATCTACAAATAAGCCCGGCTGAACCCTCATTTATGCCACTGCAATAAAAAAACGCCCTGCATGAGCAGGGCGTTTTTCTTATCTGTGCGTTTACATCGCCTGTGAAGCGACGTTGTGATGTCGGGTGACATCGGTTGGCATTCCCGACCGGGCCTCCATTGCGCGCTCCATGACTACGCCATCGGTGCTGGTATTCGTTTTAAAACTTACCATTGCGGCATTCAGGTTAATGGGCAATGTCTGCGGGTCATCGCCGATGTTTTTCGATAATGGCTGGTGAACTTCTACCAGTCGCACGCCACCCGGCTCTTCCGAGACTTTAATCGGCGTATTGATAATATTCACCTTGGTTCCCGGTGTGATGACGTTGAAAAGCGTCTTGATATCGTCATCACGCAGACGAATACAGCCGGAGCTGACGCGCATGCCGATGCCAAAGTCTGCATTCGTTCCATGCAACAGATAGACACCACCGTAAGCCGCCAGGCGAATCGCGTGGTGACCCATTGGGTTGTCAGGTCCTGCCGGGACAACAACCGGAAGGTCGATGCCCTGTGCTTTATAACGGGCACGAATATTAGCCGTGGGTGTCCAGGTTGGGTTAGCGCGCTTATCTGATACTGTGGTAACCATCGTTGGCGTCAGGGTATCACCGCCCAACTGACCAATACCGATAGGGTAGACAGTAACTTCATTCTTACCCGGTGGGTAATAATAGAGACGTAATTCTGCCAGATTTATGACGATCCCCTCGCGCGGGGCGTCCGGCAGGATTGTTTGCAACGGGATGGTGAGTACGCTGCCCGCACGCGGTACATAAGGGTCCACGCCAGGGTTCGCCTGAAGAAGCGCCAGAAAACCGACGTTATATTTTTTGGCAATCGCTTCCAGCGAGCCACCATTGTTTTCAACCACATGAAAGCGGTTTTCCCCCACGACCTTGCTGCCCGGTGGTGGAAGTGGCCAGGTGTTTGCACGGGCAGGAAGCGCAACCGCGACGGTGGCTGCCAGCGCAAACAATGTTATCCAGCGAGTAAAACGCGAAGAGGTCATCATTACCATAATCCATATAAATATTAAGGTTATTGTTTTATAAGGCGTTAATGATAATTATGGCGAATGGGTGTGTCGGGAAGATCGGGTGAAGTGCAAAGTGTTTGTAAATTCTCCCCCCGCTAGAGGGGGAGAATGGGTTAAGCGATCGCGTTCTCTTCCAGTTGACGCATAAAGTGACGCACCCAATCCATGCGGGTTTTGCGTTCCGTTAGCTCCTGGGTAAATTTCAGGCGCGTTGGACCATCCAGACGGAAATGTTGCGGCTGCTTTTGCAGCAGACCGATCAGCCACATCGGGTTGACGTGGTTCTTCTCGGCAAATTCAATCACGCCACCTTTTTCATTCCCTTCGAGCTTCCGAATACCGAGCTTCTGCGCCTGCTGACGCAGGCGTGCGATGTCCAGCAGATTTCTCGCAGGGTCTGGCAGCAGGCCGAAGCGGTCGATCAGCTCAACCTTAATCTCTTCCAGTTCGTTCTCACTCTTCGCACTGGCGATGCGTTTATAGAACGACAGCCGGGTATTTACATCCGGAATGAAATCATCCGGCAGCAGGGAAGGCATACGCAATTCAACCTCGGTCTGCTGGCTGGTGAGATCTTCCAGCGACGGCTCGCGTCCGGCCTTCAGGGCATCGACCGCGTTTTCCAGCAATTCCATATACAGGGAGAAGCCGATGGTCTCCATGGAGCCGCTCTGGTCTTCACCCAGCAGTTCGCCGGCACCACGGATCTCCAGGTCGTGTGTTGCCAGCGCAAAGCCTGCGCCAAGATCTTCCAGGGAGGCGATCGCTTCCAGACGCTTTTGGGCATCGGTGGTCATCGCTTTCGGATGCGGCGTTAACAACCAGGCGTAGGCCTGATGGTGTGAACGCCCGACGCGGCCGCGCAGCTGGTGGAGTTGCGCCAGACCAAAGTGATCGGCTCGTTCGATGATGATGGTATTCGCCGTCGGAATATCGATCCCGGTTTCAATGATGGTGGTACACACCAGGACGTTAAAGCGCTGGTGGTGGAAGTCGTTCATCACCCTTTCCAGCTCGCGCTCACGCATCTGCCCGTGACCGATAGCAATGCGCGCTTCCGGTACCAGCTCCGCCAGCCTGTCCGCCGCTTTCTGGATATTTTCCACATCATTGTATAAGTAATAGACCTGACCTCCGCGCAGTACTTCACGCAGAATCGCCTCACGTACCACCAGATTATCGTACTCGCGGACAAAGGTTTTCACCGCCAGACGACGCGCCGGTGGGGTGGCAATAATGGACAGGTCGCGCATGCCGCTCATCGCCATGTTCAGGGTTCGCGGGATTGGCGTTGCGGTCAGGGTGAGGATATCGACATCGGCACGCATCGCTTTGATGCGCTCTTTATGACGTACCCCAAAGCGGTGCTCTTCATCGACGATCAGCAGCCCCAGGTCTTTCCACTTCACGTCGCTTTGCAGCAGCTTGTGGGTGCCGATCAGAATATCGATTTTGCCTTCACTTGCCTGTTCGAGGATCTGCGTCTGCTCTTTGGTGCTGCGAAAACGCGAGAGCATCTCAATACGTACCGGCCAGTTGGCGAAACGGTCGCGGAAGTTGTCGAAGTGCTGCTGAGCGAGCAGGGTGGTTGGCACCAGTACCGCTACCTGCTTGTTGTTTTCAACCGCAAGGAAGGCGGCGCGCATCGCCACTTCGGTTTTGCCGAAGCCTACGTCGCCACAGACTAAGCGGTCCATTGCCAGTGGCTGACACATGTCGCTCAGCACGGCGTTAATGGCCTGGGCCTGATCTGGCGTGGTTTCAAACGGGAAGCTGTCGCAGAACAGTTGATACTGTTCTTTATCATGTTTAAAGGCGAAGCCCTCTTTGGCCGCGCGTTGTGCATAGATATCCAGCAGCTCAGCCGCCACGTCACGCACTTTTTCCGCTGCTTTCTGGCGCGCGCGTGCCCAGGCATCGCCACCCAGCTTATGCAATGGCGCATTCTCTTCTGCGCCACCCGCGTAGCGGCTGATCAGATGCAGGGAAGAGACCGGAACATACAGTTTGGCGTCGTTCGCGTAGGTCAGCATCAGGTATTCACCTTTGATACCGCCTGCTTCTAGCGTGGTCATTCCCTGGTAACGCCCGACGCCATGCTCCAGGTGAACAATCGGCTGGCCCGGGTGTAGCTCGGCCAGGTTGCGAATCAGCGTGTCCGGGTTGATGGTACGACGGCTGTCCTGACGGCGACGTGCGACGCGCTCACCCAGCAGGTCGCTTTCACAAATCAGCGCCAGGTTATTGAGCGTATCAATAAACCCATGTTCGGCGGCGCCAATCATCAGATAACGACCGTTTCCGGTGGCTTCGCTCAGACGCAGGATACGCTTCGGCGCCACTTTAATGCGCCCCAGCAGCTCCCCGAGTGCTTCGCGACGGCCTTCACTTTCAACCGAGAACACCACCGGGCCGGTAAAGGATTCCAGAAACTTCCGCAGATTATCCAGCGGTGATTTCTGCTGCGCCTGAACGGCCAGATCTGGCAACGTCTGAAACGCGAGGTTGGTATTGGCGGCTTTGGCGGCAAGCGAATCGGTTTTAAGCTGCATACGCGGCCAACGCTTCAGCTCGGCGTTGAGTTCATCGGTTCGCAGCCAGAGCGCCTCCGGGGGCAACAGCGGGCGCATCGGGTCAACGCCGCGGCTTTCAAAGCGGGCGCGGGTTTCGTTTTCAAAGCGGCTGGCGCTGGCGTCGATATCTCCGGTGTTAACAATCAGCGTATTTGCCGGGAAGTAGCTAAACAGCGGAGGCAGGGGTTCATTGAAGAACAGCGGTTGCCAGTACTCAATACCTGCGGGCAGCGTACCTTTGCTGACCTGCTGATAAATATGTTCGGCATCGCGTTTGACGTCGAATTTATCGCGCCACTGGCTGCGGAACAGTTCGATAGCGGTTTTGTCCGTCGGGAACTCGTGGGCGGGCAGTAAATTGATAGATTCCACTTCTTCCAGCGTACGCTGCGTGTCAGCGTCAAACACGCGCAGGCTGTCGATTTCATCATCGAAAAAGTCCAGGCGATACGGTTGGTCACTCCCCATTGGATAGAGATCGAGTAACGCACCGCGCGTGGCGTATTCTCCGTGTTCCATCACCTGATCAACATGGCGATATCCGGCGCTGTCCAGCTGCACGCGCAGGGTGTCGCGGGACAGGCGCTGACCTTTTTTCATCACCAGCGCGTGACCGTGCAGATAGCTGTGCGGACAGACGCGCTGCATCAGGGTATTCACCGGTACAATCAGCACGCCACGCTGCATGGTCGGGAGTTGATACAGCGTCGACAAACGCGAGGAGATGATCTCCTGATGTGGGGAGAAGCTGTCATAGGGCAGCGTTTCCCAGTCGGCCAGGCTGAACACCAGGCTATCGGTGAACTGGCGAATTTCGTCGTGCAGACGCAGGGCGTTTTGCATGTCCGGGGCAACCAGAATTACCGGGCCAGGATGACGCTCAGCGATTTCCGCTACCAGCGTGGCGCACGCCGCGCCCGTGAGTTCACCCAGCTGGCGCTGGTCACCCGCTTTGACAGGCAAGGAATAACGATAGTGTTCAGGCATGGCTATGTCAGAGTCTCTTATGGATATACCAACAGTATTGGGGCATATCACTGATACGCAATGTCTTTATTATCCTCGATCGTTTTGTATAAGCAAACCAGAACCGCACAGGGGGAAAATTCGCCCCAGCAGGGGCGAAGAGAGCCATCAACGGGAGGATGGCGACAGGCTCAGCGTTGACGGAGGGGAGAAGAAAACGTCCCCGAACAGCGCGGTGGAGAGTTTACGCACCCCGAGCCCGGCAAGTGTACAGATAAGCAGGCTGGCAAACGGGTAGATCAGAAGCAGACCCAACTCCGCCCAGACCGGCCACAAGGCACTATTCATCTCGCCAATCAGGAACAGGCTAAAGGCCTCGATTAAGATGCGGTGGGTGGTATAAATCGCGATCGTGTTTGAGCCAATCACGTTCAGCAAGTTGTCAGGATGCACGGCATAACGCTGCTCAAGGTTATAAAAAAGCTTCATGATCAACACAATCGACAACACAGAGAGCAGTAGCGGGACGTTAGCAAACCACAGCACCACGGAGACGGCGGCGAAAGCGCCAGTTGCCAGCCAGATGCGGCGCAGGTTGAGGCTTTTCATCCACGCCATCATCTCTGCGCCATACCACGCCCCGAGGCTGTAGTAGATCATGTTGCGTACCACGCTGTTCATCCCCCACCACGGTAGCGGCAGGAAGTTGATCGCGATACTTGCCAGCGCCAGCAGCCCCAGTACCGGCAGCTTCCATCGGCTCAGCAGTTTACACAGCGTGAAGTACACCACCAGAGCATACAGATACCAGAGGCTGGTGCTGGCGGTGAGCATCCCCAGCACAAATCCTGAGAGCGAGTCGGCGTAGGCCGCATTCGATGATGTGGCGAGTTCACGCTCGGGTGCCAGCCAGGCATTCATATGGGTCAGCGCCTGCCATTGCAGGATGCCCCACAGCGCCAGGACCCAGACAATGCTCCAGATCCGTTTGTCGAGACTGGTTCGCCAGTCCACCTCAGCAATATAACGACGGATCAGATAGCCGGAGATAAAGAAGAAGACCGGCATTCGGAACGGAGCGAGATAGAGGTTAAAATAGACCCAGCATTTGGCGAGAAGGCCGGAGAGCGGGTGTTGCAGCCCGATCAGATGCGGATAAAACGTGATAACCGAATGGTAAATAACCACCAGGCAGATACACAGCCCTTTTATCTGGTTAATCCATAATGCTTTTTGCTTCATTGTTCGCCACTACCTTATTGCCATAAACGAACGAGCAATTGTTGTTAAACGACGCCTGGATGTAACGGGTAACAGTCTGTATCAGGAGCTTTTTCGGAAAAGGTGGAGGTTATAAGGCGAGTATTCAGACAATAGCACTCTGATTTATCTGAATTTTTCGGAAAAATGATTACCAAAGCTTACTGTTTCAGTCATTTACGCTTAGCGGATTCGCTTATATACTCGTGGGTCTGCTATCAGCAAACAGACGGATTTCATGTACCAACCTGTCGCACTCTTCATAGGCTTACGTTACATGCGTGGGCGCGCCGCGGACCGCTTCGGTCGCTTTGTCTCCTGGCTTTCGACTATTGGCATTACGCTTGGCGTGATGGCTCTGGTGACGGTACTGTCCGTCATGAATGGCTTTGAACGCGAGCTGCAAAACAACATCCTGGGGCTGATGCCGCAGGCCGTTCTCTCATCAACCAACGGTTCGGTTAACCCGCAACAGCTGCCGGAAAGCGCGGCGAAGTTACAGGGTGTCACGCGCGTTGCGCCGTTAACCACAGGCGATGTGGTGCTGCAAAGCGCCCGCAGCGTGGCGGTCGGCGTGATGCTGGGGATTGACCCGGCGCAAAACGATCCGCTGACGCCGTATCTGGTTAACGTAAAACAGACCGATCTGGAAGCGGGTAAATACAACGTGATTCTGGGCGAACAGCTTGCCGGGCAGCTTGGCGTCAACCGCGGCGATCAGCTGCGTGTGATGGTGCCGTCTGCCAGCCAGTTCACGCCAATGGGGCGCTTGCCAAGCCAGCGCCTGTTCAACGTGATTGGTACCTTTGCCGCCAACAGCGAAGTCGATGGTTACCAGATGCTGGTTAATATCCAGGACGCTTCGCGCCTGATGCGCTACCCGGCAGGGAATATTACCGGCTGGCGCCTGTGGCTCGACGCACCGTTGAAAGTTGATACCCTCAGCCAGCAAAAACTGCCGGAAGGGACCAAATGGCAGGACTGGCGTGAGCGTAAAGGCGAACTGTTCCAGGCCGTACGCATGGAAAAAAATATGATGGGGCTGCTGCTGAGCCTGATCGTGGCCGTTGCCGCGTTTAACATCATTACCTCACTGGGACTGATGGTGATGGAGAAACAGGGTGAAGTCGCTATTCTGCAAACCCAGGGACTCACGCCGCGCCAGATCATGGCGGTCTTTATGGTACAGGGTGCTAGCGCCGGGATTATCGGCGCGCTGCTTGGGGCAGTGCTGGGTGCACTGCTTGCCAGCCAGCTTAACAACTTAATGCCGATCATCGGTGCGTTGCTCGATGGTGCGGCGCTGCCTGTGGCGATTGAGCCACTACAGGTGATCGGAATTGCGCTGGCCGCGATGGCGATTGCGCTGCTTTCTACGCTTTATCCTTCCTGGCGCGCTGCCGCCACTCAACCCGCTGAGGCTTTACGTTATGAATAAGATCCTGTTGCAATGCGACAACCTGTCCAAACGCTATCAGGAAGGCACTGTGCAGACTGACGTGCTGCACAATGTGAGCTTTAGCGTGGGAGAAGGCGAGATGATGGCGATTGTCGGTAGCTCTGGTTCCGGCAAAAGTACCTTATTACACCTCTTGGGCGGGCTGGATACCCCAACCAGCGGAGACGTGATTTTCTCCGGCAAGCCGATGAGCAAAATGTCCTCAGCGGCGAAGGCCGAGTTACGTAACCGTGAGCTCGGTTTTATCTACCAGTTCCATCACCTGCTGCCGGACTTCACGGCGCTGGAAAACGTGGCGATGCCGCTGCTGATTGGCAAAAAGAAACCGGCAGAAATTAACGCCCGCGCCAGCGACATGCTGAAAGCGGTAGGGCTGGGCCATCGCGGTAACCATCGTCCCTCTGAGCTTTCCGGCGGCGAGCGCCAGCGCGTGGCGATTGCCCGTGCGCTGGTCAACAACCCGCGTCTGGTGCTGGCGGATGAGCCTACCGGTAACCTGGACGCGCGCAATGCGGACAGTATTTTCCAGCTTCTGGGCGAGCTGAACGCCTCGCAGGGCACCGCATTTCTGGTGGTGACCCACGACCTGCAGCTGGCAAAACGCATGGGACGCCAGCTTGAGATGCGTGACGGTCATCTGAACGCCGAGCTGACCCTGATGGGAGCGGAGTAATGGCTTCACCGTTATCGTTACTCATTGGGCTACGTTTTAGCCGCGGTCGCCGTCGCGGTGGCATGGTATCGCTTATTTCGGTGATTTCCACCGTGGGCATTGCGCTGGGTGTCGCCGTGCTGATTGTGGGGCTGAGCGCCATGAACGGCTTTGAGCGCGAACTCAACAACCGCATTCTGGCGGTGGTACCGCACGGGGAGATCGAGCCGGTTAACCAGCCGTGGAACAACTGGAGCGATGCCCTGACCAAAGTGGAAAAAGTGCCGGGCATTGCCGCCGCCGCCCCCTACATTAACTTTACCGGGCTGGTGGAGAGCGGGGTAAACCTGCGCGCCATTCAGGTGAAAGGGGTGAACCCGGCGCAGGAGGAGCGTCTGAGCGCACTGCCGAAGTATGTACAGAACGGCGCATGGGCGAACTTTAAGGCCGGTGAGCAGCAGATAATCATGGGTAAAGGCGTTGCCGATGCTCTGAAAGTGAAGCAGGGCGACTGGGTGTCAATCATGATCCCGAACGCCAGTGCCGACCACAAACTGCAGCAGGCTAAACGCGTGCGTCTTCATGTCACCGGTATTCTTCAGCTGAGCGGCCAGCTTGACCACAGCTTTGCGATGGTGCCGATGGAAGATGCGCGTCAGTATCTCGATATGGGCGACAGCGTGACGGGCATTGCCATTAAGGTTAACGACGTCTTTAACGCCAACAAACTGGTACGTGACGCAGGCGGTGTGACCAATAACTATGTCTACATCAAAAGCTGGATCGGCACTTACGGGTATATGTACCGTGATATCCAGATGATCCGAGCCATTATGTACCTGGCGATGGTGCTGGTGATTGGTGTCGCGTGCTTTAACATTGTCTCGACGCTGGTGATGGCGGTCAAAGACAAGAGTGGCGATATTGCTGTGCTGCGCACCTTAGGCGCAAAAGACGGTCTTATCCGCGCCATCTTTGTCTGGTACGGTTTGCTGGCGGGGCTATTCGGTAGCCTGTGCGGCGTGGTGATTGGTGTGGTGGTTTCTCTGCAACTTACGCCGATTATCAACGGCATTGAAAAACTTATTGGTCACCAGTTCCTGTCGGGTGATATCTATTTTATTGACTTCCTGCCGTCTGAACTGCACTGGCTGGACGTTTTTTATGTGCTGGTGACAGCACTTTTACTGAGTCTGCTGGCAAGCTGGTATCCGGCGCGTCGCGCAAGCCGAATTGATCCGGCGAGGGTACTAAGTGGCCAGTAATTACGTCATGATGTAGCGGTTTTGAGGCCGCTATGTCAGAAAGAGGAATGCATTATGTATTATGGATTTGATATTGGCGGCACCAAGATTGCGCTCGGCGTGTTTGATAAAGATCTCAAACTGCAGTGGGAAACCCGCGTTCCCACGCAGCGCAAAAGCTACGACGAATTTTTAACCGCCATTGCCGCGCTGGTGGCGCAGGCGGATGAACGTTTCGGCGTGAAAGGCAGCGTCGGCATTGGTATTCCGGGCATGCCCGAAACCGACGACGGTACGCTTTACGCGGCCAACGTGCCTGCCGCCAGCGGTAAACCGCTGCGCGCCGATCTCTCTGCTCTCCTTGAACGCGACGTGCGTTTAGACAATGATGCCAACTGCTTTGCGCTCTCGGAAGCCTGGGACGAAGAATTTACACAGTATCCCCTGGTGATGGGGCTGATCCTCGGCACCGGCGTTGGTGGTGGGATCATTTTCAACGGTAAGCCCATCACCGGGCGCAGCTACATCACAGGCGAGTTCGGCCATATCCGTCTGCCGGTGGATGCGCTTGATGTGGTGGGGCGTGATTTCCCGCTGACCCGTTGCGGCTGCGGTCAGCACGGCTGTATTGAGAACTACCTGTCAGGCCGCGGGTTTGCATGGCTTTACGAACACTTCTATCATCAGAAACTTGAAGCTCCTCAAATCATTACCCTGTGGGAGCAAGGGGATGCGCAGGCGCGTGAGCACGTTGAGCGCTATCTGGATCTGCTGGCGGTGTGTCTGGGAAACATTCTCACCATCGTCGACCCGGACCTGCTGGTGATCGGGGGAGGGCTTTCAAACTTTACCGCGATTACGGAACGGTTGTCCGGGCGTTTGCCCCGACATTTATTGCCGGTTGCCCGCGTGCCGCGTATTGAACGCGCGCGACACGGGGACGCAGGAGGCATGCGCGGAGCCGCATTCCTTCATCTCACCGATTAGTTTACGAGGTTTCTATGCTGTCGCGTCGCCAGGGTCGACTCAGCCGTTTTCGCAAAAACAAACGCCGCTTACGTGAGCGCTTGCGCCAGCGGATCTTTTTCAGAGACAGAATGATGCCAGAAGCGATGGATAAACCCAGAGTGGTGGTGCTGACTGGCGCGGGGATCTCCGCCGAGTCAGGAATTCGAACCTTCCGCGCGGCGGACGGGCTGTGGGAAGAGCACCGCGTGGAGGATGTGGCCACGCCGGAAGGCTTTGCCCGCGACCCGGATCTCGTGCAGGCGTTTTACAACGCCCGCCGTCGCCAGCTTCAGCAGCCAGAGATTGCGCCGAACGCGGCGCATCTGGCGCTGGCGAAGCTGGAAGAGGCGCTGGGCGATCGCTTTCTGCTGATTACGCAGAATATCGACAACCTGCATGAGCGGGCCGGTAACCACAACATCATCCATATGCACGGTGAGCTGCTGAAAGTTCGCTGTGCCTGGAGCGGTCAGGTGCTGGACTGGAAAGAGGACGTGCTGCCAGAGGATAAATGCCACTGCTGTCAGTTCCCCGCGCGGCTGCGTCCGCATGTGGTCTGGTTTGGTGAGATGCCGCTGGGGATGGATGAGATCTACAGTGCGTTGGCGATGGCAGATGTGTTTATCGCTATTGGCACGTCAGGCCATGTCTACCCGGCTGCGGGGTTTGTTCACGAGGCGCGGCTGCATGGCGCGCATACGGTCGAACTGAACCTGGAGCCAAGCCAGGTGGGAAGCGAGTTTGAAGAGAAGCACTATGGCCTGGCAAGTACGGTCGTACCGGAATTTGTCGACAAGCTGCTGAAAGGGCTGTAATCCAAAAAGGCACCCGTTTCCGGGTGCCTTTTTGTTATGAATTAAAGAACGCCAGCGTTTTCTCCAGCGACTTAGCCTGTTCGTCCAGCGAGAGGGCAGCCGCAGAGATTTGCTGAACCAGAGAAGCATTCTGCTGGGTCGTACTGTCCATTTGATTGACGGCAGTGCTCACCTGGCTAATTCCCCGATTCTGCTCGTCCAGGGCCTGAACCATATCGTTGATCACCAGATGGACATGCGATACGGCCTCAATGACCTGTTTCATCATGACCCCCGTCTCATTGACCAGCTCAACGCCTTTGCTGACGCGACCTGACGACTCGGCGATCAGCTGAGAGATCTCTTTAGCCGCGTTAGCGCTGCGCTGGGCAAGATTGCGGACTTCACCTGCCACTACCGCAAAACCGCGCCCCTGTTCGCCAGCCCGGGCCGCTTCAACGGCAGCATTCAGCGCCAGGATATTGGTCTGGAAAGCAATGCCATCGACGATGCTGTTAATCTCGCCGATCTTACGTGCGCTCTCATCAATCTCTCCAATTACAACGACCACGTCGTTCACCAGTGTTTCCCCGTGCCCGGCGAGCGTGGCGGCGCGGTCGGTCAACGTTGTCGCCTTATGCGCATTATCGGCATTGTTCTTCACCGTGACCGAAATCTCTTCCATGCTGGCGGCTGTTTCAACAATCGCTGCCGCCTGTTCTTCGGTACGTGAAGCGAGATCAAGATTACCCGCCGAAATTTCGCTGGTGCCGCCGTGTACGGAATGGCTGGCTTCGCTGATATTGTCGACGATGCGCTTGAGCTGCATCTGCATAGTGTGGAGCGCGTAAAAAATACTGCTGGTATCCCCGGGACGAACCGGGATGGTATTGTTCAGATCCCCTCGGGCAACAGCCAGGGCGATCCCCGCGGCATCTGACGGTTCGCCTCCAACCGGACGGTCAACTTTACGGGTAAATATCTGTGCCATCACCAGACTGACGGCAACGATGCTTAACACCATCAGGATGATAGCTTTCAGTAAAAATGCCCTTGCTTCGGCCATCACTTCGCTGACCGGTGTGACAATAGCCAGTTTCCACGGTGTCTGACTGTTGCCGATAACAATGTCCTGCCAGGTGATAAACACTTCTTCTTTCAGTAGCGGATCGTCCGCCCGGATGACGTCATTACCGGCAATCTTGCCCGCGTAAGGCTTGCCTGTGGCACGTTTGTCCGGACTGGAAACCACGTTATTACCCGCGGAGAGGAGCAGGGCATAACCAGTGCCGTTCCACGGTTTAATCGCCCCGATCATCGACTGCAGCGTGGCAAGCGAGAAGTCAGAGGTGACTGATCCCAGGAACTGACCATCACGCATGATGGGCGCGGCAATCGAGGTAAGCATCACGTCCACGCCGTTGTAGGGATAAATATAGGGTTCGATGATCACATCTTTATGCCGTTGCTTCGGCAGCAAATAATAATCGCCGCTGCCCGGCGATTCGAAATCCGTCAGCAAGTGCAATGCGGGTTTGCCGGTGGCGTCGCGGTCGACGTAGCGGGCGTAACGCCCGGCAGGGTCTTCACCGCTCTGCCCGGCAAAAGTGGCGTCTTTGTCGTCGAAAGCGTTGGGTTCAAAGGCCATCGACATGGAGAGAAACTGTGGGTGAGCCGAGAGATAATGGGTGAGCAACTGATTGAGGCTCTGACGATCGGTTACGCCCGCCTCGTGCAGCGCCAGAGCGCTGTTGCCCATATCCCGGGCGGCTGACAGGGCGGAATCCAGCTGTTTGCTGACCTGCAAAGACTGCACTTCGGCAATTTGTCGGATATGTTTTTTGGCGAGAATGTCTTGCTGTGCCATCCACTGCCACATCATAAACCCGATCGTTGCGGTAAAGCCCACCGTCACGGTGAGGAAAATGGACAATAGCATCAACGTCTTGACTCTCATTTTTTGTTTTCGGACTATGGCGTCTTTCATTCTCATCTCCCGTAATGTTGTGCATGTCGGGCAGGCACACATTACTTATCGGATATATCGCCTCCTTTCTGTAGAGTACCAGGTATATTTAATTTAAATTTCAGGATTTCAAATCCTGTTAGTTAGTGTGGATGCTTTTATTTTGTGCATTCAATCAAAATAGTACTCGATAATGCTCGTTATCGTCGTGTAGAAAGAGGATGCTAATAAATATAAAGTTGTAGAGGAGGATGGGATATGTACGGATTTATCGCGCGACAACCCATTTTTAATCCTGATATGAATACGGTAGCTTATGAGCTGCTTTTCAGAGATGGGATGACAAACCGTTTTCCGGATGTGTCGGCGGAATATGCCACCTCCAGAATGATATCCGACCAGTTTTTATGTGTGCCCTCTCAGCGCATCGCCGGGGCGCATGTGTCGTTTATTAATTTTCCTTCCAGGATGGTCATTGACCGCAGTGGAGAGGCGCTTGATAAAGAGAAAGTGGTCATCGAGATCCTGGAAGATGCTGTTCCAGGGGAAGAGTTATTGCTGGCCGTCAGGGAAATGCATGCGCACGGATACCACTTCGCACTTGATGATTTCACCCTTGCTCCGGAGTGGGATGCTTTTTTACCCTATATATCAATACTGAAATTCGATGTCAGAAATTATTCCTTAGCGCAAATTAAACAGTATCTGAATGAACGTAAACACCTGACCGGACATATTAAATATCTCGCTGAAAAAATTGAGACTAAAGAGGAATTCAAACTATACCGGGATGAAGGTTTTTCTCTTTTTCAGGGATATTTTTTCTGCCGTCCGGAGGTGATTAAATATAAAAGATTATCGCAAAATCAGCTGGCTATTTTCCGTCTGCAAATGGAAGTGGGACGCAATAAACCTGATTTTCGGATCATCGAGTCGTTGATAAAAACCGATCTCACCTTGTCGTATAAAATCATGCGCTATATGAAGCACACCGCATTTAAACATGTCGGCGCCTGTAATTTCAGTAAGTTAACCCTGAGTGAAGTGCTCAGATATCTCGGGGAAAACCAGCTCAGGCGGTTTGTTGCCGTCGTGGTCCTGGCGAGTGCGGGGAATGATACCGTCAGCGAGCTTTACCCGTTGAGCATGATGCGCGGAAAGTTCTGTGAACTGATTGCAGAGAAGATGAACGAACCGACGCTGGCTGAAAATGCCTTCATGTGCGGTCTGTTTTCACTGCTTGATACCCTCCTTGAACTGCCGATGGCTGAGTTGATGAAGCAAATCGCGGTGCCACAGAGTGTGAGCAATGCGCTGTGCCATCATGAAGGGCAGTTATCGGATATGGTTACGCTTTGCCGTTATTATGAGCAGCAGCGGTGGGACGATGCGACAAGGGTTCGTCAGGCGCTTGGGCTGTCAGATGAGGATGTGGTCGAGGCAATGCGAAGGGCAACACTCTGGGCGGGGGAGAATGCCGTGAGTTAAACGCTTCCTCACGCCGTACAGACGGCGTGACGAAGAACGCGGTGTGTTTATCTGCCCGCTTTCAATCTCTGGTAGTACTCCTCGTAAAGGCGGCTGGCGTCACCGACATCGTTTTGCCATTCACCTTTGCTGATGGTTTGGGCATCCGGATAAAGCGATTTATCGTTCGCCACAGCCGGGCTGAGCAGTTTGCGCGCAGCCAGGTTGGGTGTCGGATAGCCAATCGTCTCAGCAACCTGTTTAGCCACGTCCGGGCGCAGCAGGAAGTTAATCAGCTTCAGAGCACCATCCACGTTTTTCGCATTGGCAGGAATTGCGAGACTATCCATCCAGAAGATACCACCTTCTTTCGGCCAGACCACCTCAAGCGGCGTACCGGCCTGGCGGGCGACATACGCTGAGCCGTTCCAGACCATGCCCAGGTTCACTTCACCTTCCATATACGGGTTTGCCGGGTTATCAGAGTTGAAGGCCGCCACGTTAGGCATCAGCTTTTTCAGCTCGGTATACGCCGCTTCAATCTCTTTTGGATCCGTCGTGTTGCCAGAGTAGCCCAACTTGCGGAGCGCAACCTGGAATACCTCGCGTGCGTCGTCGGTTAACAACAGGCTACCTTTATACTCCGGTTTCCACAGATCGGCCCAGCTAGTCACCGATTTCGGATCGACGGCCTCGCTGTTAACGCCAATCGCAGTTGCTCCCCAGATATATGGAATGGAGTAGTCGTTATTTGGGTCGAACGGCTTGTTGAGCATCTCAGGATCGAGGTTTGAAAAATTGGTTAGCTTCGTTTTATCGATCTTCTGGATCATGCCCTCTTTGCGCATTTTATCGACAAAGTAGGTGGAAGGAACCACCAGATCGTACGCGCCGTCTTTGTAGGTTTTGAGCTTGGCGTACATGGTTTCATTCGATTCGTAGGTCGAGTAGATAACCTTGATGCCCGTCTCTTTGGTGAACTGTTCCAGCAGGCCCGGCGGCACATATTCGGTCCAGTTATAGAAGTAGAGCGTTTTGCTGTCATCAGCGTGTGCCGCACCCATGCCAAGCACCAGCGCCGCAGCGGCGAGCATTTTTTTCATTTCATTGTCCCCTGAGATTTTGTTTTATCACGAGCAATAACCTGGCTGGCGATCACCAGAACCAGCGAAAACACCAGCAGAATGGTCGCCAGCGCGTTCACCTCAGGTGAAACGCCGACTTTTACCATCGAATAGATTTTCAACGGCAGAATTTCATAGCTCGGCCCGGTCACAAAGGAGGAGACGACAACGTCATCCATCGACAGGGTAAAGCTGAGCAGCCATCCAGCCGCCACGGCGGGCATCGCCAGCGGCAGGATGATTTTGCGCAGGATGGTCATCTCGCTGGCGCCCAGATCTTTCGCCGCCTCCAGCATGCGCACGTCAAAACCTTTCAGGCGCGCAAAGACGGTCACCACCACAAAAGGCAGACAGAAGGTGATATGGGAAAACAGCAGTGACCAGAAGCCAAGCTGAACGCCCAGCAGCATAAACAGCACCAGTAGCGAAATCGCCATGACGATATCGGGTGACATCATCACCACAAATAGCATGCCGCTGACGAACGGTTTGCCGCGAAAGCGATAGCGGTAGAGCGCCACGGCGGTAAGGGAGCCAATCAGCGTCGCGAAGGTGGCGGAGAAAATCGCCATCGTCAGCGAGTGCTGAGCGGCCTGCAGCAGGCTGTCGTTGTTCATCAGCAGGCTGTACCAGTTGGTGGTAAACCCCTGCCAGTTAATCCCGAAGCGCGAGCTGTTAAACGAGTTCACGATCAAAATGATAATCGGGATATAAAGGTAAGCGTAAATGGCGGTCATAAAACCGCCGCGAAGCAGTCGACCGATCATTCGAGTTCTACCTTCTTGTTCAGCAGCCTTGAAGCGCGCCAGTAAATCAGCAGCATCAGGCCCATTACCACCGTCAGGGTAATGCTGGTGGCCGAGCCGAACGGCCAGTCACGGATGTTGAGGAACTGGCTTTTAATGACGTTACCAATCAGCAGGTTTTTCGCTCCGCCCATCAGGTCAGAAACGTAAAATAGCCCCATCGCCGGCAACATCACCAGCAGACTGCCCGCGATAATGCCGGGCATGGTCAGCGGAATGATAATGCGGGTAAAGGTCTGCAGTTTATTGGCACCCAAATCTTTAGCCGCTTCAAGCAGGGGTTTATCCAGCTTTTCAATGCTGGAGTAGAGCGGCATGACCATAAACGGCAGCAGGATATAGACCAGTCCAACGATCACTGCGCCCGGCGTAAACATGATGCGCATTGGCGTATCAATCACCCCCAGCCACAACAGAAACTCGTTGAGATAGCCTTTAGTACTCAGGAAGATTTTCAGCCCGTAGATGCGAATGAGCGAGTTGGTCCAGAAAGGCACTATCAGTAAAAATAGCAGCACCGGGCGGACCTTTTGCGGCAGATGCGCCAGAAACCACGCAAATGGATAACCGAGCACCAGACAGGCAACGGTGGCGAACAGCGCCATATTGAGTGAATGAAGAAGCACGTCAAAATAGAGCGGATCGAGCAGGCGCGCGTAGTTTTCCAGCGTAAAGACCAGCGAAACGAAGTTTGTATCGTCACGGGTCAGGAAGCTGGTGGCAATGATCATCAGGTTGGGTAAAAAGACAAATAACACAAGCCAACCGACGATAGTGGCAATCACCACATTCTGGAATTTACTTGTGTTCTTCATCAGCCAGTACAACCTCCCAGCTTTCTACCCAGTTGATAACCATTTTCTGGTCGAGAGAGTGGTCGAAGTCAGGGTCATCCTCATTAAAGAACTCGCTGACCATCACCATTTTGCCGTTCTCCAGTTCGACGACGGATTCCAGCGTCATCCCTTTATAGTTCCGCTCGCGGATATATCCGATAAGCCCCTCAGCCTCCGTATTACCGTGAATTTCATCGACACGCAGATCTTCCGGCCGCAGCAGAACGTTGAGTTTTTGTCCCTTTTCGACGGGGAAATTCACCGTGATATTGCACTCGCGACCTTCAACACTGGCGCGCACGCGCTGGTCGTCCAGACGTTCAATCACCGTGGCATTGAAGATATTGATCTCACCAATGAAGCTGGCGACAAACAGATTTTTCGGCTCTTCGTAGATTTCGCGTGGGGTACCGTCCTGTTCGATTTTGCCGTCGCGCATGACCACAATACGGTCCGACATGGTCAGCGCCTCTTCCTGGTCGTGGGTCACGAACACAAAGGTGATGCCAAGCTTGCGCTGCAGGGCTTTAAGCTCGTTCTGCATCTGCTTGCGTAATTTGTAATCCAGTGCTGAAAGAGACTCATCCAGCAGGAGCAGACGCGGTTTATTCACCACGGCGCGGGCGATGGCCACACGCTGCTGCTGACCGCCGGAAAGTTGATGGGGCTTACGCTGTGCGAACTCTTCCAGTTGCACCATACGCAGCGCGTCAGTGACACGCGGAGGGATTTCGCCGGCCGGCGTTTTTTGCATGCGCAAACCAAATGCCACGTTCTCGAACACGGTCATATGCGGGAAAAGCGCATAGCTCTGAAAGACGGTGTTAACGTGACGATCTTCAGCGGGGACCTGGGTAATATCCTGGTTTTCAAGATGGATTGTGCCGCTATCGACATTTTCCAGCCCGGCAATAAGGCGTAGTACGGTTGTCTTGCCGCAGCCAGAGGGGCCAAGCAGCGTGAGGAACTCACCGTCATTGATGGTCAGGTTGAGCTCTGAAATGACCTCTTTACCATCAAAACTCTTACGAATTCGTTCCAGTTGCACCAGCGGTGAACGTGAACGGGATTGTGTATTCAATTTTTGCGCTGTCCCATATAGACGCCTCAGGCAGCAGACTGAAGCGGGGTTTGTGTGTAACCACCTTGGTGACTCGTAATGAGGGCGGACATTCTACGGTAAACCACTGGAATCGCCAATCCTTGTCACTGATTCATAAGCTACATTTACTAGCGTATAACGATATAAACGGAATCTATGGTCACTCCCGTTTTTGCAACACCGATTTTGACGACAAGTTGGCTTGCTTGAATCTATCCGGCGTCTGAATGGGATTTTATTCCCGCGCCTTGATGAGTTCCGCGCCTGATGAACCTCCAGAAAATATACGGCTTCAATGAGCCTTTCCGTTTTACAGGTTCCTCAACAGGCCGGTGGGCCGTTAGTATCATCAATATCAGTATTCGCAAAACCAGATCAGTAATTCTTTAAACCGGTGTATTTCTGCCGTTATGCTACATAAGTTTGCTGTCGTGCCGTTAGGGCCCAGGCTATTCTGGCCAGCTTGTTTGCCAGAGCACAAGTGACGACAAAGTTGCTTTTCCGGCACAGTAAATCCCTGACCCAATCGGCCAATTTGCCAGACTGGTGTTCCAGTTTTTGTATGAATACCCTGGCACATTGAACCAACAAAGTTCGGATCTTTTTATTACCTCGCTTACTAATTCCCAGCAATGTCGTCCTACCTCCCGTGCTGTACTGCCGAGGTACAAGCCCTGTTGCCGCCGCAAAGTCACGGCTGCTGGCGTACTGCTTCCCGTCGCCAATCTCAGTTGAAATAGTACTCGCTGTCAGTGTTCCGACGCAGGGAATGCTCAGCAAGCGCTGTCCAACCTCATCTTCGTCCAACTTTCGTTTCAACTGGGATTCCAAATCTTTAATCTGCTCAACAAGATAGTGATAATGCTGTTGTAATTTCAGCAATAACTGGCTGAGGTAAAGAGGCAAACTATTATCCTCAAGAATGGTACTCAGTCGGCTAATAACGGCAGCTCCTCGGGGAACGCTAATGCCAAATTCCAGCAGAAAAGCATGCATTTGATTGGTTGTTTTTACCTTATCCTGAACCAGGGATTCACGGACACGATGCAGAGCCCGCATTGCCTGCTGAGATTCCGTTCTGGGCTGCACAAAACGCATAGACGGACGCGATGCAGCTTCACAAATAGCTTCGGCGTCGACAAAGTCGTTTTTATTGCTTTTAACGAACGGGCGGACAAATTGTGGTGATATCAGCTTTGGGGAATGCCCCAACTCTTCCAACTTGCGTGCCATAAAGTGAGAACCGCCACAGGCTTCCATTGCGATGGTTGTAGCGGGGCATGTCGCCAAAAATTCGATCAACTTTGGCCGGGTAAATTTTTTACGGTAAACAGCCTTCCCGCGACGATCCTGGCAATGAATATGGAAAGAGTTTTTACCCAGATCGATACCAATGAGCGCAATGTTTTCCATGATAGTTCTCCGAATGAAAGCCTGTCCTCAGCATAGTACCGGGAAGGAGGGAGTGACCATCTCATTAAATATTCTCGTTTGCGGGATAAAAGTGACCTGACGCAATATTTGCGTTTTGATGCTTATTGATAATGTTGTCACAAAAAGTGAGGGTGACTGCATGGATAAATTACTTGAGCGTTTTTTACAGTACGTTTCGCTGGATACCCAATCTAAACCGGGTGTCCGCCAGGTGCCGAGCACCGAAGGCCAGTGGAAGTTATTAAACCTGCTTAAAGAGCAGCTTGACGCCATGGGGCTGGTTAACGTCACGTTAAGCGATAAAGGCACTGTGATGGGAACGCTGCCTGCAAATGTCCCGGGCGATATTCCGGCGGTTGGTTTTATCTCCCATGTCGACACCTCTCCGGACTTTAGCGGCAAACACGTGAACCCGCAGATTGTTGAAAACTACCGCGGCGGTGATATTGCGCTGGGCATTGGTGATGAAGTGCTCTCTCCTGTGATGTTTCCGGTGCTGCACCAGTTACTCGGCCAGACGTTGATCACCACCGACGGGAAAACGCTGCTGGGGGCAGATGACAAGGCGGGGATCGCGGAAATCATGACCGCGCTGGCGGTACTGAAGGGTAAAAATATTCCACACGGTGATATCCGCGTGGCATTCACGCCTGATGAAGAGGTCGGAAAGGGGGCGAAACATTTCGATGTGGAGGCCTTCAACGCGAAGTGGGCTTATACCGTCGATGGTGGTGGTGTAGGTGAGCTGGAGTATGAAAACTTCAATGCCGCATCGGTGACGATCAAGATTGTCGGGAACAATGTTCATCCAGGCTCCGCCAAAGGAGTGATGGTGAATGCGTTGTCGCTGGCATCACGCATTCATGCGGAAGTACCTGTAGAAGAAAGCCCGGAGCAGACGGAAGGCTATGAAGGTTTCTATCACCTGACCAGCATCAAAGGCACCGTAGATAGCGCGCAGATGCACTACATCATCCGCGATTTTGACCGCAAAGCGTTTGAAGCGCGCAAGCGTAAAATGATGGAGATCGCGAAGAAGGTTGGGAAGGGCTTGCACCCTGACTGCTATATCGAGCTGATCATCGAAGACAGCTATTACAATATGCGTGAGAAGGTGATGGCGCATCCGCATATTATTGATATCGCCCAGCAGGCGATGCGCGATTGCGACATTGAACCGATCTTAAAACCGATTCGTGGCGGCACTGATGGATCCCAGCTGTCATTTATGGGGTTGCCTTGCCCGAACCTGTTTACCGGTGGCTACAACTACCATGGCAAACACGAATTTGTGACGCTGGAAGGGATGGAAAAAGCAGTGAAGGTGATTGTGCGGATAGCGGAGTTAACCGCGAAGCAGTAAGACATTGCCCGGTGTCGCTACGCTTACCGGGCCTACGATCAGAATGTAGGCCGGGTAAGGCGCAGCCGCCACCCGGCGTTAAGGCAAGGAATGCCCATGTCAAACTATCGTCGCCTCTACATCCCCGGTGGAACCTGGTTTTTCACCGTCAACCTGCAAAACCGCCAGAGTGATTTGCTTACCCGCCATATCAATAGCCTGCGTTCCGCCACTTCAACGGTTAAACGAGCTAAACCCTTCACCATCAACGCCTGGGTTATCCTTCCTGAACATATGCACTGTATCTGGACCTTACCGGAAGGAGACTGTGATTTTTCGGCTCGCTGGCGGGATATCAAAAAAACGTTCAGTCGTAACATTGAAATGCGTCACATCTGGCAGTCGCGCTTCTGGGAACACACCATCCGTAACGAAGAAGACTATCGGCGGCATATGGATTATATCTACATCAACCCGATGAAGCATGGTTATGTTAGCAAAGTTATCGACTGGCCGTATTCAACGTTTCATCGTGAAGTACGGGAAGGGTTGTATCCGGTGGATTGGGCTGGAGAGATTGAGGATTTTGCAGCGGGTGAGCGCAAATAATAATGCCCGGTGGCGCTGCGCTTACCGGGCCTACGGGATCGAGCTTTTGTAGGCCGGGTAAGGCGCAGCCGCCACCCGGCAAATGTTTACAACTCAGTCCTCAAAGAACCAGTACCCGCTGTTTACAAGCGCAGAGAGCATCGCGAGGAAAGAGGGATCTTCCAGCGCATCGCCGAAGGTATCAGCAGTCAGCACCAGATGGCTGGCGATGGCGTCGAGGGCAGGACGGTGTGGTGAATCCAGCTTCTCGCCATTGACGAACACCTCTTCGCCAATCCGCAGAACGCGCAACCCGCCCAGACGAACCAGCTTGTCGCCCTGTTGCAACGCATCATAAATTTCATCGGCCTGATACGGAGGTTCTGGCGGCGCAACGTCCAGCTCATGACGCGACTGGCTGATAAACTCACCAAACCACTGACGGAAATGTTCGGGCTCGTTGATCAAATCCAGCATCATGCCGCGCAGTTTATCCAGCTCTTCTGGCAGAATATCAGCCGGGTGCTCGCGCGCTGGGACATCGGGATCGCTGTAACGATAACTGCCCAGCTCGCGTTGCAGAACATAGTCGGCAAAACCGCTGATCATCTCGCGACCGCTTGGTGCACGGAACCCGACAGAGTAGTTCAGCGAATTTTCCAGTGAATAACCTTCGTGCGGGAATCCAGGCGGAATGTAGAGAATATCCCCCGGCTCCAGCTCTTCGTCGATGATCCCTTCAAAAGGGTCTACCTGCAGCAGGTCCGGATGTGGGCAGTGCTGTTTCATCGGCACTTTTTCGCCCACGCGCCAGCGGCGGCGGCCAGTTCCCTGAATGATAAATACGTCGTACTGATCCAGATGCGGACCCACACCGCCGCCAGGTACGGAGAAGGAGATCATCAGATCGTCCATTCGCCAGTCAGGCAGGGCACGGAACGGACGCATTAATGCGGCAGTCGGCTCGTGCCAGTGGTTGACCGCCTGCACCAGCAGTGACCAGTTGTTTTCACCGAGATGATCATAGCTTTCGAAAGGACCGTGGCTGACCTGCCATTTCCCGTCCTGGTGGCTGACCAGGCGGCTGTCGACTTCGTTTTCCATGGCCAGACCGGCCAGTTCGTCTGGAGAGATGGGGTCGATAAAATTACTGAACCCGCGTTTCAGAACCACCGGGCGTTTTTGCCAGTAACGTTCGATAAACTCAGGCCAGTTAAGTGTTAAGTGATAGTCCATATTTTTTTATTCCGCAGGCTCTTACTGACTCGGATTATAACGGAAGCTCAGGAGCCTGGGTGCGAGATCCTCGCATTTTTCACATAACGGGTTAACTATCGTTCAATATGGGCTGCTGACGACCAAAAATCACTTCCATTCTGGCGCCGCCCAGTAAGCTATCACCGGTTTCGATGTTGCCATCGTACTGGTCGACAATCTCACGTGCGACGGATAATCCCACTCCCTGGCCGGGACGCAGTGTGTCGGCACGCTGGCCGCGATCGAACACCATTTCACGTTTATTAAGTGGAATGCCCGGGCCATCATCTTCAACAATAATGTGCAGTTCGTTCTCTGTCTGACGCGCCGACACTTCTACAAACTCCAGGCAGTACTTGCAGGCGTTGTCGAGCAGGTTCCCCATCACTTCCATAAAATCATTTTTCTCGCCGACGAAGCTGATCTCTGGCGAGATATCGAGGCTGATATTTACCCCTTTTCGCTGATAAACCTTGTTCAGTGCAGACGTGAGGTTGTCCAGCAGTGGCGCTACAGGATGTAATTCGCGGCTTAATAACGCGCTACCCGAGCGCATACTGGCGCGATGCAGATAGTAGCCAATTTGCTGAGAGATACGGCTGATTTGTTCAAGCATCACCGGTTCAGCATCATCGACGCTGAGTTTTGAACTGCGCATTGAACGCAATGTGCTTTGCATTACCGCAAGCGGTGTCTTGAGGCTGTGCGTCAGGTCGGTAAGTGTGGTGCGGTATTTGTCATAGCGTTCGCGCTCGCTTTTCAGCAGGCGGTTGAGGTTCCGCACAAGGCTTGTCAGTTCACGCGTGGTTGCAGGGTTGAGCTTTTCACGGTGGTGTTCTTCCAGTTCGCGAACCTCTTTCGCCAGTGATTCGATGGGGCGCAAGCTCCACCACGCCGCCACCCACAGCAGTGGGATCACCAGCAGCAGATTCGCGGCCAGAACATAGATGAACCAGCTCCAGACCATATAAGAACGTTTCAGTTCCACTGGAATGGTGTCGATCACTACGATGGTCAACTGCGGCATGTTCAACGTCGCCGGATAAAGATTGATTGCAACGGAGTGAGTCATTTCCGTTTCGGCATCATCGGCGCGGATCTCATTCAGTTTCTGTTGCAGAGAGCGATCTTCACGAATCAGCGAGCTGGTGGTATTAAGATCGGCTTCAATTTCATGAAACCCGTTGGTTTTAAGCCACTCCGGACGAATGCTGTTGACCAGCCAGGGAATATCGCGCTGTGCCCAAAGCAATTTTCCCTTTTCGTTATAAATCAGGGCCAGCGTTGGACTCTGCTGGTTGAGGTTTTCCGGCATTTCAACGGTGATTTTGTTGTTTTCCCACTTTGCCAGGGTATAAAACAGATTACTTTCACCGCGCAACAGTCGGAAGGTCGTTTTATCGAAGCTGACGCTGTAGCCCACCAGCGCCACCATACCGTACGAAAGCGACAAGACCAGGACAACGGCGGCCGTTGCCAGTAAAAAACGAACCCGTAGCGAGAGGGGCAGTATGTGGCGCAAAATCCGTCTCATTTAGCGTAATTCGAACAGGTAGCCCTGACCACGGACGGTGGTAATCACATCCTGTGGATACTGCGCCTGAATTTTCTTACGCAAACGTCCCATTAGTACGTCAATGGTATGGCTCTCGCGCAGTTCAGCATCTGGATAAAGCTGGAGCATTAAAGAATCTTTGCTCACCACTTTGCCATTGTTACGGATCAGCGTTTCCATAATGGTGTATTCGAAGGCGGTTAGCTTGATCACTTCATTGTTGATGGCTAATTCCCGCCGGGAGAGATCAACCTGGAACGGAGGGATAGAAATGACCTGTGAGGCCAGCCCGCTGTTGCGGCGTAACAGCGCCTGCATGCGCGCCGCCACCTCTTCAATATGAAACGGCTTGGTGACGTAATCATCTGCACCCGCACTGAGCACTTCGACCTTGTCCTGCCAGCCTTCACGGGCAGTCAGAACCAGAACCGGGAGAGAAACATCATGGCTGCGCCAGCGACGAATTAACGACAAACCGTCTTCATCAGGTAACCCTAAATCGACGATGGCGATATCCGGCAGGTGTTCATTGAGATAATAATCGGCTTCTTTTGCATCTTCGGCATCGTCCACCTGATGTCCCATCTCCTGAAGCTGTACTTTCAGGTGATGGCGTAGCAATGCATTATCCTCAACAACCAATACGCGCATCATCTCTTCTCCCTAAATTAATGGTATGAATAGTTTAACGCTGATTATGTAGTTTGGAATCAGCGTCATGAAATTAAATGACTTTTTTAATACTCCCAATACCTTGGGGGCGTCCTGGGGGCACGGCTGTCGGCATCTGGTTGTTCAGCATGTTGACCTGGTCCTGGTTCATATCGCCGATCCACTTCGAATAAACCTCATACACCATGCGCGCATCCTCATGACCCATCTGGCTGGCGATAAAGGAAGGGTTAGCACCGGCCATAAGCGTCCAGCAGGCGTATGTGTGTCGGGACTGATAAGGATTTCTCTCACGTATTCCCGAAAGTTTAGTGCCCCGTTTCCATCCATACGAAATCGAGTTTTTGGAAAAAAAGCTCTCATTCACTGACGATTTCTTTTCCGGGGAAAACACAAACCGCAGATTTTGCGGCTCTGTTTTGCCGATTTCCCGGTGATGGAAAATGATCTGCTGCCTTGGGTTATTGCCGGTGATTTCGAACTGCTCTAGCAGCGCATCATGAGCAGGCTTAAGCAGTGTAATCGTTCTGATGCCAGCATCTGTTTTCGGCGGCACAAACACCCGTTTGTTTGTCAGGCTTCTTGATACGTGAATCTCACCTTTTCTCAGATCGATATCCTCCCACGCCAGAGCACAAATCTCGCCGGGCCTCATTCCCGTGTGGACGGCTACGATGATGATCAAAGCCAGTTTTCGGGGAAGGGCGGCAATCAGTGCCTGGTACTCATGAAGTAGAAGCGGATCGGGGTCTGCCTTAGATAGCTTCAGCCGGGACACGCCCTCATAAGGAGCGTGTAATATAAACTGACTTCGATTAGCAAGCTTCAGCATTTCTGATAAAACCGCCATCTGTTTATTGACTGTTGAGGGCGCGCGTCCCTTTTTAACCAGGTTAGGCATTGAAGGGTTTAATACGCTGCCGGTCAGCAGTTCTTTGCGGTAATTCAGGATATCGGCGTGCTGAATATCAGCCAGTGGAGTATTTTCTCCCACAACACGTTTCAGTGTGTTAACTGCAGATGTGAGAGAATGAAGGGTAGCCCCCGACACCTCCAGAGCCTTTGTATCAATGAAAAAATCGCTCAGCTCTTTAAATGTCGTGATCCGCTTTGTTGATGAAAACTTTTTCAGAGCCTTCGATTCAGGGAAGCGCGCAGCGTAGTCGAACTGGCCGAACTGGATCTCACTTACGATGACTGCACGAAGGTTTCCCGCCTTCTTGATGTTACTGCTGTTAACCACCCAGCCACGGAGAACTTCGCGGCAGCGAATGCCGCGATAGGTAAACGTGATTCTGATTTTTCCGTTATGAAGTTCAACGCCGGTTGGAAAGTTCATCATGCTTCCTGAATAAATCTATTAATCAGCGGAAAGTTGTACCAGACCAAAGCGCGTTTGCTTTCTCCACCGGGTACCGCGGGTACTCGCTTAAAATGAACCCCTTCAATCCAGCTTCCGAGGCGATAAGCTTTTATTTGCCTTTCATCCAGCCCCGTTTTCTCAGTTAGCCTTCCCGCCACCATCCACTCTTCATCGAAAATGATTTGCGCCATGCTTAACTCCATGACGCCGCCACGAGCACAATACCGTAGCGGCAGATAGTATATTGATTGTCAAAAATCACCGACCAAGGCCAGGGAGGCACATAAGATGCCTGGCACCGATCATTGCCGTTGCCACGTAACTACGGGGGCGGTTAACAACCTCAACCGTAATTTTTCTCCCTTTGAACTTGATGGTGTAAAAAGTCTCTTTGTCGCTGCGACCATGCTCGCCATATTTTTCAAAATGGCATTTGAGCGCGGCGGCGCATGCTGGCCCGCCGATGCTGTCTCCCTTGCTACGGTTAATCAGACGCACAGGAGCCTTCCTGATGGTTGATCACGCCGCGGGCAAGCCCGGCGGCCATAGCCGGTAATTCCTCATACTGATTGCAATATGCCGGGTTGGAACATAAGCCCTGCAGTGCTGCAATGGTCAGCTGCTGCAGGTATGTAACAGAAGAAAGCGGAGCGTTTGTTTCAGGTGCTGGTTCGGGCTCTGCTTTGGGCTTTGCAGTAACGGTCGGCGGAACGAGTACGACAGATTTTGGTGGTTCCGGTCGTCGGTATTCCACGATCGCATCAAGCGCTATTTTCTGGCGTTCACTTTGATCATCAGACCATTGATCAAGGATGCAGGCTGCCACCATTTGAATCTCATCAATTTCAAAATCGGGAGAGAGACAAAATTCAGTATCTGCAATATCTGTGATCATTAAATCTATGAGGTGCGCGACCGGATGCCCTGTACGCAATACATCACTTTCGGATTCCTCAAGAGACAGTTCCCGAGTGCGACCCGACATAAGATCGTTAAGGGCGTAGGCAATTTCTATTTCCCGCTCGCTCATTTCCGGACAATTTTCCGTTTTTTCGACTTCATATGAGGGGGAATTATTAATCAGCGCATCGACAGAGAAGACACCGCCGCCCAGGTTCTCCACCTTCGGCTGGTCCGTGGGCTGCTGCACTGGCGAGGAGCTCTGAGCGAATGCCTCGTTGAGTTCTTTGTCGAGCTGCGCAGCTTTGGCAGGGCAAACTGCTGGCGGCTGAGTTTCGCTAGGTATAGGCGGTTTGGTTTCAGCATTGTTTTTCTCCTGCTTGATGTTGCCGCATGCGATATCAACAGTTTTTTGATCCGGTTTAGCGTGGTTAGATTCGACGAGGTTGCGGTTAATGTAAGCACGCAGATCAACCGGCCTAAGATACAGGTCTTCCGGAGCGGTTTTAATCAGCGCGATAATGGCTGCGCGGGAGAAATCCAGAATTCCCGGCGTGCCACGTAATTTATTCCACCATGCAGAAAAGCGAGGGTCTGTTCCTGCACTTTCGATTTCTTTGGCGCGGCGCATAATTTCGGATGGTATGGCGTAGATATCGAAATCCATAGCAACCGAGAGAATACCAAGCGCGGTTTCCAGACGGAGAGTAGCGAGATTATGCACCAGGTCAGGGCTGCGATCGGTAGGGTTACTGCCGCCAAGGTTGGCTGATGTGTCTGGCTGGATGTCAGGGGATACGGGCTCACGTTTGGCGGCCGGAGTATCAATCCACTTAGTGATCCCTTTTTTGATATCAGGCCATTGCGTTGAAACCTTCATGGTTTTGCGCACCCACGCCAGTAATTCTTCCTGCCGCTCACCGCTAAGGGCAAACACTCGTGGCTCCTTCACAAAGGCCTGGGCCAGTTCACGCTGGAAGCATCCATCGTCATCATTATTTAAATCCACAACCTGGCCGTACTGCGAATCGGTGATTTCCTCCACTGCGCCGAATAGGGCAAGGCATGCCGCGCGGGAGTCCTGATCGAGGTTGCGTACTATCTTCATGCCCGCGGTACGGCCAGTTTCGATAGTATCGGTTTCTGGCTGCGGTGCAGCAGCAGGTTCACCTGCATTCACATTCCAGATAGCCACGGTATCGAAAAAATCAGACGAGAAAACATCCAGCTCAGGGCAGGGTAAATCCTCACGGGTAATGGTGCCAACTTACTGATTTAGTGTACGATGGTGTTTTTGAGGTGCTCCCGTGGCTTCCATCTCCATCAGTTGTCCCTCCTGCTCAGCTACTGAAGGCGTGGTGCGTAACGGTAAAAGTACTGCCGGACATCAGCGCTATCTCTGCTCTCACTGCCGTAAAACATGGCAACTGCAGTTCACTTACACCGCTTCTCAACCCGGTACGCACCAGAAAATCATTGATATGGCCATGAATGGTGTTGGATGCCGGGCAACCGCCCGCATTATGGGCGTTGGCCTCAACACGATTTTACGTCACTTAAAAAACTCAGGCCGCAGTCGGTAACCTCGCGCATACAGCCGGGCAGTGACGTCATCGTCTGCGCGGAAATGGACGAACAGTGGGGCTACGTCGGTGCTAAATCACGTCAGCGCTGGCTGTTTTACGCGTATGACAGGATACGGAGGACGGTTGTGGCGCACGTCTTCGGTGAACGCACTCTGGCCACACTGGAGCGTCTTCTGAGCCTGCTGTCGGCCTTTGAGGTCGTGGTATGGATGACGGATGGCTGGCCGCTGTATGAATCCCGCCTGAAGGGAAAGCTGCACGTAATCAGCAAGCGTTACACTCAGCGAATTGAGCGGCATAACCTGAATCTGAGACAACATCTGGCAAGGCTGGGACGGAAGTCACTGTCGTTCTCAAAATCGGTGGAGCTGCATGACAAGGTCATCGGGCATTATCTGAACATAAAACACTATCAGTAAGTTGGAGTCATTACCCCTTTGTTAAAGCAAATCCTGAACTAGTGCAGACAGCCGCCAAATTCGGCGCGGCGCTGCTGGGTGTTGGCGTGTCCATCGGCGTGTTATCACGTGCAATCAAAATCCTGAACACGGTGATCAATCTGTCTCCTGCCAAACTGGCGATAACTGCGCTGGCGGCAGGCGCGATGCTGATTATTCAGAACTGGGATGATGTTGCCCCGGTGATAAAGGCTGCATGGGTTGAAGTGGATAAAGTTGCCCAGGCATTTGGCGGCTGGGAAACTGTTCTGGGCGGTGTTGGCCTGTATATGACAGGGGTGTTTACTGTCAAAACGCTAGGTACTCTTCGTACAGCTCTGACCTTAGCAACGCAGCTTTCCGGTGTGCTGGGAAAAATTGCTACGCTGGGGGCGACCACTGTTCAGATTGCTGTCGCGATATACATGTTTGAGCAGCTTAAAGAGATAGCTGATGCAGCGAAGGAAGCCGACCATACCGATTCATTCTGGCAGTCGCTGAAAAATCGCTGGAACTCAGGCGGCTGGTATAACAACAAGCAGCAGGTGCAACAGCGTGAAATGCTGACAGGGCAGACAACGAGGGATAATTTTTCGCTAAATCCACCGTTCCTGGGTCAGGGGCCGGTGCTTGATCGTGCAGCTGCGCCAGCGGCACAACGCAGTGAGTTAAAAGTCACTTTTGATAATGCTCCACCTGGCATGAGAGTGCTGGATATCCCGAAAGCGGGTAATCCACTGATGGATGTGACTCACGATGTCGGTTATTCACCTTTCAGAAACAAATAGATGTATTTATGCTAGCATAGACGCCTGTTCTAGAAATGCTTTGGATATGTTTATGGGTGAGTCAATTTTACTGGCAATACTTTATGGGATTATTTTAAATGTACCTGCAGCTGTTTGTGGTGTGTTGGTTAATTTAATAGCTTTTCCCAAAAATAAACCATCTGCAGCCATAGTGGCTATATTATGCTTGGTCTTTTTGTTGGTGGCATTTCCTTTAGTAATGGATTTGTTCGGTAACAAAATAGGGATGTATGGCGCAGTCATAGCTACTATAATTTCCCTATTCTCATTTAACAGAACTGTAGATATTTAAACTAATAAGTATTTGTCAAAGATTAAAACCCGCTTCGGCGGGTTTTTTCATTGAGGTAACTCTATGGCCTTTTTTTCTTCAAACGACTGGCGCGATCGTCTTCGTGATGCGTCGTTTCGCGGCGTACCCTTCTCGGTGGAAGACGATGAAGGTTCATTTGGGCGCCGTGTTCAGGTACACGAATACCCCAATCGTGATAAACCGTTCACGGAGGATTTAGGACGGGCAACGCGCCGGATGACCATTAATGCCTATCTTGTGGGTGATGATTACGCCGATAAGCGCGATCGTCTTATAGGCGCTATTGAAACCGCCGGGCCGGGTACGCTTGTCCATCCTCAGTATGGAGAAATGCAGGGCAGTATCGACGGACAGGTAAGGGTCACGCACAGCAGTGCCGAAGGGCGCATGTGCCGCGTTTCCTTCCAGTTCGTGGAAAGCGGCGAGCTTTCTTTTCCTGTGGCGGGGATGGCGACGGCACAGCGCCTCACACAATCAGGCGGCCTGTTTGATGACGCTATCGAAAGCATGTTTTCTGCTTTCTCACTCTCCGGCATCGCTGATTTTATTCAAAATGACGTACTGGCCGACGCAGCCGCGATGCTCGGCGATGTTGCCGACGCGTTCCGGATGGTTGATTCCGGCGTCTCAGCGGCGATGCGACTGCTGCAGGGGGATTTGTCAGTCATTCTGATGCCGCCCAGCGCAGCCAGTGATTTCGTGAGAGCGCTGCAAAAAGCATGGCGCGCCGGTGACAGGCTTACAGGCGATACTTCAGACCTGGTGACAATGATAAAAACCATGTCCGGTGTAACCCTTGAGCCAGGGCTGGCGCCACGGGGAACCTGGCCGACAGAACCCGGTTCCGTTGGGATGCAGAAATCCCGCAGTAATATGGTTGCTGCAGCGATCCGTTCCACGGCAATCAGCACGGCATCCCAGACCGTCGCCACACTGGCACAGCCGAAAACCATCGTGGCGCCGCAGGGGCAAACCGGGAAGTTAACCGGCGGTGCATCAACTAACGATATCATCAATATTTCACATCCCGCGCTGGACGGCTCGGGCAGTACGACGGTGAAAGAAGATCCGCCCACGTGGGACGAATTAACTGAAATTCGCTCGGCACTGAATTCAGCTATCGATCAGGAGCAGCTGCGCATCACCGACGACAGGATTTTTCAGCAAATCACTGTGCTCAGAACGGACCTGAACCGGGATATTTCTGCACGTCTTGCACAGGTGGAAATCACGGCTGAGCGCACTCCCCCGGAGGTTCTCCCTGCGCTGGTGCTGGCGGCGGGCTGGTATGACGACGCGGCGCGGGAAGATGACATTCTCACCCGTAATGTGGTTCCCCATCCGGGTTTTGTGCCTGTTAAACCTCTGAGGGTACCGGTCCGATGAACAATACCGTTTTTTTACGTGTGAATGGCCGCGAGTGGGGCGGCTGGACATCTTCCCGCATCAGCGCGGGGATTGACCGTGTTGCCCGTGATTTTAACGTGTCGATCACCCGTCGATGGCCTGGCAGTGATGGTGTGCCGCAGATTAAAAACGGCGACCGCGTTGAGGTGATGATAGGTGATGACCTGGTGATTACGGGTTGGGTTGAGGCGTTACCGCTACGCTACGATGCAACGGCAATCACCATGGGGATCGTTGGCCGCAGCAAAACAGCAGACCTTATTGACTGTTCGGCGGCGCCAGCACAGCACAATGGTAAAAATCTTTTCCGTATCGCCAGCGCGCTTGCTAAACCGTTCGGTGTGGACGTCGTGGACGCAGGTACACCTGCGACTGCAGTCATTGACGCTCAGCCGGAACACGGTGAAACGGTGGTGGAGTGTCTTAACCGACTGCTGGGGCAGGTGCAGGCGCTGGCCTACGATGATGCACAGGGCAGGCTGGTGCTCGGTAAGCCAGGGGCTGAGAAAGCGGCCACGGCGCTTGTACTGGGAGAAAATATTCTTTCGTGCGATACAGAGCGCAGTGTCCGCGATCGGTTTTCCAGCTACCTGGTCACCGGCCAGCGCCCCGGCACAGATGACGATTTCGGTGAAGCAACGATCGCCGCCATTCGACAGAGCACAACAGATACCGGAGTGACCCGCTACCGCCCGCACACCGTCCAGCAGTCCGGCCCCGCGACGACGGACAGTTGCAAATCCCGCTGTGAGTTTGAGGTCAGACAACGTGCCGCAAAAACGCGTGAAACCACGTACACGGTTCAGGGATGGCGGCAGGGCAACGGCGAACTCTGGCGGCCAAATCTCTCGGTCATTGTCTACGACCCGTTGAATGGTTTCGATAACGAAACGCTTGTGATCGCCGAAGTGACATACATCAAAGACAACAACGGCACTACGTGTGAAATCCGCGTAGGGCCTGCTGACGCATACCTGCCAGAACCGGCTGCGCCGAAGAAAAAGAAAAAAACATCGGGAGGCTCAGAATTCTGATGGCTGGATCTTCTCTTCAGAACGTTGTCACGCGCGCTGTTATCACTGCGCTTGATACTGCAAAAAAATGTCAGGCTGCCGGTCTTCGGCTGATCGCCGGCGAACTGAAAGAAAACGTGGAACACCTGGAGCCGTACGGCTTTACGTCCGCTGCGCAAAATGGTGCAGAAGCCGTGATGCTGTTTCCTGGTGGCGATCGTTCCCACGGTGTTGCCGTGGTGGTCGCTGACCGGCGGTACCGTCTGAAAGGCCTGGCACGCGGAGAAGTCGCCATTTACGACGACCAGGGGCAGTCGGTAACGCTGACCCGTGCCGGGATCGTTGTCAACGGTGGCGGTAAACCGATAATTTTTACCAATGCTCCTAAAGCCCGTTTCGAAATGGCTATTGAGGCCACCGGCGAGATAAAAGATCTCTGCGATGGCGCGGGCAAAACGATGTCCGCTATGCGCACGACATATAACGGGCATACCCACAAAGAAAATGGCGACGGCGGCGGTACGACGGATAAACCAAACCAACCGATGAGCTAAATCATGATCCTCTATGTCAACGGGCTCCTGAAGGAGTCCACGGACCCACTCGACCTTTTAACACGTTCTGTCGTTATTTCTCTTTTTTCGTGGCGGCGCGCCGAGAGCGACGACCGTACACCAGACCCCTACGGCTGGTGGGGTGATACCTGGCCGACGGTACAGAACGATCGCATCGGCTCCCGCCTGTACCTGCTGAAACGCCGGAAGCTCACTAATAAAACTCCACAGGATGCACGCGAGTATATGCAGCAGGCGCTGGCCTGGATGACCGAGGACGGCGTGGCCGCACGCGTTAACGTAACCGCAGAACGTACCGGGATCGATACGCTGGCGGCGGGGATAACGATCTACCAGCGTGACGGCACCATTCACAACATTACTTTTGATGACATCTGGAGTGAACTCGATGGCTGACAGTCAATTTTCACGGCCTGAACTCCCGCAACTAATAGCCACCATCCGCAGCGATTTGCTGACGCGCTTCCAGGAGGATGTGCTCTTACGCAGGATGGATGCAGAAGTGTACGCGCGGGTGCAGGCCGCTGCAGTTCATACCCTCTACGGCTATATCGATTATCTGGCGCGCAATATGTTGCCCGATTTGTGCGATGAGGACTGGTTATACCGGCACGGAAGAATCAAGCGCTGCCCCCGAAAGGATGCCATGGCCGCGGCGGGATATGTGCGCTGGGATGGAATCAGCGGAACGCCGACGCTTCCCGCCGGTACGCAGATACAGCGTGATGACCAGGTGACCTTTACTACCACGCAAACCGTGAAAGCGGCAGGTGGCGTGTTGCGCGTGCCGCTGGCGGCTGATAGCCCTGGAGCAGCAGGAAACACTGATGACGGCATTGCCTTACGCCTGGGGACGCCGATAAGTGGCATCCCATCTACTGGTTATGCCGATACGGTGGTGGGCGGCGATGACATAGAAGAGCTGGAGACCTGGCGCGCCCGCGTAATGGAGCGCTATTACTGGATCCCTCAGGGTGGTGCTGACCCGGATTATGTCATCTGGGCCAAAGAGATTGCGGGTATCACCCGGGCGTGGACACTGCGCCACTACAAGGGAACCGGAACCGTAGGCGTCATGGTGGCAACCGGCGACCCGACGCACCCGGCACCGGGCGATGATCTTGTTCAGGCTGTCCGTAACCATATTCTGCCACTGGCTCCCGTTGCAGGCGCAGGTCTTTTCGTTTTCGCGGCTACTGAAAAAGTTATTCCGATGACGATCGCGCTGGCGAAAGATACCGCAGAAATCCGCGCAGCCGTAACCGCTGAGCTGAATTCTCTGATGTTGCGTGATGGTGTTCCTGACGGAAAAGTTTACCTGTCACGCATCAGCGAAGCGATCAGCCTGGCAACGGGTGAGGTCGCTCATCAGCTGCGAGCGCCGGTTGCAGACGTTGCGCTGGGATCTACCGAATTGCCCGTTGTTGGCACCATCACCTGGGCAACCTATACGGAGGCGAGCAGCTGATGGCAATGCAGGATGAGTATGAGCAACTCCTCTACAGGTTGCTTCCGCCAGGTCCGGCATGGGAGGGGGAAAACCCACTGATAGAAGGCCTTGCCCCGTCGCTTACGCGCGTGCATCAGCGTGCAGATGCGCTGATGAAGGAAATCGACCCGGCGCAGACAACAGAGCTGATTGACCGGTATGAAACCGTCTATGGCCTGCCAGACTCCTGCACGCCGGACGGTGTGCAATCGCTGGTCCAGCGTCAGCAACGTCTGGATGCAAAGGCCAACGTGGCAGGCGGAATCAATGAACAGTTCTACCGTAACCAGCTGGACGCGCTGGGTTATACCACCGCGACGATTGAACAGTTTCAGAACCTCGACAGCAGCCCCGATCCGGAATGGGGAGAATTCTGGCGTTATTACTGGCGCGTAAATATCCCTGCTGACGCCAACGTTAACTGGCAGACCTGCACCAGTGCGTGCAACTCCGCAATCAGAACCTGGGGCGACACGGTTGCAGAGTGCGTAATCGAAAAACTTGCACCGTCACATACTGTCGTCGTTTTTGCTTACCCGGAAGGAACAGATAATGCATCGAATTGATACACCTACTGCCCAGGCCGATAAATTTGGTCAGGGCAAAAATGGTTTTACTAATGGTGACCCGGCCACCGGCCGCCGTGCAACAGACCTGAACAGCGATATGTGGGATGCCGTTCAGGAGGAGATCTGCACGGCTATAGAGTCAGCAGGACTGACGCTGGATAAAACAAAACATGATCAGTTGTATCAGGCGATCGTAAAAATAATCACTTCAAAAATACCTGATGCCTTGCTGAGGCAAAACAATTTATCTGATGTAGTGGATAAAGCACTGGCACGCGGTAATTTGGAACTTGGTTCAGCTGCAACAAAAAATGTTGGCACGAACCGTGGAGACGTTCTTCAGCAAGGAGCTTGGGGAATTGGTACTTCAGTTCAGGATAGCGCTGCGGGAAGTACGCACGTCAGCAAGTTTATGTATGAACCTTTCCAGTCTGGAACATTGTACCCGGATAGCGTTTGCATTATTCAGAGCGGGGGACCAACACCGACCGAGTGGGGGCAGATTGCTATAAGCTATGGTGCCAATTTTAGAATATTTGCAGGGCATGGTATTTATAATAACCAGCCAGAAATAACTGAGCTCTATCACGACAAAAGGAAACCAACATCCAGTGATGTAGGAGCATATCCTATAACAGGAGGAAAACTGAATGGTAATTTGCAGGCAATTGGATATGTTCAGAGTGGTAAAGGTTATGATGTTGTGTCATCGCAAGATATTTGGGCAGCAAGGTCTATCTACGAGAATGGTCTGCGTGTATATAGCCCTAACAATAAGCCTTCCACAGCATCGTTGGCGGTAAATGGTTGGGAAAAAGATCTTGCAACTGGCGTTATTACTCAATGGGGAAGGGGGCTGTATAGTGATGGGCAATTAGTAAATTTTCCGATTGCATTTCCGAATGCTGCCTTTGCAGTATCGATTTCATCTAATCCTTATGATAATGCTGCTTTGGCAGAATTAGCTCAGGCTTACCCAGTTAGTAACAGTCAGTTTAGAACTGGCTGTGCAACGTTCAGTGGTGGCAATTTTGTTTCAAGCTCATTGAATTGTACTTGGATAGCAAAAGGATATTAAGATGAAATATTATTATAGCGCTAAGAATAATGCGTTCTATCCAGCTAAGCTAGTATCTTCCTATGAGGATTCCGGGTCATGGCCAGAGGATGCAATAGAGGTCGATGATGAGGTTTATAATGAGTTTTCTGCTGAGATTACACCAGAAGGAAAAGTGCGTATAGCAGGGGAGAGCGGCATGCCTGTCTGGGACGATTTTTCCCCTCAGTCCAAGGAATTAGTGGTTGCTTTTGCTGAAAATAAAAGGCGTCAATTGTTGAATAACGCAACTTCGGTGATCACAATGCTACAAGATGCTGTAGATCTAGGCATAGCGACAAACCAAGAAGTAAATTCATTGCTGGAGTGGAAAAAATATCGGGTGTTACTAAGCAGAGTTGATGTTTCCGCTACTAGAGATATTATATGGCCGGAAGAACCAAAAGATGCGGGCTGAGCCCGCAATAATAAAATCATGCTATTCTTAATATCATGTTTTTAATTTTTTTATTATTTTCAACGAAGTGGTAACATGCGGCAGCCATAGCTGTATTTAATACTCCCAGCAAAACCCATATTTGCCAATGAGGAAGCATAGCCAATGAATCATGGTGCAATGTTATATATATCATAATGGGTAATTGCATTAGATAGAAAGAATAACTTATCTTCCCAAGATACACGAAAGGTTTAGTGAGTTTAGTTATACTAAATTCCATGCAAGACAAGCAGTAAATAATGCTACTTGTAAATAACACTGTAATGTAGTTATTTCTCATCCATCCTTCGTTATGTTTAGGAGATAAGAAAAAAAGTGCCAGTATGGAGATAAACAAAATCGTATATTTAAATCTGGTGATTTTAAACCCAGATGTAAATAAACACCCTAAAGCTATGCCAATAGTGAATTCTGGTAGTCGATGAATCGGGCTAATATAGTATTGCGGGAACTCAGTACTTCCACTTATTTGCAATGAAATGGGGATGATAAGTGATGTGGCAATGTAAGATATTATAAGTGTAGTATATGGATTGTTTTTGATGATTGAAAAAAGGAGAGGGAATACTAAATAAAAAAACATTTCTGTAGAAACTGACCAAGAGCCTCCAAAATGCCATGCATTAAATGTTGATGGAAACCAAGACTGCGAACTGGTGAAGTATAGGAATAAGTAAGATAATATTTTTTTAAAATCATACTCAAAGAGAAAAGGTAAGGATACTATACCCATCATAATGTAAGCTGGATAAATTCTTGCGATTCTCAGTGAGAGGTATCTTTCTTTTATTCCACTACGAGAGGCCCAGGCCAACACAAAGCCGGAAAGGACAAAGAAAAAAGTCATTCCGATCGCCCCATTTTTAATAATATTCGAGATCCATTGTGGAGCAGTTAGGGGATATCTTATATTACAATGGAAAATAAAAACATAAAAGGCTGCTACAAACCTGAAAATGGTTAGCCCATAAAGCTCTTGACTTTTTACCATCAGTTTTTCTCATATAAAGAATTAGATTGAAACATTGTACAATGAACCATTAGAGATTGTAAGCAGAGGGATGTATAAGGAAGAATCGACTGTAGGCTTTCAGCAATGAAATCACGTATTTCTGCAGAATATTTGACAACTCTTCACTGCTTAATGCTAACTGAGCAGCCTCGCTATATGCAATAGCGGGCTGCCCTGTGTGGTTAAGGTTGCATCCAGCGATCACGGGCACGCCGTGCGATGGCGATCATTTTTTGTATCTCACCGAGTGTGAATTTTTCTGCTTCATCGCACGGCATAACAACATAGCCAGAACGGATCACATGTTCCAGACATGAATCTGGGGTCATGATCACTTCGCCAGGCATAAGAGGGTGGCAGGCCACGGGCAGGCCGTTTTCGAAATAGGTGATAACAGAGTAATTCTGTCGAGCCGAAGCCTGACTCGCCTGATGAGCAGATTCCATTATTTCATTATCAAGGACGTCTAAGACCCACCTACGGAATTCTTTTGCGACCGGAGTTCTGGCAAACATGGCGATCAGGTGGGCGCCGCGCAGGGAGAAAACGCGATTTTCACGCTGAACGCCTTTGGTGGTCAAATTGACCACCAAAGCCATACCGTCCGTAAATTCGTCAGCGTGTCGTGTGTGTATGCGGAGCACTGATTTATCATCAGCATATTCCAGTGCGGATGCTATATCGGCAGCGGTTAACCAAATCTGGTTATTGTGCGTTACTACGGAAAAATTATGGTCATGGAATGAGAGCTGAGTAGTCATAGTGACAACCTCAAGTGGTTACTGGTTTAACCACCACTACTGACGCCAATCAGGGTGGTGAACTGTGCAGGGTTGGCGTAACCGGGTAACCACCGGCGCGGATTTCTCCGCCCCCACACAGCCCACCATAATGCGGAGATGTGACTATGCAAGCGACAATAAAAAACACGCTCGCGGCGTGTCGTTGTCGCGGTTACCATCCGGAACGCCAATTCCGGCACCAGATTTTGCTGGTGCAGGGCGAGTATGGGAAAAAATCATTTTCATGTCAACGGCGGTTAAAAAAGTTCTCAATATCCAGTGAAAAAATGCCACGAAAATGAGTCGATTTTGGGGGCAAATTTGGGGGCAAAACTGCTCTGGGGGCATGATTTGGGGCGATAAAATGACCCTTATTGTCCGATAATGTCCGCACTACAATTTCAGTAAACCACTGAATGATAAGTAACTTATTGTTTTAGTGTTGATTGTAATTTTCGTTGTGCAGTCTAACGCTGATTATGTTGTTGTGGGGATAAACATTTAGTAAACCGGGGGAAAGCAACCCTCTTTCCGGGCGGAAAGAGGGTAGAGGGCCTTTACTTCAGTTCATCAACCATGGTGATGGCGCGACCAATGTAATTCGCCGGGGTCATCGCTTTCAGGCGGGTTTTCTCTTCTTCTGGCAATGCCAGACTGTCGATAAACTGTTTCATGCCTTCAGCGTCAACGCGTTTACCGCGAGTCAACTCTTTCAGTTTCTCGTACGGTTTTTCGATACCGTAACGACGCATCACGGTCTGGATTGGCTCAGCCAGAACTTCCCAGTTGTGATCCAGTTCGTCCAGCAGACGGTCACGGTTCACTTCCAGTTTGCTCACGCCTTTCAGGGTGGACTGGTAAGCAATCAGCGCGTAGCCAATGCCCACACCCAGGTTACGCAGAACGGTGGAGTCTGTCAGGTCACGCTGCCAGCGGGAAACCGGCAGTTTGCTTGCCATATGTTGCAACACGGCGTTCGCCAGACCCAGGTTGCCTTCAGAGTTTTCGAAGTCGATTGGGTTCACTTTGTGCGGCATGGTAGAAGAACCAATTTCACCGGCGATGGTTTTCTGTTTGAAGTGGTTCAGCGCGATGTAGCCCCACACGTCACGATCGAAATCGATCAGAATGGTGTTGAAGCGGGCGATGCAGTCAAACAGTTCGGCGATGTAGTCATGTGGCTCAATCTGGGTAGTGTACGGGTTCCACTGAATACCCAAAGAGGTGACGAACTCTTCGCTGAACTGATGCCAGTCCACTTCCGGGTATGCGGCGATGTGGGCGTTATAGTTACCGACCGCACCGTTGATTTTACCCAGAATTTCAACCTGTTCCAGCTGACGATACTGGCGCTCCATACGGTACGCGACGTTCGCCATCTCTTTACCCATCGTGGATGGGGTAGCTGGCTGGCCGTGGGTACGGGAGAGCAGCGGAATGTCGCGGTATTCCACGGACAGCGCTTTTACCGCGTCGATGATTTTACGCCAGTAAGGCAGTACCACATCTTTGCGTGCGGTAGAGAGCATCAGCGCGTGAGACAGGTTGTTGATATCTTCTGATGTGCAGGCGAAATGAATGAATTCAGATACGGCATGCAGAGCAGGCACAGCAGCCACTTTCTCTTTCAGGAAATACTCAACCGCTTTCACGTCATGGTTGGTGGTGCGCTCGATGGTTTTGATACGCGCGGCATCTTCTTCGTTGAAGTCAGCAACGATTTTATCAAGGTAATCGTTTGCCTGGGCGTCAAAAGCAGGAACTTCCTTGATTGCTGCCTGGGCGGCTAGCTTTTGCAGCCAGCGTACTTCAACCTGAACACGGAACTTCAGCAAACCATATTCGCTGAAGATCCCGCGCAGCGCGCTGACTTTATCGCCATAGCGTCCATCGACAGGGGATACGGCGGTCAGTGAGGATAATTCCATAATTCGCAACTCCGGGAGGTTAACAATGAGCAAGAATTTGTTTTGCCTGAGTAGTCAGGCGATTACGAGAAAACATTAACTGCAGGCGGCCGCCGCCAACCTGATGCCACAGCACAGCGGCGCGGATCCCGGCCAGCAGGGAGGCACGCACTTTTGCCTGGACCTGAGGGCTTTGCAGAACAGCAGGGGAACCGGTGACCTGAATACGCGGGCCAAGTGGGCTAATGACGTCAACATAAATGGCAGCCATGGCACTCAGCAGCGTTTCGGACTGCAGATCAAAATGGTCGAGCTGACGTTGCAACCCGGCAATGCGGTCACCAAGCGTATTGAGTGCACCTTTCGCTGCGCTCAGTTTACGCTCAAGCACCATCAGGCTTAACGTGTAGCGGGTCAACTCTGCGTTTAATCCCTGACGGCTACTGGCGTTCAGCACGCCAAGCAGGGTTTCAAGACCGAGACGAAGATTAGTTTCACTCCCACCGAAGACACCCAGGGTTGAGCCGGGGTTGAGGTCGATAACGCTGTTGAGTGAAACGTGCAGCGCATCAGCGTCGCAATGACCCTGATGCGCCAGCTGTTGCACCAGACGGGCAGACTGGCAAATTCCCGCCAGTGCCAGGGTGATGTCATAGTAGTTCTTCGCCACACGGTCTCCTTTATGTGTGCAATCGTGTTAAACAGCGGTCAGCGGCAGGCGCTGTTCAATGATCCCGCCACCCAGGCAGATTTCGCCGCTATAGAAAACAGCAGACTGACCCGGGGTGACAGCAGCAACAGGCTCGTCGAATCGCACGTCAATGCGATCGTCATCGAGCGCGGTAACAGTGCAAGGAATATCGGTCTGACGGTAGCGCGTTTTCACCGTGCAGCGCAGCGTGCCTTTCAGCGGTTCGCGATCGACCCAGTGCAGCTGTTGCGCGATCAGGCCAACGGACATCAGACGCGGGTGGTCGTGACCCTGAGCGACAACCAGAATATTGTTTTCGACATCTTTGTCGACCACGTACCACGGATCTTCGCTACCTTCTTTCGTCCCGCCGATACCCAGGCCTTTACGTTGGCCTAAGGTGTGGTACATCAGCCCCTGATGCTGGCCAATCTCTTCCCCGTCGACGGTAACAATTTTACCTGGCTGCGCAGGCAGGTAACGCCCCAGGAAATCGCGGAA
Source organism: Enterobacter sp. DVT3837 (assembly GCF_056238685.1). Taxonomy (NCBI): domain Bacteria; kingdom Pseudomonadati; phylum Pseudomonadota; class Gammaproteobacteria; order Enterobacterales; family Enterobacteriaceae; genus Enterobacter; species Enterobacter sp. DVT3837. The sequence goes on along the minus strand of NZ_JBWDLA010000002.1, from coordinate 1,290,997 downwards.
TTTGCGCTCGCCGATGAAGCAGATACCGGTAGAGTCTTTTTTCTTCGCGGTGATCAGGTCCAGCTCTTCGGCGATTTTACGCACCTGCGGCTTTTCCAGCTCGCCGACCGGGAACAGGCTTTGAGCGATTTGCTCGTGGCTCAGCGTATAGAGGAAGTAACTTTGATCTTTGTTACCGTCCAGGCCGCGCAGCAGCTGGCTTTTGCCATTCACATCGGCACGACGCACGTAGTGACCGGTCGCAATGAAGTCTGCGCCCAGATCTTCCGCCGCGAATTCCAGGAAGGCTTTAAATTTGATCTCTTTGTTGCACAGAATATCCGGGTTTGGCGTACGGCCTGCTTTGTACTCTTCCAGGAACAGTTCAAAAACGTTGTCCCAGTATTCTGCGGCAAAGTTAACGGTGTGCAGTTCAATGCCGAGCTTGTCGCATACGGCCTGCGCATCGGCGAGATCCGCAGCGGCAGTGCAGTATTCCTCGCCATCATCTTCCTCCCAGTTCTTCATGAACAGGCCCTCCACCTTATAGCCCTGTTGTTGTAACAGGTAGGCGGAAACGGAGGAATCGACACCGCCGGACATGCCGACGATTACTTTTTTCTGGCTGTTATCTGACATGGAATACTCACGACATTGAACTTCAAGGCGGCGTATTCTATCACGCCCCCCCACCATTGACACCCTCTGTAAACGGCCAGTTAAATTCTCCGATGACATCCAGCGGTAAGCGGCCAGAAGACTGCCAGCAGCGAATGCTTTCCGCAACCAGCGGCGAGCGCAGGTTTGGCGCGTTCAGAATCTCGTCAGCAGTGACCCACAGGCAGCGGTCGATATCATCATCCTGCGGCTCTGTGGCGCACATTTCGTTAAGCTCAACGGCGAATAAAAAGCGCAGGAAAGGCGTGTGGTCAGGCGCTATCCACTGGTGCAGGCGGATGAAGTGCTGAGGTTCGGCATGGATCCCCGTCTCTTCCCACAGCTCGCGTTTTGCGGCCTGCACCAGCGTTTCGTTTTCTTCGAGGTGTCCTGCGGGCTGGTTCCATAAGGCTTTGCCGCCAATCGTCTCCTCGACGACCAGGAATTTACCTTGCGCGTGAACGACACAGGCGACAGTGACATGAGGTTTGAACATAGTGACTCCTTAGGAGGTAGCGTCCCGCCATTCACCGTTAGCCAGGCTCTCCAGCGAGTAGTTGCCCATGGCGTAGCGAATCAGGCGCAGGGTAGGGAAGCCAACGTGTGCGGTCATGCGCCGAACCTGACGGTTTCGGCCTTCATAAAGGGTAATTTTGAGCCAGCTTGTCGGAATGGATTTGCGTTCGCGAATGGGCGGGTTACGCGGCCACAGCCACTCCGGTTCATTCACGCGTTCAATACCTGCCGGCAGAGTTGGACCGTCATTCAGCGTGACGCCGCTGCGTAATGTTGCCAGCGTCTCTTCATCCGGTTCACCTTCTACCTGTACGAAGTAAATTTTACCCGTGCGCTTCCCCGGCTGCGTAAGCTTCGCCTGTAGGGCTCCGTCGTTAGTTAAGACCAGTAGGCCTTCGCTGTCACGGTCCAGACGCCCGGCAGCATAGACGCCCTGGACTGGAATGTAATCCTTAAGCGTGCTGCGCCCGGCTTCATCAGTGAATTGCGGCAAAACATCGTAGGGTTTATTGAACAAAATAACCCGCTTCGGCTGGCTTTCTTGCGGTCTTCTGGCGGCTTGTCGCGAGCTGAATCGCTCAACCCGGTGTTTTGTAAAAGAAGTTTTCTTCATGGTATTTTCAGGCTCTATCAATTGCCGCATTATAGCCTAATAACGAAGACCTTTCATGGCGTCGGACAATCAGGTACTATCGAAGGGCTCATTACAATTTATTAACATAAGATCAGTAACAACCAGAAGCGCTCGAAGGAGAGGTTAATGGAAAGCAAAGTAGTTGTTCCGGCGGAAGGTAAAAAGATCACCCTGCAAAACGGCAAGATTAACGTTCCTCACAATCCGATTATCCCGTTCATCGAAGGTGACGGTATCGGTGTAGACGTTACCCCGGCAATGCTGAAAGTGGTTGATGCCGCTGTTGAGAAAGCCTACAAAGGCGAGCGTAAAATTTCCTGGATGGAAATTTACACCGGTGAAAAATCTACTCAAGTTTATGGCCAGGACGTCTGGCTGCCAGCGGAGACGCTGGACCTGATCCGCGACTACCGCGTTGCTATTAAAGGCCCACTGACTACACCTGTCGGTGGCGGTATCCGTTCTCTGAACGTTGCACTGCGTCAGGAGCTGGACCTGTACGTGTGTCTGCGTCCGGTTCGTTACTACCAGGGCACACCAAGCCCGGTTAAGCACCCTGAACTGACCGACATGGTTATCTTCCGCGAAAACGCAGAAGACATCTACGCAGGTATCGAATGGAAAGCTGACTCTGCAGACGCAGAAAAAGTGATTAAATTCCTGCGCGATGAGATGGGCGTGAAGAAAATTCGCTTCCCTGAACATTGCGGTATCGGTATCAAGCCGTGCTCCGAAGAAGGCACCAAGCGTCTGGTACGTGCGGCCATCGAGTACGCCATCACCAACGACCGTGACTCTGTGACCCTGGTTCACAAAGGCAACATCATGAAGTTCACCGAAGGCGCGTTCAAAGACTGGGGTTACCAGTTGGCGAAAGAAGAGTTCGGTGGTGAGCTGATCGACGGCGGCCCGTGGCAGAAAATCAAGAACCCGAACACTGGCAAAGAGATCATCATTAAAGATGTGATCGCCGATGCGTTCCTGCAGCAAATCCTGCTGCGTCCTGCTGAATACGACGTGATCGCCTGTATGAACCTGAACGGTGACTACATTTCTGATGCCCTGGCTGCACAGGTTGGCGGTATCGGTATTGCCCCGGGCGCGAACATCGGTGACGAGTGCGCCCTGTTCGAAGCGACTCACGGTACTGCACCAAAATATGCAGGCCAGGACAAAGTGAACCCAGGTTCTATCATCCTGTCCGCAGAAATGATGCTGCGCCATATGGAATGGTTCGAAGCCGCAGACCTGATCGTTAAAGGCATGGAAGGCGCTATCGCTGCCAAGACCGTGACCTATGATTTCGAACGTCTGATGGACGGCGCTAAGCTGCTGAAATGTTCAGAGTTTGGTGACGCGATTATCGCGAACATGTAATCCAGATTCTGGGTTAAACAAGAGCGGGGGCCTGAGGGTTCCCGTTTTTTTTACCTCTGCCTGCAGGAGACAACACGATGTTAGCCACTGTCCTTATCGCTGTCGTTGCATTCATCCATCTCTACATTCTTGTGCTGGAAATGTTTCTGTGGAACACCGAAACAGGGCACAAGGCTTTTAATCTGCGTCCCGATTTTGCGCGCGACACCCGCGTGCTGGCCGCAAATCAGGGGCTGTATAACGGTTTTCTGGCGGCGGGTCTGCTCTGGAGCCTCTGGCTCGGTGAAAAGGGCGTTCATGTGGCCATCTTCTTCCTGACCTGCGTGCTGATCGCCGGGCTCTTTGGCGCAGCCACCGCCAGCCGAAAAATTTTATATGTACAGGCCGTGCCCGCTTTCGCTGCGCTGCTTGCGTTACTCATCTGAAGCAATGCTTTGGTTGAGGTAAGGCGTCCGATATACTGATGGCTTTACCCTTACAGGTTAGCAACGAGATAGTTATGAATAACGATATCCCACTGAAATATTATGATATTGCCGATGAGTACGCGACGGAAGCCGCAGAGCAGGTCGCTGAATCAGAGCTCGATGCGCTGGCACATTATTTCCAGCTGCTGCTCACCCGTTTATCAAATAACGAGGAGATCAGCGAGGAAGCCCAGCAGGAGATGGCCACTGAGGCCGGGATCCGTGCTTCCCGCATTGATGATATTGCGAATTTCCTCAATCAGTGGGGGAATGAATAGTCTTCCTCAAAAGCCATTATGCTGATGCTTTGCTATGCAGCTCAGCATCACGCTATCAGACCACATGCATTTTTTACGCAGAATATGTGAAGCGGGGGCGTCGATAAACAACGCGAAAATAACGGTCAGACAGAAAAGTACCACTGGTAATAGTAAGGATAATTTCACGTTTTTAACCAAAATAAGAGTGTGCTTCAGGGTAATCTACCGTCTGATTGTTACAACTATATGTTTTTGGGCGAGGAATGAAAATGCCTGATCCGAAAAAACATGGGCACGCCAGACATCAGTGGCTACCGCGCGACTCCGACAAGTTTCTGCGCCAGCTCACTACGGGTCAGTGATTTTGAGAAATACCATCCCTGAACCAGGGCATCGGGATATCTGTCGGCAATAAAACGATATTGTATTTCATTCTCTACCCCTTCAAAAACAAGGGATTTATTCAGTCGGGCAAGGGCATCACTAAAAATAACAAAGATGTTCTGCTTATAATGTTCACTGATGCCATCGACCAGCGATTTGTCGATTTTGATTTCATCATATTCCAGAAGTGACAGTCTGGCCAGATTTGAATTTTGCACACCAAAATCATCTATTGATACCTTTATGCCAAGAGATTTTAATTCCCGACAGAATTCTTCAAGAATATCTACAGTGGAAACGGCCTTTTCAGAGAGTTCGATTTTTATCAAGGAGAGTGGAATGCGATGAATTAAACACGCGCGACGTAAGATAGCAATGAATTGCCCGTCTTCGATTTCCGTTCGGCCAACGTTGAGTGAGACGACCAGTTGATGTTTTGTTGCAAGTGGTGCAATTTCTAAAAGGGATTTTTCGATAATATTAATGTAATATTTTCTATACAGGCCAATCTTCTTGATTAATGGAATAAAAAGCTCCGGGGAGACATCACCGTGTTTTTGATCGTGCCATCTCGACAGAACCTCAATGCCCACTATTTTTTTATCCTGAATTCGAATGATTGGCTGATATTTAACACTGATGGTATTGGTGATGACAGCCTTGACCAGCGTTCGTTCGAGAGAAAAACGGTCTTCATAAATGCGGAAGAAAAAGAACGTTATCGCTACCCAGATAAAATACAAAATGACCACAAGAAACGTAAACACAACGGGAGATAGCGAAGCAAGCCCTGCGTTGTGATGTTTCACAATGACGCATAAATCCCAGAAAGCGCTGCACTGCGTGAGGGTGATGGTAAACAATGTCGAATGCAGCAAGTCCTGTTGCTTAAACGCAGGGGTGGTCGAAAAGAATGTTCTGCCAAAGTCTTTGGTGGTTGCACTCAGAGAGTAACTCGCTGTAACCGGAGAGAATTTATCGTAAGCGTAGCGGGAGGTGAAGATAATAATGTTATGATAAATTGCCGCGTTACCTGTAAAAAACTCTTTTTTGTCAAACTGGGCCAGAAGAAAGCCCCTTGGGGTTTTATGCAGTTCTGCAGGAAGTGCAACAGGAGTAGCGAGTTTACCCCAAAAAGCAGTACAGACTATTTTTCCTTTCTCTATGAATCCGACGTCACCAAAATAGAGACTGTCGAGTTTTATTTGCCTGTAACTATCAAGACTGGTTTTATCACATCCCTGTGTAGTGATGCTTTTGAGAGCCAGTGCCACGTTTTGGGACAGGTCTTCTGAATATTGTAAAAGCGTATGGGAAATCTCAAGCTGTTTGCTCTTCTGCTGGCTAACGATAACCGCATTGACCGCATAAAGAGACAGGACGACCAGAAGCGTTGAAATGATAGCAACAGCAATGATCTTTTTCATTTTCCCGTTATCCTGTCTGCTCCCTCATTTTACAAATCCTAACACAGACAGGACCAGGCACAAGCCTGATAGTCACGCCCGTTGATCACATTCAGAACGATAACTCATGCAAAAGCATCAGTTTTTTAAGATAGCTTTTGACTAAGCTATTTTTAATGCTATATGCAACGCTGAGTTAAACATAGCGCCTTTTTCAGGAACCCTACTTGTTTTTGTGGTAAGGAAAAATCATGCGCAACCTTATGATGCCCATCCTCTGCGCTTTATTTCTCTTTCTGAGTGGCATGTTAATTATTAACTGGCAGTTATGGCATATGGCTACACTCGGTTACACCCATACCGCCGCCGCAAGCACTCAAAAAATAGATAATATTCTTGCTGAAGCTGTCAGTGCCGCCAATACCGCTAAGCATGTTGCTGCACAAGGATGTACCCGTGACGGACAGCTGGAGCTGGGGACAGAAGCCGCACTGAAACCGCATCTGCGTGCCGTGATGATTCAGCAGCAAGGCCAAATCATTTGTACCTCACTGCCGGGAAATGGCGTATTAATTGTTCGTCCTCAAACGTTACCCAACGAAACATTGATGCTGTTACCGGGTAATCGACTGGTGAATGGTATTCCGGTTCTCATTTTCCAGATGCCGATCGCGGATGGGCGCGTGATTGTCAGCGTAAGTGACGCACATTTGCGGGATGTGATTGCAAGCGCAACAAATAGCGCTGACATGGCGTTGGTTGTAGGTGAAAGAATGCTTGCGCGCACCGGTGATGTGACGGACTGGAAAGCCGCCTCATGGGCAGGGGCGTTAACGGCATCGGCACATTTCCCGTTTAGCGTGGTCTGGCAGCCACCCGCTTTTTTCAGTCTGACGCGATTACTGCAACAAGGATGGAGCCTGATACTGCTCATTCTCGCATTGTCCATTACGGTTGGATTTTTGATCCGCCGTTACAAGGGGAAAAGCTCCTCATTTGAAGACGATCTGCGGAAAGCCATTTTGCACGGAGAGATCGTTCCTTATTATCAGCCGATCGTCAATGGTGATACCGGTGGGCTGTACGGTGTTGAGGTATTAGCAAGATGGAAGCATCCAAAATCGGGTTTTATCCCGCCGGATGTTTTCATTCCGATTGCGGAACGGAGCGGTTTGATTATTCCTCTGACCAAAGGGTTAATGGCGAAGGTGGTCAACCAGCTAAAGCCGCTTCTGCCTAAGCTACCAGACGGGTTTCACATCGGGGTTAACATCAGCGCCAGACATATCAATGCACCTTCTTTTATTGGTGACTGTCGTGTCTTCGGAAAGGGGTTTCAGGGGAAAGAAGTTAAACTGGTCCTCGAGGTGACGGAGCGTGAACCGTTGATCGATAATCCTCATCTTGTGGAAAATCTCAACACGCTACATAACGCTGGCTTTGTCATTGCACTGGATGATTTTGGGACGGGCTATTCAGGGCTTTCGTGCCTTAATGCGCTGGCCATTGATTATATTAAAATTGATAAGAGCTTTGTGAACCGGGTCTCTGAGGAGAAGGATTCAACGATTCTGCTGGACTGCGTCATTGATCTGGCTAAAAAACTGTCATTGCGCATTGTGGCTGAAGGCGTAGAAACGAGGGAGCAACTGGAGTATCTCAACCGTAATGAGATTACCCTTTTGCAGGGATACTATTTTGGTAAGCCCGTCTCCTATATTGACTTTATTAAAGTCATTTTATCTAAGCCCAGGGAGACTATGAGTTTGTAAAATGCAATTAAGGCCAGCTTCTGTTGTATGCTTAAGTGCAATTCATTTTCCTCTTATCCTGAGCTTTGTTACAGTGACAAGAGTTGTCAGCCAGGGATGTCAGGCGTGATAAGGTGGAAAAGCTCGTGCATGTAAAAAATACTTTCTACACAACAACCATTACCGTCATCATTGTCTCATTGATCATCTCGCTTTCGCTTGCTGTCCAAATTAGCACATCCAGACAGCAGTCAATCCAGCAAATTAATACCAGCGTTGCCAACCTGAGTCATACCCTGGATGTGTATACTGAGGGGATCATGCGCCAAAGCGAAATGCTGATTACGACTGTATCCGACATAATCGAAATTTATGGCATGACCCCACAACAGGCGACCAATATCCAGCGGATGATAAGCAACCAGGATAATCTCCTTACCCAGATTAATAATGTGGTTGTTTACGATGTCCGGGGCGAACTCTTTACCGCATTGCACGAAACTTTTTCTGGCCCCCGGAAAGGAGCGGACAGGGCTTTTTTTATCTACCACAAGAATAATAAGAGTCAGCAGATTTTTATTGGTGAGCCTGTGGTAAGCAGAACTAATGGTAAATGGGTTATCACCATTAGCCGACGCCTTGAAACCCATACCGGAGCGTTTAATGGTGTCGTCGTTGTGACACTGGGCATCGAAAACTTTCTGGCGCTCTACGGGCAGATTAATATTGGTCATTCTGGCGTCATTGGCTTAACGACACAGTCAGGCGTCTTGCTGGTCCGTTATCCCTTTAAAAATAACTATATTGGCGCGATTGTCTCTGATTCGCCTCTCTTCAGAAAATATCTCAAGGTACAAAATACCGGGATCGCCAGTTCTATTTCCCGGTTTGATAAAATCGAACGCATTTATGCCTATGAGAAAAACACACGTTACGGACTGGTCACCACGGTGGCCGTCAGCACCGATGAAGCACTCTCTCCCTGGCGCAAGCAGGCTATTCAGCTTGCCGTTCTTATTTTCGTTTTTACCGTAATACTCATTGTGGCGTCGTATTTCCTGTATTCGGATTTATCACGAAAAACCAGAGATAACAAAGAGCTGAAGATTATTGCCTCTGAAGATGCGCTGACGGGGCTTTTCAACCGCCGCAGTTTTGATGAAAAAATACTCTCGGAAATTGCGGGTTGCATAGCGCGCGGTGCGCCGATTTCGGTGCTGATCGTGGATGTGGATTACTTCAAAAAATACAATGATAACTATGGCCATCCTGAAGGGGATCGGTGCCTGGCTCTACTGGGAGACACTCTCAGGAAAAGTCTTACCCGTGATAACCAGATTGTGGCGCGGTATGGCGGGGAGGAGTTTGCGCTGATCTTACCTGATGCAGATATCCAGGAGGCGCGGCGTATTGCTCAGACGATTATTCGCAATGTCTTCTCTTTACAAATTGAACATGCGTTTAGCCCTTTTGGGCGGGTAACGGTAAGCGTAGGGGTCTCCACTGCACGTGCTGTAGAAATAGCCGGTAGCCAGCAGAGTATTATCATTGCTGCAGACCAGGCGCTTTATCAGGCAAAACGCGGCGGCCGTAACCAGTACGCTTTTGTTGGGGTATGAGCAGAAAAAAAAGCCCACTCAAGAGTGGGCAAGAAATACTGGAAGCAATGTGAGCAATGTCGTACTGAATACTTGAGTCTTTTACTCAACTACTCAGTGTTGAGAAAGATAATCTTTCTCAACAAAAGATGCAACCCCACAATTTATGTGAAACGCTCTTTTTTGTTGGTGAATAAACAGACGCTCTCTCACTGTGATGCTTATCACAAATTTTCTTTCTCTGATCCTGTGCTATTCTTTTTGTGTCGTTGATTTAATGACAAAAACCATACAGAGAGGAAAGTTATGGGAATTTTATCCTGGATTATCTTTGGGCTTATTGCGGGTATTCTGGCGAAGTGGATCATGCCGGGCAAAGATGGCGGTGGGTTTATTGTTACCGTAATACTGGGGATTGTCGGCGCGGTCGTCGGCGGCTGGATCAGTACGCTGTTCGGTTTTGGCAAGGTCGATGGCTTTAACTTCGGCAGTTTTGTCGTTGCAGTGATTGGTGCGCTGGTTGTTCTGTTTGTCTACAGAAAAATCAAAAGCTAAATCTGAACGCGTTGAAAAAGGCTGCCAGAGGGCAGCCTTTTTTACGTAGCGGGTTTACCACCAGCCGAGCTGTGTACCGGCAAAAGCCCCAATGGCAACGATCAACATAATGAGGGTTGTTTTTCTCATTTATGCCCCCGGTGCTGCGTAACCACCGACAAAAAACCACGCCAGAAAAACCACAGCCGTTATAAAAATAACGACCGGGAAGAGGATCCCTATTCTCATATCATCACCTGTTTCGGTTTCTATAACGCCGTAGAGTGTACGGGGTTAATCCATAGTGAGAAAGCGTGTTTTGCTTTTTCCTTTCTTATCCTGATACATCGCGATATCAGCGGCGTGTAACGCACTGTCCGGATCGGTTACGTCAGGATCAACTTCGATAACGCCAATGCTGGCTCCCGGGTAAATGATATGGACACTGCCCAACCAGTATTCACCCGCAATGCAGGCGCTGAGGCGTGTTTTTAGCAGGTTTATCTGCGTGCTATCACCTTCATTGCCCGTTTTGCTCAGAGAAGCCACCAGGAACTCATCGCCGCCCAACCGGCCAATGATATCGTCCTGCTGTTTTTCTTCCGTCAAACGCTTGCCCACTTCAACCAGGAACTGGTCGCCAGCTTCATGCCCGTAACGATCGTTAATCAGTTTGAAATCATTCAGGTCAATAAACGCGATGATGGCATTACGTTTAAGGTGTCGCGCCAGAGAAAACAGGGTCGTCAGATCCTCAAAAATGGCTCGACGGTTGGGTAAGCGGGTAAGGGCATCGGTATAAGAGTGCGCGATGAGCGCGGCATTGGCTTCCCGAAGCTGGGCCACCAGAGACTCTTTCTGAATGTACTGGGCAATCAACCCGGCGAACAATTTCAGAACCTGTTCGCCGCGCTCGCTGAGCGGTTTCTTTGCCGTGCTGGTGGCGCAGAGCGTTCCGTAAAGTGAACCATCAGCAAGATGAACAGGAATACTCATGTAGGTGGTAATGCCAAGCGCTTTCGCAGCCTCGCAATCAGGCCAACGTTCAGGAACATCATTGCTGAATAGCGTGTTGCTATCCAGTGCGCGCTTACACAGTGTTTCATCCCATGGAACACTCAGTCCCTCCGGGATCTCCATCTGCTTGCTGTTGCGGGCATAGAGAATATGCTGCAGTCGTGCTTTGATATCGACCTTCGTCAGGTAAGTCGACTCCATATCGGTCACAATCTCCAGCATCTCCAGCAGCTGACGAACGAGACTTTCAAGGGATTGTTCAGTGGCGAGGGTTTCTGAAACACGGGCAAGGATGATATCCGACATGACGTAGAATGACTCCCATGCAGAAGGCGTCTGCATCTGCATGTTATGCTGAATTTTTAGACTTCTGGCATAGTAAAACATGAATATAGAAAATTTAATATATGCGGGGGGAGAGGCGCAGGCGAAAAAAAGCCCCGTTGTTGAGACCGGGGCAAAGACATCTTGATTACGGAATGATGTTCTCTGGTCATGTTGAGAACACGCCACACTATAGCGTTGAAAAGTGCAGTTAAAATGGAGAAACCATGGAGAAAGCGCGAGTGACCCGTTACCCTTACACTATTGATGATGTCAAAAGGATCAATAAGATGAGATTTCTGCTTCTGGCGCTGGCACTTCTCCTGGCCGCCTGCACCACCAAAACACCACCACCTGATGCCCCGAAACCGCCTCACGTTGTCGGTATGGCAAACCCGGCCTCCGTTTATTGTCTGGAGAAAGGCGGGGAACAGATCCCTGTTCAAAGCCCACAGGGTGTCCGCACGGAGTGCAAGTTACCGGGTGGCGAAGTGATCGATGAATGGACGCTTTATCGTCGCGATCATCCGCAACCCACCAGGTGACAATGACATATTGACTGCGATACACTTCTCTTTAGGATTATTCTTAGCCAGTTTCTGGCCACCTTTACCGTGAGAGAAGTATGTTTCAGCTTAAACCGGGCAGCATGGCGATGATCATCGGTGCCCGCACAGCCTCTGGCCGTCGCAATATTGGTAAATCCGTTGAATTGTTTGGTCTTTGCCAGCCCGGCTTGCGTTTCGTTAACCCGGTCAATGGCGTTATGACGGAACTGCCCGCGACGGCGGATCGCGCGCTATGGCTGGTAACGGGAGATGTCTACGCCTTTGACAATCAGCACGGCTTTGCATTTGTTCGCCCTGAACACCTGATGCCGCTTACCCCGGATGAAACACCGCAAACCCTTGATGAGCTGATGATCGACTGATTACAGATGGCGCAGCCAGTCGGCTAATACCAGGGCATGATTTTGTGTCTTATCTTTTGCGCCGTAGAGCAGGGTGACGGTCTGCTTTTTTGCCCGCGCCGACAGGCGCATTCCTTCCTCTTTGTGCTGCGCCAGCTCTTCACGATAGGCCTTACTGAAGGCTGCGAAATCAATGTCTTCTCCGTGAAAGGCCTTGCGTAATTCATTTGATGGCGTGAGCGTTTTACACCATTCATCATACGCGAGGTCCGTTTTTTTAACCCCTCGCGGCCAGAGCCTGTCAACCAGAACCCGATAACCATCGTCCGGGCTTGCCTGCTCATAGACGCGTTTGCATTGAATCATATTTCCACCCTCCTAATTTAAGGTATTGTGATAATTGCAGAAGATCGGTAGTCTGAGGTTCCTTATGTTATCTGATAATTCCCTGGCATAAGGAACCTTTCATGGAACACCTCCCGGTAAAAACGACGCTGCGCATTGCGCTGGTTGGCGATTACAATCCTAATGTTATTGCACATCAGGCGATTCCGCTGGCCATTGACGACGCCGCAGCAGTCCTCGACCTCACCGCCGATTACGACTGGCTTGCCACGACCGAACTTACTAGTCCTGAAGATCTGGTAGGGTACGATGCCATCTGGCTGGTTCCTGCAAGCCCCTATAAAAACACGGAAGCTGCCTTTATCGCTGCACGCTATGCCCGTGAAAACAGCATTCCGTTCCTCGGTACCTGCGGTGGGTTCCAGCATGCGTTGATTGAGTATGCCCGTAACGTATTGGGCTGGAGCGATGCGGCACATGCCGAAACGGATACCGAAGGCACCATGGTGATTGCACCGTTGGCCTGTTCGCTGGTGGAAAAAACCGATGCCATTGAGCTGCGTAATAACACGCTGATCGCGAAAGCCTATGGTAAGCCGGAAATTGAAGAGGGCTATCATTGTAACTATGGCGTATCGCCGGCGTTTGCACAGGCGCTTGAAAACGGTGATATGCGCGTGACTGGCTGGGATGAGCAGGGTGAGATCCGCGCTGCAGAGTTGGTTACCCACCCCTTCTTTGTGATCACCTTATTCCAGCATGAGCGTGCGGCACTGGAAGGTCGCCCGGTGGTACTGGTACAGGCGATGCTGCGCGCGGCGCGCGGCTAAAAAAGCAGGCCCAACGGCCCGCCACAATGTTTAACGGGGCGTGATCTCCCGGTCACGCCCGGCGAGCATACCGCAGACAGCCATGGCTACCGCAGCCAACGCACAGCCCAGAAGCGGGATGCGCCAGTCTCCCGCAGTATCGTGAATTTTTCCCATCAGCGGTGGACCGCAGGCAGCGAGCAGATAGCCAATTGACTGCGCCATACCGGATAACGCCGCCGCCTGGTGTGCAGAGCTGGCGCGCAGGCCGATGAACGTCAGGCCGAGGATCATCGTTGCGCCGGTGCCAAAGCCGAACACCAGTGTCCACAGGACTGCCATCTCAGGTACGAACCACAATCCTGCCGCGCTGACTGCACACATGAGGGCCACAACCCCGGCGATTATCCGCTGATCCTTCAGACGGTGGAGGATCAACGGCACAGCAAGACCAGGTACGGCGGTGGCGAGCTGTAACAGACCATGCACCGAGCCGGCCTGTGCTTCGCTGTATCCGTGGCTGAGTAATATCGCCGGCAGCCAGCCGATGATAACGTAGTAAATCAGCGAGTTAATCCCCAAAAACAGCGTCACCTGCCAGGCGAGAGCAGAGCGCCAGATCGCGCGATTATGCAACGCCCCAGCGCCCGTTACCGTCGCGACGTGTTTTTGACGCCACTGTGGCAGCCAGAGCAGCAACGCGATCAGCGGAAACACCATCAGCATCAGCAGTGCGCCATGCCAGCCAGCGTCACCTTGTGCCAGAGGAACAATCAGCGCAGAGCCTAACGCCGCAGAGACCCCCATCGTCAGGGAATAGGCCCCGGTGAGACGGGCTACCTGACCTGGAAAATCACGTTTAATTAATCCCGGCAGCAGAACATTCCCCAGCGCAATACCGCAGCCAATCACCGCCGTACCCGTGAAAAGCAACGTTGCCGAGGGCAGGGAGCGAACCGCAATCCCGGCGCAAATCAGCAGCAGGGCGATAAACAGGCTTCGCTCCATGCCGATACGCCGGGCGACACCTGCGGCGAGCGGGGAGACAAGCGCAAAAGCCAGCAGAGGCAGGGTGGTCAGCAGACCGGTTTGTGCCGTGCTTAAGCCATAATCAAGGCGAATAGCGTCGAGCAGCGGGGCTGCCCCGGTGAAGGTAACGCGCAGCGTGGTGGCAATCATCAGGATGCCTGCAATCAACAGCGCGCTTTGTTTTCCAGAGATGCGAATAGCAGTTGTCATTGTGTTCTCATACGTTCAAGCGAGGGCACACAATACCGATTTTCTCAGTGGTTGAAATCAGGCTAAAATGACAGTTTATCGCTAATATCGGACAACATGATGATCGGTCTGGGACTGGATGGCTACGATCCTGATAGCCAGCACGATGCGGCCGTCGCGTTCCGCATTCGCGTGGTGGCGGAGGAACAATATATTCCATTGCATCATCACCGTAAGGGGCAGCTGATTCTGGCCCTTGGTGGTGCTATCACCTGCGAAGTAGAAAATGCCATGCTGATGGTACCGCCTCAGTATGCTGTCTGGATCCCCGGCCAGATGCCGCACAGTAACAGGGCTACGCCGGGAGCACAGCTCTGTTTTTTATTCATTGAACCTGGTGCTGCCAGTTTGCCCGATCGCTGCTGCACCCTGAAAATCTCTCCCCTGGTACGGGAACTGATTTTATCTCTGGCAGAAAAATCGCGTGAGCAGCTTCATCTTGCGGCTACGTCACGCCTGGTGGATGTCTTATTTGATGAACTGCCGCTGCAGCGTCAGGAGCATTTGCAGTTACCCGTTTCACCTCATCCCAAAATCCGGCTGATGAGTGAGAAGATGGCGGAAGAACCTGCCGCCTGGCAGACGCTGGCACAGTGGGCGAGCCACTTTGCCATGAGCGAACGCAATCTGGCGCGGCTGGTGGTGAAAGAAACCGGTTTAAGCTTTCGCCGCTGGCGTCATCAGCTGCAGCTAATTGTGGCGCTACAGCATTTGATTAGCGGGAAGTCGGTACAGCAGGTGGCACAGACACTGGGCTATGACTCTACCACCGCATTTATCACCATGTTCAGGAAGGGGCTTGGCCAGACACCGGCACGTTATATGGCTAACCTGACTACGACTTCCCAATAAACAGTGAGACCAGCCCCGCTGCAATCAGCGGGCCCACTGGCACGCCGCGAAAAAGCGCTACACCCAGCACGGTTCCCACCAGCAGACCCGCCACCAGCGAGGGCTGACTGCTCATCAGCGTGACGCCACGCCCCCCCAACCACGAGACAAAAATACCGACCGCAATCGCCACCAGCGATTTCCAGTTTACAAACGAGTGCAGCAGCGTTGAGGCAGGCAGCGTACCGCTGGCAATGGGAGCCATCACACCAATGGTAAGTATGATTATCCCGATAGTGAGGCCTTGTTTTTCTATCCACGGGAAAAAGGTGTTTAAGGGCGTCACGCGCACGATGATAAGCACCAGAATCGAGATGGCGACGGTGGTGTTATGGCTGATAAAGCCGAGCGCGGCGAGCGCCAGAAGAATGAGCAGAGTAGGGTCAAACATAGGGAATCCTTGCCAAAAAAATCATCCTGCTTACTTTACGCGGAAAAACGGCGGAGGACAGTTTTTAAAAGATCTCATCACTGTCATAACCTTGTCATTTCCGCGGATTAAAACGAAGACAGAAATCGCAAAAGGGGTCGCTATCATGAACGATCACATGTTTGTTGAGACGTTAATTATCTCCTCGTCGTTTTTCGCAATTGCCGTTATTCTCGTTGCCTCTGTTCTGTTTCTGGAAAGAAAAGGCTGACAGAAATGCCAGCCTGTGTGATTAGGCCTTATGGAACGTCACAAGCTCAGGACGGGCGATACGCAGATAATCCTGGGTATCCATAATCACAGATTTATCCAGCAGACCGGCGTTGAACGCGATCTCGTCAAAACGCTCGAACAGCAGCGGGTCGGCAACCAGCGTCAGATCGGGATGGAAGCTGAAAGGCGGGATAGCGCCGAAAACGCAGGCGGTCAGAGTATCAACTTCGGCCGGGCTGGCGAGAGACGCTTTTAATCCGCCAAAATGGCTGGCAAGCTGGCTCAGGTCGGCCTGCAGATCGGCGGCCAGGATCGCCAGAACGTGTTTTTTTACACCGTTTCCCTTTACTTTGCAGACCAGAGCTTTAGCGCCTTGCCTGAGATCGGTCCCGCGAATTTCACTCACCGCCTCACATTTCCCGACCGCCTCGTGCTCCATGACGCGAAACCGCGCGCCCTGTTCGGTGAGTAAAGCGATCAGCTGCTGGTGAGTCCCTGTCCCAATAACGTCATCAGACATAACGATTTTCCCGGTGATAATTCAGTATGCAGTTTTCTACATTAGCACGGGATGAACAGGGTCGAAAGAAAACAGCCAGCGAATTCGCTGGCTGTAGGGTCAGGCATTGCTGGTTGCAGATTGCTTGTGGAACAGCTCCCTGAACACCGGATAGATGTCATCCTGGTCACGGATATGCTGCATGGCAAAGTTATCGAACATAGATTGCAGATGTTCATATTCCCGCCACAGGGTCTGGTGCGCACGACGGGTAATCTCGATATAGCTGTAGTAACGCACGACGGGCAGAATTTTCTTCGCCAGAATTTCATGACACAGCGGCGAGTCATCTGCCCAGTTATCGCCATCCGAGGCCTGCGCGGCATAAATGTTCCACTGCGCCGGGTCGTAACGCTCTTTTACCACTTCATCCATTAGCTTCAGTGCGCTTGATACAATGGTTCCCCCGGTCTCCTGGGAGTAGAAGAACTCATGCTCATCCACCTCTTTGGCCTGCGTGTGGTGGCGAATATAGACCACCTCCACGTTCTTATAGGTTCTGCTCAGGAACAGGTAGAGCAGAATATAAAAACGCTTCGCCATATCTTTGGTGGCCTGGTCCATTGAACCGGAGACGTCCATCAGACAGAACATCACGGCCTGGCTGGACGGCTCCGGACGTTTTTCGTAGTTCTTGTAGCGCAGGTCGAAGGTGTCGATAAACGGCACCCGATCGATCTTCGCCCTCAACTCAGCAATCTCTTTACGCAGGCGCTCCTCTTCCAGCAGTTGTGCCGGTTCCGTGTTTTCCACGACTTTCAGGTTGCTTTCGAGTTCGCGCAGTTCGCGACGTTTACCTGCCGTCATGGCCGTGCGTCGCGCCAGTGAATTCTGCAATGAACGCACGACGCTGATATTGGCGGGTACGCCATTGGCGGTATAGCCCGCGCGATGGGTTTTGTACTCGTTAAGCTGACGATGCTGATTCTTTCTCAGATTCGGCAGCGCCAGATCCTCAAACAGCAGGTCGAGATATTCATCTTTCGAAATCTGGAAGACAAACTCGTCCTGACCTTCACCATCCTGGCTGGCCTGTCCCTGACCGCTTCCTGAACCACCGCCGCCGCCCTGAGGACGCTCAATTCTGTCGTTCTGAACGAAGTGGTCATTACCTGGGTGTACGCGATGGCGCAGTCCGCCACGCCCCTGATGAAACATCGGTTCGCTGATGTCATCGGTAGGGATGGAGACAGATTCGCCGCTGTCGACGTCAGTCACCGAGCGTTTGTTGATGGCCTCGGAGATAGACTGTTTAATTTGCGCTTTATAACGGCGCAAGAAGCGCTGGCGGTTCACCGTGCTCTTGTTTTTGCCGTTAAGACGCCGGTCAATAAACCAGGTCATATACCCCCCGTACTGCATTTGCCAACTTGCATTTTGTAGGCCCGGTAAGCGCGAGTGCCTACCGGGCACTTGTTTTAAGACGATTTACGCACACGCAGATACCATTCGCAGAGCAGGCGAACCTGCTTGCGGGTGTAGCCTTTTTCCATCATACGGTCGACAAAGTCGTCGTGCTTTTTCTGCTCATCGGTTGAGGTTTTGGCGTTAAACGAAATAACCGGCAACAGCTCTTCGGTATTGGAGAACATTTTCTTCTCAATAACCGTGCGCAGTTTTTCGTAGCTGGTCCAGTTCGGGTTACGTCCGCTGTTATGCGCTCTGGCGCGCAGCACGAAGTTCACAATCTCGTTGCGGAAGTCTTTCGGGTTGCTGATCCCGGCAGGCTTCTCGATTTTTTCCAGCTCTGCGTTCAGGGATTCACGGTCAAACAACTGGCCGGTATCCGGGTCGCGGTACTCCTGATCCTGGATCCAGAAGTCAGCATAGGTGACATAACGGTCGAAAATGTTCTGCCCGTATTCTGAATAGGATTCCAGGTAGGCCGTCTGGATCTCTTTGCCAATGAACTCGGCGTATTTCGGGATCAGGTAGCCTTTCAGGAACTCAAGGTAGCGTTCAGCCTGTTCCTGCGGGAACTGCTCACGTTCGATTTGCTGTTCCAGTACATAGAACAGATGAACCGGGTTAGCGGCCACTTCCGCATGGTCGAAGTTAAAGACGCGGGAGAGGATCTTAAACGCGAAACGCGTAGACAGACCGTTCATCCCTTCGTCGACCCCGGCGTAATCACGGTATTCCTGATACGACTTCGCTTTCGGGTCGGTGTCTTTCAGGCTTTCACCATCGTAAACGCGCATTTTCGAGTAGATGCTGGAGTTTTCCGGCTCTTTCAGGCGCGACAGGATGGAGAAGCGTGAGAGGGTCTCCAGAGTACCGGGCGCGCAAGGGGCATGTACCAGCTCACTGTGGTTAAGCAGTTTCTCGTAAATTTTGATCTCTTCAGAGATCCGCAGGCAATAAGGCACTTTGACGATATAAACACGGTCAAGGAACGCCTCATTATTTTTGTTGTTACGGAAGGTCACCCATTCTGATTCGTTTGAGTGTGCCAGAATGATGCCGTTAAACGGCAGGGCGGAGATACCTTCCGTCCCGTTGTAGTTACCTTCCTGGGTGGCTGTCAGCAGAGGATGCAGCACTTTAATCGGTGCTTTAAACATCTCTACGAATTCCATGATCCCCTGGTTTGACCGGCACAGCGCGCCAGAATAGCCATAGGCATCCGGGTCGTTTTGCGCAAAGTTTTCCAGCTTACGAATATCGACTTTCCCCACCAGGGCTGAGATGTCCTGGTTGTTCTCATCGCCGGGTTCCGTTTTGGCGATGGCAATCTGTTCCAGAATGGATGGCCACACTTTCACTACGCGGAATTTGGTAATGTCGCCACCAAACTCATGCAGACGTTTTGCCGCCCACGGCGACATAATAGTGCCAAGATAACGACGCGGGATGCCAAATTCTTTATCCAGAATTTGCGCATCTTCCTGCGGGTTAAACAGACACAGCGGATGGTCGTTTACCGGGCTGCGTTCTCCGTTCGCACTCAGCACATAAATAGGGACGCGCTGCATCAGTGATTTCAGGCGTTCAGCCAGAGATGATTTACCACCCCCCACTGGACCCAGTAAATAGAGGATCTGTTTCTTCTCTTCCAGACCCTGGGCGGCATGCTTCAGATACGAGACAATCTGTTCGATGGCATCTTCCATACCATAGAACTCTTCAAACGCCGGATATCGGGCGACCACCCGATTCGAAAAGAGACGGGAAAGCCGGGGTTCCAGGGCAGTATCAACCATGTTTGGCTCACCAATAGCCATTAATAGCCGTTCTGCCGCATTGGCATAGGCACTGCGATCTTGCCGACAGATGGTAAGAAACTCCTGCAGTGTGAACTCTTCGTCCTTGGCAGCTTCATAGCGCTGGCGATAGTGATCGAATATATTCATGGCATGCCGTCCTTTCGTTTTTTAGCACAGGATAAGAGCCGTTCGTATGAGTAGTGGAGGCTCCCGGAAGAGAATCTCTCGCACCTCACTGCCAGAGCAGCAACCTGTGTGCCAGGTCAGACGCTAAGAACCGCAGGGTGTTCAGGAAAACTCTTCTTAAATTAAAGCGTAGATGGCATTTGCAAAACTTGCATGCCGATAAAATCTAATTTCAATGACATATCAATAACTCATCCAAAAATTTCCATTGCCGATATAAGTCATAAGGGCATTCTTCACCTGGTGGTCATATAAATGAAAACGGCCTGTCATCTGAAAAATGAAAAATAACGGGTTAATCAAAGTGATTAGCAGGCAAAAAATTTGGGGAAGTACGGGTCTGGCGGTTACACTTCACCCGCTGATTATTTGACTACAGGAAAGAATGGATTGTGACCAAACTCAAACTTCTGGCATTAGGCGTACTCGCCGTAACCGCAGTTAGCACCGCACAGGCGGAAAGTCAGTGGACGGTTGGGGCGGGCGTTGGCGTCATTAACAGCCCATACAAACAGTATGACCGTGATCTTTACCCCGTTCCGGTTGTCACCTATGAAGGCGATAATTTCTGGTTCCGCGGTCTGGGCGGCGGCTATTATCTGTGGAACGATACGGCCGATAAGCTCTCGATCATGGCCTACTACGATCCGACGCACTTCAAACCAGGTGACAGTGACAGTCACGCCTTGCGTCAGCTCGACAAGCGTAAGAGCACCATGATGGCCGGTATCTCTTATGTGCATAACACCCAGTATGGCTTCCTGCGTACCGCGCTGGCGGGAGATACACTGGATAACAGCAACGGCTTTATCTGGGATCTGGCGTGGCTTTATCGCTACACCAACGGTGCGCTGACCCTGACGCCAGGTATTGGTGTGCAGTACAACAGTGAGAACTACAACGACTACTACTATGGCGTTTCTAAAAACGAGTCCCGTCGTAGCGGTCTGAAAAGCTACAGCGCAGATGATGGTTGGGATCCGTACCTGGAGCTGACCGCGAGCTACAACTTCCTCGGTGACTGGAACGTATACGGTACTGGTCGTTACGAGCGTCTGAGCGACGAAGTGAAAGATAGCCCAATGGTCGACAAGTCCTGGGCGGGCATTTTCTCTGTTGGTGTGACCTACAAGTTCTGATTGTGCATTAATACGGTGCAGTCAGTGCATCAAAACGGGGCGCAAGCGCCCCGTTTGCTTTATCTTGGTGCAACCAGATTAACGCTTAACAATGCGAATGGTTTGCCCTAAACGAGACGGTTTTTCTTCGCTGGCTTTCTGCGGCGTCGTCACGCAAGCCGTTTCTACGCAGACGAAGGTTTTGTAACCATCGTCTGGAACGTCAGCCATGCTAACAGAAAGTGCTGGACCTGGGTTCCAGCCCACTACGTCGCTGTGATGGTGGTGAACCACTTCAATTCCGCGGTTCAGGGCTCCGTCGTGGATCACGCTGCACGCTTCCGGATGCTGATATACGCGGTCGGTACGATCAGGGAACGTTTGTACCCCGTCGCTGAGCTTGCCTTCGTTGGCGTTGTCCACTTTGTCGATAAAGGTATCGCCAAGACCGCTCACCTTCACTGCGTTGATATCACCCACGTTGAAATAGGTGTGCAGGGCAGAGGTGGTTTCGAACTCGCCATGGGCTTCCAGTTCAATTTCACAGGTTTTAGCCAGCTTAAAGCGGGCGTAAAGGGTGAAATCGTGCGGCCAGAGGGCGCGGGTTTCATCATTAGCCTGCAGCTCAAAGGTCAGCACTGCGCCGTTGTCATCTTCATTATGCGCTTTCAGCGTCCACTGCTGGTTACGGGCAAAACCGTGAGAAGGCAAACCCGGTTGCGCGGACGGGCCGAACCACGGCCAGCAGATCGGCACGCCACCGCGGATCGCGGCCCCTTTTTTGAAAGAGGTTGCATCACTCAGCCACAAACCTTCAACTTCTCCTTCAGGTTTCCAGGAGAGGAGGTGGGCGCCGTTCAGCGCTACGGAGGCTTTTACGCGCGGATGGTCAACGACGATAATATCGGCACCGTCGATCTGACGGCGGGAGAGCACAGGGGTAAGTTGTTCGACTACCGGAAGTGCAAAAATTTTATTAATCATTACGCAATCCTCTGTCTTTAAAGCAATAAAAAAGGCGACCGTAGTCGCCTTTTTGGATCAAGCACTCATCCCAACTTATTTGGAGATGTGAGCGATCAGGTCCAGTACTTTGTTAGAGTAGCCGGTTTCGTTGTCGTACCAGGATACCAGTTTAACGAAGTTGTCGTTCAGTGCGATACCAGCTTTAGCATCGAACACAGAAGTGCACACTTCGCCGTTGAAATCGGTAGATACAACGTCGTCTTCGGTGTAGCCCAGAACGCCTTTCATTGCGCCTTCGGAAGCAGCTTTGATTGCTTTCTTAATTTCTTCATAAGAAGCAGCTTTTTCCAGACGAACGGTCAGGTCAACAACGGATACGTTAGGAGTTGGAACGCGGAACGCCATACCAGTCAGTTTGCCATTCAGTTCTGGCAGTACTTTACCTACAGCTTTAGCAGCACCGGTAGAGGATGGGATGATGTTCTGAGCCGCGCCACGGCCGCCACGCCAGTCTTTGTGAGACGGGCCATCAACGGTTTTCTGAGTAGCGGTGGTCGCGTGAACAGTAGTCATCAGACCTTCGATGATGCCGAAGTTGTCGTTGATAACTTTAGCCAGCGGTGCCAGGCAGTTGGTGGTGCAGGATGCGTTAGACACGATATCCTGGCCAGCGTAAGTTTCGAAGTTTGCACCACGAACGAACATTGGGGTGTTGTCTTTGGAAGGACCAGTCAGAACAACTTTCTTCGCACCCGCGGTAATGTGTTTACGCGCAGTTTCGTCGGTCAGGAAGATACCGGTTGCTTCAGCAACAACGTCAACACCGATTTCGTTCCATTTCAGGTTAGCTGGGTCTTTCTCAGCAGTAACGCGGATGGTTTTGCCGTTAACAACCAGGTGGCCGTCTTTCACTTCAACGGTGCCGTCGAAACGACCGTGAGTTGAGTCGTACTTCAGCATGTACGCCATGTATTCAGCGTCCAGGAGATCGTTGATACCAACGATTTCGATGTCAGAACGTTTCTGAGCAGCACGGAAAACAATACGGCCGATACGGCCAAAACCGTTGATACCTACTTTGATAGTCATATATTCCACCAGCTATTTGTTAGTGAATAAAAGGTTGCCTGTAAAATTACAAAAACCTTACGCAGCGTCAAGCGGAATCGTGTCAATCATTGCGACAAATCAATCCTGTGACTAACGTTTGTGCGACTGACTCGCCTCACTTTCCCTTTGAGCTTGCAACCAAATGGGGGCTGCGCCCGGGATTTTAAAGTCCTCACAGGATAAAAATGTGAACAAGATCACAATTGCCTGACCGCTTTTTCGCGACACATAAGTTTAGAACAAAAGTGCACGCAAGGGTGTTAATGTTTTGTTAGAATCCGGGTTAAAAGATGTCTGTTTCTACAGCGAGATGTAAGCATATGTCGAACCAACGTAACCCTGACGATTTGAAAAAAAACCTCACAGAAATGCAGTTTTACGTGACCCAGAATCACGGAACAGAACCGCCATTCACCGGGCGTTTACTGCACAACAAACGAGACGGCGTCTACCACTGTCTGGTCTGCGATGCCCCACTGTTCAATTCCCAAACGAAATTTGATTCCGGCTGCGGCTGGCCGAGCTTTTATGAGCCGGTAAGCGATGACGCAATCCGCTATCTGACAGATTCCTCACACGGCATGGTGCGCACCGAAATTCGTTGTGGAAACTGCGACGCGCACCTTGGTCATGTCTTCCCGGATGGCCCTCAGCCAACGGGTGAACGTTTCTGTGTGAACTCAGCCTCTATGAGCTTTACCGATGACGAAAACGGCGACCAGATCAAAGGTTGAAAAAACGATTCAGCAAATTATTCCTTTGAAAAGGAGAGATCGTGAATATTGATGACATGATTAACGGTATGACGCCGGAAATTTATCAGCGTCTGGTTACCGCCGTAGAACTGGGAAAATGGCCTGATGGCGTTGCGCTTACCCCGGATCAAAAAGAGAACAGTTTGCAACTGGTGATGTTGTGGCAGGCGCGCAATAACACGGATGCGCAGCACATGACTATCGACACCCAGGGTCAGATGGTGATGAAGAGTAAGCGCGAATTGAAAGAAGACTTTGGTATCACGCAGAAGCCGATTGCGACAATGAAAATGCAATAACGGTGCGCCTCACGCAACCCTCTCCCACCGGGAGAGGGCTTGATTGACTCACTACTTGTGTGGGATCCCGAGCGACTCCGCCAGCTGTTTCGCTAGCAGGTTTTCGTCGTCAGCCCCATACTCCCAGAACATCGCCCCGGCGAGACCTTTCTCTTTGATGTAGTCCGCTTTGATCGCAACGGAACGCGGGTTCTCATACGAAATCGCAAACAGCGCGTTGCCATCGGTGCCCTTCACCGAGAGCCACGGCACTTTCGCCTGATCGTCCCAGTGCTCGGTAAAACGCTTCTGCGGATCGTTCAACAGCTTCTTCACGATATCGTTGTACTTCACGTAAGTATCTTTGGTCAGGTCGTAGCCGAGTGACTTAAATAACCCGATCTCCTGAGCCCCAAAGTACGGCTGGGTCACTGGATTTTTTTGTGCATCCGGTTTGCTCCAGTCGATACCTGGTTCAACAGAGCGTTTCGGCACGCGGCCATAGAAACCGATCCCAAGGTTCATTTGCTGTGGCTTTAACCCGGCGGCAAGATAGTTATTAACCACAAAATCGACGCTGTACTTGTCTGCGGCAGCCACCGTCGGCCAGGCGCTGGAATCGTACAGATTGGCGTTGAAGTACTGTGTACCGTACGCCATGTCATAGGTCATCAGGTTGATGTAGTCGAGCAGGGGCGCAATGGCTTTCACATCCACCCAGCTTTTCGGACTTTCCGCATTGGCGCCTACCGCGATGGTAACCAGCTTTTTGTGCCCGAAGGCATACCGCATCTCTTTCAGCAGGGCGGTGAAATTATCCCTGTCGGCAGGCGTACTGGCAACCAGCCCCCAGGCGCCGTTGACCGGATACTCCCAGTCGAGATCGATCCCGTCCAGACCGTATTTGTCGACAATCTCCTGTGCGGAGCGGATAAATACCGCGCGCGTTTCTTTGGTTGCCGCGGCGCCGGAGAAGCCACGCGCCCCCCAGCCGCCAACGGAGAGTAGCACTTTAAGGTTTGGATTTTGTTTTCGCAGGGCAGGGATCAGGGCCAGATCGGAAGCAACTTTTGGCGATAGCCAGATCTGATGCAATTTCGCCGGATCTTTCAGCGCGGCGTTGGTTTCGTCTTTTTCGTCGTTATAGACCAGACCGAACGAGTAGTTGAGGTGGGTGATCTGGCGAACGTCCAGTTTATTGATATCACCACCCGGTCCGGCGGTGACATCGCCACCCCCGTTAAAGTAGCCCACGGACATCAGGGGTGCGGCGGAAGCAAGTGACGCGCAAAGCAAGGGTAATGCTGCCAGCAAGGGCAAACGTTTCATACAAGTTCCTCTTTGACTTAATAAAATTAACCACGCCACGGAAAAGGCGTGGCGAAAAAACAACCTGAGGAGAATAGCATTGCCGCTTCGCTGAGGATGCGAGGGAGTTCACTTTATGGGGATTGGGGAAGAAATGCCGGGTAAGCGCAGCGCCACCCGGCTTAAAAGACTACGCCTGCGTCTCGAGCCAGTCTTCGAGCGTATACAGCGTCGCGCCTTCAGCGGCCATATCCATAAACGCCTGGGCGCTGTCCTGTGGTTGAATGTTCACCCCTCGGCAGCCGTCGGTGATGACGCTGACGGTATAACCTAACTGGAGCGCATCCAGCACGGTGAACTTCACGCAGTAATCCGTTGCCAGACCCAGTACAACCAGCTCCGTGATTTCGTGGTGACGTAACCACGCGTCCAGCGCTGTTTTCTGGCGATGCCCGTTATCGAAAAACGCGCTATAGCTGTCGATAGTCGGGTTCTCGCCTTTATGGAACACCGCATCGACGGCTTTTTGATTCAGGAGCGGATGCAGCTCTGCGCCTTCCGTCTGCTGCACGCAGTGATCCGGCCAGAAGGTTTGCGGCAATCCGTCGAGTTCACCCAGAGTGAAAGGCTCAACGCTGTGCTGGCTGGCAAAGCTGCCGTGGTTAGCCGGGTGCCAGTCCTGGCTTGCGACAACCGCTTCACCGCGAGCTTTGCACCAGTCAATCAGCGTGTTTGCCACGTCAACGGTGCTGTCACCTTCGGCGACGGCCAGCGCACCGCCCGCGCAGAAATCATTTTGCAAATCGACCAGTAGCAGGGCGCGTTGCTTCATGAGCACTCCTTATTCGTCCGGGGTCAGTTCGCCGCGCAGGTTTTGCATCATCGCGCTGCGAATGGACTGAATGTCCAGATCCTGACTCAGTAAATAGTGAAGTTTAGTCAGCGTTGCCTCAACGGTCATATCGAAGCCGCTGATCACCCCAGCATGCGCCAGCGCGTTACCGGTGGCATAGCCGCCCATGTTGACCTTTCCGGACATACACTGGGTCAGGTTCACGACCACAATTCCGCGTTCGCTCGCTTCCTGCAACTCTTTCAGGAACTCGCCGTTCTGCGGCGCATTGCCCACGCCATAGGAGCGTAAAATTAGCGCTTTTACTGGCTGACGCAGGAAGTTGCGCACCACGTCGGCGGAGATTCCCGGGTAAATGGTGACCACGCCAATCGGTTGCGGAGTAATCGGATGCACAATCAGCTCGCCGGCGGTGTTCGGTGCCGGAGGCGTTCCCAGACGACGGATATGAATACCGGCTTCCAGCAGCGGCTGCAGGTTAGGGGAGGCGAAGGCGTCAAAACCGTCGGCATGGGCTTTAGTGGTGCGGTTGCCGCGATACAGACGGTTATTAAAGAACAGCGACACTTCGTTAATCGGGTAATTCGCCGCCACGTACAGGGAGTTAAGCAGGTTGATCTGCCCGTCGGAGCGCAGCTCCGCCAGCGGGATTTGCGACCCGGTAACGATAACCGGCTTGCTCAGGTTCTCCAGCATGAAGGAGAGCGCCGAGGCGGTAAAGGCCATGGTGTCTGTACCATGCAGGATCACGAAACCGTCGTACTGGTCGTAATGGGCTTTAATGTCATCCGCGATGTGCTGCCAGTCTTCCGGCGTCATGTCGGAGGAGTCCATCAGCGGCTCGTATTCGTGGATAGTAAAGTCAGGCATTTCCGGACGGTGGAATTCTGGCATCAACGCAAGCTGACGCTGAAGGTGGCCGGAGACAGGGATATAGCCGTTTTCAGAGCGCTGCATACCGATGGTACCGCCAGTGTAGGCTACATAAATCGATTTCTTCTGCATGGTAGTGAGTTCTTGTTCTTCAAAAGAAAAAAATCCCCTCTTCGCAGGAAGAGGGGACGGTTTTTAACGGACGTTCGCGCAGGTCAGGCAAAACGCGTAACGACTCTGTGGATCGTTAAAGGCCGCGAGCTTATCGCTCTCTGCTTTCATCGCTTTGGCGGCAGTCACCACTGGCGCAGGCAGGTACGCCTGCAATACCTCAGGCAACATGGCGCGAACCGAGCCGGACATACTGTTCATCACCAGATCAAAGAACGACGGTTCATCCTGGTAATACTCAACATGCCACTGCTTGAGCTTCGCCAGCTCAGCGGCTTTCTTCACCGCGTCATCGAAGTCGCCCAGGCTGTCGACCAGGCCGTTGCTCTTCGCATCCTGACCGGTCCAGACGTGACCCTGTGCAATCTGGTCTATCTGGTCCGGCGTCTTTTTACGGGAATCTGCCACCAGAGTGATAAAGCGTTTGTAGCCATTCTCAATACTGAGCTGCATCATCTCAGAAACTTCCGGCGGCAGGGATTTGGTCACCGACACATCCGCCAGCGGAGAGGTGGCAACGCCATCGGTGTGCACACCCAGCGAATCAAGGCTGTTTTCCACGGTGTTGATCACCCCGAAGATGCCAATCGAGCCGGTCAGCGTGCTTGGGTTGGCCACGATGTAGTTGGCTGGCGTTGAGATCCAGTAACCACCAGAGGCGGCCATTCCACCCATTGATACGACGACCGGCTTGCCTGCGGCACGCGCTGCTGCCAGTTCAGCGCGGATCACCTCTGAAGCACTGACGCTGCCCCCAGGGCTGTTCACCCGCAGGACGATCGCTTTCACTTTCGGATCCAGGCGAGCATCGCGGATTTGTGACGCGGTAGTATCACCGCCCACGTTACCCGGGGTCTCCTGACCGTCCATGATGGCGCCGTTGGCAAACACCACGGCGACGCTGTCACCGCTGTCATCCGGCTTTTTCGTTGAGTAATCATACATGCTGATGGCGCTGTAATTTTTATCCTCTTTGCTCCAGCCAAACTGCTTGCTCAGGGATTTTTCAATCTCGGCACTCGTGCCCAGAGCATCAACCAGTTTGTTATCAAGCGCATATTTCGCGGTATCACCGTCAACCTTACGCAGGCCATCCAGCACGCCCTGCGCGCCAGGGAACACCTGCTCAGGCGTAATCTGGCGGTTAGCGGCAACGGTGCCCAGATAGTTCTGCCACAGCTCGCCAATCCAGCGGCTGTCGGCTTCACGGGCGGCAGGGGACATATCATCGCGAATAAATGGCTCAACGGCAGATTTATAGGTACCGACGCGGAAGACGTGGGTGGTGACTTTCAGCTTGTCGAGAAGGGATTTGTAGTACAGACCATTGGTGGCAAAGCCGTGCAGATCCACCGTGCCCTGCGGGGAGAGCCAGATTTTATTAGCAAAGCTCGCCAGGTAATACTGCCCCTGGCTGTAGCTGTCCCCTACGGCAATCACCGGCTTGCCGCTGTCGCGGAATTCGCGCAGGGCTTTACCGATGTACTGCATGGATGGCTGATCGCCTCCGGCAAAATCTTTCAGATCCAGCACGATCCCCGTGATGTTACGGTCGTCTTTCGCCTGACGAATGGTATCGACAATATCAAACAGGGAGTTTTCCTGCAGGCGGTCTGAGGTTGCGCCAAACAGCTGGCGACCAATCACGCTCAGGCGACTGCTTGTGGACGGCTTATCAACAATCACGCCGGTGATATCGAGTAATAGCGCGCCGCGCGTTGAATGCTGAGCCTGATTTGCACTGCTGATGTGCATCCAGATGCCCGCGCAAACCAGAACCAGGAAGATGAAGAAGATATTCATCACCAGGTTGCGGACGAAGTTGAGCAGTCTCCACGTCCATTTAAAGAAACCGGCAAAGATTCGCCAAAGGGTTCGCATGTATTCTCCCTAACCAGAAAATGACTGTTTCCGTCGCCACTGGACGGTAATGTTGGGTTATCGTAATGACCCAACCGCCACTTGTCAGCAGGAATCGCCTGCCAGGCTGTAACAAAATCTGCCGTCGTGTTAATTTTGTGAGTAAATTTCAAGAAAGGAGTTAACCAATGGACGCACTCGAACTGCTTGTTAACCGCCGTAGCGCTTCCCGTCTGGCCGAACCTGCCCCGGCAGGCGAGCAGCTGGAGAACATTCTGCGTGCCGGCATGCGTGCCCCGGATCATGGCACGCTGCAGCCGTGGCACTTCTTTGTGATTGAAGGCGAAGGCCACGATCGTTTCAGCCAGCTGCTGGAGCAGGGCGCGATTGCCGCCGGACAGGATGAGAAAGGTATCGACAAGGCGCGCAGTGCCCCGTTCCGCGCACCGATGATCATCGCCGTCGTGGCAAAATGCCAGCCAGACCATAAAGTGCCGGTCTGGGAACAGGAAATGTCCGCAGGCTGTGCGGTGATGGCGATGCAAATGGCTGCCGTCGCGCAAGGGTTTAACGGTATCTGGCGCACCGGTGCATTAACCGAAAGCCCGGTGGTTCGTGACGGTTTTGATTGCGGTGAGCATGACAAAATTGTCGGTTTCCTCTACCTCGGCACTCCACAGCTTAAAGCCTCCAGCACCATCAGCGTGCCGGACACCACGCCTTTCGTCAGCCGTTTCTGATAACGCACGCTAAACTGTCTGGATTCTGAGCATCTGCCGCAGAATTCAGACAGTCATACTTACCTCTTTATGGAATGAGCGCTACCATAGCGCGATTGAGATGACAGGAGACGTCCATGAGCGAGCAAACCATTCGTTTAACGCAGTACAGCCACGGAGCCGGTTGCGGTTGTAAAATTTCCCCGAAAGTGCTGGAGACCATCCTGCACAGTGAACAGGCGAAGTTTGTCGACCCGAACCTGCTTGTCGGCAATGAAACGCGCGACGATGCTGCAGTTTATGACTTAGGTAACGGCACCAGCATTATCAGTACCACCGACTTCTTTATGCCGATTGTCGACAATCCGTTCGATTTTGGGCGCATTGCGGCCACCAACGCCATCAGCGATATTTTCGCCATGGGCGGTAAGCCGATTATGGCGATTGCTATTCTGGGCTGGCCGATCAACACCATCCCGCCGGAAGTTGCCCGCGAGGTGATCGAGGGTGGGCGTTTTGCCTGCCAGCAGGCGGGGATTGCGCTGGCCGGCGGTCACTCGATTGATGCGCCTGAGCCTATTTTTGGCCTCGCCGTCACTGGCGTGGTTCCTACTGAACGCGTGAAGCGCAACAGCACTGCGCAGGCCGGCTGCAAACTGTTCCTTACCAAGCCGCTGGGCATTGGCGTACTCACTACCGCTGAGAAAAAATCCCTGCTCAAACCGGAGCACAAAGGGCTGGCAACGGAAGTCATGTGCCAGATGAACCTCGCCGGTGCGGCTTTCGCCAACATTGACGGCGTGAAGGCGATGACCGACGTGACCGGCTTTGGTTTGTTGGGGCATCTTTCCGAGGTCTGTCAGGGGGCGGGCGTGCAGGCGCAGGTCTGGTATCAGGATGTGCCGAAGCTGCCTGGCGTGGAAGAGTATATTGCTCAGGGCGCGGTCCCGGGCGGTACTCAGCGCAACTTCGCCAGCTATGGTCATTTGATGGGCGAGATGCCTGAAGAATGGCGTAACCTGCTGTGCGATCCGCAAACCTCTGGCGGCCTGCTGCTGGCGGTCACACCGGAATCCGAAGCAGAGGTACAGGCGACTGCCGCCGAATTTGGTATTACCCTGACGGCGATCGGTGAGCTGGTGACCGCGCGCGGTGGCCGACCGATGATTGAGATCCGTTAATTCGATGCGGTTGTTTATTGCCGAAAAGCCGAGTCTGGCGCGAGCCATCGCCGATGTGCTGCCTAAACCGCATCGCAAAGGCGATGGCTTTATCGAATGTGGCAACGGGCAGGTGGTCACCTGGTGTATTGGTCACCTGCTTGAGCAGGCGCAGCCGGATGTCTACGACAGCCGCTATGCCCGCTGGAATCTGAACGATCTGCCCATTGTGCCAGAGAAATGGCGCCTGCAACCCCGGCCTTCGGTCACCAAACAGCTCAACGTGATCAAGCGCTTCCTGCATGAGGCCACTGAAATCGTCCACGCGGGTGACCCGGACAGAGAAGGGCAACTGTTGGTCGATGAAGTGCTGGACTATCTGGAACTGGCACCGGAAAAGCGTCAGCAGGTGCAGCGCTGCCTGATTAACGATCTCAACCCGCAGGCCGTTGAACGAGCGATCTCCCGTCTGCGCGCCAACAGCGAGTTTATCCCACTGTGCGTCTCCGCGCTGGCCCGCGCCCGTGCGGACTGGCTGTACGGGATTAACATGACCCGTGCGTATACCATTCTTGGGCGTAACGCGGGTTATCAGGGCGTGCTCTCTGTGGGCCGTGTGCAAACGCCGGTGCTGGGGCTTGTTGTGCGTCGCGACGAGGAGATTGAGAACTTTGTCGCCAAAGATTTCTTTGAAGTGAAAGCGCATATCGTCACGCCTAAAGACGAACGCTTTACCGCTGTCTGGCAGCCGAGCGATGCCTGTGAATCGTATCAGGACGAAGAGGGGCGACTGCTGCACCGTCCGCTCGCGGATCATGTGGTTAACCGGATCACCGGTCAACCTGCAATTGTCACCAGCTATAACGATAAAC
Organism: Enterobacter sp. DVT3837; assembly: GCF_056238685.1. Lineage (NCBI taxonomy): Bacteria > Pseudomonadati > Pseudomonadota > Gammaproteobacteria > Enterobacterales > Enterobacteriaceae > Enterobacter > Enterobacter sp. DVT3837. The sequence goes on along the minus strand of NZ_JBWDLA010000002.1, from coordinate 1,259,223 downwards.
GGGAATCAGAACCTGCGCCGTTGCCATTCTCGCTATCAGCCCTGCAGATCGAGGCCGCGAAGCGCTTTGGTCTCAGCGCGCAGAACGTATTGGACATCTGCCAGAAGCTCTACGAAACCCACAAGCTGATCACTTATCCGCGTTCAGATAGCCGTTATCTGCCGGAAGAGCACTTTGCCGGACGTCATGCGGTGATGAACGCGATTAGCGTCCACGCGCCGGATCTGCTGCCGCAACCGGCGGTGAACCCGGATACCCATAACCGCTGCTGGGACGATAAAAAGGTGGATGCTCACCATGCGATTATCCCGACGGCGCGCGCCAGCAACGTCAATCTGACCGATAACGAAGCGAAGGTTTATAACCTGATTGCCCGTCAGTACCTGATGCAGTTCTGCCCGGACGCGGTGTTCCGCAAGTGCGTTATTGAGCTGGAGATTGCCAAAGGCAAGTTTGTCGCCAAAGCGCGTTTCCTTGCAGAAGCAGGCTGGCGTACGCTGCTGGGGAACAAAGAGCGTGATGAAGAGAACGACGGCACGCCGCTGCCTGTCGTCGCCAAAGATGACGAACTGCTGTGTGAGAAGGGCGAAGTGGTTGAACGTCAAACCCAGCCGCCACGCCATTTCACGGATGCGACGCTGCTTTCAGCCATGACGGGAATAGCCCGTTTTGTGCAGGATAAAGATCTGAAGAAGATCCTGCGAGCAACCGACGGATTGGGTACCGAAGCAACGCGTGCAGGTATTATAGAACTGCTGTTTAAGCGCGGTTTTCTGGAGAAAAAAGGGCGTTACATCCATTCAACGGAGCCTGGACGCGCACTGATTCATTCGCTGCCTGAGCTGGCGGCAAGGCCAGACATGACGGCGCACTGGGAGTCCGTGCTGACGCAAATCAGCGAAAAGCAGTGCCGCTATCAGGACTTTATGCAGCCGCTGGTGGGGACGCTTTATCAGCTGATCGATCAGGCGCGCAGCACGCCGGTGAAGCGGTTCCGAGGGATGGTTGCGCCAGGTGCTGGCGCGAAGAAACCCTTTAAAAAGAAGAAGAGCGCGGCATGAGTTTATAGGCCGGGTAAGGCGTAGCCGCCACCCGGCGAAAAACTTAAATCACACCCTGCCCAATCATTGCATCCGCCACCTTAACGAATCCGGCAATATTCGCGCCGCGCACGTAGTTGGTTTGTGATGCCTCACCGCCGTACTCCACACACGCATGGTGAATATCCAGCATGATATGGTGCAGACGCGCATCCACTTTCTCTGCTTTCCAGCCGAGACGTGCGGCGTTTTGCGCCATCTCAAGGCCTGATGTCGCCACGCCGCCCGCGTTCGCCGCTTTACCCGGTGCAAACAGCACGCCTGCTTCCAGGAACAGATCGGTCGCTTCGATGGTGGTCGGCATATTCGCGCCTTCAGCCACCGCCTTCACGCCGTTGCTAATCAGCGTGCGTGCGGCGTCGACGTCCAGTTCGTTTTGCGTGGCACACGGCAGGGCGATATCCACCGGCACGCCCCACGGCTGCTTGCCTTCCAGCCAGGTCAGGCCAAATTCCCGGGCATAGTCCGCCACGCGCCCGTCGCGGCTGGCTTTGATCTCACACAGGCGCGCCAGCTTCTCAGCCGTAAAGCCCGCGTCATCCACCACCGTACCGCCGGAGTCAGAGGCGGTCACCACGCGAGCGCCAAACTGCATTGCTTTCTCAATTGCGTACTGCGCCACGTTGCCGGAGCCCGATACCGCGACGCGCATGCCTTCGAAGCCTAAGCCGTGACGCTTGAGCATGGCTTCAGTGAAGTAAACCAGGCCGTACCCGGTCGCTTCCGGGCGGATCAGACTTCCGCCAAACGACAGACCTTTGCCGGTAAAGACGCAGGCGCTGTTGTTGGAGAGTTTTTTCATCATTCCGGCCATAAAGCCCACTTCTCGGCCACCCACGCCGATATCTCCCGCCGGGACGTCGGTGTCCGGACCAAGATGGCGATAGAGTTCGGTCATCAGCGCCTGACAGAAGCGCATCACTTCGCCTTCGCTTTTGCCTTTCGGGTCGAAATCACTTCCGCCTTTACCTCCGCCCATTGGCAAGGTGGTTAGGGCATTTTTAAACGTCTGCTCAAAGCCAAGGAATTTCAGGATCGACAGGTTCACCGAAGGATGGAAGCGCATCCCACCTTTGAACGGGCCGATGGCGGAGTTGAACTGCACGCGCCACGCGCGGTTGACCTGGACCTGATTGCGGTCATCCACCCAGGTCACGCGGAACTGGATCACGCGCTCTGGCTCTACGAGGCGCTCAAGCAGAGACATCTGACGATAACGCGGGTTTTCTTCAAGGAAGGGCCACAGAGTGGTCATCACTTCACGTACGGCCTGCGCAAACTCACTCTGATGCGGGTCGCGCTGTTGAACATGGGCAAGGAAACTTTCCAGAGAACGTGTCTGATCCATAGATATAAGAACCCCTTATGGTGTTTTATGATTATTGCTTATGCGATTTGTGTTGTTTTTTTGACTATACCACCCGCACCGCTTTGTCAGGCAAGCAGAAATTCATGCGGAAAGGGAAATTAATCATACGCAGCGCGTCATAACAAAAAGCGATGACGAGATAAATTAAAGGTTCTGCTTCGGTTAACCGTTATAGTTGTTAACAGAACACAACAGGAAGGCAAGTCTATGAACCGTTACGTGATGACCGCGTTATGTTTGATGTTTACCGCAGGTGCCCAGGCTGACCGTATTCGCCCGGATGTTCAGGTGAATGTGCCGCCGGAGGTCTTTAGCTCCAGCGGGCAAAGTGCCCAGCCCTGTAATCAGTGCTGCATCTATCAGGATCAGAACTATTCGGAAGGGGCTGTAGTGAAGGCGGATGGCGTCCTGTTGCAGTGCCAGCGCGATGAGCGCACGATCAGCACGAACCCGCTGGTCTGGCGTCGCGTAAAACAATAAAGGCTTCCAGCAGGGGAATATCCGCGGGGGCCAGGGCGTAGTCGAACGCCTCTTCAGGCGTACACCACACCAGCGCACTGTGGTAGTGCGCCGTCAGATCACCGCTAAACGCGGGAACGTGCCAGGCATGAAGGTTGATTAACCGCTGCGAAACTTCCCGCTGATGGCTTGCCACATACTGCCCCGGCTGGGCCTGAATACCGAGCTCCTCCCACAACTCACGGACAAGCGCCTCGGGTTGTGTCTCTCCGGCTTCAACTTTTCCACCAGCGAATTCCCACATACCGGGTTGGTCAGCATGGGCCGGGCGCTGCGCGAGTAAAATTTTATGGTCTTTTTCGATGATTGCCGCAACGACATCGACTGTTTTAAGCATGGTCGTCAATACTTGAAAGCGAAAACCACCATATTATCTTGCCCTTTGTCAGAGTCCAGTCATCAGGAGAATCAGGTGAAAGAAACCTCCACCTGGGTAGTGCCCATCTCAACCCTTCCGGCGAGTTTAAAACCGATTGCCGCCATGCAGAAAAAACACTTCGGTGTGGTGCTTAACCCCACGCGATGGTGGGGGCGTATGCCGCGTCTTTTCTGGCTGGTGGCGCTGTTTGTCGGTTTCCTCGAACGGCGTCATGCACGCCTGACGCCCGTGCTGCGCTCGCTGCTGATGACGCGGGTGTCGCAGATATGCCACTGTGCTTTTTGTATTGATGCCAACAGTCTGCGCCTTGCCGAACGCGTGGGCGCGCTGGATAAAGTCCAGGCCGTCAGCCACTGGCGTGACTCCGCGCTTTTCAATGAGCAGGAGCGCGCGGCGCTGGCCTACGCTGAGGCCGTTACCGCCACGCCGCCGCAGGTGGATGAGGCGCTCAAACGCGACCTCAAACGTCTTTTCACCGATGAGACGATTACCGAAATGACGGCACTGGTTGCGTTTCAAAATCTCTCCGCCCGCTTCAACGCCGCTCTCGATATCCCGGCGCAGGGACTGTGCGACACGTTAAAAGGAAAGCCGCATGCTTGATCGACATATCCATCCTCGGGTAAAGCCTGCCCTTAACCGGCTGGCGGCCTGGTTGGATAAACCCGGTATTACGCCCGACGGATTAACCGTGGCCGGGTTTACCGTGGGCGTGCTGGCGCTACCGTTTCTGGCCCTCGGTTGGTATCTTGCCGCGCTTGTCGCCATCGTATTTAACCGCCTGCTGGATGGTCTGGACGGCGCGCTGGCACGGAGGAGAGGGCTGACGGATTCTGGAGGCTTTCTCGATATCGCTCTCGATTTTCTGTTCTATGCCCTGGTGCCGTTTGGCTTTGCACTGGCAGCTCCCGAAGAGAATGCGCTGGCCGCCGCCTGGCTGCTGTTCGCCTTTATCGGCACCGGCAGCAGCTTTCTGGCCTTCGCCGCGCTGGCGGCGAAACACGATATCGACAACCCGGGCTACGCGCACAAATCGTTTTATTACATCGGTGGTTTAACAGAAGGGACAGAGACCATTGCGCTGTTTGTACTGTGCTGCCTGTTTCCGGCGCACTTTACGCTTTTCGCGTGGGTATTCGGCGCGTTGTGCTGGCTGACCACCACAACGCGCATCTGGAGCGGTTATGTGACGTTGAAGTCACTCAATTCTTAGAGGGAACTCTCGGGCCCGCGCTCGCCGGTTGAGACCGGGTTTTGCGGGTGGCTGCTCCATTCGTACCAGCCGCCGTCATAGACGGCGACGTTCTTCCAGCCCATCGCCCGGGCGTACATAAAGGTCTCAGAGGCTCGCCAGCCGGTACCGCAGTAAAATGCGACATGCTGTTCCGGCAGGATATTCCAGCTTTTCCACATGCTGGCGATGTCGTCGGCGCTACGCATGGTGCCATCCGGGTTATGGAAATCCTCCATGTGAGTGGCGTCGCTTCCGCCATGACCCCAGCGGGCACCGGCAATTTCACCTTTCGGTTTGATGTAGCTATAGCCGCTGGTTTCGCCAATAAACTCCGGCCACGAGCGAATGCTGACCAGCGAGGCATCCTTGCGATGTAACATCCCGCGCGCCTGCTCCATATCCACCATCAGCTGCGGCTGACCGGGGATCGGCGCACCAAAATCAGCGGCAGGTTTCACCTCTGCAGGCATACCGCGTTCGACGGGCAGACCCGCATCTGACCACGCTTTCCAGCCGCCATCGAGAATACGGACATCCTTCACGCCTGCATACAGCATAATATGCGCCACGCGCGCGGCAGCATACACATCACGGCCATACAAAATGACCGTGGTGTCATGACGGATACCGTGCTTTGCCAGCATCGCTTTCAGCTTGTCGTCAGAGACTTTATTCCACAGCGGCTCGCTTTCCACTTCGTTGGTGTCGATGTAGCCCGCACCGGGAATGTGATTCAGCAGATAAAATTTCGGCGCACCCCAGGCAGCTTCGATCACTTTCCAGTCTCCCGCCGGAACGGCAGTGACGGGTTTACCCTGCTGGAGCTGGTGGATCCACTGTGGGTAGACGAGTTGCTCGAAGTGAGGCAGGCGCTGTAGACGAGCAGGCGTTTGCAGGGCATCGCTGAGAAGCGAAACATGAGTGTATCCGGATTTCTCCAGATGGGCTTTCACGGCCTGGTTTGTGTTATCGCCGCCGTAGAGTGCGAGGGAGGTTGCGGGCGTAAGGTGATGCTGTTTTGCCCAGATAGCAATCTGCTCGTCGCTCATTGCGTCAAGCCAGGAGGCTGAAAGATTGAGCGCGGCAGGTTCATGGCCGGAGGTGCCGCTTAGCGACTGTGGCCAGCCGTTATAAAAGGCGCTGGCACGGGTGTCGATCACCGCACCGTGCTGTTCCTGAAGCTGAGACAGCGTCATTGTGTCAGGCATTTCAGCCGCCAGAGAGGAAAGGGAAGCGAGGCTGCAAAACAGAGCCAGCGCGGTCAGTTGAGAAACACGTTTCATCGTATAACCTGACGTCAGTAAAAGAGGGGGGCATTGTCGTCTCTCCCGAAATGTAAAACATTGCGTTAGCACATTATTGCCAGCGAGAAATCGCAATCACTTCACCGCTGGGTGGAATGTCTTCCTCATCATGCGTGACCAGAATAACCGGTATGCCGCGTGCCCGGACAACGTCAAACACCCATGTCCGAAACGTCGCGCGTAGCGTTTTGTCGAGGCGCCCGAACGGTTCATCGAGCAGTAACGCCTGCGGCTCAGCGAGCAGTGCCCGCAGCAGACTGACCCTGGCACGCTCCCCGCCGGAGAGAGTCGCCGGATCGCTGGCGTAGTGGTTTTTAAGCCCGGCGGAACTCAGGGCCTGCTCGACCGCATCCCGCCGTGCGCGTCCGACAATCCGCTCGGGTAATGCCAGCATCAAATTTTGACCAACAGTGAAGTGGTCAAACAGCAGGGCATCCTGAAAGAGAATACCCAGCCCGCGGGATTCTACAGGAAGCCTGTCGCAGCGGCGCTCGTCTAACCATAACTCGCCCTGGGCCTGGAAATCGTCGGACAGCGCGCCCACCATCCAGGCAAAAAGGGTCGATTTCCCACTACCAGATGGTCCCATCAGGGTGACAATCTCTCCGCGAGGCACACAGAAATTGACCTCGCGGAAAAGCGGTTCGATGGTGAGATCGTTTACCTTCAGCATTAACGTAATCCCTGACGATAGCGGCCCGCGAGCCGTGATAGCAGTGCGGCAAGGCCGAACACCATGCCCGTGACCAGCAATAACCCCAGCGCCCGGTTAGCCAGAACCGGGATACTGCCCCCGCTGCTGAGTGCGACGGTCTCCGTGGTGAGCGTGGTGAAACGGCCCGCGCCCAGCCAGAGCGTTGGCATATATTGCGCCATACTGACGGAAAAACCGGTGGCAAAAGCCAGCAGAGCCGGGCGCACCAGCAGGGGACATTTCAGCAGGCAGAAGATTTTTACCCGTCGCCAGCCGAGCGTTCTGGCGGTAAGGATAAGCCGGGGATCGATCCTGTGCCAGGCGGGTTGCAGCACCAGCAGCATCCACGGTAACACCCACAGCAGATGGCTCCAGAGCACGGCGACATACTGCCCGTCGATACCCAGTCGCAACGCAATAAAATATTGCCCGGTGACGAGCGGTAGCGCCGGAAGGGCGAGGGGTAACCACACCCACAACGTACCTCGCTGCGGCCCCCATTCAAGCCAGAGAAAAATGAGGACCAGGGCAATCAGGCTGGAAAGCAGGCCGAAGGAAAGGCTGGTACCCAGGGAGCCCATCTCGTCCCGCTGTACCAGCATCAGCAGTACTGCTACGCAAAGTACGCCGCACGCGGGTAACAGCCTGCTTATCGACCGCTCGGGCAGTGGGACAGGAGACGTGCGACGCGTCCCCGGCAGATCCGAAAGCGTGCGACGCCATGCCTTCCAGGCACCGTAACCCAGCGCGGCAAGTGCAGCCAACAGCAGGAGGATGAGCAGGCATAGCAGCATCCCTTTTGTTTGTTGTTGTGCGTCGCCCTGGCTGAGCCACTGCCAGGCCAGCACGGCCAGCGTGGGAGGGTTGCCTGGCCCAAGAACGATTGCCACATCCACGACCGAAATTGACCATGCAAGAACGGCCAGCATCACCGCCCCGAGGACTGGGGCGATAGCCGGAAGGAGCAGCCAGTTGAGTATCTGAAAACGTCCATAACCGAAGGTTTGCAGCACAACTTTTTGCTGTGCAAGACGTTTTTCCGGCAGTACGGCGTAAATAGCCCACAGCACAAACGCACTCTCTTTGACGGCGAGCGTCAGGCCCAGCCCTGCACCGTATCGGTCCAGCACAGGTGTACAGACGGTACAGACCTGGTAAAAAAGACCACCTTCCGCGAATAGCAGTAGAGCGCTAGTGGCGAACGCCACGTGGGGAATGGCTAACAGCCACGGCAGGCGCGTGTTGAGACGCCGCCAGCGTTTGCCGGGCCAGAGAAGCGCCAGCAGGGAAAGGGCGATTAGCAAGGAACCCAGCGTCGCAATGAGCGTTGAGACCAGCGTGGCGACGGTCGCCTGAGGCAGTTGCGGGTCGTTAAGCAGCGACTGCCAGTGAGTCACCGAAAATGCCGGGGCGAGCAGCATCGCACCAGCGGGCAGGATCGGCAGATAGATGGCCGCCATTGCCAGCCAGACAAGCCAACTCAACGGGTGCCGTAACGACGCAGCCATTCCTGCTCCAGCGCGTTAACCCAGGCCGATTGCGGCTCAGCCAGTATCTTCGGTAGCCCTTCAGGCGTGTGGGCTTGCAACTGTTTCGCTTCACCTTCGGGGAGTAATTTTACATCCAGTACGCTCGGGTCTCCCCAGATAGCCGGGTCAGCCTTGCGAATTTGCGCCTGCGGTGAAAGCAGGAAATTGGCGACCACTTTCGCACCTGCGCTCGCGCTGGCATTAGCCGGAATGGCGACAAAATGGACGTTACCGATCATCCCGGTGTGAAAACCAAAGCTGTAGCTGTCGGCTGGCAGTTCACCACTGGCGACTTTTTGTTGCGCATGTGCCGGGTTAAAGGTCAGCGACAGGTTCAGACTGCCGCTGGCAAGCAGGGCATCCATACGTGCTGGCGAAGGGGGAAAGTCTTTGCCTTCGCGCCACAGGAGTGGGTGGAGTTTGTCGAGGTAATCCCAAAGCGGGGCTGTTACCTGGGCAAAGGTGTTATCGGGTGCCTTTTGCAGCGCATCCGGCTGTGTGGTAAGTGTCAGGAGCAACTGCTCAAGAAACGCCGTCCCGGTAAAATCGGGCGGGCGAGGATAGCTGACTTTACCCGGATACTGCCGCGCGTAAGCCAGCAACGCCTGCGGATCCTCCGGCGGCGTCGGCATGCTCTTTGTGCGTGAGATAAAGGTCAGCTGCGCGCCGCCCCACGGCGATTCCGCCCCGTCAGTGGGAACAGCAAAATCTTCCGTTACGGGTTTGCGGGGATCGACATAGCGCCAGTTTGGTAGCAACTCTGCCCATCCGGTTTGCAGCAGGTTAGCCTCTTTTAATGTGCGGAAATTTTCGCCATTAACCCACAGCAGGTCGACTGATCCGTTGGTCTTACGTCCAGCGCTGGCTTCCGTCTGAATACGTTTTACCGCATCGGCGGCATCTGCCAGTGGGACAATTTTGAGGGTAATGGCGTAGTGCGTTTTCATCTCACCGCTTACCCACTCAAGGTAGCGGTTTACCGCCGGATCGCCGCCCCAGGCGTTAAACCAGACCGTCTGGCCTTTGGCTAGTTGTTGGATGGATTGCCAGCTGTCTGCGGCATACAAAGGGGTTGCCAGCAGCAGGCTGGTCAGAAACGTGCAAAAACGCACACGGCGCATAATGCCTCACTTTTTAGACGAAGGGGTATAACGGGTAAATAGCCGGCGTGTGACCAGCGGTAATAACCCCAGTAGTGTAAAGGCGAATACCATACCCGGCGACAAAATATCGCGCAGCGTTGACACTTTTCCCAGCTCGCGCCCGGCGTTCAGAAAGACAACCGTGGCGGGCAGCATGGCGAGCTGGCTGACCCACCAGTAACGACGTAGCCCAATGCGGGTAAGACCCATCAGCAAATTCACCAGAAAAAACGGGAACAGCGGCATCAGACGCAGAGCAAAAAGGTAGCCCGCGCCGTCATGCGCCATGCCGGCGTTTACCGTTTTCATCTGCTGAGCAAACCGCCGCTGGACCCAGTCGCGCAGCAGATAACGGCTGGCGAGCATCGCCAGCGTGGCACCAAGCGTTGAGGCAAACGAGACCAGTATGGTGCCTTCCCACAGAGGAAACAGCGCACCACCCAGCAGGGTCAGTATCGCCGCGCCGGGTATCGACAGGGCGGAAACCACCACATAGAGCGCAAAAAAGATCAGCGCACTTTGTAGCGGCGCGTGTTCAACATGAGAGAGTAACGCCTGCTGGTGAGTTTTAATTCCATCCAGGGAAAGTGTGCCCGGAGGAAGCGCGATAAATGTCAGAATAAATGCGCCCAGAAGGGCGCACAGGAAGAGTCTTTTTCGAATGTTCACACGTGATTACAGCTTGAATTTTGCCCAGACCGGCGCGTGATCGGACGGTTTTTCCATGCTGCGGATATCGTAGTCGATACCGGTTTCAATGCAGCGCTCTGCCAGCGGCGAGCTGGCCAGCAGCAGATCGATACGCAGGCCACGGTTGTCATCAAAGCCTTTTGAGCGGTAGTCAAACCAGGAGAAGCGGTCCTGTGTTTCCGGGTTGGCACTGCGGAACGTATCCACCAGACCCCAGTCAAGCAGACGCGCCATCCACTCACGCTCTTCCGGCAGGAAGGAGCATTTGCCGGTACGCAGCCAGCGCTTGCGGTTGTCTTCGCCAATACCGATATCGAGATCCGTCGGGCTGATATTCATATCGCCCATGATCAGCACCGGATTCTCTTTTTTCAGTTCGGTGGTCAGGTAGTCCTGCAGATCCTGGTAGAACTTTGCTTTGGCCGGGAATTTTGTCTCGTGGTCACGGCTCTCACCCTGCGGGAAGTAACCGTTAATGACCGTGATATTCCCGAGTGCAGAAGGCACTTCCGCCATGATAATGCGACGCTGTGCTTCTTCACCATCGCCAGGGAAGCCGCGGCGGACGGATACCGGTGGCGCTTTAGTGAGCAGCGCAACGCCATAGTGGCCTTTCTGTCCGTGATAGAAGACGTTGTAGCCGAGTTTCGCCACCTCTTCGAGGGGGAACATGTCGTCGTGAACTTTTGTCTCCTGCAGGCCGATCACATCTGGCTGATGTTGCTCAACGATAGCTTCAAGCTGATGAGGACGGGCACGCAGGCCGTTGATATTAAAAGAGACAAATTTCATAGTCGCTGCCAGTGCAAGGTGAATAGTGCATGGATGGTAGCAGAATTTGCGTCAACTGTTACGGGGATTGACCAATAACTGCGACAGATAATGCCAGTGGTGCAATATTTGCACCATTCTGACGCGTATCGCCCTCAAACAGGGCATAAATGACAGATAAATTTCGCGAGCGATCACAATTCCAGAATTATATTTGGCCTCTGCATACTCTTTCTTATTTTCATGCGGCAAAGCGCCGCCTGTCGTAAAAATATTCACTTTTTATGCGCTAATAGTGAATAACTCCATGTTGTAACTTATTGATATTCTGTTGGCTCAACCCGTTTATGCATTTTTATCGCTGGCTGGCACGAAGGCTGCAATCTACATTCACAGTGCAAACACTCAATTATTTAACATTCAAATAACTTTTTATTTACCGGATGAGGTCGCTATGTCTCTGTCAATTACGCGTGAAAATTTCGATGAATGGATGATGCCAGTATACGCTCCGGCGGCTTTTATTCCGGTTCGTGGGGAAGGCTCACGCCTGTGGGACCAGCAGGGTAAAGAGTATATCGACTTTGCAGGTGGGATTGCGGTGAACGCGCTGGGCCATGCTCATCCGGCACTGCGTCAGGCACTGAATGACCAGGCGGCGAAGTTCTGGCATACAGGCAACGGGTTTACCAACGAGCCCGCTCTGCGTCTGGCGAAAAAACTGATCGACGCAACATTTGCCGAAAAAGTCTTTTTCTGTAACTCGGGGGCAGAAGCGAACGAAGCGGCGCTGAAGCTGGCGCGCAAATATGCACACGACAAGTTTGGCACGCACAAAAGCGGTATTGTCGCGTTTAAGAACGCCTTCCACGGTCGCACGCTCTTTACCGTCAGCGCGGGCGGTCAGCCTTCTTATTCGCAGGATTTTGCACCGCTGCCACCCGATATTCGTCACGGTATCTATAACGATCTCCAGTCAGCCAGCGAGCTGATCAACGACACCACCTGCGCGGTAATTGTTGAGCCGATGCAGGGCGAGGGTGGCGTGCTTCCGGCGCAAAAAGCGTTCCTGCAGGGGCTGCGCGAACTGTGCGATCGTCATAATGCGGTACTGATTTTTGATGAAGTGCAAACGGGGGTGGGCCGTACCGGTGAACTGTATGCCTACATGCACTACGGTGTGACGCCGGACGTCCTTTCGACTGCCAAAGCGCTGGGCGGCGGCTTCCCGATTGGGGCAATGCTGACCACCGATAAATTCGCCAGCGTGATGACCGTGGGGACCCATGGCACCACTTACGGCGGTAACCCGCTGGCCACAGCCGTGGCCGGACAGGTTCTCGACATCATTAACACCCCTGAGGTGTTGAAAGGCGTTAAGCAGCGTCACGACTGGTTTGTTGAACGCCTGAATGCCATCAACAGTAAGACCGGCCTGTTCAAAGAAATTCGCGGTCTGGGGCTGTTAATCGGCTGCGAGCTCACCGCCGAGTTTGCCGGAAAAGCTAAACTTATTTCACAGGAAGCGGCAAAAGTGGGCGTAATGGTGCTGATTGCCGGTGCCAACGTGGTGCGTTTTGCTCCTGCGCTGATTGTCAGCCAGGAAGAGGTGCAAACTGGTTTAGATCGCTTTGCGCTGGCCTGCGAACATGTGAAATCCGGGGTGTCATCATGATGGTCATCCGTCCCGTTGAGCGCGGCGATCTCGCCGGGCTCATGCAGCTTGCCGGTAAGACGGGAGGTGGGTTGACCTCACTTCCCGCCGACGAAAAAACACTGTCGGCGCGCATTGAGCGCGCCCTGCACACCTGGCAGGGGACGTTGCCAAAAAGCGAACAGGGTTATGTGTTCGTTCTTGAAGATACCGACACCGGTGCTGTTGCCGGGATTTGCGCCATCGAAGTGGCTGTTGGGTTAAACGACCCGTGGTACAACTATCGCGTCGGCACGATGGTTCATGCTTCGAAAGAGCTGAACGTCTATAACGCGCTGCCGACGCTGTTTCTTTGTAATGACCACACGGGCGCCAGCGAGCTCTGCACGCTGTTCCTCGACCCGGCGTGGCGCAAAGAGGGCAACGGTTACCTGCTTTCTAAATCACGCTTTATGTTTATGGCCGCCTTCCGCGATCGCTTTAACGAAAAGGTAGTGGCCGAGATGCGCGGCGTGATCGACGACACCGGCTACTCACCGTTCTGGGAGAGCCTGGGCGAGCGCTTCTTCTCGATGGAGTTCAGCCGGGCGGACTATCTCTGCGGTACCGGTCAGAAAGCGTTTATTGCCGAACTGATGCCGAAGCATCCTATCTATACCCATTTCTTAACCCCGGAAGCGCAGGCGGTGATTGGCGAAGTGCATCCGCAAACCGCGCCCGCCCGCGCGGTGCTGGAGAAAGAGGGCTTCCGCTACCGTAACTATGTCGACATCTTTGACGGCGGGCCAACGCTTGAGTGCGATATCGACCGCGTGCGTGCGATTCGTAAAAGCCGGCTGGTTGAGGTCGCTGAAGGTCAGCCTGCGCCGGGTGACTGGCCGGCATGTCTGGTGTCGAACGAGAATTACACCAACTTCCGCGCCATGCTGGTGCGTACCAACCCGAAATGTGAACGTCTGGTGCTGACGGCTGCAGAACTGGATGCCCTGAAATGTAACGCCGGCGATACGGTTCGCCTGGTGCGTCTCTGCCCTGAGGAGAAAACAGCATGACATTATGGATTAACGGTGACTGGGTCACGGGCGAAGGCGAACAGCGCGTAAAGACCAATCCGGTAGGAAAAGAGGTGCTCTGGAAAGGGAATGACGCCAGCGTCGCGCAGGTTGAACAAGCCTGTCATGCCGCGCGCCGCGCGTTTCCGGCGTGGGCAAAACAGCCTTTCGCCGTGCGTCAGGCCATTGTTGAAAAGTTTGCCGGTTTGCTGGAGGTGAACAAAGCCGAACTGACGCGCATCATCGCCTCTGAGACCAGTAAACCGCGCTGGGAAGCAACAACCGAAGTGACGGCGATGATCAACAAAATTGCCATTTCGGTGAAGGCTTACCACACCCGTACCGGTGAACAGCACACCGTGATGCCGGACGGTGCGGCCACGCTGCGCCACCGTCCGCACGGCGTGCTGGCGGTGTTTGGTCCGTACAACTTCCCGGGGCATCTGCCGAATGGTCACATTGTGCCCGCACTGCTGGCGGGCAATACAGTGATTTTCAAACCGAGCGAGTTAACGCCATTAACCGGTGAGGCGGTGGTGAAGCTGTGGGAACAAGCTGGATTGCCACCAGGCGTGCTGAATCTGGTACAGGGTGGGCGTGAAACCGGTCAGGCGCTGAGCGCGTTGAGCGATATTGACGGTCTGTTGTTTACCGGCAGCGCCGGAACGGGCTATCAGTTGCATCGCCAGCTGGCGGGGCAGCCGGAAAAAATTCTGGCGCTGGAGATGGGCGGTAACAATCCACTAATCGTGGAAGATCCTGACGATATTGACGCTGCCGTGCATCTGACCATTCAGTCCGCCTATATTACCGCCGGACAGCGCTGTACCTGTTCCCGTCGCTTACTGGTAAAACGTGGTGCGCAGGGGGATGCCTTCCTGAAACGGCTGGTTGAAGTGAGCGCGCGTCTGGTACCTGCAACGTGGGATGCCGACCCGCAGCCGTTTATGGGCGGTCTGATTTCCGAGCAGGCGGCGTTGAATGTGCTGAAGGCCTGGCAGGATCACGTCGCGCGCGGCGCGAAAACGCTGCTCGAACCGAAGCAGGTTCAGCCGGGTGCCTCGCTGCTTACGCCGGGCATCGTTGAGATGAGCGGGGCGAGCAACGTGCCGGACGAAGAGGTCTTTGGTCCGCTGCTGTGCGTCTGGCGTTACGACGATTTTGATGAGGCGATTGCAATGGCCAATAACACCCGTTACGGCCTGTCGAGCGGGCTGATTTCGCCGCATCGCGAGAAGTTTGATCGGCTGCTGCTGGAAGCGCGCGCCGGGATTGTGAACTGGAATAAACCGCTGACCGGTGCAGCGAGCACCGCACCGTTTGGCGGCGTGGGGGCATCGGGCAACCATCGTGCCAGCGCGTGGTACGCCGCGGATTACTGCGCGTGGCCGATGGCAAGCCTGGAAACCCCGGCGCTGACGCTGCCGGAAACGCTCAATCCGGGTCTGGACTTTACCGGAGGGGATCGTCATGAAAGCGCGTGAAGTCAACTTTGACGGGCTGGTGGGGCTGACGCACCACTATGCGGGTCTCTCTTTTGGTAATGAAGCCTCGACGAAGCATCGTTTTCAGGTCTCCAACCCGAAACTGGCGGCGAAACAGGGGCTGCTAAAAATGAAAGCGCTGGCGGATGCCGGTTTCCCGCAGGCGGTTATTCCGCCGCAAGAGCGCCCAAACGTGGCAGTGTTGCGTCAACTTGGCTTCACCGGCAGCGATGAGCAGGTGGTTGAAAAAGCGGGTACACAGACACCGCATCTGCTCTCTGCGGCAAGCTCTGCCTCATCAATGTGGGTGGCCAACGCGGCAACCGTCGCACCGTCAGCCGATACGCTGGATGGAAAAGTCCATTTGACGGTGGCGAACCTGAACAACAAATTCCACCGCGCCACCGAAGCGGAAACCACCGAGCGCGTGTTGCGCGCCATTTTCAGTCATGACGACCATTTTGCGGTGCATCAGGCTCTGCCACAGGTGGCGATGTTTGGCGACGAAGGGGCTGCCAACCATAACCGGCTGGGAGGTGATTATGGCGACCCTGGTGTGCAGTTGTTTATTTACGGGCGTGAGGAGGGCGGTCATTCCGAACCCGTCCGCTATCCGGCCCGTCAGACGCTGGCGGCGAGTCAGGCCGTTGCCCGCCTGAATCAGGTCAATCCTTCCCAGGTGATTTTTGCCCAGCAGAATCCACAGGTGATTGACCAGGGCGTGTTTCACAACGACGTGATTGCCGTCTCCAACCGCCAGGTACTGTTCTGCCATGAGCAGGCGTTTGCCCATCAGGAGAAGCTGCTCGCTACGTTACATGAACGCGTGCCGGGTTTTATGCCGATTCAGGTGCCGACGCAGGCGGTCAGCGTGCAGGATGCAGTGGAAACCTATCTCTTCAACAGCCAGCTGTTGAGCCGTGACGATGGCAGCATGATGCTGGTGCTGCCGCAAGAGTCCCGGGATCATAAAGGGGTGTGGCGTTATCTGTCAGACCTGGTTAAGGCCGATAACCCAATTGACGAACTGCGCGTCTTTGACCTGCGTGAAAGTATGGCCAACGGCGGTGGTCCAGCCTGTCTGCGCCTGCGCGTGGTACTGACGCACAATGAAATGCAGGCCGTTAACCCGGCAGTGATGATGAACGAAACGCTGTTTAACACCCTGAACGACTGGGTGGATCGTTACTATCGTGACCGGTTAACGCAGGCCGACCTGGTCGACCCTCAACTGCTGCGCGAAGGTCGTGAGGCGCTAGACGCGTTGACATCAATCCTGCAACTGGGATCGGTTTATCCGTTCCAGCGCTAAAGGAGTGAGTATGGAAAATCTACTGGTGCTGACCCTGGCTGATGAAACACCTGAGCAAAGTGAGGGGGAGGGGCCCTCATTCCACTGGCGCTGGTTGGGGCGCGGAGTGCTTGAGCTGACGCCGACCGCAAAAAGCGATCTGTCACTGCTGCTCTCAACGGGGATTCATGGGAATGAAACGGCACCCGTTGAGATTGTCGATCTGCTGTTGCGCGCGTTGTATCGCGGAGATATCACCCTTAAGTGTCGTGTGCTGGTGGTGCTCGGCAACCCGCCAGCGCTGGCACAAAACAAACGGTATCTGGTGAGTGATATTAACCGTATGTTCGGTGGCCGCTGGTCGCAATTTCCACAGAGTGACGAAACGGCGCGGGCAGAGTGGCTGGAGAACGTCGTGAGCGCGTTTTTTGCCGCTGCGGGGCCTGCGCGCTGGCATCTGGATCTGCATACGGCGATCCGCGCGTCTTACCATGTTCGCTTTGGTGTTCTGCCGCAGCGTCATCAGCCGTGGGATGAAGCGTTCCTGAGTTGGCTGGGGGACGCCGGACTGGAGGCGCTGGTCTTTCATCAGTCACCGGGGGGAACGTTTACTCACTTTACCTGCGAACGTTTCGCTGCGCTGTCGTGTACTCTGGAGCTGGGAAAAGCACTCCCGTTCGGCCAGAACGATCTGACTCGCTTTGCACCTACGCATCTCGCTCTTCGGGCGCTGCTGGGAGGAACGGTTCCTGAGCACGCGCATCAGCCCGTTGAACGGTATCGGGTCGTGCAGCAGATCACTCGCCGCAGCGATGCCTTCCTGCTTCATATGGCTGCACATACGCTCAACTTTACCCCGTTCCGTAAAGGCGTCCTGTTGGCCGAAGATGGTGAGGATCGTTATGAAGTACAGAAGACAACCGAATATGTGTTGTTTCCTAACCCGTCGGTGGCGTTTGGTTTGCGAGCCGGATTGATGCTGGAAAAAATCTCCTGAGTATTTCCCCTCTCATCCTCTGAGGGGGGAAGCAAAAACCTTTTCTTAACGATTAAAGCGTTCGCACTTCTTTTGCAGAATATTCCTGGTGAATTGCTTTATTATTAATCTTCACTTCGCTATACTCATGCTTAATTTCTTTAAAATCATCGTGTTGTTTATTTTTTGTTGCAACTCTCCACGCTTTATCCTTATTTCCTCCACATTTGACGAAAATTTGTTTTTTACACTTTCATTGTTTTACCGTTGCTCTGACTAATTGACGATAAAGCCCGTAAAGTTAATCTCGTCAACACGGCATAGCGCCGAAGAATAACTGAAAGAAAGGAAATAAATTATGCGTAAACTTACTGCACTGTTTGTTGCTTCTACCCTGGCTCTGGGCGCTACCAGCATGGCGTTCGCCGCAGATACGACCACCACCGCTGCCGCGCCAACTGAAGGCAAAATGATGATGCATCATAAAGGCAAGCCGGGTATGCACAACGAGATGATGATGTTTAAAGATCTGAATCTGACGGATGCGCAGAAGCAGCAGATCCGCGATATCAGGAAAGGCGAACGCGACCAGATGAAACGTCCTCCGCTTGAAGAGCGTCGCGCAATGCATGACATCATCGCCAGCGATAGTTTCGATAAGGCGAAAGCTGAAGCGCAGATCGACAAAATGGCTGAGCAGCACAAAGCCCGCATGCTGGCTCACATGGAAACCCAGAATAAGATCTACAACATTCTGACTCCGGAACAGAAAAAACAATTTAATGCGAATTTTGAGAAGCGTCTGACAGAACGTCCGGCGATGGAAGGTAAAATGCCAGCACCAACCGAATAATCGGTTCAACATCTTAAGACCGCCGGGATCCTGTCCACAAAAGCGCTATCGCTGTGGACAGGACCGGCGGTTTTTCTTTCCTTCCCTCTTGTCTGCCACCGCGAGCGCGGTATGCTCCTGTAGTCGCTTCAGAGAATGTTTGTAGAGTCATGGCGTTAGAATTTTTATTAACGTTCAGTTAATGCCTGCCCGCTCTGCTGCCGATACTGTGTCTGTGAAACCCTAACGATAACAAACAAGACAGCAACGATAGCAATATCCTTGCCCTGGCACAGGTTGTGCCATTCAGGAGTGGTGATGGAGTTCTTTGATATCCGTAAGATGCCGGTCAGTCTCTGGCGCAATGGTGCTGGCGAAACGCGAGAGATTTGTTGTTTTCCTCCCGCGACGCGGGATTTTTACTGGCGTGCCAGTATTGCGACTATTGCCAGTAACGGTGAATTCTCCTCTTTTCCCGGTGTTGATCGGGTCATAACGTTACTGGAGGGAGGAGAGGTGACGCTGGATGCCGGTCAGGCATTCTGTCATACCCTGAAACAGCATCAGCCTTACAGTTTTTCTGGCGATCTACCGGTAAAAGCACTGCTGGCGGATGGAAGGATGGCAATGGATTTCAACATCATGACCCGGCGCGATTGCTGCCAGGCAAAAGTACGCGTTGCCGATCGTACCTTTACCACCTTTGGTTCCCGGGGCGGCGTGGTGTTCGTGTTAGGCGGCGCGTGGCAGTTGGGGGATAAATTGTTGACCGCCGATCAGGGGGCATTCTGGGAAGAGGGTACCCACACTCTCCGTCTGCTGGAGTCTGAAGGCACCTTATTGTTCAGTGAAATTAACTGGCTGGCGGGTCACTCAGCACAATGATCTCATATTTGCCGGTTAATACCGGCTTACAGAGTATTTTGTAGCCGTCATGATCGAATCCGGCGGGTGTGCGTAGCAAGGTTGCCGCGTCGTTTACATTGTCAACGGCGCCCAGCCAAAGCCAGTTATTGATGATGTGATACTGGGTCATCGCTTCACCCACTTCCTTTAGGGCAACGGCATTTTCCCACGGCCAGCAGGCGACACTGATGGCCGCCAGCCCGTTGAGAAGCCGGGCATGATGTTCCTCAACACTTTCTTTCCCACAACAAGCACCTGCGCAGCGCTTCAGAGCGGATCGGAAACAGGCGCGCCCACGGGTGGTTGCCTCCAGACCCAACAGGCTGTAACAAAGCTGTAAATCATCCGCCAGCGTTTGCAGGGCCTGGAGTGCCGCACGTTTATTCGCGAATAACCCATACAGATTTGGGGCATGTGAAAAATCGACTTCACGTGCGTAGACAATCTGCGGTTTGCCCGCGGTTATCTGCAGGGAGCAAAGCTGACGATTGCGGCGCAAGCGCTTATTGAACAGCGGTTGTTGCTCTTTGATAAGTCGGGCTTCAAGCAACAGCGCGCCCATTTCTCCTGCGGTCTGAACCCAGGTAATGCGTCGTGACTGGCGCAGCATGGCGGCCTCGTCCGGCGTACGGAGATGGGATAATACCCGGCTGCGAATATTGACGCTTTTACCGATATAGAGTGGCAGGGTGTTACTCTCACCGTGAAAGATGTACACGCCAGGCTGTTTAGGCAGCGCCTCCAGCCATGGGCGAAGGTGCTCGGGATATTCGTAGATAGCCGCCGCTTCAAACTCAAGACGCGGGGCGGATTGACGCCTGCTCACATACCACTCCCTATACTGTTCAGGTATACAGTGTAGCAGGAGTGTGGTGGTTAAAAAAGAGCCGGGTGGCGGCTGCGCCTTACCCGGCCTAGATTATGCGGGTTACCGTTTTGCTCTATTTCTTCCAGAAGTCGTCAAACACCGTGATAGGCGTGTGGCGCTTGTGCTCGGTTTTCAGATACCAGCCTTCGATGATTTTCGCGGTACCTTCATCCAGTTTTTTACCTTCCAGATAATCATCAATATTGTCATAGGTGACGCCAAGCGCCGCTTCATCTGGCAGGGAAGGGCGATCGTCTTCAAGATCCGCTGTCGGCGCTTTCTTGTAAAGATGCTCAGGGCAACCCAGCGTGGCCAGCAGTTGCTTACCCTGACGCTTGTTCAGACGGAAAATGGGGTTGATGTCGGTGCCGCCGTCGCCATATTTGGTGAAGAAACCGGTGATCGCTTCTGCTGCATGGTCGGTTCCAACAACTACACCTTTGGTCATCCCGGCGATGCTGTACTGCGCTTTCATGCGCTCACGGGCTTTCTCGTTCCCACGGACAAAATCACTCAATTCTATGCCGGCTTCGCGTAGCGCCTGCTCGCTTGCCAGGACCGAACCTTTAATATTGACGGTCAGTACGCGGTCAGGCTGAATGAACGAAATGGCATCCTGGCAATCCTGCTCGTCGGCCTGCACGCCATACGGAAGACGCACGGCGATAAACTGCAGTGTCTCATCACCGGTCTCTTCGCGAAGCTCTGAAATGGCCATCTGGCAGAGTTTACCGGTCAGCGTCGAGTCCTGGCCCCCGCTGATGCCCAGCACCAGGGATTTCAGGAAAGGGTTCGTTTTTAAATAAGATTTTAAAAAATCCACGCTGCGGCGGATCTCTTCATGTGCATCTACCGCAGGCTTCGCGCCCAGCGCCTGAATAATCTCTTGTTGCAGAGCCATCATGCCCTCCATATGCAGAACATAAACCGAATGTATTTACTGCTAAAACTAACCCTTTGGGCGAGAAACGACAAGGATCACAGTTTTGAGTGCGCTAATTTGCGGCGATTTAGCAGGTTATCATTGTTTTATTAGAATTTTCCGAAATTCGTCTGGCGTAATTCACAAAGTTGAACAATCGTACTTTTTATTCCATGCTTAGATAACACGCTGATAAACAAGAGGACGGAATATGAACAAGAACGTAGCAGGAATTCTTAGCGCAGCGGCAGTACTGACTATGCTGGCAGGGTGTACAGCTTACGATCGCACCAAAGATCAGTTCACACAGCCAGTGGTTAAAGATGTCAAAAAAGGCATGACCCGTTCGCAGGTGGCTGCGATTGCCGGTAAACCTTCTTCTGAAGTGACCATGATCCATGCGAAAGGAACCTGCCAGACCTATATCCTGGGTCAACGTGATGGTAAGGCAGAGACCTACTTTGTCGCCCTGGATGATACCGGCCATGTTATTAACTCCGGCTATCAGACCTGTGCTGAATACGACACCGATCCGCAGGCACCTAAGGCGTAGTAACCCTGCGTATCTGAGGATGTTAACAAACCGACCAGTGGGTCGGTTTTTTTATGCATACAAAAATCTTATTTCTTTGCGCGAATTATTTGCCCGAAATGTGAAGGGAGTCAACAAGCCAGGTCAATGAGAGACAATTTGAGTCTGTTCAGAATTATCCCCTGTCTGTACCATTGCGTATACTCACTCCAACGACAAACAACAATACACAAGCTACCTGTCTGCCGGGACAGCGAGTCGAGTGATAGCAAGATGGCAGGTAGTCATACAAGAGGGAAATTATGATGGAAAAGAAACATATTTACCTGTTCTGCTCAGCGGGCATGTCAACCTCGCTTCTGGTGTCAAAGATGCGTGCACAAGCTGAAAAGTATGAAGTCCCTGTGGTGATTGAAGCGTTTCCTGAGACGCTGGCGGGCGAAAAAGGCCAGAAAGCCGACGTCGTTTTACTGGGACCGCAAATCGCCTATATGTTACCCGAAATTCAACGACTGTTACCGAATAAACCGGTCGAGGTGATCGACTCAGGGCTGTACGGCAAGATTGATGGTTTAGGTGTATTGAAAGCTGCTGTTGCAGCCATTAAAAAAGCTGCTAATTAATTTTTATTTTTCCCGTCAAAGAGTTATTTCACACACAATACGCCGTAACTTGTGTTGCGGCATTTAAGGGTATTTTCCTATGAGTAAAGTCATCGCTTCACTTGAAAAGGTACTCCTTCCTTTTGCTGTTAAAATAGGAAAGCAGCCTCACGTTAATGCCATCAAAAACGGTTTTATTAAATTAATGCCGTTGACGCTGGCCGGGGCAATGTTCGTTTTAATTAACAACGTTTTTCTGAGCTTTGGTGAAGGTTCCTTCTTTTATTCATTAGGAATTCGGTTAGACGCTTCGACTATTGAAACCCTTAACGGTTTTAAAGCCATCGGCGGCAACGTCTATAACGGGACGTTAGGTATTATGTCGCTGATGGCGCCTTTCTTTATAGGGATGGCGCTGGCAGAAGAGCGGAAAGTGGATCCACTGGCCGCTGGTTTATTATCCGTTGCCGCATTTATGACCGTGACGCCTTACAGTGTCGGTGAAGCGTATGCAGTAGGCGCCAACTGGCTGGGCGGAGCTAACATCATCTCCGGTATTGTTATCGGGCTGGTGGTGGCGGAGATGTTCACCTTTATTATTCGTCGAAACTGGGTTATCCGTTTGCCAGATAGCGTTCCAGCTTCGGTTTCTCGTTCATTTTCCGCGTTGATTCCAGGCTTCATTATTCTTTCCATCATGGGGATTATCGCCTGGGCGCTCTCTCACTGGGGCACTAACTTCCACCAGATCATCATGGACTCTATCTCTACGCCGCTGGCGTCAATGGGTGGAGTGGTCGGTTGGGCGTATGTGATTTTCACTTCTCTGCTGTGGTTCTTCGGCGTGCATGGTTCACTGGCACTGGCAGCGCTGGACAGCGGGATTATGACCCCATGGGCACTGGAAAACGTAGCACTTTACCAGCAGTACGGCTCTGTTGACGCGGCGCTGGCAGCGGGTAAAACCTTCCATGTGTGGGCGAAGCCGATGCTTGACTCCTATATCTTCCTGGGCGGTACCGGGGCGACCTTGGGTCTGATCATCGTGGTCTTTATTGTCTCTCGTCGTGCTGACTACCGTCAGGTGGCGAAACTGGCGCTGCCTTCAGGTATCTTCCAGATTAACGAACCGATCCTGTTTGGTCTGCCAATCATCATGAACCCGGTGATGTTCATCCCGTTCATTCTGATTCAGCCGCTGCTGGCAGCCATTACCCTGACGGCCTATTACATGGGGATCATTCCACCAATCACCAACATTGCACCATGGACAATGCCGGCGGGTCTGGGCGCGTTCTTCAACACCAACGGCAGCGTGGCGGCCTTCCTGCTGGCGATATTCAACCTCGGGATTGCAACACTGCTTTACATGCCATTCGTGGCGATTGCGAACAAAGCAGCAACCATCATTGATGAAGAAGAGAGCGAAGAGGATATTGCCCTCTCACTGAAATTCTAAGATTGACCGGCGCGGGGAAACCCGCGCCAGCCACAAGGAGCTTAAAATGTTAGATTTGGATAGTATTGTTGCAGAAGAAAGCGCAGAGAACGATCTCGAAGAAGTGGTGATGGGGCTCATCATCAATTCCGGACAAGCCCGTAGCCTGGCCTATGCCGCCCTCAAGCAGGCCAAGCAGGGGGATTTCGCCGCCGCGAAAACCATGATGGATCAGTCCCGTACGGCGCTGAATGAAGCACACCTGGTGCAGACGAAGCTCATCGAAGGTGACCAGGGGGAAGGGAAGATGAAGGTTAGCCTGGTGCTGGTACACGCCCAGGATCACCTGATGACGTCGATGCTGGCACGCGAGCTGGTGGCGGAGTTAATTGAGCTTCACGAGAAAATGCAATAAGTCAGGTCAGGCAGCAGGAGGTCAGCACGATGGAAATTAAAACCGCACTTGAGCAGCAACTGTTTAATGGCAAGAATTTTCACGTGGTCATTTACAACAAAACGGAGAGCGCCAGCGGTCTGCACCAGCATGACTACTATGAGTTCACGATTGTTCTGACCGGCCGCTACTACCAGGAAATTAACGGTAAGCGCGTCCTGCTTGAACGGGGCGATTTTGTCTTCTTACCGATGGGATCCTATCACCAGAGCTTTTACGAATTTGGTGCCACACGCATTCTGAATGTGGGCGTCAGCAGACGCTTCTTTGAGAAGCACTATCTGCCGCTGGTACCGTTCTGCTTTGTGGCATCGCAGGTCTATCGTGTCAAAAACGAGTTTATGACCTGGATTGAAACGGTTATCGCCTCGCTTAACTTCCGCGACAATGAATTTGATGAGTTTATTGAAACGGTGACATTCTATGTGATGAACCGGCTGCGCCATCATCGCGAAGAGCAGCAGGTGACGGATGATGTTCCGCAATGGCTGCGCGGTACTGTGGAACTGATGCACGATAAAGGGCAGTTCAGTGAAAATGCGCTGGAGAATATGGTTTCACTGTCGGGAAAATCGCAGGAATATCTGACTCGCGCGACACAGCGTTATTATCGTAAAACACCTGTGCAAATTATTAATGAAATCCGCATTAATTTTGCAAAAAAACAGCTGGAAATTACCAACTATTCTGTCACCGATATTGCTTACGAATCCGGATACAGTAGCCCCAGTCTGTTTATTAAAACCTTTAAGAAATTGACATCGTTCACCCCGAACAGTTACCGGAAAAACTTGACGGTAATTAATTAACTTTAGGCGGCTTTACCCGCCGCGAATATTGCCTTGATTGCTTGCCCAAATAGCGGGAAGAGTACGCTATACCTTGCAGGCGATTAACCTGATACGCTAAGGGAGATATTATGCAAAAGAAATTAAAAGTCGTAACCATTGGTGGCGGCAGCAGTTATACCCCGGAATTACTTGAAGGTTTCCTGAAACGTTATCATGAATTACCGGTTAGCGAGTTATGGCTGGTTGACGTTGAGGAAGGTCAGGAGAAACTGAATATTATTTTCGACCTGTGCAAGCGCATGGTTGAGAAAGCCGGTGTGCCTTTAACCGTGCATAAAACCCTGGATCGTCGACTGGCGCTGAAAGATGCGGATTTCGTTACCACCCAGCTACGCGTGGGTCAGTTAAAGGCGCGTGAACTGGACGAACGCATTCCACTGAGTCACGGTTATCTGGGACAAGAGACCAACGGCGCGGGCGGCCTGTTCAAAGGTTTGCGTACCATCCCAGTCATTTTCGACATTATCAAAGATGTCGAAGAGATTTGCCCGAACGCATGGGTGATTAACTTTACCAACCCGGCTGGGATGGTGACCGAGGCGGTCTACCGCCATACGGGTTTCAAACGCTTTATCGGCGTCTGTAATATTCCGATTGGCATGAAGATGTTTATCCGCGACGTTCTGGAACTGACCGACAACGACGATCTCTCCATCGATCTGTTCGGCCTGAACCACATGGTGTTCATCAAAGATGTCATTGTGAACGGAAAATCGCGCTTTGCCGAACTGCTCGACGGCGTGGCCTCCGGTCGCCTGACGGCGGCGTCAGTGAAAAACATCTTTGACCTGCCGTTCAGCGAAGGGCTGATCCGCTCGCTGAATCTGCTGCCATGCTCGTACCTGCTTTACTACTTTAAGCAGAAAGAGATGCTGGCTATCGAAATGGGCGAGTACTATAAGGGCGGCGCGCGTGCGCAGATCGTTCAGAAGGTTGAGAAGCAGCTGTTCGATTTGTATAAAGATCCGAACCTGAACGTCAAACCGAAAGAGCTGGAGCAGCGCGGCGGGGCATATTACTCCGATGCAGCATGTGAAGTTATCAATGCCATTTACAACGATAAGCAAGCGGAGCATTACGTTAATGTGCCGCATCATGGTCATATCGACAACATTCCGGCTGACTGGGCCATCGAGATGACCTGTATTCTGGGGCGTGATGGGGCGAAACCACATCCACGCATCACCCATTTTGATGACAAAGTCATGGGCCTGATTCACACCATCAAAGGATTTGAAGTGGCTGCCAGTCATGCGGCGTTAAGCGGTGAGCTTAATGACGTGCTGCTGGCGCTGAACCTCAGCCCGCTGGTCCATTCTGATCGCGATGCGGAGCAACTGGCCAGTGAAATGATTCTGGCACATGAAAAATGGTTGCCGAACTTTGCTGCAACAATAGAGAAGCTGAAGTTCAAACACCGTTAAGGGGATGCGCAATGGAAAACCTGCTGATCGTCAATGCTGATGATTTTGGTCTCTCCAGAGGTCAAAACTACGGCATTATTGAAGCCTGCCGTCGGGGGATCGTGACCTCCACAACGGCACTGGTTAATGGTGAAGCGGTTGAACACGCGGCGCAGTTGAGCCGCGATGTTCCGGCGCTGGGCGTCGGCATGCACTTTGTGTTGACGCTTGGGATGCCGCTTTCGCAGATGCCAGGTCTGACTCGCGACGGACAGCTGGGTAAGTGGATTTGGGAACTGGCGGAGCAGGATGCTCTGCCGCTCGAAGAGATTACCCGTGAGCTGGACTGTCAGTTCAACCGCTTTGTTGATGTGTTTGGCAAGGAGCCGACGCACATTGACAGTCACCATCACGTCCATATGATCCCGGCGATTTTCCCGCTTGTTGCGAAATTTGCGCGACGTAAAGGGGTTGCAATGCGCGTGGATCGTGACGTGCAGGCGCTGCACGGTCTGTCATTCTTCTCTGTGCCCACAACGGACGGATTCAGCAGCGCGTTTTATGGCGAAGGGATCGATGAAGCACTGTTCCTGAAAGTGCTGGATGATTCCGCCGCCCGAGGCGAACGGTCGGTGGAGGTGATGGCGCACCCCGCTTTTGTTGATAACACCGTGCGTAAAAGCGCCTACTGCTGGCCTCGACTGGCGGAACTGGATGTGCTGACGTCGGCATCGCTCAAGTATGCGATTGCCGAGCGCGGATATCGGTTGGGAACGTTCAGGGATCTGTAAGAAGTGCCGGGGGGCGGTTTCGCCTTACCCGGCATTTTTTTACGCCGGTATCTGGTCAATCTTACTGCTGCGCGACCAGACGCGATGAACAGCGAGCAAATCAAACAGTTTCGTCATAAACGCGTCATTGACGTTATCGCCCTCCACAATGCCATCCTCACCCTGATCCGCCACCTTCAACTGCGCTTTAAACTGTCGCGCATCGCCGGATAGCGCGATCGGTTTAAGGTGTTTATAGGCTTCCAGCAAGTAATAGACGGCGTCGCCGTTGGTCAGCAGACTGTTAATATCCCCGCACGGCACAATTACCGCATCGACGGTTAGCGATGGCGCGCCGGCAAAAGTCGCCGCCACCGGCAGCACGGAGCCGTCATCGGCGGTCACTTCGCCCATGCGGGAATAAAGCAGTTTGGCGTGCACGCCTTGCTTTTTCAGCGCCTGCATAATTCCCAGCACATCACTGGCGCGGGTTTTATCATTCAGCAGAATGGCGACCACGCGGCCTTTAATTGAGCCACCCGGCACTGCGTACAGACTCAGTGACGGATCTTTTTTCACACCATTAACCGCTTTTGGCGGCGCCAGGTTGCGTTGCTCATCGGTGAGCGTAATACCCAGGTTATCGGCTACGCTTTGAGCAAGCTGAACATCAATATGCGCCAGCTGATCGACCACGCGCTCGCGGATATAGGTGCGCACCACTTTGCTGAGCTCAAAGCTGAAGCCGCCGATAATGTGCTGCTGCTCAATCGGCGTCTGGCTGTTCCAGAACAGGCGAGGGTGGGCGTAATACTCGCCAAACGACGGGCTGCGCTCGCGAATTTTGTTGCCATCAATACGCTCCTGATACGATTCGAATCCACCGCGTTTCGGCCCGGGTGGGGTTTCGCGCGGCCAGTTATCGTTGATGGAGTTCGGTTCATAGTTCGCCGGGTTGGTATCAATATCCTGACGGTGCATCCCGTCCCGCTGGAAGTTGTGGTACGGACAGGTTGGACGGTTAATCGGGATTTCGTGGAAATTCGGCCCACCTAGACGGCTGATCTGCGTATCGGTATACGAGAATAAACGTCCCTGTAAGAGAGGATCGTTGGTGAAATCCAGCCCCGGCACGATATGCCCCGGGTGGAACGCGACCTGTTCGTTTTCGGCGAAGAAATTATCCGGGTTACGGTTGAGCACCATTTTACCCACCAGCTGAACCGGCACCAGCTCCTCCGGGATCAGTTTGGTCGGGTCAAGGAGATCGAAATCGAACTTGCATTCGTCCTCTTCCGGAATGAGCTGCAGGCCCAGTTCGTATTCCGGGAAATCGCCCGCTTCAATGGATTCCCATAACTCGCGGCGATGGAAGTCTGGATCGCGTCCGGTGAGCTTCTGCGCTTCGTTCCACACCAGCGAGGCTTTACCCGCCACAGGCTTCCAGTGGAAGCGGACAAACGTGGCTTTTCCCTCGGTGTTGATCAGACGGAAGGTATGGATGCCAAATCCCTCCATCGTACGATAACTGCGCGGAATGCCCCTGTCTGACATCGCCCACATCACGTTGTGTAAGGTTTCAGGCTGCAGGGAGACATAGTCCCAGAAGGTGTCGTGCGCACTTTGTCCCTGCGGTATGGCCCAGTGAGGCTCTGGTTTTACCGCATGGACAAAGTCAGGAAATTTATGCGCATCCTGAATGAAAAACACGGGAGTGTTGTTGCCCACCAGATCGAAAATTCCCTCTTCGGTATAAAATTTGGTGGCAAAGCCGCGGATATCCCGGACGGTGTCTGCCGAACCCGCGCCGCCCTGCACGGTGGAGAAACGCACAAACACCGGTGTGATTTTATCCGGGTCGGAGAGGAAATCCGCTTTGGTGATCGCTTTCAGACTCTTATAGGGCTGAAAGTAGCCGTGGGCCGCGGAACCGCGGGCGTGGACGATGCGTTCCGGTATCCGTTCGTGGTCAAAATGGGTGATTTTTTCCCGCAGGATAAAATCTTCCAGCAGGGTCGGCCCGCGCGCGCCTGCGCGAAGGGAGTTCTGATCGTCAGCAATGCGCACGCCCTGATTGGTGGTGAGCGCAAAACCTTCGCCGCCTTTACGGTGTGGCGCTAGAGATTTCAGTTTTTCATTTCCCGTGTCCGGTGATTTCACGCTTCCCGGTGCGGTAGGTTGTTCGCCTGGGGCTGAAGGGCCGGGAGAGGGGCGGTGAGAGCCGTCAGCAGGGGCGAGGGAGTCCATTCCCGGTTGAGACTCTTCAGTGCCATGAATCGGCGATTGATGTGTTTTATCTTTGTTCGACATTGCACGATGCTCCTTGATTCATTGCTAAAAAACCTTTTAAGGATAGGACAATGTCGCAAGATGGTTTGCTAACTAAGAGTTTTCACATGCCGTCATTAGCGAAAGAAGCCATCTCACCCACTCGGGGCGCGACGGAAGGTAGCAGGATCGGCTATCATAGAATTTTCCTGCTTCAAGAATTTGCTTTAGTGAACCAGTCGCTTATGAAACCTCTTCGCCAACAAAACCGCCAGGTTATTAGCTATGTGCCCCGCGTTGAACCCGCGCCGCCGGATCATGCCCTGAAAGTGGAGGGTTTTCGTGATGTCTGGCTGTTACGCGGTAAATATGTGGCGTTTGTGCTGATCGGTGAACATTTCCGTCGTTCCCCGACTTTTACAGTACCGGAATCCGCGCAACGGTGGGCGATGCAGATCCGCCAGGATGAAGAGGTTGAAGAGTAACAGCCATAAAAAAAACCGCCATCAGGCGGTTTTTTTTAATTGTCAGTGTTTAACGGTGCGCCAGTTCGACGTCGTCTTCACTTTCCAGAATCGCTTTGTCAGTCTGCTTCAGCCACTGGCTGGTCAGCGTACCGGCCGTCATTGAGCCGCTTACGTTCAGCGCGGTACGCCCCATGTCGATCAGCGGTTCAACGGAGATCAGCAGCGCAACCAGCGTCACCGGCAGACCCAGAGCAGGCAGCACGATCAGCGCGGCGAAGGTTGCGCCACCACCGACACCTGCAACGCCTGCGGAACTTATGGTCACAATCCCTACCAGTGTAGCAATCCAGACTGGGTCAAGCGGGTTGATACCCACGGTTGGAGCAACCATCACCGCCAGCATCGCCGGGTAAAGACCTGCACAACCGTTCTGACCGATGGTGGCACCAAAAGAGGCAGAGAAGCTGGCGATAGACTCAGGCACGCCCAGACGGCGGGTCTGTGCTTCAACGTTCAGCGGAATAGACGCGGCGCTGGAACGACTGGTGAAGGCGAAGGTCAGCACCGGCCAGACTTTGCGGAAGTATTTCAGCGGGCTAACGCCGTTCACACCCAGCAGGATACCGTGCACCACAAACATAATGCCCAGGCCCAGATAAGAGGCAATCACAAAACTACCCAGCTTGATGATGTCCTGCAGGTTAGAGCCCGCAACCACTTTGGTCATCAGCGCCAGAACACCATAAGGGGTTAACTGCATCACCAGACGAACCAACTTCATCACCCAGCTTTGCAGGGTATCGATAGCGGTCAGCACGCGTTCACCTTTTGGTGCATCGTCTTTCAGCAGTTTAAGTGCCGCCACACCCAGGAACGCGGCGAAAATGACCACGCTGATGATGGAGGTTGGGTTGGCGCCGGTCAGGTCAGCAAACGGGTTCTTCGGAATGAAGGAGAGCACCATTTGCGGAACGGTCAGGTCCGCCACTTTACCTACGTAGTTGGTTTGAATCGCGGTCAGACGCGCTGTTTCAGCACTGCCCTGAACCAGCCCTTCGGCAGTCAGGCCGAACAGGTTGGTGACCAGTACACCTACCAGCGCCGCAATCAGCGTGGTAAACAGCAGCGTACCAATGGTCAGGAAGCTGATTTTCCCCAGTTGGGCCGCGTTATGCAGTCGGGCAACGGCACTCAAAATAGAGGCAAACACCAGTGGCATAACGATCATCTGCAGCAGCTGAACATAGCCGTTACCGACAATGTTGAACCACTGAATGGAATCTTTCAGAACTGGATTGTCGGAGCCATAAATTGCCTGTAATGCCAGACCAAATACAACACCCATGACCAGACCAACCAGTACTTTTTTCGCCAGACTCCACTGTTTGTGGCGCGCCTGCGCGAGAAGCAATAGCAATACAACGAACACAATGACGTTCGCGATGAGTGGAAAATTCATCCCCGTTCTCCTGATTTATTATGGGGTCGGTTTTTACCGATCCTGTTGGCGGAAGGTTAGCAGAAGTGTGATGTAGCGCTTATATCCAAATGGAATGGGTTATGACAAATGAGATAGTTTTGTCTGTTTACTGTTCAATCTGGTGATGAATAAAACGATTGAACTGAAATTGCAGCGAATTAATCATCTGGGAAGACCAGCGGACTGCACTGTTTTCGGGCAATGTTTGCGGCATCCAGACAGCATAGGCAAACAGCGCCATGCACAATACGCGCTCAAGCTGGTTACCTTTCTGCGGTGCAAGGATGGGAAAACGGAAACGCCAGCGGCAGGGCCAAAGCAGCGGCACGCCCGCAGGCGTTAGCATATCGGCGAGAATATGGCTTAAATAGCCCAGCACCATCCCCTGGATGGCATCTGCGGGGACAATCCAGCTTTCGGGCACTTTTAAGTAGAAGAGCGTCAGCAGGCCGAACACGGCCAGCAGACTATGCGTAAATCCCCGGTGGCCAAACGCGCGAGCGATAGGTTTTGATACCCACTTAAGGCGTTGCCCAAGAAAGGATTTGGGGTGGTCAATGTCGGGCAGCAAACAGGTCAATACGGCGGAAGGGACAATATGCCACCAGTCCCCCTGCGCCAGCACGGGGGTAAGTTCAGCGTTTTTGGCAAATACTGCGCACGCAATAGAAAAAAGCAGGTGGCCTTCCGCCGTCATGATAAAACCCACAAAACTGTCAATTCATACAGTATAGGGTTTTTATACAGTAGGCGGAAGAGGTGACGGTGTAACTGTTTGTCACAAACCCAACGCAGGCATTAACCGCCCTGCAGGTGATGCGTCGTCAACCCGACCAGTGAAGTAAGCTTCACATCGGCAAGGGCAAACCGGGGATCGTGGCGGGTTTCTTCGGCTGGAACCACAATGGAGCGCATCCGTGCGGCTTTCGATGCCACCATACCGTTTACGGAGTCTTCCAGCGCAACGCAGTTGAGCGGATCAATACCCAGCTTAGCGGCACAGTCCAGATAGACCTGCGGGTGCGGCTTGCTGTAAGGCAATTTTTCCGCTGATGCCAGCGCGTCGAAACTGTCGCGCAGTTCAAACATGATGAGCACTTTTTCCAGCATATGCAGCGGTGAAGCAGAGGCCAGACCGACTTTCAGCCCCTGAGCTTTACACAGCGCGACGGCTTCACGTACCCCAGGCAGCAACGGCTTGTTCTCTTCGACCAGCGAGATGGCGCGGCTGATAATGCGTGCGGTCACTTCATCACGATCCGGGCCAACCCACGGCTGTTGGGCAAACCACAGATCGACGACCATATCAATGCGCAGGCCAAGCGTGTCTGGAAGTTCATTACGGCGGCTGATATCTACGCCAAGGCTGGCGATGACGTCCAGTTCGGCGCGATCCCACAACGGTTCGGAATCGATCAGTAATCCATCCATGTCAAAAATTGCGGCAAGAATTTGGCGCGGTGTCGACATCACAACGTCTCCTTATCCAGGGTGTTCGACAGACGATAAGTGCTAAGCACAACCTGCAATTTAGCATATTGCCTTTAAAGATCGGGCGAAATTGATGACCAGCAGGTAGACTTAGGCACAAATAACGCGTCTTTATGAAGAGGAACTGATGACGTATCAACAAGCTGGACGCATCGCGGTCTTAAAACGTATTGCTGGCTGGGTGATTTTTATTCCAGCTGTCATTTCTACGCTGATCTCTGTACTGAAATTTATGTACGATCACAGCGAAAAACAGCCGGGTATTAATGCGGTAATGCTTGATTTTGCGCATGTCATGATTGAGATGATGCGTTTTAACACACCATTCTTGAATGTCTTCTGGTTCAACTCACCCACCCCGGATTTTCATCAGCAACTGAATATCGGCTTTTGGGTCATTTACGCACTGATCTTTATCGCCCTCGCATTGCAGGCCTCTGGCGCACGAATGAGTCGTCAGACGCGCTTTCTACGCGAAGGGGTTGAGGATCAGTTAATTCTGGAGCAGGCTAAAGGCCCGGAAGGGATGAGTCGGGAGCAGATTGAATCCCGCATTGTTGTGCCGCGTCATACCATTTTTCTGCAAATTTTCCCGCTCTATATCCTCCCGGTGATCATCATTGTGGCGGGATACTTCTTCTTCTCGCTGCTCGGTTTTCTGTAACAGATAAGGGTGGCGAAAGAGCCACCCTTATCTGCCTTCACGCGGCAAGTATACGTTCAAGGGCCCGCTGCGCGTTGACCAGGTGCTCCCCGCCAAACAGGATGGCTCGGTTCATCAGCGTATAAAGCTGATACACCGGCTGGCGATCGAGGAAACCGGGCGGCAGGGGGGAAACCGACTGGTACCCATCATATATTTGCGGTGGCTGTTCCGGATGCAGCGGCAACATGGCCAGATCGCATTCTCTGTCACCCCAGTAGCAGGCCGGGTCAAAGATATAAGGGCCGTTAGGGCCTAGCGCGCAATTATTTGACCACAAATCGCCGTGTAGCAAAGAAGGCTGAGGCTGGTGGGATGCCAGACGCTGCTGAACGTGCTCAACGATGGCATCTATATTGCCAAATTCCAGCCCTTTTTCAGCTGCCAGCTCAAGTTGCCAGCCAATGCGTTGCTCAGCAAAAAACGTCGACCAGCGACGCTGCCAGGCATTAGGTTGCGGGGTGGTGGAGAGATCGTTGTCAAAATCGAGACCAAACTGCGGCTGGTCGCTCCATTGATGCAGGTGCGCTAACTGTTGGCCGAGAATGAAAGCATTATGGGCATCTAACGGACGGGCTGGGAGATATTCCATCAC
Organism: Enterobacter sp. DVT3837; assembly: GCF_056238685.1. Taxonomy (NCBI): domain Bacteria; kingdom Pseudomonadati; phylum Pseudomonadota; class Gammaproteobacteria; order Enterobacterales; family Enterobacteriaceae; genus Enterobacter; species Enterobacter sp. DVT3837. The sequence continues at coordinate 1,225,453 of NZ_JBWDLA010000002.1, read as the reverse complement.
CAGAAAGCTGTAGTCTCGGTCACTCCCTACGGCCAGAACTTGTGGGACCGTCACCGTTTTACTGCGCGACAACAGTTCCAGCTGGTCAGCTTCGGCGGTAAAGATCGGAAGCAGTTCCCGCTCATCACATTTAACGAAAAGGTCGCGTCCAGCGTAGCGTAAATGCCACGCGGCGTGGATCTCTCCGCCTGGCAGTTCGTTACGCAGTTCAATTTCACCTTCACCCAGTTGCTCACTTAAAAGATGACTGATAGCCTGCCACATGTTGTCTCTCCCATGTTGTCTGCCAGATCATAAAGTTAGCGCATAATTGCGGTAAAAAAATACGAACTAACGCACACCTGAGCGGTTTAAATTCATGCAGGGCACTTATTGTTCTTTTTTCTTCCAGCTTTCCCAGGTTTCCACGTCAATTTCGGCAGGCTTGTCAGTCACGCTTTCCACCAGACTGGTGCCCAGCGCATGTACCTCTTCCTGGCTCAGGGGACTGATTATGCCGAATGTCAGCGTGCCTAAATCATGAACATTGCCCTCGTCATCCGTGAGCGTGAGGAGAAAATTAGCCCGGGTGAACGCGTTGTTGAGCTCATTCAGCTCGGTGAGCGATGCTTCATGAAGGTTGACGGTTACAACGTAGCGGGTGATGTCACCACTGCTCATAATTCACCTCATTGTTATCATGAAAGTTTTCTTAGCATAGTCGATAGTCTGTGTTTGGCGACTACGATGTGAATTTCCCCTCCATAAAGAAGGGGAACGGGTGTTAATTGCGTGACAGGTAATCAACGATTTTTTGCGTATCGGCCAGTGAACAGAGACGCGTGCCCTGGTTGATGGTTGCAGCACTCCCCGCCGCCACACCGTAGCGTGTCATTTCCAGCAGTGATGCGCCCTGTGCCAGTTTCAGCGTCATTGCACCGACCATGCTGTCACCGGCACCCACTGTACTCTGACTTTTCATTGGGGGTGGCACAACCTGAACGGACGACGATTCATCGACTGCCAGCGCCCCCTGAGGACCAAGGGAGACCACAACGCGTCGCGCTTTACCGCTGCGCACCAACTCCTGTGCGGCGGTGCGAACATCATCTGGTTGTGTCAGTTCGCGGTTGACCAGTGCACTCAACTCTTTCTGGTTGGGTTTAACCAGCTCAAGATTGCCAGGCACTAATGCAGCCTGCAGGGCATCGCCGCTGCTGTCGACAATGCAGCGGATCCCGCGTTGTTGTGCAGCCCGGATGAGCGCTGTTAATTTTTCCGTGCTCACGCCGGGTGGCAGGCTGCCGCTCACTACCAGCAGTGCACCGCTTTCTATCGCCAGCACTTTCTCTTCCAGTTGACGAAATTCATCATCACTGAGCTTTGCGCCAGGCATGACAAAACGGTATTGCTCTCCGCTTGACTCCACGTGTACATGCAGGTTTTGTCGTGTCCAGTCTTTGGCATCGACTGTCTCTACGGCAACATGCTCATCTGCCAGCAAAGAGATCAGGTGTTCACCGGTGGCTCCCCCTGCGGGGAATATTGCTGTCGCTTTACCGCCGAGGTGCGTAATCGCGCGCGCCACGTTGATACCTCCACCGCCTGGCTCAAAGACAGGGGGCGTGCAACGCAATTTACCTTCCGGGTAAATCTGGGGCGTCAGGGTGGCGGAATCAAGGGAAGGGGAGAGCGTCAGAGTGTAGATAGAAACCATCATTACCTCCTTTTAGCATGGGTTCTTATTAGTCTGGCACCATTTATCAGGAAGGCAATGTAAATAACAGTATGATTTTAAATATGAATAGGGATGAAATAACATTTTGGGGATATATAAAATAAAACGCAATTTGAGATCGTTCTTATTCAAAAAATGAAATAAGAAAACATTGCTATGTTATTTGCGGCTTTTTATAATTTGTTACCTTTCTCTGGACGCCTTGTCATTGATCCTCAAGAAAGATTCCGGGACCGTGTGGTCTCTTTTTTTGTTGTACGGACTCCTTAATAAAATGAAGCTTTTGAAGACAGTACCCGCTGCACTGATGCTGGCGGGTGGCGTGTTTGTGGCAATGAACGCGAGCGCCGATGATACCGTTTTTACTGTCATGGACGATCCCACCACCGCGAAAAAACCGTTTGAAGGTAACCTGAACGCCGGGTACCTGGCACAATCCGGTAACACGAAAAGCTCCTCTCTGACAGCGGACAGTACGCTCACCTGGTACGGTAACACCACCGCATGGTCTCTGTGGGGAAATGCCAGCAACACTTCCGCTAATGATGAACGCTCTTCCGAGAAATATGCGGTAGGCGGACGTAGCCGCTACAACATGACTGACTATGACTACCTGTTTGGTCAGGCAAGCTGGTTGACTGACCGCTACAACGGTTATCGTCAGCGTGATGTGTTCACTGCGGGTTATGGTCGTCAGTTCCTGAATGGCCCGGTACACAGCTTCCGTTTTGAATTCGGTCCTGGTGTTCGTTATGACGAGTACACCGATGGCGATACCAAAACCCAACCTCTTGGCTACGCTTCCGGCACCTATGCCTGGCAGATGACCGACAACACCAAATTTACCCAGGGTGTTTCAGTATTTGGTGCCGACGATACGACGCTGAACTCCGAGACAGCGCTGAACGTGGCTATCAACGAACACTTTGGTCTGAAAGTGGCTTACAACGTGACCTGGAACTCTTCACCGCCAGAAACTGCACCGGATCATACCGATCGCAGAACCACTGTTTCACTGGGTTATAGAATGTAATAATGGCGGGCCGATGAAGATGTCGGCCCGTTTTACATCTTAGGCCTGTTGACGTACTTTCTGATGACGACTATTCGCCTCTAGCCCCAAATCATTGCCGCCCAACGCAGTAACAGCATAGCGCCGCAGATGGCTATCAGCACCAGCACCATTTTCCAGTGTTTTACGGCAAATCGTTTTGTTGGCATAACCTAATCCTTGTTCCTTGATACGCATAGTCTATCAAACAGGGCAGAAAAATGCCCCATCGCAGGGCGCGATTAGGTTATACCCGCTTAGGTGAGGCTCAGAACCAGTGGAATCGTTCGGCGAGAATCAACAATAAACCTGTGGCTGAAAGGATGTTCAATATCACAACCGTTCTACTAGATACGTTCATGGTATGCACCTTTGGGTTTAATGACCTGTTCAAGAGTAGCCCATCATCTCTGGAATGCGAGCTCCGGGGATATGCAACCGGCAAATTCATGCAAAAGTGCCAGCACACCAATCTGCCAGCAGAGGGTGCAATCTCCCTTTTGTTAGTGTTAACATTGCAAGGCTTGCCGTAAATCGGACGTTGTCTGATTTTCCTGCGGGTGAATGATGACGAACCAATTTGACGATTGTTGGTCAGATGGTGTCGTAATCTATTGTCAAATCACGATTATTTTCTTTGTATATGCTCTTATGTGTGGGGCATCACTGCAAATAAGGATATAAAATGCCTGTAATTACTCTTCCTGATGGCAGCCAACGCCATTACGACCACGCTGTTAGCCCAATGGATGTTGCCCTGGACATTGGTCCTGGTCTTGCGAAAGCGACCATCGCTGGCCGTGTTAACGGTGAGCTGGTGGATGCTTCCGATTTGATCGAAAATGATGCAACGCTTGCAATCATTACAGCGAAAGACGAAGACGGTCTGGAGATCATTCGCCACTCCTGCGCACACCTGTTAGGTCATGCCATCAAACAGCTGTGGCCAAACACCAAAATGGCGATCGGTCCGGTAATCGACAACGGTTTTTACTACGACGTTGACCTTGACCACACCCTGACTCAGGAAGATATCGACGCGCTCGAAAAACGTATGCACGAGCTCGCCGAAACGAACTATGACGTCATCAAGAAGAAAGTCAGCTGGCACGAAGCGCGTGAAACCTTCGTGAAGCGTGGCGAGAGCTATAAAGTCTCTATTCTTGATGAAAACATCTCCCATGATGACAAGCCTGGCTTGTACCATCACGAAGAATACGTCGACATGTGCCGTGGACCGCACGTACCGAATATGCGCTTCTGTCATCACTTCAAGCTGATGAAAATCGCAGGCGCCTACTGGCGTGGCGACAGCAACAACAAGATGTTGCAGCGTATCTACGGGACCGCATGGGCCGATAAAAAAGCGCTGAATGCTTATCTGCAGCGCCTGGAAGAAGCCGCGAAGCGTGACCACCGTAAAATTGGTAAGCAACTTGACCTGTACCACATGCAGGAAGAAGCGCCGGGTATGGTGTTCTGGCACAACGACGGCTGGACCATTTTCCGTGAACTGGAAACCTTCGTTCGTTCCAAGCTGAAAGAGTACCAGTACCAGGAAGTAAAAGGCCCGTTCATGATGGACCGTGTGCTGTGGGAAAAAACCGGCCACTGGGACAACTACAAAGATGCGATGTTCACTACCTCTTCCGAGAACCGTGAATACTGCATTAAGCCAATGAACTGCCCGGGGCACGTTCAGATCTTCAACCAGGGTCTGAAGTCCTACCGCGACCTGCCGCTGCGTATGGCAGAGTTCGGTAGCTGCCACCGTAACGAGCCATCAGGTGCGCTGCATGGTCTGATGCGTGTTCGTGGTTTTACTCAGGATGATGCGCATATCTTCTGTACGGAAGATCAGGTACGTGACGAAGTTAACGCCTGTATTCGTATGGTCTACGATATGTACAGCACCTTTGGCTTCGAGAAGATCGTGGTCAAACTCTCAACGCGTCCGGAAAAACGTATCGGTAGCGATGAGACCTGGGATCGCGCAGAAGCGGATCTCGCCGTGGCGCTGGAAGAGAACGGCATTCCGTTCGAATACCAACTGGGCGAGGGCGCATTCTACGGTCCGAAAATTGAATTTACCCTGTATGACTGCCTCGATCGCGCATGGCAGTGCGGTACTGTACAGCTGGACTTCTCCCTGCCGCAGCGTTTAAGCGCCTCTTATGTTGGCGAAGACAACGAGCGTCAGGTACCGGTAATGATTCACCGTGCAATTCTCGGTTCTCTGGAGCGCTTCATCGGCATCCTGACTGAAGAGTTCGCCGGCTTCTTCCCAACCTGGCTTGCGCCAGTGCAGGTCGTGGTGATGAACATTACCGATTCTCAGGCGGATTACGTTAAAGAATTGACGCAGAAACTACAAAATGCGGGCATTCGCGTAAAAGCAGACTTGAGAAATGAGAAGATTGGCTTTAAAATCCGCGAGCACACTTTACGTCGTGTCCCGTATATGTTGGTCTGTGGTGATAAAGAGGTGGAAGCAGGCAAAGTTGCCGTTCGCACCCGCCGTGGTAAAGACCTGGGCAGCCTGGACGTAAGTGAAGTGATTGAGAAGCTGCAACAAGAGATTCGCAGCCGCAGTCTTCAACAACTGGAGGAATAAGGTATTAAAGGCGGAAAACGAGTTCAAACGGCACGTCCGAATCGTATCAATGGCGAGATTCGCGCCCAGGAAGTTCGCTTAACAGGTCTGGAAGGCGAGCAGCTGGGGATTGTGAGTCTGAGAGAAGCAATCGAAAAGGCTGAAGAAGCTGGAGTAGATTTAGTTGAAATCAGCCCTAACGCCGAACCGCCAGTTTGTCGTATCATGGACTACGGCAAGTTCCTTTATGAAAAGAGTAAGTCTTCTAAGGAACAGAAGAAAAAGCAAAAAGTTATCCAGGTTAAGGAAATCAAATTCCGTCCTGGTACCGACGATGGCGATTATCAGGTAAAACTCCGCAGCCTGATTCGCTTTCTGGAAGATGGCGATAAGGCCAAGATCACGCTGCGTTTCCGCGGTCGTGAGATGGCCCACCAACAGATTGGTATGGAAGTGCTTAACCGCGTCCGTGACGATCTGAGTGAACTGGCAGTAGTCGAATCCTTCCCTACGAAGATCGAAGGCCGCCAGATGATCATGGTGCTCGCTCCTAAGAAGAAACAGTAAGGCCTTCAAGCAGCAAAATCTGTGGAGCCTTCGGGTTTCATAGGTTTTGTTCGCCTATGTTTCGTTTATTTAACAATGCGAAGTGGAAGTTATTAAGATGCCAAAAATTAAGACCGTACGCGGTGCTGCTAAGCGCTTCAAAAAAACCGGTAAAGGTGGTTTTAAGCACAAGCACGCTAACCTGCGTCACATTCTGACTAAGAAAGCTACCAAGCGTAAACGTCACCTGCGTCCAAAAGCCATGGTTTCTAAAGGCGATCTGGGCCTGGTAATCGCGTGCCTGCCGTACGCATAAGTCGTTAACGTTTAACTTTTTTAACTTAGAATAGATACAGGAGAGCACACATGGCTCGCGTAAAACGTGGTGTAATTGCACGTGCACGTCACAAGAAAATTTTGAAACAAGCTAAAGGCTACTACGGTGCGCGTTCACGCGTATACCGCGTTGCCTTCCAGGCTGTTATCAAAGCAGGTCAGTACGCTTACCGTGACCGTCGTCAGCGTAAGCGTCAGTTCCGTCAACTGTGGATTGCGCGTATCAACGCAGCAGCACGTCAGAACGGTATTTCTTACAGCAAATTCATCAACGGCCTGAAAAAAGCCTCTGTTGAAATCGACCGTAAGATCCTGGCTGACATCGCAGTATTCGACAAAGTAGCGTTCACCGCTCTGGTCGAAAAAGCGAAAGCAGCACTGGCATAAGCCAGTTGAGAGAGGGGGCTTAGCTCCCTCTTTTCATTTAACACCATCAGAAGATTGACTTTTACCGGTGCAACCTTTTCAATAAGGTCTTAACGGTATTTACCACACAAGGTAACGCAAGCATGAATGCTGCTATTTTCCGCTTCTTCTTTTACTTTAGCACCTGAATTCAGGAGGCTAGCGCGTGAAAGATGAAACGAAAAACAGCGCCAGATAAGCCTCCCGATGGAGGCTTTTTTTGTGCCTGAATTTGAGAGAATAACTCCACCAAATCGGTGTCTGCACCGACATAATGAGGAAAATCATGTCACATCTCGCAGAGCTGGTTGCCAGTGCAACAGCCGCCATTAATCAGGCCTCAGATGTTGCCGCGTTAGACAATGTCCGCGTCGAATATCTTGGTAAGAAAGGGCATCTGACCCTTCAAATGACAACCCTGCGTGAACTGCCGCCAGAAGAACGCCCGGCAGCGGGTGCGGTAATTAACGAAGCCAAAGAGCAGGTGCAGCAGGCGCTGAACGCACGCAAAGCTGAGCTGGAAAGTGCAGTGCTGAATGCGCGTCTGGCTGCAGAGACTATCGACGTTTCTCTGCCGGGTCGCCGCATCGAAAACGGCGGTCTGCACCCGGTTACCCGCACCATCGATCGCATTGAAAGTTTCTTCGGTGAGCTCGGCTTTACCGTGGCGACTGGCCCGGAAATTGAAGATGATTATCACAACTTCGATGCCCTGAACATTCCTGGCCATCATCCGGCACGCGCTGACCACGACACTTTCTGGTTCGACGCCACGCGTCTGCTGCGCACCCAAACTTCCGGCGTTCAGATCCGTACCATGAAGGATCAGGAACCGCCAATCCGTATTATCGCGCCGGGCCGTGTATATCGTAACGATTACGATCAGACCCACACGCCAATGTTCCACCAGATGGAAGGCCTGATTGTTGATAAAAACATCAGCTTCACCAACCTGAAAGGCACGCTGCACGATTTCCTGAATAACTTCTTTGAAGAAGATCTGCAGGTTCGTTTCCGTCCGTCCTACTTCCCGTTCACTGAACCGTCTGCAGAAGTTGACGTGATGGGTAAAAACGGCAAATGGCTGGAAGTGCTGGGTTGCGGCATGGTGCATCCAAACGTACTGCGCAACGTAGGCATCGATCCGGAAGTTTACTCCGGCTTTGCGTTCGGTATGGGCATGGAGCGTCTGACCATGCTGCGCTACGGCGTGACCGATCTGCGTGCATTCTTCGAAAACGATCTGCGTTTCCTCAAACAGTTTAAATAAGGGCAGGACAGAACAATGAAATTCAGTGAACTGTGGTTACGCGAATGGGTGAACACCACGCTGGACAGCGAAGCGCTTTCTAACCAGATCACCATGGCAGGCCTGGAAGTTGACGGCGTTGAGCCGGTTTCAGGTGCCTTTAATGGCGTGGTCGTAGGTGAAGTGGTTGAATGCGGCCAGCATCCTAATGCAGACAAACTGCGCGTAACAAAAGTGAATGTGGGCGGCGAGCGCCTGCTGGATATCGTCTGCGGTGCGCCAAACTGCCGTCAGGGGCTGAAAGTTGCTGTGGCAACCGTCGGTGCGGTACTGCCGGGTGATTTCAAAATTAAAGCCGCGAAACTGCGCGGTGAGCCGTCTGAAGGCATGCTGTGCTCGTTCTCCGAACTGGGTATTTCCGACGATCACAATGGCATCATTGAGCTGCCGCTGGATGCGCCAATTGGCACCGATATCCGTGAATACCTGAAGCTTGATGACAACACCATTGAAATCAGCGTCACGCCAAACCGTGCTGATTGCTTAGGTATCATCGGCGTAGCGCGCGATGTTGCGGTGCTGAACCAGGTTGAGCTGAACGTACCAGACATCACGCCAGTAGCTGCAACCATTACCGACACTCTGCCAATTCAGGTTGAAGCCGCCGATGCGTGCCCGCGTTACCTGGGGCGTGTTGTGAAAGGCATTAACGTTAAAGCGCCAACCCCTCTGTGGATGAAAGAGAAACTGCGTCGCTGTGGTATTCGCTCCATTGATGCGGTTGTTGACGTCACTAACTACGTTCTGCTGGAGCTTGGCCAGCCAATGCATGCGTTCGATAAAGATCGTATCGACGGCGGCATCGTTGTGCGCATGGCGAAAGAGGGTGAAACCCTGGTTCTGCTGGACGGCAGCGAAGCAAAACTGAACGCTGATACCCTGGTGATTGCAGATCATGGTAAAGCGCTGGCGATGGGCGGTATCTTCGGGGGCGAGCACTCAGGCGTGAACGACGAGACGCAAAACGTCCTGCTGGAATGCGCCTTCTTCAGCCCGCTCTCCATCACCGGTCGCGCACGCCGTCACGGCCTGCATACCGATGCCTCCCACCGCTACGAGCGCGGCGTTGACCCGGCGCTGCAGTACAAAGCGATGGAACGCGCGACCCGCCTGCTGATCGATATCTGCGGCGGCGAAGCTGGCCCGGTTATTGATGTGACAAACGAAGACACTCTGCCAAAGCGCGCAACCATCACTCTGCGTCGCAGCAAGCTGGATCGTTTGATTGGGCACCACGTTGCCGATGCGCAGGTCACCGACATTCTGAAGCGCCTGGGCTGTGAAGTCACCGAAGGTCAGGACGAATGGAAGGCCGTTGCGCCATCATGGCGTTTCGACATGGAGATCGAAGAAGACCTGGTGGAAGAAGTGGCTCGCGTATACGGCTACAACAACATCCCTGATGAGCCTGTACAGGCGGGTCTGGTGATGGGCACCCACCGTGAAGCTGACCTGTCTCTGAAGCGTGTGAAAACCATGCTCAATGATAAAGGTTACCAGGAAGTGATCACCTACAGCTTTGTTGATCCGAAGCTGCAGCAGTTGATCCATCCGGGCCAGGAAGCGCTGATCCTGCCAAGCCCAATCTCCAGCGAAATGTCCGCGATGCGTCTGTCTCTGTGGACGGGGCTGCTGGGTACGATTGTTTACAACCAGAATCGCCAGCAAAACCGTGTGCGAATTTTCGAAAGCGGTTTGCGCTTTGTACCGGATAATCAGGCAAATTTAGGCATCCGTCAGGATCTTATGCTGGCTGGTGCCATCAGCGGTAACCGCTATGAAGAGCATTGGGATCTGGCGAAAGGGACGGTTGATTTCTACGATATGAAGGGCGATCTGGAAGCAATTCTCGATCTGACCGGTAAATTATCTGAAATTGAATTCCGTGCAGAAGCCATTCCGGCACTGCATCCGGGGCAAAGTGCAGCCATTTATTTAGACGGCAAACGTGTTGGTTTCATTGGTGTTGTTCACCCTGAGCTGGAGCGTAAACTGGATCTGAATGGCCGTACCATCGTGTTCGAGCTGGAGTGGAACCCGGTTGCAGACCGCGTCATTCCTCAGGCGCAGGACGTGTCACGCTTCCCGGCGAACCGCCGTGATATCGCGGTTGTGGTCGCGGAAAATGTGCCCGCAGCAGATATTTTGGCCGAATGTAAGAAAGTTGGCGTAAATCAGGTAGTTGGCGTAAACTTATTTGACGTGTACCGCGGCAAGGGCGTAGCAGAAGGTTTCAAGAGCCTTGCTATCAGCCTTATCCTTCAGGATACCAGCCGTACACTCGAAGAAGAGGAGATTGCCGCTACCGTCGCCAAATGTGTAGAGGCATTAAAAGAGCGATTCCAGGCATCATTGAGGGATTGAACCTATGGCGCTTACAAAAGCTGAAATGTCAGAATATCTGTTTGATAAGCTTGGGCTTAGCAAACGGGATGCCAAAGAGCTGGTAGAGCTGTTTTTCGAAGAGATCCGTCGTGCTCTGGAAAATGGTGAACAGGTAAAACTCTCCGGTTTTGGCAATTTTGATTTGCGAGACAAAAACCAACGTCCGGGCCGCAACCCGAAGACGGGGGAAGATATTCCCATTACAGCTCGCCGCGTGGTGACCTTCAGACCCGGCCAGAAGTTAAAAAGCCGTGTCGAAAACGCAACGCCCAAAGCAGAGTAATATGAACTAACTAAAAAGGCCGCTCACGCGGCCTTTTTTCTTTGCGCTCTTTGGCAAACCCGCCGTAAAATCAATTACATCTTACGTCAATAAAACTGTACACATGCTTGATTACGCCTATCGCCAGCACCGTTCCGATCAACGTCGCCTGTTTTTGCTGGTGCTGCTTCTTGTTGTCGCCGCCGGCATAAGCCTGTGTGCGGGCGACAGATGGATAGGGCCTGAAAGCTGGATGAGCCCTGACGGGCAGATCTTCATCTGGCAAATACGTCTGCCGCGCACCGTGGCGGTGATCCTGGTGGGGGCTGCACTGGCGCTCTGCGGCACCATTATGCAGGCATTGTTCGACAACCCGCTGGCGGAACCCGGGCTGCTCGGCGTATCGAACGGCGCAGGCGTGGGGCTGATAGCGGCCGTCATGCTTGGCGGGGGAGCACTTTCCGGGTGGAGTATCAGCCTGAGCGCCATTACTGGCGCATTGCTGATAACGCTCATTCTCCTGCGTTTCGCCAGACGGCACTTATCGACCAGCCGTCTGCTGCTTGCCGGGGTAGCGCTGGGTATCATCTGTAGCGCGCTGATGACCTGGGCGGTCTATTTCTCGACCTCCTTTGACCTGCGTCAGCTGATGTACTGGATGATGGGCGGTTTTGGGGGCGTGGACTGGCACCAGGGCTGGCTGATGGTTCTTCTGATCCCGGTCATATTGTGGGCGACCATGCAGGCACAACCACTCAACATGCTCGCGCTGGGTGAAACATCCGCTCGCCAGCTCGGGATGCCACTGGCGTTCTGGCGTAATGTGCTGGTTATTGCCATTGGCTGGCTGGTGGGGGTCAGCGTGGCGCTGGCGGGGGCGATTGGTTTTATCGGGTTGGTTATTCCGCATATGCTTCGCCTGTGTGGCCTCACCGACCATCGAACCTTACTTCCGGCCTCGGCAGTCGCCGGGGCGGTAACACTGCTGGTGGCCGATATCATCGCCCGGCTTGCCCTGACAGCCGCGGAACTGCCCATTGGTGTAGTGACCGCCACGCTGGGCGCGCCGGTATTTATCTGGCTACTATTAAAAGCCGGACGTTAAATCACGATCCGTAAGACAACCAGAGGGAATGCTATGCAGTCAGATATCCTGAACACCAAAGTGACCACCATTGATGGCGATAACACCACGCTGGAAGGCTACAAAGGCAATGTATTGCTGATCGTCAACGTGGCATCCAAATGTGGCCTGACGCCACAGTACGAGCAGCTGGAGAACATTCAGAAAGCGTGGGAGAAAGACGGTTTCACCGTGCTGGGTTTCCCCTGCAACCAGTTCCTGGGCCAGGAGCCGGGCAGTGAAGAAGAGATCAAAACGTTTTGTAGTACGACCTACGGTGTGACGTTCCCGCTGTTCAGCAAAATTGATGTTAACGGCGAAGATCGCCATCCGCTGTATGCGAAGCTGATTGCTGCCGCGCCGACAGCCGTTGCGCCAGAAGGCAGCGGCTTTTATGAACGTATGGCGAGCAAAGGTCGGGCACCGCTCTACCCGGATGATATTCTGTGGAACTTTGAAAAATTCCTGATTGGTCGTGATGGCCAGGTGGTTCAGCGTTTTTCACCGGATATGACGCCTGAAGATCCGATTGTCATGGAGTCTATCAAGCTGGCGCTGGCGAAATAATGTCGTTGCTGATGCAGCTCACGGACGTTGCCGAGAAGGGACGTCTGGAGCCGATAACCGGTACCCTCAATGCGGGAGAGATCCTGCATCTTGTTGGGCCCAACGGTGCAGGGAAGAGCACGTTGTTGGCCCGTATGGCGGGGCTAACCTCCGGACAAGGGCAGATATCGCTGCTGGAGCATACTCTAACCGACTGGTCGCCGGTCTCGCTGGCGCACCGGCGCAGTTACCTTGTGCAGCAACAAATGCCCCCTTTTGCGATGCCTGTCTGGCATTATCTGATGCTGCATTTGCACGACAAACAACATACGGCACTGCTGACTGAAGTGGCTGCGGCCCTGGGGCTAGAAGATAAACTGTCCCGGCACGCCAGCCAGCTTTCCGGCGGAGAATGGCAGCGGGTGCGCCTGGCGGCGGTCATTGTTCAGATTCACCCGGCAGGTAACCCTCACGGGCGGATGCTGCTTCTGGATGAGCCGATGAGCGGTCTGGATGTGGCGCAGCAGGCGGCGCTGGATTCGCTGTTAAGTAGTCTGAGCCGAAAGGGTATCGCCGTGGTAATGAGCAGTCATGACCTCAACCATACCTTGCGGCATGCCCACCGGGTGTGGTTGCTGTCACGTGGAAAGATGATCGCCAGCGGGACGCGGGATCAGGTTCTTACGCCGCCAAATCTTGCCCTTGCGTACAATATGTCGTTCCGCAGGCTGGATATAGAGGGACATAAGATGCTGATTTCTACCGGGCAGGAGTAACCGTTTCTTGCCTGTTAGCACAATTGCACGCTAAATTACGAAAAGAACAAAAAAAGCAGAGGATTCGTCTGAAAATGCGATTCTGGTTTCTCCTGATGGCAGCGTTATTTCTCGCGGGATGCAGTAGCCATCGTGCGCCGCCGCCTAACCCACGGCTTTCAGATTCTATCACCGTCATTGCCAGCCTCAACGATCAGCTGAGCAACTGGCGCGGTACGCCTTATCGTTATGGCGGCATGAGCCGTGGCGGTGTAGATTGTTCTGGTTTTGTCCTGATGACGTTCCGCGACAAGTTTGACTTACAGCTTCCGCGCGAAACGCGCAAGCAGGCAGAAATAGGGACTGAAATTGATAAAGATGAGCTTCTGCCTGGAGACCTGGTGTTTTTCAAAACCGGGTCGGGTGAAAGCGGTCTTCACGTTGGAATTTATGATACAGACAATCAGTTTATTCACGCCTCGACCAGTCGCGGAGTGATGCGATCTTCTCTCGATAATGTGTACTGGCGTAAAAACTTCTGGCAAGCACGACGTATTTAGTCTGCCCCGGATGTGTCTTTATGACGGCATGGTAGCGAATAAATCATGCCGTTTTTTCGCAAATAAGATGATTAAAGTTAAATTTACCTAAAATTAGCTAAGCCCGCATGTGTCTGTTTTATCTAAAACTGGCTATTATTCAGTAACCAGGATAAGATTATTTTAGATTCAGGGATAAATCTGAAAATTAATACGGAACTAATGAAATTAATCTTATTAAAATCAAGACAGTGGAATTGTGTCGGCAATTGCTCCAGGATGTCCTCTCTCATCTTTAATGCGGGGCGAGTGCAATGATAAGTACGCTAGATAATGCTTACCAGTCTGAACTATTGTTCATGCCTGCCCGTAATAGTGCAGGTGAGCTTAAAGGTTTAGAGGTTCTGGTTAACTTTACTGGCGTCGGCACTGATGTAAGGATCCCCACTGACCTCGTTATCCCTCGTCTTACAGCGACAGAAGAGTTAGCGTTGTTTAACGAGAAACTGCAATTGCTTGATACCTGCAAACTGTTTTTTATTCAGCATCAGTTAATTGCATGGATCAATATTACACCTGTTATTGTTGAGTTTTTATTAAGCAATGGAAACGCTGTTTCAATCCTTGAGCGTTATCCGTTTATTGAGTTTACTGTTAATGAGAACTATCCAGGTTTAAATAACGGAAAAGACGATCTCCAGTTGGCAAGAATGGCGATTCATTTCCCGTTGGTTCTGGCAAACTTTGGTGCAGGCGCAGCATCCCTCAAAGCCGTCTATGATGGATTATTTAAACGGGTGATCATCGACAAAGGGTTCATTCAGCAGCGTGCATCGGAGCTCTCTTTTGAACCTTTTATGCGTGCAATTCTCTGGCAGATAACACCACATTGCCAGTCTGTCATCGTAGCCGGAATCGACGATCACAACCTGTTGCAACGTGTCTTGTCCTTTAACGTCGGCGCGATGCAGGGAGCGCTCTGGCCAGCGGTCAGTGCAGAGCACGTCACCACGCTGGTTCAGCGATAACCCTTTCTTTCACCCGTGTTTAAGTGCGGGTAAACCCTCTACACTAAAAGCAGGAGGACTTATGACCCTGTCTTTTACTGCTCACTGGCATGACGAGTTGCCTGGTTTTTACACAGCACTCAAACCAACACCCTTACAAAATTCGCGTCTTATCTGGCACAACGATCGGCTGGCAGAGGAACTGGCGATTCCACCTGCCATGTTTCAGCCTTCAGACGGCGCTGGCGTCTGGGGGGGCGAAAAGCTCCTCGCAGGCATGCAACCCCTGGCTCAGGTCTATAGTGGACACCAGTTTGGCGTCTGGGCGGGGCAACTGGGCGACGGCAGGGGGATCCTGCTTGGTGAACAACAGCTTCCCAACGGGGAGACGGTTGACTGGCACCTGAAAGGCGCAGGCCTTACCCCTTACTCGCGGATGGGGGATGGGCGTGCGGTATTACGTTCAACGATTCGTGAATGCCTGGCATCTGAAGCGATGCATGCGCTGGGGATCCCGACCACCCGTGCGCTGTCGATTGTCACCAGCGACACGCCGGTTGCGCGCGAAACGATGGAAAAAGGGGCGATGCTGATGCGCATTGCGCAAAGTCATTTGCGCTTTGGCCATTTTGAGCACTTTTACTATCGCCGCGAGACGGAAAAGGTGCGTCAGCTTGCAGACTACGCTATCGCTCATCACTGGCCACATTTGCAGGATGAGGATGATAAATACGTTCTCTGGTTCCGGGATGTGATTGCCCGTACTGCATCAATGATCGCGCGCTGGCAAACGGTAGGATTCGCCCACGGCGTCATGAATACGGACAACATGTCGCTCCTGGGGTTGACCTTTGATTACGGTCCGTTTGGGTTCCTTGATGATTATCAGCCGGGATATATCTGTAATCACTCCGATTATCAGGGCCGTTACAGCTTTGACAATCAGCCTGCGGTTGGATTGTGGAACCTGCAACGTCTTGCGCAAACGCTGTCACCGTTTATCGACGTTGATGCCCTGAATGACGCGCTCGATAGCTATCAGGATATTTTGCTGCGTGAATACGGTATGTTGATGCGCAACAAGCTGGGGCTGATGACCCAGGAAAGGGGAGATAACGAGATCCTCAATGACCTGTTTGCCCTGATGGCGCGTGAAGGCAGCGATTACACCCGCACTTTCCGGATGCTGGGCCAGACGGAGCAGCACAGTGCCGCCTCACCGTTGCGGGACGAGTTTATCGACAGGCAGGCGTTTGACGACTGGTTTGCCCGGTACCGCACGCGGTTGCAGCAAGAGCAGGTTGACGATACCACCCGGCACGCGCAGATGAACGCGGCGAACCCGGCGATGGTGTTACGCAACTGGCTGGCCCAACGGGCGATTGAGCAGGCAGAGCAGGGTGAGTATGACGAGTTACACCGTCTGCATGTGGCGTTACGCACGCCGTTTGCCGACAGGGATGACGATTACGTCAGCCGCCCGCCTGACTGGGGCAAGCGGCTGGAGGTAAGCTGCTCAAGTTAGTCATTTTGCCGGGTGATGCGACGCTCACCCGGCTTACCCGTCACTGTGCGACCCACCCACCATCCATGTTCCATGCGACGCCCCGGACATTTACGGCGCTGTCGCTGCACAAAAATAGCGCCAGTTCGCCCAACTGTTCCGGGGTGACAAACTCACCTGAAGGCTGTTTCTCCGCCAGAAGCTGGTCTCGTGCCTGGTCTGGTGCGACGCCATCGGCAATGCGTTTGTCGATTTGCTGTTGTACCAGAGGAGTCAGTACCCAGCCCGGGCAGATCGTATTGGCGGTAATCCCCGTGCGGGCGGTTTCGAGCGCCAGGGATTTCGTAAAGCCCACTACGCCATGCTTGGCGGCGACATAGGCCGACTTTTCTTTTGACGCGACTAGCCCATGAACGGAGGCAATGTTAATGATACGGCCCCAGTTTTTCTCACGCATGGCAGGCAGTGCCAGCCGGCTGGTGTGAAACACGGAAGAGAGATTCAGCGCGATAATGTCGTTCCATTTCTCTACCGGAAATACCTCAACAGGGGCCACATGCTGTATTCCGGCATTGTTAATCAGAATATCCACACTACCAAACTGCGATTCGGCGTAGCGCATCATGGCTTCAATTTGCAGTACGTCACGCAGGTCTGCATCGTGATAGCCCGGCTTTTGGCCGAGTTGCGCAATCTCTTCTCTTGCTGATTCGCTGTCGCCGAAACCGTTGAGGATCAGCTGCGCCCCGGCCTTCGCCAGCACGCGGGCGATCCCAAGTCCAATACCGCTTGTCGAACCGGTCACCAGAGCGGTTTTACCCTTCAGATTCATTTTTCTCTCCTTAAACAATGCCGGTCAGATAGAACACGGCAATGACAAAAAGCACTGCCAGACTTTTTATGAGGGTGATGGCGAAAATACCGCCATAGGCCTGACGATGACTCAGGCCGGTGATTGCCAGCAAGGTAATCACCGCGCCATTGTGGGGAAGCGTGTCCATACCACCGCTTGCCATCGAGGCCACGCGGTGCAGTACTTCCAGAGGAATATTGGCGGCGTGCGCAGCGGCAATAAAGCTGTCAGACATTGCCGCGAGTGCAATGCTCATCCCCCCGGAGGCGGAACCGGTGATCCCGGCGAGGACGGTCACGCTGATCGCTTCGTTTAACAGCGGGTTTGGGATTGCGGCCAGCCCTTTTGACAGCACCAGAAAACCAGGCAGTGCAGCAATAACGGCCCCGAAACCATATTCAGAGGCCGTATTCATCGCTGCCAGAATGGCGCCGCTGACCGCCGTCCGGCTGCCTTCAGCCAGACGCCCGCGGATATTGCGAAAACCAAAAATCAGCACCAGCATGATGCCGGAGATCAGCGCCGCCTCCACGGCCCAGATGGCGGTGATTTTACTCACTTCGGTCACAATCGGTTTCGCCAGACCTGGCAGGGTGAGCTCATGGCTCGTACCGTACCAGCCAGGGATCCAGCGGGTAAACAGCAGGTTGAGGATACCCACCAGCAGCAAAGGGGAGAGAGCAATCAGCGGATGCGGCAGATTTATGTTGTCCGGCGTTTCTGGTTCATTTTTGAGGTCCGAGCCGTAACCTTCATTGTTATTGAGTGCTTTACGGCGCTGACGCTCCAGCCAGAGCAGGCCAAAACAGATAATAAACAGGGAACCGATCACCCCAAGCCACGGCGCGGCCCAGGCGTTAGTACCAAAGAAGCTGGTGGGGATAATGTTCTGGATTTGAGGCGTGCCGGGCAGGGCGTCCATGGTAAACGAAAATGCCCCCAGCGCCACGGTGGCCGGGATCAGCCGTTTGGGGATGCCGCTCTGGCGGAACAGTTCGGCGGCAAACGGATAGACCGCAAACGCCACCACGAACAGCGATACGCCGCCATAGGTTAACAGCGCACAGACCAGAACAATGACCGGTATCGCGTGGCGACGACCGAGGATCCGAATGGCGGAGGCGACGATCGATCGTGAGAAACCGGAAAGCTCAATCAGCTTGCCAAAAACGGCACCCAGCAGAAACACCGGGAAGTAGAGCTTGACGAAGCCCACCATTTTTTCCATAAACAGACCGGTAAACGTCGGTCCGACAGCCCCCGGGTCGGTCAGCAACACTGCACCCAGCGCCGCAATCGGCGCAAACAAAATAACGCTATATCCGCGATAGGCCGCCAGCATCAGCAATGCCAGTGCCGCCAGGGCAATTAACACACTCATTACGACTCCTCACTATCATTGTTATATTCGGGTACCAACGAGATGTTTAACGCTCGACGGTCAGAGCGATGCCTTGTCCGCCGCCTACGCACAGGGTGACGAGTCCTTTTTTAGCCCCCTGACGCTGCATTTCGTACAGCAGCGTGACGAGAATGCGGCAGCCGGAAGCACCAATCGGATGACCCAGCGCAATCGCGCCACCGTTGACGTTCACCTTTGACTCATCCCAGCCGAGCAGCTTGCCCACCGCCAGCGCTTGCGCCGCAAAGGCTTCATTGGCTTCAATGAGATCCACGTCATCGAGCGTCCAGCCAGCCCGCGCCAGAGCCGTCTGACAGGCACTGACCGGACCAATTCCCATCACGGATGGGTCAACGCCCGTCACGGCGTAACTCGCGATGCGGCCCAGGATCAGCAAACCGCTTTCCCGTGCTTTTTCCTCGCTCATCAACAGTACCGCGGCGGCACCATCATTGAGCGTTGAGGCATTACCCGCCGTGACCGTGCCTTCCTCGTGTAAAAACGCGGGGCGCAGTTGCGCGAGCTGTTCTGCGGTGGTTCCCGGCCGGGGCTGCTCATCACGGCTGATGATCAGGGGCGGCTTTTTACCCTGTTTCACCGCCACTGGCACTATCTCGGCGTCGAATCGACCGGATTCAACCGCGGATGCAGCTTTTTGCTGCGACCGGGCGGCAAAAGCGTCCTGCTGCTCACGAGAAATGCCGTACTGTCGGGCGATGTTTTCTGCGGTGATCCCCATGTGGTAATCGTTGAACGCATCCCATAGCCCGTCGGTAATCATGCTGTCCTGCAGGTCTGTATGACCAAAACGCAACCCTGATCGCGCACCGTCCAGCAGATAAGGCGCGTTGCTCATGCTCTCCTGACCGCCCGCGATAACCACGTCGGCATCGCCACAGCGGATCGCCTGCGCGGCCAGTTGCACCGCTTTTAAGCCCGCACCACACACCAGATTGACCGTTGTCGCGGGCGTTTTGACAGGTAACCCGGCGCGGATTGCCGTCTGGCGCGCGGGGTTTTGTCCACAACCTGCCGTCAGCACCTGACCAAAAAGCAGCTCATCTATTTGATCTGCATGCAAACCGCTGGTCGCAAGCAGGTGTTGTACCGCAACTGCACCCAGTTCTACTGCAGAAAGGGAGGCGAGCGAACCGCGAAAACCACCCACAGGGGTTCGCGCTGCCCCGACAATCATGACGTTTTTCATGTTGAGTCCTCAGCTGAAGCGCATCTCGCGAACGTCGTCCGCCACTGTTATTTTCCCGGCCGTTTTCGCCACGATCTCGTCGATACTCACCCCCGGAGCGTATTCCCGAAGGATGAACGCGCCATCCATGATCTCCAGCAACGCGAGGTCGGTTAAGACCCGACGGATGCAGCCCACGCCCGTGAGTGGCAGCGTGCAGCGGGGGAGTAGCTTTGACTCACCGCTTTTTGACGCGTGGGTCATCACCACTATGATGTTCTGTGCCCCGGCAACGAGATCCATTGCTCCCCCCATCCCTTTCACCATCTTCCCGGGGATCATCCACGAGGCGATATTCCCTTCGACGTCCACTTCAAACGCACCCAATACGGTCAGATCGACATGACCGCCGCGGATCATGGCAAACGACTGAGCCGAGTCGAAAATGGCAGCACCGATCCGCGCGGTCACCGTCTGTTTACCGGCGTTAATCATGTCGGCATCGAGGTTCCGTTCATCCGGGAATTCCCCCATTCCCAGCAGACCGTTTTCCGACTGGAGCATCACATCCATCCCCGGCGGAATGTAGTTCGCCACCAGGGTAGGGATGCCGATCCCAAGGTTGACGTAGTAACCGTCGCGCAACTCGCGAGCGACGCGCATTGCCATCTGTTCACGGGTCAACATTGTCAGACTCCTTCCGCGCGCAGCGTGCGCTGTTCAATGCGTTTTTCAAACTGACCGACAATCAGCCTGTCGACGTAAATTCCCGGGGTGTGAATAGCGGACGGAGGCAGTTCACCTGGTGGCACAATTTCTTCCACCTCCACAACGGTTATCCGGCCCGCCGTGGCCATCAGCGGATTAAAGTTTTGCGCGGTATGGCGATAGATAACGTTGCCGTACCAGTCCGCTTTCCAGCCCTTGATGAGCGCGAAATCACCCGTAATGGACTCTTCGAGGACGTAGTGTTTACCTGCGAACTGGCGAATTTCTTTGCCTGCCGCCACGGGAGTGCCATAGCCGGTGGCGGTGTAAAATGCCGGAATACCGGCTCCACCCGCGCGCACTTTTTCTGCCAGCGTCCCCTGAGGCGTGAGTTCAATCTCCAGCTCGCCGCTCAATACCTGTTGCTCAAACAACGCGTTCTCACCGACGTAAGACGCCACCACCTTGCGTACCTGCCGCGTCTCAAGCAGTATTCCGAGGCCGAAACCATCCACGCCACAGTTGTTTGAAACCACCGTCAGGTCGTTCACCTGACGGCGTCTGACTTCTGCAATCAGGTTCTCAGGGATACCACACAAGCCGAAACCGCCTGCCAGCAAGGTCATTCCGTTCGTCAGCCCATCCAGCGCCTGCGCATAGCTACTGACGCGTTTATCCAGTCCCGCCATCGTCATCTCTCCCGTTGTCCGTGCCGGTATCATTAGGGGCGGTGACTCATTTGTTAATTTTGAATTTGTGACTCACTCATTTGGTTTTTTTATTAATTTACTGTTAACTAAATTTTTTCAATTAGTTAACAGGATGAAAAATGAGAATGAGTGTCAAACAGTTACGCGCGTTTTTAGCGGTAGCTCACACTCTGAATTTCGCGCACGCCAGCGAACGGCTAAATCTCTCCCAGCCGGCACTGAGCCTGACGATTAAAGGGCTTGAGGATGCGCTGGGAGGGCCGCTGCTGCAGCGGAGCACGCGTAAAGTGGCGTTGACACAGGAAGGGGAGACGTTTTTGCCCATGGCGCGGCAACTGCTTGCCGACTGGGATAACGTCGAAGAGGCGATGCATCAGTGTTTTACGCTACAGCGTGGCAAAATCTCGGTCGCGGCCATGCCGTCGTTTGCCGCGAATGTCTTACCGGAGGTACTCAAAGCCTTTCGCGATCGCCACGCCGGGATCAACGTCACCGTGCATGATGTCATCAACGAACACGTGATCGAGATGGTTCGGGAAGGGCGGGTGGAGATGGGGATCGCGTTTGAGCCGGCACCCACGCATAACCTGCTGTTTACGCCCCTGGGTCTCGACAGATTTGTCGCCATTGTGCCGAAAGATTCCTCTCTTGCCGGTAAAAAACGCTTGTCATGGGAAGAGCTGCTGACGCTGGATTTCATCACCCTGCAGCGGCCCTCAGCGGTACGTCTGATGATGGAAGAGGAGCTGGCCCGAAGCGGCAGAAAACTGGATGTGGCGCTGGAGAGTCATCAACTGGTGACGGTGGGGCGGATGGTCGCCAGTGGACTGGGAGGCAGCGCTGTTCCGGCATTGTGCGAAACGCAGATGGCGGCGTTAGGCGCGGTCTGTATTCCACTGGATAACCCGCTTATTGAGAAATGCATTGGCGTGATCCATCCAGGGCACACGCAGCTTTCAAAAGCGGCGCGTGCCCTGCTGGAAACACTGAAGGATTTTTATCAGCCTGGTCAGGGGGCGAGAAACACCTGCGGCGTGGCGTAAACTGGATGTCTGCCGACGAGCACTTCTGCCCCGTACCAGTGTGCCAGCGCATCAGCCTGCAAAACGGCTTCAGGTGCGCCTTCGCAGACCAATCTGCCATTGTGTAACAGCAGGATCCGATCCGCCCACAGCGCCGCCAGATTAAGATCGTGCAGCACGACGCAGACGTGGAGATCTCCCAGATGGGTCAGGGATTTCAGCAGGCGCAGCAGATGTTGCTGGTGATAGAGATCCAGCGCAGACGTGGGTTCATCAAGGAACAGCCAGCCGCGCGGCGCACCCTCGTGCCACAGCTGCGCCAGCGCCCGCGCAAGCTGGATCCGCTGCTGTTCCCCACCGGAGAGTGCGGCAAACTGCCTGCCCGCCAGCGGTAAACATCCGGTAATCTGCATCACCTCCTGAACAACTGCGGGTTCGGGGTAGCGAGTCCAGGGAGCGCGGCCCATGCCGACTACCGCCTCCACAGGCCAGTCGAAGCCGAGCTGCGTGTTCTGGCGCATCACCGCCCGGCGGCGAGCGAGTCTTTCCGGCTGCCAGGCATTGAGGGGGATATCTGCCAGGTTGCACTGCCCGCCAGTAGGGTTTAAATAGCCCGTGAGCAGCCGCAGTAACGTCGATTTTCCGGCGCCATTCGGGCCAATCAACGCCACCATTTCACCCATGGATAAATCCAGGGATACCTCGTTTATAAGCGTCCGGTGTCCGGTGTGGAAATCTATTTTTTCTGCACAATAGCGTTCAGCCATGCTCGCCTCCACGACGAAAGATCAGCCACAGAAACCACGGCGCGCCGAGAAGGCTGGTCAGCAAACCAACCGGCATTTCCGCCGGGGCGACCAGGGTACGAGCCACCGTATCCGCAATCAGCAGCAGTGCCGCGCCGGCGAGTACAGATCCGGGGATCACCGCCCGGTGATCTGCCCCGAGCCACATGCGCATCAGGTGGGGGACCACAAGACCGACAAAACCGATAACGCCACTGACCGCTACCGCAGCGGCGACCAGCAAGGCGCTACACAGCAGCAGGATCCGCTGCACAACCGCAACCTCCACACCGAGATAGTGCGCTTCTTCTTCACCTAATTGCAGTAAATTGAGCGCGCTGGCAAGACGCCATATCACCAGAAGAGTGGGCATCATCAGCGAGGTGACGGCCAGCAATGTTGACCATTGTGCCTGGCCGAGGCTGCCCATACCCCAAAGTGAAAGCTGGCGAAGCTGTGCATCATTACTGAGCCATGACAGCACACCGACGGCTGCCCCGCACAGGGCATTAATGGCGATACCTACCAGCAACAACCGGGAAAGCGAGCTGTTACGCTGCTGGCTGAGAAGGAAAATCACGAAAGTGGCAGACAGCGCGCCGAAAAAGGCCGCGATCATCGGGGCATAAAGCATGACCAGTGCAGGTAACGAGAGCGGAATAACCACCCATAACGCAACGGCAAGCGCCGCACCGCTGCTGATCCCGAGCAGGCCCGGATCTGCCAGCGGGTTACGAAATAACCCCTGCATTACACAGCCTGCCAGCGCCAGTGAACCCCCAATAACCAGCGCCAACAGCACTCGGGGCAGGCGTATGGTCAGCCAGATCTGACGCAGCGCATCATCGCTGCCGTTCCACAGTAGGCTGACCGGTAGATGCAACGCGCCAAAACCGGTCGCCACGATCGTCATCGTCGTGAGGAGTGCGGTCAGTATCCACAGTGACAAGGTGATCCGTCGGGACATCAGGGTAGTTGCTCCGCTCTGACGCGCAACTGTTGAATTGCCTGCGGCGTTCGCACGCCAAAGCCCAGAAGCGCCATATCATCAATTGCCAGCAGCTGCTTGTTGCGTCCCGCCGGCGTTTGCGCCAGACCCGGCAGTTTCCAGAGATTGTCTTCACCGCCCAGCGCGTTGATACCCTCCTGAGAAATCACCACCAGGTCGGGCTGGCTGGCAATCACGCCCTCCTGTGACAGCGGTTGATAGCGGGTAAAACCTTGCATCGCATTTCTAAGCCCCGCCGCCTGAATGGCGGCATCCGCTGCGGTCTGTTGTCCGGCAGCCATTGCGGTCATCCCTCCATGGTTGAGGATAAACAGCACCCGCTTGTTGAGTGGCGAGGCGGGCAGGGCGGTCAGGGCCTGACGTAACGTGTTACGCAGGATTTCTCCCTCAACCTCGCGATGTGTCGCTTGCGCGATGACCCGCACCTTTTCATCAATGACGCCCAGCGCGTTACTTGCCGGAACAGTGACGACCCTGATATGGCTTTGCTCAACCTGTTTTAATGCCAGAGACGGTTGCGCCTGGGCGCTTGCCAGCACCAGGGTGGGACGCATGGACAAAATGCCTTCCGCATTCAGCTGGCGCAAATATCCCACGTCAGGCAGATCGTTTGCTGCCTGTGGCCACTGACTGGTACTGTCGCGAGCCACCAGAGACGACTGTGCGCCAAGGGCAAAGACAATTTCCGTCACGTCGCCGCCAAGCGTAACGATTTTCTCCTGCGTGGCGGCAAACGCCATCAGGGGCAGGGCGCTGAGAACGGCGAGCCATTTTTTCATGCGGCCAACCCTTTCGCCGTTAAGGCGTCAATCTGGCTACGCCATTGGCTCTGTTCCGGCTCGCCTTCGGTACGCTGACCATACAGCTGAGCGATTTGCGTGCCGTCGGCGGCAAACAGCTCCAGGCTGGTGACATGCCCGTCAGCCGTCGGTTTGCGCGTGACCCATGTTTCCGCAATGGAATCTTCAAGCAGATGCAGGGTGAAGGTTGGGTTAAAGATGTTGAGCCAGCCTTTCATCGGCACCAGCTTTTCCACCGCGCCGGTGAAGATCTGCACGCAGCCGCGGTTGCCGACAAACACCATAATTTCGTTGCCGTCCCGGCGCGCCGTCTCCAGCAGCTGCGCCAGCGCGGAGTTCTCTACCCTGCAGGCCAGATCGTCACCCACCATGCGAAACGCCTGCTGGCGGCTGAGATTGTGGCGCTTCAGCAGGCCGAAGAACTGGTGCACGTCGGTCATGGCGCGCCACTCTGTGTCCACGAGCGCGGCTTGCGCGTTTTCTGCGTGAACCGGGACATCGGCCACCTTTAACGCCAGCGGTGGATTATCGGCAAAGATAAAGCGGCGCAGTACGTCGCTCCAGGCGGATACGTCGGTGCTATCGGTGGCGTAGACCTTCAGCAGCGCATCACCCTGATGGTCGAAGAACTGGATGCTTTGACGCTCGCCGCGCGCGGTAGCTTCACTGATGTGAAAAACGCTCGCCCACTGATTGAGGAACAGACGCAGATCCAGTCCGCGTGGGTTCAGTACCAGCCCGGCGTGACCGTGGAGATGCTGATTGGTGAAGGTCCCTACCTGCTCGTGAACGGCATGGTCATTGCGGCAAATGCATTTGGTTTCGCCCACGGCTTCCAGCGCGCCAAGGATATCGCGGATCTCACCGTTCAGGCGCCAGGCATCGTGACCGACGCGGGCAAAGGTCAGTTCAGCTTCACTGATGTTCATTAAACCTGCGATGTCACGCGCGTACTTACCCGGGTTTTCTTCTTTTAGCTCAAGCCAGCGTGTGTAGTGATTCATTGTTTCGTCCTTCTTCATGGATGCCCCGGTGAACCGGGGCGAGGGGGTTACCACTGATAGCTTACGAAAATCTTGCCGTTGCGACCGTCCTGCGGAATACCCTGCGGTGACCAGTATTCTTTGTCGAAGGCGTTACCCAACACCACCGTCGTTGTGATGCCTTTCAGTTGTGTCTGACCCTGATAGCTGACGTAGAAATCGTTGACCGCGTAGCCAGGCTGCTTTTTGTAACTGCTGCTGATGTGCGTTGAACGGTCAACAAAGGTACCTATCCAGCCCACGGAGAAACCGCTTTGCGCTACCGGGATATCCAGCTTGCTGGTGACGGTGTCCGGGTTAATGCTGGAGATGTACTCTCCCGTGTCGGTATCTTTCCCGCGCGTGCGGTTATAGGCCAGGTCAAGGTTGAAGATCTCGGCGGAGTATTTCGCCATGACGTCCCAGCCCCAGATTTTGGCATTGGGAACGTTATAGGACATGGTGGTCGCCGCTGCGAAATCGACGGTAGTGGAGATGTAGTCTTTGGCTTTCGTATCGAAATAGCTCGCTTTGAACTCCAGGGCATCGTTCGCCAGCATCAGATCGTCAAAGCGCAGACCAAAACCGAACTCCTGAGTTTCATTGGTCTCCGGACGCAGGTTCGGGTTTGGCACCCAGTAGTTGGTATAGAAGCGGCCTATCGAGAAGTGCTTCGCATCGTTATACATTTCACCCATGGTCGGCGCGCGGAAGGCCTGCGCGTAAGAGCCGAACAGCATTAGCCAGTCGGCTGGGCTGACGGTTAAGCCGGCGCGGGATGACCACTTATCGGCATCCACATCGTCATAACCATCACTGCTGCCGCGATAGTTGTCATAACGCGTCCCCCCCCAGAAGGGTGATGGGCAGATCGCGCAGGGTAATTTCATCCTGCAGCCAACCGGAGCTGAAGTCGATTTTTGCGTCCGGGAAACCGGTCGTCGCACCGCCCGGGCTTTGCTCCTGGCGGTAATATTCTCCGCCGTAGGTCAGGAGGTGTGAGGCAAAGGAGTCGCTAAACAGTCGGGTGCGGTTTTCCACCTTCCCACCTTTCGTGGTTTGCTTGCGGAATTCACCGCTGCCGTTGATGTTCTGGGCGTTAATGCGCGCTTCAGACCAGTAGATTTTGGCATCGGCGTTCAGCCAGTCATTGCCTTCCGGCGCGATGTTGTAGCCCAACTGAGCGTCACGCTGGATGGTGGAACGGTCAGTCATGGGGTTGCTGGAGGCATCCGCTTTAATGGTTTGCGGATTTTTGGGTTCCTGTGCGTCGTTGTTATAGTAGCGCAGGGAGCCGCTCAGGGTCTGCGCCGGGTCGATTTTCCATCGACCTTTTGCCAGCATGTTGTTAATGGATTCATCATTTGGCGCTGCTGTACCGTTGCTCTGACGAATGTCACCCCGGTCACGGCTCGACCAGGAGACCAGACCGTCCAGCGTGTCGGTGCGGCCATACGCGCTGGCCCCCATTCCGAGGCTATGATCGCCCGTTGCACCTGTAGCAAATACGCGGTAGCCGCTGTTTTTTCCCGGCTCCAGCAGGTCTTTGGCGTCGGCAGTATCATAGGAGATCACGCCGCCCAGCGCGCCACTTCCGTAGAGCAGGGCGGATGGTCCGCGAACCACTTCAACACGTTTAATCAGCGACGGATCGAGGAAGGTGCTGTTCAGGTGGCCGGTATCGGTTCCCTGGCGCACGCCGTCAACCAGCACCAGCACGCCGCGGCGGTCATAGCCGCGCAGGTTCACGTCCTGCCCGTTGGTGCGCCCGGTGCCGTCCAGTGTGAGACCAGGAACGTTACGCAGCAGGTCGGCAGCAGAGCTGGCGGTTTGTTTCTCAGGCGCGCTGGCGTCAATCACGCTCACCATCATCGGAGCTTCAAAGGCGCTGCGGGCGTTGCCCGTGGCGGTGACGGTAATATCATCTGCGGCAGCAAACGCGACGCCCGGCAGGGTACTGACGACTGCCAGAGCCAGAATTGACGGGCGTAAAGACGCGGAATGCAGGTATGGCATAGCAACTCTCCATTAAGAATCGAAAGCGCTGGCTGCCTGGGGAACACCTGGGTGGCTGGCGAAGTTATCGTGTTGTTTATTTAGTCAGGATCAGTTTTCCGGCATGGGTCTGGCGTAGCAGGTAATACTGACCGTCATGCTCGATAATCACCCGCCCCTCATCGCCGAGCAGGGCTTTGCTGTCAATCCGACGCTCGGTGGAGGCAGGGGCTGTGTGTTTTTTTTCTGGCGTTGCCGCGTTGTTATTCGTACGTGACATAATGTTTATAAATGACAATCAATGTAACAATGATAATCATTATCAATAAACTGTAAAATCACAGCAAGCGTTTTTGTGAAAAAAGGGTGAGAGGATCAAATTTGGGGGTGAAGTGCAGCTTGATGCCCTCACCCCGCCCCTCTCCCACGGGGAGAGGGAGAAGGGCTGGATTTTAGAAGCGCGTATCTACCGCAGAAGCCAGTTTCTCCAGCAGCAGTTCGCTGTCTTCCCAGCTCAGGCACGGGTCGGTAATTGATTGACCGTACACTATTGGCTGTCCGGCAACGATCTTCTGCGTGCCTTCCTTGATGAAACTTTCGGCCATAATCCCCGCGATAGCGGTTGAGCCGCTGCGGATCTGCTGGCAAATTTCATCGCACACATCTAACTGGCGGCGATGCTGTTTCTGACAGTTCCCGTGGCTGAAATCCACGACCAGATGTTCCGGGAGGTCGAACTCTGCCAGCGTTTCACAGGCGGCCGCAATATCTTCCGCGTGATAGTTGGGTTTCTTCCCTCCACGCATAATGATATGCCCGTACGGGTTACCGCTTGTCTGGTAGATGGTCATGTGACCGCTCTTATCCGGCGACAGGAACATATGGCTGGCACGGGCAGCGCGGATCGCATCTACCGCGATACGGGTGTTACCGTCAGTTCCGTTTTTAAAGCCGACCGGACAGGAGAGGGCGGAGGCCATCTCGCGGTGGATTTGGCTTTCGGTGGTACGTGCGCCAATTGCGCCCCAGCTGATGAGATCGGCGATAAACTGCCCGGTCACCATATCGAGAAATTCGGTCGCCGTTGGTACGCCCAGTTCATTGACCTGCAGGAGCAGTTTGCGCGCCAGCTCAATACCGTGGTTCACGCGGTAGCTACCGTTCAGATCAGGATCGGAAATCAGGCCTTTCCAGCCCACTACGGTCCGCGGTTTTTCAAAGTAGGTTCGCATCACGATCTCAAGGCGATGCTGGTATTTGTCCCGCAGCCCCTGAAGTCGTTTGGCATAATCCATTGCGGCATCCAGATCGTGGATGGAGCAAGGCCCAATCACTACCAGAAGACGTTTGTCTTCACCATTCAGGATTTTTTCAATGCGCCGGCGGGAAGCCGTGACATGTTCCGCAACGGTGGCGGAAACAGGATGCCGCAGTGCCAGTTCAGCTGGGGTAACCAGGCTGTCGATGCGCGCAGTGCGGAGTTCGTCGGTTTTATTCATGGAATGTCTCAGAAAATTTTTGCTTCATCGGCAGACTACCGGGAAGTGATGGGCATCACCTTAAACCAATCCCTGCTGATTTCAAGTTCGGGGCGACACCGCCCCGTGGTTGCCGATGATGATACCTGAATCTGAGCTAATGTACTAGCATATTAGTACATGCGACGATTAAGCCCCATGATGTCGAGAATTTTGGTGGCAATTTCTTCAACCGAATAGTTGGTGCTGTTCAGCCACGGGATCTGGTTTTTGCGGTACAGCGCTTCCACTTCGGAGACCTCCATCCGGCACTGGCGCATGGAGGCGTAGCGGCTGTTCTCGCGGCGTTCTTCGCGGATGGCGGCAAGGCGTTCCGGGTTGATCGTCAGGCCGAACAACTTATGTTGCAGAGGCTTAAGGGCGGCAGGTAGCACCAGGTTATCCATGTCGTCAGCAATAAAGGGGTAGTTTGCGGCACGAATACCAAACTGCATCGCCAGATAGAGGCTGGTTGGCGTTTTGCCGCAGCGCGATACGCCAAGCAGGATCACCTGCGCCTGGTCAAGATTACGCAGCGAGATACCGTCGTCATGTGCCAGGGTGTAATCAATGGCAGCGATACGCGCATCGTACTTGGTCAGATTGCCGGGGTTTAGCCCGTGGGTACGATGAGCGATCGGGGTCGGATCAAGCTTAAGCTCGCTTTGCAGCGGAGCCACCAGCGCCTGGACGATATCCTGACAGAAGCCTTCACTTTGCAGAATGATGGAGCGAATCTCGGGGATCACGATAGAGTAGAACACCAGCGGGCGGACGCCGGTCTGCTGGTAGATGGCATCAATCTGGTCCTTCACCGCTTTGGCGCGGCTCTCATTTTCGACAAACGGCAGCGTGATGCTGTTAATCGAAACGGGAAACTGCGACATCACCGCATGGCCCAGCACCTCGGCGGTGATCGCCGTACCATCAGAAATATAAAAAACGTGGCGATCGACAGCATTATCCATTTTACTCACCCTGAATATCATACCTAATTGCCTGAAAGCATAAATTAAAAAAGTAAATTACACAGCAAAGAACTTATCTTAATTATAAATGAAACGATGTTTTTGATTTTCCTGAAAAGTGGATTTCATTTTTCAAATAGCGACTTTATTTTTGTGGTTTCTGGCTGAATATATAGGAATCATCGGGTTCGTGGGTGATGGGAAAGTATCCGAAAAGTTGAAAATTTAAATTGCTTACACGATTCACCGTTTTTTTAGCGCTAATAAATATGCCACTATAAATACGTAGTCAGGTGTTACTTACTCCGATCAAATATCACAAAAGGATTGTTTCGATGTCCAACAATGGCTCGTCACCGCTGGTGCTTTGGTATAACCAACTCGGCATGAATGATGTAGACAGAGTTGGGGGCAAAAATGCCTCCCTGGGTGAAATGATTACAAATCTGTCGGGTATGGGTGTCTCCGTACCAAACGGGTTTGCCACAACTGCCGATGCGTTTAACCTGTTTTTAGACCAGAGCGGCGTGAACCAGCGCATTTACGACCTGCTGGATAAAACGGATATTGATGACGTTACCGAGCTTGCCAAAGCCGGGTCACAAATCCGCCAGTGGATTATCGACACACCTTTCCAGCCGGAACTGGAAAAAGCCATTCACGATGCGTACAACCAGCTCTCTGCTGACGATGCGCAGGCCTCCTTTGCCGTGCGTTCTTCTGCAACCGCAGAAGATATGCCAGACGCCTCGTTTGCCGGGCAGCAGGAAACCTTCCTGAACGTGCAGGGATACGATGCCGTGCTGGTAGCGGTGAAGCACGTGTTCGCTTCCCTGTTCAACGACCGTGCCATCTCTTATCGCGTGCACCAGGGCTATGACCATCGCGGCGTAGCACTTTCCGCAGGTGTACAGCGCATGGTGCGCTCGGACGTGGGCTCATCCGGCGTGATGTTCTCCATTGATACCGAATCCGGCTTCGACCAGGTGGTGTTTATCACCTCCGCGTGGGGTCTGGGTGAGATGGTGGTTCAGGGGGCGGTCAACCCTGATGAATTCTATGTCCACAAACCAACGCTGGCTGCTGGCCGCCCGGCGGTGGTGCGCCGCACTATGGGCTCGAAAAAAATCCGCATGATCTATGCCCCAACCCAGGAGCATGGCAAGCAGGTTAAAATTGAAGATGTACCGCAGGAGCAGCGTGACCGCTTCTCCCTGACTGACGCTGAAGTACAGGAACTGGCGAAGCAGGCGGTACAGATTGAAAAACACTACGGTCGTCCAATGGACATCGAATGGGCGAAAGACGGGAACACCGGCAAGCTGTTTATCGTGCAGGCGCGTCCGGAAACCGTCCGCTCTCGCGGCCAGGTTATGGAGCGTTATACGCTGCACGCGCAGGGTAAAATCGTTGCGGAAGGTCGTGCTATCGGTCACCGCATCGGTGCTGGTCCGGTCAAAGTGATCCACGACATCAGCGAGATGAACCGTATTGAGCCAGGCGACGTGCTGGTGACCGACATGACCGACCCGGACTGGGAACCGATCATGAAGAAAGCGGCGGCTATCGTCACCAACCGTGGCGGCCGTACCTGTCACGCGGCGATCATTGCCCGCGAGCTGGGTATTCCTGCGGTTGTCGGCTGCGGTGATGCCACTGAGCGCATGAAAGACGGACAGAATGTAACTGTCTCCTGCGCCGAAGGCGATACCGGCTATGTGTATGCCGATATCCTCGACTTCAGCGTGAAAAGTTCCAGTGTTGAAACCATGCCGGACCTGCCGCTGAAGATCATGATGAACGTTGGCAACCCGGACCGCGCGTTTGACTTCGCCTGCCTTCCGAACGAAGGTGTGGGTCTGGCACGTCTCGAATTTATCATCAACCGTATGATCGGCGTTCACCCGCGTGCACTGCTGGAGTTTGATGATCAGGACCCGAAACTGCAGAACGAAATCCGCGAGATGATGAAAGGCTACGACTCACCGAAAGAGTTCTACGTCGGCCGTCTGACGGAAGGGATTGCCACCCTGGGTGCCGCCTTCTACCCGAAACGCGTGATCGTGCGTCTGTCTGACTTTAAGTCTAACGAATACGCCAACCTGGTGGGCGGCGAGCGCTATGAGCCGGAAGAAGAGAACCCAATGCTGGGCTTCCGTGGGGCTGGACGTTATGTGTCCGAAAGCTTCCGCGACTGCTTCGCGCTGGAGTGTGAAGCGGTGAAACGCGTGCGCAACGACATGGGACTGACCAACGTCGAAATCATGATCCCGTTTGTGCGTACGGTGGATCAGGCGAAAGCCGTTGTGGACGAGCTGGCGCGTCAGGGGCTGAAGCGCGGCGAGAACGGGCTGAAGATCATCATGATGTGTGAAATCCCGTCCAACGCCCTTCTGGCCGAGCAGTTCCTGGAACACTTCGACGGTTTCTCAATCGGCTCGAACGACATGACGCAGCTGACGCTGGGTCTGGACCGTGACTCCGGTGTGGTTTCTGAGCTGTTCGATGAGCGTAACGAGGCGGTGAAAGCGCTGCTGTCGATGTCTATTCGTGCGGCGAAGAAACAGGGTAAATACGTCGGGATTTGTGGTCAGGGTCCATCCGACCATGAAGACTTTGCCGCATGGCTGATGGAAGAGGGGATTGATAGTCTCTCCCTGAACCCGGACACCGTAGTGCAAACCTGGCTGAGCCTGGCAGAACTGAACAAGTAACACCACCATAACCCGAAAAGGCGAGGAGATTATTCCTCGCCTTTTTTATTTCTCTTCTTATTTGCTCCCCATCACAAATAAAGTAAAAAACCAAATATCATAATTTGTCTGTTAATTTAGACAATTGTTAGCGCGCAAACCGTTGCTAATACTTGAGCCTTACTGCGCATTTCCCTACCGATGATGCGCAACTGGTTGAAATACGTTTTAACCTGATAAAAAGGCAAATAACAATGACACTTTCCTCTGTATTGCGTACCAAAGATAAAATAGGTTACGGCTTAGGTGATATGGCCAGCGCGCTGGTCTGGCAAACGGCTACGTTATTTCTTGCTTATTTCTATACGGACGTTTTTGGGTTGCCCGCCGCGATTATGGGCACCATGTTTTTAGTGGTACGCGTGGTCGATGCGTTTGTCGACCCGTGCATTGGTGCACTGGTCGACCGTACGCAAACGCGTCATGGCCGTTTCCGTCCCTGGTTGCTGTGGTTCGCCATTCCGTTTGGCGTGAGCTGCCTCATCACCTTCTATGTTCCGGACGTGGGACCTACGGCGAAAATTGCGTATGCCTGCGTGACCTACGCGATCTTAAGCCTGATTTATTCCGCGATTAACGTACCTTACTGCGCCATGCCCGGCGCGCTGACGCTGGATCCGCGCGAGCGTCACTCTCTGCAGTCATGGCGCTTTGGCCTGTCGTTTATCGGTGGGTTGATTGTTACGGTTATTGCCCTGCCGCTGGTCTCATTGTTAGGACAGGGCAACGTGCAGAAAGGCTATTTCTATGCCATGAGCCTGATGGGACTACTCGGGATTGTACTGTTCTTCTGCTGCTTCCTGATGACTCGCGAGCGTTATTCTCCGCGCAATGATACCTCCGGCTCCATGCTCACCGATTTAAAACTGCTGGCCGGAAACAGCCAGTGGCGTATTGTGTTCGTGTTTAATATTTTGCTGTTAACGGCGGTGGTGACGCGCGGTTCCGCCACCATGTATTACGTCAACTATGTGCTGTTGCGTCCGGAGCTGGTTTTTGCCTTTATTGTTTCCGGAATGGTGGCCTCCTTAAGCGGCG
This sequence comes from Enterobacter sp. DVT3837, assembly GCF_056238685.1. NCBI lineage: Bacteria > Pseudomonadati > Pseudomonadota > Gammaproteobacteria > Enterobacterales > Enterobacteriaceae > Enterobacter > Enterobacter sp. DVT3837. The sequence continues at coordinate 1,191,607 of NZ_JBWDLA010000002.1, read as the reverse complement.
CATTATTATCCGAACGGTTGCTGGGCAAATTTGACCGCGTCCGGGCCTACCAGTGGACCATTATTTCCTTCGTCATCTTCGGCGCGCTGATTTTCTTCCTTCCCCCTTCGCAGGTCTGGCTGATCTTTGGCCTCAATATTGTCTTTAGCTTTGTGCAAAACCTCACCACACCGCTCCAGTGGACCATGTTCTCCGATGTGGTCGACTACGAAGAGCACCGCAGCGGTCGTCGCCTGGACGGGCTGGTTTTTTCCACCGCGCTGTTTGCCATCAAATTTGGCCTGGCGCTGGGTGGGGCGGTCGTCGGCTGGGTCCTTGGTATGGTGGATTACGCCCCGGGACAGGCAACTCAGGCACCGCATGTCCTCTCTACCATTAATGCACTGTTCACCCTTATCCCTTGCGCGTTGTTCCTCTGCATGGTCGCGCTGCTTGCTATCTACAAACTTAACAGCCGGCTGGTGGATTCCATTGCCCGGGAGCTGGCCAGCAAACGTGAGGTGAGACCTGACACGGGGCAACTCAGCCCGGCAACCCCTTCCGCACTACAGGAGTAAAACATGACAGCTATCTATAAGGACGCTGGACGTCCCGTGCACGAGCGCGTCGCCGACTTACTGGCACGTATGACCCCGGAAGAGAAGTTTGCCCAGATGCATGCGTACTGGCTGATCCTCGATGAAAACGGTAACCATCGTGAGCGCAGCGATCTGAGTGACGAATTCTCCGGGGTGAGCGAGCAGGCTTCGCTCAGTGAACGGCTAAAGCTTGGCGTCGGGCAGATCACCCGTCCACTGGGTACCCATATCGTCGACGCGAAAACTGGGGTGCGTGCCGCTAACCGCCTGCAGCGCATGATGATGGAGGAGACGCGTCTCGGCATACCGGCGCTGTTCCATGAAGAGTGCCTGGTGGGGCTGCTGTGCAAAGACGCTACGCTGTTCCCGTCGTCGCTGAACTACGGCTCTACCTGGGATCCTGAACTGGTACAGCGCGCGGCAGAGCAGATCGGTAAAGAGGCGCGGTCCGTTGGCTGTCAGCAGGGGCTGGCGCCGGTGCTGGATGTCTCTCGCGATGTCCGCTGGGGGCGTACCGAAGAGACCTTTGGTGAAGATCCGTGGCTGGTGGGGGTGATGGCCACCGCCTACGTGAAGGGCTTACAGGGCGATAAACGCGATCTGCTGGCGACCCTGAAACATTACGTGGGTCACTCGTTCAGCGAAGGCGCACGCAACCATGCGCCGGTCCACCTCGGATTCAGCGAGCTGAACGACACCTTCCTGCTGCCGTTTGAAATGGCGGTCAAGCTGGCAAACGCCGGTTCGGTTATGCCCGCGTACCACGATATTGATAACCAGCCGGGGCACAGCGACAGCTTCCTGCTGACCACCGTCCTGCGCGAGCAGTGGGGGTTCGACGGGATTATTGTCGCGGACTACGGCGGCGTCAGCCTGCTGCACCAGCACCACGGGATTTCCCACGACGCGGCCGAATCCGCTGCGCTGGCGTTCAACGCCGGGCTGGATGTCGAACTGCCGAAAGATGACTGCGCGCGGCATCTGGCGGAAGCGGTAGAGCGCGGGCTGATCTCTATGGCGAAGGTCGATGAGATTGTGGCGCGTACGCTGACGGAAAAATTCCGCCTTGGCCTGTTTGAAAACCCGTACGCGGATGAAAATGGTATCGATCTGCAAAACGATATGGCCCGCCAGGCCGCTCGGGAAGTGGCGACGAAATCGCTCACGCTGCTGGAAAACAACGGCATTTTACCGCTCGGGGGTAAACCCCGCGTGGCGGTGGTGGGGCCGACGGCGGACGACCCGCTCGCGCTGCTCAGCGGCTACAGTTTCCCGGTGCATTTGATCATCAGCGATATGGTAGAAGAGACCTCGCAGGTCACGACCCCGCGTGCGGCGCTGGAGCATTATCTTGGTGCCTCACAGGTCCGCTACGCCAAAGGGTGTCACATTATCGAAAAACGGATGGCGGGCGCGCCGGTCTTCCCGGGCGACAGCGGCGGCAAACCGATGCAGCAGTCGCCGGTTTCTCAATGTACTGATTTGATCCCCGAGGCTGTTAACGCTGCGCAAGAGAGTGATGTTGTAGTGGCTTGCGTTGGCGACCTCGCCGGATTGTTCCAGAGCGGCACGGTAGGGGAAGGGTCTGATACCGATTCTCTGAATCTGCCGGGTGTGCAGCAGCAACTTCTGGAGGCGCTGGTAGCCAACGGCAAACCGGTGATTGTCGTGATGACCGGAGGGCGGCCATACAACCTGCAGGGACTGGAAGACAAAGTAGCGGCACTCATTATGGCCTGGGCTCCAGGGCAGGAAGGGGGCTGGGCGATTGCGGACGTACTGACAGGGCGTGCGGAACCGCAAGGGCGTCTGGTAGTGAGCGTGCCGAAAAGTGCCGGGGCAATGCCGTATTACTACAATCACAAGCTCAAAAGTGGCGGTACGCCGTTTGCGTTCCATTTCGGATCTCGTTATCCGTTTGGTTTCGGCCTTGGCTGGACGCAGTTTAACTGGGGAACGGCGAAAGTGGTGGCATCCAGCGTGCCGGTTGACGGTGAGGTGACGCTGAGTGTGGATATTACCAATACCGGAGAACGCAGTGGCAGCGAGGTGGTGCAGGTTTACGTCAGGGATAAGGTTGCCACGCAGGTACGGCCACTTCAGGAGCTAAAGGCATTCCAGCGCGTCACGCTCTCGCCGGGCGAAACCGCCACGCTCACCTTTATGCTGCCAGTTGAGATGTTCAACTTCACCCGTCGGGACGGAAAACGCATTGTTGAGCCGGGTGAGTTTGAGTTGCAGATTGGCGCATCGTCGACGGATATCCGCGAGGTGGTGACGGTTAATGTGACAGGTGAAACGCGGGTGCTGTCTGCGGAGTGGCGGATGCTCAGTAGCTGTCAGGTTAAGCGCGCAAATGAAGGCATTGCGGTGTGTTAATCAATCGGGATCAGATCGGTTACCTTTGTTCCTGAAGGAAAGAATGTTAGAACAAGCCCCTGATGGGGCTTTTATGTTTAAAACTCTCTTGAAAGAGTAATGTACCCGTTGAACCTTATAGAGCATTCATCTTTATTCATAAGGCTTGTGGCAATGAAAACAGACTTCTTCCCTGCTTTGTTTGTATATGTATATTTTGCAGTTATAGATTTAACATCGTTATCATAGAAGCTGTCAAAATATGACTTTTCATCTAATAGCGGTTTATTGTTATTTCTGGCCTTATCCTCTTCATAATCTATCTTTGCTAACTCCTCTGCATAGAATCTAGATATAGGTGTAACATCGAGGATTTTTACTTTTGCTTTCATCTCGTCTACAGTTGAAGTGTCAATTTTTAAATCTTTAGAAAGTGCATCAAATAAGGATGATTCCATCGCTGCATTAGGTAATTCACACCCCGATTGTGCATAAGATATAACAGGAATATTAAATAGTAGAAATAATAATCTCTTCATATTAATCCTCAACTACCAGTATCTTATCTGTGCTTTTATTGATCGTGATACGCCCCTTTAAACCTAATATAATGCAACCATTTTAGGCACTTGAAGGATGTGCTCCACTGTTGCCGTGAATCAGAAAACCATCACGCCCGCACATTTGATTTTCTGGATAAGGTGTCAGCCTCATAGTGTAGGCTTTTGTCCTCTTGTGATAGAAGGCCGGTCCAATAGTATAAGTGCCTCTAGGAAGTGGGCCTTTATCCTTTACACACTCATTAGCTGAATCATTCTTAAAACCCGGTTTACCTGCATACATTGCATCAAACTGGTATGTACCGTTAAGATAAAAACTATGAGCACTTACTTTATATACCCAAGTCATTACGCTACCTCCTTGTTACCATTCCAAGAGTCAGAATGAATAATATTACCATCTAAATAGTGCCATGTGATTTTTTCATAAGCTAAATAGAATGCTTCAAGATGGTTATGCTTTTCATATGTAGGATTTTTAATATCAAACATGAAAGGCTCTACTTCATTGATTCTGACATTATCTAACGTCACCCTAAAATACTCTTCCTCTTATCCGTTATGATTAATGCGATAGAATTTTAATATAGCTTGCTTAAACCGCTTACCAGATGAAACACCTTGATAGATGTAAGGAGATGAACTGTCTACTTCTTTAATTAAAAAATAGTCTCCGTGCAGTCTCTTAGAAGTGATTTTCCCTGTTAAGTTATCAGTAGGTAGTTCTACGTTATGCATTAACTCTACAATCTCTATAGAACCTTCCCTACCGTGAACATCTACAGACCCTTTTACTTGATTTCCTGCATCATCAATCAGCCATAAATAAACAGGTATAGCCATTTTTAACCCTCCATTGAAAAGGGTTATGTTAGCACCATGATTAGCAGGATCAATTATTTAGATAATGAATGAATAAAGGAGAAATATCACTGAGAGGAAAGAAAAGCCCCTACCAATGAGCGGCAAAGTGTACTGCACCCATTTTGTTGGACGATGAAATGGAATAGTCCCTGATATGTCAAAGCCAAAATACCCCTTCGAAAAGCGCCTTGAAGTCGTGAATCACTACTTCACAACTGATGATGGTTACAGGATCATCTCTGCACGTTTTGGTGTGCCTCGAACACAGGTCAGGACGTGGGTTGCCCTCTATGAAAAACATGGAGAAAAAGGTTTAATTCCCAAACCTAAAGGCGTTAGTGCTGATCCAGAGTTGCGCATTAAGGTCGTGAAAGCCGTGACCGAGCAGCAGATGTCCCTCAATCAGGCTGCTGCTCACTTTATGCTTGCTGGTAGTGGTTCTGTAGCCAAGTGGCTGAAAGTCTATGAGGAGCACGGAGAAGCTGGTTTACGCGCACTCAAGATCGGCACCAAAAGAAACATTACAATGTCAGTTGATCCAGAAAAAGCGGCGTTAGCATTGGAGCTGTCGAAAGACCGACGTATTGAGGATCTTGAAAGACAAGTTCGATTCCTTGAAATGCGGCTTACGTATCTAAAAAAGCTGAAAGCCTTAGCTCATCCCGCGAAAAAGTGAAAGTACTCAACGAGCTAAGGCAGTTTTACCCTCTTGATGAGCTTCTCAAGGCAGCGGAGATACCGCGCAGTACGTTTTATTACCATCTAAAGGCTCTCAGCAAGCCTGATAAGTATGCGGATGTTAAAAAGCGTATTGGTGAGATTTATCACGAGAATAAAGGTCGTTACGGATACCGTAGGGTAACGTTGTCTCTCCATCGAGACGGGGAACGGATTAACCATAAAGCCGTTCAGCGCCTGATGGGAACCCTCTCGCTTAAGGCAGCGATTAAGGTCAAGCGATACAGCTCCTACAGAGGAGAGGTAGGGCAAACCGCCCCCAATGTTCTCCAAAGGGATTTCAAGGCTACACGGCCAAACGAGAAGTGGGTTACCGACGTTACTGAATTTGCAGTCAATGGGCGAAAGCTGTATTTGTCTCCAGTAATAGATCTCTTCAACAACGAAGTTATTTCTTACAGCCTGTCGGAAAGACCTGTGATGAACATGGTCGAGAATATGCTCGATCAGGCATTCAAAAAGCTTAAGCCTCACGAGCATCCTATTCTGCACTCTGACCAGGGATGGCAGTATCGTATGAGAAGGTATCAAAACATCCTTAAAGAACAAGGCATTACACAGAGCATGTCCAGAAAAGGCAATTGTCTGGATAATGCAGTCGTGGAATGTTTCTTTGGAACCTTAAAGTCGGAGTGTTTTTATCTTGACGAGTTCAGTAATATAAGCGAACTGAAGGATGCTGTTACGGAATATATTGACTACTACAACAGCAGAAGAATTAGCCTGAAATTAAAAGGTCTGAGTCCAATTGAATATCGAACCCAGACCTATGTGCCTCGTGTTTAACTGTCCAACTTTTTGGGGTCAGTACAAAGGCTTTACCGGAATTGCGGCAAATAGCCCCGCTAAACGGGAAGTAAAACGGGGGCGATAGTGTAGCGGATTACACGGGATGGAACAATTTTTAAAAGGGTAATACACAAAAACAACCTTCTGATTTTTAGGGGAATTTTAAGAGGCGTACAGGGGGTAGCATTTACTGCTAATTACACGTTTAGCACACCAGTAGTACACTTAAATTTCACCGTACTTTGTAACTCACTGTTTTTAAGCGAAAAAAAAGCCCATCGTGGGAGATGGGCAAAGACTACACACAGCAATTCGTTGTTTCACTCAGGGGATTTCCATGCTTATAAACCAAGGTGTTGATTTATAACCGTGTGCTAATACTAGGCATTGTGTTATTTAGCGTCGATCAGATTCGTCTCAATAGTTAAAGAGACGTAAAGATTTCTTGAGGTTAGCAGCAGATTTAGTGCAGGGAAGGTGGGTCTGACCAGTGCTCAATGAATAAATAGTTAAGTATTACTTAAGTATTAAGGGGCCGGGTAAGCATATCTTACCCGGCACTGCGGTTACTGACTGTTCTTATCTTCCAGCTCTTCCAGCTCATTCAGGATGAGGTCCGGGTCAGTACCCGGTGGCGGCACTTCATGCACCCAGGCGGAGAACAGACGCCATGTCACGGCGAGAAGCACCGGGCCAATAAACAGGCCAATCATGCCAAAGGCAATCAATCCACCAATAACGCCTGAGAGGATCAGGATCAGCGGCAGGTCAGCACCCATGCGGATGAGTATTGGACGAATGACGTTGTCCATCGTACCAACCACGCAGCTCCACACCAGCAGAACCGTTCCCCACGTGGTATCACCTGTCCAGTAAAGCCAGATGATGCTGGGTATCAGCACCAGCAACGGTCCCAGTTGCGCGAGACAGGTCATTAACATCACAACGGTAAAGACGGTGGCGTACGGTACGCCGGAAATTGCCAGACCGATACCGCCCAGTATCGCCTGCACCAGCGCCGTTACCACAACGCCAAGCGCAACCGCGCGCACAGCCTGTGCAGCCAGCAGTACCGCTGCGTCACCCCGTTTGCCCGCCAGACGGGTAGCAAAATGACGAACACCCAAAGCAACTTGCTCACCACGCCAGTAGAGCAGGGCACTGAAGACCAGCATCAGGGTACAGTGCATCATAAAGCGACCAATATGCGCCGCCTGTCCCACAAACCAGGTGGTGGTGGTACCAATATAAGGACGCACTTTCGCCATCAACGCGCTGCCGCCCATCTCCAGCAGGCTATGCCAGCCGCTATAGAGTTTGGCACCCACCACTGGAATACTGTTTAGCCAGGCGAGATCAGGTAACGTCAGCTCGCCACTGGTAATGGCTCGAATTATCGGACCACTGGAATCCACCAGACTATTCACCAGTAAAGCAATGGGAATAATAAACAGCAGGAACAACAAGAGTGTCATAACCAGCACCGCTAGCCCGCGGCGGCCAAATAGCAGCTTCTGCAAACGCAACAGTAAAGGCCACGTGGCAACGACAACGGTCGCAGCCCAGGCGAAGCCGAGAATAAAGGGTTGAACAATCCACAGACACGCAATAATCATGAGAGCCAGGAACAGCACCGACAGCAAGATTTGCGCAACATCCCTGGGCTGGCGAAGATTGACCATATTTGAAACTTCCTTTAATGAACACCAGCGTGGCTGGCGGGAACGGAAAACCGCGTCTCTCTAATCATTAGTGATCTCGGCGATTTTTGACAGGCGGATTTTGCCCGTAATTCTACGAAGCACATAAGAAAAAAATGTGATAAAACTTTCCAGACACAACGCAAACGATTTCAAATTACTCTAATTAGGGTCGACAGTCATGATCCCACAGATTTCTCAGGCACCTGGCGTCGTTCAGCTGGTGCTTAATTTTTTGCAGGCACTGGAGCAACAGGGTTTTACAGGTGATACCGCCACGAATTATGCCGACAGGCTGACGATGGCGACTGATAACAGTATCTACCAGCTTCTTCCCGATGCCGTTGTTTTCCCTCGTTCAACGGCCGATGTCGCGCTTATCGCCCGGCTGGCAACGCAGGAGCGGTTTGCTTCTCTGGTCTTTACCCCACGTGGCGGTGGCACCGGAACCAATGGCCAGGCGCTGAACCAGGGCATCATTGTTGATATGTCTCGCTATATGAACCGCATTATTGAGATCAACCCTGAAGAGGGGTGGGTGCGGGTCGAGGCGGGCGTTATCAAAGATCAGTTGAATCAGTATCTCAAGCCTTACGGCTACTTTTTTGCCCCTGAGCTCTCCACCAGCAACCGCGCGACCCTCGGCGGGATGATCAACACGGATGCCTCCGGTCAGGGCTCGCTGGTGTACGGTAAAACCTCCGATCACGTGCTGGGCGTGCGTGCCGTTCTGCTGGGCGGTGATATTCTTGATACGCAGCCGATGCCGGTTGCACTGGCGGAAACCCTGGGTAAAGATAACACCGCCAGCGGACGGATCTATCGTACCGTGCTGGAGCGCTGCCGCGAAAACCGTCAGTTGATCCTCGACAAATTCCCCAAACTGAACCGTTTTCTGACCGGGTACGATCTGCGTCATGTGTTTAACGATGATCTGACCCAGTTCGATTTAACCCGCATACTGACCGGCTCCGAGGGAACGCTGGCGTTTATTACCGAGGCGCGGCTTGATATCACCCGGTTGCCGAAGGTACGTCGCCTGGTGAACGTCAAATATGACTCTTTCGACTCTGCGCTGCGTAATGCACCTTTTATGGTTGAAGCACAAGCGCTGTCGGTTGAAACCGTCGACTCCAAAGTATTGAACCTGGCCCGGGAAGACATCGTCTGGCACTCCGTCAGTGAGCTGATTACCGATGTGCCAGATAAAGAAATGCTTGGCCTTAATATCGTTGAATTTGCCGGCGATGACGCGGAGCTTATTGAAAACCAGGTGACGACGCTCTGTCAGCGGCTGGATGAACTTATTGCGCAGGGTGAAGGTGGGGTGATTGGCTGGCAGCTCTGTAACGATCTGGCCGGCATTGAACGTATCTACGCGATGCGGAAAAAAGCCGTGGGGCTACTCGGCAACGCGAAAGGGGCGGCCAAGCCCATTCCGTTTGCCGAAGATACCTGCGTTCCGCCTGAGCATCTGGCTGATTATATCGTTGAGTTTCGTGCCCTGCTGGACAGCCACGGCCTGAGCTATGGCATGTTTGGCCATGTCGACGCCGGGGTGTTGCACGTGCGTCCGGCGCTGGATATGTGCGACCCGCAGCAGGAGATCCTGATGAAACAGATCTCCGATGACGTCGTTGCGTTAACCGCGAAATATGGCGGCCTGCTGTGGGGCGAGCACGGTAAAGGCTTCCGCGCTGAATACAGTCCGGCATTTTTCGGCGAGCAGCTCTATGCGGAGTTGCGCAAAGTTAAAGCGGCGTTTGACCCGGATAACCGTCTCAACCCGGGGAAAATCTGTCCGCCTGAAGGTGTGGATGCGCCGATGCTGCGGGTGGATGCCGTTAAACGCGGCACCTATGACCGACAGATCCCTATCGCGGTACGCTCCTCATGGCGCGGCGCGATGGAGTGCAACGGCAACGGCCTGTGCTTTAACTTTGATGTGAAAAGCCCGATGTGTCCGTCGATGAAAATCACCAGTAACCGTATCCATTCTCCGAAAGGGCGTGCAACGCTGGTGCGCGAATGGCTGCGTCTGCTGGCCGACCGAGGAGTGGATCCGCTCAAGCTTGAGCAGGAGCTACCGGAAAAACGCGCCAGCCTGCGTTCGCTGATTGAGCGCACACGGAATAGCTGGCATGCAAATAAAGGCGAGTATGATTTCTCCCATGAGGTGAAAGAGGCGATGTCTGGCTGTCTGGCCTGCAAAGCCTGCTCAACCCAATGCCCGATTAAGATAGATGTGCCGGAGTTCCGTTCGCGTTTTCTGCAGCTTTATCACACCCGATACCTGCGTCCGGTACGTGACCATCTGGTGGCGACAGTTGAAAGTTATGCGCCGCTGATGGCGCGTGCGCCAAAGACCTTTAACTTCTTTATTAATCAACCACTGGTGCGCAAGCTCTCCGAAAAACATATCGGAATGGTCGATCTGCCGCTGCTGTCGGTACCGTCGCTGCAACGACAGCTTGTCGGACACCGCTCAGCGAACATGACCCTTGAACAGCTTGAGGCGTTAACCCCCGAGCAAAAAGCAAATGTGGTGCTGGTGGTGCAGGATCCGTTCACCAGTTACTACGATGCGCAAGTGGTCGCGGATTTCATCCGCTTGTCAGAGAAGCTGGGTTATCAGCCAGTGGTTCTGCCGTTCTCTCCGAATGGTAAGGCGCAGCACATTAAAGGCTTCCTGACGCGTTTTGCGAAAACCGCGCAGAAAACTTCTGATTTCTTAAACCGTGTGGCGCAACTGGGTATACCGATGGTTGGCGTCGATCCGGCGCTGGTGCTTTGCTATCGCGATGAATACAAGCAGACGTTGGGCGATAAACGTGGTGATTTCCACGTCATGCTGGTGCACGAGTGGCTGCCGATGGCCCTGGAGGATAAGGCTGGTCAGGATGTCAGCGGTGAACCGTGGTATCTGTTCGGTCACTGCACGGAAGTCACCGCGCTGCCGGGTGCCCCTGCCCAGTGGGCCTCAGTCTTTGCCCGCTTCGGCGCGAAGCTGGAGAGCGTCAATGTGGGCTGCTGCGGCATGGCCGGAACCTACGGACACGAAGTGAAAAATCACGCGAACTCGCTCGGTATCTACGAGTTGTCCTGGCATCAGGCGATGCAGCGTTTGCCGCGAAACCGCTGTCTGGCGACAGGCTACTCCTGTCGTAGTCAGGTGAAACGGGTAGAAGGTAACGGGGTACGCCACCCATTGCAGGCTTTACTGGAGATAATTGGATGATCTGGAAACGAGCTGTAACGCTGCAGGCGCTCAACGCCATGGGCGAGGGGAATATGGTGGGACTGCTGGATATCCAGTTCACCCGCATCGGTGACGATGAGATTGAGGCTACAATGCCTGTCGATCACCGTACTCATCAGCCGTTTGGTTTATTGCACGGCGGAGCGTCCGTCGTGCTGGCTGAAACGCTGGGCTCTGTGGCAGGGTATCTCTGTACCGAAGGGGAGCAGAAGGTCGTCGGGCTGGAGGTGAATGCTAACCATATTCGCTCGGTGCGTAGCGGTCGTGTGCGCGGTGTTTGCCGCGCGCTGCACGCCGGAAGTCGCCATCAGGTGTGGCAAATTGACATTCTCGATGAGCAGGATCGTTTGTGCTGCTCGTCGCGGCTGACGACGGCGGTTGTGTAAAGTTTTCAGATGTTTTGCCTTTGGTCAAAAGTTAGCCACTGTGTTGTGATATAGTGGTCAGGTTTTGTACATAAGCGAGGACATCATGGATACTGAAATAACCCCAACACAGCTGGCAATTGAATATTTACGTCGCGATAAGAGCAACCTGTCTCCGGCGCAGTACCTGAAAAAGCTGAAACAGCTTGAGCTGGAATTTGCAGATTTGCTGGCGCTCTCTTCGAATGAACTGAAAGAAGAGATCTACTTTGCCTGGCGGTTGGGCGTTCACGTCCATTGAGTGTATGTAAATGAAAGGGCCGCGATTGCGGCCTTTTTTGTACCCGGAATTTAGTATCTGGCGGGGAGTTTATTGATTCTAATGAGCCTGCCTTCTTCCATCTCGATAAATCCACCGGTTTTTAAATCCGCCAGAATACGCATCACGCCGCTGCGGGAGAGCTGGGTTTTCTCCCGAATGTATCGCTCCGCCGTCACGCTGCGTCGATAGCCTTCGTCTTCCTCCATTAGCTTAACGAGCTGCTGGCGAATCATCTCATACGCAGTGGGGGCACCCTGGGGCATCACGTTGTTATAAAGTCGGCTATAGACAAACATCAGCTGTCTGGAGAGCAGACCCCATAGCCCTTTTTCTTTAATAATATCAGCCACCTGTTCAGTAGGGATACTACCAATCAGGCAAGGGCTCACCGTGATGAGGTAATCATTGAAATAGATGTCTGTCAGGTTAGCAAGACCAAACAGGGCAGGGCTGCGAGCGGTGGAAAGCATCATGTTATCGCTGCTGCGGTAGAGTGCAATCGTCCCCTCCAGGATTAAATAACAGATCCCCTGACCGTTAACCTCAAGGTTAAGTCGTTCGCCGCGGCCCGTTCGACGCACGGTGCAATAGGGCTCCAGATGCGCGATCAGTTCCTGGGCGTAAGGGGAGCCGCGAGACGATTTATCTGTAGAGGACATAGCCGTAAACCTGGAAGATGACCTTATGCTTATAGTTTCGCTCTTCTCTCGCGCTATCTCCAGATATTATTGTGCTTTCAGTACTTCCGGGGTAAATGGTTAACCTCTATCAGCACGCCACGTTCCATGGTGATGTATTTCCCCGTACGCAGTTCTGCCAGAATCCGCATTATACCGCTGCGGGAAAGGTAGGTACGGCTCTTAATGTAGGCCGCTGCGGTGATGTTTTGTCTAATTGCCTCAGGCTCCTGCATTAATTCAACCAGCTGAAAGCGGATGATATCGTATGCGGACATCTGTGAAATTTGTGCACAGTGCTCATACACCCGTGATGCTGTATAGATCAGCAATTTAGAAAAATGTTCCCAGAGATCGTGCTGTGCAACCACGTTGTTAAACGCATCCAGCGACATGCACGCTAATTCGGATGTCTCCAGTGCCCTGACGTAAAGATGTTCCGATGAAAACTGACTGCTAACACCCAGTATAAAGGGGGCTGATTCCGAATTTAACACAATGCCGTCGCCGCGGCGGTGCAGCGCCACGCTGCCGTGTAATAGCATAAAACAGTGGCGTTCGTCATTTCGGTAATATTGTACGACTTCACTTTTCGAAAGAATGATTTTCTCTGCGACAGGAAGGACATTATCAATTAAGCGCTCTATGTGCTTTAAGGGTTTTAATCCCAGCACCGATGATTTCTCATTGTCTAATTCGGTTGCAATTCGCGTGTTCATAATATACCTCACTTCAACAGGTGTGATCGTTTTTCAATCAGCGTGGAGAATTATCTTAAAAATCAGCGAAGCAGGGAATAACAGTCAAAAGTCTAATAATAGACCAGGAGGAGTAGGCATCTTAACGCTATGAATTTTATCGTTATAAGGTGAAGGTCTAAAAGTAGACTGACGATAAAGCGCACAGTTTAAATGTTTATTTTTTGTTAAGCCCCAGTCTACAGCTAGACCTGAAAATAGATTGTTTCGCGGAAAAGAGTTGTATAAGTTTTGACTCGCCGACAGAAATGCCAATCTGAAACGCTCGCCATGATGAGAGTTTTATTTTGTTTCTGATGGCACCTAAAAATAATGGCAGAATGAGGATTGTCTGTTTTGCCTGAATATCAGTAATAAATAAAGTAATACAGGAAATGGCTTTATGAAAAAGAAAATTATTGCTGCCATGTTTGCGGCAGGCTCTGCATTGACAATGACTCAGGCTTTCGCTGCGGCAGGTACGGTTAATTTTAACGGTAATATTTTGGATAATGCCTGCGATGTAGATGTGGCATCCCAGAATCAGGTTGTGGTCCTCGGTGATTACTACAAAACGGAATTCCCGACAACGGGTTCCAGAACCGCGGCGACGCAGTTCGATATCGTACTGAAAAACTGCCCGGTGACCGTTACCTCCGCGAAGGTGCGTTTTGACGGAACGCCAGATTTAACCAACGCAAGCCTGCTGGCGATTGATTCCTCCGTTGTGGGTGCAGCAACGGGCGTGGCCATCAACCTGATGTCGGCTGATAAGGCCGATTTACCGCTGCATGGTAGCAACAGCTATTCCTATGCTCTGAGCAGCACAACTGATAATACGCTCAATTTCTATGCTCAGTATATTTCGACTGCGGCATCAGTGACCGCGGGCCCGGCTAATTCGGTTGCTAACTTCTCTGTGGTTTATAACTAAGTCTTTTGCAGTAATCAGTATGGGGCCACCCGGCCCCTTTGTTTTATGAGGTATTCAATGCGTTTTATCAAAACAATCGGCCTGGCCGCGACAGCGTTACCGCTGACATTTTCAATGGCCAATGCCGGCGTCATTATTGGCGGCACGCGCGTTATTTTCGACGGTGCAAAAAAAGAAGCATCAATTAGCGTAGATAATGCCGATAGCGCTTCCTTTTTAATTCAGTCGTGGATTGATACACCGGAGGGAAAAGCAGATAAAGCGCCTTTTATCATTACGCCTCCGCTTTATCGACTTGATGGCGGCCAGAAAAATATCGAACGCATTGTCATGGCGGGTTCACTCCCTCAGGAACAAGAAAGTTTATTCTGGCTCAATATAAAAGCTATTCCTTCTGCAACGAAACAGGCTAACTCACTGCAAATTGCGGTGAAAACGCGTATCAAGTTGATTTATCGCCCGGCAAATCTTCACGCGTCAACGCCTGAAGAACAGGTTGAAAAATTAGCATGGCAACGCAACGGGAATGAAATTCAGGTAACGAATCCGACTCCCTATGTAATCAATTTTAATGAAATATCCGTAGGCGGAAAAAAACTGGATGATGTTTCGTATGTATTACCCGGCGCGTCGGCCCGGTTCCCGTTATCTCATGGAACCAACGGAAATACGCTGACGTTTAAAGTTATCAACGATTATGGAAGTCCCGGCGCTTTACATCAAGCCAGTTTGTGATTTTGAAAAACGGTAATACCTGCATTACTCAGGTCATCAGCAATGAAAATACAGCATTATAAAGTACGACCTCGACGTCTGGCGACACTCATCGCCCTGGTGATGACGGGTTCTTCACCCACGCTTTATGCCAGCGAAACGTTTAATACCGAACTGGTTGAGCTGGATAACCCGGGAATAGGGAAAGCAGATTTATCCGCGTTTGAAACAGGCTCTCAGGCACCGGGGACGTACCATGTTGATATTATTCTTGACGATCAGCTCATTGAGACCCGGGATATTACCTTTGCCGCAGCGAAATCGCCCGATGGAAATGACGTATTACAGCCATGCCTGAGCATTGAACAATTAAAACAGTGGGGGGTTAAGACTGCGCTTTTTCCTCAGTTGGGCTCAGCGAAAAGCGCCTGTGCCGATCTTAAAGCCATTCCGCTGTCCTCGACGGATTTCCAGTTCAACGCGCAGCGTCTGGTTATCAGTATTCCGCAGGCTGCTATCGATATACCGGCGCGTGGCTATGTGCCGCCGGAGATGTGGGACGAAGGTATCAATGCCGCCATGCTCAATTACAGCCTGAGCGGGGCCAACACCTGGGCGAAAACCGATGAGGCTGCCAGAACCGACAGCCTGTATGCCAACCTGCGTCCGGGGATCAACATTGGGCCGTGGCGTCTGCGCAACTACACCACCTGGTCCCGGGATGCGTCGGGTCAGGATAAATGGGACACCGTTTATACCTATGCGCAGCGGGCCGTTATTCCCCTGAAAGCGCAGCTGACGCTAGGCGACAGCTCTTCTCCGGCTGACGTGTTTGACAGTATGCCTTTTCGCGGCGGCCAACTGGCATCCGACGATGACATGCTGCCGGATTCCCTGAAGGGTTACGCGCCCGTGGTTCGCGGTATTGCGCGCACGAATGCGCAGGTGGTGGTGCGCCAGAATGGCTATCAGATCTACCAGAGTTATGTCGCCCCGGGGGCGTTTGAGATAACCGACATGTACCCGACGGGCGGTGCCGGGGACCTTGACGTGACGATCAAAGAGGCTGATGGAAGTGAACAACATTTCACCCTGCCTTACGCCTCACTGCCGGTGCTGCAGCGCGAAGGGCGTCTGAAGTATGCCATCACGGGCGGCCATTATCGTGCCTATAACAGCAGGGTGGAAAAGACGCCTTTCGGGCAACTGACCGGTATTTATGGTCTCCCGTATGGCCTGACGCTATACGGTGGCGTTCAGGGGTCAGGCAAGTACCGGTCGCTCGCCGTTGGGGTGGGTAAAAACATGGGGGATTTTGGTGCGCTCTCTACCGACGTTACCCAGGCCTGGTCTACACCGGATAAAACGGCAAAAACCAACGGGCAGTCCTGGCGCGCGCGGTACAGCAAGAACTTTATCGATACCGGAACGAACTTCTCTATTGCGGGGTATCGCTATTCGACCAGCGGCTACTACGGGATGCAGGAAGTGCTGGATTCCTGGGGAGACAGTACCTCGCTGCAGGACAGGCGGCGTAACCGCGCCGAATTGACCATGAGCCAGACGTTGGGCGGGGATATGGGTTCCCTGACCCTCAGCGCCGCGCGGGAAGACTACTGGAATTCGGGCAAATCGATGGCATCCTGGAGCGTCGGGTATAACAACTACTGGCATAACATCAGCTATGGCGTGACCTGGACATACAGCAAAAACGCCAGTGCAGCCTCTTATGGCACCGAAAGCAGCAAAACGTACGACCACGATCAGCTTCTGGCATTTAACGTCAGCGTGCCGCTGGAGAAATTCCTCCCGCAGACGTGGACGAACTATGGCATGAACGCCAGCAAAAATAACGGCACCACGCACAACCTGGGTATGAACGGCGTGGCCCTGGAAAACAATGCCCTGAACTGGAACGTGCAGCAGGGCTTCGGCACGGACGGCGTCGGATATACCGGCAACATTAACGGTGACTACAAAGGGACCTACGGCGAAGTGACGGCGGGCTATGGCTACGACAGGAGCAGCGAGCGTCTGAACTACGGCCTGCAGGGGGGGATTCTGGCCCATGCGGACGGCATCACCTTTTCCCAGCCGCTGGGGGAAACCAATGCCCTGATTAAGGCACCCGGCGCCCATGGGGTGGATATTCGAAACCAGTCCGGCATGCGAACGGACTACAGAGGCTATACGGTGGTTAGCAACCTCTCCGTGTACCGCAAAAACGACCTCACGCTCGATCCGGAAAATATGCCTGATGACGTTGAGCTGGAGATCAATACGCGTACGGTCACGCCGACGCGAGGCGCGGTAGTCAGGGCTGATTACCTTTCCAAAGTGGGGCGCAAGGTGTTGATGACCTTGATGGACAACGGCCGCTTCGTTCCTTTTGGGGCGGTAGTGACGCTCGCTGGAGACGGTCACGGTAGCTTTATCGTCGGCGATCGAGGACAGGTCTACTTAACCGGCATGAGCGAGCAGGGGACGCTGGTCGTCGCGTGGGGAAATCAATCCGCCCAGCAGTGTCGTGCGGATTTCACCCTGCCGAAACAGGCCACCTACGGTGGCGTCACCCTCGTTAACGCTCTTTGCCGTCAGGGACATTAAGATGAAAACGATGAAATTTTTGCTGTTGCTGTGTTTTTTTGTGGGCTGGAATTATGCCCACGCCGGGACGTGCATGACGATCGTTCCGCAGACGTCTACGCTGTCGGTGGGCACCCTCACCGTGCAGCGCGATGCGCCTGTTGGAACGGTGATATTCTCCGGTGCTGCGTCGGGCACCGGATCGTATCTGACCGGTTGCACCAATCCATTAATGCTGGGTTTTAGCATGCGTTATAACGGCGCCACGCTCAGTACCTATGGGAATCATGTTTACAATACCAACGTCAGCGGGATTGGGATTCGATTTTCATCGAACAATTATTTCGAAAACCCGAGCAAGGTAATGGTGCCAACTTACTGATTTAGTGTACGATGGTGTTTTTGAGGTGCTCCCGTGGCTTCCATCTCCATCAGTTGTCCCTCCTGCTCAGCTACTGAAGGCGTGGTGCGTAACGGTAAAAGTACTGCCGGACATCAGCGCTATCTCTGCTCTCACTGCCGTAAAACATGGCAACTGCAGTTCACTTACACCGCTTCTCAACCCGGTACGCACCAGAAAATCATTGATATGGCCATGAATGGTGTTGGATGCCGGGCAACCGCCCGCATTATGGGCGTTGGCCTCAACACGATTTTACGTCACTTAAAAAACTCAGGCCGCAGTCGGTAACCTCGCGCATACAGCCGGGCAGTGACGTCATCGTCTGCGCGGAAATGGACGAACAGTGGGGCTACGTCGGTGCTAAATCACGTCAGCGCTGGCTGTTTTACGCGTATGACAGGATACGGAGGACGGTTGTGGCGCACGTCTTCGGTGAACGCACTCTGGCCACACTGGAGCGTCTTCTGAGCCTGCTGTCGGCCTTTGAGGTCGTGGTATGGATGACGGATGGCTGGCCGCTGTATGAATCCCGCCTGAAGGGAAAGCTGCACGTAATCAGCAAGCGTTACACTCAGCGAATTGAGCGGCATAACCTGAATCTGAGACAACATCTGGCAAGGCTGGGACGGAAGTCACTGTCGTTCTCAAAATCGGTGGAGCTGCATGACAAGGTCATCGGGCATTATCTGAACATAAAACACTATCAGTAAGTTGGAGTCATTACCCCCGAGCAATACCTTCTCATATAACGCACAAACCTCATACGTCGACTGGTATGGCGGAAAAATTGAACTGGTGGTGACCGGGCTGGTTTCATCTGGGGCACTCACGCCAGGCGTAATCGGTGTGGTAACCCTTCAGGGCAGCGACGCTATTTATCGCGATGGTCTGACAACGCAGTTAAGCAGCGGAACGATCAATGCCCTGGCATGCACAATTAATACGCCACAACTAACCTTCGCCATTGGAAATATACCCACCTCTTCTTTTAACGCAGGCGTGGGAACGTCGCCGGCAGGGGCGCAAAATACGCAGAATCTCGGATTAAACTGCAGCACCGGAACCAATATTAACGTCACTTTAAGCGGTATTCAAAATCCGGATATCAGCAATACCAGCGTAATGGCCTTAACGGGTCAAGGTAATACCGGAACGGCAAAAGGAGTGGGCGTTCAACTCATCTATAACGGTACTCCACTGGCCATGAATAGCCGCCTGTTATTAAAACAGTCGACGGGTGGAGTCGAAACGCTCCCGTTAACGGCCCGTTATTATCAAACGCAGGGGACCGTTCAGTCGGGAACGGCCAACGCCTCGGCCACGCTTAATATAACCTACCAGTAGCAGGTGAGAAGATGAAAATATCGCACAAAAAAACGCTCCTGCTTGCCCTGTTGAGCTGGAAGGTGTTTTCAGCCGATACGGTCAATATTGGCGTAACGGGGAATATCGTTGCGTCACCCTGCATATTTAATGGCGGAAATACGAATCTGGATATTAATCTTGGCAATATTCAGGCATCAAATATGGTGACGCCGGGATCCACGTCTGACCCGGTTGCGTTCAATTTGCTCTTTACAAGTTGTCCGCTGGGAACCCGTAGCATCACGGTGACGTTCACAGGTAACTCGGATCCCGCAGCAGGGGCGGACTACTACATGAACAGCGGCTCGGCCACTGGCGTTGCCGTCGCTATGAGTGACGCCGCAACCGGCTCGCTTAAAGGGACTGGCTCCAGTATCACAAAGGCCATTGCGGCAGACAGCACTGCCACGATACCTATGCAGGCCTGGGTAAAATCCGCTTCAGGCGGAGCAACGCCCGGAAGCATCAGTGCAGTTGTCGTTATGACCATGCAATATAATTAGTTAAGCAGACGTTCTGGAGGTAAATGTGCATGCCATTCACTTTTTATTGAAAGGGATGACGGTGTTGGTTCTTATTTTTTCAATTATATGGGCCTTTATTGACTCCCCCTCATTTAATAACAGCAGTATGGAGCGAAATAGCGATTCAGAGGTGGTGGTAGGTTGCCATTTCAATTCACTCATGGCAGCGGATTAACCTATGCTGAACATTCTGATAAAAGAGTCTGATTTACTGTTTCAGTATGGCTTACAGGTCTTTCTCGCTGATTTATTTCAGCGAGGTTTCAGAGAAGAGGTCCAGTTTTCATCTCATTTTACCCATGACGGCGTAAGTGTCGCCGATATTGTGGTGCTCTCGCTGTGTGTCGGCGAGGTTTTCACCTGCATACCGGAGTTACAGTCGCGTAAAAAGGGGATCGTGATAGGCCTGGTGGATGACGAGTGTCGTGAAGCAACGACCCCGTCATGTTTTGAAGATATTATTTTAATTTCGCGAAGAGCGTCGGTTTTGAAGATCAGAGAGATAATCTATTTTGCCTGGTATAAAACGCAGTTGCCCGGCTATCGCTGGAATAAAAATGTCTGTCTTGACTGCCATCATAAAAAACTTTCTCCACAGCAGATCCGCATTATGGCGAGTTTTTATAAAGGACTGTCGGTCATGGAGATTGCGCACGAGTTGAATATCAGTGATAAGACGGTATTCAGCCATAAATATATGCTGATGCAAAAATTCGATCTGCGAAATGATTATGAATTAATCGTGTTGCTTAACAGACTGGCCGAGAAAAATAGCGCTCCCAATTTTTTTCGGGACTATCTAACCATGGATATCAAGAACTATGAGGTTGCCGCGTCGTCTGCCCGTTAAATATGCCGTATTTTTAGCCAGCGCGGTCGCGTTCAACGTTAGAGGAGCCGGATTAATTGAGAATGACCGCCAGCTGCGGGACGATCTGGCGTGGTTAGCCGGGCGTCATCTGTTCGCATTATCGCTATCAACCCGGCCGCTAAGTGAGTCGGAAATCAGCCGTACGATGGCGGCGCGGTATGACGCTCGCGATCCGGTGAGCGAGCAGGTTGTTCGCCGGGTTCAGATGCGCCTTGCGCAGATAAAAACGCTCATCGTGCCGTGGGGTGACGTGGCAACCGGTCGGGACCCGCTGCCGCAGGGACCAGGCATATTCAGCGGGCAGAACAGTCGTTGAGTACGATGCTAAACACCAACGGTGAGTACTGGGATGTCACGCTTCAGGGGAACGTAGAAGAAACACAGTGGGTTTCCGATGCCTCACATCTGAACCCGAACGGTAGCTATGCTGCGGTAAGCGTTGCGAATCAATGGTTGAGCTTTGGCGAGATCCCGCAGTGGTGGGGCGGAAGAGGACGCCCTCAGACGTTGACAGCGTTTCGTGATGGCTTTTCTTGGCCGGGATAATACGGGAAGCCAGAAACGCGACCCGGGCGACCAGTTGGGCGGCATCGATCTCCAGATCCCGCCAGGGGAGATGCCTATCGCCCTTTACGGGCAGGTCATATCACGGCGGTCTGTATCAGCAGGGCTGGCCGCTGGCAGATTCCAGGTAGGAGATGACGCGGGTCTGATGGTGCAGTTCTCTATGCATAGCCCTCCCTGATTTTTCACACCGGGTGGCGCTTCGCTGACCCTGCCTACAAAATCTCAGGTGTTGGCAGGGTCAGGCGTCGCCGCTTCCCGGCATATTCTCAGACGTTGAGGGCAGTGATTAGCCGCGTCTTCATGCTTTGATAGGCCGTGGTCGCATAGTCCTCCGCCCAGCGCTGATCCTCAATCGCCTCCAACTGCACCGCGCAGTATTTCGTCTCCGGCGTTTTGGAGATGGGATCGAGGTTGTCCTGCGTCAGTTCGTTACAGGCCCCAATCCACCACTGATAGGTCATATAGACCGCCCCGGCGTTGATACGCTCGCTAATGCTGGCGCGGGTAATCACTTTACCACGACGCGAACGCACCCAGACCAGTTGCCCGTCTGTAATGTCCAGCTTAGCTGCATCGGCAGGGTTCATTTGCACGCGGCCAGGCTCGTCGGCCAGGCTTTGCAGCGCGGCGCAGTTCCCGGTCATGGAGCGGCAGGAGTAGTGCCCCACCTCGCGTACCGTACAGAGCACCAGTGGGAAATCCGCATCCGGGGTTTCCGCCGGCGCGCGCCACGGGGCGGCAAAGAGCTGCCCTTTACCGGATGCGGTGTCGAACTGATTGCCTTTGTACAGGTACGGGGTTCCCGGATGATCCAGCGTCGGGCACGGCCACTGGACATGACCCATCTCACCTATTTTTTCATACGTCACGCCGAAGAACAGCGGGCACAGCTCGCGCATCTCGTCCCAGATCTGCTGGTTAGACTCGTAATGCATCGGGTAGCCCATTTCGCTTGCGAGCAGGCTGATGATCTCCCAGTCGCGCTTCACGTTGCCGCTGGCTTCGATGGCTTTGCCAAAACGCTGGAACCCCCGGTCGGCACAGGTAAATACGCCGCCGTGTTCGCCCCAGGAGGTGGCGGGGAGAAGAACATCCGCCACTTCCGCTGTTTTGGTCATAAAGATGTCCTGAACTACCACAAAGTCGAGGGCCTCAAAACCGCTGCGAACCAGGCCGAGATCGGCCTCGGTCTGAAGCGGATCTTCCCCCATGATGTAATAGGCTTTGACCTTACCTTCCAGTGCCAGGTGGGGCACTTCAGTTATGCGTGTTCCGACACGATCGTCCATTTTGTTGACGTCAATCCCCCACGCATCAGCGAACTTCTGCCTGATTGCCGGGTCCGTGACGTCCTGGTAACCCGGGAACATATTGGGTAGAACCCCCATATCGCAGGCGCCCTGTACATTATTTTGGCCGCGTACAGGGCCAACGCCGACGGCAGGTCGTCCAAGGTTGCCGGTCAGCAGCGCCAGGCTGGAAAGTCCTTTGACCACATCGACAGCCTGACCAAACTGCGTTACACCCATGCCCCACATCACGGTGGCTGACGGTGCCGCCGCAAAAGTGCGCATCGCCTGTCGAACATCGCGGGCGGGAATGCCGGTAAGATGTTCGACATTCTCTGGTGCGTAGTCTTTTACCGTCTGACGATAGGCCTCAAGCCCTTCTGTAAAACGCGCAACGTAGTTTTTGTCATAGAGTTCTTCTTCCAGCAGCACATAACCAAAGGCGTTCACCAGCGCCATGTTACTGCCGTTTTTCAGTTGCAGATGCTGATCGGCAATGCGCGCCGTTTCAATGCGACGCGGATCGCAGACGATGATTTTTGCACCGTTTTCCCGGGCCTTCAGCACACGTCTGGCGACGATAGGGTGAGAGTCTGCGCAGTTATAGCCAAAGACCAGCAGACATTTTGAATTTTCGATGTCGTTGATGGAGTTACTCATTGCCCCGTTGCCCAACGTTTCCTGTAAGCCGGCAACGGAAGGACCGTGACAGACGCGTGCACAGCAGTCGACGTTGTTGGTGTTCAGCACAGCACGGGCAAATTTCTGCATCACATAGTTGGTTTCATTCCCGGTACCACGGGAGGAGCCGGTGGTCATGATCGACCGTGGGCCGTACTGCTCTTTAATGCTGCTGAGTTTGTGGGCGGTATAGCGGATTGCCTCTTCCCAGGTGACGGGAGTAAATGCCTCTCCTTTGTGGTAGCGGATCATCGGTTGGGTCAGGCGTGGGGTGAGGAGACGGGTATCGTTGAGGAAATCCCAGCCGTAAAAGCCTTTCAGACACAGGGTGCCCTGGTTTGTGACGCCCTCTGCCGCTTCGGCACGGATAATACGGTTATTTTCAACGACAAGGTTTAATTTACAGCCTGCACCGCAGTAGGGGCAGACGCTGGCGATCTTTTTCATCAATAACAGACCTGTTAAGAAATGAAGCAAAGTTGGCTGGAAAACCCAGCCCCGTAAACGGAAGTAAGCAGGAACCGTGCCAGATTGGCTTTGCTGGTTTTACAGGGGGTTAAGCGGGGAAGGCGCGTGTCATCGTCAGAACATTCGTCAGTTTTGACGATGACACGAGAGCAGGATGAGTGGCCGCGATATTACAGGTCGTCCATGGTGTAGCCCACGACAATTTCCAGGGTCTTGCGAATAACATCCGCCTGGACAACGTCGTTGGTCGATTCCAGCGTCTGAATGAGCCAGAGGATGATCGCTTTGTTGGAGAGATGCCCTTCGGAGGCCAGAACGCAGCGTACTGCAGTAGAAAAAACAGCGGACTCTTCAGCAAAACGATCGCCTGCGTGACGGAAATATTCCGACAGCGCACTGTCTAAAAAAGCAGAATGGTATTCGGGTTGAAGCTGAATATTTTGTCTCATTTGTTCTCACCGTAGCTGTTAAATGACAGTCAATGTATTTTTTTGGGGTTGGACGGTTTTCCACTTCCAAATAACGGCACAACATTGTCTTTGTTATCGTTGAGAGATCCCTCTCTGTTCGTTCGTCCTTGCGCGGTTCTGCGACGTGTAAAGGCGATGCTGTTTGAGCCGATCTCGGCAATCACCACCGCAAGTGTCTCCCTCCGCCAGGGATCCTTTTCATGTTTTTTCATGACCCGCAGACGCTGTAGCAATCCTTCGGTTGTCACTGGCCCCCGCTCTTTCAGAAGAGAAAGGACGGCTTCACCGATAAGCTGGTCTATCAGTCGATCTGCGTCACTGCTGTTCATGGCATTACCGCTCGAAGAGGAGACCAAGCAGCATGTGATAATGTTGTTCCTCTTCCGGGCCATCGGCCCTTTCGAGGCGGCTTAACAGTTTGGTACAGAGCGATTTGCGATTGAGGTTTCGCCCGTCGCTAAGAATCTCAACCACGACCTGCCCCAATGTTTCCTGCTGAGTAGGAAGTGCTGCTTTTTCGAAGTACTGTGCAATCGCTGCTGCCGAATCTGCGACATAACCGTTCTGTTGCATGTTTCACTCCTGTAAAAATTCGTAATCAGTAACGTTACATTTAAGGTATACATAATTCGCAAATCTGTACATTAAAAATGTACAGATTTTTGATTTATTTGTGATATTTTTAATTAATTTCTATTATTTCAATGTGTTATTTGATTTTCGTGAAACGGTATCTCTACAAGATATATTGTACAAATCAGAGCGGCACTTTTAAGTTGTACGGCGCAAAAAAAGGAATCATTAAACGGCGTAAATGATTGAGTTGTAAATTATTTGTCAGGCAATTAATGTGCTATAAAAGATCCGTATCCACATGTTTTTGTGGTCAGAACCTTAACCCCCCAGGAATAGCATGCTTACAACCATCATTTACCGCAGTCATATTTGCGAGGACGTTCCAGTGAAAGCGCTGGAAAAAATGGTCGCTGCTGCAAATAGTAAAAACCGGCAATCCAATGTCACGGGGATCTTGCTGTTTAACGGCACTCATTTTTTTCAATTGCTCGAAGGGCCAGTCGAACACGTTTCGTCAATCTATGAGCAGATCTGTAAGGACGCACGCCACCATAACGTGGTGGAGTTGATGCGCGATCACGGGCCTACCCGGCGTTTTGGCAACGTGGGTATGGAGCTGTTTGATTTGCGCCAGTTCGACAGGGAAGAGGTACTTCAGCAGGTGCTTAACAAAGGCACCACACGTTATCAGTTGACATACAATGACCGTCCTTTGCAGTTTTTCCGCACCTTTGTCGAGGCCACTGAGAAAGCCAACTATTTTGAATTGCCTCCGGCGGATTCATGGGATTTTATCCCCGAAGAAACACCGCTATCCGCGCAACCTGAGGTGGTGGCAAAAGGAGCGGACTGCAGTTTTGCGTTTCAACCCATCGTCGATCCGTTCATGCAGCAGGTCGTCTCCTGGGAGGCGCTTCTCCGCACACCGTCCGGGGATTCACCAGGTGTGTACTTCGCCAACCGCCCACGTGACGACGTGTACGCATCTGATTTGCACAGCAAGCAGGTTGCGCTCTCAATGGCCAGCGCGCTGGGGCTACAGGACCAGACATTATCCCTCAACCTGCTACCTATGACGCTGGTTAATGTTCCGAATGCCGTGGACTTCCTGCTCACCACGATTGATGCAAATGGCTTTGTGCCCGAGCAAATTGTGGTGGAGTTTACGGAGAGCGAAGCCATTTCCCGTTTCGAAGAATTTACCCATTCGGTCAGACAGTTAAAAAGTGCGGGTATCAGTGTGACGATCGATCACTTTGGTGCCGGTTTTGCCGGGCTACAGTTACTGGCACAGTTCCAGCCGGACAGAATTAAAATTAATCGCGACCTGGTCGCAAACGTGCACAAAAGCGGCCCCAGACAGGCCATCATTCAGGCGATCATCAAGTGCTGTACCTCCCTAGAAATTCAGTTCTGTGCGGTCGGCGTGGAGAAGGCGGAAGAGTGGATGTGGCTGGAGTCTGCGGGAATTTCTCAGTTTCAGGGACACCTTTTTGCCAGCCCCCGGCATGGCGGAATTCCGGCTATTGTGTGGCCAGAGAAAAAGTCCGAGTTCTGAAAAAGCTGTACACAGTTCGACTGACGTGACTGTACGAACGGTAAAATTTATACAACAATGTATGAACAGGTAAATGGCTTGTAACGCAATCACCTGCTTAAAACGAGGTCTTAGTTATACAAATGGTTTGTACAATCTGATAAGGTTGGTGTAGTTGGGTATGGAAGTACTGTGCGTGAGGGAGTTAATGGCCTATTACAGTATCGGCGAAGTGGCCGAACGATGCGGTATCAACCCCGTTACGCTGCGTGCCTGGCAGCGCCGTTATGGATTGTTGAAGCCGCAGCGCAGCGAAGGGGGTCATCGTCAGTTTGACGATGAAGATATCCTGCGTATTGAAGAGATCAAGCGCCTGATGAAAAGCGGCGTCTCGGTCGGAAAAGTCAAAGCCTTACTGGAAAACAAGGACGTACTGACTCAGGGTAACTGGGTTTCATTCCAGGAAGAGATGATGACCGTTCTGCGTTATGCCAGCCCGGCAAAGCTGCGCGCCAAAATTGGTGAGTTCCGCCGCGATCACGCGCTGGATGCACTGATTGATAACATCATCTCTCCCGTCCGCCAGCGAATGAATCAGGACCAGAACACCGTGCGTCACATGGCAAGCCTGCTTGACGGCGTCCTGATTGAATTCGCGATTGCAAGCCTGGCGGAGTCCCGCAAGAAAGCGGGTAAAGACGCGCTGCTTATTGGCTGGGAATGCGAGGACCGTACTCATCTGTGGCTTGAGGCTGCTCGCTTATCGCAGAAAGGCTGGCATATTGATGTGCTGGCGGAACCTATTGACTCACCGCGTCCGGAACTTTTCCCGGGGCAAAAAATCTTCGTCTGGACGGGGAAATCCCCAACGCCTCGCCAGCAGGAACAGCTCGATCACTGGCGTGAACAAGGGTTCTCTGTGTCGTTTCATATTTAAACTAAGGGGTCCGGAAGGGCCTTTTTGCTTTAGATTTCGTCATCATCTGACCTGTTTCGTCAATCCAGCGGCGTCGGTTCGTCGATTTCGAATACCATAATACAATAGCGTACAAAAAATAGAATAATTGATGTTCATTAAGCACAATACTCTACTTTTTTTCGGGAAATAATGTCATTAGCCTGCGATTAGCTATCACGGATTTATCTTCAGTACCGTAAGTATTTTTGATTGCTTTTTCTCAGGGCGGAATCCTTGGGGGATAGTTTGTATTTTTCAAAGTATTTTTCCTAAGGTTGAGTATAAATTAAATTATGAGGTTATATAGGATGAGGAAAAATAGCATTTTTTATTCAGGCCAGCGGCGTTCTGATGTAAGCAATAGTTATCTTCTGGGAAATGGTTACCGTGGTTTTAACCCCATTCTGAAACGTTTTACTGGCCAGGATAACATGAGCCCATTTGACGCCGGGGGGGGGAACGGTTTTGCCTATTGCAGTGGTGATAGCATTAATAACACTGATGCATCCGGGCATGGTCCATTGCTGGATTTTATTTTCATCTTTGCAGGTTTTGTTGGGCGTAATGTTCGCAGAGCCTCTGAAGAAATGGAGGTTGCCGGACAGGCAATGAACAGAGTCGAAGGGATGATGGATTTGGAGGTTGGTAGAAATGTTGTTTCAGCAGTTGCCACAGACGGTTCTTCATTTACTCCAGGAGATGCCTTAAACGCGCAAAAGGGATTTTTCGAAGATTTTTTGCGCCAACAAGATATTTTAGTAGATGGCTGGCAAAGTAATAACAAATTTAGCGCGTTATATAATAGTGATAGCCGTGAATTGAAAGGCACAATAAAACTTGTGCTCAACAAGGAAGGTGGGTTTACAGCTAGAATTAAACTTACGAAAAGAGTAGCATACCGTTTAAGTTGGGGGGAAGGTTCGGGTGTTATATTTAGGAGACCAAGCCAGACGGTGGCTAAATATTATCTTGATTCCACTGTGCATAAAGCCTTTATCAATCATTTTGAACGTTCGGTGCGAAGCCGTTTTCTGCATGCCCTACCAGATTATGCCGAGGCCTCTCAACTCTTTAGACCACGCCGACAAGGTCCGCGCATTGCCGTTGAAAATCTAAATTTACCCCCTGCCTATGATACCCTGGGTTTATTGTTTGATTCTGCACCTCCCGCATATAGTGAAGTGTAAACACGTATTATTTTGCCGATATATAGTGTAAATCTTCCTGGCCTGGCCTGGCCTGGCCAGGCCATTCGGTATGATTGAATAAGTGCTATCTCCAGGGTGGTGCTTACATATGCTGCCTGCCCGTTGTTCACTGCAAGACAAAAATCTATCTTAAAAATAGGCATTTCCGATGCATATTTTATTTTTTCCTCTTCCTTCGTGTTTTTGGATGAATAATGCATTATTTATCAATGCATTGAACAATTAAATCCATCCCTCCGGCCTGTCGCAACAGGGTCTATGCTTAATAAAAGTAGCCAAAAAGGGCGGTTTAGCCGAATGCCCCTGCTGCCAGAGGGTTGAAGTGATAATCGTTATCACTAACATGGTGTTATGCCCTGATGGCTAATCAGATGAGGTGGACCTATGGAACTGCATTCAGAAACCTTCAATCCTGCCGATTTTACCTGGCGCGGTTTAACGCTCACGCCAGCGGCGGCGGCACATATTCACGAGCTGGTGGCGAAAAAGCCCGAGATCCTCGGCGTGCGCCTTGGAGTCAAACAGACGGGATGCGCAGGCTTCGGCTACGTGCTTGATACCGTCACCGAACCCGAGAAAGATGATCTGGTCTTCGAGACCGACGGCGCAAAATTGTACGTCGCGCTGCAGGCCATGCCCTTTATCGACGGTACAGAAGTGGACTACGTACGGGAAGGTTTAAACCAGCTGTTCAAATTTCACAACCCGAAAGCCAAGAACGAATGCGGCTGTGGCGAAAGCTTTGGGGTATAGGCGGAACTATGTCTCGTAATACTGAAGCAACGAGTGAAGTAAATACCTGGAGCGGGGGGCACCTCAACTATAAAGAGGGGTTCTTCACCCAGCTGCAGACCGACGAGCTGGCGAAAGGCATTAACGAAGATGTCGTGCGGGCGATCTCGGCGAAACGTAATGAGCCAGAGTGGATGCTGGAGTTTCGCCTGAGCGCTTACCGCGCGTGGCTGGAGATGGAAGAGCCGCACTGGCTGAAAGCGCATTATGACAAGCTGAATTATCAGGACTACAGCTACTACTCAGCGCCATCCTGCGGCAGTTGCGACGATACCTGTGCCTCTCAGCCTGGCGCAGTACAGCAGACTGGCGCTGAAAACAGCTTCCTCAGCAAAGAGGTGGAAGAAGCCTTCAACCAGCTGGGCGTGCCCGTACGTGAGGGCAAAGAGGTGGCGGTAGACGCCATTTTTGACTCCGTCTCAGTGGCAACCACCTACCGTGAAAAGCTGGCAGAGCAGGGGATCATTTTCTGCTCCTTCGGTGAAGCCATTCACGAGCACCCGGAACTGGTGAAAAAGTACATTGGGACCGTGGTGCCCTCTAACGACAACTTCTTTGCGGCGCTCAACGCGGCGGTGGCCTCTGACGGTACCTTTATCTATGTGCCGAAAGGCGTGCGCTGTCCGATGGAACTCTCGACATATTTCCGCATCAACGCCGAAAAAACCGGTCAGTTTGAACGGACCATTTTGGTGGCCGATGAGGGCAGCTATGTCAGTTACATCGAAGGGTGTTCCGCCCCGGTGCGTGACAGCTACCAGCTGCACGCGGCGGTAGTGGAGGTCATCATCCATAAAGATGCCGAGGTGAAATACTCGACGGTACAAAACTGGTTCCCGGGTGACGGCAATACCGGTGGCATCCTGAACTTCGTGACCAAACGTGCGCTGTGCGAAGGTGAAAACAGCAAGATGTCGTGGACCCAGTCAGAAACGGGCTCGGCTATCACCTGGAAATACCCGAGCTGCATTCTGCGTGGGGATAACTCCATCGGTGAGTTCTACTCTGTGGCGCTGACCAGTGGCCATCAGCAGGCCGATACCGGGACCAAGATGATCCACATCGGGAAAAATACCCGGTCGACCATCATCTCGAAAGGCATCTCCGCCGGACATAGCCAGAACAGCTATCGCGGGCTGGTGAAAATCATGCCGACGGCCACCAATGCGCGGAACTTTACCCAGTGTGACTCGATGCTGATTGGCGCAGACTGCGGGGCGCATACCTTCCCGTACGTCGAGTGCCGTAACAACACGGCCCAGCTTGAGCACGAGGCGACGACGTCACGGATTGGGGAAGATCAGCTCTTCTACTGCCTGCAGCGCGGGATCAGCGAAGAAGATGCTATTTCGATGATTGTGAACGGCTTCTGTAAGGACGTGTTCTCTGAACTGCCGCTGGAATTTGCCGTTGAAGCCCAGAAACTCCTCGCCATTAGTCTTGAACACAGCGTCGGTTAAGGAAAGCACATGTTACGTATTAAAGATTTACAGGTTAGCGTGGAAGACAAAGCGATCCTGCGTGGCCTCAATTTTGATGTCAAACCGGGTGAAGTTCACGCCATCATGGGGCCAAATGGTTCCGGGAAAAGTACGCTTTCAGCGACGCTGGCAGGCCGTGAAGATTATGAAGTGACCCACGGCTCGGTCGAATTTAACGGCAAAGATCTGCTGGAAATGTCCCCGGAAGATCGTGCGGGAGAGGGCATCTTTATGGCCTTCCAGTACCCGGTAGAAATCCCTGGCGTCAGTAACCAGTTCTTCCTGCAAACGGCGCTGAATGCGGTGCGCAAGTATCGCGGCCTGGAGGCGCTGGACCGCTTCGATTTCCAGGATTTGATGGAAGAGAAGATCAAACTGCTGAAAATGCCGGAAGATCTGCTCACCCGCTCGGTTAACGTTGGTTTCTCTGGGGGTGAGAAAAAACGCAACGACATCCTGCAGATGGCGGTTCTGGAACCCGCGCTGTGCATTCTGGATGAGACCGACTCCGGTCTGGATATTGACGCCCTGAAGATTGTCGCTGACGGCGTTAACTCGCTGCGCGATGGTAAGCGTTCGTTCATTATCGTCACCCACTATCAGCGTATTCTCGACTACATCAAGCCGGACTACGTCCACGTGCTTTACCAGGGGCGCATTGTGAAATCGGGTGATTTTACGCTGGTTAAACAACTGGAGGAGAAGGGTTATGGCTGGCTTACCGAACAGCAGTAATGCGCTCCAGCAGTGGCACAGACTGTTTGAAGCCCAGGGTGAGACACGCTCTGAGCAAGCGCAGCAGCATTTACAGCAGATGCTGCGTCTCGGCCTGCCTTCGCGAAAGCATGAGAACTGGAAATACACCCCGCTTGATGGCCTGATGAACGGCGAGTTTGTCACCCGTCTGGCGGATATCACCCCGGTGCAGCGCGATGCGCTGGCACTGAGTGTGGATGCCGTGCGTCTGGTGTTTGTCGATGGTCAGTTCCGCCCGGAACTGAGCGATGACACGCAGGAGAGCGGGTTCGGCATCGCGATTAACGACGATCGTCAGAGCCTGACGACAGCAGTTCAGCCGGAAGTGTTTCTGCATCTCACTGAAAGTCTGGCGCAATCTGTGACGCATATTAATGTGAAGCGTAACCAGCGCCCGGCCAAACCGCTGTTGCTGATGCATATCACCCAGGGGCTGGACGGCGACGAGATCAACACGGCTCACTACCGCCATCATCTTGAACTGGCTGAGGGGGCGGAAGCCACGGTGATTGAGCATTACGTCAGTCTCAACGATATCCGACACTTTACCGGATCGCGTCTGACGATGAACGTTGCCGCCAATGCCCATCTTCACCATATCAAGCTGGCGTTTGAGAATGCGCAGAGTCACCACTTCGCCCATAACGATATTTTGCTCGGTCAGGATGCCGCAGCCTACAGCCACAGTTTTCTACTCGGTGGCGCCGTGCTGCGCCATAACACCAGCACGCAGCTTAACGGTGAAAACACCACGCTGCGCATCAACAGCCTGGCGATGCCGGTCAAAGCGGAAGTGTGCGACACGCGCACCTGGCTTGAACACAACAAGGGCTACTGCAACAGCCGTCAGTTGCACAAAACCATTGTCAGCGACAAAGGGCGTGCGGTGTTTAATGGCCTGATTAACGTGGCGCAACACGCGATTAAAACTGACGGGCAGATGACCAATAACAATCTGCTGCTGGGACGACTGGCAGAAGTGGATACCAAACCGCAACTGGAGATCTATGCCGACGACGTGAAATGCAGCCATGGTGCGACGGTCGGGCGGATTGATGATGAGCAGATGTTCTACCTGCGTTCCCGTGGCATCGACCAGCAGGCGGCGCAGAAAATGATTATCTATGCGTTTGCCGCCGAACTGACGGAAGCGTTGCACGATGGCCTGTTAAAACAGCAGGTGCTGGCCCGTATTGGTCAGCGTCTGCCTGGAGGCGAAGTATGAGTTTTCCCGTAGAGAAAGTGCGGGCAGATTTTCCGGTTCTGACCCGTGAAGTGAACGGTCTTCCTTTGGCCTACCTGGACAGTGCGGCCAGCGCACAGAAGCCGAATCAGGTGGTGGATGCGGAAGCCGAGTTCTACCGTCATGGCTACGCCGCCGTGCATCGGGGGATCCACACGCTGAGTGCTGAAGCGACTCAACGCATGGAGAATGTGCGTACGCAAATAGCCGCCTTTCTCAATGCACGGTCACCGGAAGAGCTGGTGTTTGTGCGGGGTACCACGGAGGGGATCAACCTTGTCGCCAACAGCTGGGGCAACGCGCAGGTCCACGCAGGTGACAACATCATCATCACCCAGATGGAGCACCACGCCAATATTGTGCCGTGGCAGATGCTCTGTGAGCGTGTGGGGGCGCAATTGCGGGTCATTCCGTTGAATGAAGACGGGACGCTGCAGCTCGAGCAGCTTGACGCATTACTCGACGATAAAACCCGGCTGGTGGCGGTCACTCAGGTCTCCAACGTACTGGGGACGGAAAACCCGGTCGCAGAGATTGTCGGGAAAGCCCATCAGTCCGGCGCGAAGGTGCTGATTGACGGTGCTCAGGCGGTAATGCACCACGCGGTTGATGTTCAGGCGCTGGACTGTGATTTCTACGTCTTCTCCGGGCATAAGCTGTATGGCCCAACGGGGATTGGCGTGTTGTATGTGAAAGAGGACATCCTGCAGGCGATGCCGCCGTGGGAAGGCGGCGGGTCGATGATTGCCACCGTCAGCCTGTCGGAAGGGACTACCTACGCCCGTGCGCCGTGGCGTTTTGAGGCGGGGACACCTAACACAGGCGGGATTATCGGACTGGGGGCGGCGGTCTCTTATGTCTCCGCGATCGGCCTTGATAGTATTCAGGAGTACGAACAGCTGCTGATGCACTATGCGCTTGCGGAGCTTGCCAGCGTGCCGGATCTGACCCTCTATGGACCTGCCGACCGGCAAGGGGTGATCGCGTTTAATCTCGGGAAACACCATGCTTATGACGTGGGCAGTTTCCTCGATAACTACGGCGTGGCGGTCCGTACCGGACACCACTGCGCCATGCCGCTGATGGCGTTTTACCAGGTGCCGGCAATGTGCCGCGCGTCGCTGGTGATGTACAACACAATGGAAGAGGTCGACAGACTGGTGGCAGGGCTAAAACGTATTCACCAGCTGCTGGGCTAACGGAGAGGCAAAATATGGCAGAGTTGCCGGATAAAGATAAATTGCTGCGTAACTTCGGGCGTTGCGCGAACTGGGAAGAGAAGTATCTCTATATTATTGAGCTGGGACAGCGTTTACCTCCGCTCAGTGAAGAGGCGCATAACCCGGAGAATACCATTCAGGGCTGCCAGAGCCAGGTGTGGATTGTGATGGAGCAAACTCACGACGGCACAATCCAGTTGCACGGCGACAGCGATGCAGCGATTGTAAAAGGGCTTATCGCCGTGGTGTTTATTCTTTATCACCAGATGTCGGCGCAGGACATTGTTGCGTTTGATGTCCGCCCGTGGTTTGAAAAAATGGCTCTGACTCAACACCTCACCCCCTCCCGTTCCCAGGGACTCGAAGCGATGATTCGCGCCATTCGCGCTAAAGCTGCAATCCTTAGCTAGACTTATAAAACAGCATTCATTCTGTTTCGCGAGGTGGTTCCCGCCTCGCTGGTTTTTCAGCTTTCTGACGTTCTGTCAGTGAATAAGGAATCTCAGCATGAAGCGCGCGTCTCTCATAACTCTATTACTCCTTGGTTCGCTCGGTGCTCTTAATTCGGCCCGCGCGATGGACTACCCATTGCCGCCCGCAGGCAGTCGTCTGATTGGGCAAAATCAAACCTACACGATACAGGAAGGGGATAATAAGCTGCAGACCATTGCCCGCCGGTTTAATACTGCAGCCCAGGTGATCCTGGAAACCAACAATACTATTGCGCCGATAAACCCTGCCCCGGGAACCGTTATTACCATTCCGTCGCAAATGCTGTTGCCGGATACGCCCCGCGAGGGGATTGTGGTGAATCTCGCTGAGCTTCGGCTCTACTACTTCCCGCCGGGAGAAAACATTGTTCAGGTTTTTCCGCTCGGCATCGGACAACTGGGGCTGGAAACACCCGTCACGACCACGCGGGTGAGCCAGAAAATCCCTAATCCTACCTGGACACCAACACCGGGCATCAGAGCACGCTCTCTGGAGCAGGGGATTAAATTACCTCCGGTTGTACCCGCCGGGCCGAATAACCCGCTAGGACGCTTTGCACTGCGTTTAGGCGTGGGTAATGGGGAATACCTGATCCACGGCACCAGTGCGCCGGACAGCGTCGGCCTGAGGGTCAGCTCTGGCTGTATGCGGATGAACGCCCCGGATATTAAAGCTCTGTTTGAACAGGTACGGGTTGGCACGCGGGTACAGATTATCAATGAGCCCGTGAAGTTTTCCGTCGAACCGGATGGTAAACGCTATATTGAAGTCCACCGTCCGCTGGCGCAGGTTGAGGGGGAAAACCCGCAGGTTTCGCCAATCACGCACTCCGCAGACTTTGCGACATTTGTTTCTCAGGTGGGAAGTGATAAAACGCTTATCAATAAGGCCCTGTCACGCCGTGCCGGGATCCCGGTTGTTGTATCGTCGGGTAGCGCGCCATCAGCCAGTAATAACGTGTTGTCGGTGCAGAACAGTCAGGCGTCTGCTGCCGTAGCGGAAGATGAAGGGGAGAAGGTGACGCAGTAGCAGTTTGATGCAGGCAAAAAAAATGGCGCACAATGTGCGCCATTTTATTAACAGGTACTATTACTTACGGTATTTAGTAGCCTGGTTGTCCAGACGCTGGTTAGCGCGAGCTGCGTCGTCTTTAGCAGCCTGAACGTCGGAACGCATTGCGTTCACGTCGTTGCTCAGCTGGTCAACTTTAGCGTTCAGAGTCTGAACGTCAGAAGACAGCTGATCGATTTTAGCGTTGCTGGAGCAACCAGCCAGCAGAGTAGAACCCAGGATTACCGCGCCCAGTACCAGTTTAGTACGATTCATTATTAATACCCTCTAGATTGAGTTAATCTCCATGTAGCGTTACAAGTATTACACAAAGTTTTTTGGGTTGAGAATATTTTTTTGATGGGAATACCCCTATTTTTGATCGTTCGCTCAAAGAAGCATCGAATCAGCCCTTTTCGGGCAAAAATCTATGTAAAAAAAGGCATTTATCATCGGATTCATCTTAGATAATTCGCAATTAAATAGAAAAACCCGATTTGCATTTTGAATGACTTTGGCTAATGCCAGGAATAAAAAAAGCGCCCCGAGGGGCGCTTTTTACCAAAATTAATTCGTTCGGGAATTATTACAGCACGTGAACAGATGCTGTATTGGTAGTTCCGCTTGGTACCAGTGCACCAGAAACCATAACCACAACGTCACCTTTCTGAGCCAGGCCACGATCAACCAGCTCCAGAGCCACTTCTTTACCCAGGCGATAGAAATCATCGGTAGAGGCAATTTCTTTCACCAGGTGAGGCACAACGCCTTTGCTCAGTACCAGCTGACGAGCAGTGGTTTCATTGGTGGTCAGTGCCAGGATGGTCGCATCCGGGAAGTATTTACGCACAGCGCGAGCAGATTTACCGCCCTGGGTGGCAACCACGATCAGTGGCGCTTCCAGTTTCTCTGCAGTTTCAACTGCACCACGGCACACCGCTTCAGTGATGCGCAGTTTACGGCTGTCGTTGTTGTAATCCAGACGGCTTTTCATCACACGGTCGGTGCGTTCGCAGATGGTGGCCATGATGGTCACTGCTTCCAGCGGATATTTACCCTTCGCGGATTCGCCAGACAGCATAACTGCATCAGTACCGTCGAGGATGGCGTTTGCCACGTCGCCTGCTTCTGCGCGGGTTGGGCGTGGGTTTTTGATCATGGAGTCCAGCATCTGCGTTGCAGTGATAACCACTTTACGCGCGCGAACACATTTCTCGATCATCATCTTCTGCGCGAAGATCACTTCTTCAACCGGGATTTCAACGCCCAGGTCGCCACGTGCAACCATGATGCCGTCAGAGGCTTCGAGGATTTCGTCGAAGTTGTTCAGGCCTTCCTGGTTTTCAATTTTGGAGATGATCTGGATCTTCTCGCCGCCGTGCGCTTTCAGGTGCTCACGGATCTCAACCACGTCGGAACGTTTGCGGATGAAAGAGGCTGCAACGAAGTCAACGCCTTGCTCGCAACCGAAGATCAGGTCTTGTTTGTCTTTTTCAGCCAGTGCTGGCAGCGCGATGGAAACGCCCGGCAGGTTAACGCCTTTGTTTTCACCCAGGTCGCCGTTGTTCAGCACTTTACAGATAACTTTGTTACCTTCGATAGCGGTGACTTCCATACCGATCAGACCATCGTCTACCAGTACGGTGTTACCGACGGACAGGTCGCTGGTGAAGCCTTCATAGGTCACAGCAACGATTTCGCTGTTGCCGACAACGGATTTGTCAGTAGTGAAGGTGAAAGTCTGGCCCGCTTTCAGAGAGACATCGTTACCGCCTTCCAGTTTGATGGTGCGGATTTCAGGACCTTTAGTATCCAGCAGGATCGCGGCTTTTTTACCGGTCTTGCTCATCACGTTGCGCAAATTCTGGATACGCTGACCGTGTTCTGCGTAGTCACCATGGGAGAAGTTCAGACGCATCACGTTCATGCCGGCATCCAGCATTTTGCTCAGCATCTCTTCAGATTCGGTTTTCGGGCCGATAGTACAAACAATTTTCGTCTTTTTCATGACAGTCTTAGTCTTTAAGTTGGGAAGGATATGGAAATCTCGCTCCTGGGGCGCACCGCCGCGGAGTCAAACCTGTGTTGCAAAAGAGTATATGACACGCACTAAGGATAGGAGACATCAAATGAGCGTGCAGAAGAAAGTGTGCCTGAGTGACAGCCCAACGAAGGAGAGGAGAAGTTGTACGTTGTTTTTTGTATTCCAAGCGCTGAAACCATTCACCAGGGATTAGGCGCGCATTATACGCTGATTTTTAGCTAAAAGGAAAATGGAAACGGTGTTTCAGAAATAATCTGTGAAGTTTCACATAATATTGTTATCAAGGCGTTAAGCCATAATGACAACTTATGGCGGCAGGGGATTAACCTGCCGCATTTTGCTTATTTTTTCAGCGCCTGGCTGAGGTCGGCAATCAGGTCTTTTGGATCTTCAATTCCCACTGACAGGCGGATCAGCTGCGGCACAATGCCGTTTGCCAGGCGTTGCTCCAGCGGAATCGAGGCGTGCGTCATGCTGTAAGGCTGGCTCACAAGGCTCTCAACGCCGCCCAGGCTTTCCGCAAGGGTGAACAACTTCAGGTTGCGAATCACTTCTGTTGCACGTTGCGCATCGCCTTTTACGACAACAGAAATCATTCCGCCGGGCAATGCCATCTGCGTGCGGGCAAGCGAATATTGTGGGTGCGATTCCAGTCCTGGATAGAACACTTTTTCAACCTGCGGATGTTGCTCCAGCCATTGCGCAATCGCCAGCGCGTTGGTGCTGTGCTTTTCTACCCTCAAAGCCAGCGTGCGAATACCGCGCAGCGTCAGGAAGCTGCTGAACGGATCCAGTACGCCACCGACCGCGTTTTGCAGGTAGCCAAGTTTGTCCGCCAGCGCCTGGTTATCTCCTACCACCGCCAGTCCGGCGACGACGTCAGAGTGGCCGTTAAGGTATTTGGTGGCGGAGTGCACCACGATATCGAAACCCGATTCCAGCGGACGGTGGATCACCGGCGACGCGAAGGTGTTATCCGCCACGCTGATGACGTTATGACGACGGGCGATCGCCGCAATGGCCGCCAGGTCCGCCAGCTTCAGTAGCGGGTTGGTTGGCGTTTCTACCCAGATCATACGCGTATCCGGGCGAATGGCGGCCTCCAGCCCGGCTAAGTCATCAGGTTTAACCCAGCTGACCTGCAGGCCGGTGCTGTGCTTGCGCACGTTCTCGATCAGGCGATACGTCCCACCGTAAACGTCATCGATGGCGACAATATGGCTGTCTTTATCCAGCAGTTCGAGCACCGTGGAGATGGCAGCCAGACCGGAGGCAAACGCGTAGCCGCGCGTGCCGCCCTCCAGTTCGGCAATCGCCGTTTCCAGCGTGTGGCGGGTGGGGTTGCCGCTCCGGGAATATTCATAGCCGGTATGTTCCCCGGGAGACGGTTGCGCAAACGTTGAGGTGGCGTAAATCGGTGGCATAACTGCACCATGTTGATCGTTAAACTCGCCGCTATGTACGCTCAAGGTAGCCAGGTTTTTCATCATCTATTCCTTTATTGCTGAAGACGGTTGCGCCAGGCGGTCAGAACGTCGCTGCGCGTAATCAGACCGAGAAAACGGTCGTTGTCATTGATCACGGCCACCAGACCGCGGTCGAAAATGGTATTCAGGTCGCTCTCTGGTGCGCGTTTATCGAGGAACTCCACCTGACGGGTCATGGCCTCAGTTACGGGAAGTGCGAAGCGATCGCCATCGCCGCCGATATGCCGCAGGAGATCCCATTCGTCGATAATGCCGACGACCTTGCCGTTCTCCAGTACCGGCAACTGGGAGATGTCATACAGACGCATGCGTGCCAGTACGGTGGCAAGCGTGTCGTCCGGGGCGGCGGTGACGGTAGCCCCTTCATCGTGGCGCAGGGCGATATAGTCGGAGAGATCGCCTGCCTGCGGGCGCGTGATCAGGCCTTGCTGACGCATCCAGTCATCGTTGAACATCTTCGAGAGGTATTTATTGCCGCTGTCGCAGGCGAAAGTCACCACGCGCTTCGGCGTGGTCTGCGCCTGGCAGTATTTCAGCGCCGCCGCCAGCAGCGTGCCGCTGGAGGAGCCTGCCAGAATACCTTCCGTTTTCAGCAGCTCGCGCGCGGTGGTGAAGGCTTCCCGGTCGGTGATGCGCCAGGCGCGATTCACGCCTTCGATGTGGGCCAGCGGAGGAATAAAGTCTTCGCCAATTCCCTCAACCAGCCAGGAGCCGGCATCGTGATATTTCCCGGTTTCTACCTGGTCTGCCAGAACGGATCCTGCTGGGTCTGCCAGCACAAACTCCGTGTGCGGAGAGTGCTCGGCGAACCACGCCTGCAGGCCGCCCAGCGTCCCGCCTGAACCCACACCCACTACGATAGCGTCGATCTTGCCGTCCAACTGCTCATACAGTTCCGGGGCTGTGGTGGTGCGGTGTGCCAGCGGATTGGCTTCGTTATTGAACTGGTCGATGTAAAACGCGCCGGGCAGTTCATTAGCCAGGCGCTGCGCGTAATCCTGGTAATAGGCGGGATGGCCCTTATTAACGTCGGAGCGGGTCAGTACCACCTGGGCACCCAGCGCGCGCAGGTGGAAAATTTTCTCGCGGCTCATTTTGTCCGGTACCACCAGGATCAGCGAGTAGCCTTTCTGAGCGGCGATCAGAGCCAGGCCGAGACCGGTATTTCCCGCCGTCGCCTCAATGATCGTGCCGCCCGGCTGCAGCTGGCCGGTACGCTCCGCTTCGTTAATCATCGACAGCGCAACGCGATCCTTAATAGAACCGCCCGGGTTCTGGTTTTCCAGCTTCAGGAACAGCGAGCAGGGACCGGTATCAAGCTTATGCAGCTGGATAAGCGGGGTACGACCAATCAGTTCGGTGACGGAGTGATAAATCGTCATGATATTTTCCTTTCTGGATGTCATGACGGGATGATAGGGCGGTGTAATTTTCGCAATAAAGAACCATTCACTGCCGTTTAGAACTGAAAGGAATATAAATGCCATTTTTGGATGTCAGGATAGCAAGACGTAAAGTTGTCTGGATGTGAGGATGGCTATACCAGTGAGAAATGCTGCAAAAATGACCGATTTTTAAGGGTGTCAGCCAGCAGATATACATCTGGCAGATAATCATTGCTGAAATTGGTCTAAATGCTTCCCTCCCGGTAAATCCGCTGTTTATTTCCCACGGTTATAACACATGCCTTTTTATTCATTTAAAAGCTGATAACGCCTGTTTACACTCGTTTGGACATCCATACTTCTAAACCGCCATGAGCGGGACGGATAACGAATAAGAATGATTGTACTGAGTAATATTTCGAAGGTTTTTGACAACGGAAAAGTGGCACTGACTGCCGTTGATGACGTCAACTTGACGGTAGAGCAGGGACAGATTTACGGAATTATTGGTTACAGTGGGGCCGGGAAAAGCACGCTGATTCGTCTGCTGAACGGTCTGGAAAAACCCAGCACCGGAAGTGTCACCATTAATGGGCAGAACATTTCTGCCGCCAGTGGCGAGGCGCTGCGCCAGGCACGCCTGAAAATCAGTATGGTGTTCCAGCATTTCAACCTGCTGTGGTCGCGCACGGTTTCAGAAAACATCGCGTTTTCAATGCAAATTGCTGGTGTGCCGAAAGCGAGAATCAAGGCGCGCGTGGCCGAGCTTGTCGAGCTCGTTGGGCTGAAAGGGCGTGAGAATGCCTACCCGTCGCAGTTAAGCGGCGGGCAGAAACAACGTGTCGGCATTGCACGAGCATTGGCGAACAACCCTGACGTGCTGCTTTGTGATGAAGCCACGTCAGCGCTCGACCCGCAGACTACCGATCAGATCCTCGATCTGCTGCTGGATATTAACCGCCGCTTCAAACTGACCATCGTGTTGATCACGCACGAGATGCACGTGGTGCGCAAAATCTGCGACCGCGTGGCGGTAATGGAGAACGGTAAAGTGGTGGAAGAAGGGGATGTGCTGAGCGTCTTTACCCATCCACAACAGCCCATTACGCAGCAGTTTGTCCGCCAGGTAAGCCAGTATGCCGAGGAGGAAACCTTCAATAGCGAGCTGGCAAACGATCTGGAAGGCACGGTCATCAAACTGACGTTTACCGGGCACAGCACGCATAAGCCGATCGTAGGTGAGTTGACCCTCCGCTACGGCCTGCCGTTTAACATCCTGCACGGGAAAATGACGCAAACCGCCCATGGCGTGTTTGGCCAGCTCTGGGTGCACGTCGTGGCATCTGACGAACAACTGAACAATATCCTCGCCGACCTGCAGCACAGCGATATTGAAGGCGAGGTGATTAAACATGGCTGAGAATCTCTTTCCGCATCTCAAATGGGATCAGCTCTGGGCGGCGACGCTGGAGACGCTGTACATGACGGCGCTTTCAGGCGTGGCGACGTTTGTGCTGGGCATCGTGCTGGGTCTGGCGCTGTTTTTAACCGCACGCGGTGGGTTGTTTCACAATCGCACGGTGTATAGCTTCATTTCGATTGTGGTGAACGTGTTCCGTTCTATTCCGTTCATCATTTTGATTGTGTTGCTGATCCCGTTCACCAAGACCATTGTTGGCACCATCCTTGGCGCCAACGCGGCACTGCCGGCACTGATTGTCGGCGCCGCACCGTTCTACGCACGCCTGGTGGAGATCGCCCTGCGTGAAGTGGATAAAGGCGTCATCGAAGCAACTCGCTCGATGGGCGCACGACTGAGCACGTTAGTGTTTCGGGTTTTACTGCCGGAATCATCACCTGCACTGGTATCAGGTATTACGGTGACGCTGATTGCGCTGGTGAGTTACAGCGCGATGGCGGGGGTGATTGGCGCCGGTGGTTTGGGAAATCTGGCTTATCTGGAAGGATTCCAGCGCAACCATGGTGACGTCACGCTGGTGGCAACGGTGACTATTTTAATCATCGTTTTCATCATTCAGTTCTGCGGCGACATCATTACTTCACTGTTAGATAAACGCTAATAAATACACACAGGAACCACATCATGAAAAAGACACTGACATTGATCGCTGCAGCAACCCTGAGTGCCCTGAGCTTTGCCTCCTGGGCAGATACCCTGACCGTGGGGGCATCCAACACGCCACACGCTGAAATTCTGGAGCAGGCAAAACCGATTCTGGCGAAGCAGGGTATCGACCTGGAGATTAAACCGTTCCAGGACTACATTCTGCCCAACACTGCGCTGGCGGGTCATGATATCGACGCGAACTATTTCCAGCACATCCCTTACCTGAACAGCGTTCTGAAAGATCATGCGGGCGACAAGGATTATGATTTTGTCAGTGCAGGCGCGATCCACATTGAGCCAATCGGCATTTACTCTAAAAAATATAAGTCGCTGAAAGATCTGCCGGAAGGCGGCAAGATCATCATGCGTGACGCTGTTTCTGAAGAGGGCCGTATCCTCTCTATCTTTGAAAAAGAGGGCGTGATCAAGCTGAAACCGGGCATCGACAAAGTGACCGCGCGCATCAGCGACATCGTAGAAAACCCGAAAAAGCTGCAGTTCACCCCTAACGTTGAAGCCTCTCTGCTGCCGCAGATGTACAACAATGATGAAGGCGCTGCGGTGGTGATCAACGCCAACTACGCGATTGACGCCGGTCTGGATCCGGTTCACGACCCGATTGCGGTTGAGAGCGGTGAAAACAACCCGTACGCCAACATCATCACCGTCCATCGCGGTGACGAGAAGAAGAAAGATATCGTTGCGCTGGTGAACGTGTTGCACTCGAAAGAGATTCAGGACTGGATCCGCACCAGGTACAAAGGCGCAGTCATTCCAGTAAACAACTAATTAGCTGATTTTACAGATGAAGCCCGGCGAGTCTCTCGCCGGGCTTCTTTTTTGTATCCGGCAGGAGAATCATTTAAGCTCAACGTTTAACAGGCAATGGAGTGATGACGATGGGTAATGTGACTAAAGATGAAGCGCTGTATCAGGAGATGTGCCGGGTAGTCGGTAAGGTGGTGCTTGAGATGCGTGATTTAGGGCAGGAGCCAAAGCATATTGTCATTGCCGGAGTACTGCGTACCGCGCTGGCGAACCAGCGCGTTAAACGCAGTGAATTAACAACCGAAGCGATGGAAACGGTGGTTAAAGCGCTGGCCGGGTGATACGCCAGCGTTTCGCAAGCTGCTCCAGCGAGCAGCAGAGCAGGTAGTAGACCACACCCGTAAAGATAAAAATGGCCGCCGGGTAGATTTGCACCCGGTTGTTGACCTGTCCCGCGACTGTGGTCAGTTCCGGTACGTTCACGATAAACGCCAGCGACGTATCCTTCAGCAGGCTGATAAAAATCCCCACCAGTGACGGCAGAATATTCCTCAGCGCCTGCGGCAGCAGTACGCGCAACAACGTTTGTTGCGTGCTGAATCCCTGAGACAGGGCAGCCTCATATTGCCCGGAGGGTAGCGCGTTAAGTCCGGCCAGCACTGAGTGCATCA
Organism: Enterobacter sp. DVT3837; assembly: GCF_056238685.1. NCBI lineage: Bacteria > Pseudomonadati > Pseudomonadota > Gammaproteobacteria > Enterobacterales > Enterobacteriaceae > Enterobacter > Enterobacter sp. DVT3837. The sequence continues at coordinate 1,147,992 of NZ_JBWDLA010000002.1, read as the reverse complement.
CGGTTGCCGCCGTAAACCAGGCCAGGGCCAGCGTGACGGTAAGCGCTCCCGGCATGTCGCCTCCGGTAATGAGCGGCAGCAGATACCACATCCAGAAAATCACGAAGATGAGCGGGATACCGCGGATCAGCTCTGCCCACAAGAAGAGCAGCTTGCGTAGGAGCCCGGTAAAGCGCCAGGCCAGACACGCGAGAGCAACCCCGCCGGGCAGAGCAATGACGGCTGCTCCAGTCGCCATCATCAACGAGAGCAATACGCCGCCCGGTTCACCCGCTGCCGCACGTCCCCACAGCAGATAATCGAGGTTATCGGTGATGACATTAAGTCCGGCAATCATGTTTTTCACTCCCTGCGGTGACAGCGATGGGGCGTTTACGTTTCGCCTGAGGTCCAATACGAACCAGCACCATTCCCATGACCAGACCGGTCAGGAGATAGAGTGCGGTACCGACAGTAAATGCTTCCAGCGCATGCGCGTTGTAGCTTTCAATCTGCCTGACCTGGTAGGTGAGTTCGGCAAAGCCAATCCCGCTGGCGAGCGAGGAGAGCTTCATCAGATTAAGGTACTGCCCCACAACGGGCTGCCAGGCGTTGGCCAGGCCCTGCGGCAGAAGGATGTGACGAAACAAACGCCACGAAGAGAAACCCTGAGCCAGCGCGGCCTCCCGTTGTCCGGCAGGCACAGAACGTAACCCTGACTCCACCTCTTCGATTAAAAACGCCGAGGTAAAGACGCCCAACCCCCAGGCGGAACATAAAAACTCGGGTGTAAACCACCAGACGTCGCCGGGCAGAATTGACCAGCTGTGATCCGCGTTAACCACGTCGCGAAACGCCTGTGGTAATCCGTTCCAGGCGGCAAAATACCAGAACAGCAGCTGCACCAGCAGCGGCGTATTGCGAAACAGCGATACCCAGCCACTGACGATGGCGCTCCCGAGACGTCCGCCGGAAAGGCGCAGGAGCATAAAAAGTAACGCCAGCAGGCTTGCCAGCATGATCCCCATAATCGTGACCCACAGGGTGGTGAGAAATCCGGAGAATATCCACTGCAGGGGCTGTCCGGTCAGTACCCCGTGCCAGTCGAGCGCGGGCATTACAGATGCTCCTGATGCAGTGGGTTAAGCACCTTTTGCAGGAAACGCTGCGCGCGCGGATGTGAGGGCTGACTAAAAAACTGCGCCGGCGGTGCAATCTCGAGAATTTGCCCGCCGTCGATAAAGACGATCCGGTCGGCAATCTCCCGGGCAAACTGCATCTCGTGGGTCACGACGATCATGGTGATCCCGCTGTGGGCGAGGGCTTTCATCACAAACAGCACTTCGCCAATCATCTCAGGATCGAGAGCCGATGTCGGCTCGTCGAAGAGAATGATTTGCGGCGAAGAGGCCAGAGCACGGGCTATCGCCACGCGCTGCTGTTGACCACCAGAAAGCTCTGCCGGGAAATGGTGGGCTTTTTCCAGCATTCCGACTTTCTCCAGCAGGGACAGCGCGCGCTCCTGGGCAGGTTGCGGCTTCCAGCCGTGAACCTGCTCCAGCGCCAGGGTGATGTTCTGGCTGGCGGTGAGATGGGCATAAAGATTGAATTGCTGGAACACAAACCCCACGCGGCTGCGCAGTTGACGCAGCCCGATACCAGACAGCTTGCCGGTCGGTTTGTTGTCGACAAGGATCTCCCCGCCGCTCAGGGTTTCAAGCTGGTTGATGAGACGAATCAGGGTGGATTTACCGGAACCCGAAGGGCCGAGGATGGCGACCACTTCTCCGGGCGTGATGGTGAGGTTAATGTCGTTTAAAACCTGATGGTCACCGTAACGTTTGTCCACATGACGAAACTCGACGCTGGCCTGTTCCAGATGTGAAAAATCCGCGGCACCGGCCGCGGAGTGTGAAAATAAACCTGAGAGCATATTACTTAGCTTCTATTTTAAAGGCGCGAGGCTGTGGAGCTGGAGTGCCTGGACCAAACCAGACGTCGTAGATTTTTGCCGCCTGGCCGTTCTTCTCGAGATTAACCAGCTCGTTGTTAACGGCCTTCAGAAGCGCGGTTTCACCTTTCTTCACCCCCACGCCAATCTCTTCTTTACTGAGCAGATCGGGCAGGATTTTGAAGTTGGCTTTATCCGGCGCCTGCGCCAGCAGACCGGCCAGAATAGTGCTGTCCTGGGTGATTGCCTGCACGTTGCCATTGCGCAGTGCCGTCAGCGCCAGTGGAATATCGTCATAAGAGAGCACGCGGGACTGCGGGAAACGCTGGTGCAGCGCCTGTTCGCCCGTGGTTCCTTTGACCGCGCCAATACGCGCCCGACTATAGTCATCGAGCTTGTCCGGTGATTTCGCCGGAACCAGGAACTGCTGGCCGGTGACGAAGTAAGGCGTCGAGAAATCAATGACCTGTGCGCGTTCCGGGGTGATGGTGATATCCGCCACGATCAGGTCGGCTTTGCCGGACTGCAGCAGCGGAATGCGGTTGGCCGGATTGGTGGCAACCAGTTCAAGCTTCACGCCGAGTGATTTAGCCAGCGCTTTGGCGAAGTCCACGTCGTAACCCACGATCTCATGCGTTTTGGCATCAATCGAGCCAAACGGCGGGTTGGCATCAAATGTGGCTACTTTCACCACCCCTGCTGCCTTGATATCCGCCAGCTGATCGGCCTGCGCCTGCGCTGAAAACAGGCCCCAGGCTGCCACTAATCCCAGAACCAGCGTCCGTTTTTTAAACCCTTTCATTTTTGCTGCCATAGTCATACGCCATCCCGTTGTTTTTGTTTTACCCCGTTACGCTCCCATAAGGGAAAGCTATCGCCAAATAAGAAATCGTTCTTTGCTATGAGCAAAAAAGCATTAGTGAACAAGGTGTTAATGAAGAGTGAAAAGGACGGGGGGCTATTTGCAGATCCTGCACATCGACAGTGGATTTTGGTATTTCCCCTCCACGGGATTTGGGTGCTTAACTGAAGGCAGATACGGCGAGAGAGGGTAAGACGATGAAAAAATGGATCAGCACGTTACGGCGGTTTTTTGCGGCCCGGCCAGCGAATGCGGAGAACAGCGCGCAACGTGTTCTTGAGTCGATACTGCCTGTCGCCAGCCTGTATGGCGTAGACGTTGCCAACATTGACCCGGAGTGGTTCCATGATAAAACGCCACGCTGAACTGCGCCGCACGCGCGAAACGTACTGGAACGAGGTGTGCGCGACGTTTAACGAGTGAAATAAAAAAGCACCGGTTTCCCGGTGCTTTTTTATTAGATCTTGCAGGCGTCGCCGCAGTCGTCGTCGGCGACAATCGCCTGCGCTTTTTTATCCGCGTCGTCCAGACGTTCCGCATTACGCTCTTCTGCTTCATCCAGACCGTTAAACACTAAGTTATCGAGATCAATTTCCATGTTGCACCTGCTCTGTTCAGTTTTTGATACTGGCACAGTATAGGGCAAAAAAAGCCAGCAATGTACCTCGCAGCACATAAGGATAATCCCTGCCATACTCAGTGCTTTATCGCTGAGGAGAACACATGATTACCCTCTGTAAAACCTGCGGAACCGCCTATGATGCACAGCCTGACAGATGCCCGATCTGCGAGGATGACCGTCAGTATGTGCCCGTCACGGGCCAGGTGTGGACAGATTTCGATACCGTAACCGCCACACACAGCAACAAATGGCAGCAGCTGGAGCCGCAATTGTTCAGTATCAAAACGGTGCCCGCATTTGCTATCAACCAGCGGGCATTGCTCCTGCGTACCCCGCACGGCAATATTCTCTGGGACTGTATTGCTAACCTCGACCCGGCAACTAAAACGCTCATCACTGCGCTCGGCGGTATCAGCGCGATTGCGATTTCGCATCCGCACTATTACACCACGATGCAGGAATGGGCTGCGGCGTTTGATGCACCATTGTATCTGCACGCCAGCGACAGAGAATGGGTCATGCGCGATAGCCCGGCAATCCACTTCTGGCAGGACGATGCGCTGGAAATTTTCCCGTCGGTTACTTTGCTGCGCCTCGGCGGTCATTTTGCTGGCGGGACAGTGCTGCACTGGCAGGAAGGTGCGGGGGTATTGCTGGTGGGCGATATTCTGCAGGTCACGCCGGGGAAAGACGCTGTCTCGTTTATGTGGAGTTACCCAAATTATCTTCCGCTGCCGGCCCGGACCGTAGCATCGGTAGTGAGTCATCTGAAAGGCAGAACGTTTGCACGTCTGTACGGTGCTTTCGAAGGGCAGAACATCCAGGCCTTCGCGGACGAAATTGTGCAGCGGTCGGGCCAGAAATATATTGCTTGTCTGAAGTAAACCACGATGGGTAAACTTTACGAGTGTGATCTCGATCATGCCTAAACTAAAACAGATAAAAGAGACATTGCTATGCAACATATCATTGAAGGTTTTCTCAGCTTTCAAAAAGAGATTTTCCCGCAACGTAAAGAACTCTTCCGCAGTTTAGCGTCCAGCCAGAATCCCAAAGCGCTGTTCATCTCATGCTCCGACAGCCGTCTGGTCCCGGAACTGGTCACCCAGCAGGAGCCAGGACAACTCTTTGTCATTCGTAATGCTGGCAACATTGTGCCGCCGTTCGGACCTGAGCCTGGCGGTGTGTCCGCAACCATCGAATACGCTGTTGTGGCGCTGGGTGTGACGGATATCGTGATTTGCGGTCACTCCAACTGTGGTGCGATGAAGGCGATTGCCGATAACGCGAACCTGGAGCCGATGCCTGCTGTGTCGCACTGGTTGCGCTATTCCGATGCGGCAAAAGCGGTGGTTGAGAAGAAAATCTGGGATAAGCCGATCGATAAAGTCAACGCGATGGTGCAGGAAAACGTATTTGCGCAGCTGAGCAACATTAAGACCCATCCATCCGTGGCGGTGGGCCTGCGTAACAACTCTATCCGACTGCACGGCTGGGTGTATGACATTGAAAGCGGCGAAATTCGCGCGCTGGATAAAGCGACGAAAACCTTCGTTTCGCTGTCTGAAAACCCGGAAGTGTATTTCGAGTAATCCATTACAGCAGGGCATGGATGCCCTGTCAGTCCTCACTATACGGTAATTTCCGCCGTAACCCAGACGCGGTTTTTTCTGCCGCTTTCGCCATCGCCTCTGCAATCTCTGCACACTCCGCCAGCCCCTGAACGAAGGGACGATCGTGCATTAGCCACGGTATCGCGCCGAAGGCGATGCGCCCGCGAACGGTGTCAGGCGCTTTTAAGGTGTAATCTTCGCCGATGTCGGGTATCTCTTCACCCGTTGCTTCCAGCTGCTTGCGCAGCGTCGGGAAGGGCAGATCTTTCGTTTTGAGCGGCTTTTGCCCGCGCGCATCAATAAAAACGTCGAAACGGTAGACGGTCTCTTTTGTGGCGATTGCTGCGCTATCGCTGCCAATATCCAGCGTGTAATTATCACCGAGCGCAGCCACGCTAATAATGCCGGCTTCGCGAAGCGCGAGCAGCCTGCGAATAGACTGTGGAGGGATAGCCGCATAGTTGTCGATAAAGACCCGGGCCAGCCCTTGTTTGAAGCGCTTACTATCGCGATCGTCGAGATGCGGTACGATCGTCTGAACCACTTCATGGAGCCGAAGCACGGTGTAGCGCCAGGCCACGGTGCGGTGTTCCTGTTTGTTTCTCTCAACCTCGTCGAGGTTTTCTTCGGCCCAGGTGAACGGGTCGTGTCGTTTACGATCTTCAAACCAGGCCTCACGCATGCTGTCTGCCGTCTGCTTATGCAGAGCAACTTTCTTACACCATGCCGGGTCAGCAAGTTCAAGCTCTCTCACCATCAGGGCAAAAATGCGATCAAGCAGGCCATCCGGCCCTTTGGCAATTTCGCGTTCAACCGCGAGCTCAGTCAACACTGACAACGGTTCGTAAGGAATAGGGCAGTAAAAATCGGCTTCCGGGAGAATGCCCGTTCGGGACATCAGGACAATCTTTAACGCCTCGCTGCCTGTATCCAGAACGAATTTACCGTCGCGAAACGCGCCGTGCTGCATCACTACCGCCATTGCCGCGTCAAGACCGCTTAACGATGTTCCCATAACACCAACACGGCAGGGCGGAATTTTGGCATCCATCAGACCGGACCACGGGCTTGGGAAATACGTACGAGAGGCTTCGTCGTCTGCAGGCCAGACGTGGCCGGTGGCGATAACCGCAAGGTCAAAGCGTTCAGGAAAACTGCTGTCGTTGACGGAAAGCGTGACGCCATCATTCGTGGGCACGATGTCGGTGACCCGGGCAGACTCATGGATTTCAACATGGAACCCGCGTTTTTTCGCCTCTTTTACGATTGACCAAAAGCTGTCGCGGAAATACTCACCCAGCAGGAGACGGGGCAGGAACTGCCGGTCATGCAAACGGGATTTATCCACCTTAAAGCGTGCCAGATGGGTTTCGCTCTGGCCCTTAAGCCAGTCGAGGTAGGACATGAACAGTGGCGGGATTTCAATGCTCGCAATGTTCGCCAACATCAGACGAGAATTATCGTCGTCGTTATAGGGCATACCCACGCCCGCGTTATCAGCTTGCTCAAAGACGTAAACCGAAAGCGGCTGCCGATTTTTAAGAAGTGCGTAAAAGGTATAAATCCCTGTAGGGCCGGAACCGATAATGGCGATTTTCTTCATCGACGGTATTCCTCTTTTTTTCCATGAGGAAAGCGTAGCAGGAGAACAGTGATGAAAATAAGGGATTAGGATAATTCAGGAAATCAGAGGATAATTTGCACCATTTCAGGACTGAAATGGTGCGTCCGAGTGGACTCGAACCACCGACCCCCACCATGTCAAGGTGGTGCTCTAACCAACTGAGCTACGGACGCAGAATGGTGCGTTCAATTGGACTCGAACCAACGACCCCCACCATGTCAAGGTGGTGCTCTAACCAACTGAGCTATGAACGCAACGTGTTGTCGGTGACAACGGGGACGAATATTAGCGGCACAGCACCAATGAGGCAAGAGGGAAAATGCATTTTTCTCTCTGATTTCACGCGATTGCTGTATTACCGCGCAAAGTGAAGATAAAGTAGCCGCCGGCCGGCGGCTACTGCGTAATTAACGTGCTGCGCGTTGCAAAATGACCGTTGATGGCTGACGTTGCAGGAAGCGCATTCGCATCATCATCATAATTGCCGCAGAGGTCAGACCGATGATAAAGCCCATCCAGAATCCGGCCGGACCCATGCGGTCAACCACCAGGTCGGTCAGGGCCAGAATGTAACCACACGGCAGACCCAATACCCAGTAGGCGATGAAGGTGATAAAGAAGATGGAACGCGTGTCTTTATATCCACGCAGCACACCGCTGCCAATCACCTGAATGGAATCAGATATCTGGTAGACCGCTGCCAGCAGCATCAGATGCGACGCCAGAGCCACGACTTCGGGGTTGTCATTGTAGAGCAGGGCGATTTGTTCGCGTAGCGTGACGGTAAAGAGCGCCGTACAGACAGCCATGCAGACACCGACACCCAGCCCGGTTCGCGCGGCTGTTTGCGCGTCTATCGTCGAACCTTGCCCCAAACGGAAGCCGACACGGATAGTCACCGACGCCGCCAGCGACAACGGCAGGACGAACATCAGCGAGCTGAAGTTCAGCGCAATCTGGTGCCCGGCTACGTTCACAATGCCCAACGGGGAGACCAGCAGGGCGACCACGGCGAAAAGCGTCACCTCGAAGAACAGCGCGAGGGCAATCGGCAAACCTAGCTGCACCAGACGCGTCATGATGCTCCAGTCTGGCGTACTAAATCTGTTCTCGTTGCGGATATCGCGCATGGAACGGGCGCGTTTTACAAAGGCGATCATCGAGAAGAACATCACCCAGTAAACGGCTGCCGTCGCCACGCCGCAGCCGACGCCACCCAGTTCCGGCATTCCGAAATGACCGTAAATAAAGACATAGTTCACCGGAATATTGACCAGCAAACCAATAAAGCCCATTACCATCCCGGGCTTGGTTTTCGCCAGACCTTCACACTGGTTACGCGCCACCTGGAAAAAGAGGTAGCCTGGAGTCCCCCAGAGCAGGGCGCGCAGATAACCCACGGCTTTGTCAGCCAGTGCCGGGTCAATGTTATGCATGGCGCGAATAATATGGCCAGCGTTCCAGAGCACCACCATAATCAGCACGGAGACAAACCCCGCCAGCCAGAAACCCTGACGGACCTGGTGGGCAATGCGCTCGCGACGACCCGAGCCATTGAGCTGGGCGATAACAGGCGTGAGCGCGAGCAGCAGACCGTGGCCGAACAGGATGGCCGGAAGCCAGATTGACGTGCCGATAGCAACGGCCGCCATATCGGTGGCACTGTAGCCACCTGCCATTACCGTATCCACAAATCCCATTGCGGTCTGGGCCACTTGCGCGACGATCACTGGTATAGCCAGTGCCAATAACTGGCGCGCTTCATTCATGTACTTCTGCACGTGAACACCTTTATTTTGTTGTTATTTGAGAGACTAAAAAAGCCGCCGAAACGGGCAGCAAGAAGAAAATGCAGGGGGGTGCCAGCTATTGTAGCGGGCTTTAGCTATTTATCTAGTGAAAAAATCGCCAGAAAATGCGCTCCGCTGGCAACCTGTTTTTCCAACTGTTATTGTGATGGGATTAAACGGTGTCACCACCGTCCGGAAAAAACAGGAGTTGTAAGCATGTTTACTGGTATTGTGCAGGGCACCGCCAAAGTGGTGTCCATTGATGAAAAACCTAATTTCCGTACTCATGTTGTTGAGCTGCCGGAATATATGCTTGAGGGCATTGAAACCGGTGCCTCGATTGCGCATAACGGCTGCTGCCTGACCGTGACCGAAATTAACGGCAACCAGATTAGCTTTGATTTAATGAAAGAGACGCTGCGTATCACCAACCTGGGTGAGCTGGCTGTTGGGGATACCGTCAACGTAGAAAGGGCGGCGAAGTTCAGCGATGAGATTGGCGGGCATCTGATGTCGGGGCACATCATGACCACTGCCGAAGTGGCGAAAATTGTGACCTCGGAAAATAACCGTCAAATCTGGTTTAAAATGCAGGATCCTTCATTAATGAAATACATCCTGTACAAAGGGTTTATTGGTATTGATGGGATTAGTCTGACTGTCGGGGAAGTGACGCCGACGCGTTTTTGTGTGCATTTAATTCCTGAAACGCTGCAGCGCACCACGCTGGGGGCGAAAAAACTGGGGCATCGCGTAAATATCGAAATCGATCCGCAAACTCAGGCGGTGGTGGATACCGTTGAGCGTGTGCTGGCGGCAAAAGAAGCTGCAATAATTAAAACAGCAGAAGAAGAATAAAAAATAACCCCGGGTAACCGGGGTTATTTTTTTAGCGGGCGACCCGCAAACCGTGTTCAATGCCACGGCTGAAGACCACCTGCCAGAGCTGAATATCCCGCGCGCGAAACGCCCCCGCGCAGGCATTTAGATAATAGCTAAACATCCGCTTGAATCGTTCAGAATAGTTGTCCGCAATCTCAGGCCAGGCTTCCTGAAAACGAGCATGCCATGCCATCAACGTGGTGTCGTAATCCGCACCGAAGTTATGCCAGTCTTCCATCACGAAATGGGGTTCACTGGCGTTGGCAATCTGGCGAACGGACGGTAAACAGCCATTCGGAAAGATGTATTTGTTGATCCACGGGTCAACGTTGTTATCGGTTCGCTTAGAGCCGATGGTATGCAGCAGGAAGATGCCGTCCGGTTTCAAATTACGATCCACCACGTCAAAATAGGTGTTGTAGTTCTTCGGTCCCACGTGCTCGAACATACCCACCGAAACGATACGGTCAAACTGTTCGTTAAGATCGCGGTAATCCTGTAGCCGGATATCCACATCGAGACCCTGGCAGCGTTCCCGTGCCATCTTTTGCTGTTCAGCTGAAATAGTGACACCCACCACGCTGACGCCGTAGTGCTTCGCCATAAACCAGGCCAGCCCACCCCAGCCGCAGCCGATATCCAGCACGCGCATTCCGGGTTCTAACTTCAGTTTCTCGCTAATTAGATGCAGCTTAGCCTGTTGAGCCTCTTCCAGCGTCGAAGCCTCTTTCCAGTAAGCGCAGGAATATTGCATGAAGGGGTCAAGCATACGGTTGAACAGGTCGTTGCCGAGATCGTAATGCTCTTTGCCGACGATCCACGCGCGTTTTTTACTTTGCAGATTAAACAGCCGGGCAGAGGCGACGCGCAGTGTGTCTTTCAGATTGCGGGGGAGTTGATTTTCCAGACCGGCACGCAACACGCTGGAGAAGAAGATATCCAGCCGTTCGCACTCCCACCAGCCGTCCATATAGCTTTCCCCCAGGCCTAACGAACCCTCCCGCAACACGCGCTTAAAAAAGTCGGGATGTTTAACCTGGGGATCGGCTGGCGACGATCCATTGATAGTGATGCCTGCTCGACCTAACAGTTCACTGACGATCCGGGACCAGTTATCGTCCGGAACGCTGACTTCTTCTATACACGATGAACTCATAGCTTCTCCATCACCCTGTGTGATCAGAACCTTCAAACAGCGTAGACGCTTTTTTTGGTTTGTGAGAAATCTCACGGTAAATACCGCGAGGCTAATATCCGACGTAGAACAGAGGAAGGGAGATAACCCTTGCCGAAATGCCTTCCATGGTAAAACGGGAGCACTCCGGCTCCCGTTAACACTTAATATTTATCGTATTTAATCGAACCAAATTTAGTATAGGCCTCAAAATTTGGTGATTCAATAAAAAATTCTTAGCAACCTAATCACTGGAAGTTAACATAATTTCCGGCGCGATTACGCATGCGATGTTTCAACCGGCGTGCTGTTATTCAGCTCACGCTGTGCGGAAGCCTGCATACGGTAGCCCACAAAGGCCAGCACAACGGTCACCAGCATCACGGTAGTGGTGGTCAGGAGCGGTGTGGCAATCAGCGCAGAGACCACCAGGCTTGCCAGGAAGCACAGACCCAACTGCAGGGTGTTCTGCAGCGCAGCCGCGCGACCCGTCGCCTGCGGGAACGGACGTAATGCCTGCGCCACAACGATAGGGTAGATTGCCCCGTTAGCAACGGCCATCACGCAGAATGGCATTAAAATTTCTACCAGACCGGTGCCAGGGATAAAACCAACGGCCCATGTCCTGATAACGCTCAATGCATACAGCACCAGCAGCCACGGCAGCATCTGCTGACCTTCCCATTTCTGCAGCGCCGCACGACAGCCGTACCCACCCACCAGGAATGCGATGGTTTGCGGGACATAGCTCAGGCCGATCGCCGCCGGGCTGTACCCCATATCGTGCAGAATAAATGGCGAACCGGTCAGCCACGCGAAGAAACTCGCCGAGCAGGCGGCATAAATCAGGACATTACCGCGATACGCTTTGGCACTCAGCAAAGAGGTAAAGGTAATGGGCTTCGCATCCGCATGTGCCTCTTTTTTATGCGCTGGTTTGAGCGCGAATGCCGGCAGCATAAGTACCAGTGTGATGGCAAACAACGTGGCAAAGATAGCCTGCCACTCGAAATGCACCAGGATCCAGCTGCCCAGCAGCGGGGCGAGGGCAGGTGAAAGCCCTACCAGCGGCATAATGGTGGCGAAAATCCGGTTGGTGCGGTTGGCTGGGTAGTAGTCGGTAACAAGGGCCTGCCAGGTCACCGCTGCTGCACAGACGCCGACGGCCTGCACAAAGCGCAGCACCAGCAGCCAGGTTGCATCGCGTACCCATAACATACCCAGACAGCCGACGGCAAAAATGCCAAGTCCCAGCAACAGTACTGGTTTACGGCCAAAACGATCTGATAGCGGCCCCCAAAGTAGCTGCGCGAAGGCGAAACCGGCGAGGAACAAACTCAGGCTGGCGCTGATGGCCGCTGCAGGGGTTTGCAAATCTTCCTGCATGGCGGCGAAAGCCGGCAGGTACATATCAGTGGCCAAAAAGCCCAGCACGCTTAAGCCGCCGAGCCAGACTAAAAAACCTTTCCTGGGTTGCATTGTTTTATTCTCCTGAGGAGGCAGGTATACATTGGCGCTGAGTGTAGGGAGTGCAAAGCCGCTTGTGAAACGCTAATATTTGGCGTGTGCATTCAAATTTTTTGCAGGCAGAAAATGTGGTCAGATTATTCTCTTGAAGTGGTCGATGCTGTCGCGCGTAACGGCAGTTTCAGTGGAGCGGCGCAGGAGTTACACCGCGTGCCTTCAGCTATCAGCTATACAGTACGTCAGCTCGAGGAGTGGCTGGCGGTTCCGCTGTTTGAACGGCGACATCGTGATGTGGAATTAACGCCCGCCGGCGCGTGGTTTTTGAAAGAAGGACGTTCTGTCATCAAAAAAATGCAGATCACCCGCGAACAGTGTCAGCAGATCGCTAACGGCTGGCGGGGGCATATTTCCATCGCGGTGGATAATATCGTCAAACCCGAGCGTACCCGGCAAATGATTGTCGACTTCTATCGTCATTTTTCTGACGTCGAATTGCGGGTCTCGCAGGAGGTGTTTAACGGCGTCTGGGATGCGCTGGCGGACGGCAGGGCAGAGATGGCGATCGGGGCCACGCAGGCGATTCCGGTTGGGGGACGTTATGCGTTTCGCGATATGGGGATGCTGAGCTGGAAATGCGTGGTGGCAAGCGATCATCCGCTGGCGGCTCTGGAAGGCCCCTTGAGCGACGATACGCTACGCAACTGGCCATCGCTGGTGCTGGAGGATACGTCCCGTTCATTACCCAAGCGTATCACCTGGCTTCTGGATAACCAGCGGCGGGTGGTTGCACCCGACTGGGAATCGTCGGCGACGTGCCTCAGTGCTGGCTTGTGCGTTGCGATGGTGCCCGTTCATTTTGCGCGGCCGCGAATTGACACCGGAGAGTGGGTTGAGTTGACGCTAGAGAACCCGTTCCCGGATGCGGCCTGTTGCCTCACCTGGCAACAAAATGATGTCTCGCCAGCGATGGCCTGGCTGCTGGATTATCTGGGAGACAGCGAAACGCTAAACCGGGAATGGCTACGGGAGCCAGCTTAACTGGCCCCGTGAAGAGATTACCGGCGGTAGTCGCGGAACGGACCATCCGCAACGGAGCGGCGTTCAATAAGACGCGGGTGAACTTCAATGGACTGTGACTCTTCTCGTTTGTTGACGATCCTGTCCATCAGCATATTAAAGGCGGTTTCACCCAGTGAGTCTTTCGGCTGGTGAATGGTCGTTAATGCCGGCGTAAAGAAGCGCGCGTTACGCACGTTGTCATACCCGATCACAGAAATATCCTGCGGTACACGCAGACCCAGCTCATCGGCAGCACAGAGGGCACCCATTGCCATGATGTCGCCCCCGCAGAAAACGGCGGTCGGACGGTGCTGCTGGGAGACGATCTGCTGCATCGCGCGGTAGCCCGACTCCGGTTCGAAGTCGCCCTGCACGATCCAGTTTTCCGGAACGGTGATCAGCGCTTCTTCCATCGCTTTCATAAACCCAGCCAGACGACCTGCACCGGTATTGCGCTCCAGTGGACCCGGGATCACACCGATCTCGCGGTGACCGCGTTCTATCAGATAACGACCCGCCATATAACCGCCTTCAAAGGCGTTATCGATAACGGAATCGGTGAAGTCCGCGCGGGCTTCACCCCAGTCCATCACCACCATTGGGATATGGCGATACTCTTCCAGCATGGACAGCACAGTTTCCGGATACTCGGAACACATCACCAGCAGGCCATCAACGCGCTTTTGCGCCATCATCGACAGGTAGGCGCGCTGTTTTTCAATGCTGTTCCACGCGTTGCCCAGAATCAGGGTATAGCCTTTTTGAAAACAGTTTTTCTCAACCGCTTCAATGATCTCGGCAAAATAGGCCGCTTCACTGCTGGTCGCCAGCAAACCAATAGACTTGGTGTGATTAACCTTGAGGCTACGCGCAACCGCACTTGGCGAATAGTGCAGTTCTTTGATCGCTGCCCAGACGGCGTTGCGCGTCTCTTCCGCCACAAAGCGGGTTTTGTTAATTACATGTGATACGGTTGTAGTGGAAACGTTTGCGCGTTTTGCTACATCTTTAATTGTTGCCATTAAATGTCACTCCAGACCATATCCTAAACTCCTGAAAAAATTGAAGGTAAACGTTTGCCTTCTCTCACCCTTATCGCGCAATTTTGAATTGCGACACGCCGGGAAAACGACACAGGACGTCAGGAGGGGGTCAATGGCCGGTACGCTAATAAATTTAGCGTGGAATTTTGTCCTATCTTGATGAAAAGGGGAAGAGGTAAAGTGGTTATCCGTTTAAATCCAGGAAGATTTTTGACGTAAATTGTGCAAAAATGAGCAAGCTCACTTTTCGTGGGGGGATTAAAAGGAGAAAAATTGATGAGTTCCGATCTGAAGTTTTCGCTGTTCACCACCGTTATTGTGCTGGCTTTGATTGTCGCAGCGGGTCTGACGGCCGCACTGCACTGATTTACGCGGAGGGAGAGCCTTCTCCCTCCCGATTCCCCTGATTGTTACTTCTCTGGCAAAAATCTTTTGCCATTTTGTTAACTTCTCATTTTTTGTGATTGATGTCATGCTTTCCGCTTCTTTGTTCTGTGTCACCTCATGACACGGCATCCGGAGTTGACGTATGAAAATCAATTTTCCCCTGCTGGCCCTGGCGATTGGCGCTTTTGGGATTGGCACCACTGAATTCTCCCCGATGGGTTTACTGCCTGTTATTGCCAGAGGCGTGGATGTCTCGATCCCTGCCGCAGGGATGTTAATCAGCGCCTACGCTATCGGCGTGATGGTCGGGGCGCCGCTGATGACGCTTCTGCTTTCGCATCGCGCGCGCCGCAATGCGCTGATTTTCCTGATGGCGATTTTCACCCTGGGCAACGTGCTTTCCGCCATTTCGCCGGACTACACCACATTGATGCTGTCCCGCATTCTGACCAGCCTTAACCACGGCGCGTTCTTTGGGCTGGGGTCGGTCGTAGCCGCAAGCGTGGTGCCAAAACACAAGCAGGCGAGTGCCGTGGCAACCATGTTTATGGGACTAACGATTGCCAACATCGGCGGGGTGCCTGCGGCAACCTGGCTGGGTGAAGCGATCGGCTGGCGTATGTCTTTCCTGGCGACGGCCGGTCTCGGTGTGATCGCGATGGTGGCACTGTTCTTCTCCCTGCCGAAAGGCAGCGCGGGGGAACGTCCTGACGTGCGCAAAGAGTTGTCTGTGCTGGTACGCCCGCAGGTGCTCTCGGCATTGCTGACGACCGTGTTGGGGGCAGGGGCGATGTTTACCCTCTATACCTACATTTCTCCCGTGCTTCACGACATCACTCACGCGACACCGATCTTTATCACTGCGATGCTGGTGTTGATTGGCGTGGGCTTCTCGATTGGTAACTATCTGGGTGGGAAATTTGCCGACCGTTCCGTGAGCGGGACGTTGAAGGGCTTCTTAACCCTGCTGATTGTCATCATGATTGCTATTCCGTGGCTGGCACGTAATGAGTTCGGAGCAGCCATTGCGATGGTCGTCTGGGGAGCTGCCACCTTTGCTGTGGTTCCACCGCTGCAAATGCGCGTGATGCGTGTCGCCCATGAGGCGCCGGGTCTTTCGTCTTCAGTGAATATTGGCGCGTTCAATCTCGGTAATGCGCTCGGTGCAGCCGCCGGTGGCGCGGTTATTTCCGGGGGGCTGGGATACAGTTTTGTACCGGTGATGGGGGCGATTATTGCCGCGCTTGGTCTGCTGTTGGTGATGATGTCCGGTCGTAAGCAGCCAGAAACAGTCTGCGCTGCTGAATAAGCAAAAAAACGCAGAAGGGCGAACCCTTCTGCGTGTCTCTTATGCGGCGAAGTTCTTCGCCACAAACTCCCAGTTAACCAGTGCCCAGAAGTGCTCCAGGTAGTTCGGGCGCGCGTTACGGTAATCAATGTAGTAAGCGTGTTCCCAAACGTCCACGGTCATCAGCGGCTTAGCGCTGGTGGTCAGTGGGGTACCCGCGTTAGAGGTGGAAACGATAGCCAGTTTGCCATCGGCTTCTTTTACCAGCCACGTCCAGCCAGAACCGAAGTTCTTGATAGCTGCATCGGTAAATTTCGCTTTGAAATCCGCGAAGCTGCCAAAGGCGGCGTTGATGGCGGTAGCCAGTTCACCGGCAGGTTCGCCACCGGCGTTTGGCGCCAGGCAGTGCCAGTAGAAGGTGTGGTTCCACACCTGAGCTGCGTTGTTGAATACGCCCCCCTCAGAGCTTCGGACGATCTCTTCCAGCGTTTTGCCTTCAAAATCGGTGCCCTTGATCAGGTTGTTCAGGTTGGTGACGTACGTCTGGTGATGCTTGCCGTAGTGATATTCCAGGGTTTCCGCAGAAATGTGCGGTGCCAGGGCGTCTTTTGCATACGGTAGTGCAGGTAATTCGAACGACATTGCTTCTCTCCTTATTGTATTTTGTGTTGCCAATAACCACACAGACAACGAGGAGAGAATAGCAAATTGAAAGGGTATGCAAAAGAGGAACTTACCCTGCCGCGACGCGGCAGGGCAGGGATTAGCGAATGGTTTTAGGTGTCATGACGCGACGCGCGCCGACGTAGTGGCGAACCCAGTAGTCTTCACTCAGCGAGGTGATCTGAATATCCTGACCGCTGCGTGGTGACTGAATGAATTTTCCGTTACCGACATAGACACCGACGTGGTCAGCCGTGCCGCGACCCTGTGTACGGAAGAAGACCAGATCGCCGTTTTCCAGCTCACCACGGTCAACCGGAGAAGCATCGCGCAGGTGGTACATTTCATTGGCAGTACGTGGAATGCGGAACTTCACCAGATCTTTATAGGCGTAATAGACGAGGCCACTGCAGTCAAAACCGGTACGCGGTGAACTGCCACCCCAGTGATAAGGTTTGCCAATTTGCCCCATCAGTTTGTTCATCGCGGTTTTTTGCGCTTTCTGTACACGCACTTTATGCACTTCCGCTATTTTCGTGACCTTCGTGCATTTCGCCTTGTGGCCTTTACGCGTGATGCATTTTTCAGTCACGAGGTTGGCGGCAGTCTGCGAGGCTTTACTTTTGGATGTGTGAGCAGTGCGGGAAGATTTTGTTTTTGTCTTGCTTGAAGCGGTTTGTTTAGTCTGAGCAGTTGTTTTTTTCTTATCGTTCTTACTGGTGGTTTTTTTCTTACGTTCTGTGGCTTTCACCAGATGGTTCTTTTGCACAGCAGAATGCCGCGCCTGCTGAGAGGCGTTTGCCACTGGCGTGAAAGTGAGTGATGTAAACAGTAAAGCACAGAGCGTGATCGAGATTTTATTTATCCGCGCCACTGGGCAGTCCCCTGATAAATGCAGGTCATCTATAGTACCTGC
The DNA here is from genome assembly GCF_056238685.1 of Enterobacter sp. DVT3837. Taxonomy (NCBI): domain Bacteria; kingdom Pseudomonadati; phylum Pseudomonadota; class Gammaproteobacteria; order Enterobacterales; family Enterobacteriaceae; genus Enterobacter; species Enterobacter sp. DVT3837. The sequence continues at coordinate 1,130,672 of NZ_JBWDLA010000002.1, read as the reverse complement.
GTATGATTTACAAAGCCCGTCGATTCTAATCCATAAAAACCCGAGAAGTTAATAGCATTTTTCAATCTACAATCGAGTTTCGTTAGCAAGTGCAAAAAAATTCATCGTTCTGTCGCACATTTGTTCACTCCCTAAGCAAAACCCTGAGTGCAGCAGGGTTAAACACCATTTGCAATGCAACTTTTCATGAGTCGCGGTAAAATAAATAAACGTGACAAAAATGTTATTTTCCGATGCCAGTCTGAACCGCTACAATGTCAGACTAATGCCGTAACAGAAGTTAAAGGAAGCAAGACATGAGCACCACTATTGAAAAAATCCAGCGCCAGATCGCTGAAAACCCGATTCTGCTGTATATGAAAGGTTCTCCGAAGCTGCCAAGCTGCGGCTTCTCCGCGCAAGCCGTTCAGGCACTGTCTGCCTGTGGTGAGCGTTTTGCTTACGTTGATATCCTGCAAAACCCGGACATCCGCGCTGAGCTGCCTAAGTACGCTAACTGGCCGACGTTCCCACAGCTGTGGGTAGACGGTGAACTGGTTGGCGGTTGCGATATCCTGATTGAGATGTATCAGCGCGGTGAACTGCAGCAGCTGATCAAAGAGACGGCGGCTAAGTACAAAACTGAAGAGCCGGACGCAGAGTAACTTTCTGCCGAAATAAAAAAGCGACCTCTTCAGGTCGCTTTTTTTTACTCTTCGCTGTCGCCCATCGGCAGCGGCCAGCCGCCCAGACGTTTCCAGCGGTTGACGATCTCACAGAACAGCTCTGCAGTGCGTTCCGTGTCATACAGGGCAGAGTGCGCCTGCGTACCGTCAAACTCAATACCTGCCGTGATACAGGCCTTTGATAACACCGTTTGCCCCAGCGCCAGGCCACTCAGGGCGGCAGTATCGAAGGTGACAAATGGGTGGAAGGGATTTCGTTTGAGCGAGGCACGCTCTGCGGCGGCCATGGTAAAGCTGTGATCGAATGTGGCGTTATGGGCTACCATGATCGCGCGGCTGCAGTTGCTCTCTTTCATACCTTTACGCACCATCTTAAAAATGGCGTGCAGCGCATCATATTCACTGACTGCACCACGTAACGGGTTATGCGGGTCGATACCGTTAAACGCCAGTGCTTCCGGCTGTAAGTTTGCCCCTTCAAAAGGATCAACGTGGAAATGCAGCGTGGTGTCCGGTGTAAGCCAGCCCTGTTCATCCATCTTCAGCGTGATGGCGGCAATTTCGAGCAGCGCATCGGTTTTAGCGTTAAATCCGGCTGTTTCTACATCAATGACAACGGGATAAAAACCACGAAAACGGTCGCACAGACCGCTAAATTGAGCGTTATCGGACATCAGGGTCTCTTACATGGGGAAAAAGCAGAGCGCATTATGGCAAATTTTGGAAGGGTATGCAGTAAAACTACGGGCGCATATTGCGCCCTGAGGGATCAGTTGCCCAGACCGCGACCGGCGTCTTTGGCTTCAATCAGCTCGATTTTGTAACCGTCCGGATCTTCCACAAACGCAATCACGGTAGTGCCACCTTTGACCGGGCCCGCTTCGCGCGTCACGTTACCGCCGTTGCTGCGAATGCGCTCACACGCTTCCGCCGCGTTGTCCACTTCCAGCGCGATATGGCCGTAGGCCGTACCCAGCTCATAGCTGTCTACGCCCCAGTTGTAAGTCAACTCAATCACCGCTTCGTCCGTTTCCGGGCCATAACCCACAAACGCCAGCGAGTATTTGTATTCCGGGTTTTCACTGGTGCGCAGCAGTTTCATACCCAGGACGTTAGTGTAGAAATCAATAGAACGTTGCAGATCGCCAACGCGCAGCATGGTGTGAAGTAGGCGCATAATTTCCTCATTAACCTATGGAATAGAATATGTTTTTGAACAGAAACGATGTTTTAGTATAGCGGCGAATTGTCGCCGCTATCAATGCTCATTGGAGGGATTACAGAGAAGGGTAGTCGGTGTAGCCTTCTGCACCACCGCCGTAGAAGCTTTCCGGACGCTGTGGGTTCAGTGCCGCTTTCTGCTGCAGGCGGGCAACCAGATCCGGGTTGGCGATGTAGTCGCGGCCAAACGCGACGGCGTCGATCAGACCTTTATTGATCAGATCTTCGGCTTTCTCAGGAGTATAGGCTCCCGCACCGATGATCACGCCGTGGAAACGGTCGCGTACTTTCTGACGGAAAGCCTCTGTGTAAGGCTGACCACCGGCCCAGTCGGGCTCGGACATGTGCAGATAAGCAATACCACGTTTCGCCAGCTCTTCAATCAGATACAGCGCGTCCGCTTCTTCGTTCGGACCGTTGTCGACGTTCTGGAAAGAGCCAATCGGGGAGACGCGGATACCAATACGATCCGGACTCCACTCCTGGCATACGGCGTCAACCACTTCCAGTACCAGACGGGCACGGTTTTCGACGCTGCCGCCATACTGATCGGTGCGATGGTTAGACGACGGTGACAGGAACTGATGCAGCAGGTAGCCATGCGCGGAGTGCAGTTCAATCAGGTCAAACCCGGCTTCACGCGCATTGGCTACGGCCTGGCGGAAGTCGTTAACGATACCCGGGATCTCGTCCAGCTCAAGTGCGCGTGGCATAGAAGTATCAACGCGGATTGCGTGACCATTTTCATCACGCAGTGAAGTACGGGTATTCGCGCTCAGGGCGGAAGCGGAAACCGGTGCCTGACCGCCTGGCTGAATGCTGTTGTGAGAGATACGACCGGTGTGCCACAGCTGAACCGCAATACGACCTTCTTCAGCGTGAACGCCCGCGGTGATTTTCTTCCATGCGGCGATCTGTTCCGGGCTGTGAAGACCCGGCGCGCCCGCATAACCTTTAGCCTGAGCAGAAATCTGTGTGGCTTCCGTGATGATCAGGCCAGAGCTTGCGCGCTGACGATAGTATTCACCCATCAGTGGGGTTGGGATGTCACCCGGCTCAATGCTGCGTAGACGGGTAAGCGGAGCCATAAACACGCGGTTTGGTGCAGTGACGGCACCCACTTTCAATGGGGTAAATAATTTTTCAGCTGACATAAAGACTCCTGAGTAGACCAGTCGACTAGTAATGAGGTAAATAAAAACGCCTGTTAAACGCCAGGCGTAGTAATGCTGTTTTTCACATGTGCCAGTGCGCTTTCCAGCGGCACGGCACTGCGCGAAATCTTGGCCTGCAGATTAGCGCCCAACCAGAGGGCGTATAACACCTGCGCCTGAGTTAAAGGCTCACCGGAAAAGGCCAGCGTTTTTTCATCGCGGCCTTTCTCCAGTGCCTGAGCCAGCAGGGCGATAACACCACTGGCACCTTTATCCATTGCCGTGCGCATGTCTTCGGAGAGATCGCACACTTCAGCAGAAAGTTTTACCGTCAGACATCCGCTGATAATGCCCTGCTGGCAGAACTGGTTCAGCGTTTCCTGATAGTAGTTCAAAACACGATCGCGATAGTTACCTTTACCCGATGCAAAGTGGGACGCCAGACGCTGGTGATAACCAGCATAATGACGCTCCAGCATTGCGACGCCAAATGCCTCTTTGGACCGGAAGTAGTGGTAAAACGACCCCTTCGGTACCTCAGCGGTTTTTAATAGCTCGCTCAGACCCATACCGGTGAACCCGCGATGCATGCAAAGTTGCTCGCCGGTCGCCAGTAAATGTTCGCGGGTATCGTGTTCAGTATTTCTGCTCATGGCCGCACTCTAATAGACCGTTCGGTCTAATGCAAGCGAGTTTATTGACGACACGCGTGCAGAATATCCAGTTGCTGTTGATAAACCGTTGATTTCACGTCCATCATACCCAGTACAGTCGAGAACAAATTGTCCTGAGAAACCGCATTTTTTGCCGCATGGTCACGTAAACACTGCTCGTTGATGCCAAAGTTTTTCGCATAGTCCGGTGACAACCAGAACATAAACGGAATGTGTGTTTGCTGTTCCGGTGCCAGCATGTACGGCGTGCCGTGCAGATAGATACCGCTTTCACCCAGCGATTCGCCGTGATCTGAGAGGTAAATCAGCGCAGTGTTCATGCTTGCCTGTCGTGCTTTCAACGTATCAATCGTTTTACTGACCACGCTGTCGGTATACAGGATCGTGTTGTCATAGGTGTTTATCAGCGCCTGATGATCGCAATCCTGAATTTCGTTGGTGTCGCAGGTTGGGGTGAATTTACGGAAATTATCCGGATAACGGCGATAGTACGCGGGGCCGTGACTGCCCATCAGGTGGATAACCAGAACGGTATCTTGCTTCAGGCCATCCAGGACGTTGTCCAGGCGGTAGAAATTCACGTCGTCGATGCAGGACTTGTCTTTGCAGAACTGATCCAGTTTCCACTGCGTCATGTCGGTATGGGGGATGCGATCGCAGGCACCTTTACAGCCGCCATCGTTGTCGCGCCACAGCAGATTGATACCCGCATGCTTGAGCACGTCGAGCAGTCCTTCCCGATGATGAGCCAGGTCAGCATCGTATTTGCTGCGCGTCATGCCGGAGAACATGCAGGGAACGGATACCGCGGTTTCAGTACCACACGAGGAGGCTTGCGGGAAGTTAATCACATCCTGCTTTTTCAGTTCCGGGTTTGTTTCGCGTTCGTAGCCGTTCAGGGAGTAGTTCGCCGCGCGTGACGCTTCGCCGACGACAAGCACTAGAACGGTTTTCTTTTGCTGACCTGAAATCAAGGGTCCTTTGTGTGCATCTTCGCCAATCCGCACCAGCGTCTGATCGCCTGCAAACCAGCGCATTTTGCTGTACTTCATCACGGCACTGACGTAGTTCGCGGGGGTGACCATTTTGACAATGCTTTTGTTATTACGAAACAGCGACGCGTAATCTTTATAAAATACGGCGGCAATAAGGATAATCACCAGCAGGGCACCGAGCATTGCGGCAACGCGCATCAACAGGGCATACCACCATTTCCCGGTACGAATGCGGGTCAATACCAGCACTACGGATGGAATGAGACCGGCAACAATAATCCACAAAATCATCTGTGGCGTTACCAGGGCGGTGGCTTCCTGGGAGTTCGTTTCGAACACGTTCACGATCATGTTCTGATCGATAACCGCGCCGTAGGTGTACATAAAGTAGGTGGCAGCGGCGCACCCGAGCGTCAGCACAATCAGCAGCGGCTTGCGAATAAAGGGAATATTGAGCAGGCTAAACACAATCACCCAGCCGCAAAACAGCACCAGCGGTACGGTAGCGGCAAAGAGGATATCGTGAAGATGAGCGGGGGCGATAATTGCCCAACTGCGTTGTATAAATAGCGCGTTTACCAGGGTAAAGAAGAGCGCACAGCCAAGAGTAAATTTAATGTCGTTACACTGTAACTTTTTAATTAACCGCATCGAATGAAAAACCTGTCATTTTAATGATGGGGCGAGTATAGAGAGGGAAGATTAGTGAAACCTTAATGCCACAAATCTGTGGTAAAGCCCTTGCACGCGGCATGTTTAACGTCTTCACTGTAAGTGATAGCGGTAATCTGGAGGTGAGTGTGGCAGAGCAACTGGAGTTTTTCCCCATCCAGAGCCCGTGCCGGGGTATTTGTCAGGTAGATGAACGTGGATATTGCCGCGGGTGCATGCGTACCCGTGATGAACGTTTCAACTGGCAAACCTTTAGCGACACGCAAAAACAGGAGGTGCTTCGACTCTGCCGACAGCGACTTCTGCGCAAAATACGCGCAAATAAAGCGGGTGAGGCAGAAGAACCCCAGCAACCTTCACTTTTTTAACACGGTAATTGCGTATACTCATGACATCACGTCCTTGAGGAAAATGTTATGGTTCAGCGAATTACCCTTGCCCCCCAGGGGCCAGAATTCTCCCGTTTTGTGATGGGCTACTGGCGCCTGATGGACTGGAATATGTCCCCCCTCCAGTTGGCGAGCTTTATTGAAGAGCATCTCGATTTAGGGATCACCACGGTCGATCATGCCGATATTTATGGTGGCTACCAGTGTGAAGCCGCGTTCGGAGAGGCGCTCAAGCTGGTTCCGGCCCTGCGTGAACGCATGGAGATCGTCACGAAGTGCGGTATTGCCACCACGGCAAAACCTGAGCATGCCCTCGGTCATTACATCACCGACAGTGCGCATATCATCAAAAGTGCTGAGCAGTCGCTGGTCAATCTGGCGACGGATCATATCGACCTGCTGTTAATCCACCGTCCCGATCCGCTCATGGATGCCGATGAAGTGGCCGAAGCGTTTCTGAATCTGCATCAGAGCGGGAAAGTCCGTCATTTTGGCGTCTCAAACTTTACCCCGGCACAGTTTGCGCTGCTTCAGTCGCGCCTGCCATTTACCCTGGCCACTAACCAGGTCGAGATATCCCCGGTTCACCAGCCGCTGCTGCTGGATGGGACGCTTGACCAGCTACAACAGCTTCGCATTCGCCCGATGGCGTGGTCGTGCCTGGGAGGGGGACGCTTGTTTAATGACGATGAATTCCAGCCGCTGCGCAATGAACTGGAAACCATCGCCCGCGAGCTCAATGCTGAGAGCATCGAACAAGTGGTGTACGCGTGGATCCTGCGCCTGCCGTCAAAACCACTGCCAATTATTGGTTCTGGTAAAATTGAACGCGTACGCTCTGCGATTGCGGCAGAAGAGCTGCAGATGACCCGTCAGCAGTGGTTCCGCATCCGTAAAGCCGCACTCGGCTACGACGTACCGTAAACCAGCAAAAAGTGACTTTCCGGTGAAATGTTTGCCCCTGGTATAAACTTAAGGGGCAAAAAATAACCCGTGGAGGTCATATGAAGCGTTTTGCTCTGGCGCTCGTCACGCTGGTAGTCTGCGCTGGTGCGCAGGCGGCCAGTGATGAAGTGGAAATGAATCTTGTCACCTCTCAGGGTGTGGGGCAGTCCATCGGAACGGTGAAAATAACCGAAACCGACAAAGGACTGGAGTTCGCACCCAACCTCAAAGCACTCCCACCCGGTGAACATGGTTTCCATGTTCATGCCAACGGTAGCTGTCAGCCTGCGCTGAAAGAGGGGAAAGCCTCGGCGGCGGAATCAGCGGGCGGCCACTTTGATCCCCAACACTCCGGTAAACATGAAGGTCCGAACGGGATGGGGCATCTCGGCGATCTCCCTGTTCTGGTGGTGAATAACGACGGGAAAGCCACAGAGCCCGTCGTTGCGCCACGGCTGAAAAAGCTGGCTGAGATTAAAGGCAAAGCGCTGATGATCCATGTTGGTGGTGACAATATGTCCGATCAGCGTAAACCGCTTGGCGGTGGCGGGGTGCGTTATGCCTGCGGCGTAATTTGATCCCCAATGGTTCCCGGAGGAGGCGCTTGCTCCAGCTGTGACAGTGAGCAGTGCAGGCGCCAGATGATCGAGGCCAAATCACGTGCGGCAGGCAAATGGTGCCGCGCGAGGGTATCGCAGATCCGCTGCAGCTCAGTCAGTGTGGCTTCGAGGGGACGTTGCTGGACACCGCGTTCACTCATGACATCACGTAGCAGGGAGATGCAAACATCCCGAACCTGTGAGAGGGGATCAGAGCGTGTTTCCCATACGCGAAGCTGCCAGACGACGTGTGAACAGTTCAACAGCACTACGCCCCAGCGCAACAGCCAGCGGCGGGAAAGTGCGTCCTGGCTGTTATTCAACTGGCTGACATGGTGATATACCAGCGATTCATACTCATTTTCACTCAGATGCGGTTTACGACTGAGTTGGTCGACAAACCCCCGGCGTAACTCCCGGATGTGCCGACGACTCTTGCGCGCATCTGAACCGGGGCGTAACACCGCGAAGGCCAGCCAGGCCAGTCCGACACCGAGGATCTTCGCCAGGTTGTCATTGAGAAAACTGGCGTAATCGTAAACCGGCGGATTCGTCACGGAAATAAACGACCCCATAAAAACAATCAACTGTCCCCATAGCCCCGCCAGTTTAGGCATTTGCAGCTTCAGAAGCTGCATGGTGGTTAACAGCGGAAACAGAAACAGCAGAAACTGCCACAGGTCACTTATCTGCACCATCAGGCCGAACTTCACCACAAAACTGAACAGAGACAGTAATACCAGGGTGCGCATCAGTAGCGTAAGAGAGTTAAACGGTGAGGCAGCAACGGAGTAAAGCACGCAGCTGATGGCAGCGAGCGTCAGGGCAGCTGTACCGGAGTCCCACTGCGTGGCAATACTCCACGCCCCCACCAGCATCAGTGCGCAGAAGGTGCGAAAGCCGCTCCACAGTGCTTCGAGATAGTCTGTATGGCGTGCGAGCGCTGGACTACCCGGGACGTTGAATTCAGTCACCGGGGTGGCATTCTCGACGGCGCTAATCCAGCGGCTGCTTCGCAGATACAGCCGGCAGAAATAATTAAGACGCTGCCAGAAGGCGCGATGACGATAATCGTACTCATCGACCGGGGCGAGCGGCGCAATGATCTTCGCGACGGTGTAGATGTCCGCATCCGGGCGTGCAAGCGTTGCGAGCAGTACGTCAATCACCGCACGGGTGTTTTCTGGTGGCGTCGGCCAATTGAGTAACATCCGGCGCAGGCTGGAGATAGCGCTGGTCATGCGCAGCTGCTGGTGCAGCAGATAGTTAAGCAGGGTATTCTGACGGCGAAAGCGGTAATGGCTCCAGAAGGCCTGGATGCGTAACAGATTCATGGTCAGGATCTGCCCGATGACCTTTTCATGGGCGAGACGGATCTCATCGTTGGTATCAGGTTGCCACAGCAGGCTTGCGTGCTCCAGCAATCGGGCATGCATGGTTTTCAGCGCGGTGATGAGCGCGGTGCCGTCGGACGTACTGGGCAGGATCATCATCATAAACCCGCCGCTGAGGATACCGACAATCACTTCACAGACGCGCGCCTGAGCGATATCCCACAGTTCGGTGGTATCGAGTACGTTAACCACCGGAAAGGCAATGATGGCGGCGGTATAGCCCGCCAGCTGGAAAGCATAGGCGACGTTGTTGGTAAAATGAGCGCAGGCCCAGGTACAGCATCCCAGCCATGCCGCCATGCTCAGCAAGAACAGCCATGGATCGTTCAACGTATGACCGGCGATAATTAACGCTGCAGTGGCACCCAGCAGGCTGCCTGCGATACGACCGAGGCTTTTACTGATAACACCTCCGACCGTGGGAAAACTCACCACCGCCGCAGAGGTCATCGCCCAGTAGGGTTCATCAAGGTTCAGGTAATAGGCGATGGTCAGCGCAAGACACATCGCGATGCCATTACGCAGCGCATAGCGCCACTGGGGACGCGTCGCTTTCATCCACGGCGTGTTACGCCAGGAGAGCACCTGCAGTTTCATTAACGGGTTCCGATGGAGACGGTACAGGTCGTGCCGGATACCAGGGTGATGTCCTGCGGTAGACGGTCAAACTCTACGCGAACCGGAACGCGTTGAGCCAGACGCACCCAGGGAACGTTCGGCTTAATGTCCGGTACCAGGCCGGAATCCGTTTCAACGCTTTGATCGTATATCGCCCGACCAATACTGGATACGTGACCCTGTAACTTTTGCGAGCTACTATAAAGGGTAATGGTTGCCGGAGAACCCTCGCGGATATGGCGAAGTTTGGTCTCTTCAAAATAGCCCACGACATAGAAGGAGTGGCTGTCGACGAGGGCAAACACCGGCTGTCCGGTAGTGGCATAGTTACCCACACGCGCTGAAAGGTTGGTCACCCATCCGTCGACAGGCGATGTTATAACGGTTTGGGTTAGCTCCCACTGGGCTTGTTTCAGCGTAGCCTCAGCCACATTGACGCTTGCCTGCATGGCCTTAACGTTGATATTCGCAGTATCTAAATCTTCTGCAGAGATGTAATTTTGCGATAAATGTCGGCGGCGGTTTGCCTCGTTGTTGGCTTTCGCTAAGTCAGACTGGGCTTTTGCCAGCTGAGCCTGGGCATTCAGAATCGCAATGTGATACGGGGTATCGTCGATACGGAATAGCACGTCCCCCTTTTTAACATACTGGTTATCGTTAACAAGAAGCGCCGTGATACTCCCTGAAACCTGGGGAGTAATGCTGACCTGTTCAGCGCGAATTTTGCCATCACGCGTCCAGGGTGATTGCATATAAAAATTCCACAGCCACCAGCCTGCAACCAGCGCGAGAGCGAGGACAAACAACGTGGAAAAGTACTTCAGCGTTTTCAGGGGCATATTCACCACACCAGCAAGACAGCAAGGCCCAGACACACGGAGAGGGCAAACAGGGAGAGATCCATCAACATGGGATGCCAGATTTCGCCGGAATACATCCAGTCACGAAGCAGACGATGTGCGATGAGCCAGAGAATAAAACCTACCAGCACGGCTTTAAACAGAGGCGGAAAGTAGACTGATGCACCGAAGATCAAGTCCTGAAGGGGCAAACCTTCTGAGTGATGAAAAAACGTCACAGGTAGAAATCCTTTGCAGTGAACAGAATGTCACAATGGCTTGTCTTAGTATGATGAGGTATCACAATTCAGTGTAAGTCATACTTTTAAGTTCCATGAATGCAGTATTGCATTTGTTTTGGCAATATAAATGCTGCACACTATTCTAAAATCAGTATAATAACTTAGCAAGCTAATTATAAGGAGATGAAATTGGAATCGCCATTAGGTTCTGATCTGGCAAGGTTGGTACGCGTCTGGCGTGCTCTGATTGACCATCGCCTGAAACCTCTGGAATTGACACAGACACATTGGGTTACGCTGCATAACATTCATCAGCTGCCGCCTGAACAGTCGCAAATTCAACTGGCAAAAGCGATAGGTATTGAGCAACCGTCGCTGGTGCGTACGCTTGACCAGCTGGAAGAGAAGGGACTCATCTCCCGGCAAACCTGCGCCAGCGATCGTCGCGCTAAGCGGATTAAACTCACAGAGAAAGCGACTCCCATCATTACTGAAATGGAAGCCGTGATTACCAAAACGCGGGGTGAAATCCTCTCGGGTGTTTCTCCGGCGGAGCTTGAAATGCTCATCAGCCTTATTGGTCGCCTGGAACAAAACATCCATGAGCTGCAGTCGCGCGACTGACATTCCAAAGGGCCTTGCAACAGCAAGGCCTTTTTCATTTAAAGACGACTACGCGGTTACGGCCTGTCTCTTTTGCTTCGTACATTGCCTTATCGGCACTTTCCACGCACTCTTCTGCAGTAATCCCTGATGAGGTTGCCGTAAATATTCCCATGCTGATAGTGATCGGTTCTGGTAACTGCCCCTCGCTGCTGGCCTTATCAAAGCCGCTCAGATTGAGCCGTATGCGTTCAGCCACCTTGTAAGCCTCTTCTGAAGAGGTGTTAGCCAGCATCAGTACAAACTCTTCGCCACCGATACGGGCCGCAATATCTTGTGGGCGCACGGAATCCATCAGCAGATGAGCGACAAACTGCAACACTTTGTCTCCCTGGAGATGCCCATAGTTGTCGTTGATTCGCTTAAAGCGGTCGAGATCGCTGACGATAACAGAAACAGGACGACTGGCTTTGGCGATATCCAGGGCCTGATTTAATGATTCATAGAAATAACTGCGGTTATAAAGCCGGGTGAGCGGATCGCGAATCGAGTTCTGATACGATTGCTGATACTTTAAATGTGAGTCACGATACAACCTGAAGACATCATAAAGCAGAACAAAAATAATAAGCAGCGTAGCAACCGTTTCAAATAATCGGGCCCGATACCAGGCGATATCTTCAGCGTGTCCGCCAGCCAGTAGCATTGTCAGCGTCACAATATAACAGACGCATAAGAAATTACCGCCAACCCAGAAAAGGTTACGTACCCGGGTAATAAACATTAGTGTTGCTAACGTTACTATCCAGAGAACAATAAGAAGAATATTAATGGCCTGGCTCCAGAGAACCATAAATTGCCGGGTTTCATTATCGACAAGATCCAGTAATAACAGTGATGAATGACTGGAACAAAACCACGCCAGAGCCACCATAGAAACAGTAAAGATAAATCCGCCAGTCACGATGGAAATATGTACCGGACGTGAAAGCGGGTAATCCCGGATGGTATAAAGCAAGGCTGAAAGGATAATGAGAACCGCCATGATAAGATGGCGGAACATAAAGAAGATCATGGCATCATTATAGTTAACTGCATTGAACTGATAGAGAGCTAACCAGGAAGGGAAGCTGGATAGCGTTCCTACCATCATCATCGCCGAGCCGGCAAAGGCTAAGGCAATTGCAATCAGATACAACCTTCTTCGATCACACCAGTATTTCATTGCCATAAAACAGGCAATAAACAGGTGAAATACCAGTAAGAAAATGGTCAGTGTAGGGAATAATAACGGAGAGAACGACGGTACCCGTTCGACAAGTTCTAAAAATAAACCCTGCAATAGCCCAATGACGGCAATGCAGCCGATACAGAATAAGAAATAACGGTTCTTCACACAATTATTCATCGCAAGCATATAAGTTTTAACAAAATTATAATAAATAAAAAAAGGCAATTGCGATGAGTTTAACTAATGAATTTTATAAATACTTTGCGCAGGAACAATATCAAGACTAATTAATAATAAGTTAAGTATATATTTGTGTGAAAGTATTAATTAATATTATATTTTTGTAAATGGATGTGGCCTGGTGACCACATCCAAAAACGAATTAACGTGGAGAAACGGTAACCTGGCTTCCGTTGCTCGCCAGAACAACGCGCTGGCCTGCAGAGAAACGCGTGCTACCTTGTTTCTGAACAACCATGATGGTGCTGCCATCATCTTTACGGATTTCCAGCTCTACACCCTGGGTTTTGTTCATCGCACCCTGAACGCCCTGGCCTGCTACACCACCGGCAACGGCGCCTGCTGCGGTCGCCAGAGAGCGGCCTGTACCACCGCCGACGGTATTACCCAGGAAACCACCCAGCACAGCACCGCCGATTGCACCCATCACGTTGTTTTCATCACCACCCTGGATTTGTACAGGACGGGCATTAACAACGGTACCGTAAGTCACATTCTGAACCTGTTTCGCTTCAGAAGCGCTGTAAACGTCGCCAGAAAGTGAACTGTCATTCACACAGCCAGCCAGAGTTAAACCAATCAGCGAAACGCCCAGTACACGTAAAATCATTTGAATCTCCTGTTCACCAAAAACGCCCGATTGAGGGCATCCGTTATGGCTAAATTATATGGCATAAGGGGCCATAGTTCATATCTTTGCACTAACAATGGGAAAATTGTACTTGAATTTGACTTAACGAGACATAAACAGTCTTCGCACGTGTTACCCGTCTGACATTGTTAAAAAATATTATCGCCGGATAGCAAAGCAGCGCTGTTTATGGTTGAGTGGATACTCTTAGCCCACGCAACGTAAGGAAAGCGCATGAAATCGGGTCGCTACATTGGTGTGATGTCAGGCACCAGTCTGGATGGGGTAGATGTCGTTCTGGCCGCCATTGATGAAAACATGGTGGCGCAGCAGGCGAGCCTGACCTGGCCAATCCCCATTTCACTGAAAGAGGATATTCTGAGTATCTGTCAGGGGCAGCAACTCACCCTTTCCCAGCTAGGGCAGCTCGATGTACGCCTGGGAGCGCTGTTTGCTGATGCGGTACAGGCGTTAATGCACAAAGAACATCTTCGTCCACAGGATGTGGTTGCCATTGGGTGTCACGGACAAACTGTCTGGCATGAGCCAGGTGGCGAAGCACCGCATACCCTGCAAATTGGTGATAACAACCAGATTGTGGCAAAGACCGGTGTAACGGTGGTGGGCGATTTTCGTCGTCGCGATATTGCGCTTGGAGGACAGGGTGCACCGCTGGTGCCCGCTTTCCATCAGGCTTTACTGGCGCACCCTTCAGAACGCCGTATGGTGCTCAATATTGGTGGTATCGCCAATCTGTCCATGCTCATCCCGGGACAGCCCGTACGTGGCTACGATACCGGCCCGGGCAATATGTTAATGGATGCCTGGATCTGGCGTCAGTGCGGTCAACCGTATGATAAAAACGCGGAGTGGGCGAGCGCGGGTAAAGTGATTATTCCGCTGTTGCAGTCCATGTTAAGCGACCCTTATTTTGCACTACCGGCACCGAAAAGCACGGGGCGCGAATATTTCAACTATGGCTGGCTTGAGCGCCAGCTGGCGCAATTCCCGGCACTCGCGCCGCAGGATGTCCAGGCAACACTTGCTGAGTTAACGGCCGTGTCGATATCTGAACAGGTGCTTCTCAGTGGCGGATGCGAACGTCTGCTGGTGTGCGGGGGAGGAAGCCGAAATCCGCTGGTGATGGCGCGTCTTGCCGGGCTACTGCCGGGTACAGAAGTCACGACGACAGATGAAGCGGGTATCAGTGGAGATGATATGGAAGCGCTGGCCTTTGCATGGCTTGCCTGGCGCACGATTGCCGGGCTACCGGGCAATTTACCGTCGGTAACCGGTGCGCGTGAGGCGAGCGTCCTTGGTGCCATTTTCCCGGCCAACCCTCGTCAGAATCAGAGTTAACTGAAATTCAGCGTCGCGTATTGTCGTTAGAATGGAATAAAAACAGGAGGGCAGTCACGCCCTCCAGGACCAGGAAAGTCGTCGGAATACGCTCATGAAAAAACTTCTTCTTATTGTCGCGCCTTTGTTGCTGTCAGGATGCAGCGTCTATAACCAACTCGTTGAGCGTATGCAGACCGATACGCTGGAGTATCGTTGCGATGAAAAGCCGCTGACCGTTAAGCTGAATAACCCGCGCCAGGAAGCCAGTTTTGTGTACGACAATAAATTGCTGACCCTGAAGCAGGGCATCTCGGCCTCCGGTGCACGTTATACCGATGGTATCTATGTCTTCTGGTCGAAAGGGGACAGCGCCACGGTCTACAAACGTGACCGTATCGTGCTGAACAATTGTCAGCTGGAAAATCCGAAGCGTTGAGATTTTTACAGGGGCGGCGCACAATAGCGCCACCCAATCTCAATGTCAGCTAACGCCATGTCAGATAACGACGAACTGCAGCAAATCGCGCATCTGCGCCGTGAATACACCAAAGGTGGCCTGCGTCGCCAGGACCTTCCCGCTGAACCCCTCGTGCTTTTTGAACGCTGGCTGAAACAGGCTTGCGAAGCGAAACTGGCCGACCCAACGGCTATGGTTGTCGCAACGGTCGATGAAAACGGTCAACCGTATCAGCGCATCGTATTGCTCAAGCATTATGACGAGAAAGGTTTGGTGTTCTACACCAACCTGGGCAGTCGCAAAGCACATCATCTGGAAAACAATCCGCGTATCAGCCTGCTGTTCCCTTGGCATATGCTGGAGCGTCAGGTCATGGTGACAGGCAAAGCGGAACGTCTCTCGACGCTGGAAGTGGTGAAGTATTTCCACAGCCGTCCGCGCGACAGCCAGATTGGCGCCTGGGTCTCAAAACAGTCGAGCCGAATTTCAGCTCGCGGCGTGCTGGAAAGCAAATTTCTTGAGCTGAAACAGAAGTTCCAGCAGGGTGAAATCCCTCTGCCGAGTTTCTGGGGCGGTTTCCGCATCCCGATTGAGCAGATGGAGTTCTGGCAGGGGGGCGAACATCGCCTGCACGATCGCTTTTTATACCAGCGCGACAATGGCGGCTGGAAAATCGACAGACTGGCACCGTAATCCCCGAAATTTGTTGATTTAAGCGCTAGCGCACACCGCGCTTGCGCTTTATTCTATGGTACTTTCGCATCAGGCGAAAAGTCGTGTACCGGCAAAGGTGCAGTCGTTTATACATGGAGAATTTGATGGCAAGCAGTAACTTGATTAAACAATTGCAAGAGCGGGGCCTCGTGGCTCAGGTGACGGACGAGGAAGCGTTAGCAGAGCGACTGGCGCAAGGCCCGATCGCGCTCTATTGCGGCTTCGATCCCACCGCTGACAGCTTGCATTTGGGGCATCTTGTTCCATTGTTATGCCTGAAACGCTTCCAGATGGCGGGCCATAAACCTGTTGCCCTGGTTGGCGGTGCGACAGGTCTGATTGGTGACCCAAGTTTTAAAGCCGCTGAGCGTAAACTGAATACCGAAGATACCGTGCAGGAGTGGGTGGATAAGATCCGCAAACAGGTTGCACCGTTCCTCGACTTCAACTGTGGTGATAACTCCGCCATTGCCGCTAACAACTATGACTGGTTTGGCGGCATGAACGTGCTGACTTTCCTGCGTGACATCGGCAAGCATTTCTCTGTTAACCAGATGATTAACAAAGAAGCCGTGAAGCAGCGTCTGAACCGTGATGACCAGGGTATCTCCTTCACCGAGTTCTCGTACAACCTGCTGCAGGGTTATGACTTTGCCTGTCTGAACAAACTGCACGGTGTTTCCCTGCAGATTGGCGGTTCTGACCAGTGGGGTAACATCACCTCCGGTATTGACCTGACCCGTCGTCTGCACCAGAACCAGGTCTTTGGTCTGACCGTTCCGCTGATCACCAAAGCCGACGGGACCAAATTCGGTAAAACCGAAGGTGGCGCGGTATGGCTTGATCCGAAAAAGACCAGCCCGTACAAATTCTACCAGTTCTGGATCAACACGGCTGATGCCGATGTATACCGCTTCCTGAAGTTCTTCACCTTTATGGACATTGAAGAAATCAATGCCCTGGAAGAAGAGGACAAAAATAGCGGTAAGGCGCCACGTGCACAGTACGTGCTGGCGGACGAAGTGACTAAACTGGTTCACGGTGAAGAAGGTCTGGCCGCGGCAAAACGCATTACGGCAAGCCTGTTCAACGGCACACTGAGCGATCTGAGCGAAGCGGACTTCGAACAGCTGGCGCAGGACGGCGTGCCAATGGTCGAGATGGAAAAAGGTGCTGACCTGATGCAGGCGCTGGTGGACTCCGAGCTGCAGCCTTCCCGTGGTCAGGCGCGTAAAACCATTGCGTCTAACGCTATCACCATCAATGGTGAGAAGCAGTCCGACCCGGAATACACCTTCACTGACAGCGATCGTCTGTATGGTCGCTACACGCTGCTGCGTCGCGGCAAGAAAAATTACTGTCTGATCTGCTGGAAATAATTAAAAGTAGCCAGGGGCGTGGGAAACCACGCCCCTTTTGTTTTTACAGGGTTTGGTAAGAAAAAAATGAAGAACATCCTCGCCATTCAGTCCCACGTTGTTTTCGGACATGCTGGCAATAGCGCAGCGGAATTTCCAATGCGCCGCCTCGGTGCCAACGTCTGGCCGCTCAACACCGTACAGTTCTCCAACCACACGCAATACGGCCAATGGACCGGCTGCGTAATGCCGCCTTCACACCTCACGGAAGTTGTGCAAGGAGTTGCCGATATCGGCCAGCTCAAACGTTGTGACGCGGTACTGAGCGGTTATCTCGGTTCAGCAGAGCAAGGAGAGCATATCCTCGGTATTGTTCGCCAGGTGAAAACGGCAAACCCAGCGGCAAAATTCTTCTGTGACCCTGTTATGGGCCATCCGGAGAAAGGCTGCATCGTGGCACCGGGTGTCGCAGAGTTTCATGTTCGCCATGCGCTGCCCGCCAGCGATATCATTGCGCCAAATCTGGTCGAACTGGAGATCCTTTGCGAGCATCCCGTTAACAGCGTAGAAGAGGCGGTAAGCGCGTCCCGCGAGCTGATAGCTCTGGGGCCAGAAACTGTGCTGGTGAAACATCTCGCGCGTGCAGGGCTTAGTAAGGACCGTTTTGAGATGCTGCTGGTGACGAAAGACGATGCCTGGCATATCAGCCGTCCGCTGGTGGATTTTGGCCCACGTCAGCCGGTAGGGGTTGGGGATGTGACCAGCGGTCTGCTGTTGGTGAAACTCCTGCAGGGTGCAACGTTGCGAGATGCCCTGGAGCATGTCACCGCGGCGGTATACGAAATCATGATTGCGACGAAAGAAATGCAGGAGTATGAATTACAGGTCGTTGCGGCACAGGATCGTATTGCTAAGCCGGAACACTATTTTAGCGCAACGCAGCTTTAAAAGATGCCGGGTGGCGCTGCGCTTACCCGGCCTACTCCACCCGTAGGCCCGTGCAAGCGCAGCGCCGCCGGGCGATGTTAGTTAAGACCTTCCGCTTTCAGCGCTGCAGCTACCGCAGGACGTTCTGCCATGCGTGTCATATACGATGCAATATGGTCTAACCCTTCCAGGTTCAGCTTAACCGCGCGCGCCCAGCGCAGTACGGTAAACAGGTACGCATCGGCAATTGTGAAACGCGAACCACAAATCCACTGGTCGTCTTTCAGCGATTCGTTAACGTACTGCAGCTTTTTCTCAAGAAGCGCACGCAAGGTGGGTTTGTACTCTTCTGGCGTATCGGGACGGAACAGCGGCGTAAAGCCTTTATGCAGCTCGGTCGCAATGTAGTTCAGCCACTCCAGCGTTTTATAGCGAGAAACCGTACTTACCGGTGCCAGTAACTGGCGATCGGGCACGCTATCTGCCAGAAACTGCATAATCGCCACACCCTCGGTCAGCAGAGTACCGTCATCCAGCAACAGTGCCGGAACTTGTCCCTTCGGGTTGATGGCAAGAAAATCATCACCGTTTTCCAGACGTTTTTTCATCAGATCAACGCCATCCAGCGTAAAATCTTTGCCGCTCTCGCGCAGGGTGATATGGGAAGCAAGAGAGCACGCGCCCGGTTTGTAGAACAGTTTCATCGGTAACTCCTTTTTGCTGAGGTTTCAGCTATGTTAGTGCGCGAACGGGTAAAAAAAAAGCCGCTAATGCATTAGCGGCTTCTGTTATGTCGTTTCTCAATGATATTACGCGGTAGCGGTTTTAGTCGCTTTAGCGGTCTTGTCGTCGTCCTGAGTCATACGATTCAGTTTCGGTGCCGTCAGCAGCATCAGAGCAGCGATGACTGCTGTAGCGATACCAATCTGCATGAATACAGTACCGTAGACGTTCAGAGAGACCAGTGGGTCAGTGACGTTATCCGGAACGGCCATCAGGTTTGCAATCTTACCTGCAATGATTGCTGCACCGGCAGTGGTCAGGAACCAGCTACCCATAATGAAGCCCATCAGACGCTGTGGTACCAGCTGTGCAACCATCGCCAGACCCAGACCGGAGATCATCAGTTCACCGATAGACTGCAGAGCGTAGCTCAGGATCAACCAGTTAACGGAAACGATACCTGCATCAGTCGCGAATTTGGTACCCAGTGGCAGCACCAGGAAGGCGCCGGAGCACAGCACCATGCCGATGGCAAACTTGTGCGGCATTGGCAGACGGTCACCCATCTTGTTATAGATAGCGGCCAGAATTGGGCTGCCAATCATAATCCAGAACGGGTTCAGGGCCTGATACTGCTCCGGTTCGAATGCGATACCCAGAATTGAGTGCTCAACGTTACGAATGGCGAAGAAGTTCAGAGAGGTTGGCATCTGGCTGTACAGTACGAAGAAGATAATCGCTTCCAGCATCAGAATGAACGCCACAATCATCTTACGACGTGCAGCACCCTGCATGGCGAAGGCTTCTTTTGCGAAGATAATCACGATACCCAGTGCAACCACACCCAGAACCGCACGTGCGATACCCTGGTTGTGCAGCAGCCAGGTCGCGATTGCTGCAAGGATCACAACGCCTACAATGGTCGCCAGCAGTTTACCCACATGTACGGGTTCGAAGTCAGGTTTTGAACCGTAGTTTTTAACCCAGCGTTTGCAGAAGGCAAAGTTGACAACGGTGATCAGCATACCGACCACGGACAGGGAGAACGCCACGCTCCAGCCGAATTTAGCGGCCAGCCACGGTGTTGCCAGCATGGAGAAGAAGGAACCGATGTTCACGGACATGTAGTACATGGTGAATGCACCGTCCAGACGCGGGTCATCTTTGCTGTAACAGGTAGAGAGCAGGGAAGACGGGTTCGCTTTGAACAGCCCGTTACCCACGGCGATGGTCGCCATGCCCATATACACGACAGCAGCATCATGACCAGACCACGCAACCAGCGCATAACCGATTGCCAGTACAATGGCACCCAGCATGATAACGCGTTTAGTACCGAGAACTTTATCACCCAGCCAGCCGCCGATTGCGACCAGACCGTAAACCAGAGCACTGAAGGAGGAGAACAGCGTGATGGAATCGGCTTCGGACATACCCAGCTGTTTTACCAGGTAAACCGCCATGATCCCTTGCAGGCCGTAATAACCAAAACGCTCCCATAACTCGATAGAGAAGATGAGATAGAACGCTTTTGGTTGTTTAAAAGCGTTAAGACTTACGCTTTCATCTGTTGGTTTATTGTTTGCAGTAGACACATATACCTCTTTTTTTACATCCCATATTAACGGGGGTGTTCATAGCGTGATGGCCATAGTCCATACGCCTTATAGTTATTTTGGGAGGAGAAACGGCGGGTAATGTTCACTATCCTGCTCCATCTGGCAATACGTTTGTAATAATCTGTTACATATATCTTGGGTGGTATAATCGTCGGTTTATATAAATGTTATTCAGCGTTAAATTTCATACGGTGAGTAAAGGTAGTTTTTTCGACTGGTAATGACCGGTCATAATTGGGTTTTGGCGATATGTTCTGCTATTTGCCTCCTGGTGCAGTGATATAGCCCATATTCTGAAAAATAGCTGGTCTTATCTACGGTGATGGGAGGGATGTGTCTTGTCAGATAAAGGGTTTAGGCCGATTTTGACAACAAAAAATCAACATGAAGTTATCAGGGTGATCGCGATCACAGATATATAGAAATTTTTGGATATAAAAAAACTATTAACCTGTTTGAGCGTTAAATGGCCGAACAAGTGACAAGCCAGGGTAAGCAACAGGCGGACAAATAACGGCCAAAAGAAGCGCGTTTGGTAGCCCTTCTTTTAGCGGGGGAATTAGTCGATCAGGGATACACTTTTTCTTTGTATTCGCAGAGATCTTCAATGATGCAGGAGCCGCAGCGAGGCTTACGGGCAATGCAGGTATAACGCCCGTGCAGAATCAGCCAGTGGTGGCAGTCAACCTTAAATTCGGCAGGAACCACTTTGAGCAGTTTCTCCTCAACCTGCTCGACATTTTTGCCGGGTGCGAAGTTGGTGCGGTTAGATACGCGGAAGATATGCGTGTCGACAGCGATAGTCGGCCAGCCAAATGCCGTATTTAGCACAACGTTCGCGGTTTTTCGACCTACACCGGGTAACGCCTCAAGCGCCGCGCGATCTTCCGGCACTTCGCCACCGTGCTGTTCCAGCAGGATCCGGCAGGTCTTAATCACGTTCTCCGCTTTGCTGTTAAACAGGCCGATGGTTTTGATATAAGACTTCACGCCTTCCACGCCCAGTTCCAGCATGGCCTTCGGCGTATTGGCAACAGGATAGAGCAGGGCGGTGGCTTTATTGACGCTTACATCGGTAGCTTGTGCAGAGAGCAGCACGGCGATCAGCAGCTCAAACGGGGAGTTAAAGTTCAACTCTGTCGTCGGGTGTGGGTTCTCGTCCCTCAGACGAGTCAGGATCGCAATGCGCTTTTCTTTATTCATGAGGCCTTCTCGGGTATCCCTTCCTGGACGCTGCGCTCTGCCGCGCGGCGCTTACGTTTCTCATCAATCAGGTATTTTATCGCCAGCATCATGCCGAGGCCAATAAATGCGCCTGGCGGCAGCATGGCCAGCAGAAATGGCGTGTCGGTGTGGAACACTTCAATGCGCAGCGCCCTGGCCCAGCCGCCCAGCAGCGCGTCTGCACCGTCAAACAGCGTACCGTTGCCGAGGATTTCACGTATTGAGCCCAGCACAAACATGGCTCCCGTGGCGCCCATACCAATTGAAAAACCATCCAGCGCCGACATGGCCGGACTGTTTTTCACCGCGAAGGCTTCCGCGCGTCCAACCACGATACAGTTGGTGACGATAAGCGGAATAAAGATGCCCAGCGACTGATACAGACCGAATGCGTAAGCGTTAATCAGCATCTGGACGATACTCACGACCGAGGCAATGATCATGACGTAAATTGGAATACGGATTTCCGACGGCGTCCAGCGGCGCAGGGCTGAGATGGAGAGGTTGGTCAGGGTCAGTACCAGCGTGGTCGCCAGACCCAGACCAAGCGCGTTGGTGGCGGTGGAGGTGACCGCCAGCAATGGACACATTCCCAGAAGCTGTACCAGCGCGGAGTTGTTCTTCCACAACCCCTGGACAATAACTTCTTTAACCTGGCTCATGATTACTCCTCACAGGCCGGAAGATTGTTGATGTGCGCGGGCAGCGTTTCAGCATACAGCCCGGCTCGTTTTACGGCGTTAACCACGGCGCGTGGGGTGATGGTCGCCCCGGTGAACTGGTCGAACTCGCCGCCATCTTTCTTCACCGCAAAGGCAGTATCTCCTTCGCCATGAATCACTTTACCGGCAAAATGCAAAATCCAGTCGCTCAGACGGGTTTCAATTTTATCGCCAAGGCCCGGCGTCTCATGATGTTCCGTTACGCGGGTGCCCAGTATCGTACCGGAGAAATCGCTGCCAACGAGCAGTTGAATGGCACCGGAATAGCCATCGGGGGCGGTCGCTTCCATCACCGCGCCCACCGGTTTATCCCCTTTACGGGCGATAAAGACGCGATGTGCGCCTTTGCCTAACTGCGGCGCCTGGACGATGAAACAGCTTTGCTGCAGGTCATTATCGTAGAAATCAGACGGGATCACCTGATCGAACAGCGCTTTTTGCTGCTTCGAAGCCTGTTCTTCGATGGTCGTTTTGGTCAACGAATTCACCAGTGCCGTCAGCCCAGTCAGGATCGCGGCGAAGACAGCCAGCGTAACGCCGTGTTTTTGCATTGTTTTCAACATGGCGAAACCCTTAACGATGTCCGTACACGCGCGGACGCGTGTAATAGTCGATGAGCGGAACGGTAATGTTGGCGAGCAGGACGGCAAATGCCACACCATCCGGATAGCCACCAAAGCTGCGGATCAACCATACCAGCAACCCAGCCAGCGCACCGAAGATCAAGCGGCCACGGTTGGTCGTTGACGCGGTAACCGGATCCGTCAGGATAAAGAATGCGCCTAACATGGTCGCGCCGGAGAGCAAATGCAACTGCGGGCTGGCCAGTGACTCGGGGGAGAACACCCAGCCCAGCGTGGCACAAACCGCCAGCGTCACGAGGAAGCTGACCGGGATATGCCAGCGAATGGCTTTTTGTTGCAGCAGGAACAGACCGCCCAGCAGATACGCCAGGTTAACCCACTGCCAGCCTGCGCCTGCCAGCACGCCACTGTAGATGGCTGATTTCATAATCTGTTCAACGCTGTGGCCCGCGTGCAGGGACGTTTTAAACGTATCGAGAGGCGTCGCCTGGCTGATACCATCCACGCCCATACGCAGCGTGTTCATATCAGCGCCGAGTGCGGTATGGCCGGTAAAGATCACGTGCAGGGCATCCATAAAGCCCGGAACCGTTGCCGCAATCTCATGCGGTGGCAACCAGCTTGTCATCTGTACCGGGAAGGAGATCAGCAGCACCACGTAGCCGATCATTGCCGGGTTAAACGGGTTATGGCCGAGCCCACCATACAGTTGTTTGGCAATTATCACTGCGAAGACGGTACCGAGTACCACCATCCACCATGGGGCAAACGGTGGAATACTGATGGCCAGCAGCAGGCCGGTCAGTAGCGCGGAGTTGTCGGCAAGGATGCGGGAAACGACCATCTTGCGCAGTTTAAGCACCAGGGCTTCAGCGGCTAAGGCGCTGACACAGCCCAGGACTATCTGGAACAGGGTTCCCCAGCCGAAAAACCAGCACTGAACGGCAATGCCCGGCAGCGCGGCCAGGCAGACCAGCATCATAATGCGCGATGTCTGGCGCTGGTTGT
This sequence comes from Enterobacter sp. DVT3837, assembly GCF_056238685.1. Taxonomy (NCBI): domain Bacteria; kingdom Pseudomonadati; phylum Pseudomonadota; class Gammaproteobacteria; order Enterobacterales; family Enterobacteriaceae; genus Enterobacter; species Enterobacter sp. DVT3837. The sequence goes on along the minus strand of NZ_JBWDLA010000002.1, from coordinate 1,106,883 downwards.
GGGTGTAAGGGGAACTTGCGATTCTGAAAACCATTTAATCCTCGTTAACTGCTTGCTGTGCGGCTTTCTTCGCCTGAACGCGCGCGATGGCAGCGGCGACGGCAGCTTTACGCGGGTCGTCATTTGCGGCCTGCGGTTGCTCTTCCTGCTGCGCCGCTTTACGGGCTTTGGCGCGGGCTATTGCTGCTTCAACGGCGGCTTTGCGCGGGTCGACCGGCGTTTCGGGTTCGGTAGTTTGCGTCTGTTGTGCTGTCTTACGGGCTTTGGCACGGGCTATTGCCGCTTCGACGGCAGCTTTGCGTGGATCCACGGCCTCTTTCTCGACCACCACGTTTTGCTCACCGGCTTTACGGGCTTTGGCGCGGGCAATTGCCGCTTCAACGGCGGCTTTACGTGGATCAACCTCAACTTCAGCCTGAGCTGTTTGTGCTTTTTCAGCCTGACGGGCGCGAGCCGCTGCTTTACGCGCTTCGCGGGCCGCAATCGCTTCGCTATTATCCGGTTTCTCACCCGCCGGGATCACCACGGTTTGGGCTGCGGTCGCTTTTTTCTCGCGAACGCGCGCCAGTGCCGCGTTAATGGCATCCTGATCTTTCTCACCTGGCTGAACAGCAGCCTGCTTATGGCGTTCCTGACGAGCCGCTTTTTCGCGCTCCAGTCGAGCCTGGCGCGCTTCAAAGCGGGCTTTTGCTTCGGCTGCACGTTTTTCTTCCATTGAGATGGCATAAATTTCAGCCTTCTCCTGGCGGAAATACTGCACCAGTGGAATGTTACTTGGGCAAACCCAGGCGCAGGCTCCGCATTCAATACAGTCAGCCAGATTATGGGCTTGTGCTTTGTCGTGCAGTTGGCCTTTACTGTACCAGTACAACTGCTGCGGAAGCAGGTCCGCCGGGCAAGCGTCGGCACAGGCACTACAGCGGATACAACCTTTCTCCTCCTGCTCTTTGCCCATTTCGATTGGGGAAGGCGCAAGCAGGCAGTTCGTGATTTTGACCACCGGGACATCCAGCCACGGCAGGGTAAAGCCCATCAGTGGGCCGCCCATGATCACCATCTGGTCGCTGCCAGGGCAAAACTCAGCCTGTTCCAGCAGGTGACGAACCGGCGTTCCCAGTCGCGCCCAGACGTTCCCCGGACGCGAGACAGACTCTCCGGTCAGCGTTACCACGCGCTCGGTCAACGGCTCGCCGTCAATCACCGCGCGCTTCACCGCATAGGCGGTCCCGACGTTTTGCATCAGCACACCGATATCTGAGGAGCGTCCACCGTGTGGCACTTGTTTACCGGTAAGAATCTGCGTCAGCTGTTTTGCGCCACCAGAAGGGTACTTGGTTGGAATGACGCGCAGGGCGATATCATGGCTACCGGCCAGTACGGCGCGCAGCATTGAGATGGCCTGTGGTTTATTGTCTTCAATACCAATCAGTACTTCTTTCGGCTGCAGAATGTGCGCGAGAATGCGAATACCTTCCACCACCTGGGCGGCGCAATCCTGCATCAGACGATCGTCTGCGGTAATATACGGCTCGCATTCAGCGGCATTGATAATCAGCGTCTGTATTTTATCGCCACCGCCACGCAGTTTGACACCGGTAGGGAAGCCTGCGCCGCCCAGTCCGGCAACACCGAACTGATGAATACGCTCGATGAGCGCGTCGCGACTCCGGTTGCGGTAGTCGCCCCAGCCGTCACGCTCGATCCAGCGATCTTCACCGTCGGCTTCAATAATGACGCTGAGTTCTGAAAGTGCTGACGGGTGAGCCACCGTATGCGGGGCAATCGCCACCACTTTACCGGACGTTGGCGCGTGTACAGGCAGCATTCGTCCCCGGCCAAAGGTCAGCGGCTGGCCGCGAAGAACCGTATCGCCTTCTTTCACACACAGCTCGCCCTCCGCGCCAATATGCTGCTTGAGCGGCATAACGTAGCGCGTCGCCAGCGGAATTTGACGCAGTGGGGTGCCGTTGGACTGGGTTTTCATCTCCGGCGGATGAATACCGCCGTCAAACTCCCAGATCTTCTCTTTTCTGAAAGCAGAAAATAACTTAAGCATGTTGTTCCACAGGAATGTTGCGAACCGGAATGGTTTGAAGATCCCACTTCCAGCTTTCGGTAGTCGTTTCAACCGGGCGCAGTTCAATACATTGCGTCGGGCATGGCGCTACGCAGAGGTTGCAGCCAGTACACAGATCAGCGACGACAGTGTGCATGGCGCGGGTTGCGCCAACGATGGCATCTACAGGGCAGGCCTGAATACATTTGGTACAGCCGATGCAGTTCGCTTCGTCGATCACAGCAAGGGCGCGAACCGGCTCCTGGACGTCCGCATCGCCATCAATCGGCTGCGGGTCAACGTTCAGCAGAGCCGCAATTTTCAGCATTACCGCCTCACCACCCGGTGCACAGCGGTTAATTTTTTCACCCTGAATCCCTACCGCTTCGGCATAGGGGCGGCAACCGGGATAGCCACACTGTCCACATTGGCTTTGTGGAAGAAGCTCATCAATTTTTTCAACAACAGGATCGTCCTCTACCGCAAAACGGCGGGAGGCGTAACCCAGGATAAGGCCAAACACCAACCCCAGGACGCTGATAGAGGCGATGGCAATCCAGATAGCATTCATTACAACTTCACCAGACCACTAAAGCCCATAAAGGCCAAAGACATTAAACCTGCGGTCACCAGCGCAATCGCGTTACCGCGAAACGGCGCAGGGATATCCGCTGCGGCGAGGCGCTCACGAATAGAGGCGAACAGCACCATCACCAGAGAAAAACCGACGGCCGCAGAAAAACCATACAGTGCCGATTGCATAAAGTTATGCCCAAGGTTGATGTTCAGCAGCGCTACGCCGAGCACGGCGCAGTTGGTGGTAATCAACGGCAGGAAAATCCCCAGCAGGCGATAGAGCGCCGGACTGGTTTTGCGTACCACCATTTCGGTAAATTGCACAACCACTGCAATAACCAGAATAAAGGCCAGCGTACGGAGATAGGTTAACCCCAACGGGATAAGGATCCAGGTATCAATCCACCACGCGCAAATAGACGCCAGCGTCATGACAAAGGTGGTCGCCAGCCCCATGCCCATTGCAGTTTCCAGTTTTTTGGAAACGCCCATAAATGGACATAGGCCAAGGAACTTCACCAGGACGAAGTTGTTAACCAGCACTGTGCCGACAAAGAGCAGTAAGTAATCGGTCATTATTTAGCCTGAAATAAAAAAGCCGCCTATTATCGGATAAACCAACGCAGGCGACAACAGGTTATCTGTAAGGTTATTACGGGTTCACAAAGGTGTTTTTCACCCGTGTCGAACGCTTAAAATAGGGCACCAGCAGCGCAGCGGCCAGTAAAGGGAAAAGTAGCTGGCGGACGGCCAGGGCGTCAGAAACCGGCGAAAAAGCAAAAGCTTTTACCGCCAGCAGGACCGAAATCAGCAGCCAGATAATGTAATGCTTAGGCACACTTTTACGGCGCTTAAAGAAAGCGATGGTCAGCCACAGCGTGTAGTACCACATCCCTATCGCGAAAACGAACGATACAAACCACATCGCAATATTAAGCACACTTTGCGACATCAGCGTCTGGATGGCATGCGGGGTAATCAGTGCGGTGGTATAAAGCAGCAGCGCAAGTGATGCGCTTAATAAGGCAACCAGCAGCCATGCCAGTGGGGCGATTAACCAGCCTCCAATGCGTTCTCCAGGCGTTGCGGTCATAAACTCTCCCATAATCTGCGCGAAATGTTGTACAGCCAGTTTGCAGGGCGGAGAGTATATAACATTTCGCGCTGATGGCTACTTTCTTATAAAACGTAACGCCAGACAGACTTAGGCACTTCACCCACATTGAACAAACGGCCTCCGGAGACCAGTTCCGCACGGCGATGGTCAGCGGCACGATACATGTTGATGATTTCCTGATTATCCGACAGGGTGTAGTTCAGATGGTCAAACAGTTTTTCCAGGCTTTCAAGCGAATTGATCTTGCGAAATTTTAATAAATAGTCCTGAACTGTCATATTAATAATTTTCCATATAAAAGTGAGTAATACCAGTTAAGGTAATTCGTTCGAATAATAAACGGATTAATAAAGACGTAAACAGCCCACTCAGGTAATGCGACTAAATTAGGAGTTTTCTTTGCTGAAAGTTTCAGGCATCAAATGATGCCTGGAAGAGAAGGTTAACCGTGTTCACCAGGGCTGGCAATACGTAACTGACATATTGTGTCACTCTTTATTGCAGTAACCGGTTACTTAGGTTGGGCGACTGTGACAGGCTCCGGCGGCTGGTAGTTATCGATATGGCTGGCAACGCCAAGCAAAATGACCGATACCCCAAGAACAATCCATCCCGCTAATTCAATGATTCGATTAATAATTGACGTCATGATTCGTAGTTGTAATTTATCCATAAATACAGGGAGCAGATGTTACAGCGGCGTTTCCCCGGCGGCAAGTGCTTTGGGAACGGTTCCCTTAAACAAAATCAGGTGGTTAATACTATGTAACAAAAACAACCCATACAACCTGCTATTTTAAGTCATATGGCACATTATTAATCTGTGGTAATGCCAGGCTAGCCAGTGTGAAATAAGAACGCCATAAAAGAGGATGACACTATGAGTGATAATATCCGCGTCGGGCTTATTGGTTATGGATATGCGGGAAAAACGTTTCATGCGCCTTTGATCGCCGGGACGCCCGGAATGGCGCTGGCTGCCGTATCCAGTAGTGATGCAACTAAAGTCCATGCCGACTGGCCTTCCGTGCCGGTTGTCTCTGAACCTAAACATCTTTTTAACGATCCGAATATTGATTTAATTATCATCCCCACGCCAAACGACACGCACTTTCCGCTGGCAAAGGCGGCGCTGGAAGCCGGCAAGCACGTGGTCGTTGATAAACCCTTTACCGTGACGTTGTCACAAGCACGCGAGCTTGATGCGTTGGCAAAGAGCCTGGGCAGGTTACTTTCGGTATTCCATAACCGTCGCTGGGACAGCGATTTTCTGACCGTAAAAAGGCTTCTCAGCGAAGGTACGTTGGGGGAGATCCTCTTTTTTGAATCGCATTTTGACCGTTTTCGCCCGCAGGTACGAAACCGCTGGCGCGAGCAGGCCGGTCCGGGTAGCGGCATCTGGTACGATCTGGCCCCGCATCTTCTGGATCAGGCCGTGAATCTGTTTGGCCTGCCGGTGAGTATGACGGTCGATCTGGCACAGCTCAGGCCTGGCGCGCAGACAACGGATTATTTCCATGCGGTTTTGAGTTACCCACAGCGTCGAATTGTGCTCCACGGGACGATGGTGGCGGCCGCAGAACCCGCGCGTTATATCATTCACGGTACGCGCGGTAGCTATGTGAAGTTTGGTCTCGACCCGCAGGAAGATCGCTTAAAAAACGGAGAACGTTTGCCGCAGGAAGACTGGGGCTATGATATGCGAGACGGTGTCGTGACGCGGGTTGAAGGTGAGGAACTGGTGGAGGAAACCTTGCTGACTATTCCAGGTAACTACCCGGCTTATTATGCAGCTATCCGCGATGCGCTGAACGGAACGGGGGAAAATCCGGTTCCGGCCAGCCAGGCCATTCAGATTATGGAGCTGATTGAGCTGGGCATCGAATCAGCCAAACATCGCGCCACGCTCTGTCTGGCATAAGGTACAGGTATTTTGTAGGCCGGGTAAGGCGCAGCCGCCACCCGGCAAAAAGGCTTACGCGGATGCCACCTTATCCCGCAGCGCCTGCTTCTGTTCAGGCGTCAGGAAGGCGATCTCCAGGCCGTTGATCTGCGCCTGACGAATTTGCTCGCGGCTCAGACCCGCCTGAGGTGCAGCAATGTTGTATTCGTGAATAATATCCACCCCCTGAACCGCCGGATCGTCAGTGTTCAGTGAGGCCAGCACACCGTGCTCAAGGAACGTTTTCAGCGGGTGCTGTGCCAGCGTTGACACGGTGCTGGTCTGAATATTAGACGTCAGGCAAGACTCAATTCCGATGCGCTGTTCCGCCAGGAAATCCATCAGAGCGCGATCTTCTACCGCTTTTACGCCGTGGCCGATACGCTCGGCGCCCAGCTCGCGGATGGCCTGCCAGATGCTTTCCGGACCTGCCGCTTCACCTGCATGAACGGTAATGTGCCACCCGGCGTCACGCGCGCGGTTGAAATGGGACAGGAACAGACTGCCCGGGAAGCCCAGCTCATCACCGGCGAGGTCGACCGCAGTGATGGCATCGCGATGCGCCAGCAGCGCTTCCAGTTCCTGCAGGCAGGCTGCCTCACCGAACGTACGGCTCATGATGCCAATCAGACGGGCCTGGACATCAAACGTTTTACAGCCTTCGCGGACGCCTTCAATGACGGCTTCCACTACGCCTGCAACGGGCAGGTTGTGGGTCATCGCCATATAGCCTGGCGAGAAACGCAGTTCGACGTAATGCAGACCGTTACGGGCGGCATCTTCGATGTTCTCGAACGCCACGCGGCGGCAGGCATCCAGCGAGGCCAGCATCTTCACGCCCCAGTCGAGTTTGCTCAGGAAGCTGACCAGATCCGGTTCATTAGAGGTGACCTGAACATGAGGGATCAAGGACTCAAGTGTCTGAGCAGGAAGCGTTAAATTGAACTGGCGGCCAAGATCGAGGATGGTTTGGGCACGAATGTTACCGTCAAGGTGACGATGAATATCAGTTAATGGCAGGCGTGTATCAATCATGGTCGCACTCTTTTCTGGTTAAAGTGCGCCATATTATAAAAACAAAACGAGGTAAAAAGCTATTTGCGCAATGGAATATTCCGTTGCGCAAATGAATTACAGTAGCGTGTTAATCCCGGCGATAAGGCGTTGAACCCCTTGTTCCAGCTTGCTGCGCGGGCAGCCAGCATTCAGGCGCACGAAGCCATTTCCCTCTTTGCCGTAGGTATTTCCTGGCATGATGGCGACTTTTTGCTTCTCGATCAGCACTTTTTGCAGCGCCCGGTCGTCAATGTTCAGTGGGCGCAGGTCAATCCAGGCCAGATAGGTCGCTTCTGGCGGCTGCCAGTTCAGTTTCGGAAAAGCGCTGTTTATTTCCTGCGCGATATACGACAAATTTTCTTCCAGATAACGCCGCAAGGCATCCAGCCACGGCTCTCCCTGCTGATAGGCGGCGATATGTGCCGTCAGTGCCAGCACGGAAGGGGAAGAGAGTCCGTCCCGGCCTTTCAACGCGCTAAGATAACCGTTACGGCTTTCTTCATCACCAATCAGGCCGTAAGCGCCGGTCAACGCCGGAATATTGAAACTTTTCGAACCGGAGGTGAGAAGCGCCCATTTGCCCCGTGCTACCGCGTTCCACGGCGTGTGACGACGATCTCCCCACACCATGTCCATATGTATTTCATCGCTGATCACCGCCACGTCATAGCGTGCGCACAGTTCCGCCATGTGGGTCAACTCATCCCGCGTCCAGACCTTGCCGGTCGGGTTTTGCGGGCTGCACAGCAGCAAAATTTTGTTTTCAGATTTTGCAAGGGCCGCTTCCAGCGCAGCCATATTTCCCTGCCAGCCTGCGGCATGCTTTTCCATCTCGACGGGCACCACCTGACGAGCATTGCCTTCAATGGTTTTGTAAAACGCATCGTATGCCGGGGTGTGTACCACCACGCCGTCGCCGGGGTTTGACCAGAGACGAATCAATTCAGAGACCATATAAATGACGGAAGGACCATAAACGACGGTTTCCGTATCAATCTGGCTATTAAACCGCTGCTGGAACCAGTGCGCGACGGCTGCCAGGAACTCCTCGTTCTTCCAGCGGCTATAGCCAAACACGCCGTGATGAATGCGCTGTTGCAGCGCATCGGTAATGCAGGGGGCGGTGGCGAAATCCATATCCGAGATAGTGAAGGGCAGCAAATCGGCCGCGCCAAAACGGTCGGCGACGTAATCCCACTGTGTACACCAGGTGCCGTGACGATCCACGACGGTAGAAAAATCAAACATGACGTACGTCCTTAAAGTAAAACCCCCTCATGGTGAGGGGGCTGAGGCATCAGGCTTCGACAGTTCGCATCAGGGTCGCCAGCTCATCTTTCACTGACTGTACCTGTGGGCCGATAACCACCTGCAAATTGTGCTGATTTAGTTGCACCACGCCGATGGCCCGGTTGGCTTTCAGGGCGTTGGTGTCTACTTTCGACATATCCGCCACTGACAGACGCAGACGGGTAATGCAGTTATCCAGAGAGGTGATGTTATCCGCACCGCCCAGCGCCGCCAGAATAGCAGGGGTGTTATAGCCGGATTTACCCAAGGTCCCGGCAACAGCCTGCTCAACATTGCTCGCTGTATCGGTATCACGACCTGGCGTTTTCAGATTAAAGCGGGTGATGGCGAAGCGGAAGATACCGTAATACACCGCGAACCAGATAGCCGCCACGACCGGCACCAGATACCACTTGGTGGACAGGCCGTGCAGAATACCGAACACCACGAAGTCGATCACGTTGCCGTCGGTGTTGCCGATGGTAACGCCCAGTACCGCCATCACGGTAAAGCCCAGACCGGTCAGCACGGCGTGGATGAGATACAGTACCGGTGCGACGAACAGGAACAGGAATTCGATTGGCTCAGTGGTACCGCCTACCACGCAGGCGATCACGCCGGAAATCAGCAGGCCTTTAATTTTATGACGATTCTCCGGGCGTGCACAGTGGTACATTGCCAGCGCAGCGCCAGGAAGGCCGCCGAGGAAGGCAGGCATTTTCCCCTGAGACAGGAAGCGGGTTGCGCTTTCGGAGAAGCCGTGCGTAGTTGGGCAGCTTAATTGTGCCTGGAAGATAGTCAGTGCACCGCTCACATCGTGACCGCACACCTCCATGGTACCACCCGCTTCGGTGAAGCGAATCAGAGCCACGAGGATATGTTGCAGGCCAAACGGCAGCAGCAGGCGTTCACCGGTACCGAAGATCATCGGTCCAAAATCTCCCGCGCCGTTAATGATGCGCCCAATGCCGTTGATACCCATCGCAAAGACTGGCCAGATCAGCGGAATGATCAAACCAAACAGACCCATTACCACCAGGGTAACAATCGGCACAAAGCGGGTACCACCGAAGAACGCCAGCGCATCCGGCAGACGGATATTGTGGAAGCGTTCGTGCAACATCCAGATGATCACCCCGGCGATCACCGCACCGAGGATCCCGGTATCAATAGACTGGATACCAATCACGCTCTGAATGTTGTTAGCTTTCAGCACCGCAGCGTCGGTGGTAGGCAGAATGCCTTTCGCGGTCAGCCAGAAGTTAACGGCCAGGTTCATCACCGCGTAACCCACAAAACCGGCAAACGCGGCCACGCCTTTATTCTCGCGCGCCAGACCCAGCGGGATAGCAATACAGAACATCACGGGCAGGAAACTGAAGGCAAAGGAGCCGACCTTACTCATCCAGATAAAGATCGCCTGCAGCACTGGCGCGCCGAGGAACGGGATCAGCGTGATGACGTCTTTACTGCTGAGTGAACTGCCGATCCCGAGCATGATCCCGCAGAACGAGAGGAGTGCCACGGGCAGCATAAAGGTTTTACCCAGTTGCTGGAAAAACTCCCACAGCGATATTTTTTGTGCTGCTTTCGCCGTCATAAAACGACTCCTTTATTGTTAAAATCAGTTTATCTGCTTCAATGCTGCGAGAAGATAAAACGTTTTATCAAAGTTTAGTGCGCGCTAAATCACATTCTCAGGCTTTGACTGGTAGTATAAAGATAACGTATTGATAAAACGTTTTACCGATCTCATTTCAGGGAGTCACGCCGACACATGGCTGTAGCGAAAAAAATCACCATCAACGATGTTGCGCTGGCGGCGGGTGTTTCCGTCAGCACCGTTTCTCTGGTGCTTAGCGGGAAAGGGCGGATCTCTCCTGCGACCGGCCAGCGGGTGAACGAGGCGGTTGAACAACTGGGCTTTGTGCGCAACCGCCAGGCATCGGCGCTGCGCGGTGGGCAAAGCGGGGTGATCGGTTTGATTGTTCGTGACCTGACGTCTCCCTTCTATGCAGAACTGACCGCAGGGTTAACCGAGGCGCTTGAAGCGCAGGGACGGATGGTCTTTCTGCTGCACGGCGGTCGTGAGGCCGATCAGCTGCTTTCCCGCCTGGATATGTTGCTTAACCAGGGGGTCGACGGGGTGATCGTCGCCGGTGCGTCAGGCGTGGGTAGCGAGCTGTGTGAACGTGCCGCCGAAAAAGGCGTGCCTTTGGTGTTTGCCTCGCGCGCCAGTTACCTGGATGAGGCTGATACGCTGCGCCCGGATAACATGCAGGCCGCACAAATGTTAACCGAACATCTTATTCGTCGCGGTCATCAGCGCATTGCCTGGCTCGGTGGCAAAAGTTCGTCCCTGACCCGGGCCGAGCGGGTAGGCGGCTACTGCGCGACGCTGATTAAATACGGCCTGCCATTCCACAGTGAATGGGTCGTTGAGTGCGAATCCAGCCAGAAGAAAGCGGCGGAAGCGATAAGCGCGTTGTTGCGCAGCAGCCCGACGATCAGCGCCGTGATTTGCTATAACGACGTGATTGCCATGGGAGCCTGGTTTGGGCTGATCCGCGCCGGGCGTCAGAGCGGCGAGGGCGGGGTAGAAACCTTCTTCGGCCATCAGGTGGCGCTCGGGGCATTTGCCGACGTCGGCGAAAACGCGCTGGACGATCTTCCAATCGTCTGGGCCACGACGCCCGCGCGGGAGATGGGCTACACGCTGGCAGACAGGATCATGCAGCGCATCGAGAATACGGATGTCCAGGCCGGGCACCAGATTGTGGCGGCGCGGTTGGTGACGGTGAAATAATCTCCGCTGCACATCGCCCGGCGGCGCTGCGCTTGCACGGGCCTACAACGACTCTGAATCGTAGGCCGGGTTAGGCGTAGCCGCCACCCGGCTAAAAGATTGTACAATCTCAAACACTCATTGGTTTAATCACTAATATGATTAATTTTTAGAACGTTCATTTATGGTGAAATTATTATTTTTCTGTGTTCGCCAAATGTGCTCTTTCGTATACGTGCTAAAGGATACTTTTGAACAAGTTTTGTAAAATCCACATCATTGTCATTAAAATGAGGGCCCAGAATTATCGACTTAACTTCTAACGGGTGAAAACCATAGTCACTGTAGTGTCCAGAATTAGCTGTTTTCGAATAGGTTGATATTCTCCATTCTTTTTCGTATGCCCAATCTTCTGTTTTGATAAATGTGATTTCATTGTTGATATAGTTAATTGATTGACTGTCTGGTAAGAAAAGTAAATCTGCCATACCCTCAGCAGTATAAGTTAAAGGCATTTCATTTGTATAATTTATTGGCTTTGCTATTAACCATGCACTATCAAGTTCATCAATGCATTCAAATTCAATAACAACACCTTTGTATCCGTCAGCATAATGATTCCACATTGGTGGGATTGTTGCACTTTCGGATAGGCATAGAATTCTTCTATCATTGAGCATACCTCGCCACATATTTTTCATATCTTCTATAGCAATAGATGCTCCTGGCCCAACAGGAGGATTAATTTCAATTTCATGAAATTTTTCCGCTAAACCTGGAGGGATGCCGTAGGGGAAAAGTTTTTTATAAATTTCTAGAAGCGCCCTTATTCTTGGGTTCAAATTTACAAGATCCTGTCTTGGGTTAAGCAATTCCTGCTTCAGTTTTTGCGCTAATGCTTTACCTAGAGAAATTTCGTTGATATTTTTCATTACCTCTCGAGGTACATCAAATGGGTCATTAAATATTATTGGTGAACTCCACCTTAGACTGCAATTTTCGAGAACAATTTTGGCAGTATTTGCTGGCATATATTTATAAAACATTTGTCGCTCATGTGTTCTGTATGGTTTTCGCATAATTCGTCTCGAAAAATTAGTTGGTTGTGATTGCCAATAATTATAGTAACCAAACAGGCTGCCTAAATCTAGGTATTGAGAATATTATATCATTTCATATTTAGAATTCGAATGATTCCAAGTGTGCATTTTGGAATGCCTCTCGCATTTTTGATTAAAAAATAAAGGAAAAAAGAAGGGCCAATTTCTTTTTTTTGTAGTATCCATTAGAGTTCCTCCACTGCGGCAAATTCCGCAGTCAGGCGTGGAAACCTGAACCATCACACGACGACACAGTTTTAGTGTCGGGGCAGCGCATATCCTTGTAAAATCAACGGTGGCGCTGATAGGGCAGTCGAAAGACTGGCTGAAGACCGTGTGATTCAGTTTCCACCCCTGTCAGCGCCGCCACCCTCTGAGCGTGGAAACTTAGACGGTGGCCTTAAAACATCACACGGAGGCTGCCATATGGCTACGATCCCAACTCTTGCTAACCCTCAATCCACTGACAGTATTGCCTGCCAACTTCTTGACCTGCCGATATCCTCAACGCTGGATCTCTTCGAACTGACGGATTGCTGCTGCGCTTTTGTTAATGTGCTGCTGGAAACCCACGACAAAGCAGAGCGCTTAGCGTTGTGTGGCCGTCTTGCTTTTACTCTCGATGAGATAAAAAACCGATGCGATGAAGATTTACCTCTTCATCTGGTAGAGCAACTGAGCACCGAGTCACCTGCACAATCCTGCGTTCCGTATTGCTGGCAAGATACTGCGATGCTGGTGGGATATGCTCAGGCAGTTAATCAGGCCCTGTTGAGTCAGACTCTGGCAAGTGCTGTCTCGCAAGAACTTGCTGGCTTATTGCATGACCTGGTTTATCTCCTGGCTGACTTTGTCAGAGAACCTTACCTGCCGCACTGAGGTCACGCCCGGCGGCGCTGCGCTTGCACGGGCCTACAACGGATTGGAATCGTAGGCCGTGTAAGCGTCAGCGTCACCCGGCAATAAAAAACCCCTCATGCGAGGGGTTTTGACGTTTACTGCTGCGGTGCAGCCGGTTCGGCTGGCGCTGCCGGTTCAGCCGGGTCCGGCATCCCCAGAGCCGGCATACCAAACATGCCGACGAAGTCTTCCAGCGGCATTTTATCGCCGTTGAGCGTGACCTGGCCGTTGGCGTACTGCAGGCTGGTGGAAATCGTGTTGTTCTCCACCTTGGTGATGCGGAACATCTGGCCCATCGCCGCCAGGCCTTTCACCTGCTGGTTCGCCAGCTTGCCGGCGTCTTCATCACCGTAGCCTTCCAGTTTCGCAATTTGGGTCATAAACTCGGTTGCCATCTCCATAGGGATGGTCAGCTTGCTGTCGAGCGACTTCACGCTGCGATCCACTTCCTGTGCCAGCGTTTGCGGTTCACCCGTGGCGGTTGCCGGATCTTTCAGGAAAAGAGACAGGTTGAAGTTGGTTTCACCTTTGCTGTTTTTCCAGCTCAGCGGTGCAACGGTTATCACCGGCTCGCCTTTCAGCAGGATCGGCAGGTTATTGAACAGCACCGCTATCGCCTGCTGCTGATATACCTCAGGGTTCTGCTGCAGTGCGGTATCGGTCAGCAGCGCCTGGCTCTCTTTGCTGTATTTCTGGCTAAACTCATGCCACGCCTGACCGTCAATATTGCCGATCTTCAGAGAGAGTTTGCCGGTTCCCAGATCCTGATTCTGCACTTTCAGGCTCTTCAGCGTGTAGTCCAGTTGAGTATTGATACTCTTACCGTCTTTGGAAACGTCGGATTTGCCGTTGACGTCCATGCCTTCCAGCACGGCCATCTCTTTTCCTTCAACCGCAATGGCAACCTTATCGAGAGACAGTTTTTGATCGCCGATACGCTCTTTAAAATCGGTCATTCGGCTATTGCCGTCGGCTTTCAGATTATTGAAGGTGAGCTGAACTTTCTGGTTGTATTCATTGACGGCATTGACCAGACCACTTTCCGCTTCACCCGTCAGGGAGAACACGTTTCCGTCGCGGTCAGCATCAAGCTTGAAGTTACCGCCGCTGAAGGCGACTTTCTCATTCTCTTTCTCGTAGTTCAGCGCTTTCAGGGCAATATCGGAACTCGTGTCACCGGCATAGCTGATGCGGGTGTTAATCTCGAAAGGTGATTCATTCTTCGCCAGGTCGAACAGCGGTTTGGTCAGGTCGTTGTTCACCAGTACGGTGTGAACGGATGCCATCGACGGGATCAGGTTAAAGGACTTCAACTGCGCCAGAGGCAACGGACCGTGGCTGACCACTTCATCCAGCACCACACTCTGGCCCGATTTCAGCCAGCCGTTTTCAGTACCGGCAACCGGCTTCACCACAACCTGCATATGGCTGGTAAATACGCCGCGCTGATAATTCTGGTAGCTCAGCTCAAGACCTGCTTCCGGCGCGCTGCGTTTAAGCTCGCTGTTAGCCTGCGCCACCATCTCAGCCAGACGGCCTTCCAGCTGTTTCCCGGTAAACCAGGAGGCACCTGTCCAGACCACGCCTAACGCTACAATCACTCCAACCGCTACGACCGATTTTTTCATTGCGACTATCCCTAAAATGAAACCAGGCGGTAGACACCGCCCGGAGATATAAAGCCAGCAACTAGCTTAGCAAGAGTTGTTAAAAAATTCAGTAAGTCCCTATAGCTTATTAAAAACGCGCGCCAGGCGGCCTTTACCGCTAATGCTAACCGGAGATTCATTGGCCGCAACGAAAGCCGACTCGCCCGGCTTGAGCACCAGACGCTGTTCTCCCTTATGCAGCACCGCTTCGCCTTCTACGCAGAACAGGATCGCCGCGCTCTCCTGCGCGATGGTCGTTTCTGTCTGGCTCAGGTCGTGCAGTGAGAAAGCAAAATCCTCAACCGGGATAGGGAAGTCCAGCTCTGCGCCGTTTTTCACCGGCTGAGTCAGCAGCTCGCCGGCCGGTTTCGCCACGAACTTCACATTGGCAACCAGCTCAGGAATATCGATATATTTCGGCGTCAGACCCGCGCGCAGCACGTTGTCGGAGTTGGCCATTACCTCCAGGGCGACACCCTGCAGATAGGCGTGAGGCGTTTCGGCAAACAGGAACATCGCTTCGCCCGGGTTCAGCTTCACCACGTTCAGCAGCAGCGGAGAGAACAGTCCGCTGTCGTCCGGGTAGAATTCGGAAATCAGGCGGATAGTCTCCCACGGTTCACCTTGCTGCGTGTTTAGCGCTGCTTTAAGCACCGCCAGCGCGTGCGATTTCTCTTCACCCTGCATGTTAAGCAGGCTGGCAAACAGCTGGCTCAGCGCGTCTGCGTTTTGGTTTTCGAGGAAGTGGGCGATAGCCTTGCTGGCACCCGCGACCGGTTGCAGCAGGGAAATGATCTCTGAAAACTCGCGGAACGCATTCATCGCCAGGAACGGGGTCAGCGCAAAGACCAGCTCCGGCTTATGGTTAGGATCTTTGTAGTTACGCTCGGCGGCATCTAACGGAATGCCTGCGGCGTTCTCTTTGGCGAAACCAATCTCAGAGGCTTTCTTGTTCGGGTGAACCTGAATGGAGAGCGGCTGGTCGGCGCACAGTACTTTAAACAGGAACGGCAACTCACCAAAACGGCTGGCAACCTTGTCGCCCAGCAGCGCGCCTTTATCGGCATCAATGACGTCGCGCAGAGCGCGAATCTGGCCGCTGGCATCTTCAATTTTTGAGCTGCTCTTCGGGTGCGCCCCCATCCACAGTTCTGCCATCGGCAGGTTGTTCGGGTTCGCGATACCGTAGAGATCCGTTAACGCAGTTTTACTTCCCCAGGCGTAGTTTTGCACTGAGTTAATGAGTTTTTGCATTATCAAGCCCTGATTCAAATGTGGAATTAACTCCGGGTATTAAAGCAATAAACCACGTGGAAGTAACCTGCGGATGTAAAAAGTCGTACTAGTCTCAGTTTTTGTTAAAAAATTGTGTAGGATAAGCTGACTCGCTTTTAAGCGGGCAGCGGAACATCTGCCCAAATAATCAGACTGAAGCAGTAAGTGAGAGAACAATGTCGAATAAACCCTTTCATTATCAGGATCCTTTCCCGCTGAGTAAGGATCAGACCGAGTATTACCTGTTAACCCGCGATCACGTTTCCGTCTCTGAGTTTGAAGGACAGGAGATCCTCAAGGTCGATCCGCAGGCGCTGACGCTGCTGGCGCAGCATGCGTTCCACGACGCTTCGTTTATGCTCCGTCCCGCGCATCAGCAGCAGGTTGCCGATATCCTGAGCGACCCGCAGGCCAGCGAGAACGATAAATACGTTGCCCTGCAGTTCCTGCGTAACTCAGACATCGCGGCGAAAGGTGTTCTGCCAACCTGCCAGGACACCGGCACGGCGATCATCGTCGGTAAAAAAGGCCAGCGCGTCTGGACCGGCGGCGGTGACGAAGCGGCGCTGGCGCACGGCGTCTACAACACCTACACCGAAGATAACCTGCGCTATTCGCAAAACGCGGCGCTGGATATGTACAAAGAGGTTAACACCGGTACCAACCTGCCTGCGCAGATTGACCTCTATACCGTAGACGGTGACGAGTACAAATTCCTCTGCATCGCCAAAGGCGGCGGTTCAGCCAACAAAACCTATCTTTATCAGGAAACCAAAGCGCTGCTCACCCCGGGCAAGCTGAAGAATTACCTGGTTGAGAAGATGCGCACCCTCGGCACCGCGGCGTGCCCGCCGTACCATATTGCCTTCGTGATCGGCGGTACCTCGGCTGAAAGCACGCTGAAGACCGTGAAACTGGCCTCAACGAAATACTACGATGGCCTGCCAACGGAAGGGAACGAGCACGGCCAGGCGTTCCGCGACGTGCAGCTTGAGCAAGAACTGCTGGAAGAAGCGCGTAATCTGGGCCTGGGTGCGCAGTTTGGCGGCAAATATTTTGCTCACGATGTACGCGTGATCCGTTTGCCGCGTCACGGCGCATCCTGCCCGGTCGGGATGGGCGTGTCCTGCTCTGCGGATCGCAACATCAAGGCCAAGATCAACCGCGAAGGTGTGTGGATCGAAAAACTGGAAAACAACCCAGGTAAGTACATTCCGGAAGAACTGCGTAAAGCAGGTGAGGGTGAAGCGGTTCGCGTTGATCTGAACCGTCCGATGAAAGAGATCCTGGCGCAGCTTTCACAGTATCCGGTGTCGACGCGTCTCTCCCTGAACGGCACGATTATCGTCGGACGCGACATTGCGCACGCGAAGCTGAAAGAGCGTCTGGACAACGGCGAAGGGCTGCCGCAGTACATTAAAGATCACCCGATCTACTACGCAGGCCCGGCGAAAACGCCAGAAGGGTATGCGTCCGGTTCGTTAGGCCCAACCACGGCAGGCCGTATGGACTCGTACGTTGACCAGCTGCAGGCCAACGGCGGCAGCATGATCATGCTGGCGAAAGGCAACCGCAGCCAGCAGGTGACGGACGCCTGCCACAAGCACGGCGGCTTCTACCTCGGCAGCATCGGCGGCCCGGCAGCCGTGCTGGCTCAGGGCAGCATCAAGAGCCTGGAGTGCGTGGAATACCCGGAACTGGGTATGGAAGCGATCTGGAAAATTGAGGTGGAAGATTTCCCGGCGTTTATCCTCGTGGATGACAAAGGTAACGACTTCTTCAAACAGATCCAGTCTTCCCAGTGTTCGGCGTGTGTGAAGTAAGCTAAAACTCTGCCGGGTAGCGTCAGCGCCACCCGGCATAATAAAGAGCGCACAAAGCGCCATACAGTAATTCAGAAGCCATCAATACTTATCTCTTAAGCATGTGAGCAATCCCATCTTTGTTATCAAGGAGAAAGTAATGACAACGCATCGTCGCGAAACAGATTCTATGGGCGCGATCGACGTCCCGGCCGACAAACTTTGGGGCGCACAAACCCAACGTTCGCTGGAACACTTCCGCATCTCAACTGAGAAAATGCCCGTTTCGCTGATTCAGGCGCTGGCACTGACGAAACGCGCTGCAGCCAAAGTGAATCAGGACTTAGGGTTGCTGGCTTCAGAAAAAGCCTCGGCCATCATCAGCGCGGCTGATGAGGTGCTGGCAGGCAAGCACCCTGATGAATTCCCTCTGGCCATCTGGCAGACCGGTTCCGGCACGCAAAGCAACATGAACATGAACGAAGTGCTGGCAAACCGCGCAAGCGAGCTGCTGGGCGGCGTGCGTGGTATGGAGCGTAAGGTTCACCCGAATGATGACGTGAACAAGAGCCAAAGTTCGAACGACGTGTTCCCGACGGCAATGCATGTGGCGGCGGTCATCGCTATTCGCGAGCAGCTTATCCCGCAGCTGAATGTGCTGAAAAAGACGCTAAACGAAAAAGCGCAGGCCTTCCGTGACATCGTCAAAATTGGCCGTACGCACCTGCAGGACGCCACGCCGCTGACGCTCGGCCAGGAGATTTCCGGCTGGGTCGCGATGCTGGAACATAACCTGAAGCATATTGAGTACAGCCTGCCGCATCTGGCGGAGCTGGCGCTCGGCGGGACGGCGGTCGGGACCGGGTTAAATACCCATCCTGAATACGCGGTGCGCGTGGCGGAGGAGCTGGCAAACATCACCGGGCAGCCGTTCGTTACGGCACCCAATAAGTTCGAAGCGCTGGCGACCTGCGATGCGCTGGTTCATACCCACGGCGCGCTGAAAGGGCTGGCGGCCTCGCTGATGAAAATTGCCAACGACGTACGCTGGCTGGCTTCGGGTCCGCGTTGCGGTATTGGTGAAATCAGCATCCCGGAAAACGAGCCGGGCAGCTCCATCATGCCGGGTAAAGTGAACCCGACCCAGTGCGAAGCCATGACTATGCTTTGCTGTCAGGTGATAGGCAACGACGTGGCCGTTAACATGGGAGGCGCATCCGGCAACTTCGAGCTGAACGTCTATCGTCCAATGGTGATCCACAACGTTCTGCAATCCATTCGGCTGCTGGCGGACGGGATGGAAAGCTTTAACGAGCACTGTGCGGTAGGTATTGAGCCAAACCGCGAGCGCATCAGCCAGTTGCTCAACGAGTCTTTGATGCTGGTGACGGCGCTCAATACCCATATCGGCTACGATAAAGCCGCCGAGATTGCCAAAAAAGCGCATAAAGAGGGGCTGACGCTGAAAGCCTCCGCCCTGGCGCTGGGCTACCTGACGGAGGCGGAGTTCGACGCCTGGGTTCGTCCGGAAGCGATGGTCGGCAGCCTGAAATAATCATCCCGCCACATACAGGTGCAGCCGCGGAATAATCAGCTGTAGCGGCTGCGCCTGAGGTCTGTAACGGTGCTGGATATTTTCAGCATCGTAATTCAGAAGTTCACCGATATCCGGCACGATAGCACCCTGATCGGCATCGTAAAGCGCAATCAGCGGTGTCGGACAGGCATACTGCACCTGTTTCTGTTGACCGGAATACCAGACGCGGGCGATAGGCTGGACCTTCACCGGGCGCTTTATTTTGAGGCGCGTGTCCGCCGGTAGCGAGGCGATGCTGTGATACTCCTGCTCCAGGCGTTCAATCCACTGTTCCCGCGACCACGGTGCCACGGTGCGCGGCGTCTTCAGACTTTTTTCCAGTTGCGCCAGAATCTCATCCTTGGTGAAGTTTTTAATGATGTGCTTATTGGCCCAGCCGAAGCGCAGCGTGGCGGGATGACGCAGTACCGTCAGCGTGCGGTAGGCATTCAGGGTAATCAATCCAGGAAGCTGACGATGCACCCACTCGAACCGGGCAGCAGGGGCCAGGCCTGACTCTTCGGTGATGATCTTTTCAAATGCCGCTTTCAGAGTGTTGATATACGTAATCTGACCTTCCAGCGCTTCACGCGTTGTCGCATCGGTTTGCAGGCAGATCACGCCAGGCAGACGAACAGCCGCCTTACTGCTGCGTTGTTCTGACTGCTGCTGAATAAAAAGGTGACGATAATGTTTTAATGCCAGTTCAAATGCGGCTTTGCCGATGTGCTGTTTCACGTCGATGGTATCCAGCGGATCGTGTTCAGCCCCTTTGGCTACATCCGGTAGGGTAAAGACGCGCGCGGCCAGCAGGCGGCAGGTTTGCAAGCGTTCTGTCAGCGTAAGTAATTCATGTTCTATTTCGCGAAAGGTGCTGTTGAGCCTTTCGATGAGATCGTAAGTCGCCATAAATATACTCATTAGTTACAACATACTTATCATATAGCACAGCACGCCGGGTCAGGCCAGCGTGCGGTTTAAGTCAGGCAGGAACGGGAAGGGCGATGTTATGGTATACCGGCCAGCTAAAGCAGAAGCGCGCGCCACCGAGTTCGCTCTCCTCGCAATGCACAGTTCCGCCCATCGCCTGTGCGATAGAGTAGACAATCGCCAGCCCCAGACCGCATCCGCCAGTGGCGCGATCGCGGCTGGGATCGAGACGCACAAACGGTTCAAACACCGTTTCTCGCGCTTCCGGGGCAATTCCCGGCCCGTCGTCTTCTACAGTCAGGCGGGCCTGATTGCCCTGTAAATCCAGCCCAATCTGCAATGTGCTTTCGCTGTACCGCATGGCGTTGTTGATCAAGTTGTCCAGCACGCGCTCCATCAGGCGCATATCCAGAGCACCATAATCACCCGAGGTAACGCGGGTCAACAGCGTGCGTTGTGGGTTCACGCTCTGGACATCATCAATGTGAGTTTGCAGCCAGTCAGGCAGATCCGGCGTGCTGAGGTTCAGCTCGTTCTGCGGGCGGTCGAGGCGCGCGTAGGTCAGCAGCTCCTCAATCAGCGCTTCAAGCTGGCCAATATCGCGATTCAGAGCCTGAGATTCCGCTTCCGTCAGATTCTCGCTCATCTCCAGACGATAGCGCAGGCGAACCAGCGGCGTTCGCAGCTCGTGTGCAATCCCGTCGATCAACTGCTTCTTACTGGCGATTAGGGCATTGATGTTATCTGCCATCTGGTTAAAGGCCACGCCCAGACGTTCAAAGCTGGAACCGCTGTCGAAGTGAATACGTTCGGTAAAATGTCCCTCGCCAAAACGCTGTGCGGCGGATTCCAGTTTCAGCATGTCCTGCCAGTGTGGCCGCATCCAGATAAAAACCGGAAACGCGAGTGAAATGGCGATAAAGGCCATCAGGGCCATATCCAGCAGACGCATCTGGTGGAGATAATAGAGGTAGGGCACCGGCCCGACGGCCAACACGTAGTGGCTGCGTGGAATACGCTGGATAAAGGTATATTTCTCATCCAGCGCGACAATGTCTCCGTCGCGAAGACGCTGCATGGCACGCGCGTCCAGATCGAAATCTTTCAACGGCTCAATGCGTAAATCAAACGACAGGTTCAGATCCAGCTCTTTCAGGGTTTTTGCCCAGTCGTGCGGTGGGATCTCTCTCAGCTCGCTGCGCATCAGATACAGCGAGCTTTTCATCAGGTCATCCAGCGACTGCCTGCCTGCACGTTCGGCAGTGAATTTATAGACCAGCCCGACCAGCATGGTCATCACCAGGAAGCAGACAAACAGCAGAAGATAAAACTGCACAAACAGCTTTTTCATTAACGATTCCGGATGATGAAATAATCAGGTTTCCCAGGCGTGCGGGGCAAACAGGTAGCCTTTGTTACGCACGGTTTTAATGCGGTACGGCTCGGTGGCGTTATCCTGCAGCTTTTTGCGCAGGCGCGATATCGCCACATCAACGCTGCGATCCATGCCGTCATAACTTACTCCGCGCAGGTTTTTCAGCAGCGCATCGCGATCCATGATTTGCCCGGCATGTGTTGCCAGCTCCCAAAGCAGGTCAAAATCTGCTGTCGAGAGCGCAATAAGCTCGTCGGAAAGCAGTACCTGACGGTTGATCGGATCAATGGAAAGCGTCCCAAAACGCATCGCTTTGTGCGGCGTCAGCGACGGAGCAGGCGCTTCGCGTTCAATGCTGGCGTGCTGGCGTAAATGAAGACGCAGGCGCGCGAGCAAAACGGCAGGCGGTGTGGTTTTCAGAATGTAGTCATTGGCACCCATCTCAAGCGACAAAATATGGTTCATATCGCTGTCCAGCGATGTGAGCAGGACAATAGGACCGTCCCAGCGGGCGCGCAGGTCGCGGCAGAGCGTCATGCCATCTTTTCCTGGCAACATGATATCCAGCAGTACCAGGTCCGGGTTTTCACGCACGACGACCTCTTCGGCGCGATCGCCACGAGGCTCAACAATGACGTCCATATCATGTTTACCCAGATAGGCGGCGATCAATTGCCCGACTTCGGGTTCGTCTTCAACATAAACAATCTTATTCATACAACGTCTGTTATCGTGAAAAATGTCAACATACACCGCAGAACCTTAACCTTCCATTAATCTTTCAAAATTAGCATCAGTTCCGTTATTCTGACTCATATTGTTACTTGATTGTTTCAGGAAAGAAAAAGTATGGGGCTGGTGATTAAAGCCGCGCTTGGGGCGCTGGTGGTGTTACTGATTGGCATTCTGGCAAAAACCAAAAATTATTATATTGCCGGGCTGATCCCACTCTTCCCGACTTTTGCGCTCATTGCGCACTATATTGTGGCCTCTGAACGGGGCACAGAAGCATTGCGAACGACCATCGTGTTTGGCATGTGGTCTATCATCCCGTATTTCCTCTACCTGTTATCGCTCTGGTATTTCACCGGTTTTCTGCGACTTCCCCTGGCGCTGAGCGGGGCAGTGGTCTGCTGGGGGCTCAGCGCCTGGGTGTTAATCTTCTTCTGGAGCCGTTTTCACTAGCGCAGTGGTCGGCCTCCGTCCACGGCAAAGGTTCTGCCGGTGACATAGCAACTGGTGAGCAGGTAATCCACAAGGTCAATCACCTCTTTTTCGCCTGGGGCGATTTTCATCAGCGACTTGTTCAGCGCCTGCTGGCGATACTCCGCATCATCGGTTTCGTTAAATAAAATCATTGCCGGAGCGATGGCATTTACCTTCACCTCGGGCGCGAGTTTGCGGGCAAACGAGCGCGTCATGTTATCCAGCGCGGCTTTACTGGCTGCATAGGCAATGTGCTTGTCGCTGCCACGCTCCACCACATAATCGGTGAAATGGATAATGTCACCCGCAGCATGCCCGTGGCCGCGCAGCAGATCCTGCAGCGCGTGATTAAGCAAATAGGGCGTATTAACGTGGATCTGTAACATGGCAGAGAGCGTTTCGCTGAGCGACGTGCCGGGCTTTTCGGCACACCAGGCACTGGCGTTATGGATAACGGCACGTAGCCCCGTCGTGGTGGACTTCACCTTATCCGCAAAGGCCAGAATGCCTTCATCGGTTGAAAAATCCGCCTGAATGCAGACAGCTCCTGCTTTCCGTAATCCTTCGACAGAGGGATATTCAGTACGATAACTGACGATGACCGGATGGCGAAGGTTGAGAAAATGATGGGCAAGGGCGAGGCCGATACGGCGGCCTCCACCGGTAATCAGTATTGGGTGAAGCTGTTCATTTCCCATCGTATTCTCCTTTACAGTTCAACAATGGGAAAGGCGATGCTATCCCATTAACATCCAGGTTGCCGGTAAAGCAGCAACCAGTAACAGTCCGATTAAGGCCATCTCGCGGCGTTTAAGTGCGTTTTCCAGCTGATGCGTGCGGCGTGCATAGATAAACACCAGCAAACCCGGTGCATATAACACTACAGACAGCAGCAAATGCATAGGCCCGGAAGCATACAACAACCACAGACCGTAAATACAGGCTCCTACACCCACAACATAGTGCGCCGGGCGTGTGGCGATTTTTAACAAATATGCGCCCACTAAGAAATAGGGTACCAGAATCATCTCGGAGGCGATGGTCAGCAGAGTGTTATAGTCAGAACCTGTGAGCCAGATCAGCACCAGACAGACCTGCACGCTGATGTTAGTCAGCCAGAGTGACGCGGACGGCGCACTGTTTTTGTTCTGACGAGCAAACAGGCGTGGAAACGCTTTGTGCGTGGAGGCCAGAAACGGGACTTCAGCGGCCATGATGGTCCAGCTCAGGTAAGCGCCACAGACGGAGATGATCAGCCCCGCAGCAATCACCACATCGCCCCAGGGACCGAGCATTTTCACCATCAGCCCTGCCATTGATGGGTTACGCATTCCGGCCAGCTCAGGACGTGCTACCACGCCCAGAGACAGCAGCGTCACCAGCAGATAGACCCCCAGCGCGGCCAGTACGGCCAGCAAAGTTGCACGGCCCACATCGCGTTTATTGCGTGCCCGGGCGGAAACCACGACCGCGCCTTCAACACCGATAAACACCCACAGGGTGATGAGCATCGTGTTTTTCACCTGCTCCCAGACAGGTACGCCCAGCGCAACGCCGGTGAAATCGAGCTTAAATACGTCCATACGGAACGCAATAAAGGCCAGCACGATAAACAGACCAAGCGGGACCAGCTTCGCGAGGGTTGCCACGAGGTTAATACTGGCTGCTGTTTGTACGCCACGTAAAACCAGCCAGTGAACGAACCACAGCAGTACCGAGGCACCCACAATAGACTGCCAGGTGTTACCATCGCCAAAGAGACGCAGCTCAGGCGTGTCGGTAAAGAAACTCAGCGCCGAGAAGACGATCACCAGATAGGAGACGTTGGCGATAACCGCGCATAACCAGTATCCCCATGCGGAGCAGAAGCCAATCAGCTCACCAAAACCTTCACGTGCATAGGTGAAAATACCGCCGTCCAGATCCGGTCGGATGCGGGTCAGCAGCAACATTGCGAACGCCAGCAGCAATATCCCAACGCCGGTGATACCCCAGCCAATGAGGAGTGCGGCTGGGCTAGCCACCGCCGCCATGTTCTGCGGTAAACTGAATACGCCCGCACCCAGCATTGAGCTTAAAACGAGTGCAGTCAGAGCACTCAGGCCAAGTTTCTTTTCCATTGGCTTCCTGTTATGAAAAGTCCAAATCCAGAATAATTATTTCGCACAGGCGCATAAAAATGGTGGATCACACTAAGGCGCGGGATTTTACGGAGTGTAACGAAAGCATGCAATGACGTGTGGCAGAAATTCAAAAAAAGTAACAAAAAAAGGCGGCATTGCGCCGCCTTTGATCAATGATTTTGTTACTTGTAGAGATCGGCGCTGATCGTCACGTTGTTGCCACGTTCCTGCCACTGGCGGGTGATGTGGTAGTATTTCGCCCCTTTCTTCGCCGCACGCTTCGCGACCTGATAAGAGACTTCCGTCATGTTGCCGTAGTTGCCGGTAAACTTGATGCTGTCGAACGGCACCATCTGCGCAGCAGTGGCGTTGTTCAGCTCTTCAATTTTGGTACCGTCTGGCAGCGTCACGGAATAACGGCCACCTTTCGTGGATTGCGTTTCGAAGAAACGACCCACTTCAGCGCTTGGTGCAGCAGATGTTGCTACGCCAGGGATTTCAACTTTCTTCGCTGCCTCACCGCCTTTTGCGATTGCCGCGCGGCCTGCTTCGGAATCAGCCGGGATAACATCCGGACTTTGCAGAACACGTTTTTTCGCATCTTCTTTATAGATGAACGCGGTAATGCGCTGGTTGCCGCCCTGGTTAGCATCTACCTGACGCACGATATAGAAAGAGTATGCACCTTTCTCTTTCGCCGCTTTGGTGATGGCATCGTTCACTTCAGGCTGGCTGCGATAGAAGCCCTGAACGGTGACGGTGTCATAAGGTTCCAATGCGATCGCTTGATCTTTTGGCAGTTCAACGATGCCATTAATCACGCGATTTTTCGGTGCATCAGCTTTCGGTGCATTGTCTTTGAACAGCGCAATCGTTACGCGCTGATTACCGCTGTTGCCATAATCAGACTGGTCAACGACGTAAAACGAGGCCGCACCATTTTTATCGGCGGCTTTTGATGCGGCGGCGACGGCATCGCCAATGGAATTGTAACGACCCACAATGACCGTATGGTCAAAAGGTTTTAACGCTGCCGCTTGCTCCGGCGTTAACTCTGTTGCGGCATTCGCAGACAGGGCGGTCGCACAGAGAAGTGCGGACGCCAGGAGTGTGTTCTTAAGCTTCATAAAAATAATCCTTCGCCTTGCGCAAACCATGTACTGGTATTGTTGTTAATTTGAGACGGTCCCGATTATGGCATTTTAAACCTGTCGCTGTCTGCGGCATTTTTCACTGCCAGTGCTTACTGAATCACCGAATTCGATAACATTTAGTGATATGTTGAAAAAACAGACGTTTGACAAGTAAAACTGATAAAGCTTATGACTTTCACAAGTTAATTTAATGTTAATAACTTGTTCTCTTATGGCGCTATATCATGTTTTTACCGCTTCGCTTGCGCGATTTATCGGCTTCGACGATGAATTTAAGGTAAATATCACTGTCAGTGACGCCGATCGCTTATTTTTCACAGATAAAGTAAGAAATAGTGTTTTCTGGCGGTAGATCACGGGCGCTATTTTCAGTAGGTTATAGACAGTTTGTTACTGTTTTATTTTCCGGGGTTAATCATATCTCGTCGCTATTGTGATGGCGAAAATTGATACAAACCACGGGCATTTATCGACAAACCATCATCAAAAACCGATGGAAGGGAAAACTATGCGTATTGGGGTACCAAAAGAACGGTTAGCCAATGAAACCCGCGTAGCGGCAACACCGAAAACGGTGGAGCAACTGCTTAAACTGGGTTTTACCGTCGCGGTTGAAAGCGGCGCAGGCAAACTGGCGAGTTTCGATGACGAAGCCTTCATCCAGGCTGGCGCGGAAGTGGTGGACAGTGCTGAAGTCTGGCAGTCACCGGTGATTCTGAAGGTGAACGCACCGGAATTGAGTGAGATTGCGCTGCTCAATCCAGGTACGACGCTGGTGAGTTTCATCTGGCCTGCGCAAAATCCTGAGCTGATGGAGAAGCTGGCGGCACGTGGCGTGACCGTGATGGCCATGGATTCTGTGCCGCGTATTTCGCGTGCCCAGTCGCTGGATGCCTTAAGCTCCATGGCAAACATTGCCGGCTACCGCGCCATTGTTGAAGCGGCCCACGAATTTGGTCGCTTCTTTACCGGTCAAATCACTGCGGCGGGTAAAGTCCCTCCGGCGAAGGTGATGGTGATTGGCGCGGGCGTTGCGGGTCTTGCTGCAATCGGTGCAGCAAATAGCCTGGGGGCTATCGTGCGCGCGTTTGACACCCGTCCTGAGGTTAAGGAACAGGTTCAAAGTATGGGTGCCGAATTCCTTGAGCTGGACTTCAAGGAAGAAGCAGGCAGCGGCGATGGTTACGCGAAGGTCATGTCTGAAGCCTTTATCAAAGCGGAAATGGAACTCTTCGCCGCCCAGGCGAAAGATGTCGATATTATTGTCACCACTGCGCTTATCCCGGGTAAACCCGCGCCGAAGCTGATCACCCGTGAAATGGTAGATTCCATGAAGCCGGGCAGCGTAATTGTCGACCTGGCGGCGCAAAACGGCGGTAACTGTGAATATACCGTCCCGAATCAGGTGACCACGACCGCGAACGGCGTGAAGGTGATCGGTTATACCGATCTGCCAGGCCGTCTGCCAACGCAGTCTTCTCAGCTGTACGGCACCAACCTCGTTAACCTGCTGAAACTGCTCTGCAAAGAGAAAGACGGCAACGTCACCGTTGATTTCGACGATGTGGTCGTACGTGGCGTTACCGTGGTTCGTGAAGGTGAAATCACCTGGCCTGCGCCACCTATTCAGGTTTCTGCTCAGCCTCAGGCTGCACCGAAAGCGGCGCCAGAACCTAAAGAACCCGCCAAACCCGCTTCTCCATGGCGCAAATACGCGATCATGGCGCTGGCGATTATTCTGTTCGGCTGGCTGGCTAACGTTGCACCGAAAGAGTTCCTTGGCCACTTTACCGTCTTCGCGCTCTCCTGCGTGGTGGGTTACTACGTGGTGTGGAACGTTTCCCATGCCTTGCATACGCCACTGATGTCGGTCACCAACGCCATCTCGGGGATTATCGTGGTTGGGGCGTTACTGCAGATTGGTCACGGCGGCTGGATCAGCTTCCTGAGCTTTGTTGCGGTGTTGATCGCCAGTATCAATATTTTCGGTGGTTTCACCGTGACTCAGCGCATGCTGAAAATGTTTCGTAAAGGCTAAGGGGTAGCATATGTCTGGAGGATTAGTGACAGCCGCATACATTGTTGCTGCAATCCTGTTTATTTTCAGTCTGGCGGGGCTTTCCAAACACGAAACGTCTCAGCAGGGTAATAACTTTGGTATCGCCGGGATGGCGATTGCACTGATTGCCACCATCTTTGGGCCGGACACCGGCAACGTTGCGTGGATCCTGGTGGCGATGATCATCGGTGGTGCGATTGGTATTCGTCTGGCGAAACGCGTTGAAATGACCGAGATGCCGGAGCTGGTTGCGATTCTGCACAGCTTTGTCGGTCTGGCGGCGGTGCTGGTAGGCTTCAACAGCTACCTGTACCACACCCCGGGTCTGGAACCGATTCTGGTGAACATCCACCTGACGGAAGTGTTCCTCGGAATCTTCATCGGTGCGGTCACCTTCACCGGCTCCATTGTTGCGTTCGGTAAACTGCGCGGGAAGATCTCGTCTAAACCGCTGATGCTGCCAAACCGTCATAAGCTGAACCTGGCGGCGCTGGTGGTGTCGTTTGTGCTGCTGGTGGTCTTCGTGCGTACCGAAAGCGTGGGTCTGCAGGTACTGGCGTTGCTGGTGATGACCATCATTGCGCTGGCATTCGGCTGGCACCTGGTAGCCTCCATCGGTGGTGCGGATATGCCAGTGGTTGTCTCCATGCTGAACTCCTACTCCGGTTGGGCGGCTGCGGCGGCAGGTTTTATGCTGAGCAACGACCTGCTGATCGTCACCGGTGCGCTGGTGGGTTCTTCCGGTGCGATCCTGTCTTACATCATGTGTAAGGCGATGAACCGCTCGTTCATCAGCGTTATCGCCGGTGGGTTTGGTTCTGATGGTTCCTCGACGGGTTCTGACGAAGAAGTGGGTGAGCACCGCGAGATTAACGCGGAAGATACTGCTGATATGCTGAAAAACTCGCATTCAGTCATTATCACCCCAGGCTATGGCATGGCGGTAGCACAGGCTCAGTATCCGGTCGCGGAGATCACTGAGAAGCTGCGCGCGCGCGGGATCAAGGTTCGCTTTGGTATTCACCCGGTGGCAGGGCGTCTGCCAGGTCACATGAACGTACTGCTGGCGGAAGCGAAAGTGCCTTACGACATCGTGCTGGAAATGGACGAGATCAACGATGATTTCGCCGAGACCGACACCGTGCTGGTCATCGGTGCTAACGACACCGTTAACCCGGCGGCGCAGGACGATCCGCGTAGCCCAATCGCCGGTATGCCGGTTCTGGAAGTGTGGAAGGCGCAGAACGTCATTGTCTTCAAACGCTCCATGAACACTGGCTATGCCGGGGTTCAGAACCCGCTGTTCTTCAAAGAGAACACCCATATGCTGTTTGGCGACGCCAAAGCCAGCGTGGATGCTATTCTGAAAGCGCTGTAAGTTGTACTAAATGAAAAAGCCGCCAATTCTGGCGGCTTTTTTATCCCCAAACGCTGTTTAATCGTCTTCCGGGTCGTCCATCTCAACCGGCGTCTGGTACTCATCCGGTTTAATGACCAGCAGGTCACAACGCAGATGGTCGATCACCTGTTCGGCGGTATTGCCGAGGAATGCGGCAGAAATACCGGTTCGACCAATGGTGCCCAGCACGACAATCCCGGCCTGCAAATGTTCGGCTAAATCCGGGATAACCTCTTCAGGCAACCCTTTTTCCACGTGGGTCATTTTCTCATCAATGCTGAATTTCTGGCGCAGCGCTTTCATGGCCAACAGGTGCTGACCACGGATGGCGTCGTTATACACGCTCGGGTCAAATTCAGGCAGTTCAATGGCGATATTGATCGGCGTCACCGGATACGCGCCAACCAGATGCACTTCGGTGTGGTTGACCTGTTCAGCGAGCTGGATTGTCTCCTTAACCAGCTTCTCGTTCAGCGCATTGTGGTAATCCTCTTCGCTGGCGAGATTGACTGCCACGACGGCCTTACCGCCTTCAGGCCACGGCTGGTCTTTCACCATCCAGACCGGGCAAGGGCATTTACGCAGCAGATGCCAGTCGGTAGGGGTGAAGATCACGGATTCCAGCTTGTCGTGCTGGTGCGCCATCTTCAGCAGCAGGTCATGCTCACCGGCAACGACTTCCTGGATAATGGCTTCGAAAGGTCGGTTATGCCAGACCACCTTAATATCAATAGGAACTCCCGCTTCCAGGTAATACTTCGCCTGTTCGCGGATCCACGCGGTACGCTGGCTGATCACTCCCTGACGCATAGCGGTGCGCTCGTCAGGCGACAGAAGGGTGGTCATCTCATATGAGAAGTCATAGATCGGCAAAAACGCTTTGATTTTGCCGCCAATCCGTTGATGTAAATACACAGCACGTCGTAATGCCGGCTGATCGTCCTGATTCGGATCGATAGCTACCAGCATGTTTTGATACTTTGCCATACAGGTCTCCTTACTACTGTCACCACAGTCTGTAATTAAAAGAGTAACCTATATATCCTGAATGAAACAGGGGGGAGGTTTTGCCAGATCAATAATTCATGAAAAATTATCAGAGGAAAAGAACGGTCGTTGTCACCGCAATAAATGCAATAAACAGCAACACCATCACTGCTATCGCAAAGGTCGTGGAATCCTGAACGTAGGTTTTTTCCTCCCCCTTCATCGGGCCGACAAGCATGATCCAGATGAAGATAAAGGTCACTGAGGCAATCACGACTGAAACGAAAAATAAACTTTCTCTCAATTCATAACCTCAACGAGAACCTTTTGGGCGCTGTGTGGGGACGTGCTACGGTGAAAATGTCAGATAACGGAAGTGTTAATATGCCAGACCAATAAATCAAGAAAATTTATTGGTCTGGCAATATACATATGGGCTTTATGCCACGTTACGGGCGTGCCCGGCAAGAACGGCCAGTGCTTCGCCGTTTTCGATCGTGATGTATTTACCCTTAACAGCCAGCATACCGCTTTTCTGGAAACGGCCCAGCAGACGGCTGATGGTTTCCACGGTCAGGCCCAGGTAGTTGCCGATATCGCCACGCGTCATGGTCAGACGGAATTCGCGTGGAGAGAAACCACGCTCAGCGAAGCGACGGGAGAGGTTGTAGATAAACGCAGCCAGGCGCTCTTCTGCATTCTTTTTGGAAAGCAGCAGGATCATGTCCTGATCGCCTTTGATCTCACCGCTCATCAGGCGCATCATCTGCTGGCGCAAATTAGGCATTTTTCCGGACAGGTCATCCAGAGTTTCAAACGGGATTTCGCAAACCATAGAGGTTTCGAGTGCCTGAGCAAAGCTCGGGTGGTGGCCAGTGCCGATGGCATCAAAGCCAACCAGGTCACCCGCCAGATGGAAGCCGGTGATCTGCTCATCACCCTGTTCGGTGATGGTGTAGCTCTTGATGGTGCCAGAACGGATAGCATAGAGCGATTTCAGTTCGTCTCCCGCTTTAAACAGCGTCTGCCCTTTCTGAATAGGCTTTTTGCGCTCGATGATATTATCAAGCTGATCAAGTTCATGCTCATTCAGGGTAAACGGGATACAGAGCTGGCTGATGCTGCAATCCTGGCAATGGATAGCACAACCGCCAGACTGAATGCGTCGTATAATTCGCTTTTCCGGGATCATAGGTTTGCTCAAGCCTTAATTGATATTGGTCAATTTTAACATCTTTTTGGTAAGTACGTAAGCCTGGCAAACTCTCAATAAGAACAAGAGACGGCAATGTGCTGCCATCTCCTTGAAATTCCACAGCTTGATTATGGATTTTTAGCCTAACCGGTAGAAAATTAAGCACAAAAAGCCTGGGATTTACAGCAGAAGATACCCTTCGTGACGCAGTAACCACTCTTTGCGCTGTACGCCTCCGGCATACCCCGTCATGGTGCCGTTGCGGCCAATCACTCGATGGCAGGGCACCACGATGCTGACCGGGTTGGAGCCATTCGCGGCACCCACTGCGCGTGCCGCCCCGGCGCGGCCTAACTGCTCCGCGAGCTGGCCATAATGCATGACCTGTCCGCACGGGATAGTCCGCAGCGCTTGCCACACTTCGCGCTGGAACGGTGTTCCGGCCGTGGCGGTGGGTAGGGTGTCGATGCTGCTGAGATCGCCCTCAAAGTACGCCGCAAGCTTGTCGCTCAGTCCACCAGGGTTGGTGGCACTGATACGTTCATACCCCTGTGAGCGGTAATGAATATCGAGCAGATCTTCCATGCGATCGCTGTGCTCTTCCCACTCAACGGCACGCAGACAAAACTGCTCGTCCGCGATCACCCACAGCGGCCCAAGCGGCGTCGCAATCTTATCTTCGAGTAATCTCAGCATCCTCGTTCCTTTAGTTCAGCCTCGGGTAGATCCCCGGTCCAATTGGCAGGCCGACAAGATACCACGCCACCAGCATGACCAGCCATACTCCTAAAAAGATAAGCGGGTAGGGCAAAACCAGCGAATAGTAGGTACCCAGTTTGGCTTCAGGTTTATAGCGCTGCAGGAAGCCTAAAAACAGCGGAACAAACGGTGATACCGGCGCCAGCGGGATGACGGAGGAGTCAGCGATGCGGAACAGAATCTGGGCAAATGCCGGGTGGAACCCCAGCATCATAAACATCGGCACGAATATCGGGGCCAGAATTGACCAGATGGCCGATCCGCTGGCGATGAACATGCACAGCAGGGATGACAGTAGCGCCAGACCGACAAACGCCGGGACGCCGCTTAACCCGGCAGCCTCCAGCGCGTCGGTCAGGCCGACGGCCATAAATTTGCCCATGTTGCTCCAGTTAAACATGGCGACGAACTGAGCCAGCGGGAAAACCATCACGATAAAGCCCGCCATCTCTTTCATCGGCTCGATCATCAGCTGCGGCAGATCGCCCTGACGGCGAATCTTGCCGGTAGCGATGCCGTAGGCGAGCGAAACGACAAAGAAAAACAGAATAATCAGCGGCACAATACCCTGAATAAAGGGTGAGGGAAGTACGGTATGTTTGACCGGATCGCGCAGAATACCGCTTTCCGGCACCACCATTAGCGCCACCAGGGCGATAAAGGCCAGCGAGACCACGCCCGCCACGCGCAGGCCGAAGCGCTGTTCTTTGCTCAGGGTTTCCAGCTTTTCATCGCTGCGACCTTCCCATTTTCCCAGACGCGGTTCGATGATCTTATCGGTTATCAGCCCGCCGACAATCGTCAGGACAATGACCGAGCTTGCCATAAAGTACCAGTTATCGATGACGCTGACATGCATCGCGGGGTCGATAGTTTTCGCCGCCTCCGTACTGATGCCAGAGAGCAGTACGTCGGTAGTGACAATCAGCAGATTGGCGGTAAAACCGCACCCGACACCCGCAATTGCCGACAGCAGACCCGCTACAGGGTGACGTCCGACTGCGAGGAAAATCAGCGCGCCCATGGGCGGCATAATGACCAGCGCAGCATCGGAAGAGATATGGCTGAAGAAGGCGATAAACAGCACCATATAGCTGGCGTAACGTGCGCTGACGTGAGAGGCCATTTTCACCATCAGGGCCGGTAACAGTCCTACGCGCTCCGCGAGCCCTGCACCCAGAACCAGCGCCAGAATGGCACCAAGCGGGGCGAAACCGCTGAAGTTTTTGATGACGTTGGGTAAAAACCAGTGCAACCCTTCCACGCTGAGCAGGTTTTTTACCGCCACCAGGCTGCCGTCAGCCGGACTTCGCACGCTGACGCCGAAGGCGGAGAGCACGGCAGTGGCGACCATTAAAATCAGAATCAGATAGATAAACAGCAGGAAAGGGTGCGGTACTTTATTGCCGATCCTTTCAACCCAGCCATAGAGCTTACCGGATGGGGAATGCGAAGGTATGGATGACATACTCATGGGCGTTCCTCGTGACTATTGTGTTGTTGTGTTGTGTTTTTTTATTTTAAAGGTGACGGTGTCACATCTTGTGGGATCGGACACACGTACGGTTTTTCTTGTATTTGTTGTTCGAACTCTTCCCGGCATTTTTTCAGCAGTTCTGCATCCTGCAGCAGATTTAGCGCGGTAGCCCCCATCACTTTTCCGGCCAGCAGCATGCCTTTATGGGCAATGGAGGTACGCCCCTGAGCGACCAGTTGCCAGGTGTGCAGCGGCGTGCCGACGGTAAAGCAGGGGCTGAAGCACTGGGCGACCGGCATTTTCCAGCTGACGTCGCCCACGTCGGTTGAACCCGCCAGCACGTTGTCAGTAATGGCATACGGTGCGACGTCGTCCACCAGCAACGTCTCCTGGTGGCGGCGGGCAAAGGCTTTACCGGCTTCCCCGCCTGTTGCAGCAATATTTTTCAGACTGTTTTGCAGATCGTTTGGCGTCAGCGTGGCGCGGATCTCGCGGGCAAAATCGCGCTCTTCGGTGGTCCATTCGGGCGTACCGTAGTGCTGCATTGCGCGATACATCGCCGCCTCGAGCGTACGGTTCGGCAGGTAGCTGGAGCAGGCTTTATCAAAGCGACACTCGACGGTGGTTTCGGTCATCATCGCTGCGCCCTGAGCGATTTTCCCAATGCGTTCATAGATTTGTTGTGCGTCGGCCATCTCCGGGGCGCGGATCAGGTACAACACTTCGGCCTGCGCCTGCACCACGTTGGGTGAAATGCCCCCGGTATCGGTAATGGCGTAATGGACGCGCGCTTTTTCGATGATGTGTTCGTTAAGGAAGTTGGTGCCAGTAGTCATCAGTGTCACGGCGTCCAGCGCGCTGCGTCCAAGATGGGGAGAGTTGGCCGCATGCGCCGCCACGCCGTGAAAACGCCAGGCGGCCTGAATGTTGGCCAGCGTACTGACGTTAAACATGCCATCAAACGCGTCCGGGTGCCAGGTGACGGCGGCATCGACGTCATCAAACAGACCCTCACGCACCATAAAGGTTTTTCCGGAGCCGCCTTCTTCACCGGGGCAGCCGTAAAAACGCACTGTTCCGCTACCACGGTGTTGTTCCAGCCAGCTTTTTACCGCCATTGCCCCCGCAAATGCTGCGGTACCTAAGAGATTATGCCCGCAGCCGTGGCCGTTAGCTCCCGGCGTGGCGGATTGCGCTGCTGCACAGTGCGCCTGCTGGCTTAAGCCGGCCAGCGCGTCGTATTCGCCCAGCAGAGCGATAACCGGTTTCCCGCTGCCGAAGCTGGCGATAAAGGCATTCGGAATGCCACCCGCTTCACGGGTTAGCGTGAAGCCTTCGGCCTCCAGCGCACTGGCGAGCCGTTCAGCTGACCAGAACTCTTCAAAACGCGTTTCGGGATGATCCCAAATCTCGTCGGCAATATCGGTTAACATCCGACATCGCGTGTCGATCGCATCGGCAATAAAAGCGTAGTTCTCCTGCATCACACACCTCGCGTCCACGGGAAATTAAGCGCAGTCCGCGCCAGCGTTTCGATGGCAACAGCCATTATCTGCTCATCAAAGTCGAATTTTTCATTGTGATGTCCGGCGCTCAAATTCGTGCCAAACACCATATATGACGCCATGCCGCCGTTCTGCTGCACGCGGGCCATCATTAACGTGGCGTCTTCGGAACCCGCCGGGGCTTTAACGTTATCAATGGCATGCACCACGCCGGACACCTGGCCTGCCTGCTCGCGCAGATAATCGACCCAGGCGGGGGTGGGGGCGCTGGAGGTGGCGGCTCCCATCAGGCGTATCTCGGCCGTCACGCCATAGAGTGCCGCCGCGCCGGTAATAACAGACTGTGCCCGTTCAAAGACATACTGATTAATGGCTTCGCTTTCGCCGCGGGTTTCAACCTTGATCATCGCATTGGCAGGCACCACGTTGCGTCCGCTGCCCGCCTGCATTACCCCAACGTTCACCCGGGATGCACCTTCGCTGTGCGGTGCAATGCTGTGCAGGGCGATGGCGGCTTGCGCCGCGGCGAGCAGAGCGTTACGCCCGTCCTCCGGTTTACCGCCTGCGTGTGCGGCAACGCCGGTAAAGTTCACGTCGAACTTGGTCGTCGCCATAAAGTTATCGCTGCCGCAGACAACCGTACCGGCAGGCACGCCGGTACCAATATGGATGGCCGTGAAATAGTCCACGTCGTCCAGCGCTCCGGCAGCGACCATGGCGCGTGCGCCGCGCGTCCCTTCTTCGGCAGGCTGGAAGATCAGTTTGAGGGTACCATTGAGTTGTGATTCACTCTGCTTAAGCACCTGTGCCAGTCCCAGACCAATGGTGGTATGGCCGTCGTGCGCGCAGGCGTGCATCATCCCAGGATTGCAGGAGGCAAATCCGTCGCGATACGGGCGGTGGCTGTCGTCGAGCGCTTCACTTAAATCAAGGGCATCCATGTCCACGCGAAACGCCAGAGTCGGCCCTGGTCGGCCGGTATTGAGGGTCGCTACAATCCCGGTAAATCCGCCTTCAAACGGCGCGAGCCATTTCTCAGGCGCGCCTTGTGCACGGGCTCGGTCAAACTCCCGCGCAAGGGTGGCGTCATCAGGCAGCCCCATACGGCTTTCGGCATCCACTACGTCGCGGCCCATCGCCAGTTCGTAACCCATTGAGTCAAGGATTTCCGCGACCTTCGCGGCGGTACGAAACTCCACCCAGCCGGATTCTGCAAAATGGTGAAAATCGCGACGCCATGCCCTTAGCTGCGGCGTTAATGTCTGGATGTATTGCGCCAGTGTGTCCATATCTGTTCCTGTTATCATTAAAATATGTGAACTGCTTCACGATGTGATAGTTTTTACTTATCACTAACCGTTTTTTCACAGTTTTAACCGTTCAGGAATTACCCTCGCACATCCCTTTCTATTAAAGTAGATGACAGTTTCTTTACTCTGATAAACAACGGTTATCGGTCGGGCTATGTCATTTCAGATTAAATTTCATCAAATCCGGGCGTTTGTTGAAGTCGCGCGCCAGGGCAGTATTCGTGGTGCCAGCAGGGCGCTCAATCTGTCACAACCGGCGCTGACCAAATCCATCAAAGAGCTGGAAGAAGGCATGGCGGCGCAGCTTTTTGTGCGCAGGAGTAAGGGCGTGGCGTTGACCGAATGTGGCGAAGGTTTTTACCCGCGCGCCAGGCTGATTCTGGAAGAGTTACGTGCGGCGCAGGATGACATTCGCCAGCGGCAGGGGGAACTGGCCGGGCAAATCAACATTGGGATGGGGGCCAGTGTTTCACGCAGCCTCATGCCCGCCGTCATCACCCGCTTTCATGCGCAGCACCCGCAGGTCAAAGTCCGGATTATGGAAGGGCAACTGGTGTCGATGATCAATGAACTACGCCAGGGGGAACTGGACTTTACCATCAACACCTATTATCAGGGACCTTACGACCATGAATTTACGTTTGAAAAGCTGTTCGAAAAACCGTTTGCGGTATTTTGCCGGAAAGGGCATCCGGCGACAGGAGCAACCTCTATTAATGAACTTTTGCATTATAACTGGACAATGCCGACGCCACGGGGAAGTTATTATAAGCAATTAGAGGATGTATTTAACCATCGCTCACAAATACCGCGGATTGGTGTGGTCTGTGAAACGTTTACTTCCTGTATTAGCCTTGTCGCGCAAAGTGATTTTTTAAGTATATTGCCACTGGAACTGGGCTGTGACCCGCTGCTGGCGCACCGTCTGGTCATGATCCCGGTTATCGAGTCGCTTCCAAAAGCGGCATATTATTTAGTTCAGCGCCGTGATTCACGTCAGACGCCTCTTGCCGAATCGTTAATAACGCAATTCAGAAGAGAAGTGAGAAAAATAGTTGTAGAGTGAAGTTTATATAATAAAAAAAAACAGGGTCTGCCCGACATCAGACAGACCCTACAGTACACACAGCAGTGCGTCCTTTCGCAGATCCTGAGTGTTATATCCATGGGGCAGGTTTATTTAGTTATAACACCTTTCCTGAAAATTGAAAGGCGGGTGAGTGATTGATTTCACGAATTTTTAACACAAATCACTTATTTTATCTTTGCTAAAATTTTAGTTAAGTGTGATTTAAGTCTGTGGGGGGATTATTATATCTATTCATCAGGTTAATATTTATACCATACCTCGCGGTATAACGGTTATTGAGGCCCCTGTCTGGCACAGGTATAGTACAGTCCTCAGATGTAGCCGGAGGATATCCATGAACCCTGACGACAAATCCTTTTTTCTTGACGCCATGGAGGATGTCCAGCCCCTGAAGCGCAGCCCGGATATTCACTGGCAGCCAAGCCGCAATACGCGGTCGCGCCAGGAGATGGATACCGAACAGTTGGATAACTTCCTGACCCTGGGCTTTCTGGAACTTCTGCCCCTTGAAGAGGCGCTGGCGTTCCAGCGCGAAGGGGTGCAGCAGGGCGTTATTGATAAGCTACGCACGGGTAAATATGCCCGCCAGGCCAGCTTAAATCTCTTACGTCAGCCCGCCGAACGCTGCCGTCAGATGCTGTATTCTTTTATTCGCCAGGCCGGACGTGACGGGTTACGTAACCTGATCATCATTCACGGGAAAGGGCGTGAGCAGAACTCCCATCCTAATGTGGTGCGCAGCTATCTGGCGCGCTGGTTAACCGAGTTTGAGGAAGTGCAGGCTTTCTGCGTGGCGCTGCCGCATCACGGCGGCAGCGGGGCATGTTATGTTTCGCTACGAAAATCCGATGAAGCGAAACAGGAAAACTGGGAGCGGCACGCCAAGCGCAGCCGCTAGCGGGCGATAGCCTCGCCCGCCATAGACTTAGAACGTTTCCCAGTTGCTGTCGGTAGAGGCGGTTGTCGTTGCCGGACGCAGCAACTGCGGTGTCTTCACATTGGCCGGGCGCGGGGCTGCGACTTTTTCTTTGCCGTTCAGACGAAATGCCGCCACTGCCTGGCGCAGCTGTTCAGACTGATCTTCCAGCGCCGCCGCCGCCGTGGCGGACTCCTGCACCAGCGCGGCGTTTTGCTGTGTCACACTGTCCATCTGTGAAACGGCCAGGCTTACCTGTTCGATACCACGGCTCTGTTCATCGGATGCCGACGAAATCTCACCCATAATATCGGTCACACGGGTAACGGCAGCGACAATCTCTTTCATGGTGGTGCCTGCTTCGCTAACCTGCTCAGAACCGGTATTCACCCGGCTGACGGAGTTTTCGATAAGCCCTTTGATCTCTTTCGCCGCCTGCGCACTGCGGCTCGCCAGCGTACGGACTTCGCCTGCCACAACCGCAAAACCACGACCCTGCTCCCCGGCACGAGCAGCTTCCACCGCTGCGTTAAGTGCCAGAATGTTCGTCTGAAAAGCGATGCTGTCAATCACGCCGGTAATGTGCGCAATTTGCTGCGAACTGTCAGCAATTTCGGTCATGGTGCGAACAACGTTATCCACCACGTGACCGCCACGGGCTGCGGTTTCAGAGGCGTTTTTCGCCAGTAGCGTAGCCTGACGGGCGTTATCGGAGTTCTGTTTAACCGTTGCGGTCAGTTCTTCCATGCTGGCGGCGGTCTCCTCGAGCGAGGAGGCCTGCTGCTCGGTGCGGGCGGAAAGATCGTTGCTGCCTGCGGCAATTTCGCCAGCGCCGGTGTAGATGGAGTCAGTGCTCCCACGTACGGCGCTGACGGTGGTCACCAGCGACTGCTGCATATCCTGCAGACCTGCGGCCAGTTGACCCATCTCATTGCGACCCGTGATGACGATATCCTGCGTCAGATCGCCGCCCGCAATCGCGCGAATATGGTTCATAATGGTGTTGAGGGGTTTTAACAGCAGATGTTGTAAGCCCTGCCAGATCACTACCAGTACCGCGATAACGGCCAGCAAAATAGCCGCCAGCGTCCATTGCATTTGGGTAAAGCTGCTCTGGTTCTCTTCCGTTGCGGCCTTCAGCAGGGTGTTGTTTTCGGCACGCCAGCGGTTATAGACCGCTTCCATATCGTCCTGGGCCTGTTGAGCGTCCAGATCGCCATAGGCCTGGTAGTTATCGGCACGCAGGTACTCAATCGATAAACGCATCACTTCGTGCATCTGGTTCCAGGACTTCTGCATTTCGTCGGTTAATGCCGCATCCTGACCCTTAACCTGCGGCAGTTTCTGCCACTCTTTGTTGTAGGCTTCGGCTTTTGCCAGCGAGTCGCCTGCGGTGCCAAGCAGTTTGTTTATCGCCGCAAGGGAAGCCGGGTCACGCTGGTTTTTCAGGTAGCGGATCGCCACGCGGGTGACGGTGACGCGGGTTTTCACCAGCGTGTTCACGCTGTCGCTCAGACTCTCCTGTTGGGCATTGAGCACCCCGGAGTTCTGGAAGTTATGGCGATCGTTGCTGACAGCAGAGTAGAACAACCCTCCCGTGACAACTTGCAACAGACAGAATATGGTGAGGGCAAAGATAATACCGGTAATCACGTGCAGGTTTTTCAGCATAGCGGTCGTCCGTTAGAGAAAATGCAGGGGTACTCCAATACTATCGTCGTAGAGAATTTAAACTTTAATTTAACTCGCGCTTAACCAAGGGTTCTCTCAGGGAACCTGTTGTAAATCCGGATCATTTTTATGAGGCAGGTTAACATGAGCAGCATTGATAAAAGCGGGACGTACGCGCTCGGGACGCGGACGGTTAAACGACTGGGCTATGGCGCGATGCAGCTCGCCGGGCCGGGCGTCTTTGGTCCACCGAAGGATAAGCTGGCCGCGCTGGAGGTGCTACGTGAAGCCGTCGCGGCGGGGGTGAACCACATTGATACCAGTGATTTTTATGGTCCGCATATTACCAATCAGCTGATCCGAGAAGCACTTCATCCTTACCGGGACGATCTGACTATCGTGACCAAAATCGGTGCCCGTCGCGACAGTAAAGGTGCCTGGCTGCCGGCCTTTTCCGCGCAGGAACTGACTCAGGCGGTGCATGACAACCTGCGTAATCTGCAGCTTGACGTGCTGGACGTGGTGAATTTGCGAATTATGTTCAGCACACACGGGCCTGCGGAAGGGGCGATTGCGGAACCGCTTTCCACCCTGGCAGAGTTACAACAGCAAGGGCTGGTGCGTCATATTGGTCTGAGCAATGTGACGGCCACTCAGGTTGCGGAAGCGCAGAAGATGGTGCCGGTGGTGTGCGTGCAGAACATGTACAACATTGTAAACCGGGAGGACGATGCGCTGGTGGATGGGCTGGCACAGCAGGGCATTGCGTATGTACCGTTCTTCCCGCTCGGAGGTTTTACGCCACTGCAATCTTCCGGGCTGCAGGCCGTTGCTGATTCACTGGGCGCAACGGCAATGCAGGTGGCGCTGGCGTGGTTGTTGCAACGTTCCCCGAACATCTTGCTGATCCCCGGAACCTCTTCCGTGACGCATCTGCGGCAAAACCTTGCGGCGGGGGCACTGCACCTACCGCCTGAAGCCGTGAAAACGCTAAATTCGCTGGTGGACTAAACCTGATATAAGCAAAGCCCGGAAAAATTCCGGGTTTTTGTTTGCAACACCCTGAGATTTGTCTCTTTTTTCAGTGGTTTTTTTTAATGTTGTCGACCATGCTCTTTGTACTGATAATGCTAAGTACAGTTGAGACGGCAATGCGCAATGTCTTTATTCCTGTCATAACAGCAGTGGCTATTTTTATTGCTGGCGTTTTTATCCTCAATATACAGCTCTGGTATTCAGCTCGGGTTGATAGCTCGTCGGGAGCCAGATACGCCGTTAACAATATCAATGCCATTCTTGATGAAGCACGGGTTGCAGCCAGAACCGCGACGGAAATTATTGCGAAGGGATGTGATGCAGATGGGCAGTATCAGCTTGGTACGGAGGCCGCTCTGCAACCCCATCTCAGAACCATCGTTATTCTGAAAAAGGGGCAACCCTGGTGTTCATCTCTGCCGGGGAATCGTATTTTATTATTAAATATTAATGATATACCTTTTTCAGAATTACTGCTCACGCCGGCGAGCGATACGGTAAACGGACGACCTGTTTTGTTATTTCAGACCCACTTTGCCACCAATCGAATTATGGTCAGCGTGAGCGATAGCCATATCCGTGACGCTCTGAGTACGCCCCTGGAGCATGTTAATTACGCACTGGTGGTGGGCGGTTACGCTCTTGATGCTTCCGGCAATTTCACCATCACTCATCGCCAGGAAACACAGGTCGGGCAGGCCCGGTCGGGAAATTACCCCTATAGCGTCAGATATAATCTTCCTCCTCTGTTTAGCGTACAAAGGCTGATCGAACACGGGGCAGGCATCATGCTGTTTTTACTGCTGATCTCCGGTACTGCCGCTTACGTTTTGCATAAGTATCTGAACAAAAACACCCTGCCTGAAGAGTCACTTCGTACCGCAATTGCCCGGGGGGAAATCGTTCCGTTTTACCAGCCTGTGGTGAATGGCAGAGAAGGCACGTTGCGGGGCGTGGAGGTGCTGGCAAGATGGAAGCATCCGCAGGCGGGCTATATTTCTCCGGCTACATTCATTCCCATTGCTGAAAAATCGGGGCTGATTGTTCCTCTGACGCAAAGCCTGATGGCGCAGGTGACGACACAGATGAACGCGATTTCCACGAAATTACCGGAAGGGTTTCACGTCGGGTTGAATTTCAGTGCCCCCCACATTGCGATGCCGACCTTCCTGGATGAGTGCCTGAAGTACAAGGATAGTTTCGTCAGAAAAAATCTGAACCTGGTGATCGAAGTGACAGAGCGGGAACCGCTGGATATTGATGAAAACCTTGTCCAGACCCTGAATGTGCTCCATGAAAAAGGGTTCGCTATTGCACTGGATGATTTTGGTACCGGCTATTCTGGACTCTCTTATCTGCATGATCTGCATATTGATTATATCAAAATTGACCATAGCTTCGTCAGCCGGGTGAACGAGCATGCGGACTCTACCCGCATCCTCGACTGTGTGCTGGATCTGGCGCGTAAACTCTCCATCAGCATTGTAGCGGAAGGCGTAGAGACGAAGGCGCAGCTAGACTACCTCAATCGCAATAACATCGTCTTTCAGCAGGGGTACTACTTTTTTAAACCGGTTCCGTTTACCGAGCTTATTCATATTTTGTTGTCGAAGCCGAAGGTGAAAGTGGTGGTGGAGTAACCTGCAGAAGCTGCTGCTGAATTAAATCCTCTCAAACTTCAATGCGTTTGGGATCGTCTGCGGAAATGACCTTGATCCTGGGGCATTATCCGTAATACTGTATTTATATACAGTATGTGGCGAGAAAGGCATTTATGAACACTCTCTTTTCTTATCATCCAAAGCAATACATTGAATTACCTTTATTTTTGGAGCGTGTTGCCTGTGGTTTCCCAAGCCCTGCGCAGGATTATGTGGAGGATCGCCTCGATCTCAACAGGCTGGCGGTCAGACACCCGAGTGCAACCTATTTCGTCAAGGTGAGCGGAGACTCGATGATTGGCGCCGGGATCGGCGACGGCGATCTGCTGGTGGTTGATCGCTCGTTAAATGCTGAACATGGCGATATCGTGGTGGCGTCGGTCGCCGGTGAATTTACCGTGAAAGAGTTGCAGACCCGTCCGGTCCTGAGACTCCTGCCGCATAATGTCCGCTATCAGCCGATCACCTTTCAGTCCGAAGAGGAGCTGCAAATCTTCGGGGTTGTTACCCACACACTCAAAACGCATAAACATGTTCGCGCTGGTTGATGTGAATAGTTTCTATGCCTCCTGCGAGAAGGTGTTCCGTCCCGATCTGGAGGGGAAACCTATCGTGGTAGTTTCGAATAACGACGGCTGCATTATTTCACTGTCGCGGGAGGCAAAGCAGCTCGGTATAAAAATGGGTGAGCCGTATTTCAAATTCAAAGAGAAGAGCTACCCCTCCCGGGTGTACGTCTTTAGTTCGAATTATGCACTCTATGCCGACCTCAGCAGCCGGGTGATGCAAACCCTGACCGATCTTGCCCCGGCAATAGAGATCTATTCCATTGATGAAGCGTTCGTGAATGTGTCAGGTGTCAGCCACTGCATGTCGCTGGAAGCGTTTGGTCGTCAGATGCGTGCGCAGATACTTAAAAATACGGGCTTAACGGTTGGCGTCGGTATTGCCCCGACAAAAACGCTGGCGAAGCTGGCCAACTATGCGGCCAAGCGGTGGTCGAGTACCGGTGGCGTGGTGGATTTATCGGATCGCGAGCGGCAGCGCAAACTGCTGGCGAATGTACCGGTAGACGAGGTGTGGGGCGTTGGACGGCGCATCACGAAAAAACTCAATGCGATGGGGATCTCCACGGCACTGGCGCTGGCGGATGCCTCATCCTGGGTCATTCGTAAACATTTTAACGTGGTACTGGAGCGCACGGTGCGAGAGCTTCGCGGTGAACCCTGCCTTGACCTGGAAGAGTTTACTCCCACAAAGCAGCAAATTATCTGTAGCCGTTCGTTTGGACACCGGATTACGCAATACGAAGAGATGCATCAGGCCATTTGCGCCTACGCGGAACGTGCAGCAGAAAAACTACGCGGCGAGCATCAATACTGCCGCTTTATCAGCGTGTTTTTGCGCACTAGCCCTCATGCCGACAACGAAATTTATTACGGCAATCAGGCTTCAACCATCCTGATGACGCCGACCAACGACTCACGCGATATCATCCGTGCAGCCACGGAGGCGCTGGGGCGTATATGGCTTGACGGGTATCGCTACATGAAAGCGGGGGTGATGCTGGCGGACTTTTTCAGTACGGGTGTCGCCCAGCTTAATTTGTTTGACGATAACCGTCTGCGCGTCAACAGTGCGGCACTGATGGACATGATCGATAGCGTCAATCATTCCGGCAAAGGGAAGATATGGTTTGCCGGGCAGGGGATTGAGAAATCCTGGGCAATGAAACGCGAGATGCTGTCTCCGGCTTATACCACGCGGTACGCGGATTTGCCGGTGGCGAGGTAGAGTACTCCTGCGTTATTTCTTTTGCGTCAACCAGGTTGCCGCCGCCGTCAGCACGCCGATCAACGGCATTTGGCCCGCACCTGCCAGGAAGTTATGGCGATCGATGTCATTATTTTTATGGATATCAGCAAAGCGGGTAAGCGCCGTTTTTTCATCCGCAGCGCTGATCTCCTCA
The DNA here is from genome assembly GCF_056238685.1 of Enterobacter sp. DVT3837. Taxonomy (NCBI): domain Bacteria; kingdom Pseudomonadati; phylum Pseudomonadota; class Gammaproteobacteria; order Enterobacterales; family Enterobacteriaceae; genus Enterobacter; species Enterobacter sp. DVT3837. Next base: position 1,061,938 of record NZ_JBWDLA010000002.1, on the reverse strand, counting down.
AACTGCTTTTCAAACCCCTGAGCGGTCAGCTGAGAAGCTGCATCGATGTTTGCGCTCTCGATCGCAACGAGATCCGGGCCTTTCCTGAAGAAACTGTAATCGGGCATATGTGCTCCATAAAGAAGAGGATACGGTGAAAATACTCTATTCCTTATGGTCAAAAAGTGCACGTGATTTGCGGGGGGAATGTTCAGTTTTTCTTCATGATCTCAGGCAGTAATTGCTCAATCACGCTGACGACACGTCGGACGCGCTGTGGAATAAAGCGGGCATCAGGGAAAACGGCATAGAGGAATCGGTCGGGTAACCGCCAGGCGGGTAAGATCGGCACCAGTGTGCCATTTTTCAATGCTCTGGCCGCAAGCGGTAGCTGCATGCCTCCGATTCCGATGCCTGACTCCAGCGCCTGTAATAGCGCGTCGCTGGTATTGGCGCGGAAAACGGTATTCACCTTCACGTCGAGGGTCTCTTCCTGAGAAAGCAGCCGCAATGGGGCATCCAGCGGGATGCCGCTAAATCGTACATGTGGCAGCGTCGCCAGCTCCCTGACGCTGTGCACCGCCTGAAATTCAGGGGCGGCAAACAGCGCGGTTTCAACACGTGCCAGCACGCGAGCCGCATGCGCCAGAGGAGGCTCACTGCTTAGTCGTATTGCGACATCCACCCCTTCTGTCACCAGGTCGGCAATGCGATCATCAAGGGAAAGCATCAGGTGCAATTCTGGATGCAGGCGTTGCAGCGAAAGCAAATGTAGCAAAAAGATCTGGCCCAGCCCGCTCGGCAGCTGGACATGCACTCTCCCCTGAAATTGCTGATCGACAGGATCCAGCCGCATCTCAGCTTCCCGCATGGCATCCAGCACAAGCTGCATATCACGGCTGTAACGCTCTCCCTGTTCAGTCAACTTCATTGATCGCGTTGTACGATGCAGCAACACGACACCAAGCTCTTGTTCAAGGGCGGCGATCTGCTGGCTGACCGCAGATTGCTTCATCCCGCTCTGGCGGGCGGCGGCAGAAAAGGAACCTGCTTTTGCAACGCAAAGAAAGGTGGAAATGGCGTTGAGTTTATTATTCATTTAATGATTTTTCTGATAAGTGCCATCGGTTTAAGGGGATATCCAATAAAAAAATAATATATGACACTGCGCCTGTCACCCTTTCTGGAGAAACTTCATGAATAAGATGCCGCAACAAAACGTCGCGCTGGTCGCTGGTGCCAGCGGAATTGTGGGCAGACAGCTCGTCAAAACGCTCCTGCACAATAAATGGCAGGTGATCGGTCTTAGTCGCCATGCAGTGACCCATCCGGATGCTATTCCGATGGTGAACGTCGATTTACTGGATGCGCAGAACAGCGCAGAGGTGCTGCAACCCCTGAGTGATATCACCCATATTTTTTACAGCGCCTGGGCGAACGCAGCAAACTGGACAGACATGGTCGAGCCGAACGTTACGATGCTGCGTCATCTGGTCAGTCATATCGAAAAAACAGCACCGCTGCAGACGGTCAGCCTGATGCAGGGGTACAAAGTCTATGGTGCACATCTGGGGCCGTTCAAAACCCCGGCACGCGAAAGCGATCCTGGCGTACCGGGTGCAGAATTTAACGCCGCTCAGCTCACGTGGCTCAGCGATTTTCAGCATGGGAAAAGCTGGCACTGGAATGCCATCAGACCGGGCGTGGTGGGAAGTACCGTGCCCGGCAACACGATGAATCTGGCGCTGAGCATCGCTCTGTATGCGTCTTTGTGTAAGGCTCAGGGGCTACCTTTGCGCTTTCCCGGTACCGAGCAGACCTGGCACAGTATCGTTGATCATACTGACGCCGGGTTGCTGGCCGAGGCAACGCTGTGGGCTGCCACGACATCTGCGGCGCAGAATCAGGCTTTCAACGTGAATAACGGAGATATCTGGCGCTGGAGTGAGCTATGGCCGCGCATCGCACGCTGGTTTGAACTGGAATCTGCTCCGCCCGTGAGGTTGTCATTTCATCAGCTGTTTAAGGACTATCGTGAGGTATGGCGCGAGCTTGCCAGAGATCGGCTGGTAGAAACGGATATTATGCAGCTGAATGACGGACATTTTGCCGATTTCGTCTTTAGCTGGAATTACGACATGTTCGGTGATGGCAGCAAGCTTCGGCGGTCTGGCTTCACGCGAATGCAGGCAACCGATGAGATGTTTTTCAACCTGTTCGCGCAGCTGAGAGCGGCACGTATTATTCCCTGACTGTAAGGGGGGGCAGTGACGATCGGCGCGTTATACTCACGGGCTGATAATAAGGTATGGCAGGGCAGGAATATGCACGAGAGTCTAAAAAAGATATCTCCCAACCCTTCAATCTCTCTGGACCCGTAACTTTACGACTTTTCTGCCAGCCAGCTCGTGACACAGCGCGCCAATCTGTTCCACGGCATTCAGCAGGCGGGGCGTTGGTTCGTTTGCGCAGTTTAGCCGCAGAAAGTGCGTTAATTCTGCGCCAGGGGAAAACAGCGGGCCAGGGCTGACGCCGATGCCCAACGCCAGCGCACGACGATGCACCTCCAGCGCGTTGATCTGCTGAGGAAGTTCTACCCACAACAGGAAACCGGCAGTGGGCACGTTAACACGTGTCCCCGGTGGGAAACTCGTCTCGACCCGCGCAACGACGGCGTCTATTCCCTCTGCGATCCGGTGCTTTAACCGCCGCAGATGTCGATCGTAGTCGCCACTTGCGAGGATCTCGCTCGTTGCGGCTTCCAGCATTGGCGCACCTGCCCACTCTCCGGCCATACGCGTCTGCAATACCTGCACGTGGTAGCGCCCGGCGGCAATCCAGCCGATCCGCCAGCCTGGCGCAAGCGTTTTAGAGAGCGAACTGCAGTAAATCACGTTTCCGCTCTGGTCGAACGCTTTGCAGGCCGGAGGGCGTTGCCCTTCGCCAACGAGGTCACCATAGACATCGTCCTCAATTAAAGGGATCTCTGCCTGCTCAAGCAGAGCAACAAGCTCTTGCTTGCGCGCAACGGGCATACTGGCACCTAAAGGGTTTTGCACGGTGGGTGAGGCCAAAACGGCAGCGGGGCGGTGGTAGCGAATGGCGTCAGCCAGCGGTTCCAGTAACAGGCCTTCAACGGGATCGGTCGGGATCGCTAAGGCTCTTAGGCCTAAATCTTCCAGCAGCAGGAGTGTACCAAAGTAGGCAGGCTGCTCAATCGCTACGACATCACCTGGCTGGCACACTGCCTGAAGGGCAAGGCGCAGCGCCTGCGTTGCACCCGCAGTGATGATGAGATCATCCGCGCCGAAACGGGCTCCCCATTGCGCAGAACGCGCGGCAATCTTACTTCGTAAATCACGTCTTCCCGGAGGCAGGCTATAGCTTTGTCCGTGTGCGTCCAGACGGCGGACGGCAGAGTGCAACGCCCGTTGCAGCATATCGCCGGGTAGCCATGCGGGGTCAGGCAGGGCTGCGCCCAACGGTATCAGACGGGCTTCTGCACTGCTGAACAGCGAGCGGGCCACGGCGGACATTGTCACAGGGACCGGACCAGGTACGGAGTGCGAAGGTTCCGCAAGCGGAGTGATGCTGGTCTGGCAGATGAAGTAGCCCGAACGCGGACGCGCCACAATCAGCCCCTCTGCTTCAAGGCAACGAAGGGCTTCCAGCGCCGTCGGAAGGCTAACGTGCTCGCGTTCGGCCAGTTTACGCGCGGAGATCATCCGGTCGCCGACCCGCAACGCACCAGAAGTCAGTGTTAGACGGAGCATCTCAGCTATTCGGCGGTAATGTGGGGACGACGGAGATGGGGCAGACATGGGCATCTGTTCAGGCTGATTTTCGATAAAACTGACTATACAGCCAATGATGCGCGCCATCTATAGTGTCCGACATGTTCAGGACAAGGAGGCATTATGCAGAGCAATAATTTCAACATCTCTACTTATTTCAAACGCATAAACTACACCGGACCGGTGGCTGCCGATACGGCCACGTTACATGCGCTTATGCGTCATCAGCTCTTTTCAGTTCCCTTTGAAAATCTGGACGTGCAGGCGGGCAAAATTGTCTCGCTGGCACCAGACGATATTGCCGATAAGGTGTTAACGCAGGGGCGCGGCGGTTACTGCTATGAGGTGAACGGTCTTTTTGCCATGGCGCTGGAGGCGGTAGGTATTCCTTACCGTTTCGTGGCGGCACGCCCGATGTTCTACCCTGCGCGACGACCGAAAACCCACATGGCGCTCATCGCTGAGGTAGATAGTCGACAGTGGCTTTGCGATCTCGGGTTCGGCAGCTACGGCATCCGTGCACCGATGGCGCTGGACACGCTTGATGTCGATATCACCCAGGATTTCGACACGTTTCGGCTTAGCCGTAGCGCAGAGGGCGAATATCTGCTTCAGGCAAAAGTGGAGGGGGAATGGGCCCGTCAATACGGCTTTGATCTCACGCCTCAGGAATGGATTGATTTCGTTCCGGCCAACTACCTTAACTCCACGCATCCGGATGCCATCTTTGTCCAGAAGCTGGTGGTGGTGCAGCATCGCCCGGAAGGACGTGAGATTTTATTGGGCGATGTGCTGAAGACGATCACTGCGGATGGGGTTGAAATACAGCAACTGGCGGAGGGAGAAATCTCCCGTATGCTGAAAGACCGTTTTGCGTTGACGACGGCGTAAAACAGAGGGGCGGCCTGCTGTCACACTGCCCCGAGAATCGCCCATACGGCTGGTATGGGCGGTGCGAGTTTATTTCTTCTTATTCATCATCGCTTTTAAATCGGCAAACGGGTTAAACGTGGCGACGCCCACGTCTTTTTGCGCGTCTTCCCCTGCAACCACGGTGGTACCGTACTGATCCGCTTCGGTGTATTTCGAGTGTTCATGGTCATGGCAAAACAGGCACAACAGTTCCCAGTTGCTGCCATCTTCCGGGTTGTTGGTATGGTCGTGATCGATATGGTGAACCGTGAGTTCACGCAGATTGGAATAAACAAACTCTCGCGAGCAGCGACCACACACCCATGGATAGATTTTTAATGCTTTTTCGCGATAGCCGCTTTCCAGCCGCGCGTAGTTTTTAGGGATCAAAGCCATTGCCGGTTTTACCTGCCATGAAAAGAGTGGGGGATATTATATCCCATTATGGAGCGTAATGACGAACTCCTCAATTCTGTCAATTTATTTGAATCATTCCGTTAAATAAACGGCGTTTATTCTCACCGGGTAATGCGTAAAGTAGGTGAGATGCAAAGTCCCATCAGGATAAATCGTTATGAAAAAGATCGGGTTTCTGTCGTTTGGTCACTGGACACCTTCACCGCAGTCCGGCACGCGTTCAGCAGCGGATACATTGCTTCAGTCCATTGATTTGGCCGTGGCGGCCGAAGAGCTGGGGGCAGACGGCGCGTATTTCCGTGTGCACCACTTTGCCCGGCAACTGAGCTCCCCGTTCCCTCTGCTGGCCGCAATAGGCACCAAAACGAAAACCATTGAAATCGGTACTGGCGTCATTGATATGCGCTATGAAAACCCGATGTACATGGCAGAGGATGCCGGAGCCGCGGATCTGATCTCAGGTGGGCGTTTGCAGCTTGGAATCAGCCGGGGTTCCCCGGAGCAGGTTATTGATGGCTGGCGTCATTTTGGCTATGTCCCGCAGGAAGGGGAAAACGAATCTGATATGGCACGCCGCCATACCGAGGTACTGCTCGAGGTATTGCGTGGAGAAGGTTTTGCAAAACCGAATCCACAACCTATGTTCCCGAACCCGCCGGGGTTGCTGCGCCTTGAACCTTATTCCGCCGGTTTGCGCGAGCGTATCTGGTGGGGCGCCGGTTCGAATGCGACGGCAGTGTGGGCGGCAAAACTGGGAATGAACCTGCAAAGTTCTACCTTAAAAGACGATGAAACCGGTGAGCCGTTCCATATTCAGCAGGCAAAACAGATCCGCGCTTACCGTCAGGCGTGGGCGGAAGCAGGGCATACGCGTCAGCCACGAGTCTCGGTTAGCCGCAGTATTTTTGCGCTGATGGACGATCGCGATCGGATGTACTTCGGCTCCAGCCGGAGCGACAGCGATAGCGTCGGTTATCTTGATGAGAAAACGCGTGCAATCTTCGGACGTAGCTATGCCGCAGAGCCTGATAAGCTGATTGAACAGTTGAAAAAGGACGAGGCGATTGCCGAGGCCGATACGTTATTATTGACCGTGCCGAATCAACTTGGTGTGGATTACAATGCGCATGTGATTGAGTCCATTCTCAAACATGTCGCACCGGCAATGGGCTGGCGCGAGTAGCCATTCTGTAATCAGCCGTGAGATCGTAATGGAAAACCTGGCCCTCTGGTATCGACGTTTTGGCGAGCCAGATTCTGTTCTGCAGCCGGAAACAGCGCCATTGGGCGAGCTTGCTCCAGGTCATATTCGTGTGCAAATGCTGTTTTCCCCGGTGAACGCGTCCGATCTTATCCCCATTACCGGGGCCTATCGCCACCGGACGCCGCTACCGGCGGTGGCAGGGTATGAAGGCGTCGGGATTGTGACCCAGGCACCAGCCCCCTTCACGGGGCTGGTGGGCAAGCGCGTCTTACCCTTACGGGGGCAGGGAACCTGGCAGCGCTATGTTGATTGCCCGGCTGAGTATACGATCCCAGTTCCGGACAATATCGACTCACGCCTGGCCGCACGGGCCTATATCAATCCGCTGGCGGCGCAGATGATGCTCGCTCACTATCCACCACAGGGAAAGCGGGTGTTGCTCACGGCTGCCGGTTCTGACTGTGCCATTCTGCTCGCGCAGTGGGCGCGTCAGAGGGGAGCGCAAGCGGTATACGGTATTCACCGTTCGCCTGTACATGCTGAAAGGCTGGATGCGATGGGGATCATTCCCGTCGCGCAACAGGATACGAAGAGAATCGGCGCTATCGCTGCGTGTGCCGATGTTGTTTACGATGCAACCGGAGGAGCGCTTGCGGAAGCTATTCTCAACGTGATGCCCGAGCAGGGCATGTTTGTTTGCTACGGACTGCTCTCCGGGCAAACCTTCCGTCAGCAGCGCCCCATGCCGCGCGTGGCATGGTTTCATATTCGTAACTATCTCGATGCGCTCAGCGTGGAGGCGTGGCATGCCGAGTTCGAACGCATCTGGCCGCAGTTGCGTGGTAGCCAGTACAGCCATGCCACGGTGTACCCTCTGACGGAATGGCAGAGGGCGCTAAGTGCGTACCGTGAAGGTGGCAGAACCGGCAAGCCTATCCTGTCGATGATGGCGTGACCGCTATTGATGGCTCATATCGCTCAGCAGCACGGCAATACTTTGCCCACCTGCCGTCTGTTCCAGGCCAATCTTCACAATGATGGTCAGCGGAACGGAAAGCAGCATCCCAACGGGTCCGAGCAGCCAGCCCCAGAAAATAAGGGACAAAAATACCACCAGTGTGGACAACCCCAGTCCACGTCCCATCATCCGTGGCTCAAGAATGTTGCCGAACACCAGATTAATCACCAGGTATCCTGCCAGCAGAATCAACGCGTCATAGAACCCGCTGAAAACCAGCATCTGAAGAATAGGAGGAATTGCTGCCAGTACGGAGCCGATGTTAGGGATGTAGTTAAGCGCGAACGCCAGCAGTCCCCAGACAAATGCAAAGCGGACATCCAGCGCCATGAGCATTCCCCAGACCACCCCTCCTGTGACCAGACTAATGGCCGTTTTTAACACCAGATAGCGGGAAACGCTGTCCAGCGCACGTTGAATTGCCCCCATACCTTCAACCGGACGAACCATGATCTGCTGCAGCTTTGTGGGAAGCTGCGGTACCTCCAGTAACATGAACACCACCGTTAAGAACAGCAGGAAAATAGACGTCATGGCATTGGAGAGTTGCGCCAGCAGGCTGGTGACAAGCGTCATGGCCGCGTTGGGATCGATATATTTCAGGAGTTCCTCAACCGAGACTTCTATGCCTGCACGCTGCAGCCAGGGTTCAATTTGCAGGAGCGGTATCGCCAGTGACGAACGGTATTTCGGCAATGTTCGCGCCAGTTCATTGAGCGACGTCCCCAGGTAAGCGACGAGCAGAACCATCGCAATAATAATGATGCTGATAAGCAGGGTGATCGCCAGTACGCGCGGAATGCGTAATCGAGTCATACGCTGTACCAGCGGGTTAAGGATCACCGCAATAAACAGCGCCAGAACAAAGGGGACAATGATGTCGGCGGCAAAACGAACGCCTGTCAGAATGATCACCAGCATGCCCAGCATGATGACAATTTTTAACCCGTTCAGGGTAATGATGGGTTTAGCCATGGTGACTCCGGAATAATCTTTTTATTTATAATAAATGCGAAACCCGCTGTAATAAAGTAACCAAAATCAAACGGGGTGGGTAAAGAATTGCAAAGACTTTGAGTAAAATCCTGACTTATGGTACAAATCTGGCGTGTTTAACTACCGAGGACAATTTTGATCCGCAAAGACGAGAAGCAACACCGCGGATAATTGTAATTTTATGGACAATTTGTTCAGGACGTACTTTTCAAACAATACTGCTGTATTTTCCTCTTCCTTCTGCCTGCTTTCTGGTGAGCAACACTGGCGCACCGCACTATAGTCACATCTTCTGCCTGAGCTGGCGCTACGCGCTTAGCTGTCCGATTTAATTTCATATTTTTTGGTTTGCTGTTCGCGGCGGGCCACGATGGATTATATTCTCAAGCAGGAGAAAAACATGTTTTACTGGATTTTATTAGCTCTAGCTATTATCGCTGAAATTACCGGCACGTTGTCGATGAAATGGGCAAGTGTCAGCGATGGCAACACCGGTTTTATTTTAATGCTGGTGATGATTTCACTTTCTTATATTTTCCTCTCATTTGCAGTGAAAAAAATTGCGCTGGGTGTGGCCTATGCCCTGTGGGAGGGGATCGGTATTTTGCTGATTACACTGTTCAGCGTCATGATATTTGACGAAACGCTCTCCACGATGAAGGTTGCCGGGTTAACGACCCTGGTTGCGGGTATTGTGCTGATTAAATCGGGTACTCGTAAGCCGACAAAACAGCAGAAGGAGCAGAACCATGCAACAGTTTGAATGGGTTCATGCGGCCTGGCTGGGTTTTGCCATCGTGCTGGAAATTCTGGCTAACGTCCTGCTGAAATTCTCGGATGGTTTTCGCCGTAAAGTGTATGGACTGATGTCGATTGCGGCGGTTCTGGGGGCGTTCAGTGCCCTGTCCCAGGCGGTAAAAGGAATCGACCTTTCTGTTGCCTATGCGCTTTGGGGAGGGTTTGGTATCGCCGCCACGCTGGCAGCAGGTTGGGTGCTCTTCGGTCAGCGTTTAAATAACAAAGGCTGGGTAGGATTGATATTACTGCTTGCTGGTATGATCATGATAAAACTCGCCTGATATACTGACAGCCATTATTTACAGGCAGCGAAATTCGCTGCCTGTAGTACTCTTAGAAAAGCATAACATTGAAGAGGATGGCTGATGTATCGCACATTGAGCTGGCGCAATATTCCTACTGCGAGAACATTGTTTGCCATGGTCTTCATCGCGGGGATCGGCTTAATCATTTCCATTGTCGCACTGCTCTATCTATCCCTGCACCTTATCAGCACGAAAACCAATGAAATTGACGAACACCGCTCGGCACTTTCCGTGCAGGGTGCCATTCAGACATCCGTCAACCGAGTCTCCTCTCTGGTCCTGGATAACGCTGTCTGGGACGATGCGGTACACGAGACGTACCGTCCAACCCTGGATCCCAACTGGCTGTATAACACCTGGGGCGCTGGCTTTAAAATTAACAACCTTTATGACGGCACTTTCGTTCTTGATGAACACTTCAATGTCATCTGGGGATCGTTTCAAAGCCAACCGTTCAAAGAGACGAACCTTGATTTTTTTGGTAAAGGCTTCAAAGGGCTTATTAACCAGTACGGACAAGCACTGCCCGGTGATAAAAATATCTATGCGGGCATCACCCGAACGCGTAACGGCATTGCATTTATTGGGATAGGGCTGATTCGCCCGATGGTTGGAGATTTACAGGTTACCGATGGAACACGCCGCTATCTGGTGATTACGCGTCATCTGAACGCGAAAATATTATCCGATCTGGGGACGACCTTTCAGATTGATAACCTCAATTTTACCCCTGAAAAAATCAATAATCTGAGTATGCCCCTGCGCAGTTCAGCAGGAGAGTTACTGGGATACCTGAACTGGCAGGCTCGTCTTCCGGGAGCACAAGCCGCCCGGGCTGCATCGTCTGATATCAGGCAGATTGTGGTGCTGGCGTCGGCGCTGATCCTGCTCTTCATTCTGGTGAGCGGTGTGGGGCTGTACAAACTTGCGCGTGGAGAAAATCAGGCGCGTATGGTCGCGAGAACGGACTGGTTAAGCCATCTGCCGAACCGACGTGCGCTGATCGAAGACCTGGATCGCGTGAGTTTACGCGGCGATATTGACGTCAAAAGCGTGGTGTTTATCGATCTGGATGGCTTTAAGGATGTCAATGACATCTACGGCCATAGCGTGGGTGACGATCTCATTGTAGTGATAGCGAAAACGCTGAATGAACGCGTCCCACCGGGAGGGATGCTGGCACGCATGGGCGGCGATGAATTTGCCATGACCATCGGCGGTGATGGCGCGGAAGCGCAGGCCACTGCGTTTGCCCGTTCGGTGCTGGATTTTCTCAACATCCCGATTCGGCTAGGGGAGCGCACAATCCATATCGGCGCCAGTATAGGTATTGCCAGCGGCACCCTGATCGAATGCACCAGTACTGAGTTGTTTCGCCGTGCGGATATTGCCATGTATCACGCCAAAATGAGTGGAAAAGGGCGCATCACCCACTATGACGCGGCGCTGAACAGTACCCGTGAACGTAAGCTGGCGATTGAGAATCAGATCAGAAGCGGCCTGGAACGCGATGAGTTTGAGGTCTGGTACCAGCCAATTATTGACGCTCACAGCCAGAAAATGAGCAGTGTCGAAGCGCTGGTTCGCTGGCCGCGTCGACCGGGCGGGCCACTTGACCCGGACACCTTTATCACCATTGCAGAGACCAGTGGTTTGATTTACAAACTGGGCCAGTTTGTCTTGCAGCGGGCCTGTCAGGATCTGGAGCCATTCAGTGAGTTAAAACTCTCCGTGAATATCTCTCCTGCACAATTTCGCGATCCCGAATTTGAAGACAAAGTGGCCAGTGTGCTGGAGACCACGCGTTTCCCGGCCAACAGATTGCAGCTTGAGGTAACAGAGACCTATGTGCTGGAAAACCCGGAGCGTGCCCGCATGGCAATAGCCAATCTTAAAGCGCTTGGAACCGCGGTGGCGCTGGATGATTTTGGCACGGGCTATTCCAGTATTGGGTATTTACGGCGTTTTAACTTCGACACCATTAAGATTGAGAAATCACTGGCCGGGCTGGTGGGCAACGATGAACAGGCGGCAGCGCTGGTCAGCGGCACAGTGCGGATCGCCAATGCGCTGGGCATGGCGGTGGTGGCGGAAGGGGTGGAAACCGAGAAACAAATGAAACTGCTACGGCTGGCTGGCTGCGATCAACTGCAGGGTTTTTGGTTCAGCCAGCCGATGCCAATTGAGTCAATCAGAGAATTACATCAGATCAGGCAGTGCTGATTTACTGTTGCGCCAGCGCTTCCAGCTTGTCGCGAAAACCGGTAACAGACAACGCCCGGTTATCTGCGCGCCAGCGATCTTTCGCCGCAGGCGCGGAACTCTGGACACCAATCAATTGCCAGCCGTTATCCGTTTTCAGCATTAACGGTGAACCGCTGTCGCCTGGCAGCGTATCGCACTGATGCGAAAGCACGCCGGTTTGTGCCCAGCCCGTCACAACACAGTCGGTGTGAGTGTAAAGCGCATCCAGATGATCAACAGGGTAGCCTGACTGCGTCACCTTGCGGTCGGCAGCTTTCAGGGCGGCGGTGAGTGCGGCTTTATCTCCGTCAAATAACGGCAGCGGCGTAATACCTGAAGGCGGGTAGCGCAAAATGATCAGGCCAAAATCCCATGAGGCGGCTGCCGGTGGCACTATCCAGCCATCACCATCGGGTTTCAGGCGTTTGCCGAGAGAAGGGTCAACCCGGCCTTCAATACCGTGGATTTCATAGCGCCAGATTCCTTTTTGCGACACAAACCGCAAGGCAACCGCTTTGTCTGGCTTACCGTTTGGCGGTGTCAACAGACAGTGGCCGGCCGTCAGGGCAAGCTGCGGGGTGATCAACGTCGCGGTACACAAGTTACCGCTGGCGGTTTCCAGTTGCCCTATCGCATCCCAGGGCGCCTGGGTAGGATCGGTGACGCGAGTCCGGTCATCATGACCGAAAAAAAGCGTTTTTAGATCTTTCGCGCTAATGGTGTCATCACCGCCATCATCCGCATGTGAAAATCCAGAAAAAAGACCAAACGTTCCCAGTAACAACACAACAGATTTACGCATATCACACTCTGGTGGGGGTAATTATGATTATTAAAAGTGAACCCTATGAAAATACTATAGACGGGACAGCGCTAAAGTGGGAGTAAAATCAGCGTGCTACAATCAGGAAAGATAAAAATGGCTTGCGATGAGCGCGCATAAAATAAGCAGGATCAGGATCAGCTCAAACCGATAGCGTCGCAGCATACGCCCTCCGGATAAAAAAACGGCGCGGAACCTGTTCCGGTTCAGCGCCGGTTTACCAACGTGCCCCGAAGGGCACGATTAAGCTTGTACTCTTACGCAGCTGGCTGTGCAGCTGGTTTAGCAGCTTCGTGTTTTACTGCTTTTTTGTGGTGCTTTTTAGCGGCCTGAGCTTTCTGCTCTACAGCTGGTTTGGTCGCTTTTTTGTGGTGGTGCTTTTTAGCAGCCTGCGCTTTCTGCTCTACAGCTGGTTTGGTCGCTTTTTTGTGGTGCTTTTTAGCGGCCTGCGCTTTCTGCTCTACAGCCGGTTTAGCGGCTTTTTTGTGGTGCTTTTTGGCAGCCTGAGCTTTCTGCTCGGTTGGTGCTGCGGTTGCTGGTGCAGCGGCTTCTTTTTTCACTGCTGCTTTATGATGTTTCTTATGGTGAACCGCTTTTGCTGGAGCAGCAGTAGTGGTTGCAGCTGGAGCGGCAGCCGGTGCAGCGGTTGCAGTAGTTTCAGCAGCAAACGCAGCAGAAGACAGACCCATAGCAGCGGCAACAACCAGAGCTAATACTTTATTCATTCTCATACCCTCGAATTTGGTTTTTCATTTAACCCCACTGCGGGGCCGTTGAAATAACTATATCCCTGTAAATTCGAGGTTTCCGTGAGTGATTGGTATCGCTGTGTAACCATATGTACATTGCCGGGGCTTCCCAGAAAATAATGCCTGCACAGATGACCCCCTCTCCCTTGAGGGTGTACAGAGGGAGAGGGCAGGAGTGAGGGGGGAACTACGGCTGTAGTGGTCATTCCGTTCACTTTATGTTCCTTGCTACTCTGTAACGACGTGACCGGTGAACGTGCCAGGGTGGCTCAATCGCCACCCTGGCGACCCCGGGCCAGGGCGTCGCTGCGAGTCAATTATTACGCCTGGAAAATCTGAATCGCTTCTGCTTAAAAAATTTACTGGAGATCCCTCAGCCTGGCCAAACAGATTACAGATAACGCGAAGTCAGGTGTTCCCGGAAGTAGCGGATATTCAGATCTTCACCTGTCGCTTGGGTAATTAACTGCGACGTGGTAAAGCGGCTACCGTGCTGCCAGATGTTCTGGCGCAGCCAGTCAAACAAAGCGGAAAAATCGCCCTCAGCGATGGCGGCCTGTAAACCCGGAAGCGCAGTCTTTGCTGCATGGAATAGCTGTGCAGCATACATCGCGCCCAGCGTGTAGGACGGGAAGTAACCAAAACCGCCGTCGGTCCAGTGGATATCCTGCATGCAGCCGTTGCGGTAGTTGTCTTTCGTGGATAATCCGAGCCAGGCCTGCATTTTCTCGTCCCACAGGGCGGGAATATCGTCCACCTCGATCTCGCCGTTGATCAGCGCACGCTCAATCTCATAGCGCAGCACCACATGTGCCGGGTAACTCACTTCGTCCGCATCGACGCGAATATAGCCCGGCTTCACGCGCTGGTTCCAGGCAATAAAGTTCTCTTCGCTGAACGCCGCCTGGCTGCCAAAGCGGGCGTGCACTGCAGGGAGGAGATGTTTGAGGAAGGCCTCACTGCGGCCGAGTTGCATCTCAAAGAACAGGCTCTGGGATTCATGGATGGCGGTGGAGCGTGCCAGAGCGATAGGCTGTCCTGCCCACGCTCGCGGCAGGTTTTGTTCGTAGCGGGCATGCCCGGTTTCATGAATCACACCAAACAGCGCGCTCAGCAGTTCATCCTCATCATAACGCGTGGTAATTCGCACATCTTCCGGTACGCCACCGCAGAACGGGTGCGCACTGACGTCCAGGCGTCCGCCGTTAAAATCGAAGTCCAGCATCTGCATAGCTTCCAGCCCCAGCTCACGCTGTGTTGCTGTCGGGAAGGGGCCTTGCGGTGGAACAAACGAACGCTGAGCCTGTTTTTCCACCACGTTTGCCAGCAGGTCCGGCAGCCAGGATTTCATATCGCCGAACAGGACGTCCAGACGCGCGCTGGTCATGTCGGGCTCAAAAATATCCAGCAGCGCGTCGTACGGCGTACAGCCTTTGGCTTCGGCCCGCAGGCGAGCCTCTTCGCGACTGAGTTTGACCACCTCTTTCAGGTTGGCGGAAAAGCCCTGCCAGTCGTTGGCGGGGCGCTGCGTGCGCCAGGCGTGTTCACACTTGCTGCCCGCCAGGGATTTGGCTTCCACCAGCGATTCTGGCAGCAGCGAGGCCTGCTGATATTGACGCGTCATTTCGCGCAGGTTGGCTTGTTCGATATCATTCAGATTTTCATCTGCCGCCGCCGCTAACAGGTCGCCGACTTTTTTATCGGTCAGGATCTGGTGTTGCAGGACGCTTATCTCCGCCAGCGCCTCGCCACGGGCAGCGCTGCCGCCTGGCGGCATCATGGTGAACATATCCCAACTGGCGATGGAGGAGAGGTGGGAGAATCGGGAGAGACGCTGGAAGGTGCGGGTGAGTTGTTGGTAGTTGTTGTTTTTCATGAAGTCCTCGTGTCTGAATCAGCCGATGACAAAAATTAGCATCGGCTTGATTTAAACACGAAGGCGGTGGATTGTTAATGCAGACGTTTATGCAAACTGGCGCCAACCAGCAGCGCGGCGCACAGCATCAGCGCAATAAACCCCCCCACGCCGTTCCAGCCGTAGTTATGCCAGAACACGCCGCCGAGCGTCCCGGCAATACTGGAACCGAGATAGTAGCTAAACAGATAAAGCGACGACGCCTGACCTTTGGCCCGACGGGCGCGTGGGCCTATCCAACTGCTGGCGACCGAGTGGGCGGCGAAGAATCCCGCGGAGAAGAGCAGCATTCCAGCAAAAATCAGCCACAGGGAGGAGAAGAGCGTCAACAGCAGGCCGAGTAACATCACGCCTGTGAATACCAGCATCACCGGTCCCCGCCCGAAGCGTGCCGTCATCGCTCCGGCTTTTGGAGAACTCCATGTTCCGGTCAGATAAGCGACAGAAAGCAAACCGACAACGGCCTGACTCAGATGCCACGGTGAGAGCATCAGGCGGTAGCCAATATAGTTAAACAGCGTGACGAAGGAGCCCATCAGCAGGAAGCCGACCAGAAACAGGCGCGGCAACCCTTTATCACGCCAGTGCAGACGGAAGTTGATAAACATCGTTTTAGGGCGCAACGAGGTGGGGCGGAAATGGCGCGATTCCGGCAGAATTTTCCAGAACATCAGTGCAGAGGCAAGGGCGAAGCAGCCAATGACAGCCAGCGCAATACGCCAGTTAAAGAGGTCCGTAAATACCCCACTCAGCAGACGCCCACTCATCCCGCCGATGGAGTTCCCGCTGATGTACAACCCCATTGAGAAGGCAACAAAACTCGGGTGGATCTCTTCGCTGAGGTAGGTCATCCCTACAGCGGCAACCCCACTGAGCGATAAACCAATCAGCGCGCGCATCACCAGAATACCGTGCCAGCTGGTCATCATGGTCGAGAGTAACGTACAGACCGAGGCCAGCATCAGCGCGGTAACCATCACCGGTTTGCGACCGATGGCATCGGAAAGTGGGCCGGTAAAGAGCAGGCCAATTGCCAGCATCCCGGTGGAAATTGAGAGCGAAATGCTGCTGCTGGCAGGCGATACGCCAAACTCGTGAGAGAGAACGGGCAGGATCGGCTGAACGCAATAGAGCAATGCAAACGTTGCCAGACCCGCTGAGAAGAGCGCCAGCGTGACGCGCATAAATTGAGGTGTACCGCGTTTAATGAACTGAACCGGCTGAGATGCTACGGGTAAATCATTGATATCTCTGGCCGGATCGATATCAATGGCAGTTGTACGACTCACACAGTTTCCTTGCTTAAACATCCCCGTGATTTCTGGTGACGGGTATGACCACACGATCAGGGTAGGAAAATGTAAATATTCTGTCTAATATATTAATAATCTCAAATGATACTTTAAAAATATGAATATTGAGCTGCGTCACCTCCGCTACTTTGTTGCCGTTGCCGAAGAACTGCATTTTGGCCGCGCGGCAGCAAGACTGAATATCTCTCAGCCACCGCTAAGCCAGCAGATTCAGAGCCTGGAGCAGCAGGTTGGGGCGCGTCTTCTGGCCCGTACTAACCGCAGCGTGAGTCTGACGGCGGCGGGAAAACAGTTTCTGGCCGACAGCAGACAAATCCTGAGTATGGTCGAGGAGGCCGCGGCCCGGGCAGAACGGTTGTATCTCGGGGAAACTGGAGAATTGCGGATCGGGTTTACTTCGTCCGCACCGTTTATCAGCGCCGTCTCGGAGACACTCTCCTCATTCCGCCGGCATTTTCCGGATGTTCATATTCAGACGCGCGAAATTAATACCCGCGAACAGATTGCGCCACTGAATGAAGGTTCGCTGGATCTGGGACTGATGCGTAACACTCAACTGCCGGACACGCTGTCGTGGCAGGTGATCCTGCGCGAACCGCTGATGGCGATGATCCCTCACGATCATCCGCTGGCTTCGCGTCCGTCTGTCACGCTGGCAGAGCTGGCAAAAGAGCCGTTTGTCTTTTTTGACCCGCAGGTCGGGACGGGCCTGTATGATGATATTCTGGGTTTGATGCGCCGCTACGATCTTGCCCCGGTTATCACCCAGGAAGTTGGGGAGGCGATGACCATTATTGGTCTGGTCGCTGCCGGGCTGGGCGTGTCTATTCTTCCGGCCTCCTTTAAACGGGTACAATTGCGCGAAATGCGCTGGGTTACCATCGCTGAAGAGGACGCCGTTTCAGAGATGTGGCTGGTATGGTCAAAACATCATGAACAGAGTCATGCCGCTCAGCGTTTTAAACAGCAGTTAATTAGCGCCTCTGCAGGGCGATATTTATAGGGAAATACGGGTAAAAATGTGCAGTAAATCACATGGCTAAGTAAATATTTGACGACGGCCATGGAAGTGCTTCACCATAGCCCACAGTTTATTTCGAAGCTCGAAAATAAGGGAGTACGAGGTGGTTGCTGATAGTCAGCCAGGGCATATTGATCAGATTAAGCAGACCAACGCTGGCGCGGTGTATCGCCTGATTGATCAGCTTGGTCCGGTTTCGCGTATCGATCTTTCGCGCCTGGCACAACTGGCACCTGCCAGTATCACCAAGATTGTCCGCGAAATGCTGGAAGCCCACCTGGTTCAGGAGACCGAGATCCAGGAGCCGGGCAGCCGTGGCCGTCCGGCGGTCGGGCTGGTGGTCGAGACGGAAGCGTGGCACTACCTG
The DNA here is from genome assembly GCF_056238685.1 of Enterobacter sp. DVT3837. Lineage (NCBI taxonomy): Bacteria > Pseudomonadati > Pseudomonadota > Gammaproteobacteria > Enterobacterales > Enterobacteriaceae > Enterobacter > Enterobacter sp. DVT3837. The sequence goes on along the minus strand of NZ_JBWDLA010000002.1, from coordinate 1,044,083 downwards.
TCACTGCGCATCAGTCGGGGAGAAATCTTCCTTGCGCTGCGCGACCTGAGCAGCAAACTGGTGGTGGAAGACAGGCTTGAACTGCCGCTCAATGCTGAGGAACCGCTCCTCGATGCGATTGTCTCGCATATTGATAACTTCTTTATCCGCCATCAGCAGCGGCTTGAACGCTTAACGGCGATAGCCATCACCATGCCGGGCATTATTGATACCGAAAACGGCATTGTTCACCGTATGCCGTTTTACGACGATGTCAAAGAGATGCCGTTGGGTGAAGTGCTGAAAAACCATACCGGTGTGCCGGTCTATATTCAGCATGACATCAGCGCCTGGACGATGGCTGAGGCACTGTTTGGCGCGTCACGTGGTGCGCGAGACGTCATTCAGGTTGTCATCGATCATAACGTCGGGGCGGGTGTTATCACTGACGGACGCCTTCTGCATGCCGGAAGCAGTAGTCTGGTCGAAATCGGCCATACCCAGGTCGACCCTTACGGTAAACGCTGTTATTGCGGGAACCATGGCTGTCTGGAGACGATTGCCAGCGTGGAAAGCGTGCTGGAACTGGCGCAGGCGAGGCTCGGCCAGTCCATGAGTTCCTCGCTACACGGACAACCCTTAACGGTGGATTCCCTCTGCGCTGCCGCGCGTCAGGGCGATCTCCTGGCGAAGGACATTATTACCGGTGTAGGTAACAACGTTGGCCGCATTCTGGCCATTATGGTGAATCTTTTTAATCCGCAAAAAATCCTGATTGGTTCACCGCTCAGCCAGGCGGCGGAGATCCTCTTCCCGGCTATTTCGGCCTGCATTCATCAGCAGTCGCTCCCTGCGTATAGCAAAAATATTGCGGTAGAAAGTACCCAATTCTCCAACCAGGGCACGATGGCAGGTGCGGCGCTGGTCAAAGATGCCATGTATAACGGCTCGCTGTTGATCCGCCTGTTACAGGGTTAACTCTTTTCCGCAGATGTAAGAAAAATTGCGCTATCTCAAGCCGGGTAGCGCACGCATCCCGTAGACTTCCCCCACTGAATTATTTACCTGGTTTATATTTCGAAGCATACCCAAGAGGTGGAGCGAGTCATGCTTAAGCGTTTCTTTGTTACTGGTACAGATACCTCTGTCGGCAAGACAGTGGTATCCCGCGCATTACTGCAGGCACTGGCTGCAAGCGGTAAACGCGTTGCAGGGTACAAACCGGTCGCAAAAGGCAGTAAAGAGACGCCAGAGGGATTGCGTAATAAAGACGCTCTGGTGCTGCAAAGCGTCTCGTCGCTGGAGCTGCCTTATGACGCGGTTAATCCAATTGCGTTAAGCGAAGAGGAGAGCAGCGTGGCGCACAGCGGTATGATTAATTACCCCCTGCTGTCTGATGGCCTGGCAAACCTGAGCGGGAAGGTTGATCACGTTGTGGTTGAAGGGACGGGCGGCTGGCGCAGCCTGATGAATGATTTGCGCCCGCTGTCTGAATGGGTGGTGCAGGAACAACTTCCTGTGGTGATGGTTGTGGGTATCCAGGAAGGCTGCATTAACCATGCGCTGCTGACGGCACAAGCCATTGCCAATGACGGCCTGCCGTTGATTGGCTGGGTGGCAAACCGCATCAACCCAGGACTTGCGCACTACGCTGAAATCATCGACGTGCTGAGCACAAAACTGCCTGGGCCTTTGGTCGGTGAGTTGCCGTACCTGCCCCGCGCAGAGCAGCGCGAGTTAGCGCAATACATCGATCTCTCTGCCCTCGGTGGCGTGTTGACCGTAGATCGAGTCGTGGCGTAACGTCCTCGACAGCACGGACGCCACGACACAGGCGACCAACAAGCCGGGCAGTAAAAAATACTGCCCGGTCATTTCACAGACCATCAGCGCCGACATAATGGGCGCATGTGTGGTTGCGGCGAGTAACGTTGCCATCCCTGCCAGCCCCAGCAAAATTGCCGTCTCAGAGCCCGGTAACCACAGCGCGAAAAGTTGAGCAAACAGCATCCCCGTCGCCATACCGACAAACAGCGTAGGCGTAAATACCCCTCCCGGCGCACCCGAGCCGCTGCTGGCCAGTACCGCCAGCAGTTTACAGATAAACACACCGGCAATGACCGACAGCAACGGGGGCGCGATCAGAAAAGCCTGAACCACGCTGTAGCCATTTCCCCATACCTTAGGCGTCAAAAGGGACAGCAGCCCGACGATCAAACCGCCGAGCGCCAGTTGCCACGGCGGTGAAAGTTTGATACGCAGGAATAGCCCATGGCTGAACGTCATCAGCCACATCAGCAGTGGGCCGCAGAGGCCCGCCAGCAGACCCATAGCGAGCAACAGGGCATAATCTGCCGCGTTGAGTATGCCACTCAGATGTACGTCATAGAGCGTGAGGGTTCCGGGCGCTAAAAGATGCGTCGTGAGCAGCGCCACCACCGCAGCAATAACCACGGGGCCAAGCGAGGCCAGCATCAGCGTGCCAAACAGAATCTCCGCAATGAACAGGCTTCCGGCTAGCGGAGCATGGTAGGCGCTGGCCATCCCGGCCGCGGCGCCGCAGGCGATCCAGAGTTTCCATTCGGATTTCGGCGTAAAGCGGCGGGCGAAAAAGGAGGCGGCGAGGGCGGCAAGCAGGATCATCGCGCCTTCGCGGCCAATGGCACTCCCGCTGGCAACGACCAGCAGTGACGCAAGGGATTTCACCAGACTGGCGCCGTAGTCAAACTGACCGTCACCGGTCTCCAGCGCTTCCATATAATCAGTTGGGGCGTGAGGGCGCTGCGCGGTAAATCGTTGCCATCCCCATAACAGTAACCCGGCCGCCAGCCCACCCAGGGCAGGCGTCAGTGCGCGCCGCCAGGGAGAGAGCGCGGCGGCGGCATTCACCAGGCTGCCGCTGTCGTTACTGAGAAACAGCCACTCCAGCAGATACATGCTGTGGCGGAACACCGCAACGGCCAGCGCGGCCAGTACGCCAGTGAGGGTGGCTATCAGGAGTCGACGAAACATTGCCCGGATGTCGGGATAAGTGTGAAGACGTTGCATGAGTCGCGATTAAACGGAGTCGATGCAATATTGTGGCGGGAAATGGCAGGGTTAGCAAAAGGTATGCGTGCGAAAAAGCCGGGCGACGCCCGGCCGTATTTCTACACCATTCCGTTATTACCGTGACGCAAAAATGCCGGGCGCTGGTTGAGTCGTTCAAACCAGGCATCAACGGCGGGTACATCAGGTTTGTCGAAAGGGGTCATTTTCCAGCGATTCACCGACAGCCCGAGCACAACATCTGCGAGAGTAAACCCTTCGCCTGCGGCAAAGGCACCGGTGCGCTGTAACTGCCCCTCAAGGAGGGTGATGCACCCGTTCCACTCTTTTATCCCCGCAGCAATCCTTTCGGCATCGTTATAGTCCGGGTTGTTACGCCCCAGCGCCGGGAAGACATAGCGCCAGGCGTTATTGAACTCGGTTGCCTGCCAGTCCATCCAGCGTTCGACATTGGCACAGGCCTGAGGCTCTGACGGCAGCAGATCATAACGTCCTGCCTTGCGCGCCAGATAACGGCAGATAGAGTTGGATTCCCACAGAACGAAATTATCATCGATCAGCACGGGCACCATGGCGTTAGGATTCAGCGCACGAAATTCATCCGTTTCGGTGGAGGCAAAGCCGCTGCCGTAATCTTCCTGCTGGTACGCGATACCGGCTTCTTCGCAGGTCCAGAGCACTTTACGAACGTTGATCGAGGTGGTTTTACCGAGAATGTTTATCATTGCGCAGGTGTCCTTTAGGGGCGTTCATTGTGCGAAAACAATACATCAGTTCAGCAGAGGAGGTTGGGGCAAAATTTGGTGGGGAGTGCTTTTCCTGACCAGACAGAACGTTTCTGGAAGACGCCTCGCAAACCGCAAAGTAACCTTGTGAAATTAAGGGCTATGTCTTTTCTTAAACCGATCGGGGTCGTAAAGTGCCTGCGTTGCGGCACATCCGCAATCGGGCGTAGGAACCCGTATCTACCATATAGTGACATTTCGTATGTCGCGGCAGCGCCGATCCCGTTACAATTGCGGTGGCGCTGGCGGAGCAGCCGCAAGGCTGGCCGTTTTTCTATATGGGCGGTATTCCTACCTCTGTCAGCGCTACCCCTCGGGCGTAGGAACTCATTGGGTAGTTAATTGAACTACATATAGAAGGATGCCTTACGATGTCTACGATCCCAACCCTGACTTACCTCCCGTCTGACGAAAGCGTCATTCTGCAACTTATCTCCCGGCCGCTTCCGGCTGATGCCGATCTTTTTGACGTTGCCGACAACTGTGCCGCGCTGGTGAGTGTGCTGGTCGAAATCGAGGATGCAACGATGTTTACGACGCTTTGCGAGCGTCTGCTGCACGCCCTGCGGAAGCTAAGGGAACTCTGCGATGTCGATCTTCCGCCAGACCTGATCGCGCAACTGATCATGGGTGAGAAACTGAATTCCTGCGTGCCGGACTGCTGGCAGGATACCGTGACCCAGGTGGACTATGCTCTGGCGCTGACACAAGCGGTTAAGGGCGGAACGCTACCTGCGAATGTAGCGAAAGAGCTAACAGGCTTGCTGCACGATATGGTGTGGCTGCTGGCGGAGTTTGTGAAGGAGCCGCGCATTACTGCGCATTAAGGGTGCTGGTATGGAGGGGCGGTAGCGCCCCTTTGACGTCGTGATAAAAGTAATCAGTTCCTCGTATCCAGGAGTGACGTCCCGTAGGAATTGTCGATGGTACAAAGCCAGCGACCATCGCTCTCCTGTCGAAAAACATAGGTGGCGCGACGTGATATTTCCGTTCTTCCACCCTTGCCATCAGGAAAACGCAGAATGGTTTCCATGATAACAAGCGCATTGCCGCCACCTTCTATCACCCGCATCTCCCCTTGTTCGACAACCAGCTGATCCTGAAAATAATCTGCGATGGCAATAAACGCGCTGCGGATGTTTTCTTTACCTTTAACGGTCATGCCGGGCTTGACCACCAGAGCCGCGTCTTCGGCGTAGTACTCCATCAGGGCGTCATAGTTTTTGGTGGTGATGGCGCGATCGCAGGCTTCGATGATCTGACGCAGCGGATGTGGGGTCATGCGCATTTCCTTTTTAAGTGATTAACACGTATTAACGTAACAGCCTGGTCCGTTTGTATAGCTACCAGGTTTATGGGGGAGTTCGGGGTTTAGGTAACGTTAGGGCGGCTATGAGCGAAGAGCTGACGAGATAACGACGTTTAAGATCCGTTCTGAACGTCAAGCGGACGTCGTAACTCGAACAGGATTCCTGCTAAGATAAGGCATTGATGAAAAAGCATTCAATTGCCAGAAGTTGGCGAAGACAATGGAAGGGAGGAATAATGTTTACCCCGGAGTTTATAAATGAAGAACGCGGCGAGTTTCTTCTTGTGGCCAACCACGGTCTGCTATCACCAGAATCGATAAGACTCAGTATTGCATACAATATTGCCAGAATAGGCTGGGGACTATCGCAGCTTCCACCGCATATTCACACATGCCGGGTCGTCTATGACATCAGAGGGCAATCCATCCCTGATCATGTTCAGGCCCAGGTCAGGCAAGCGCTTGAACAAGTAGCCATTGTGGAGTTTAAAAGCTGATGGGACTTCAGTTAATTATCAAAGCAGAACGTAGCAAGATAGAAAAAGCATTGGGATTGCTGACGTCAGAATGTGAAATATTCCCGGTCGCTGAAGGCCTTTTCGGTATTTCCATTTCGGAGCGAAGTCTCTCATCCGCGGGTGAAGCTGCCATCCTAAAAAAAATTGAACCACTCACACGTTTTGACCTGTGGCAGGGAGCCTGGCAGGAGCCCAGGAGACGTTGGCTTTGGTGAGTTTCAGCGCTGAACGAGTTGTGGAAGTCGTATTGCGTGTTGGGCACAGATCGCCTGTCCTCATTAGCAAAGCGGTTTAAGTCTCTCAATATAAAGATATGTATGTCTGCTCTTTGCACGAAGCTATCGTAGGTTAGGCCCAAGGACAGCTTTGAGCGAGGAGCGGACATTTGATTGCAGCAGATATGTAGAAAGGAGTCTGGGCTAGCCGCAATGAAATAAGGTTCTCAGACTTATTGAGGTGAAAAATAAACATAAACTGATGATTTGGGGTTCAGGCTGGGAGTGCACTGACGCGCTGCGTTTGTCCAACGGCTCACGGGCACGCAATAAATTGTACCCACGCTCACCGTTTTCACTAGTGGGCCCGCGGGCCCATTTTGCGTAAAAGAGACATTCCGGTAGATATTTCGTTTCAAATCTTGAGTCATGCACCCTGATGCATAACCATTCATGCTCTCAGGATTCACCTGCGCTGTTTTGCGTAATTTTTGCCTAGTAAGCTGTGGTTTTTCATCGACTCCGCACTCAAATCGCTCTGAGCACGTCTGAGCGGTGCGCGTAATGAGGCGTTATGGTAAATCGATTGTCTGCCCATTGCTAGGTGCTTAATTCATGTTTGTTGTGTGTCGCTTTAGTTGAGCATGTGGTGTTTACTTAATATTATTCAAGCTCTCACACGATTCGACCGATAAAAACTACTTCAATAGAAAAATTGTGGAGTATTTAATGCGTACTGTAACTACAGAAAAAGAGTTGGCTAAAGCCGTTCAAGACGACTTGGATACGATCGTTATTGAAGGAGATTTAGCTAGTAAGACAATAAAAATAAAGGCGACAGGAAAAGCTGCATGGGCAATAGCTTTTGGTGCAATAAGTCTTGCTGCATACTCACTTATTGCAACTTTAGGTACTGGTGGTGCAACTGCGCCTGCTACCGCAACCTCTGGACTAATAGCTGGCGGCGCAGCTGTTACTGTCTTAGGTAGCGCAACTACCGCAAGCGCTATAGCTGTGGCTGTCGCTGCAGGAGGTGTTGGCGTGCTATCAAAATTGAGATCTTATAAAATCGTTGAAAAATCACAGGACCGCGTGGTCTTAGCGCGAGGGTGACTGTTATGCCTATAGCCAGACAGCCGACTACATATGAATGTGTGAGGTGTGGTTGGAAAGAAACCATAGTTAATGGCGGTGATGTCGTTATTGAGGGGGTCGATATGTTTACTGTTTGCCCAAAATGCAAATGTGATCGAATAACAGCAAGGTTATCGTCAAAAAGTGAGAAGCTGATTGGTGAGTTTAAAAAAATTTTTCATTAACACATCAATTAATGGATCAGCAAAAATCCCGTTATTGCGGGATTTTTTATTGGTTCGAGCAATGAGGCGTTATGCATAAATTGATGCTGTGATCTGCCCCCAATGGCTAAGGATAGCGTTGCATCGACCCATTGAACTCACAGCGAACAGCAGACGTTTGTCATTGAGTATCCATGGTTCTTGCTAGCAATGCCGTGAGTCAAACAATTGGGAACATGTCACCGCTCCTGGCACAAAGCGGGCGAGCTAACTAAGAAGCAAGTCAGCTGTGAGCGAAGACTTGACCTGCCCCCAGGATTAGATACAACCTTCAGTTAGTAATGTCGGTTGGTTTTTCTTCATATTTCCTGTTTCGCCAGTCCGTTGCGAATTCAGCTGGTGTCTGGTAATCCAGCGATGAATGGGGACGGCACTCGTTATAATCCTGCCGCCAGTCATTAATCGTTTTCCGGGCATGAAGAATATCGCTGAACCAGTGTTCATTCAGACACTCATCGCGAAAGCGTCCGTTAAAACTCTCAATAAATCCGTTCTGCGTTGGCTTACCTGGCTGGATAAGCCGTAGTTCCACACCATGCTCAAAGGCCCATTGATCGAGCGCGCGGCAGGCAAATTCCGGGCCCTGATCGGTTCTTATTGTCGCCGGATAGCCCCTAAACAGCGCGATGCTGTCCAGAATACGCGTGACCTGAACGCCTGAAATACCGAAAGCAGCGGTGATTGTCAGACACTCCTTCGTGAAATCATCCACACAGGTCAGGCACTTGATCCTCCGACCGTTGGCCAGTGCGTCCATAACGAAATCCATCGACCATGTCAGGTTCGGCGCATCCGGGCGCAGAAGCGGAAACCGTTCGGTTGCCAGCCCTTTACGGCGTCGTCTGCGTTTTACGCTCAGTCCATTAAGGTGGTAAATACGGTATACCCGCTTGTGATTGACGTGAAGGCCCTCCCGACGCAGCAGCTGCCAGATGCGGCGGTAGCCAAAACGCCTGCGCTCCAGTGCCAGCTCAGTGATGCGCCCTGATAAATGCGCATCAGCTGCCGGACGCTGAGCCTCGTAGCGGCAGGTCGACAGGGACAAACCTGTAAGCCTGCAGGCACGACGTTGCGACAGACCGGTCGCATCACACATAAACTCAACGGCTTCCCGCTTCTGGTCTGTCGTCAGTACTTTCGCCCCAGAGCCACCTGAAGTGCCTCCTTATCCAGCATGGCTTCGGCAAGTAGCTTCTTGAGGCGGGCGTTCTCCTCTTCAAGAGATTTAAGCCGCTTCACCTCAGGAACTTCCATGCCACCAAACTTCTTGCGCCAGGTGTAGAAAGTGGCATCGGAAATGGCGTGCTTACGGCAGAGCTCACGGGCAGAAACTCCGGCTTCCGCTTCGCGAAGAATACTGATGATCTGTTCGTCGGAAAAACGCTTCTTCATGGGGATGTCCTCATGTGGCTTATGAAGACATTACTAACATCGGGGTGTATTAATCAACGGGGAGCAGGTCAGACTGGCTGTTAAACCGACGTTACGTCCTGATGTTCAGCAATTGAATGCCGGAGGTAGCGGGTCGGCGTTGTCCCCGTATATTGGCGGAAGAAGACAATAAAGGCACTGTCACTGACAAAATCTAGCTGCTGTGCAACCTGACTTAGCGACATACCCTCGCACAACATTTCCATCGCTTTCAGCAGCCTCCACTGTTGCCTCCAGCTCTGATAACTCATTCCCGTTTCCCGGATAAATATACGGCTTATCGTGCGTTCACATGCCCCTACCTTCTGGACTAATTGTCCAAGCCGTGGGGGTAATTCGCCATTGCGGATGGTGTTTAGCCAGGTATTCAGGCGAATATCTGAGGGAAACCGTAACGTCCAGTTTTCGCGATGGGCATTTTTAATTTCCTCACAAAAAACATTGATTAGACTGCTTTGTCGTTCTGCGGGCATTCCCCATGGCCAGAATGCCATCCGCTCGATCACCTCAAAGAACAGGGGATTAACTTCAACAATCTGCAGAGGTAATGCTGATAACGGTAAAGTGCTAGAAAAGTACAGAGAACGGTAGGCCATCGTACCCTTCATTATGGCGCGATGAACCGTGCCGGCCGGTATCCATGCCGCACGCCTGGGTGGAAGCAGGCAAAGGGTATTATCCAGCTCAATTGTGATACTTCCCGCCGCCGAAAAAAGTAACTGATGACGAAGGTGGCTGTGCATCCCTGAATCATGTACCCCCATATCGGATGCAATTCCGATAACCAGATCGTCGAACAGATCCGGATCGAAAGAATCTTGAGGGTTTATCTTCATTGAATGTCCGATTTTAAATATATGTAGTCGTAATAATGGTAATTCGACATGGCAACTTCCGCAATGATAGCTGCATATTCTGCTTATCTGAGGATTGTTGTTATGAACACCGATAAACAGCCACCGTTGTGGCTTCTGACATTACTGATTATGTTTCCTCAACTGGTCGAAACCATTTACAGCCCTGCATTGCCTGACATTGCCCGTGCTTTTCAGGTAGGCAGTGAACGTGCCGCGCAGACACTTTCTGTCTATTTTGTCGCGTTTGCCGTCGGCGTTGCGCTCTGGGGCTGGTTAAGCGACCATATCGGTCGGCGACCGGCGATGATGGCCGGACTACTGTGCTACGGGACCGGTTCCGCACTGGCGCTTGTAGCTTCAGGCTTTAGTATTTTGCTCATGGCTCGCATGGTGGCGGCCATGGGGGCAGCAGCCGGATCCGTTGTCGTTCAAACCATGTTACGTGATAGTTACGAATCGACGGCCTTAGCCCGCGTCTTTTCTGTTATGGGTGCGGCGTTGGCAATCAGCCCGGTTTTCGGTCTGGTGAGTGGAGGCTGGCTGGTTAGCCTGTATGGACATACCGGCGTATTTGTTGCGCTGGGGTCACTGGCGCTGGTTCTGCTGACACTGACCGCATTCTTGCTGCCAGAAACGCGGTCGGAAAATACTTCCAGTACCCGTTTTGGCGGGCTGGTTTACCGAATGGCGGGTGATGGAAGGCTGTGGAAAAATGCAGTGCTTGTTGTGCTGCTCAATACTATGATTTTCAGTTACTACAGCCTTGCGCCGTTTCTTTTCGGGCAACTGGGCTGGAGTCCCAGGGCTTTCGGATGGACGGGAATTTTACTGGCTTTTGCTTCTCTGTCGGGCAGCCTCTGGAACCGGAAACTGTTGTCTATCGGTTTGTCACCAGAACAACTGGTGAAGAATGCCTGCCTGCTGGCCCTGTTATCGGGAATTGCTGCATGGGTTTTACAGCAATCTGTATGGATCCTATTGCCGATGACCGGGATTGTGGTTGCCTATGGCATCGCGATTCCAAACGTGTTGAGCCAGGCCCTGAGGCAGTATCGTGAACAGGCCGGGGCAGCCGGAGCGCTGTTTGGATTAGTCTACTATATGTTGTTGGGAATGATGCTGGGACTTGCCGGTATCGTGCAGCAGCTGGGATTAGTTCTGACAGCTTGTGCAGTAACAGCCTGTTTTTGCAGCCTTTCTCGCCACTAAGCCTGCTGGATTTAATATTGACCTGGGAACCTGTCAGAGAATGGGTTCCCGGTGCAATATAGAATGGTTTACGCCAGCTGCAGCCCGATTAGCTAAGGAATGGCCGTCATGCTGGAAAATTCATTCAGGAAAGCGTTGATAGCGTAGCGCGTAATTTCTCTGCACCACCGTAAAGAGCATGTCCACTAATCATATGCTCCGTGCCATTAACCGTCGCCAGCAGCACAGGCACTCCTCGGATACCTCGCTGATTCATAAGACGCTTCACTTTCGCGATCCTCTCGTCCGTGATATGCCGCAGCGCTTTATCGGTTTCAAGCGCCAGAGTGACTCCTTCATGCTTTAACGCAAGGTTGTTTTTCCCGGCCCAGTCCTCAACGATATCACCCACCACGTCAGGTCTTGAGGTGTCTCGCCCCTCAACATAGCGGGCATGCTGTAGCGTATGAAGAAGATGTGTCTCGGCCGACGGGTTGATGTCACGAACCATGGTCAGAGCACGATTCATAAACGTCGAATCAAACCGCGTACCGCTCATCAGAAGCTGATGATAGCGCTCGCTGAAAGGCTGCCCGGTGAGTGAAGCGATGCGCCGATCGTTAGACCAGGCGTACTCCGCCCATTCCGCGGTGATGTCCCGGGCTCCCTCATCGCTGAACAGCCCGCTGGGCATTAGCTCAAGTTTATCAGCGTGGTGCTGAGCAAGGTAACCCAGCGCCGGCGCGCTGGCGTAGCACCAGCCGCAAAGTGGATCAAATAAATACTGCAGTCTCTCAAAACGCATGTTGCCTCCTTCATAACGGAATAGCGTCATCATAATGCGTTCGAACCTCGTTAAATACGGGCATTCAGTAAATGCAGTGTTGCGTAAAATGAGCGAATGGCTTAAGCCGGTACACCCACGAATTTATTGTCTGACCGGTAGTCGTCATGACGTCTACCGGTACACGCTCATATTCAGCACCTTCAAACTGATCGAGTACATCCCAGTGATTATGCAAATTCGCTGAAGTGAAAATAAAACCCTGAACACGATTACCTGAGTCATCCAGCACGATCCCCGGATACCCCATCTCTGCACCCCAGCCTTTATTTAACAGAGACCCGCCCACGTGTCCTTCCTGCCACGACCCACCGATATTCTCAAGAATATGCGCATTAGGTCTGCCTGGACCGAGCGTCCCGTACACGAACAAACTTTCCATTATCCCTCCGATAACATGATGAAAATAAAATGGTTATTTGTTTCGATTTTGATTTTGGGACGAGGGCCTGACAAATCATTTGTTCTCACATCATGCGTGAATTATTATCACGCGTATGATGTTCGATCGCCTCCCACCCTTGCAAACGCTTCGGGCTTTTGAAGCCACTGCGCGGCTCTCCAGCATGACGCTGGCGGCAGCGGAGTTGCACGTCACGCACGGCGCGATAAGCCGGCAAATCCGGAAGCTTGAAGATCATCTGGGGATAAAGCTATTTCACAGACTGACGCGACAGATAATCCTGACGGAGGAGGGGGCTGAATTCCACCCTGCGGTTACACGCCTTCTGGGTGATTTAGTGAGAGAGTCCGAGCGTTTACGCGAAAGGAGCCCAGCAAAAAGTTTGCGTATCAGTACAACGGTTTCATTCGCCAGTAGGTGGTTGGCCCCACGTCTCAGCCGTTTCAGGCAGCGGCATCCTGAACTCGATATTCAGCTGGATGTTACTGACATTAATGTGGATCTTAACGATGGTCAGGTCGATGCAGCAATTCGTTATGGCCGTGGTAATTATCGCGACGTCTGTTCTGAGCGAATCTTGAGTGAAACAGTCACCCCTGTCTGTAGCCCCGACTTTATTAAGGAACATAACGGTCTGAAAGAAATTAAGGATCTTTCAAACTGCGTGCTTCTTCATGAGTACAGAATGCTGGCGAACTGGGAGGCATGGTTTGAAATGGCCGGAGAAAACCATTTCAGCGGCCATCAGGGGACCTTATGGACGCTTGGCAGCATGGCGACCGAAGCCGCTATACGTGGCGAAGGCGTGGCTCTGGGACGGAGTGTGCTGATTGCAGATGATGTCGCTGCCGGAAGGCTTGTTGTTCCGTTTCCGCAATACAAACTTAAAGCAGAACGGGGATACGATTTAGTTTACCGTTTGGATAATAAGGATTCGTTTAAAATACGAACGCTGAAGCAATGGCTGTTCGAAGAAATAAGCCTGCTGAAAGATTAACAGGGAACCCTACAAACAGCTAAAAAAGCCGCAAGCAGTTATCTCCTTACGGCTTCGGAACAGGTAATGATTATTCTCGTAATCAGGCCGCTTTCACCGCTCTGATTTTTTTATCATCAACCGCATCGGCTTCTGTTTTATCTGCAACAACGGCGGCATTGAGATCGGGAAGCTTGCTGGTACGCAGAATATGCTGCACGGCCTCTTTCTGCTCGGCGAGATACAGACCAAGATCTTCAGCCAGTGTTTCATCCATCTGCATTCCGCTTTGCAACAGCCAGTCGGTGAACGCGTCTGCCATATCAAGCAGCTTGTCGTGAGCGTCAGCTTCTTTCTTACTGGCAAATGTCATTTTCTCTTCACCTTTTCTTACGACAACATATTTTGTTTCAACAGCCATTATGCGCACCTCATACTGTAATTATATACAGCATAACAGCTCCGGGTTTATGTTGCAGCTAAAAAATGCTGACATTTCTAGCGGGCAGGGGGCTCATTCGAAAATCGTGCGCTGATCGCATCACGTTCATAGCCCTGCGGCTGGGTCAATATCTGGTATAAATCGGGGCGGCGACCGTGGATCCAGCGGCGTCCGGTGCTCATGGCAAGCAGACTTAAATCCAGCTCAGCGCTCACCATCGCATCTTCAGCCGCCCAGGTTTCATTCACGATCCTGCCATAGGGGTCGAGGATCATGGCATTCCCTGTGCGCACTTCGTCATCATCTGCACCCACACCGTTGCTGAAGAGAACAAATAATCCATTGTCATGTGCACGGGCAGGCAGCCAGCGCATGAGCCATTCCCGACCGCTTGCCCCTTTGAATGCGGCCGTAATTTCCTCCTTGCGCGTTTCCCGCTCCTCCCAGAGCGACAGCGGAATAGGCTTCATTCCGTGAGGGCTGCGGGAATCGGTACCGCCTGTTTGATGCGGTGCGAGAAGAATATCGGCACCCAGCAACGCCGTCGCGCGTACATTTTCGACCAGATTATTGTCCCAGCAAATCAATATGCCGACTTTCACTCCCCACGGCGTATCAAAAACGGTAAAGCTGTCCCCGCTGCTGATAGCTGGATGTTCAAAAGCATGGAGCTTACGGTGCGTATGCATTGAGCCATCCGGCATACAGGCAACATACGCATTGTAGAGGCGGCCATCGTCGGCGCGTTCAATAAGACCGGCGCCAATAAGCATTTGATGTTTGATCGCCAGAGAGCGAATGAGCGTCAGGGAAGGGCTTTCAGCAATCGGCTCTGCCAGAGCTGATACCTCCGCTGAGGTGAGTTTGGGGACATGCCAGTAGCCGGTGATACACATTTCAGGGAAGGTGAGAATTTTCACCTGCTCAAGCGCCGCTTGCTCAATAAATTTCTCCATTATCAGCAGGTTGTATTTTTTATTACTGGCCTGATGCTGAAACTGTACGGTTGCCGCCTTTAAGGATTGATGTTCGTTCATGATGTATCTCCAGTTGTCATCGAAACTGAATTACATAACGCTTTCCGATAACTGTATAATCAAAACATTTCTGATTTTAATAACCATCTGGAATGCAAAATTGAACATCCGGTTGCTTAAAGCCTTTGTGGTACTGGCTGAAAAAGGGAACTATGCCGATGCGGCGCGGGCGCTGTTTATCTCGCAACCGGCATTGACCAAACAGATTAATCTCCTCGAATCTCAGGTGAATATGTCTCTTTTTTCACGAGGTCGTCACGGCGCAGTACTGACGGCCAACGGCAAACGTTTACTGCCAGAGGCTGAAAAAGTGGTCAGGCAAACCCAGTTATTTATGCAGCATGCTGAGCGAGTCTCAAAAGGGGTTGAAGGGCATATTGCCGTCGGGTTTGGTCTCTCAAGCTTTTATCTGGCACCACGCTGTATTGCAGACTTTCGTCGCGACTTCCCGGGAGTCGAGATGTCCTTGACGGATCTGCCTTCATTCCAGCAGTACGAGCAATTGCAAAATGATGAGCTACAGGTGGGGTTTGTCAGGGTTCCTCCCCCCGTGGCGCTTGAATACCTGCCGTTATTTACCGATCGGCTGGTTCTGGTTGCGCCCGCCGCGTCGCCGACAATGTCTGTGGCTGAGTGGCTCGCGAAACGCCCTCTGTTGCGGCTTTATGATGAGCGAGGACGGGGTTTAAACGCACAGATTGACCGCTTCCTGCATGACAACGGTCTTTTCATCTCATCGACGCAACTGACTGACGATATACAAACTATCGTCGCGATGGTGGTTGCGGGGATCGGTGTGGCTATTCTGCCCACCAGCGTGACCCATATCGCGCCGCCGGAACTGGTGATTATTCCGCTAACGGGGGAGTCAATAAGCTGGGAGGTGGGCATCGCCTGGGACGCAAGCAGGGAGGATGTCATCCGTGACAATTTCATTGCTAGCGTAGCTGCTGCGTTTCCGGGCCACCCAGACTCCGCCGCCATGCGCCAGGCGCCTGACCATACTGACGTTTAAAGCTGCGGTTGAAGGACTGCTGTGAGTCAAAGCCCAGCGCGATCGCCACGTTCAGGATCGGTTCATCACTCTGAGCCAGCCGTTCGACCGATTTTTGCAGCTTTTGCGCGCGAATATACTCGGCGAGAGGGGAGCCAGTATGCTCTTTGAAGAGCCGCTGGAGGTGCCATTTTGAGTAACCGGATCGCCTGGCGACGGACTCAATGTCCAGACGGCTATCAAGGTTGTTGTCGATCCAGTCGAGTAAATCATGCATAAATGCGCCAGTGTTCATCTGGTTACCCTCATACCGCTCGTCTAAAAGTATCTTTGTCTGTTGCATTTAAAGGTTGGCTGGTTTTTACGTTAATTGCAAGTTTTATTGTTGCATTTAAATCCTTGAGCGAAACGGCTCTTTTCCCTTCGACTCAAATAGCACATAAAGTGCAACAATTATTCTTGCACTTAGTTAAGCGCCTTCCTACAATCGCCGCGAATAGTGTATTCATTACTGTTACAGTTTTGTGGCGATGAACGGCACAAATGGCCTTAAGCCAGCTACCGGACAAAGGAAGTGGCGCGGCATCTCCTGCGGCGTCTTGTCCGGCGGCTACAATTATCGGAATAAAAATAATGAGCCTGCAAAAAACCTGGGGTAACTTTCATCTGAGCGCGCTGGGGGTAATGTTGCTCTCCGTGCTGCTCGTCGGATGCGATAACAGTGTCGCGCAAAACGCTGCGCCACCTGCGCCCGCCGTCAGCGCTGCTGACGTGGTTGTGAAATCCATTAGCCAGTGGGATAGCTTTAACGGTCGGATTGAGGCGGTGGAGAGCGTTCAGTTACGTCCGCGCGTCTCCGGTTACATTGATAAAGTGAATTACACCGATGGCCAGGAGGTGAAAAAGGGCGAGGTGTTATTCACCATTGATGACCGAACCTATCGTGCGGCGCTGGAACAGGCGCAGGCGAACCTGGCGAGAGCCAAAACGCAGGCCAGCCTGGCACAAAGCGAGGCCAACCGTACCGATAAACTGGTCAATACCAACGTAGTCTCCCGTGAAGAATGGGAGCAGCGTCGTTCAGCTGCCACCCAGGCACAGGCCGACATTCGCGCCGCTCAGGCGGCAGTGGACGCCGCACAACTTAACCTGGATTTCACCAAAGTCACCGCGCCTATTGATGGCCGCGCCAGCCGGGCGCTGATCACCAGCGGTAATCTGGTGACTGCGGGGGACACCGCCAGCGTCCTCACCACGCTGGTCTCGCAGAAAACGGTTTACGTTTACTTTGACGTGGATGAGTCGACCTATCTTCACTACCAAAATCTGGCCCGCAGCGGGCAGGGGGCGTCCAGCAATCACATGGCGCTTCCGGTGGAGATTGGTCTGACGGGCGAGGAGGGTTATCCCCATCAGGGCAAAGTGGACTTCCTTGATAATCAGTTAACGCCGAGTACCGGCACCATCCGTATGCGCGCGCTGCTGGATAACGCGCAGCGTCAGTTCACGCCAGGGCTCTTTGCCCGCGTACGCCTGCCGGGCAGCGCGGAATTCAAAGCCACGCTGATCGACGACAAAGCGGTGCTGACCGATCAGGATCGCAAATACGTGTATATCGTGGATAAAGAGGGGAAAGCACAGCGTCGCGACATCACGCCGGGGCGTCTGGCAGACGGTTTACGCATCGTGCGGCAGGGGCTGAACCCTGGCGATAAAGTCATCGTCGAGGGCTTACAAAAAGTGTTCATGCCGGGGATGCCGGTTAACGCGAAAACCGTTGCCATGACTACCAGCGCCGCCCTTAACTGATCCCTTACCTGAGAATCCGACCCATGGACTTTTCCCGTTTTTTCATCGACAGGCCCATTTTTGCCGCCGTCCTGTCGATTCTGATTTTTATCACAGGATTGATCGCCATCCCGCTGTTGCCGGTGAGCGAATATCCTGACGTTGTGCCGCCAAGCGTGCAGGTGCGCGCGGAATACCCGGGCGCCAACCCGAAAGTGATTGCCGAAACCGTGGCGACGCCGCTGGAAGAGGCGATCAACGGCGTTGAAAACATGATGTACATGAAATCCGTTGCGGGCTCGGACGGCGTACTGGTGACCACCGTCACCTTCCGTCCGGGAACCGACCCGGATCAGGCACAGGTACAGGTGCAAAACCGCGTCGCGCAGGCCGAGGCACGCCTGCCGGAAGACGTGCGGCGTTTGGGGATTACCACCCAGAAACAGTCGCCAACGCTGACGCTGGTGGTGCATCTGTTTTCGCCCAACGGGAAATACGACTCCCTGTATATGCGTAACTACGCCACGCTGAAGGTGAAGGACGAGCTGGCGCGCCTGCCCGGCGTCGGCCAGATTCAGATTTTCGGCTCAGGCGAATACGCGATGCGCGTCTGGCTGGATCCTAACAAGGTGGCAGCCCGCGGGCTGACCGCATCGGACGTGGTCACGGCGATGCAGGAGCAGAACGTTCAGGTGTCCGCCGGGCAACTGGGTGCCGAGCCGCTGCCGAAAGAGAGTGATTTCCTGATCTCCATTAACGCCCAGGGGCGTCTGCATACTGAAGACGAGTTTGGCAATATTGTCCTGAAAACGACGCAGGACGGTACGGTTGTCCGCCTGCGCGACGTGGCGCGTATCGAAATGGGTTCCGGCAGCTATGCGCTGCGTTCCCAGCTTAACAATAAAGACGCGGTCGGGATTGGTATCTTCCAGTCTCCGGGGGCGAACGCCATTGATTTGTCTAACGCGGTGCGCGCGAAAATGGACGAACTGTCCACGCGTTTCCCGGCAGACATGAAGTGGGCGGCTCCTTACGATCCGACGGTCTTTGTGCGCGATTCGATTCGTGCTGTCGTACAAACGCTGCTGGAAGCGGTGGTGCTGGTGGTGCTGGTGGTGATTCTGTTCCTGCAAACCTGGCGCGCGTCGATCATTCCGTTGATCGCGGTGCCGGTTTCTGTCGTGGGGACGTTCAGCATTCTCTACCTGCTGGGCTTTTCACTAAACACCCTGAGCCTGTTCGGGCTGGTACTGGCTATCGGTATCGTGGTGGACGATGCCATCGTGGTGGTGGAAAACGTCGAGCGAAATATCGAAGAAGGGCTTGCTCCGCTTGCGGCGGCGCATCAGGCGATGCGTGAGGTTTCGGGGCCGATTATCGCGATTGCGCTGGTGTTGTGTGCGGTGTTTGTGCCGATGGCGTTCCTCTCAGGCGTCACCGGGCAGTTCTATAAGCAGTTTGCGGTGACGATCGCGATTTCGACGGTGATTTCCGCCATCAACTCGCTGACGCTTTCTCCGGCACTGGCGGCTCTGCTGTTAAAACCGCACGGCGCACCGAAGGATTTTCCGACCCGGCTTATTGACCGTCTGTTTGGCTGGATTTTCCGTCCGTTTAACCGCTTTTTCCACCGCAGCTCGAACGGTTATCAGGGGCTGGTGGGGAAAACGCTCGGACGACGCGGTGCGGTATTTGCGGTGTATCTGCTGCTGCTCTGTGCGGCGGGCGTGATGTTTAAAGCGGTGCCCGGCGGCTTTATTCCGACGCAGGACAAGCTGTACCTGATTGGCGGCGTGAAAATGCCGGAAGGTTCGTCGCTGGCGCGCACCGATGCGGTGATCCGCAAAATGAGCGAAATCGGGATGAATACTGAAGGTGTGGACTATGCGGTCGCGTTTCCGGGGCTGAATGCGCTGCAGTTCACCAACACGCCGAATACCGGGACGGTCTTCTTTGGCCTGAAGCCGTTCGACCAGCGCAAACATACTGCGGCGGAAATTAACGCTGAGATCAACGCAAAAATCGCGCAAATCCAGGAAGGCTTTGGCTTCTCCATCCTGCCACCGCCGATTTTAGGTCTGGGTCAGGGGTCGGGCTATTCGCTGTACATCCAGGATCGCGGTGGTCTGGGCTATGGCGCGCTGCAAAACGCGGTGAACACCATGTCCGGTGCGATTATGCAAACGCCGGGGATGCATTTCCCGATCTCAACGTACCAGGCTAACGTGCCGCAGCTGGACGTGCAGGTTGACCGCGATAAGGCGAAAGCGCAGGGCGTGTTGCTGACCGATCTTTTCGGTACGCTGCAGACCTATCTGGGTTCGTCGTACGTGAATGACTTCAACCAGTTCGGGCGTACCTGGCGCGTGATGGCGCAGGCTGACGGGCAGTTCCGCGACAGCGTGGAAGATATTGCTAATCTGCGCACCCGTAACAGCCAGGGCGAAATGGTGCCGATTGGCAGTATGGTGAAAATCACGACCACCTACGGGCCGGATCCGGTGATTCGTTACAATGGTTATCCGGCGGCGGACCTGATTGGCGATGCCGACCCGCGCGTGCTCTCATCAGCGCAGGCGATGACGCAGTTGGAGGGGATGGCTAAGCAGATCCTGCCGAACGGGATGAATATTGAGTGGACGGATCTGAGCTTCCAGCAGGCCACCCAGGGCAATACGGCGCTGATCGTCTTCCCGGTAGCGGTACTGCTGGCGTTCCTGGTGCTGGCGGCGCTGTATGAAAGCTGGACGCTGCCTCTGGCGGTGATCCTCATCGTGCCGATGACCATGCTCTCCGCGCTGTTTGGCGTCTGGCTGACCGGGGGCGATAACAACGTCTTCGTGCAGGTGGGGCTGGTGGTACTGATGGGGCAGGCCTGTAAAAACGCGATTCTTATCGTGGAGTTTGCCCGCGAGCTGGAAATTCAGGGCAAAGGCATTATGGAAGCGGCGCTGGAGGCCTGTCGTCTACGTTTACGTCCGATAGTGATGACCTCCATCGCCTTTATTGCCGGGACAATTCCGCTGATACTCGGTCACGGTGCGGGTGCGGAAGTGCGCGGCGTCACCGGGATCACCGTCTTCTCCGGGATGCTGGGCGTGACCCTGTTTGGTCTGTTCCTGACACCGGTGTTCTACGTGACGCTGCGTAAACTCGTGACGCGCGGTAAAGTGGAAAGGGAAGTGCTGCCTGCGTAAGGACATTGCAGATAATAAAAAACCGCCTTCACTGTGAAGGCGGTTTTTTTTCGTAAAAATTAATGGGCTTTTTTATACAGGGCGATAAGTTCAGGCACCGGATCGCACCCGCTGGTATCGGCTTTTTTGACCTCTTCCAGCGCGCTTGCCACAGTGTGGCGTGCTAATACCGCTAACGAAGCTTGCTCCGCTTCTTCGGAAATTGACTTGAAATACCAGCAGGCGTTAGCGCTGACTACGCAGCGAGCCGGTACGTCTGGACGCGACGCCCATAGCTTTTTATCTTCGATGACCGAAAGGTAGATGTCGCGCAGGGTGATCTCTTCCGGCGGGCGACCAAGATGAATAGAGCCGTTACGGCCAAGCGTTGAGACAATAATGCCATCACGCGTAAGCGGAACCATCAATTTGCGGATAAAGCTCGGGTTGGCTTCCAGGCCGTAGGCCAGAATGGCACTCGTCGAACGTTCACCCAATTGCTCCGCCATCGCTACGCTGAGAACCATCTGCAAAGCTGTCGGGAAGCGGTAATCTAACATTTCTCTTTCCTGGGTTGCGGTGAATCTTATTCTTTTTGGCACCGCAGAGGTGAATAATCAATGAGCAACAATATAACAAATACGGTCATTTTTTTGAAGCAATCTGCGGCATTCGTGATCGAACATCCTATTTTTTTCACCGCTTCACGCTTTTGATCATCGCGATCCGATACAACTTGAGCGTGATCGGTGGTGAATGGACAAACCAAAGGCTACGTAATCAACACTTAATCAGAGAGAAAACCATGAGAAAAATCGTTTCGTTTGTTCATGTGTCGCTGGATGGTTTTGTCGCATCTAACGCTGAGGGGCAGGCGAGTCTGGACTGGATTTGCATAAGCCCCGATTTGTTTGAATACGTGGAGAAGCGGATTCAGCAGACCGACACCGCCCTATATGGGCGTACCACCTACCAGATGATGGAATCGTACTGGCCCACTGCTGCCGATAAGCCTGACGCCAGCCCGCATGACCTTGCGCATTCGCGTTGGTATAAATCTGCCAAAAAAGTGGTGTTGTCGAAAACGCTGTTGGAAAAAAATCACCCTAATACGCAAATTATCAGTAGCAACTTAAGCGACGAAATCAATAAGCTCAAGCAAAACGCGGGCAGCGAAATCTTATTGTTTGGTAGCCCCTCAGCGACTCACGCGCTAATGGCGGAAAACCTCATCGATGAATATTGGCTATTCGTCAATCCCGTTCTGCTGGGGCAAGGCATTCCCTTGTTCAAAAATATACAAGACAGAACCTCACTCATGTTGGTGAAGAGTCATATTTTCCCGTCGGGGGTAGTGTGCCTGCAATACGAGGTGAAACGAAATCGCTAAAGTAAGTTCCGCAAACACCTACTAAGTAGGTGTTTTGTCGGAATATTATGATTTACACTTTACCAAGCAGAATATTCAACATGCGACGCAATGGTTCCGCGGCTCCCCACAATAGCTGATCGCCTACCGTCAGGACCGAGTAGATAGGTTCATTGTTTAGCGACATTTTTTTGTAACGGCCAATACCCACCTTAAGCGAACCGCTGATATATGCCGGTGTTAGTGTGCTGATACTCTCAGCCTTGTTATTGGGCACATAGTTAACCCAAGGGTGAGAATTCATCACTAATTCTGCAAATTCTTCTTCGGGGACTTCACGCTTGAGCTTAAGGGTTATAGCAGCACTGTGGCAGCGGATTACGCCGACTCGTATGCATAAGCCGTTTACCGGGATCGTGCCGGGAGACAGACCTAAAATTTTGTTCGTTTCAGCCTCACCTTTCCATTCTTCACGGCTATTGCCATCGCCTAAATCGCTGTCAATCCAGGGAATGATGCTGCCCATCAAAGGAGCACCGAAGTTCTGGGTCGGCATATCAGCGCTGTTAATCAATTCACTGACCTTGTTAACTAAAGGAAGCACTGAACCTGAGGACGCCAGCTCATCCGAAGATAAATGGTTATTTATGTAAGCACTTTGTGTGATTAATTCCCGTACATATTGTGCACCCGCACCCGATGCGGACTGATAGGTCATCACACTCATCCATTCGATCAAGTCAGCCTTTATCAACCCAGCCAGGCCCATAAGACTCAGCGTAATGGAACAGTTGCCACCGACAAAAAGCTTAATACCTTCTTTGATTGCTCGATCAATATTTGTGCGGTTGACGGGGTCGAGAATAATGCAGGCTTTCTCATCCATCCGCAGCGCGGAGGCCGCGTCAATCCAGTAGCCTTGCCAGCCCTGGTTAAGCAAAGCCGGGTAAACGGCTTTGGTATAATCCCCACCTTGACAGGTTATGATGATATCCATATCGGCCAGGGCGCTAATGGAATTAGCATCTTTAAGCGTGTAGCTGACGCCATTAATGACAGGACCAGCAGCACCTGCACTGGAGGTGCTGAAAAAATGTGCAGAAATATTGTCGAAGTCGTTCTCTTCAACCATTCGCTGTAGCAAAACAGAACCGACCATACCTCGCCAGCCAACAATACCAACTTGCTTCATTTGCTTAACCTTAATCACGTTACGAAAATGTTAATTTTCTTCGGGGCACGTTATATCTCATTCCATAATCAAGGTCATTATGAATTGCATTAGATTCCGGCAATATTAATATATTTCATGCGGCATCAGCATTTGTTATACCTTTGCCATATAAAATATCACCACAACTACTTGATATCTATGGCATTAATTCCATCGTAACCTTTGGTGGTTGTCTGGAATAGATTGGCATTATGGGTGGCATTGAAAATTTATTCCTTGAGCAAGCATCCGCTAAGATGCCAGTGCTATAATTGCTATTATTTTTAGGTGGTACAACAGGGAATGAGCCATCTTGACCAGACAAAAATATATCAGTGCGATTATTCTGATCGTGGTTTGCACAACCTCACTGTTTACCGCGCTGGCTGTTCGTAACGTGCATGATTTACAGAACTATCTGGGGTACGTTGCTGAAAATGGGAAATCGGCACTTTTTCATGAAGAGTCTATTAACCAGAATATTGCCACCCGGCTCTCGCGCGAGTTTTATCGTCGAATAGCCGATCCGGACTCTGACGATAGCGAACGGGCATCAATATGTCAGCAGTTAGAAACCGAGGGTAATATTTACGGATTCAATCTGTTGAAGAAAAACAGGAATAACCTTGAAGGTACCCTGCAAACCCGCAATACCTCGTGTAACGAGTGGGCGGGAGACATTGGCGCACTTTCGGTTATTCACACCGCTGATCGCGCAGCCCAGTCGAAGTACAGCTTTTCAAATTATTCCGGCTATACGTTCAGGAACATCAGATACTATATCGATCTTGCTCATAACTATATTTATATTAATCAGCTAGTTAATACCCACAACTATACCTTCAGTAACTGGCTTGAGGGTAATAATGGCAGCATCAATATTGCACATAGCGCACACACGATTTCGATTGATGATAATGCCCTTAAAGATCTACTGAAGGGGGAAACCACGCTGTCTCATATTTATCAGGATGGCTACACCCGCAATAATATTATTAGCATGCTTACCCCGGTATTTCTGGGTGATAAAGTAAAAGGCATTCTGATTACAGACATCAATGTTGACGATCTGGTCGTTTCGTTTAATACTGTCGATCGTCCGTTGTTATGGCGATTCCTTTCTTTATATGTCACTGATAATGGAACCGGCATCCATATTGCTTTCCATAAGCCATATATCAAATCTTTTGCTTTGATCAGTTATGAAGATTCACTCACCCAGTATTACACTCTGCATGTGAAACTGGATGCTTTCTACGTCATTATTGCGAATTTATGGCTGTTTCTGCTTTATCTCCTTGGTACCTGGGCATTATGCCGATATGCGTATAAGCAGTTAATCAGACAAACGTTGCTTTCCAGGGATAATGTGACGGACGCAATGACCGGACTGTATAACAGAAAAGTCATTACACCTGAGCTGGAACATAAAATCCGCTCACTCGTTGACAGAGCTATCCCTGTCACGATCATCGCCATTGACAGTGATGGCCTCAAAAGAATCAATGATTCTCTCGGTCACCATATGGGGGATAAAGCGATACAGACGCTGGGGATGGTTCTTGGCAATGTCATTCGTAAAAGTGACTACGGTATCAGGCTTGGGGGCGATGAGTTCTGTTTACTTCTTATCGATTATACGCTGAATAAATCCCGCGAAGTTATTACCCGTGCGCAGAAGCAATTACTCACGATTGACCCGGATAAACTGGTGGCATTTTCCTGGGGGGCATATCAGTTGCGGCCTGGAGACACGCTGGATGTCGCGATGCTGAAAGCCGACGAGTTACTCTATCAGCATAAACGCAGCAAATATGAAGAACGCCGATAAACACGCGTGCATGAGTCAATATTTCTTGCACGATAGCGCTCAGTGTAATCTGATTAAGGACGATCTAAGGCCGAACTATATGGTGGCATGCCATTACATGGGTGATGTATTTTGGCATTTTTACGTTCGCTTCGGGTAGATATATTCCGCTAATCCCTTTGACAGAACATCGAAAACTAATTTGCAGCACCGACTATTACGCAGGTCTTCGTGCATAACGAGCCATGTATCAAGGTATAAAGAAAAGAAATGTGGAAGTATCCGCTGTAGCGGAACATATCCATTGGCCAGTTGTACCTGGCATATGCCAATGCCTGCACCGGCGCGAATCAGGCTTAGCTGAGCCACGTCGCTGTCAGTGCGTATAGAAAAGAGATCCCGATTTAGCTGCGGGTATTTTTTCAATACATTACGGATGAAAGGCGTATTCCGATCAAAACCAACCAGCGCGTGTTTCAACAGATCTTCGGTATTGTCAGGCGCGCCATGTCGGGCAAGATAAGCAGTGGACGCGTGTAGACCGAGCTCAATGCTGCCAACGCGACGAGCAATAAGCTGCTCCTGTATTGGCGTCGTCATGCGTATCGCAATATCTGCTTCTCTATGCAGTAAATCCTGAACCCGATTGGACAGCACTAATTCAATCGTGATTTGCGGGTTGGATTCCCTGAGCTGCGCAATGAGTGGCGGGAGTACCTCGACACCAATAATCTCACTTGCAGAGACACGTACTACACCGCGAATGGACGCGCTGCTAGCACCAACGTTGGCCGCTGTACGCTCCAGCGTGTTAGCCGTACTCTCCATCGCTTCGGCATGTTCCCTCAACGCCTGCGCAGTTTCAGTTGCCAGCAATCCCGTTTGCGACCGCGTGAACAATACCTGGCCGAGGGCAGATTCCAGTGCAGCTATGTGCCGACCTGCCGTTGGTTGCGTAATACCAAGCATGCGGGATGCACCGGAAAGAGACCCTTCTCTGAGCACCGCAAGAAATGTTCGGTACCACTCCCATGGAATAGATGTCTTCATACAAATTTGTATACCTGCCCTATATTGATATGCAATACCATTTAGCTCTGCCTGTACTTATGCTGTCAATCTGAAATCAGCAAAGAGGCAAATACGATGGAAACCAGAGGGAAGGTCTTAATACTAGGCGCTACAGGCGGTATTGGTGGTGAAACTGCTCGACAACTCATTCGGGAAAAATGGGAGGTACGTGCATTAAAACGAGGAAGCCATGGAAGCGAACTTAATGGCGAAATCCGGTAATGGTGCCAACTTACTGATTTAGTGTACGATGGTGTTTTTGAGGTGCTCCCGTGGCTTCCATCTCCATCAGTTGTCCCTCCTGCTCAGCTACTGAAGGCGTGGTGCGTAACGGTAAAAGTACTGCCGGACATCAGCGCTATCTCTGCTCTCACTGCCGTAAAACATGGCAACTGCAGTTCACTTACACCGCTTCTCAACCCGGTACGCACCAGAAAATCATTGATATGGCCATGAATGGTGTTGGATGCCGGGCAACCGCCCGCATTATGGGCGTTGGCCTCAACACGATTTTACGTCACTTAAAAAACTCAGGCCGCAGTCGGTAACCTCGCGCATACAGCCGGGCAGTGACGTCATCGTCTGCGCGGAAATGGACGAACAGTGGGGCTACGTCGGTGCTAAATCACGTCAGCGCTGGCTGTTTTACGCGTATGACAGGATACGGAGGACGGTTGTGGCGCACGTCTTCGGTGAACGCACTCTGGCCACACTGGAGCGTCTTCTGAGCCTGCTGTCGGCCTTTGAGGTCGTGGTATGGATGACGGATGGCTGGCCGCTGTATGAATCCCGCCTGAAGGGAAAGCTGCACGTAATCAGCAAGCGTTACACTCAGCGAATTGAGCGGCATAACCTGAATCTGAGACAACATCTGGCAAGGCTGGGACGGAAGTCACTGTCGTTCTCAAAATCGGTGGAGCTGCATGACAAGGTCATCGGGCATTATCTGAACATAAAACACTATCAGTAAGTTGGAGTCATTACCCGAAATCCAGTGGATAGCGGGCGATGCTCTCGACAAAGAACAAGTCGCCTCTGCGGCGAAAGACTGTTCTGTGATCGTTCACGCCGTCAACCCACCCGGCTACCGAAACTGGCAGCATCTTGTATTGCCTATGCTGCGCAACACAATCAATGCAGCAGAACGAAATGGATCCTTGATAGTGTTTCCAGGTACCGTTTACAACTATGGCCCTGATGCCTTCCCGCTGTTACGAGAAGATGCTCAGCAAAGGCCAGTCACAAGGAAAGGAGCGATCAGGGTACAAATGGAGAAAGAACTTGAGGCCTATTCACAGCGTGGCGGACGGGTTCTGGTCGTCCGCGCGGGGGATTTTTTTGGACCACACGCTGGTAATAACTGGTTTTCTCAAGGTTTGATCAAGCCTGGCACGTTGCCAAAGGTAATTTCTAATCCAGGTACGGCTGAAACAGGTCATCAGTGGGCCTATTTACCTGATATCGCGAAAACTATTGCTGCATTGCTGGCGCGACGTGAAGAACTTGAGCCATTTGCGCGATTCCATATGCAAGGACATTGGGATCCCGACGGCAGCCAAATGGTCAGGGCGATACAACGTATCACCGCACACTATGGCGGTGTTGCCAAAATACACTCATTTCCGTGGTGGTTTATGCACCTGGCAGCACCTTTCAACGCAACCTTGCGCGAACTTCTGGAAATGCGGTATCTGTGGCGTCAATCGGTCCGCCTGGACAATACGAAACTCGTGACTTTTTTAGGTGCCGAGCCGCATACCCCTCTTGATGAGGCTGTTCGTATGACATTACAGGGACTGGGATGCCTCACAGCACGAAGCGGTCGATCTAACTGAGCCAAAGGTCTGCTTTGAATGAAGAGCGGAAGTTGGTAATTGTTGAAACCATCAAGGCGGACATTACGTGCATTGTCGTGTATTAATTAACGGGTAGAAAGTCAAAGTGAGTGAACAGGAAATGAGTGTAGGTGAATTGTATTTGGATGGAGCGCACGTCCTATCTGAAAAAGAGTTTCATTCCATTATGTCTGCATCATTAGACTTTGGGCCTTACTATGGTAGAAATCTCGATGCATTGTGGGATCGCCTTAGCACCGATGTTGAAAGGCCAGTAAAAATAATATGGTTAAACTCTGATTTATCCAGAATATATCTTGGCAGTTATTTCGACGAAATTATCAAGGTTTTTGAGAGGGCAAAACTGCAAGACCTGAATTCAAATTGGGAAGAAAAGTTCGAGTATGTATTGAAATAACCCGTACCCGCTGGATAGTCCGGCGTAGTGGCATACCGATTTTGGCAACATAAACATAAGTGTGAAATGTCCGCTCCTGGCACTCAGGTGACCTACATAACGGCGTTCACCGAGGCTCAACTGGACAGTAAGATGTTTTTGTCCAGTTGTACCTGCCTGTGGCATTTATCTCAGTAATACCTGAATCAGCTGAACGAAGATATACACTGTCGCTGCCACTTGTATAGTCCGGAACCCCCATCTGAGATAGCGCCATTCATGGCGTTCTCTGGCATCAGCTGCTTCAATAGCGGGGTCAGAACATTTTCTTTTCCTGGCCCTGAATTCATCGATTACCCACAAGATGAGAATAAAGATAATGATGGTTTTCTGAAGGATGGGATTATCCACAAAGAGTGACTCCGGCCTGCCCGCTGATACAAGCAGAATAGATGAACCACCTTCAGGTAGCCACCACTAAATGTAGGGGTGATATTCGTTTTCGTTCTGGTGGATTTTGCGGTGACTCTGTCCATGGCAGTTTGCTCCCCTGCTATCTGACCGGCAGCGATGAGCGAATAGCGGAAGTTTACGCACCTCTTCAGGATATAGAATTTAATTATTCACTAAATTTTAATCATACCAAGATTCTTGTTCTGAATTATGCAAAGGTATTGTAATCTCGAGTCGCTTGGAAAAGGGAAAATAACCTGCACCAATGCTGTTTTTTAACCGCGTCCTGTACAGTTGGGCTTCAGACCCATATACAGGGAAATTTTTGGAATGCATAAGGAAGCGGCTCGGATGCTAGGCACACTTACTGACTGATTTGTGAGTAATTACAGGCATTGCCATTAGCCCCAGAATTACTACCCTCGGTTACAAACGTCACCTCTACCTTGCCGTTGATCCAACGGCCTGGTCCGAATGGAGTTGTGTTCGGTACAACATCCCACACTATAATCCCGTCTTTTTTGGAAGACCTATTCAAGAATAATTTAGCCCCTTCTGTCGGCCCGCTTGAAGCCGCAAAGTGGATGGCGCAAACATCATATCCGGGAGGAGCCTTATAACTCCAACTGCCGTTACATCCATTCCCAAATGGAAATGCTTGAGTCTTACACCCCAAATCCGGGCTGATTACCTTCTGGGTTTCTATTGACGGTTGGGAGAGCTGGAACTCATCATCAGCCGGTACGTAAAACGAACAAGAATAAGCGGAACCATCGTGAACCATATTCAGGTTAGCGACTAGGCTAGAGTTTTTTGGTTTTGACACCGGGATTTGCATTGTTCCAGGATTAATCAAATATGCAGGCGGCAGTAATTTCCCAGCCGGAGTACCATCAAACTCGGCTACAGAACCTGGACTCAAATACGACTGGCTTATTTTAGGCTGAGAAAGGGACGATTTTTTCCATACAATATTCAACAATACCTGTTGTGAATATGGTGTTGAGTAGCAACTAAGCCCCTCCCTATCTGTCATGCATTTTGACCATTCATTTACCACTTTCTCAGAAACCGTTTTTTGCATAAGAAATTCAGATGCAGCTGAGGCGTTAGAGCTAGAGTTCTGGCTGCAAAATGTGCTTTTCCATTCATTGAACTGTTCCTGTGTTGCGGACTGGGAGGCAGAGTTTCCACCCGAGGCGCTTGCACCAAATGGTCCATATGAAATCCCTCCAGATGCCGAACTTCCAGAGCTTTCAGCCTTTTGTACGTATGTTTTAGCCTGATTATAGTCAGAAGCACATAGCTGCGCATAAACGGCTTGCTGCTGAGATTGTGCTTTATGGCTTGTTAACTCATTAAAAAAGCCATTGGTCAAAATATCTCTGCATTCATCGCCAAAAGCCAAGGGTGCCACTAAGCATGAAATTATTAGTGCCTTAATTATCACAATCACTTTACCAATAGATGCTATCATCTTCATGGGGATATCTCTGTATTATTAGATAGTTACTAGGGAGTAAAGATTCGAAACCGCCATTAATGACAACTTGACTTAGTGGGGGAGGGGCACAAATAAACATACTGCAACCTCTTTTTTTACCATGTCAATTAGTTTTAAATTTAATTCCTTTTTGTTTTTAATCAACTCAGTTTTAATACATTCATACTTTTTTTGCTTAATAAAGCTCATCATCATCCCAGAACGTCTAGTTTCAATATTTTTTGCCATGTGTACAATGCAATTCAGGATATTAATATTACTACCACACGAAAGTACTACATACTTATCCTGAACTATCCGAACTTGCCGCTTTCTTTTATTTCAGTGAATAACATCCGTCTGAATGAACTGGATAGCTATATTTAACCAACTGCACAGATATATGAAAGGTCCACATTTGGCACAAAGCGGACATCATTGTCTGTAACTGGGCCATTGTTCATTCATAGCATTTTGACGACATCATCTAACCAGTCTGGAAGATGTTCTCTATACCAGTTGAGATACAAAGGAAATGCTGCTTTTTGCCGCTCCTTGAGCAGCACAATGACTTCGGTGACAATCCATGCTTTGGCAATAGCGTTTAGAAATATCAATAAACGCTCGCTTCGTTCCCAGGCCTTTTATCAGAGGCGCAAGGTCGATAGCGGCACTCCCTTTTCCAAATCTTTCCCAGTCGAAAAGAACTAAAGCACCGTTTTCTCTTCTTCCCCAGTTGCCGGCATTGCTATCTCTTGATACCAGGTTTTGGTTACCAAACAAAACATCACTATATTTCTGAAAAAGCCGTAGCTGCTGTGCAGTTTTATCAGGTAATGCCAGGAGCTACAGCCAACCCTTCAACCATAAGCAAGTCAAAGCCCTTAGCGGTAGAGCGTTTTTTCGGCCACCGGAATAATTAGCCTTGATTGCCAGTCCGCAAGCGTCAACTGTGCGAGCTTGCCCAGCGCGGTATAAAACGGATGCCCGGCGTTGTCGACAAACACCGACAGGAAGCGGGTGCTCCACGGCAACAGGTGCCAGGCCAGAAGCTGATCGCACTGCGCCTCGCGGCCATTCTCGGCCAGCCACGCCGCAAGCAGCAGCACGGTACCGAAATGATCTTCCGGTTCGTTCTGCTGCATCTCAAAGGCGATATTGTTTTCCCGCATCCACTGGCGCAGCGCGAGAGTCGAGTCGCCAAACAGGACGGATTCACGATCCAGCCAGACGGAACCCCACGGCGGAGCGGGCAGGGCGTAAGGGCCGATAAACAGCCGTTGCCAGGCGTCCGTCAGCGGCTCATCGGAAGATAAGGCAAACGTATCGGCAACAGGCAGCAGCGTTTCCGATGGCAGGGGCCAGTCCTGAACCCATTCACCAGCGCAAAGGGCCTGCACCAGCGGTGCAGCCTGCTCGCTGTCAGGAGAAAAATAAAACAGCGCGCCCAGTACCCGGGCGCTAAACGCTAACGATTCACGATGCGATATGTCTTTCATTAAACCTTCCTTGCTCGCGCGGATGACGTCCGCGCGACTGTGTTAACCTATAATACTGACCATAGAATAAACCATGGTCTTGCGTTTCACCCTCTACACCTTCTCGATCTGCACCAGATTGGTGTGCTGCGGGTTGCCTTTCGCCAGCGGAGAAGGTCGATGGGTTGTCAGGGTGTTGATACAAGAGCCATGGTCGATACGGTCGCCGTTCATATTGGCGTCGTGCCAGGCTCCCTGTCCCATGGCACTCACGCCGGGCATGATGCGCGGCGTGACTTTCGCTTCAATTCTCACCTCACCGCGATCGTTAAAGACACGCACCGTATCGCCGTTTTTAATGCCGCGTTTTTCAGCATCAACAGGATTAATCCAGACCTCCTGACGACAGGCCGCTTTCAGCACGTCGACGTTGCCATAGCTCGAATGAGTGCGAGCTTTAAAATGGAAACCGAACAGCTGCAGCGGGAATTGGGTGCGCTCGGGAGCATCCCAGCCGTCAAACGTCGAAGCGTAAACCGGAAGAGGGCTGATGGTTTCATCTTTGGCCAGCTCCCAGGTTGCCGCAATCTCTGCAAGTTTGCTGGAGTAAATCTCAATCTTACCCGAAGGGGTTTTCAGCGGGTTAGCCTCCGGGTTATCGCGAAATTTTTTATAGGCCACGAAGTGCCCGTTGGGATCTTTGCGCTTATAGATGCCCATTTGTTTCAGTTCGTCATACGACGGCAGCTGCGGATCTTTTTCGAGCATTTTGGCATACAGATACTTCAGCCATTGTTCCTGGGTACGGCCTTCGGTGAATTTCTGATGAATATCAGCCCCAAGACGTTTTGCCACTTCGCTCATGATCCAGTAGATCGGCTTGCGTTCAAACTTCGGTGCGGTCACGGGCTGAAGGAAAATCAGGTAACCCATGTTCCCGGCGTAATCATTGGGAATGATGTCTTCCTGCTCGACGGTCATGAGATCCGGCAGCAGGATATCGGCGTATTTCGCCGACGATGTCATGAAGTTGTCGATCACCACGATGGTTTCGCACCTGGTTTCGTCCTGCAGGATGTCGTGGGTTTTATTGATATCGGAGTGCTGGTTGATGATGGTGTTGCCCGCATAGTTCCAGATAAATTTGATGGGCACATCAAGCTTATCTTTACCGCGAACGCCGTCGCGCAGGGCGGTCATTTCCGGCCCACGAGCGATGGCATCCGTCCAGCTAAAGCAGGAGATTTGCGTTTTTACCGGGTTATCCGGCAACGGCATACGTTCGATGGTGATGGTATACGTCGACTCACGCGCGCCGCTGTTACCGCCGTTGATCCCCACGTTTCCGGTTAAAATCGGTAACATGGCGATGGCGCGGGCTGTCAACTCGCCGTTAGCCTGACGTTGTGGCCCCCAGCCCTGACAGATACAGGCCGGTTTTGCGGAGCCAATTTCGCGCGCAAGCTTAATGATGCGGTCTGCCGGTATGCCCGTAATGCGCGAAGCCCACTCCGGGGTCTTGGCTGTTTGGTCGTCGCCCTGGCCGAGAATATACGCTTTGTAGTGACCGTTAGCGGGAGCGCCTTCCGGGAGCGTTTTTTCGTCGTAGCCAACGCAGTATTTGTCCAGGAAAGGTTGGTCAACCAGGTTTTCGTCGATTAATACCCAGGCGATACCGGCCACCAGTGCGGCATCGGTGCCTGGACGGATCGGGATCCATTCATCTTCACGTCCTGCTGCGGTGTCGGTGTAGCGCGGGTCGATGACGATCATGCGTGCGTTGGAACGCTCGCGAGCCTGCTCGAGGTAATACGTAATTCCGCCGCCGCTCATGCGGGTTTCCGCCGGGTTATTACCGAACATCACCACCAGTTTGGTGTTTTCGATGTCAGACGTGCTGTTGCCGTCATTGCTGCCGTAGGTGTACGGCATCGCGCAGGCGATTTGCGCGGTGCTGTAGGTGCCATAATGACTCAGAAAACCGCCGTAACAGTTCATCAGGCGCGCGACCAGAGAAGCATAGGGGGAGGAGCGGGTGATATTGCCGCCAACAATACCGGAGGAGTAGTTAATGTAAACCGCCTCGTTGCCGTATTTTTCCACCACACCTTTCAGGTTGCGGGCGATCGTATCCAGCGCTTCATCCCACGAAATACGCTCGAATTTGCCTTCACCGCGTTTGCCCACGCGTTTCATCGGGTAGTTCAGACGGTCAGGGTGATTGATCCGACGCCGAATAGAACGCCCGCGCAGGCAGGCGCGAACCTGGTGATTACCGTAAATATCCTCACCGGTGTTATCGGTTTCGACCCAGTACACTTCGTCGTCACGGACATGCAGACGCAATGCGCAGCGGCTACCGCAGTTGACCGAACAGGCGCCCCAGACCACTTTATCTTCCACAGGGCTTATGGCGTTTTGCACCGCAGCGGCGGCGCTTTTCACGCCAAAGGGCAACGATAAACCACCGGCGGCAAGCGCCAGAGAACCTAAGGCAGTAGATTTCACGAGTGTTCGACGGCTAATTCCGCCGTGATGTTCAGTATCGGACATGGCTCACCCCATCATTATAATTGCGTATTATTTTTCACGTAATTACAACCGGGCTAATGATGGGGTGAGTGTTACTTATTTGGGGGTATTAAATATTAATCCTCATCAAATCAAAGGGGATTGAGGGTGAATTACTGAGCTTCAGCAGCACCGTTGCCCGTACGGGTGTACAAGATTTTAAAGGTATCGTTGGCGCAATGACCCACCACCTGCGTGCCCGGCTGGTCAGCCTGGTCGTTTGGCACAATGCTCAGGGTAAAACCTGACTCCGGCACGCCGTTGTTGATGATTTTCTGCTGAATGTCGCTTTTCACGCGTTCGCAGGAATCCGGTGCCGCCAGCGCGGCCGTTGAAGCACTCATTAACAGCAGGGCGGTAATCCAGGGTAACCGTTTCATCTGTAGCTCCTTATCTCTGTGTGTAGATTAATTTTAGCAGGCTTCGTGTAAACAACTGTATTTGCTAATATGATTGGGAATAATCTCTCTGTACGGTAATGAATGTGAATAAATACGCAGCGATAACGCTACTGGCAGCGACACTGGTGGGGTGTGATAACAACACCGCGCCGCTGTCGTTTACCCCCGAGATGGCGAGCTTTTCGAATGAGTTTGATTTTGACCCTCTGCGCGGTCCGGTCAAAGACTTTACCCAGACGCTGTTCAATGAAAAAGGGGAAGTGTCTAAACGGGTCACCGGTACCGTGTCGACAGAAGGATGTTTCGATACCCTGGAGCTGCACGACCTCGAGGCTAACACCGGTGTGGCGCTGGTGCTGGATGCCAACTACTACCTTGATGCGGAAACTCAGCAGCGCAAAGTGAAACTGCAGGGAAAGTGCCAGCTGGCGGAATTACCATCAGCCGGGGTGACGTGGGATACCGACGATAACGGTTTTGTGGTGGCGGCGCACGGCAAAGAGATGGAGGTGAAGTACCGCTACGACGCGGACGGTTACCCGCTGGGTAAAACCACCGTCTCCGGGGATCAGCATTTATCCGTTCAGTCGACACCGTCTAAGGATATTCGCAAAAGGATGGATTACTCAGCAGTGAGCATGCTGAATGACAAGCCGTTGGGCAACGTGAAGCAGAGCTGCGACTACGATCGTCATAATAATCCTGTCAGTTGCGATCTCACAATAACGGACGATAGCGTCAAACCCGCCGTTGAGCGCAAATACACGATCAAAAACACGATTGAGTACTACTGAGCATAAAGCCGCGCAGGTTACTGCGCGGTAGGTTTCAGCAGGCTGGCACTGGAGGTTTTGTGTCCGGCCAGGTGCTGGTGCTGGAAGATGCACATGCGAATGGTATTGCGGTATTCACCGTTGATAAAGAATTCGTGAATCAACTCACCTTCCACCATAAAGCCCAGCTTGCGGTAGATGTGAATCGCTTTTTCGTTCTCTTTATCGACTATCAGGTAAAGCTTGTAGAGATTCAGGACGTTAAATCCGTAATCCATCGCCAGCTTCGCCGCGCGTGAAGCAAGACCTTTCCCCTGATGCTCAGGTGAAATAATAATCTGAAACTCTGCCCGACGGTGAACGTGGTTGATTTCAACCAGTTCAACAAGCCCGGCTTTTTCACCTTCACACTCCACCACAAAACGACGTTCGCTCTGATCGTGTATGTGCTTATCGTAAAGATCGGACAGCTCGACAAAAGCCTCGTAAGGCTCTTCGAACCAGTAGCGCATTACGCTGGCGTTGTTATCGAGCTGGTGGACAAAGCGCAGGTCCTCACGCTCCAGCGGACGGAGTTTTATATCACAGGGCGCTGACATTAAGGCGCTACCGTGCGGCCAGTACGGC
The DNA here is from genome assembly GCF_056238685.1 of Enterobacter sp. DVT3837. NCBI lineage: Bacteria > Pseudomonadati > Pseudomonadota > Gammaproteobacteria > Enterobacterales > Enterobacteriaceae > Enterobacter > Enterobacter sp. DVT3837. Next base: position 1,008,254 of record NZ_JBWDLA010000002.1, on the reverse strand, counting down.
GATCCAGGCAGCGCAGGGTATTTGGCTCCCAGTAAGCATTAACGTTTGCACTTTGCTGGCATTTATCGCGCGCGTCAAAAGCGACATCCTCTTTGTCCCACTCTTTTTCCGCACGTTTGTTAACCTTCTGACGAAGGTTGCGGGTGTCATTCCATTGTTCTTTGTCCATGGCGGCGTTCTGGCGGCTCTGCGCGCTATCACCAGACTCAATAACGAGTTTACTGGTTTCCGCTGTTGCTGAGGCGGCAAAGGCGAACGATGACAGCGCCAGCAGGGCTGTCAGACAAAGGCGTTTGCTTAATGTAGTCATCGCGTTTCCTTTTAAGTGAGTGCAGATAATCACGTTATCCCGTTCAGATTCTACACCAAAGTAAAATTACGTCATACCCGTAGGCAGGGTATGGAAAAGTAAAGGACATCATCAGGTATGATGTCTAAATAAATCCTCATACAACGTTAAATATGATCAAAACCACACTCCTTTTTTTCGTCACCGCGCTCTGCGAAATCATCGGATGCTTCTTGCCCTGGCTCTGGCTGAAGAAGGGCGGAACGGTCTTGTTGCTCATCCCGGCCGGCGTGGCGCTGGCGCTGTTTGTCTGGCTGTTAACGCTACACCCGGCAGCCAGCGGTCGTGTCTATGCGGCTTACGGTGGAGTCTATGTCTGTACCGCACTGCTGTGGCTGCGCGTGGTGGATGGAGTAAAACTCAGCGCATACGACTGGGCCGGCGCGCTGATTGCCCTGTGCGGTATGCTGATTATTGTTGCGGGATGGGGGCGAGCCTGAGCGCCTGGTTTTTGTGACCGCTCGCTGATTTTATGATCATTATACTTGTATGGTAGTAGTGTAGTTGAGTAAATTTCCAACATCACAACCAACGATGTAAGGAAAGGAATTATGAAGATTGTCGCGGCTGACGTGTTTGTTACCTGCCCGGGGCGGAACTTTGTCACGCTTAAAATCACTACCGACGAGGGGATTATCGGTCTTGGCGACGCCACGCTAAACGGGCGCGAACTTTCCGTAGCGTCTTATCTGAAGGATCACCTCTGCCCGCAGTTAATTGGTCGTGATGCCCACCGCATCGAAGATATCTGGCAGTTTTTCTATAAAGGTGCTTACTGGCGTCGTGGCCCGGTTACCATGTCGGCCATCTCTGCCGTGGATATGGCATTGTGGGACATCAAAGCCAAAGCGGCGAACATGCCGCTCTACCAGTTGCTGGGCGGCGCGTCCCGGGAAGGGGTGATGGTTTATTGCCACACCACCGGGCACACCCTTGACGACGTGCTGGAAGATTACGCCCGTCACAAAGAGATGGGTTTTAAAGCGATCCGCGTCCAGTGTGGCGTACCGGGCATGAAAACCACCTACGGCATGTCAAAAGGGAAAGGGCTGGCGTATGAGCCTGCCACGAAAGGAGACTGGCCGGAAGAGCAGCTTTGGTCCACCGAAAAATACCTCGACTTCACCCCAAAGCTGTTTGACGCGGTACGCAGTAAATTTGGTTTCAATGAACATCTTCTGCACGACATGCACCATCGTCTGACGCCCATCGAAGCGGCGCGTTTCGGCAAAAGCATCGAAGAATTCCGTATGTTCTGGATGGAAGATCCTACACCTGCGGAAAATCAGGCGTGCTTCCGCCTGATCCGCCAGCACACCGTTACGCCAATTGCGGTGGGAGAAGTGTTTAACAGCATCTGGGACTGCAAGCAGCTCATTGAGGAGCAGCTTATCGACTATATCCGTACCACCATTACCCATGCGGGGGGGATCACCGGGATGCGCCGCATCGCGGATTTTGCCTCGCTCTACCAGGTGCGTACGGGTTCACACGGCCCGTCGGATCTCTCGCCAGTGTGCCATGCGGCCGCGCTGCATTTCGACCTGTGGGTGCCGAACTTCGGCGTGCAGGAATACATGGGCTATTCCGAACAGATGCTGGAGGTCTTCCCGCACAGCTGGCGCTTTGATAACGGTTATATGCACCCGGGCGATAAGCCGGGCCTGGGTATTGAATTTGATGAAAAGCTGGCAGCGAAGTATCCGTACGATCCTGCCTATCTGCCGGTGGCCCGTCTTGAAGACGGCACGCTGTGGAACTGGTAAGTGAGGAACGAACGATGAAAAGCATAGTGATTCAGCAGCCGAACCAACTGGTGATTGAAGAGCGTCCACGCCCGGAACCTGCTGCCGGAGAAGTGCGTGTCAGCATTAAACTGGCCGGGATTTGTGGCTCAGACAGCCATATTTACCGGGGGCATAACCCGTTTGCGATGTATCCGCGAGTGATCGGACATGAATTTTTTGGCGTCATTGATGCTGTGGGCGAGGGTGTCGACAGTTCGCGCCTGGGCCAGCGCGTCTCGGTTGACCCGGTGATCAGCTGCGGGCACTGCTATCCGTGTTCCGTCGGAAAACCGAACGTCTGCACCTCGCTGGTGGTGCTGGGGGTTCACCGTGACGGCGGATTCAGCGACTATGCGGCAGTGCCCGCTAAAAATGCCTGGCCTATCCCGGACGCGATCCCGGATAAACACGCCGTCATGGTTGAACCCTTCACCATTGCCGCCAACGTGACGGGGCAGGCCAACCCCACCGAGCAGGACGTTGCGCTGATATACGGCGCAGGACCGATGGGGCTGGTCACCGTTCAGGCGCTGAAGGGCGTCTACAAGGTGAAGCAGGTTATCGTGGTTGACCGCATCGATGAACGCCTGAAAATGGCCCAGCGCAGCGGCGCGGACTGGGTGTTGAATAACCCAGGCGCTAACCTGAACGGAACAACGCACTACACGGTTTACGATAATGTTAACTATCTTCCACCATATCCCTCATATGACATGCAGTGGCTGAAGGCATCTCCGACAAGGGTCTATTTCAAGATTCAGATTGATGCTTCATTAAATCCGCCCAGCGATATAACCACGCAGGTAAAAAACATGGTTATCTCCGTGTTCAATGGAGAATATGACGGAATTGGAAAGGCCAGAATTGGCTCAACAATAAACTCCGGTAAATATTACGCGCCAATAATTTCAATCAATCCTGACACGGTTGGCGTGCTGTTACTTCAGGTTTCATTAAACGGAACCACATTCACTCCGTCTGTGACGATGGGTATCGACCAGGTGCCAACAATCCAGGCGTCGGATATCACTGTAACATTGGTTTAATGGGAGAGTGCTAAATGTGGAAGGACACAATCCTCACACAATACTCAGCAAGCCAAAAACTCCTTTCTATAATCGATACATTTAATCAGGCTATAAGCCTTGATGATTTTACCGATGAGTTCATAGCAAAGGTATGGGATTTAACGACATGCCAGACATATGGATTGGACGTTTGGGGTAAGATTGTTGGGATTGGAAGATATATTGTTGCCCCAATTGAAAATAATTCTTTTGGCTTTAGTGAAGCAGATGATACTAGTCCAGATTACCCCACCCCATTCAACGACGCTCCTTTCTTTGCCGGGGTGCAGGAAACAACAAACGTAAGGCTAGGAGACGATGCATATCGCACGCTAATACTCTGCAAAGCCTTTACCAACATTAGTGTTGCCACTATTCCTGAAATTAATAGATTCCTGAAAATGCTTTTTTATAAAAGAGGAAGGGCGTATTGCGTAAATTACAGAGATATGACTATTGGGTTAACATTTGAATTTGAACTGGCCCCCTATGAAGAGTCAATACTTACTAGCTACAACGTTACACCAGTTCCCAGCGGAGTTCTTGTAAATGTAAGGCAGATTGTTGCGCCTTACTTCGGTTTTTCCAGCGATGCGTATCCATTCAATGATGGAACATTTTACAGAGATTAAACATGAACAGATCTGATGCCCCCCCAAAAAAACCAGTCCCATTTGCGGTTAATGGGCAAAGAGAGGCATTATTGCCTTCAACACCTGCTGGAGATAATACAGCATCGTATAATGATGGCTTCCCTCCAGTTACAATGATTCTTAAATCAGCAGGTGGCTTGCCCCCAAAAGGCCAGGATATGAATCAAATCCTGTATGAGCTTTCCACTTTGGCTAGATGGTCTAGTGCTGGCGCTCTAAACACATATGACTCTTCATTTTCAACTGGAATTGGTGGGTATCCATCTGGGGCTGTCATTCTAAGTGATGACGGAAATACCATCTTTATAAATAGAAATGATGCAAACACAACAAATCCGAATTCTGGAGGAGCTGGATGGCTGGATATTGTTAAATATTTAAATGTTTTAAAGGTTGGTGATTACGGTGTTGGTGGAAGTATCGCAGGAAGTGCCGCTGCTAACGCCCACGTAGGCGGATTCTTGTATGAAGCTTTTCAGGCAGCCAACCTTTACCCAGAGAGTGTAACAATAACTCAATCAGGCGGACCTACAAATAGCGAGTGGGGGCAATTAGCCATTTCTTATGGCACTGCGTTCAGAGCATTCCTTGGGCGACAGATATTTGGTGGGGCTCCAGAAATTAGTGAGTTATATCATGTTAGGAACAAGCCAACACCTTCAGATATAGGCGCTCAACCAGTAGATTCAACCCTAACAACTCTTAGCGGAAAGGATGCAGCAGGGCTAAGAAGCGTTCTTGGGCTTGGAACAACAGCCACAAGAAACGTTGGTACAGGGGCGTCACAAATACCTGATATGAGTTCGTTTTTAAGCGGATCAACTGCATCGGCGTTTTGGTATAAATTTCCTGGTGGAATGGTGATGATGGGTGGTAACGCATCCGGAATCGCCTCTGGAACTACAGGTAACGGGGTTTTCTTCCCGGTACCATTCCCAAATGCCTGCTCAAGCGTTGTCGTGACATTAGTCAGCAACGGTTTGTATGCCAATACAGTATCCTTTAATACATACATCCCTGGAACGGACCGGTTTAACGTTTATACGAATACAAGCGGCACGTATACTATTTATTACCTGGCGTTTGGGAGTTGATATGAACAATTACGTATGGTCAGCATTGCATGTTTCATTCTTCCCAAAATCGATGCTACAAGATTATGAATCTGCCGGGTGGAATTTGTCTGATGCGGTAGACGTTATTGACAGCCTTTTCCAAACATACAGAGCAATGCCACCAGACGGGAAGATGCTTGGAGTTGTTGATGGTATGCCTGCATGGATTGATAAGCCGCCAGTTCCAAATAGCGCATTACTCTCAGACGCACTTACATCTTTGGCATCCGATTACAAAAATGACATTGCGCAATTAAACACTGCATATCTGGCAGCTATCGTAAGTGATGGCCCATCTGAAACAACAAAACAGCAAGCCGTTAGAGATCAAATTACCCAGCGAAAAGCCAAGTACGTATCTGATATCGCTGCTGCAAAATTACAATATCCTATATAAGGTGGTCATCATGGCAACACAATCAAACGAAGAACAACAGAGCCTGCAGCAACAGGATTCTACCGTGAAATTCTGTCCGATATGCGGATCAACAATGCATCAGCAAGATTATCTGAATGGGAAGTGGTGGTTTTGCGATGACGCAGAATGCGGTTTTTTTGAGCCTGTGTAAAATAATTCGGTTGCAGGAATGTAAAGCCCTCCATGGAGGGCTTATATTTATTTTGCGTATTTCTTTCTAAACCCAAGAAATGGTTTTTCAATCAATTCAAAGCATACCTTGGAAAAGACGAGAATTGCAGGAAGTAGAATTAGAAAGTTAATTACAGCATTGATATTGTCATTTGCAACAAATCTCGGAATTCCGAATGTTTTATGGAATGAGTAAAGAACCACGCCGTGCAATATGTATTCAGAAAAGCTTACTTCACCAAGCTTAGATAATGCATTGTCTATGATGTAAGGTATCTTTATGCTTGACGACAAGTACGCGAGCACAAAAACACCCCACATGAAAGCCTCCAGATATGATAAAGAGGTTACATATGGTGTTGGTATGTACCACAAACCTTCAGATCTTAGCGCTAAAAGAGAAAAGAAGACAATTGCAGAACTGGCGATGATAAAGATCGGATTAGAGAATTTATCCTTATAGTTTATATATAGATATCCAAACACCATCCCAATTAATAGCTGGTCAAATCGCCCAAGCATTGTTAAGTAGTAATAATGATTATTCAGATATGAATCTGAACCTAGCTCCCCGCCATAGATTGCTACTATCATGGTTCTCCACGCAAGCCAAAAAAGAGACAGATATACAATGTATCTTACGCCATATCTGTTAAGAAAAAGAGCAAGGAACGGGAATATTAAATAAAACTGAAATTCAACCGCTATAGTCCAAGTTTGACCAAAATGGGCTAATAGTGGGGATGATTGCAAATTTGAGAAAAGGAACAAGGATAACGCATCAGAAAATGTGGCGGTCCCTCTCGATAGAGCCATGGCGGTAATCCATGCAATAGAAAGGAGTGGGAAGATGCGTATAAATCTATTGAAGATAAAAGATTTATAAGAAATATCCTTTTTCCCTCCATCAGATATGATGGTGAATAGAAAACCACTAAGCACCAAAAATAACGTAACTCCCGTATCACCAGCGAGCATGAAATTTATGAATGGATTGCTCGACTCCTTTCCTCCGAATGCCGTATAAGAATGCACAAAAACAACAAATGTTGCTGCTATAAAACGTAGATGGTCAATCCTTGAAAGGTATTGTGAGTTTAGACTTTTCATCTTTATCCACTTGAAAATGAAAAAATATTAGCATGTAAGATAGTGTTGCGCCACGCACATCATTAGTAAATGGAACGAGTTTTTTGTTACATACACTTGATCGACACCACCGGTCAATAATACTGTATATGTATGGGTCTTCCCCGATCATGGTGGGAAGGCTCAGAACGCCATATTCAGCTTTCCGTAGTGGAACATCACCCCCAGTTTAAAGCGCTCCCGGTTTCGGTATCCCCTGGCTTTTATCCTCAGCAGCCTGATCTTGCTGTTAAGTGCCTCCGCATTTCCGTTTGAGACACTGTGTCGCATCGCATTCAGGATCCCGTACAGCCTTTTTCCTATCGTTTTCGCGGCATTTTTCATCATGGGAACGTCACTGTTAGCCGCCAGCGCCAACCATCTCTGCCAGTCACTCCGTCTTTCCTCGCTCCATGGCCTGTTCCAGATATCCTTTGCCAGCTCTTTCAGCGCCCAGCACTGGCTCGTCAGCTTCATCTGTGCACGCAGCCACATCAGCTTTTCCTGCCGGGATTCGGTCATCCACTTATCGCTGTACTGCCACAGGAAGCGGGTTCCTTTTGCCTGGTGTCGGCTTTCAACAGGGAGGTGCGGATGTTCATTCTGACGGGTTTTATCAACTACCTCGCCCAGTTGCTTCGCCACATGGAAGCGGTCAAAGGCGATTTTCTCAACCGCACTGGGTAAGTGGATACGCGCTGCTCTTATATAGCCCGCGTTCATGTCCATTGAGAGCGTTTTGATAGCCAGCAACTGCCCATCAGTGAGCGTGCGAAGATAGCCGGCAAGACTCTCTGTGCCGCGATCATCCGTTAAGGCCAGCGCCCGACCATCGCGATCGGAGATCACCGTTATGTAACGATGTCCTTTTTTAAAGGCGACCTCATCCACATTCATATGACGGGCGGATAATGGCTTTTTTATCCGGGCAAGACCTCGCTTAACTGCCCGGGTCATAATGCCGTCAACCGCATTCCAACTGAGCTTAAGTTGCTTCCTGACAGCATCAACGGTGCTGATTTTCAGCCATGAGAGAACGAACGATTCGAATAGCAACGTATACCGGCTTCCGGGGCCAGCCCACGGAACAGGCAACGTCAGGCAGCCATGCTCCGGACACATAATTCGTGGAACATCGGCTTCAACAATAGTGGTGAACTGGCAGGTATCAAGATGGCGCCATTTACGATGACGGTGATCGTGAACAGAACAGGATTTACCGCAGGTCGGACAGGCTAGCCGGGTGTTTTCAGCGATCTCAATAGTGACAGTAACAGAACCGGCATTTTCATCGAGAGAAAGGGACTTTACCTGCCACGGATCGGACAGGTTGAGAATATGAGCGTAGAGGGACTTTTCGTCCATGGCGGTGACCTCTGGCGATTAAATACACCATTATCATGCCTTCAGCCACCACAACAAGGGAAGACCCATATGTATACAGTAACTATCGGAGGTGCATCATGGGGTTTCCATCGCCAGCAGCAGACTACGTTGAAGAGCGCATATCACTCGACAAGCGTCTTATCTCTCACCCTTCTGCCACCTACATGATGATAGCTGGTGCAACATATCTGAGCGCTGGAATCATGAAGGGCGCCATGCTCATAGTCGATTCGTCCCTGACGCCGAAGGACGGTTCTTTGCTTGTCTGTGCTGTTGATGGTGAGTTCAGGATTATGCGATACAGGACACATCCTCAGCCGTATCTGGAAAACCCTGAAAACGGTAGAAGGGAGTCGTTACCGCAGAATGACGAAGTGTCAGATACATCGCGTCCGGTGTTTGGGGTGATTACGTACAGCATCAACGATACGCGTTCTGGAGAGTTCGATGATTGTCCGGTGACGTGATGGGGCATATGTGGGACAAAAAATTAGCGCAAACTCACTCAAACACACAGAAGGTGATGATTCAGCTTGCGCTAATGCTTTGCTTTTTACCTGATTGCTCTTTACATACTCACAATTACATTTTTCTCACCTTTAAATTATGGATTTCCAGCTCTACTCGCTTGGGGCCGCCCTGGTCTTCCATGAGATCTTCTTCCCGGAACAGTCTGCTGCGATGGCGCTGATCCTGGCGATGGGAACCTACGGTGCAGGCTATATTGCGCGCATCGTCGGGGCCTTTATCTTTGGCAGAATGGGGGACAGCATCGGCCGTAAAAAAGTGTTGTTCATCACCATCACGATGATGGGGATCTGTACCACCCTCATCGGTGTCCTGCCGACCTATGCGCAAATCGGGATTTTTGCACCTGTTCTGTTAGTGACGCTGCGCATTATTCAGGGGCTGGGTGCCGGGGCAGAGATCTCCGGAGCCGGGACCATGCTGGCAGAATATGCCCCGAAAGGGAAACGCGGCATAATCTCCTCGCTGGTCGCGATGGGGACCAACTGCGGGACGCTGAGCGCAACGGCTATCTGGGCAGTGATGTTCTTTGCCCTCGATCGTGAACAGCTGCTCGCATGGGGCTGGCGCGTACCGTTCCTTGCCAGTGTGGTGGTGATGATCTTCGCCATCTGGCTGCGGATGAATCTCAAAGAGAGCCCGGTATTTGAGAAAGTCAGCGATACAGAGACCGTGGTTCCCGATACATCTTTAGGTGCCATGTTTAAGAGCAAATCCTTCTGGCTGGCAACAGGTTTGCGTTTTGGTCAGGCGGGTAACTCAGGTCTGATTCAGACGTTCCTTGCCGGTTATCTGGTTCAGACGTTGCTGTTTAATAAAGCGATTCCCACTGATGCGCTGATGATCAGTTCGGTTCTCGGGTTTATCACCATCCCACTGTTAGGTTGGCTGTCGGATAAAGTGGGTCGTCGTCTGCCGTACATTATCCTGAATATCTCCGCCATTATTCTGGCGTACCCGATGCTGTCGATCATCGTTGATAAGAGTTATGCGCCGGGTGTGATTATGCTCTCGATCATCGTTATCCATAATTTTGCCGTTCTGGGGCTGTTTGCGCTGGAAAACATCACTATGGCGGAAATGTTTGGCTCACGTAATCGCTTTACCCGTATGGCTATTTCAAAAGAGGCGGGGGGACTGGTGGCGGTCGGGTTTGGCCCAGTGCTGGCCGGGATCTTCTGCAATATGACCGGCTCCTGGTGGCCGATTGTCGCCATGCTGGTGGCCTATTCCGTGATTGGGCTGGTTTCTGCATTCCTGATGCCGGAAGTGCGTGACCGTGATCTGAGCGCGGCGCAAGATGCAGCGGAAGTCGCGCCAGAAGAGTCCGTAAGCTACGGAGCCGTCTCCTCACGGCGCTGATGGTTTATAACTTGAGTAATTTGTCACACAACTTTCAGCGTGTGTCACACCACATGAACAAAAGTTAATATAAATCAAAATTTCAAACTGAAGTATCAGTATGGTTAATGGCAGTTATTTTTTTACCCCAACTGCCATTCTAGTTGGTGTAGTCAGCAGGCACTGCCGCTCTGGTCAATGAGCGGCAGTGGTTCACAGCGTTCTACTTAACGAGTCTTAATCATGGAAAACCGGTTATTACAGGCGAAAGCCACGCTTCCTCAGTACACTCGCGACGACCTGAAGGCACGCATTGTTCATCTTGGCTTCGGCGCATTTCACCGTGCGCATCAGGCGGTTTATGCCGACATTCTCGCAGCGGAACACGGCAGCAACTGGGGTTATTGTGAAGTAAACCTGATTGGCGGCGAGCAGCAGATTGCCGATCTCAACGCGCAGGATAACCTCTATACCGTGGCGGAGATGTCTGCCGATGCATGGACATCTCGCGTGGTCGGAGTGGTCAAAAAAGCACTCCATGCGCAGGTTGACGGGCTGGAGACCGTGCTGGCCGCGATGTGTGAACCGCAGGTGGCAATTGTCTCGCTGACGATCACCGAGAAAGGGTATTGTCACTCACCCGCGACCGGGCAACTGATGTTCGATCATCCGTTAATTGCCGCCGACCTGCAAAACCCCCATCACCCGACATCCGCACCCGGGGTAGTGGTTGAAGCCCTGGCGCGCCGTAAAGCTGCGGGTCTGCCTGCTTTCAGCGTGATGTCCTGTGACAACATGCCGGAGAACGGCCATGTGATGCGCAATGTCACCTGTGCTTATGCTCGCGCTGTCGATGGTGAGCTGGCGGACTGGATTGAATCCAGTGTCACCTTCCCGTCAACGATGGTGGACCGCATCGTGCCTGCAGTAACGGTAGACACGCTGAATAAAATCGAACAACTGACTGGCGTGCTCGACCCGGCGGCAGTGGCCTGTGAACCGTTCCGCCAGTGGGTGATTGAAGATAACTTTGTTGCCGGGCGTCCTGAATGGGAAAAAGCCGGGGCCGAGCTGGTGTCAGATGTTATTCCGTTTGAAGAGATGAAGCTGCGTATGCTCAATGGCAGTCATTCATTCCTTGCCTATCTTGGTTATCTGGCGGGTTACCAGCATATCAACGACTGTATGCAGGATGAGAATTACCGCCTTGCCGCGCATAAGCTGATGCTCAACGAGCAGGCGCCAACCTTAAAAGTGAAAGGCGTCGATTTAGGTCATTATGCCGATCTGCTGATTGCTCGCTACAGTAACCCGGCCCTGCGTCATCGAACCTGGCAAATTGCGATGGACGGTAGCCAGAAGCTCCCGCAGCGTATGCTGGATTCTGTGCGCTGGCACCTGGTGCATCAAAAGCCGTTCCCGCTACTGGCATTGGGTGTGGCTGGCTGGATGCGCTATGTTGGCGGTGTGGATGAACAGGGTAATACCATTGAGGTGAGCGATCCGCAACTGGCCGTGATTCAGGCGGCAGTGAAGGGAAGTACCGAGGGGGAAAGCCGTGTGAAAGCCCTGCTTGGCATCGAGGCTATTTTTGGCAGAGAGTTACCTGAAGAGGCTAGCTTTGTGGATGCGGTGATGAGCGCGTATCAGACGTTGCTACAGAAGGGAGCAAAAGCCACGGTGGCACAGTACGCCGCGCAACGATAATTCATCTCATGCCGCCGTTCGCGGCGGCATGTACGGGTACAATTTAGTGCATACCCAGGCGAATCAGTTCAATCGGTTCGAACTTACCTTCGCATCCTTCCACTTCCACCGTTTTGCTACGACGCACTTGCGCGGCATCAAGACCGTCGCTATGGATCGCTTTAATGACCCCAGTATGGCCTGTGCCGTTTATCATGACGCGGCTGCCAGTGGTAATTGCATTACGGTTACGGTCGTATGTCATCATGGTATATTCTCCTCTCTAACTTATCCGTTACGGCGCTAATTCAGGTTTGCCGTTCACGGGGCATATAAATACGCCTGTCCGCGCTTCATGTTTTTGTTTTTGATCAAACTCACACTTTTTTGTTTATTGCATCGAGTGCTGACGGTTCACGACAGCAATTTACAAAGCAGACCGTTATTTTCATAAGCTGATAGTTTCGATAGGGAAGCGTTGAGGGTTGGTTTATATTTCTGATGCCATTCTGGAGACAGGAAATAACCCTTCATCGGAATAAGGAGTCAGGCTTATGTATAAGAAGATTTTGATGCCTGTTGATGTGTTTGAAATGGAGTTAAGCGATAAAGCGGTACGCCATGCGGCCAACCTGGCAAAGGCTGAGGGTGCGTCGATTACCCTGGTCAACATTCTTCCGGCCAGCAGTCGCTCACTGCTGCGCGGGTTTAACGCTGATATTAAAAAGTTTGAAGAGTATATGACCGCTGAATCCGGGAAGAAAATGAACGAGTTAAAGAGACTGTTCGATATCTCCCCTGAGAATATTCACGGCATGGTTCGTTTTGGCAATGTCCGCGATGAAATTATCAAGCTGAGCAAGGAGGGGGAATATGATGTGATCGTCATCGGGTCGAAAAACCCGGGCATCACCACTCATCTGCTTGGTTCAAATGCGGAGTCTATTCTGCGCTATGCCACTATTCCGGTATTAGTCGTTCGTTAATTTCTTCGCCGCATCCGTAAGGGGTGCGGCAAATGTTACTCTTCGCTGAACCACTCGCTATTTTCCTGGCGAATAAGCTGCACAGATTCACTAATTTCCTGCAAATGCAGTGTCATCGCTTTTTCCACACCGTCGGCATCGCGTTTTTCAAGCGCACTGAAAATATCATGATGCTGGCGGAGCAGCATTTCCGGCGGGGAGACGTGATCGAGGCTCATGTAGCGCACGCGGTCGATGGTGGCCTTAATGTTCTCGATGGTGTCCCAGGCCAGCTGGCAATCGGCAATCTGCGCCAGTTTCTGGTGGAATTCGTCATCCAGCAGGAAGAAATCATTGAGCTGTTTACGGTCTATCGCAATGCGCTGCTGGTGCAGATTTTGCTCCAGCAGATAACATTGGTTGTCGTTGATAAGCGTTGCAGCACGGCGCGCGACGGCACATTCAATCGCCTGGCGAACAAAACAGCCGTTGCGCACCTGAGAGAGTGAAATTTTGTTCACATAGCTGCCGCGCTGCGGGCGGATCTGAATCAGACCGTTTTCTGCGAGCTTAATAAACGCTTCGCGCACCGGCTGACGGGAAACGTCAAAACGCACGGACACCTCTTTTTCAGAAAGCGGTGTACCCGGTGGGATCAGGCAATGGACAATATCACGTCGCAAAATGCGATAGATTTGCTGGTTTACTGGCTGGGTGGGATTGAGTTGCGATTCAGCGGCCATGAGTTGTCATTTCTCAGAGAGTTAGCCTGAACATACTACCATTTTTTTATAACCCGAAACAGACCCGGCCCGCAGGCCGGGAAGGGCTCAGTTAGCCACGATGGACGCTAAGTCCGGCAAAACTCTGGCTGACCGGCATCATTTCTACGGTGTTGATGTTGACGTGTTTCGGCAGCGTCGCCACCCACCACACCGTTTCAGTGACATCTTCCGGCGTCAGCGCGTTAGCGTTTTCGTAGGTTTTACCCGCTTTCGCGTCATCGCCTTTGAAACGCACGTTGGAGAATTCAGTCCCGCCAACCAGACCCGGTTCGATATCGGTGACGCGAATGGCCGTACCGTGCAGATCGGTACGCAGGTTCAGGCTGAACTGGCGCACAAACGCTTTGGTCGCGCCATAGACGTTGCCGCCCGCATATGGCCAGCTCCCGGCGGTGGAACCAATATTGATAATGTGGCCGCGGTTGCGCTCGACCATGCCCGGCAGCACCGCGCGGGTCATATAGACCAGCCCTTTGTTGTTGGTGTCGATCATGTTTTCCCAGTCTTCAACGCTGGCTTTATGGGCAGGCTCCATGCCCAGCGCCAGACCGGCATTGTTAACCAGCACATCAATGGCACGCCATTCGGCAGGCAGGTTAGTAATCATCTCTTCAATGGCCGCGCGGTTACGCACATCCAGTTGTGCGGTCAGGATGCTGTCACCCAATTCGTCTTTCAGCTCCTGCAGGCGCTCCTGACGACGGCCCGTTGCAATCACCTTGTGTCCGTTGGCGACGAAGCGACGCGTGATGCTTTCACCAAAACCCGCTGTCGCCCCGGTAACTAAAATAATCATCTCACTGTTCCTCAACGCTTTTTGTGTTGTACTAACATAGCACGGTCGCCGAGGGTGCGTTAAGGCAACATTTGTATGACAGCATTGCAGGGGATGGCGGCCTGGCCTATACACAATATCATTCAAGTTGCATCAAGGCGGCGACGCAGCGAATCCCCAGGAGCTTACATAAGTAAGTGACTGGGGTGAACGAGGAAAGCCAACGCAGAGGCAGCTTGAAGGATGAAGTGTATACTCTGGGAGGATACCCGTACTCAGGAGCAAAAGATGACGGCCACGAATCCCTTTTTTGAAATCAGCCTTTTACCTTACCAGGCACCTCATTTTGATGAAATCAACGATAGCCACTATCGCCCGGCTTTCGATGAAGCGCTTCGCCAGAAGAGGGCGGATATTGACGCCATTGTCTCTCAGACCACTGCGCCAGACTTCACCAACACCGTACTGGCGCTGGAGAAAAGCGGCGCCATGCTCACGCGCGTCAACAGCGTTTTCTTCGCCATGACCTCCGCACACACCAATGCGTACCTGCAGGAACTGGAAGAGCAGTTCTCTACCGAACTTGCCGCGCTGGCGAACGATATCTGGCTAAACGACACGCTTTTCGCTCGCGTGGAGAGCGTCTGGCAGGACCGTGCCGCGCTGGACGCTGAATCCCGTCGGTTGGTTGAGGAGACATATCAGCGGTTTATTCTGGCCGGCGCACGTCTGAATGAGACAGAAAAAACCGAGCTGAAGGCGCTTAATACCGAGGCGGCCTCTCTGACCAGCCAGTTTAATCAGCGTCTGCTGGCTGCTGATAAAGCTGGCGGGCTGGTGGTGGATTACGCACACCAGCTTGATGGGCTTAGCGCTGACGAAATCGCTGATGCCGCACAGGCTGCCACCGAGAGAGAGCTTAACGATCGCTGGTTGATCCCGCTCCTGAACACCACCCAGCAACCCGCGCTTTCGGCGCTGCGCAATCGTCAGACGCGGGAAAATCTGTTTAACGCAGGCTGGACGCGTACCCAGAAAGGGGATGAGAACGATACGCGCGCGCTGATCCTTCGTCTTACTGCGTTACGTGCACGTCAGGCTCGCTTGCTGGGCTTTGAGGATTATGCCAGCTGGAGCATTGCCGACCAGATGGCGAAAACGCCAGACGCCGCGCTTACCTTTATGCGTGGCATTGTGCCTGCCGCACGTACCCGCGCGGAACGCGAGCAGGCCGATATTCAGAATGTCATTGATGACGAACAGGGTGGTTTCACCGTGCAGGCCTGGGACTGGGCCTTTTATGCGGAGCGCGTGCGTCAGGCAAAATATGCCCTCGATGAGTCGCAAATCAGGCCGTATTTTGCGCTCAATAACGTACTGCACGATGGCGTATTCTGGACGGCCAGCCAGCTGTTTGGCATCCGCTTTGTGGAGCGCTTTGATATCCCGGTTTATCACCCGGACGTTCGCGTATGGGAAATTTTCGACCACACGGGTGTTGGTATGGCACTGTTCTACGGTGACTTCTTTGCCCGTGACTCCAAGCAAGGTGGGGCGTGGATGGACAGTTTTGTCGTGCAATCCTATGAATTTGCCACCCGTCCGGTTATCTACAACGTCTGTAACTATCAGAAACCGGGTAATGGACGCCCGGCGCTACTCTCCTGGGATGATGTGATTACCCTGTTCCACGAGTTCGGCCATACGCTACACGGGCTGTTTGCCAGCCAGCGCTACGCCACGCTCGCGGGTACCAATACCCCACGTGATTTCGTTGAGTTTCCGTCGCAAATAAACGAACACTGGGCCAGCCATCCTCAGGTATTTGCCCATTACGCCCGTCATTTTGAAACCGGTGAACCGATGCCGGAAGCGCTACGGAGAAGCATGCTGAGTGCGACTCAGTTTAACAAAGGCTATGACATGACGGAGACACTCAGTGCCGCGCTGCTGGACATGAACTGGCACAGTATTCGTGAGCCTGTTGAAAGTGTCGAGGCGTTTGAAGCCGCCGCCCTGAAAAAAGAGGGGCTGGATCTGCCCGCCGTACCGCCGCGTTATCGCAGCAGCTACTTTGCCCATATCTTTGGTGGCGGTTACGCGGCGGGGTATTACGCTTACCTGTGGACACAAATGCTGGCGGACGATGGCTATCAGTGGTTTGTCGAGCAGGGCGGTTTAACCCGTGAAAACGGGCAAAAATTCCGTGAGGCGATTTTATCCCGTGGTAATAGTACAGATTTAGCGGAACTGTATCGTAACTGGCGCGGGCACGATCCAAAGATTGAACCGATGCTGGAGAATCGCGGATTGAGCGCGTAATGCCATAGTTGGCGGGTCATCCAGGGTTAGCGCCCGCTTGACCCGCTCACCGTTGAGGACAAATGGTCATAAAAAAAGCCTGCGTTAAGCAGGCGCTAATGATGATGCATAATTGTTATTCTAATCTTAATTCAAAAAATTAACTGCGAACCCGAGACATCACAAATATTTTTGTGCTGCATCGAGTATTTCCTGAGAGGTAAGTTCCCGATCCGAGGCAACATAGATAACATCATGATCGCCTGTTAAAGACGGAAAACCAGCAGACATTATTTGAAGATTAACCTCTTCGCCATTCGGGTATTCTTCACGTATGGATGTAATGCCCTTAAGCACGGTCATAACTTTGCTCGGCTTACCATTAAAGAACACTATCACCTTTTTCATATATCACCCTGTAATCATTCGTGATTTTTTAAGCTGATGCCGTCCAAAGAGACTGATTTATTCATTGTTCTAACTTTTTCGAAAATTAAAGCAAGCAATATCCTGACTTAACGTGTACTGTGGCAGTCCATTTAATCAGGAGAAGCCTATGTCTGGACGTAAAAATACGCAATTTCGTCGAAATCATTTAGTCAAATGTCCCTGCCCAAACTGCTCGAAAGATTCAGAGCACAGCTATAATCGCGTACAAAAGGGCGCACAGCTTGTTTGCCCATATTGCAATACTCTTTTTAAGTCCTCTCAACGATTTTAAAAAAATAATATCGCCAGAAAATTAAAAAGCAATGCTAAGGACCCGTCTACTCAGGAAAACCGTCATCGTTATCGCGGGTCCGTGGTGATATTATTTATCGCAAAGCGTTACGTTGCCTGCTGCAGGGCCTTTACTGCCGCTAATGATAGCAAACTCGACTTTTTGACCTTCAAAAAGTGTGTTGAAACTGTCCCCCTCAAGGGCGGAAAAGTGGACAAAAATATCTTTACTGCCATCAAGCGGGGAGATAAAGCCAAAGCCTTTATCTTCGTTAAACCACTTAACCAGACCTAAAATTTTTGACGACATATATACTCCATTTGAATGCTTTTAAAGTAGTAACGTTATGATAGGAAACGTATAAACTGTATACGTATGGACTCAAAAGGAGGGGGTATCAGCGATAGCGCCTGGTTATGAGGACTGCTTAGTAAAATGTTACATTCAGTATTGCATCGAACCAACGAGATCATTAATGCACGGACAGGATTAATTAGCAAATTTTATTTTAGCCGTCTGGGCGCGTGTGCTTGCTGAGTGGTCGCGTAGCCGGGCACAGAGCCCGGCTTATGTTCAAATTGCATGACAGCTTACGGAAGCGATAATTTTATTACCACCCATATTACCCATAATCAAATCGAGTAATTTTCGGTATTCCTCCCGGGTAATCACTTCAGCCCGAATTTCGGTGGTTCCTTCTGTTTTCGCTGCCGTTGAATAAATGGCTTTCAGACTTAACGTCAGCTCTTGTGCCATTTTGACGACATTCTGACGCACGGCATCTTCATGCTCATCATTACAGGTCACTTTCAGAACATAACATTTTTCGCCTTCGTGAAGCGCGGGGAGTTGATTAATCCGCTGCGCGGCTTCGCGAAGCAATATGTTAGCACAGAGAATAATTACGCTGGCCATCGCGGCATTCCAGAATTGGCCTAATCCGCATAGCACACCAATTCCGGCCGAACACCACAGCGTTGCCGCGGTATTCAGACCCCGAATATTCATTCCCTCACGCATAATCACGCCTGCGCCGAGGAAACCTATTCCGGAGACGATCTGTGCTGCGATGCGCCCCGGGCTATCAGGAGAAGTGGAGACGGAACTTAAAATAAACACTGCCGCGCCTGTAGCAACCAGTGCATTGGTACGAAGCCCGGCCATCCGCTGGCGCCATTGTCTTTCTGCGCCAATAATTGCGCCCAGCAGCATTGCTGCGAGCAGATGAGAGATATATGGGAACATCATCCTGTCGCCTGTTTACGTTATTCAATAATAAACGTCAGTGCTAAAGCACTATATGACGCCATTTAAACACTGCGTATTTTCAGCGCGACGGCGGCGGGAAGAGTGAATGTGTAAACAGAAACATAGCGATTACCCACAATTATAGCGGTTCTTAAAGTGTCGGGATGCAATCGCGTTGAGATGATTGCTGCCCACCGTTCAGGTAAGCAGCGTGAAATCGCACTAGCTTACCTTCGTATCATATATAAGGTGACTTTCCAACGAAGGACTCCTGTGTAAATTTATCGCCAGTATAATAAGGCTTTATAATGAGTAAAGCGAAAAAACAACGTTCGTTATGAATTGTTTAAGTTCGGGGAAAAGTTTTATAGATGTCACCTGATTTTCAACAATACCCGGTATACTCGATTGTATTTATAACAGGCTGTAACATGCTAAGGCAGGCAGTATGTCTCTTCGTTCACTGCGGGCGTTGTGCCTGACCAGTTTTTTCATTGCGGATGTCCGCGATGGTCTTGGTCCTTTTCTCGGTATTTTTCTGACTGAACGTTACTGGTCCCCAGATGATATCGGCATACTGATGACGGCTGGTGGTCTGGCGGGATTACTGGCCACGCTGCCGGCGGGATTTATCACCGACACCTCACGCAGCAAGCGATCCGTGCTGGCGCTGGTGTGCCTGCTCATCACCCTCAGCACGCTCCTGCTCTGGTTTAGCCAGCAGAGCAGCGTTGTTGCTGTTTCGCAAATTGTCAGCGGTATCAGTGCGGCATTTGTGGGGCCGCTGATCGCCGGTATAACGCTGGGGCTGACCGGCCAGAGCGGGTTCAGTGCGCAGATGGGCAGAAATGAGGCGTTCAATCACGGCGGCAACTTTGTCACTGCACTGATTGCAGGCGGCATTGCCTGGTACTGGGGCGTGGGCGGGATTTTCCTGCTGATGACCTGCACGACGCTGCTCACGCTCTGCGCGCTGCTTGCCATTCGCCACGGCGATATCGACAACAACGCCGCGCGCGGGCTGTCATCTCAGGCGAACCTGCCGGTTCCCGGTTTTGCGGTGCTGATGAAAAACCGTGCGCTGTTTGTGACCGGGCTGACGCTGCTGCTGTTTCACCTGGCAAACGCCGCGCTGCTGCCGATGCTGAGCATGAGAGTTGCAGCGGCACCTGCCTCGATTAACCCCGGTTTGTATGCGGCGGGTACCGTCATCATCTCACAGGCCGTGATGATCCCCGTTGCCATCTGGGTCGCACACCGCATAGAACGCTACGGCTACTGGCGCTTAATTATGCTGGCGCTGCTGGTTATGCCGGTGCGCGCGGCGCTGGCGGCATCTACGGACGCGCCGTTAATGATGATACCGGTACAAATCCTCGACGGACTGGCCGCCGGGATCCTGGGTGTCGTGGTACCGTCGTTTATTGTGGTGCTGCTGCGCGGAAGCGGGCACGTCAATGCCGGGCAAAGCGTGGTGATGCTGATGCAGGGGATTGGGGCATCCATGAGTCCGGCGTTAACCGGTACGATCGCCGGTCATTACTCTTTTGCGACGGCGTTCAGCGTACTGAGCGCGATTGCCCTGGTGGCCGTCCTGCTGTGGTGGCGCTGTGCTCATCGGACATGGGAAACTGACAGTTCGCCGGGTGGGGCATAGCCGCCACCCGGCGCTAGGCTTATGCCAGTTCGTTAGGGCACGCTTCGCCCTTTTCCAGCTGCAGTAGATTCCCCAGCGTGGTTTCCGAAATGCTGATCAGCGCTTCGGCAGTCAGAAACGCCTGGTGTCCGGTAAACAGCACGTTATGACAGGCAGACAGGCGGCGGAACACGTCGTCCTGGATCACATCATTAGACTTGTCTTCAAAGAACAGATCGCGCTCGTTTTCATACACGTCCATCCCCAGCGCGCCAATCTTCTGCGTTTTCAGCGCTTCGATGGCGGCCTGAGAGTCAACCAACCCACCGCGGCTGGTGTTGATGATCATCACGCCATCTTTCATCTGGTCAAATGCCGCCTGGTTCAGCAGGTGGTAGTTTTCCGGCGTCAGCGGGCAGTGCAGGGAGATCACGTCAGACTGTGAGAACAGGGTTGGCAGGTCGACGTATTCGACGCCCAGTTCCAGCGCCGCAGCGCTTGGGTAGGGATCAAATGCCAGCAGACGCATGCCGAAGCCTTTCAGAATGCGCAGGGCGGCGACGCCAATTTTACCGGTGCCGATCACGCCGGCGGTTTTGCCGTACATGGTAAAGCCGGTCAGTCCTTCCAGCGAGAAGTTAGCATCACGGGTGCGCTGATAAGCGCGGTGAATACGACGGTTGAGCGACATCATCATGCCAATCGCATGTTCCGCGACCGCTTCCGGTGAGTACGCCGGCACGCGAACCACCTTCAGACCCAGCTCTTTCGCCGCGTCGAGGTCAACGTTGTTAAAACCCGCGCAGCGCAGGGCGATGTATTTCACCCCCTGTTTTTTCAACTCTTCCAGCACCGGACGACTGCCGTCATCGTTCACAAAAATGCAGACGCCTTCGCAGCCGTGCGCCGTTTTGGCGGTTTTTTCGGACAGCAGAAAGTCGAAAAATTCAAGCTCAAACCCGTAAGCCTCGTTAACATGTTGCAGATACTTTTTGTCGTACTGCTTTGTGCTATATACCGCGAGTTTCATAAGACTTTCTCCAGTGATTTTGCATTCACGTTAGCATGATTAAAATTATCTTACAATTTTTGAAATATTATTGAATTCAATAAGTTCTATCAATTATTCTAGAGCATCTATCCTTAAAAATGGCATTCCCTTCAACTGACTGGCTAAACATGCGACAATGATCGGCAATGTCGGCTTAATTCTTTCGCTAAATCAGGATATTAACTGCCCATGAAGGGTAAATACAAAGCCGCAATTGCGCTTTCACTGCTGTTCATCCTCTTGCCGCTGACGCTGCTGATGACGCTCGCCCAGTGGGTTCCAACGCTTGCCGGTATCTGGCTACCCGTCGGGACACGTATCGCCTTTGAACAAAGCCCCAAAATCACCCGTCACGCACTGGTCATTCCCGATGTTCGCTATCTGGTTGAAGACTGTGAGATTGCCCGGGTCGATAACGTGACGCTGTCACGTCCCAGTCGCTGGAAACTGGATATCGGTGCGCTCGAGCTTAATTCCGCGTGTTTAAGCAAAATCCCTCAGTCTGCACCCTCAACGGTTGCGCCCAAAACGCTGGCACAGTGGCAGGCGGTTTTACCGAAGACCTGGCTTACCGTTCATCGCCTGACGCTCTCGCCCTGGCAACAATGGCAGGGCGAGCTTTATGCCTCGCTGACGCCAGCCAGCCAGGAGATTACCTATAAAGGCGAGCAGGTCAGCATTAAAGGGAAACTTCGTGGACAGTTGCTCTCCGTCAGCCAGTTCGATGTACAGCTTCCCGATCGGCCTCAGCCCATAAAACTGGTGGGCGAGTTCACTCTGCCGCTGGTTCCCGATGGGGTACCGGTTAAAGGCCACGCGGTCGCGACCTTTAACGTGCCACAGCTCACCTCATTGGTCGATGCCGATCTGGACTGGGAGGAAAATCAGGGACAACTGGTGGTGATGGCGCGCGATAATCCCGACCCGCTGCTCGATCTCCCGTGGCAGATCACGGCAGAACAGCTGAATATCAGTGACGGACGCTGGAACTGGGACCTCTCCGGTATGCCGCTGAGCGGGCGAGTTGGCCTGCGAGTCGACAACTGGCAACAGGGACTGGAGAAAGCTACCTTGTCCGGACGTCTCAATGTGCTTACCCAAGGTGATGCAGGGAAAGGCAACGCGGTTCTGAACCTTGGGCCGGGCAGGCTCAGTATGGAAAACAGCGACATGCCGCTGTATCTGAGCGGTGAGGCGAAACAAAACGACCTTATTCTCTACGCCAGACTGCCGGCAAAACTGACCGGAAGCCTGTATGAACCTCAGCTTTCCTTTGAGCCGGGGGCGCTGCTTCGTTCACGCGGACGCATTATTAACTCCCTCAATATTGATGAAATTCGCTGGCCACTGGCGGGCGTCAAGCTCACGCAAAAGGGTGTTGATGGCCGTTTGCAGGCCATTCTGCGGGCCCATGAAAACGAAATGGGCGATTTTGAGCTCCACCTGGACGGCCAGGCCAACGACTTTTTACCCGACAACGGTCTGTGGCAGTGGCGCTACTGGGGAAAAGGGGGCTTTACGCCGATGAATGCGCGCTGGGATGTCGCCGGGAAAGGCGAATGGCGTGACAACCTCATTGAGCTAACTGCGCTCTCCACCGGTTTTGACAAACTTCAGTACGGTACGATGGAAGTCAGCAAGCCGCGTCTGGTGCTGGATCAACCGGTGCGCTGGTTCCGTGACCCCGAAAAACCCACCTTCAGCGGCGCGCTGGCGCTCAATGCGGGACAAACCCGCTTCTCCGGCGGGAGCGTGTTACCGCCCTCAGTACTGACCTTTAGCGTCGACGGAACAGACCCAACGATTTTCCAGTTCAAGGGCGACCTCCATGCAGACAAAATTGGCCCGGTACAGGTAAATGGTCGATGGGATGGGGAACGTCTTCGCGGGCAGGCCTGGTGGCCGAAACAGTCGCTTACCGTATTTCAGCCGCTGATACCACCGGACTGGAAAATGACGCTGCGTGACGGGGAACTCTATGCGCAGGTCGCCTTCTCGGCGGCGGCCGATCAGGGCTTTGAAGCCGGTGGGCACGGCGTGCTGAAATCCGGCAGCGCCTGGATGCCTGATAACCAGGTCAACGGCGTCGATTTTGTGCTGCCGTTCCGCTTCAGCGAAGGGACCTGGTCCCTGGGCACGCGCGGCCCGGTCACGTTGCGCATAGATGAAGTCGAAAACCTGGTGACCGCGCGCAACATCACCGCCGACTTACAGGGGGATTATCCCTGGACGGAGGACAATCCGCTTCTGCTCACCAACGTGAAGGTGGAAACCCTCGGCGGGAAGATCACCATGCAGCAGCTGAGGATGCCGCAGCACGATCCGGCCTTGCTGCGCGTAGATAATATCTCTTCCAGCGAGCTGATTAGCGCCGTCAATCCGAAACAGTTTGCCATGTCGGGGCCGGTCAGCGGGGCGCTGCCGTTCTGGCTGGACAATGAAAAATGGATCATCAAAGATGGCTGGCTGAGAAACCCCGGGCCCATGACGCTGCGTATCGACAAAGATACCGCAGACGCCATTGTGAACGATAATATGGTCGCGGGCGCCGCGATTAACTGGCTCCGCTATATGGAAATTTCGCGTTCGTGGACGAGAATCAATTTAGATAACCTGGGGCAATTAACCATGCAGGCCACCATCAAGGGGACCAGCCGTGTCGATGGCAAAAGCAGCACCGTCAACCTGAACTATACCCATGACGAGAATGTCTTTACCCTCTGGCGCAGCCTGCGTTTTGGAGACAACCTGCAAACCTGGTTTGAGCAACACGCGGCGATACCCGGTCCCCGCAGTTCGACTGGCAAGGAAAGTGAGGAACAACAATGAAAAAGATGGCTGGTGTACTCACCGTTGCCGTTGTCGCGCTACTGAGTGGCTGTACGCCGCGCATTGAAGTCGCGGCACCGAAAGAGCCGATTACCATCAATATGAATGTCAAAATCGAACATGAGATCCACATTAAGGTCGATAAAGACGTTGAAACTCTGCTGAAATCGCGCAGCGATCTGTTCTGAGGACGCCATGAAACGATTAGCTCTGATTTTACTGGCACTGGGGATGAACGTGCAGGCGGCCGCGCTCACCTTAAATGATGCCCGGGCGCAGGGGCGCGTAGGGGAAACCCTGAGCGGGTATCTTGCCCCGATCCAACAGGATGCGGAAACGCTGGCGCTGGTTAACCGTATCAATGCGGCGCGCACGGAAAACTACCAGAAGCTGGCTGACAGCAATAATTTACCGGTCGATGAAGTGGCGAAAATGGCGGGACAAAAACTGGTTGCCCGTGCTCAACCCGGCGAGTATGTGAAGGGCATTAACGGAAAATGGCTGAAAAAATAGTTAGCGGTAGCGCTTGCGGTATTCACCTGGCGAGACGCCAAAACGCTGCTTAAACGCCGTGGAAAAATGGCTATGGTCGGTAAATCCCCAGCTGTAGCCAATCCCCGCCAGCTTTTCGTCATCACTGGTAGAACGCAACACCTGCGCGCACAGATCCAGACGACGGTTTTTAATGTACTGCGCCACCACCAGCCCTTTCTCGGCAAACATGCGGTAGAGGCTACGCACGGACATACCGCTTTCGGCGGCAATCCATTCCGGGCGCAGAGATTCGGACTGAATATGATCGTCGATCAGCGCCACCACATGCAGGAACTGGCGTTCCTTACGCGGCTGAATCAACTCGCGCTGCTGGAAAGCGGGGCGCAGCAGGCAGACCATCGCTTCGAGCGCGGCTTCACTCTCCCGGTCACTCAGATCGGCATTGTTCATACTGTCCATTAACAGACGATGACTCAGCTGTACCGTTGGCAACGAACGGGAAAGGGTGAGCGCGCAGTTGATCTCCTGAAACCGACACTGCTGCTCAATGATCTGACGGGGTACCAGCAGCGAAATCTGACGGGATTTTTCCTGCCAGTTGATTGAGCAGGGGCGGGATGCGTCAAGCAGCGTGATATCACCGGTTTTTAGCACAGAGCGCCGGTCATCCTGCTCAATTTCTGCGCTGCCTTCAAGCTGGAACACGGTATAGAACCAGGCATCATTACTCTGAGCGATCTCCTGACGGGAGCGGAACAGATTCACGCCGCCTGCGGTAACGGTACTGAGCTTCAGGCTGCGCGCGTAGCTGGTTTCCAGTTCGCCGAAGAATTTTCCCTCCAGAGGACGCGCGTTAAAGCGCCCGCAAACCTGGTTAATTTGCGCCAGCCACTGCTGATACTGTTCCTG
Organism: Enterobacter sp. DVT3837; assembly: GCF_056238685.1. Lineage (NCBI taxonomy): Bacteria > Pseudomonadati > Pseudomonadota > Gammaproteobacteria > Enterobacterales > Enterobacteriaceae > Enterobacter > Enterobacter sp. DVT3837. Next base: position 982,910 of record NZ_JBWDLA010000002.1, on the reverse strand, counting down.
CTCGCTTGCACACGCCATCGTTTCTCTCACTGCGCCGTCAACGTTTTCGCATTGTTGCATTTGTGTTGCATTTTGTCAGAGCTATGAGGCTGACTATAGGAAAGAACACTCACCGGGAACAGTGATATAAGGCGGAATTATCACGATTTGCGGAGCCTGTCACAGGTGGCAAAGCGAATGTCACACAGACAAAAGCGAGAATGCGAAACCCCTCTTAGACTGGATTAACACCCGACGAATAATAACGAAGGAGTACCCTATGTCTGAATCACTGGTGGCAATCCAACCTGCTGTGCAGCAGTTTCTAGACCGACATCATGGCCTGTGGATCGAAGGGCGTCAGGCCGCATCAGACAGTGAAAAACGGCTGAATGTCTACAACCCGGCCACGGGCGAGGTGATTGCCTCGACCGCCGATGCCAGCGTTGACGATGTTGACCGCGCCGTGATGTCCGGCTGGCGCGCGTTTGTTGCCCGCAGCTGGGCCGGAAAATTACCAGCTGAACGCGAGCGGATCTTGCTCCATTTTGCCGATCTGGTTGAGCAGCACAGTGAGGAGCTGGCTCAGCTTGAAACGCTGGAGCAGGGCAAATCCATTAACATTTCCCGCGCTTTTGAAGTAGGTTGCACCCTGAACTGGATGCGCTATACCGCCGGGTTGACCACGAAGATCGCTGGCAAAACGCTGGATCTCTCTATCCCATTGCCACAGGGGGCCCGCTACCAGGCGTGGACGCGCAAAGAGCCGGTTGGCGTGGTGGCCGGAATTGTACCCTGGAACTTCCCACTAATGATCGGGATGTGGAAAGTGATGCCTGCGCTGGCCGCGGGCTGTTCCATTGTGATTAAACCGTCAGAAACCACGCCGCTGACCATGCTGCGCGTGGCGGAGCTGGCCAGCGAAGCGGGCATCCCGGACGGGGTGTTCAACGTCGTAACCGGTAGCGGCGCGGTGTGTGGCGCAGCGTTGACCTCGCATCCGCACATTGCGAAAGTGAGTTTTACCGGTTCAACGGCAACGGGTAAGCAAATTGCCCGCACGGCGGCGGACACGTTAACCGGGGTGACCCTGGAACTGGGCGGGAAAAACCCGGCCATCGTGTTGAAAGATGCCGACCCTGCCTGGGTGATTGAAGGCCTGATGACCGGCAGCTTCCTGAATCAGGGACAGGTCTGTGCGGCAAGCTCCCGCATCTATATCGAAGCGCCGCTGTTTGACACGCTGGTCAGCGGGTTTGAACAGGCGGTGAAATCGCTGAGCGTCGGGCCGGGCATGTCGCCGGAAGCCTTTATTAACCCGCTGGTTTCGCGTGCGCATTGCGACAAGGTGCAGACTTTCCTCGATGAAGCGAAGTCCCGTCATGCGGAACTGATCGCCGGCAACCGTGGGCCGGAAGGTAAAGGCTATTACGTTTCACCAACGCTGGTGGTGAACCCGGATGCCGCGCTGAGGCTCACTCGTGAAGAGGTATTTGGCCCGGTGGTCAACCTGGTGCGAGTGGCCGATGGTGAAGAGGCGCTCCAGCTGGCAAACGACACCGAGTATGGCCTGACGGCCAGCGTCTGGACGCAGAATATCAGCAAGGCGCTGGAATATACCGACAGGCTGCAGGCGGGTACCGTCTGGGTAAACAGCCATACGCTGATCGACGCTAACCTGCCGTTCGGCGGGATGAAACAGTCTGGCACCGGACGTGACTTTGGCCCGGACTGGCTGGACGGCTGGTGCGAAACGAAGTCGGTGTGCGTGCGGTATTAAAAAACAAGCCGGGTGGCGGCTACGCCTCACCCGGCTTTATTAACGGGACCACCGATCCCGCCCGGCCTCTTTCGCCCGATACAGCGCCGCGTCAGCCCGGGCGATGATCTCGGGACCCGCCAGACCGTCCTCCATTCCCGCAATCCCCATGCTGGCGGTGACAACCCCGCTAACCTTCGAACCACTGTGCGGTATCGCGGCTGAATACAACCCCTCCTGAATGCGTAGAGCAACCTGTTCTGCCATGTTCTCCGGACAGTCAAACAGGATCACTACAAACTCTTCACCACCGTAGCGAGAAACAACGTCGTGAGGTGTACGTACTGACTTTTTCAGCACCTGCGCTACCTGCGCCAGGCAGTCGTCACCCGCCTGGTGGCCATAAGTGTCGTTGTAAAGTTTGAAATAGTCGACATCCAGCATAATCAGCGAGAAGGCTTTTTTCTGATCAACCGCGTTCTCCAGCACGGTTTCCATGGCCCGGCGGTTTGCCGTCTGGGTTAACGCATCCAGATGCGCCAGCGCGTCCAGCCGCAGAATGAGTCGCTGATTCTGCTGGTTACGTCGCCAGGCTTCTTCGAACCAGTTCAGGAGGATAAAGCGCCCGCAAATCAGGATCAGGGTGAATACCACCCAGATCACGGCAAAGCGCAGGTTAACGCTCTGGTTCAGGGCGATGCTTGCAGACGGCAGGGCGATCCAGAGCGGCAGGACAAAAGAGAGCAGCCCCGACGGGTGAAAATAGAGCGCGGTCATTCCCGCGAGCAACAGAATCACGAAGATTGGCCAGGCGTGAGGAAGCTGAACAACCGTGATCAACAAATAACTACACAATGACCACAGCAGGCTGCAGATAAACAGCACGACACTGATCCCGACGATACGTCGCCAGGCCATAACCATCAGCGCGGTTGAAAGGATAATGACCCCCAGCATTGAGGTATCGACCATCATCGTAAGGTATTTCGTTGCACCGACCTGGCTGTCGATGTTACCGAACAAGACGTTGCGCAGCAGGAGCATCAGCGCAAAGCTCACGTTCACGAAAGCCAGCCACGGTAGATTCATCGACAGGCCATGGTGCACCATGGATTTTCGGGTGGGCCAGGTGGCTAGCTCGGGTGGTGTATTGCGTCTTTTTTCCATAAAGGTTGTTTACCCGTCCGGGGGCGTGAAGGTGAGATATCATTAACTATAAGCAGGTTGGATGAATCATCAAAATGAAAGGCAAAAAAACCGGGCATTACGCCCGGCTGCTGATTATTTCTGTTCGTCTTTTTTCCTGCCGAGCGTTGGCGTCTCGTCAAAGAAGTTCCACGGTTTAAGCAGAGTATGTACCCATTCCGTCGGCATGATCGGCCACTCTTCGGCACGGGCGACGTGGGTTGTCCCTGTGGTCATCCAGACGACGTCATCCTGGTTATTCAGTGACTCGTTATCTTTGCTGTACTGCCCCAGGCCCGTATCGTGGATGGAACGGTTAGGGAATTTCCCTTCCGGGTACAACTCATCAGGATGGTAACGGGTGACCCACAGCTGCTTATCCATAAAGCTCAGCCGGTGGTAAATCCACTCGTCCGGGGCAAACTTCGCGCCCGTCGCTACCGGGTGTGTACCGCCCGCGTAAGGGATAATCTGGTACGAGACCGGGTTGCCCATGCGGTTCTCTTTGCTGGTATTGCTTAACAAGCGAATAGTGCCCGGGTCGAATTTCTGTGCCGCCTGCTGCTCGGTATCAATGTCGTACTGATTGATCTGCATGGTACTGGTGCGCGGGCCACCGGCGGTGTTCGGTTTAACCTCCGGATCCATCGCTACCAGTTTATTGTTGATGCCATCCACATCCATATCAAGACGGAAGTTATAGATATGCTGGTGGGTAGTACCCACGATGTTGTGATCGATCAGTGTGCCGTATTTGGTGTCGTCTTTCGCGGTGGCGTCATGCATGGTTTTCGCCAGTACGCCTTTCACCGCTTCGATACCCGTCGCACCAGCATCAATTCCAATGGTGCCATTTTCATGGAATACCCAGTCGAAGATGTAATCGTAGTTACCGACAGTACTCACCCAACGTACCACCAGTTCACGACGCTCGGTGCTAACGTTTGGCTGTCCCATCTCCTGATGCTTGTATTCTGGCCCGGCGTAGCGTTCGAAAATGGCGATTGCGCGCGGGATCTCCATTGGCGCACCGGTGTAATCCGGGATCGTTTCATTGAGCATCACGGCGTTAGACGGCACGTCTTTCCCCCGTACCAGCGAAGAGGTCAGGGTGCCCATGCCATAGTCGCCGGAATCCAGATAGGCTTTGAAATACCAGCCCACGTCCGGGTCGCCGTAAGGGACGATCATGCCACCTAAGGAGCCCTGATACATAACCTGGCGCTTTTTGCCGTTATCGTTGTACGTCACAGTCGAAATCATCGGGCCGACGCGGGAATCCAGGCTCAGGTGGAAATCCCAGTTCTGCCAGTGCACTATATCACCGGTAATGGTGTAGTTCTTGCCTTCTGGCTCGACGATCTCAAGGGGCTTTTTCGCTGTTTCGATACGGTCACGGCCGTCATACGGACGCGGAGCCATGGGAACCGGAATAACAGCGCCTTCTTCAATTTTCTGGATTTTCTTCTGCTCAAGATCGACTACGGCCACCAGGTTTTCAATCGGATGCGCCCAGTAGTTACCGTCACCGACGTCCAGGTAGCTGACCACTTTCAGCAGGCGATCTTCCTGCTTCAGGCCGTCTTTACCGTCAAAATAGCCGACGGTCAGCGGCGTGGTAATCACTTTCTTCGTATCGGTGATACCGTGTTTTTTAAGCACCTCTGCAAACTCAGTGCTCTCGTTGATGATCTGCTGAACCGCGGTGAAGTCATCCAGCAGCACCATGCCGTGTGCGTCTTTTACCGGTTCCCAGCTCAGGATCTTTTTGTCCTTCAGATCCACCCGGCTTTCGATAACGTGCTTCCCGTCGAGCATAACCACGTTCGCCTGGCGGGGAGAATCCACTGCCGTACCGTTAAGCACAAAGTCCCACACTTTGGTCTTATCTGGCTCAGCAAGGGCAATCTGGGTAAAACGGGTATTCGGTTTGAAATCCGCAGAGGTTTTGACGATCTCTACGGCTTGTTTGATTTCGTCAGCCGTTAGCGCGTTTAACGGGTGAGGGCGTTTTTCAACCTGGAAAGTCTGGTCGAGGCCGGACTGGAAAACGTCGTTGATGAAGGTGTCAGAGATAAAGGCCTTTTTGCCTTTCATCACCACCGGTACCTGCAGCTTGAGGGATTTACCGTTGACGATAGCGGTTTTCGCCCCCGGTTTGACCTTCACAAAAGCACCGTCTTTCGCGATGGTGAACAGTTGTGCGTAATCATCCCATTGGACATCCGCGCCAAAGTCCTGCAGCGTTTTGTCCATCGGGACCATGTGCGCCTCGCTGCCGTGAGCGAAAACAGGGGATTGCCAGGCGCAACACAGCGCAACAGCCATAGCCAGTGCCGTTCTACGGGCAGAAAAAGAAGAATTGCTTCCCATCGTAGACCTCATCTTGTTGTGTTTATTGTGTGGTGACAGCCTTATCCTGACAGGCGCCTGAGAAAAGCGTTTGCCTGCATCTGCCAGATTATTTGTCAGTCTTGCCAGGTTAAAAAAAGACCGGGGTGGCATCACACCCCGGTCAACGTGCGAGAGAGAAAAGTGTCAGGCGTCACCCTGCTGGCGCGCCACCAGCGTCAGAATGGAGTAGAGCGCCACGGCCTGCTGATGCTGGTTAAAAATCTCAACGGCCCACTCCACCACGCCCGTCGGTTTTTCCTCGGCGGTGCGTTGTTTCTTCAGCGTTTTACGTTTGCAGGTCAGGCGCACCTGAATGGTATCGCCCGGTTTAACCGGCTCGATAAAGCGCAGGTTTTCCATGCCGTAGTTGGCAATCACCGGCCCGACACCCGCATCAACGAACAATCCTGCTGCGGCGGAAATCAGGAAATAACCGTGGACCACGCGTTCGCCAAAGATTGACTCTGCCGCGCCAATCTTGTCCATATGCGCGTAAAAGTGATCGCCGCTCAGGCAGGCAAAGTTCACGATATCCGCTTCTGTGAGCGTACGACGCGGCGTCAGCAGGCTGTCGCCCGGCTGCAACTCCTCGAAGTATTTACGGAACGGATGAACGCGATCTTCCTGCACGTCAGCACCGCGCACCCACTGTTTGCCAATGGCAGCCAGCATGGATGGACTGCCCTGAATGGCGGTGCGTTGCAGATAGTGCTTCACTGCGCGCAGGCCACCCAGCTCTTCACCGCCGCCCGCGCGACCTGGACCACCGTGGACCAGTTGAGGAAGCGGAGAACCGTGGCCGGTAGACTCTTTCGAGGATTCCTCATTGAGGACCTGAATACGTCCGTGAGCGCGTGCCGCGCCGGCAATAAACTGGCGGGCGGTTGCCAGATCCGCAGTGACCAGCGTCCCGGCCAGGCTTCCACCGCCCGCGCGGGCAAGCTGCATCGCGTGGGCTGCATTGCGATACGGCATCAGGGTCGCAACCGGACCAAAGGCTTCAGTCGCGTGAACTGCCGGTGTTTCATCCGGCTGCGGACAGAACAGCAGGGTCGGTGGGAAGAAGGCACCAGTAGCCTGCAAATCCGCTTTGCCCCCCAGGCGGATTTCACAGCCTGCGGCAACCAGCTGATCCACTTTCTCCTGAACGTCCGCACGCTGTTCGCTGTTCACCAGCGCGCCCATTTTTACCCCTTCCTGCGCCGGGTCACCCACCACCACTTTTTCCAGCCGCGCGATTAGCGCCTGGCTGACGGCATCGAGCCGCGTCTGCGGCACAATGATGCGGCGGATCGCCGTACATTTTTGTCCGGCCTTGGCGGTCATTTCACGGACGACTTCCCGAATGAACAGGGCAAATTCTGGCTGGTCTGGCGTAACGTCTTCCCCGAGTACGCAGCAGTTCAGGGAGTCAGCTTCCATGGTGAAGGGAATGGAATTCGCCACAATATTGTGGTGCACGCGCAGGCTTTGCCCGGTACTGGCGGAGCCGGTAAACGTCACCACGTCCTGGCTGTCGAGATGATTCAGCAGATCCCCTGCGCCACCGCAGATTAGACTGATGGCGCCGTCCGGTACCAGGCCGCTGTCGATAATGGATTTCACCATCGCCTGGGTCACCTGCGCTGTGGCGGTAGCGGGTTTGATGATGGCAGGCATCCCGGCGAGCCAGGTGGGTGCCAGTTTTTCCAGCATGCCCCAGCACGGGAAGTTAAAAGCGTTGATATGGACCGCCACGCCTGATTTTGACGTCAGGACATGGCGTGCGGCAAAACCACCTTCCTTCGACAGAGGGATCAACTCATCCTCAGGCCACAGTGTGTCATCCGGCAGTTCGCGGCTGCCCAGGCTGGCATAGGTGAAGAGGGTACCGATACCGCCTTCAATATCCACCCAGCTGTCTGCCTTTGTCGCCCCGGTCTGGGCGGACAGGGCATAAAACGTCTCTTTGTGACTAAGCAGATGTTTCGCCACCGCCTTCAGCATGGCAGCACGTTCGATAAAGGTCATTTTGTGAAGTGCTTCGCCGCCGTGCTCAATGGCATAGCGACGGGCGGCCGCCATATCCAGCCCTTCGCTGGTCGCGCTCCACAGCGCTTCGCCAGTGATGGCGTGATGAATAGTGCGTTCGCGGCCCCGGCCAGACTGCCAGGTACCGGACAAGAAGCTGGCTAACTGCTGCATCGCTTATCTCCAAATGTTACGAAAATTCACCATTAATAGTTTGATCGTGAATCATAAAAATCAAGCTGAGTTTTAATGATTTGTTAACATTGTGATCCGGCACTGATGAAGTGCAGTGCGCAAAAGCCCGGATGTTAGGGTGTGCTGTAAAAGCCTTGCGAGCGGCATCACAAAACCAGGAAACAATTCTTGGGGTTATATTTAACCTTTGTGTAACTTTTAAAAAACAAAGTGATTCAACATTTCGCTTTAGATTGCAAACTAACGAATCATAAAGGTGATGACGTGACGCAAGAACAACGGTTTGAGCAGCGCATAGCGCAGGAGACGGCGATAGAGCCCCAGGACTGGATGCCTGAGGCCTACCGCAAGACGCTGATCCGCCAGATTGGCCAGCACGCGCACTCCGAAATTGTCGGCATGCTGCCCGAAGGTAACTGGATCACCCGCGCACCGACGTTGCGTCGTAAAGCGATCCTGCTGGCGAAAGTGCAGGACGAAGCCGGACACGGTTTGTACCTGTATAGCGCGGCAGAAACGCTGGGCTGCGCGCGGGAAGACATCTACCAGAAGATGCTCGACGGCAAGATGAAATACTCCTCCATCTTCAACTACCCAACCCTGAGCTGGGCCGATATCGGCGTGATCGGCTGGCTGGTGGACGGCGCCGCCATCGTTAACCAGGTGGCGCTGTGCCGGACCTCTTATGGGCCGTATGCCCGCGCAATGGTGAAAATCTGTAAAGAAGAGAGCTTCCACCAGCGTCAGGGCTTTGAAGCCTGCATGGCGCTGGCGCAGGGTAGTGAAGCCCAACGCCAGATGCTCCAGGACGCCATCAACCGTTTTTGGTGGCCGGCACTGATGATGTTTGGGCCGAACGATGACAACTCGCCGAACAGCGCCCGCAGCCTGGCCTGGAAAATCAAACGCTTCGGCAATGACGAACTTCGCCAGCGTTTTGTCGACAACACCATTCCCCAGGTGGAGATGCTCGGCATGACGGTGCCCGATCCCGACCTGCGTTTTGACGACGAGAGCGGTCATTACCGTTTCGGCGAGATCGACTGGCAGGAATTTGAAGAGGTGATTAACGGGCGTGGCATCTGTAACCACGAACGCCTGGCCGCCAAACGCAAGGCCTGGGAAGAGGGGGCGTGGGTGCGTGAAGCTGCACTGGCGCACGCAGAAAAACAACATGCCCGCAAAGTGGCTTGAGAGGAATCACGATGAGCAATGTCTACTGGCCGCTGTACGAAGTGTTCGTACGCAGCAAACAAGGTTTGTCCCACCGTCACGTGGGAAGTCTGCATGCCGCTGACGATCGCATGGCGCTGGAAAATGCGCGTGATGCTTATACCCGCCGCAGCGAAGGGTGCTCCATCTGGGTGGTCAAGGCGAGCGAGATTATCGCTTCCCAGCCGGAAGAGAGCGGCGAGTTCTTCGACCCGGCGGAAAGCAAGGTCTACCGCCACCCGACGTTTTACACCATTCCTGATGGCATCGAGCATATGTGAGGTTGGGGATGAAAACAGTCACTGCATATGCCCTTCGTCTGGGCGACAACGGTCTGGTGCTTTCGCAGCGTCTCGGCGCCTGGTGCGGTCACGCACCGGAGCTTGAGATCGACCTCGCGCTGGCAAATATCGGTCTCGACCTGCTGGGGCAGGCGCGCAATTTCCTGACCTATGCCGCGGAGCTGGAAGGTCAGGGCGATGAAGACACGCTGGCATTTGGGCGTGACGAGCGTCAGTTCCGCAATTTACTGCTGGTGGAGCAGCCGAACGGCAACTTCGCCGACACGATTGCTCGTCAGTACCTGATGGATGCCTGGAATGTGGCGCTATATGAACGCCTTGCACACAGCAGCGACAGTCAGCTTGCCGCCATTGCCGCAAAAGCCATTAAAGAGGCGCGCTACCATCTGCGCTTTAGCCGTGGCTGGCTGGTGCGCCTGGGCGATGGCACCGAAACCTCCGCGCAAAAAATGCAGCAGGCCATCGATAACCTGTGGCGCTTTACGGCCGAACTGTTCGAAGCCGATGACGTTGAGCTGGAGCTGATTGCCTCCGGCGTGGCGGTTGAACCGCGCACCTTGCGCCAGCCGTGGGAAAGCGAAGTGTTTGCCGGCCTGGCAGAAGCCAACCTGAAGGTACCCGACGAAGTGGCGTATCGCACCGGAGGCAAGAAAGGGCTACATACCGAACATCTGGGCCCGATGCTGGCGGAAATGCAATATCTCCAGCGCGCGTATCCGGGTCAACAGTGGTAATAGCGGAGGTCATGATGCAGCGTTTTGCTGAGATTGCACCTGCGGAGATCCCGCAGATCTGGTCGCTGTTAAGCCAGATCCCGGACCCGGAAGTGCCCGTGTTAACCATCACCGATCTGGGCATGGTGCGAAGCGTCGCACCGCAAGGTGAAGGCTGGGTCATTGGCTTCACGCCGACCTACTCAGGTTGCCCGGCGACGGAACACCTGCTGGGTGCTATCCGCGAAACGATGACCGCACACGGGTTTACGCCGGTTCATATTGTGCTCCAGCTTGAACCCGCCTGGACCACCGACTGGATGACTGCTGATGCCCGCGAGCGTCTGCGTGAATATGGCATCAGCCCGCCGGTCGGCCACAGCTGTCATGCCCATGTGCCCGCAGAGGTGACGTGTCCGCGCTGTGCGAGCACCGATACCTCGCTTATCAGTGAATTTGGTTCAACGGCCTGCAAAGCGCTCTATCGCTGCAACACCTGCCGTGAGCCTTTCGACTATTTCAAATGTATTTGAGGCTGCCATGACAACGTTTCATTCATTAACAGTGGCAAAAGTGGAACCTGAAACCCGTGATGCGGTAACGATCACCTTCGCGGTGCCGCAGGAATTACAGGACGCGTACCGCTTTCGTCCGGGGCAGCACCTGACCCTGAAAACGAAGCTAGGCGGGGATGAACTGCGCCGCTGTTACTCCATTTGCCGGAGCAGCGCACCGGGTGAGATCAGCGTGGCGGTCAAAGCCATCGAGGGCGGACGATTCTCCCGCTATGCCCGGGATCAGATTAAACAGGGTATGGCGCTGGAGGTGATGGTTCCTCAGGGCCAGTTTGGCTACCAGCCGCAGGCGGAACGTGAAGGACACTATCTGGCGATTGCCGCAGGCTCCGGGATCACCCCGATGCTGGCGATTTTATCCGCAACGCTTGCCACCGAACCGAACAGTCATTTCACTCTGATTTACGGCAACCGCAGCAGCCAGAGCATGATGTTCCGCCAGGCCCTGGCGGACCTGAAAGACAAATACCCGCAGCGTCTGCAGCTGGTCTCCATCTTCAGCCAGGAGCGTCTGGATAGCGATCTTCTCCATGGTCGTATTGACGGGGAAAAACTGCAGGCACTGGCGAAAACGCTGATCAACTTCCGCCAGTACGATGAAGCGTTTATCTGCGGTCCGTCGGCGATGATGGATGAGGCCGAAAGCACATTAAAAGCGCTGGGGATGCCGGAAAAAGCCATCCATCTGGAACGTTTTAATACGCCAGGCTCTACGGCTAAACGCACGGTTAGCGTGCAGGCGGAGGGGCAGAAAGTCACCGTTCGTCAGGACGGCCGTGACCGTGAAATCACCCTGACGGCGGACGATGAAAGTATTCTTGATGCCGCGCTGCGCCAGGGGGCGGATCTGCCGTATGCCTGTAAAGGCGGCGTGTGCGCCACCTGTAAATGTAAAGTGCTGCGCGGCAAAGTGGACATGGTGACCAACTATAGCCTGGAGCCGGACGAACTGGCCGCCGGGTATGTGCTGAGCTGTCAGTCGCTGCCGTTAACCGCTGACGTGATCGTCGATTTCGACGCGAAGGGGATGGCATGAGCGAACTGATTGTCACCCGCCATGGCCGCGTGTTGCAGCTGACGCTGAACCGTCCGGCGGCACGCAACGCCCTCAACAATTCGCTGCTGACGCAGATTGCGGAACAGCTTGAGGCGGCGGCCTGTGATAGCGGCATTTCTGCCTGCGTTATTTATGGCAACGAGCGTTGCTTCGCGGCCGGAGCGGATCTCAACGAAATGGCAGATAAAGACTTGCCGGCCACGTTGAACGATATCCGTCCGCAGCTGTGGAAGCGGATAGACGCGTTTAACAAACCGCTGATTGCCGCCGTGAACGGCTTCGCGCTGGGGGCTGGATGTGAACTGGCACTGCTCTGCGACGTGGTGATCGCCGGGGATAACGCGCGTTTCGGTCTGCCGGAAATCACCCTCGGGATTATGCCTGGCGCGGGCGGCACGCAGCGCCTCATTCGCAGCGTGGGTAAATCCCTCGCCAGCAAAATGGTGCTGACCGGGGAAAGTCTCTCCGCGCAACAGGCGCTGAGTGCTGGGCTGGTCAGCGATGTGTTCCCGGTATCCCTGACGCTGGAGTATGCCCTGAAGCAGGCGGCATTGATGGCGCGTCATTCGCCGCTGGCCTTGCAGGCCGCGAAACAGGCGCTGCGCCAGTCTCAGGAAGTGCCATTGCAGGCAGGATTGGCACAGGAACGTCAGCTTTTTACGCTGCTTTCCGCGACCGAAGACCGCCGGGAAGGTATCAATGCCTTCTTACAGAAACGCACCCCCGACTTTAAAGGACGCTAATTGTGGAATTTATCCTGAGTAACGTAGAGCAAGGCGTAATGACCATTACGCTGAATCGCCCGGAGCGTCTGAACAGCTTTAACGACGTGATGCATCAGCAGCTTTCGGAGTGCCTGAAACAGGCCGAACGTGATGACACCATCCGCTGTCTGCTGATCACCGGGGCAGGACGCGGTTTCTGTGCCGGTCAGGATCTGAATGACCGCAATGTTGACCCCAACGGCCCGGCGCCGGATCTGGGCATGTCCGTGGAGACGTTTTACAACCCGCTGGTCCGCCGCCTGGCAAAACTGCCGAAGCCGGTCATCTGCGCGGTCAACGGCGTGGCGGCCGGTGCCGGGGCTACGCTGGCGCTCGGATGCGACATGGTCATTGCGGCGCGTTCCGCCAACTTTGTCATGGCCTTCAGCAAGCTTGGGTTAGTCCCGGACTGCGGCGGCACCTGGCTGCTGCCGCGCGTTGCCGGACGCGCTCGCGCTATGGGGCTGGCGCTGCTGGGGGACAAACTCAGCGCCGAACAAGCGCAGGCCTGGGGGATGATCTGGCAGGTGGTGGACGACGAGCAGCTTTCCGCCACGGCACAGCAGATGGCGCTGCATTTTGCCTCACAGCCGACGTTTGGTCTGGGGTTGATCAAGCAGGCCATCAACGCGGCGGAAACCAACACCCTCGATGCGCAACTCGATCTCGAGCGCGACTATCAACGCCTGGCCGGGCGCAGCGACGACTACCGCGAGGGCGTCAGCGCCTTCCTGGCAAAGCGCGCGCCGAACTTTACGGGGAAATAAGATGTTGAACATACGCACTGTCGCCGTGATTGGCAGCGGCACGATGGGCGCCGGAATTGCCGAAGTCGCGGCCAGCCATGGTCATCACGTCCTGATATACGACATCTCCGCAGATGCGATCTCGCGCGCCATTGACGGCATTCGCCAGCGTCTGGCTTCCCGGGTGACGCGGGGAAAACTCTCCGCAGATGCCGGTAGCCAAATCCTGGCCAGACTGCTGCCAGTGACCGATATCGAGGCACTCTCGGCGGCAGATCTGGTGATTGAAGCGGCCTCTGAGCGTCTGGAGGTGAAAAAGGCGCTGTTTGCACAGCTGGCCGCGATCTGCCCGGCTCAGACGGTGCTGACCAGTAACACCTCGTCTATTTCAGTTACCGCGATTGCGGCCGACGTGCACCACCCGGAGCGCGTGGCGGGACTGCATTTCTTTAACCCGGCACCGGTAATGAAGCTGGTGGAAGTGGTCAGCGGGCTGGCGACCTCTCCGGAAGTGGCCGATGCGCTGTGCGAGCTGGCGCTCAACTGGGGGAAACAACCCGTTCGCTGCCAGTCAACGCCGGGGTTCATCGTGAACCGTGTTGCACGTCCGTTCTACTCTGAAGCCTGGCGCGCACTGGAAGAACAGGTGGCCGCACCGGAAGTGATTGACGCCGCACTGCGCGAAGGCGGCGGTTTCCCGATGGGACCACTGGAACTCACAGACTTGATTGGTCAGGACGTTAACTTTGCCGTGACCTGTTCGGTGTTTAACGCCTTCTGGCAGGAACGCCGTTTTCTGCCTTCGCTGGTCCAGCAGGAGCTGGTGCTGGCGGGGCGACTCGGTAAAAAAAGCGGAAAGGGCGTTTACGACTGGCAAGGGGATAAACCCGACGTGCAGTGGGTTGAGCCCGTGGATGCCAGTTATCGTCCGATGCGCATCGAAAAGAAAAGTGACGGCGTCACTGAAATTGACGATGTGTATCTGATGGAAACGCAGGGTGAAACCGCTCAGGCGCTGGCGTTGCGCCTTAACTGCCCGGTGGTGATGGTTGACCGTATTGAACGCGATGTGGCGGTGATTGCGGCGGCAGCCAGCAACCCGCAGACCGCGACGTTAAAAGCCATCTGGTACCTGCAACAGCAGGGCAAACGGGTCGTACAAATTGCCGATTATCCGGGCATGCTGGTCTGGCGCACGCTGGCGATGATTGCCAACGAAGCGCTGGATGCCCTGCAAAAAGGGGTGGCCAGCGAGAAGGATATTGATACCGCCATGCGCCTCGGTGTGAACTACCCGAGCGGTCCGATTGCCTGGGGGGAGCGTCTGGGCTGGCAACGTCTGCTGACGCTGCTGGAGAACCTGCAACGTCATTACGGTGAAGAACGTTATCGTCCCTGTTCACTGCTGCGCCAGCGTGCGCTTCTGGAGAGTAGCTATGAGTCCTAACGCCTGGCATAACGCCCGCACGATGTACGAAAAGGACGCCTGCGCGCAGGCGTTGGGAATCGACATCATTGAAATGGACGAAGGCTATGCGGTGGTGACGATGACCATCACCCCGCAGATGCTAAACGGCCACAAAACCTGTCACGGCGGACAGCTTTTCTCGCTGGCGGACACCGCCTTTGCCTACGCCTGCAACAGCCAGGGGCTGGCGGCGGTCGCCTCCGGTTGCTCGATTGATTTTCTGCGTCCGGGCTTTGCCGGGGATACGCTGACCGCCATCGCGCGGGTAAAGCATCAGGGCAAACTCACCGGCGTGTATGACATTGAAATTCAGAATCAACAACAGAAAACCGTCGCCCTTTTTCGCGGAAAATCGCACCGCATTGGCGGCAGTGTGACAGGAGAAGCCTGATGCGTGATGCATTTATTTGTGATGGCGTACGAACCCCCGTGGGGCGTTACGGCGGCGCACTTTCCGCAGTTCGCGCTGACGATCTGGGGGCCGTTCCGCTGCGTGCGCTGCTGGCGCGTTATCCGCAGCTTGATCTGGAGCGGATTGATGATGTGATCCTCGGCTGCGCCAACCAGGCGGGGGAAGACAACCGCAACGTGGCGCGCATGTCGTCCCTGCTGGCAGGATTACCGCAGACGGTTTCCGGCACCACCATTAACCGCCTGTGCGGTTCGGGGCTGGACGCGATTGGCTTTGCAGCCCGCGCTATTAAAGCAGGCGATGGCGATCTGTTGCTGGCGGGCGGCGTGGAGTCCATGTCCCGCGCGCCGTTTGTGATGGGGAAAGCCACCGCCGCGTTTCAGCGTCAGGCAGAGATCTTTGATACCACCATCGGCTGGCGTTTTGTGAATCCGCTCATGCATCAGCACTTCGGAACTGACAGTATGCCGGAAACGGCAGAGAATGTAGCTGAATTGTTAAATATCAGCCGTGCCGATCAGGACGCTTTTGCGCTACGCAGCCAGCATAGAACCGCCAGGGCGCAGCAGAACGGTATTCTGGCGCAGGAGATTGTGCCGGTGCTGGTGCCGGGTAAAAAAGGCGCGGTAACGGAATGTAGCGTGGATGAACATCCACGGGCGGATACGACACTTGAACAGCTTGCCGGACTGAAAACACCGTTTCGTAAAAATGGGGTGGTTACGGCGGGGAATGCCTCTGGCGTGAACGACGGCGCAGCGGCGCTGATCGTCGCCAGTGAACAGATGGCGCTCGCGCAGGGATTAGTCCCGCGTACGCGTATTGTGGCGATGGCGACGGCAGGCGTGGAACCGCGTCTGATGGGCTTAGGCCCGGTACCTGCCACCCGCAAAGTGCTGGAGCGAGCCGGACTCAGTATCAACGATATGGACGTCATCGAGCTTAACGAAGCTTTTGCTTCGCAGGCGCTGGGCGTGCTGCGTCAGTTAGGGTTACCCGATGATGCCGCTCACGTTAACCCGAACGGGGGAGCCATTGCATTAGGCCACCCGCTGGGGATGAGCGGTGCCAGACTGGCGCTGGCCGCAAGCAATGAATTGCATCGACGCAACGGGCGCTATGCGCTGTGTACGATGTGCATCGGTGTGGGTCAGGGCATTGCCATGATCCTTGAGCGTGTTTGAGCGAATAACAATGTGAGTACCCTACAATGACAAATACAACAAAGCTTGACCCGATCGAAACAGCATCCCTTGACGAATTACAGGCCCTTCAGACCGAGCGTCTGAAATGGACGCTGCACCATGCCTATAACAACGTACCGATGTACAAACGCAAGTTTGACGCAGCGGGCGTTCACCCTGACGATTTCAAAGAGCTGGCGGATATCCGTAAATTCCCGTGCACGACCAAGCAGGACCTGCGGGATAACTATCCGTTCGATACCTTTGCCGTACCGATGGAGCAGGTAGTGCGTATTCACGCCTCCTCAGGCACTACCGGCAAGCCAACGGTGGTGGGTTATACCCAAAATGATATCGACACCTGGGCCAATCTGGTGGCCCGCTCCCTGCGCGCCGCGGGCGGCAGTGCAAAAGACAAAATTCACGTAGCCTATGGTTACGGGTTGTTTACCGGCGGTCTGGGCGCGCATTACGGTGCGGAACGTTTAGGCGCAACGGTGATCCCGATGTCGGGTGGTCAGACGGAGAAGCAGGCGCAGCTTATCCGGGATTTCCAGCCAGATATGATCATGGTGACGCCATCCTACTGCCTTAACCTGATTGAAGAACTGGAACGCCAGATGGGCGGCGATGCCAGTACCTGTTCTCTTCGTGTGGGCGTGTTCGGCGCCGAGCCGTGGACGCAGGCCATGCGCCGTGAGATTGAAAAACGGCTAGGGATCACAGCGCTGGATATTTATGGTCTTTCTGAAGTGATGGGCCCCGGCGTGGCGATGGAGTGTATCGAAACTGCTGATGGTCCGACCATCTGGGAAGATCATTTCTATCCGGAGATCGTCAACCCGAACGACGGCACGCCGCTTAATGACGGCGAGCAGGGTGAACTGCTGTTTACCACGCTGACGAAAGAGGCGCTGCCGGTGATCCGCTACCGTACCCGTGACCTGACACGCCTGCTGCCAGCAACCGCGCGCAGTATGCGTCGTATGGACCGGATCAGCGGTCGCAGTGACGATATGCTGATCATCCGTGGCGTCAACGTCTTCCCGTCGCAGCTGGAAGAGGAAATTGTGAAGTTCGAACATCTCTCGCCGCATTACCAGCTGGAGGTGAACCGTCGCGGACATCTTGATTCACTTTCCGTGAAGGTGGAGCTGAAAGAGAGCAGCCTGACGCTGACGCACGAACAGCGTTGCCAGGTGTGCCACCAGTTGCGCCACCGCATTAAATCCATGGTCGGGATTTCAACCGACGTGATGATCGTTAACTGCGGCAGTATCCCGCGCTCAGAGGGGAAAGCCTGCCGGGTGTTTGATTTGCGTAAAGTCGCGGCCAACGGCTGAGTTTCTTCTTCCCTCTCTCCTCCGGAGAGAGGGAATGCAGAACTATGCTATGATTCATCCGGGACAAAAATTACAACAGAATGAATCACATGAAACTCGACGCCTTCATCCAGCACGCAGTCAGCTCCGTTCCGGTCAGCGGGACATCCCTTATCTCTTCATTATACGGTGACGCGCTTTCCCATCGCGGGGGCGAGATTTGGCTCGGAAGCCTGGCGGCATTACTGGAGGGTATGGGGTTCGGCGAACGGTTCGTGCGAACTGCGTTATTCCGCCTTAACAAAGAGGGCTGGCTTGACGTCTCGCGCATTGGACGCCGCAGCTTTTATCGCCTGAGCGACAAAGGGCTACGCTTAACCCGCCGCGCGGAGAATAAGATCTATCGCGCGGAGTTGCCCGCCTGGGACGGAAAATGGTTATTGCTGCTCTCTGAAGGCCTGGACAAAACCACGCTTGCTGACGTCAAAAAACAGCTGATCTGGCAGGGGTTTGGCACGCTGGCGCCGAGCCTGATGGCCTCGCCATCGCAGCATCTGGCGGATGTGCAGTCCCTGCTTCATGATGCTGGCGTGGCGGAAAACGTCATCTTCTTTGAAGCTCACTCGCCGCTGGCTTTATCCCGCGCTGCGCTGCGTTCGCGGGTGGAAGAGTGCTGGCAACTGACCGAACAAAACACGATGTACGAAACGTTTATTAGCTCGTTCCGACCGCTGCTGCCGCTGCTGAAAGAGGCGACACCAGAGGAGCTGACGCCAGAGCGTTGTTTCCAGATCCAGCTGTTGCTTATCCATTTTTATCGTCGTGTGGTGCTGAAAGACCCATTGCTGCCGGAAGAGCTACTGCCAGCGCACTGGGCCGGGCAAAGCGCCCGGCAGCTCTGCATCAATATTTATCAGCGTGTGGCACCGGGGGCGCTGGCGTTTGTCAGTGAGAAAGGCGAAACCTCCGTCGGTGAACTGCCCGTGCCTGGCACGCTCTACTATCAACGCTTTGGTGGTCTTACGAGCACATAAGGAGTGAGGATGCCTGTTTATCAAATTGATGGTCTGACGCCGGTCGTACCTGACGAGAGCTATGTTCACCCGACGGCGGTACTCATTGGTGATGTGATCCTGGGGAAAGGTGTTTATGTCGGCCCGAACGCCAGCCTGCGCGGAGATTTTGGCCGTATTGTGGTGAAAGATGGCGCGAACATTCAGGATAACTGCGTGATGCATGGTTTCCCTGAGCAGGACACGGTGGTGGAAGAGGACGGCCATATCGGCCACAGCGCTATTCTGCATGGCTGTGTTATCCGCCGTAACGCACTGGTGGGAATGAACGCTGTGGTGATGGACGGCGCGGTGATTGGTGAAAACAGCATCGTCGGCGCGGCGGCATTTGTGAAGGCGAAAGCGGAAATGCCCGCAGGGTATTTGATTATTGGCAGCCCGGCCAAAGCGATTCGCGAGTTGAGCGAGCAGGAACTGGCGTGGAAAAAACAGGGTACAAGGGAATATCAGGTGCTGGTGGAGCGCTGCAAGCTGACCATGCACCAGGTGGAACCGCTGCGTGAAGTGGAGCCTGGGCGGAAACGGCTGACGTTTGATGAGAATTTAAGGCCGAAGTCGGCGGTGTGAGGTGAGATATTGAAGCAGGGGCGGATGGAACCGACCCATGCTGCGGTTATCTGTACAGTTGCAATTAAATGAGGCTAATTATTTAATCCCTGGTGCCGATAATCTTTTTCTCTGATTATATATGAAGGAACATGTATGCATTACGCACGGCCTTTACTACGCCCTCTGTTTTTACTTTCTCTGTTGCCGTTTTCTTTTGCTCAGGCCGCTGAAAAGCCTGAACTTATCGGCGGTGGCATCAACCCCTTGTCTGTTACCCGCATCCACGATCGTGTGAGTTATATGGTGTCGTTAAACTTCAATAACGGCAAAACAGCGCAACAATGGCGTTCAGTGGATTGTAAGCAGGGTAAGTCCGAGCTTCTGTACAAGGATTTACTGGATGATGAAGGGTTAACCAAAGTCCGTTTTTACGGCGACAGCTACATGCGGTATGCGCCAGCACAGGATGATAAGCTGATGACGGCAGAGGATATCCGTAAGATCTGCCAGCTACCGGTAAAAGAACCCCTGTGGGAAAGATTATCAGCCACGTCTGCAACGGGCATTACCGATCTTGTCGATGTTAACAGCATTCATCGCGTTGGCGACATTTTAACGGTACGCATGGGATATGATTTTGCCGATATCATCTGGGAACCGCCTTATGACGCGCCGCTTGAATTAAAGATTGAGCACTATTTCTATAATTGCAAAACCCATCAGGGCGACGCTGTCGCTGCAATGAACTTCGATGGCCAGGGTCACGTAACGGACTCACTCATCACGGCTGATATTGTTCGCCGCAAAAGTAGCTTCAAGATTGACGCTCAAAAGGCACAACACTTTGAGCAACTCTGCCAGCTACCTGCAGGCAAAACCTTCACCGCTGAAGGGCGCTTTGTACCCGCGGTGAACAAGTCAGCATCCACGTTGATGGGGCCCTCAATGCCCGATCTGAGCAATAATAATCCGCAATGGCTGAGTAAATACCCCCTTTCTGCTGCTATTGATCGCCAGGTGCAGGCATTGATCAAATCCTGGGCGATGCCGCGTTTTAAACAGGTTCGTTACACCGAAGTCAGCGCGCTCGGTAAGATTAAAGTCCAGTTGGATGCGCAATCGGATGGTTATATACGTAAGCTGGAAGATTATGGCATCTGGACGGTTCAACGTTTAACGCTGGCTAATCTGTTGCAACTGAAATTCGCCATGTCCATCAGTAGCGGTGCCATGTTGCTCAACACATTGCAGACGGATCTGCATTTCCCGTTAGTACAGGGTCAAAAATATCAGGCTAAATTGGAAAATATTGATGCGGATAAGAAAGTCACATCGTCAGCGATGCGCTGTGAAGTGACGGGGGAAGGGGATGCGCAGCGTATCGCACCTGAGTTTAGTGGGAAATATTTGTTAGTTGAGTGTCACGAAAGTAATGAGGGGCAACCGGATAACAGGAGCAAATTAGCCTGGCTGCAGGATCTCAATATCTTCGTCCCTGTTGCTCAGCAACTGGGCGATAAGCCTGAAAGGTTGGTGACGCTGGAAAATGTGAGTGTGACGCGATAATCAATAACCAGGCCTTACCGAGCTATTATGAAATAAGGACATAAAATGACCAATTCAGCGTTTCAGTGGACGTGCATTAAATGTGATAAAGAGATCCCACAGCATCTTGAATATTGTTCTGAGTGCGAAGAAAAACGATATCGCAAAATAGGTGGTTTGTTATATCTGCCATTTATCAATATGCTGTTTATCGCTTACGCCTACTTTAACTCTATGGCAGTAACGTTAAGTGCCGGGATGGAAACGGTAGGTCGTCTTCCGCTCTCCCAGACGACCTATCTCTTTGTTGCTAGTGGGATTAACTTAGTTTTCCTGCTCTTTATCATCTATATTGTTTCTCTGTTTTTGCGGAAAAAGAAAGAGTTACCTCTGGCTTATTGTGCTTTGCTTGTTTCGGGTATCGCTCTGATGCTAATTGACAGGGTCGCCAC
Organism: Enterobacter sp. DVT3837; assembly: GCF_056238685.1. Lineage (NCBI taxonomy): Bacteria > Pseudomonadati > Pseudomonadota > Gammaproteobacteria > Enterobacterales > Enterobacteriaceae > Enterobacter > Enterobacter sp. DVT3837. The sequence continues at coordinate 962,014 of NZ_JBWDLA010000002.1, read as the reverse complement.
TTCTTACATCTTTCCGCAGATCTCCCTGAATATGGCTCAGATAATGCCTATTATTATGCATGTGATATACGCTTGTATCTGGATCCCGTACTTCCGTACCTCCGTTCGGGTTAAAAAGACGTTCATTTGGTAGACGAGGCTGGCCGCCAGTACACGATAGGGAAGCAATATTTTTTGGCGTTGTTGGGAGGTCATCTCAGCAACCCAACCAATATTGGGTGTCTCCCACATATCCGAAAGTATGCTAAAATTTGTACAGCGATAAGCCGAAGATAAAACGTCGCAATTTCAGCGCGTTAGCCAAAGTGAGTGATTATGGATAATAGTCCACATGAACAGACAGTTTGGAAAAGATACCGCGCATGGTTGTGGTGCGGAAGTTTTTATCTGGTTGCATTGCATTGTTCTGCAGATGAAATAAACCTGTACTCAATAAACACGGGTTCATACGTCTATCATCTTACAAACAATCACGGACAATATACTGAGAATTTTGAGAATAACTTTATATCCGTGGAGAGGAAGTTCTCGGATGATTCGAAATATAGCTTTGTGCTAGGCACAATGAAAAACAGCTTTGATAACAGATGTCTGGCTGCCGGCGTCAGAAGAGACTGGGCAGGGTGGGATAACGGTTGGGTTTTTAAAGGGATATATGGATACGTCGGTGAGTTTTTCTTTGATGCTTTCAGTGATTGTGGTGACCATGGGTCATACCATGATTTCAAAAAAGTAACAGGAATCGGCTTTTCTCCCTACATATACCATGGATTTCAATACAATTTTACGTCTTATTTTGGGATGGATGTGGGTATTATAATTCCATCCGTATTTGTCATTACAGCACAGTGGAGCTTTAGATGAATCCTTCACCTGGTGTGACGACATTATAGAATGAAGTGATGTACCACCCGTTGGTTGTGCGACATATAGTAACATCTTCCTCTCCGCTTTATCGCAGGGCTGCGACAGCAGCCCTTTGAAAATTCTGGTAATATTCGCCTTCAACCCGTTTGGGGTTATATAACACTACCGGTTTCACCCTCACTCGCAGTCTCTTTGCTTTGAATGAAGCGGAGTGCCAGATAGAGGTCTGGCGCCAGAATCATTTCATCATCATTGATAGTTGGTCGACTTTCTTTGAACCAGCGTGTTAATTCCGTTTTCCTGCCCGCAAGGATGAGCTTAATCTGTCGACCTTTCAGGTCACGCTTTAGCTCATTAATGGTTGCCAGGACACTGATATCTGAATAGGTGAAGCAGGCAACGGCATCAATGACCACCCATTTAGGCTGTTCTGCTGCGCCTTCAACTAAGTTCAACACGCGGCGTTTAAAATAAGCCACATTAAAATAGGTCAACGGTGAGTTAAATCGATACATCAGCACGCCCGGAACCATTTTAATATCGGTGGTATTCCCTAATGAGTGGATCATGCCATTTTCGTCTGTTCCCAGTAAATGCTCAGAGGGGCGAAAGACGGTACGCAGGAACTGTAACAGGCCAAGCAGCACCGCAAGGCCGATCCCCTGAATAACGCCGATAATTAAAACACAGCCAAACGTGAAAAAGGCCAGGCGAAATGCTTGTTTATTTCTTCGTCTCAGGTTCCATAGCCCACGCAAATCAATTAATGACCACGATGCATACATTAGAACAATGCCTAAGGCAGAGACCGGAATAAATTGTAAGGGTTGGGTGAAAAAGAGTAATACGACTCCAATGATTAAGGCTGCGACAATGGATACCAGCTGACTTTTTCCTCCAGTGGAATCATTAACCGCGGTCCGGGAATCGGCCCCACTAATAGCAAACCCCTGAGATAACCCCGACATGATATTCGCAATACCCAGCGCTCTGAACTCTGCATCAGCATTAATTTCATAGCCATTTTTCGCGGCAAAACTGCGGGCGGTCAGCATCAGACTGACAAAACTAACCAAAGCCAGGTTCAGCGCCGGGATCACTAAATCACGCATCGGGCCCGGCTGGAACGCCACCCAGTTAACGACCGGTAAACCGGGCTGGAAGCCTTCCCCCCCAATAGTGGCAATACCATACTGTTGCGCAGATGTCCCCCATACCAGAAACGTCGTTATCACGATGGCAATCAACGGTGCGGGCCAGTGGCTGCGAAACGTTTTGATCGCCATTAAAATCGCTAACGTTAAAATGGATATTCCTAAGGTTAATAAATGGCTGTCTGAAATTCGGCCCGGTAAGGCAATAATTTTCTCAATAACCTGCGCTTCATCAAGCTTGATCCCGAAAACCTTGCCTAATTGCCCGACAATAATCGTCACGGCTACGCCATTAAGCAGGCCAGTCAGAATAGGGTGAGAAAGCAGATCGGCAAGGGCACCCAGGCGAAATTTACTGGCAAGCAGACACCATCCGCCCATCATCAATGTCATGACGATCGTCAGTTGCCAGTGCAGTTCGGGATTTCCGGCAGAAAGAGGAAACACGACGGCGGCAATCACCGCGCAGGTCGTTGCGTCGGGGCCAACAATAAGCTGACGTGAAGAGCCAAACAGCGCATAGGCTATCATTGGTAAAACGCATGAATACAGACCTACGATAGCCCCAACACCCGCCAACTCAGCATAAGCAATAGCAACGGGCAGTGCTACAGCCGCAACGGATAACCCGGCTTTAACATCATGTTTTAACCAGCTTTTATCGTAGGCTAATAAATTTTGTAACCCTGGCATGTAGTTTAATAAAAATTTTCCGAACACGTTTTTCTCCGGATATTGATCTTACCTACGTAATGATGGCACGCTTCTAAATAAAATTTTTGTTTTAAAATGGTTCCAGGCTTTGCCGGCATTGGCAGTTGTTACTCTCAGGAGCGCGATATGACCACCTTTTATCAATTTTCTGCTACCAGTCTGCGCGGCCAGGTTATCTCAATGGCTGACTATGCTGGCAAACTGGTTTTGGTGGTGAACACTGCCAGTCAGTGTGGATTCACGCCACAATACTCTGGCCTTGAAGCGCTCTACAAGAAGTATGCTGGCCATGGGTTTGTGGTGCTGGGTTTCCCCTGCAACCAGTTTGGTAAGCAGGAACCCGGTGGTGCTGATGAAATCGAGCAGACCTGTTATATCAACTACGGTGTGAGCTTCCCGATGTTCGAGAAAGTAGAGGTCAACGGCAATGCCGCGCACCCGGTGTTTCGTTACCTGAAAAATGAATTGCCCGGGGTGCTGGGGGGACGGATCAAGTGGAATTTCACGAAGTTCCTGATAGGTCGCGATGGTACACCGCTTAAGCGTTTTGCACCGTTCACGACGCCGGAGAAAATGGAAGCCTCCATCCTCGCCGCACTCAAGATCTGAGTGTTCCCGTTATTCGAGATATTTGCTTCTGGCGTACTTTTGGCAAACGGCAGGTAGTATGACCGCCCGTTGACAGGGAGGCGTATACAATACCGCAAGGGATAAACTGATTGAAGCCGTCGCGTATAATCACTTATTCTTTGCCGTTTAAACATGCAGGAGATGCGTCATGATCGGCGAAACGCGCGGGCGGGGAAGACCACGAAAAACAGAAAGCACCTATGCAGATACCCGTAATGATCTGATCCGCAGCGGACTTGAACTCCTGACGCAGAATGGATTTCTTTCGACGGGAGTCGATGCCATTGTCAAAAATGCCAGTGTTCCAAAAGGCTCATTTTATTATTACTTCAAGAGCAAAGAGGAATACGTCCAGACCGTTCTGAGTGCTTACGACAGTTTCTTCGAGCACAAACTAAAAAAACATCTGCATGCGTCATCCTGCGCACCCATGCTACGCCTGGAAAATTTTATACACGATGCCTGCGACGGGATTAAAAAGTACAATTTCACCCGGGGCTGCCTGGTTGGAAATATGATGCAGGAAAGTCCGGGGCTTCCACCCTCCTTTATTAAACAGCTACAGGATATTCTTGAAAGCTGGCAAGCGCTTGTGGCGACCTGTTTGTCCGATGCATTATCTTCCGGTGAAATATGCTCTGATATGAATGACAAACAACTGGCCGCTATTTTCTGGAGTGGTTGGGAGGGGGCTGTAATGCGTGCCAAACTTTATTGTTCCACCCAACCTGTGTACGACTTCTGGAGCTACTTCAAAACGTCTGTACGCTATCAACCATCGCAGGATGTGGCACCTGAACAGTAAAAAGAGAGGGGCTGACAGCAGCCCCTTAAGAGAACGATAATCCTGTCGCTTTAGCTACATTTAATCACTGCCCGGCCACGAATGCCGCCGCTAAGAAGTGCTTCGGCCACCGAGATGGCCTCACTGAGCGGATATACGCTGGTCAGGCTATCCAGTCTGGATTCTGGTAAATACGTAATTGCCTGCTGCCAGATCGCCGCTCTTTTCTCTTTCGGGAACATGACACTGTCAATTCCTTTCAGCGTAACGCCACGCAGAATAAACGGGGCCACATTACCCATCATATCCATACCCTGGGCCATGCCGCAGGCCGCAACAATACTACCATAGCGAACTCCGGCGCAGGCATTACAGAGCGTGTGACTGCCCACCGTATCAATCGCGGCAGCCCAGCGTTCTTTCTGCAACGGTTTGCCTGGGCTGGAAAGCTCAGTGCGATTAATAATCTCATTGACCCCGACCGTTTTATAAAGCCATTCGGATTCTTGCGGGCGACCGGTAGACGCGGTGACCTGGAAGCCCATTGACGCCAGGATCATGGCCGCAATACTTCCGACGCCTCCGCTGGCTCCGGTAACAAGTACCGAGCCATCTTCAGGCTTAACACCGTGGTTCAGCAGGGCGTCAACACACAGCATCGCGGTAAAGCCTGCAGTTCCGATGGCCATGACGTGTTTACTGTTTGCGCCAGCCGGAAGCGGCGTCAGCCAGTCGCCTTTTACCCGTGCCTTTTCGGACAACCCGCCCCAGTGTTTTTCCCCTACACCCCAGCCGGTGAGGAGAACCTGATCACCGACCTGATATTCCGGATGCGAACTGGCGGACACAGTGCCAGCAAAATCGATGCCCGGCACCATCGGGAACTGACGGACGATAGGACCCCGCCCGGTGATAGCCAGGGCATCTTTGTAATTGATGGAAGAGTAGTCAATGTTGACAGTGACATCCCCGTCAGGCAGATCGCTTTCAGCTGTCTCAACAAATTGCGCAGAGTAATGGTCTTCTTTCTTGTTGATTAATAATGAGTTAAACATTTTTACCTCGTAAGTTTGGTTGTATGGCTACCCGTAAACAGCAGTATAATTTCAATATTGACCGATCGTCTAATAATCAGTGCTACTATCCCAGCGTTTTAGCAATATTCAAGAATTGTTTGTTAATTCATCGCATTATCGGGTGAGCTTTTGATTCGAATCAAAATGAGGAGCTGAATGCAGATTATGTATGCTCGTTTCAGACGTGAACCGGGAAATAAAACACACGTCAGACTCTGTTCAAATAGCGTTGGGGATAATCAGCGGGGCGGTTATCGGGCCAAACCCGCCGGCCTTTGCCAGCGGGGGGAACTGAATCCTTACTCCCAGCGTTTCAACAGCAGGCTAGCGTTGACGCCACCAAAGCCAAAACCGTTCGACAGCGCGTAGTTCATCTTCTGAGGACGAGCCGACAGCGCCACCAGGTTCAGGCCTTCCGCGTCTTCATCGGGGTGAGACAGGTTCAGCGTCGGCGGCACTATCTGGTCACGCAACGCCTGAATAGTGAAGATGGCCTCAATTCCGCCGGCTGCACCTAACAGATGACCGGTTGCTGATTTTGTGGACGTAATAGCAACGGGATGCGTGCCAAACAGGCTTTTAATCGCTGCCAGTTCACCTTTGTCTCCTACCTGAGTCGAAGTGGCGTGGGCATTGATATGGTCAATCTCTTCTACTGAGACACCCGCCTGACGAATGGCCATTTCCATGGCACGACGTGCGCCGTTACCGTCTTCCGGACCCGCTGTCAGGTGATACGCATCTGCGCTGGTGCCGTAGCCTACCAACTCTGCCAGCGGCGTGGCGCCACGTGCCAGTGCGTGCTCCAGCGACTCAATCACGATAAGCCCGGCACCTTCTCCCATCACAAAACCATCGCGGTCACGGTCAAAGGGGCGAGAAGCCGCTTCCGGCTGGTCATTGGATGCGGTGGAGAGTGCTCTTGCTGCGGCAAACCCGGCAAGGCTAACGCGATGAATCGCCGCTTCTGAACCGCCACAGAGGGCGATATCGGCCTCGCCGCTGCGGATCATTCGTGCAGCATCGCCAATGGCCTGCGCTCCTGCCGCACAGGCGGTGACCGGCGCGCCGATGGGACCACGAAAACCGTGGGCAATAGACACATGTCCGGCGGCGAGATTGGCAAGAAAAGAGGGGATGGTGAACGGAGACAGGCGACGCGGCCCGCGCTCATCCGTCGTATGTACCGCATTGGCGATCTCGCTGAACCCGCCGATCCCAGTCGCGATGACCGTTGCAGTACGATCTTGTTCTGTCGTTGATGCAGGCGACCACCCGGCCTGCGTCAGAGCTTCACGCGCGGCAACCAGCGCAAATTCGATAAAGCGATCCATCTTTTTACGTTCTTTGGCCGGAATGGTTGCCAGCGGATCGAAGCCGTGCAACGGGTCGTTCTCAATGGACGGAACCTGTCCAGCGACTTTGCAGGGAATATCGTCGACCAACTTCTCGCTAAGCTTTGTAATACCTGACTTTCCTGCCAGCAGCGACTGCCAGACGTGTTGTACACCGCAGCCCAGTGGGCTGACAATCCCCATCCCGGTTACAACAATGCGTTTAGCTGAAACGCCCATAAACAACTCTCCTGTATGAGTAATGTGCCGGCGACTTTTTCAGCAATGAAACCAGCAGCGCGACAATCAAAAAACCGATCATGATGAGGTCAATTACTTCGGGAAATACCTTGCTTCGTTCCTCCCGCTAATTCAGGTCGGATTCATGGCTGGCATCTCTGTAAGGTTCGGGTTGGAATTTTTGCGCGCTATCGCCTTCGCGTTTGCGCAGCAGATATTCGTGGCGGTATTTCATCATCGGTGAGGCTGCGGGTCCCGGTACCATGGTGTATTTGCCTGTAACAATCTCCTCACCGGTTGCTTTATCGACCAGGATCGGCTCCACAGAACGCTGGGTTTCACTTTCCACCAATTGCATCTGACGGCCTTCGGGTGAAAAGTGGCGGCTTCCCCATTCCGCCATCGCCAGCAGAACCATGCGAAAATCGCGTCCGCTTTGTGTGAGGTGATATTCGTAGCGCGGTGGTGAACTGCTGTAGCAAATCTTCTCCAGCAATCCGTCATCTACCAGCGACTTAAGACGGCGCGAAAGAATATTGGGCGCGACGTTACTGCTTTTCTGGAACTCGTCAAAGCGGGTAAAACCCGAAGCGGCGTCGCGCAGGATCATGATGCTCCAGCTGTCACCAATACGGCCAAGACTACGGGCGATGGGGCAGGGAGCGTGGCAAAGCAGTTCATTTTTCATGGGCTGACCTGGATGAATAGGTGGCTTTCGCAAGCAAATTGGCATAGTAACTATCAAAATGCAAGTTACTTAAGAATCAATCTGAATGCTGCACTGGTCATTGATGGACGTCTGGAGCTGAGTGTGAAAGGAAAAAAATCTCTGGTACGTCTGGTCAACTTTATGTAGCGAAATCTGGCGTTCCTCATTCTGTAGAACCAGGCAGCTCTGGCATACTGGTTATCATTGATTTACCAGAAACGGAAGTTGCCTGAAATACACTCGAGAACCTTCGATAAAAAAGAAATGACCTTTGGCGGTGAATAAAAACATGATAGCTTTATGGTTGATAGAAGATCTCTCACGCTTTGAGTTAATGAGTGAACTCAGGAATATAAATGATCGATGATATCCGTTACCTGATAGTTTTTGCAAAAATTGTACAAGCTGGATCGATTTCAGGTGGCGCAGACGCTTTAGGGCTTACTACCGCGACAGCAAGCACACATCTTTCTAAGCTGGAGAAAAATCTGGGAAGTGCTTTGCTATACAGAAATACACGCAAATTATCCCTGACACATGATGGAGCAAGTTTGCTCGAAACCGCTAACGCTATGTTAGAACTCTATGAAAAGGGATTTATCGAGTTTAAACAGCGTTCTATTTCAACAAGCAATAAGTTGAATCTTTCTATCCCTGCAGTTTTTATAAATAGTGTATTCACACGCCATCTTGCAGGTTTTATAAAGGAATACCCGGACGTTTGCCTGAATATTTCTTATTGCGACACGCGCAAAGATATCATTGCCGATAGTATTGATGTTGCATTTCGAATTGGCGAACTACCGGACAGCGCACTCAAAGCACGGCATCTTTTTGTATTGCCCCGACACGTTGTTGCGTCAAAGCAATTTCTGAGCAATTACCCGCCTGTCAACCATCCTGATGACTTAGAAAAAATGCCCTGGATTGGTCTGAGCATGCTGCAGAGCAGTCGAGAATTCAGGCACAAAAATGGCGAGATAGCTGTAATTAAGTATACGCCAACGGTTTACGTTGATAATGTCGAAGCTGCCTATACTCTTGCAAAGCATCAGGTTGGAATCGCTGCTCCTCCTTGCTATCTCAGCAAAGAGGATATTAAGCAGGAAGACATGCAGTTGGTTCTCCCTGACTGGTCACTGGAACCACTAAAAGTCTATGCGATTTGGCCCTCAAATATATCTACCAGCAGTATCGCGTATACGTTAATTAATAATATTTACAACTCTTTTGAATCCCATTCATTATGATTGATTTAAAGGTTTGATAATTAAATGGGTTAAATGTAGTCAGTGTGCAAAATAGTTTTTCATTGGGCGAGAAGCATGTAGGAGGCAGTGATGATCAGTGTTCCGCCCATACATAAATTAAAGGCGCGGGTGCGTCCGGCGCTATTAAGTAATGTTGAAATATTCTTCCCAAGAACGGCCCATGCAGCTAATGAGAGATAGCACACTAAGAAATAGGTGGTTATGAAAACTATCATTGGGAAATTGTTTGACGGCTCAGAAAAAAGTACTACTCCAGATGCACAGGCAATCCAGGCTTTAGGGTTGAGCCATTGAAGTAAAAAGCCCTGAATGAAGCCAGGTGCCTCTGATTTTGTTAATGACAACTCAGACTGGGATGAAGCTATCTTATAACCTACGTATATTATAAACGCTGAGCCTGCCACGTTGAGATATTTGAAGAAGAGTGGGTGCTGCTCAATGATAGTATAGAACCCAAAGCCAGTAATAATAAGTAATAGAGTAAATCCTATTGTCGCACCTGAGACGAATGGGAGCGTTCTTCTAAATCCATGGTTCGCGCCTGATGATATAATAACCATGTTGACTGGTCCTGGCGAAATGGACATGGTGAGGGAGAACAAAAACATTGCGAAAAATAAAGTCATTTTATCTCCGTATTCTTATCGACGATTCTGTACTAAAGCACATTTTTAATGCACGACTACATTCCTGTTATTCTCATAGTCTATAGATAAAAATGACCAGATAAAGTGGGTTTTCTATAAAGGTGTATTTGATTTTTTCACATAATCCTTTTAATAAACATGTCGGAGATTCAATTAGTTAATTATTATTTGCACGTTTCGCATGTGTAGCCATCAACAATTACTCTTTGGCACCGTAGCCACGGTGTGATCGTCAGCCCGGTAAGCAAACCTTCCGGGCGATCAGCGGAACGCGACGGTCGGGAAATTTACCAGTCAGTGCAGAAACAACAAACCCTGCGACAAACATCACGGGCAGGAGTGTATTGAACGCGCGTTTGAAGTCATCGAGGATCAAGGTAGCTGATTGTCTGTTTCTAATGGTATAACGTGCTGCGGCAATCGGGTTGCCGTAAGCTAACTACACTCCCAAAGGTTTATATGAAACAAATTACGTTCAGTGACCTGCAGCAACAAAGCGAGCAAGCCGCAAATTCCCCTCGCTTACGCGCTCATCGAAATTTGCACCCTGAGCTCAGCGATCCGGTTCAGCGTCTGGCTATTGCTATGGAACCAGGTACCTATGTTCGTCCTCATCGTCACCCGCACACGTTTGAACTGCTGACGGCTCTTAGCGGGCGCTTTTTAGTACTGAATTTTGATGACAATGGTAACGTGACCCAGCGTGTTGTACTGGGTGAAGATTGCAAGGTGCTGGAGATGGACGCGGGGATCTGGCATGCCGTGTTATCGCTGGATAAAGGCGGGGTCATTTTTGAGGTAAAACACGGTGGCTACCAGCCTGTTGCCGAACAAGATTCAGCCCCATGGGCACCTGCTGAAAACGAGCCAGGTACCGCGGAGCTAATGAAATGGTACGCTCAGGCACAAGTGGGTGACGGTGGTTTTACGCTGTAATGGTGCTCACAAGCCCTTGCAGGAAATCTTCTACCTGAGCAGGTGTCGCTGTATCTGCCTGGAAAAGAATATCGAGCGTGACGTTCTTCAAACCGCAGAAGCCGAAAATACCCTCGATTATCTGCGTCTGAATCGCCGTTGAGTAACCATGCTTATCGAATCCGCTGAGATCGGTGCCAGCAGTTGCTACAAGGCGAACGGGAACGTCACGTAAATTCCCCACAATCCGGCCATCTTCTGCCACCTTGTATGCCCAGTCCAGCGTCAAAACGCGATCAAACCAGCCTTTTAACAGACCGGGGACTGACCACCAGTACACCGGGAAGACAAACACCAGCATATCCGCTCGCTCAACACGCTGCTGCTCACGCAGAATATCGCCGGGAAGGGCGCTGGGATCGCCGTGATATAAATCAAGATCGGGACGAGACATGGCCGGATTAAACCCTTCAGCATGCAGATCGGCAATTTCAACCTGCGTACCTTGCTCGCGTAATTTCACGGCAATATGGGTTGCCAGCGAATGGGATAATGAGTTGTCGACAGGGTGAGCCGTCACGATCAATGCGTTATTAATGGCATTTGTAGCAGACATAGTGACCTCGAATGGGTAAGAATTGACGCTTATGTTACCATTGGTAACTTAAGCGTCAATCCACCCCGAGCGATCATTTTGTGCTATTCACGTAGGTCTCCAGCACGCCAGTCATGGCACCACTGAGCATATCTTCTGCAATATTTCGGGCGAGCGCGCCGTTACCTGCGGCCGTGCTGAGAGCATCTGCTGCACCAATGATGGCCGTCAGTACCGCTTCGCCCTGGACACCTTTCAGAACGATAAAAGGGGAAAGCGCGGTACGCAGACAGTCGGCACATTCCGCCACGCAGGCTTCCCGAAACGTTTGCAACGCGCGGGAGCCGGACAGTGCCGCGGCGATCGGCCCGGTTTCAGGCCCGGCGGTAATGGCGCAGTCGATATAGGCAGCGCTGAAAAAGCGGATCGTCTTTTCCAGTGTTTTGCTGTCGACCGCCAGCGTCTCACGGAATTTCGCCAGTTGCCGATCGCTATAATCCTGGTACAACGCCATCAGCAACCCTTCACGATCGCCAAAGTGGTCGTAGGGGATAGGTTTTGTCACGTTGGCCCGCTCGGCCAGATAACCGAGCGTCAGTGCCTCCGTGCCTTGCTGGCGGACAATACCACGCGCAACCTCCAGCAGTTGCACGCGGCGATCCTCTTTTCTTAAGCGCTTAACAACCATGCTTTCCTCAAAACTTTTATCTACTGATGGTAGTTTACACGTTTTCTGCGGGGTGCTGCACGCGTTGTTCCACCGGGTGGATCCTGAACCAGATCGCATACATTGCAGGCAGGAACACGAGCGTAACGATTGTTCCCCCTAACGTTCCGCCGATTAGCGTATAGGCCAGCGTTCCCCAGAAGACCGAATGCGTCAGGGGAATGAATGCCAGCACTGCAGCCATTGCGGTCAATAATACCGGTCGCGCCCGCTGGACCGTCGCCTCGACTACCGCCTGGAGCGGGTCGAGACCTTCTTTCTGGTTATGGTCGATTTGCCCAATCAGAATCAACGTATTGCGCATAAGAATGCCTGAAAGAGCGATCAATCCGACCAGCGCATTGATGCCAAACGGCTGATTGAAAACCAGCAGTACAGGCACCACGCCAATCAGCCCCAGCGGAGCGGTTAAGAACACCATCACCATCGCCGAGAGTGAACGCACCTGCAGAATGATGATGAGAAGCGTCAGGGCAATCATGATCGGGAACAGCGGCAGCATGGCTTTTGTCGCTTTCCCCGATTCCTCAATAGAACCTGCCATCTCGATACCGTATCCAGGCGGTAGGGCGTCAACAATCGGCTTGAGCTGTTTCATGATGGCGACAGACACATCCGGTGGCTGAAGATTGTCGGCGATATCGCCCCGCACGGTAATCGTGGGGGTACGATCGCGTCGGCGCAGTATTGGGTCTTCCATGCCAATCTCAATTTTGCCGATTTGAGACAGCGGAATACGCTGTCCCGCATTGCCGACAAGGGTGAAACCCTCGATTTTTGCCGGGTCAAGACGGATATCACCCGCGGCACGACCAATGACTTCAACCGAACGAATATCTTCCTGCACAGAAGTAATCGGCACCCCGGATAGCAGGAACTGCAGCTGCTGAGCGACGGTGCTGGAGGTTAACCCGGTGGCCTGCAGGCGGTTCTGATCCAGAGTGAAATGTAATACGGGCACGCGCGATCCCCAGTCGGTGTTGACGGTTCTCATCATCGGGCTGGCCTGGAGTACGGCTTTCACCCGATCGGCAATGTCCCGTACTTGATCAACATTCGGCCCTGAGACTCGCCAGGCAACCGGGAAGGGGGAGTACGGACCAAACACCAGCTGCGTCACCCGCACGCGCGCTTCAGGCGCAAGCCCGTTGGCGACGGCGTCTCTGAGCCGCAACTTGAGCGCCTCGCGCGACGTTTCACCGTCCGTCAGGATCACGATTTTCGCAAATGAAGGGTCGGGCAACTCGGGTGCCATCGCCAGATAAAAACGGGGCGAGCCCTGACCAATATAGGCAGTGACAATTTTGGCTTCCGGCTGCTGGCCGAGCCACGCTTCAATTTTTGACGTTGCGGCGCTGGTTTGCGCAATTGAGGTACCGTAAGGCATCTGTACCTCAACCAGCACTTCCGGGCGATCGGAGGTCGGGAAGAACTGTTTTTTTACCAGCCCCATGCCGAGCACGGCCAGGATGAAAATGGCGACCACAGAACCAGCCACCCGCCATTTTCTGGCGATAACGCGGCCAAGCAGCTGGCGAAAACGGTTATAGCGGGGCGTGTTATAGATGGCGGCATGACCCCCTTCCACTTTGGGGATGTTGGGCAGGATCTTCACACCCAGATACGGTGTGAACACCACGGCGACAAACCACGACGCAATCAGTGCAAGGCCAACAATCCAGAACATATTGCTGGTGTATTCCCCGGCTGTCGACTGGGCAAAACCATTCGGCATAAAGCCAATCGCCGTTACCAGCGTACCGGCCAGCATCGGCGCTGCGGTATGGCTCCAGGCGTAGGCGGAAGCTTTGATTCTGTCGTAACCTTCCTCCATCTTCACCACCATCATTTCGATGGCGATAATGGCGTCATCAACCAGCAGACCGAGGGCGAGAATCAGGGAGCCAAGGGTGACGCGGTCAAAGTTTATTCCCGCGGCTTCCATCACCACGAAGACAACCGCCAGCGTCAGCGGTACCGCCGCCGCAACGACCACCCCCACGCGCCAGCCCATGCTGACAAAACAGACCACCATGACCACAAGCAGGGCGACAAAGAATTTGATCATGAATTCATCGACCGACGAGCGAATATTCACGGACTGGTCGGTGACTTTGCTCAGGGACATGCCAAGCGGCAGGCTATCATTTATTTTTGCCGTTTCCGCATCCAGCGCTTTACCCAGCGCCAGACCGTTCCAGCCTTCACGCATCACAATGCCCAGCAGAAGAGCGGGTTCATGCTGATTACGAATCAGCATCGTTGGGGGATCTTCATAGCCGCGTTCAACCGTTGCCACATCGGCCAGCCTGATCGTTTTCCCCTGAGCCACAAAAGGTGTATTGCGGATCTTCTGCAACTCATTGAATGCTCCATCCAGGCGGATAAAAATCTGTGCGCCCCGGGTCTCAATGGAACCCGCAGCGGTTAACGCGTTCTGGCTGTTGAGTGCATTGAAAATATCCTGCGGCGAGAGCCCCATTGTCGCCAGACGGTCATGCGAGAAGGAGATATAAATCCGTTCGGCCTGTTCACCAATAATGTTCACTTTCTTCACGCCAGGTACGTGCAGAAGCTGCTGGCGCAGGCCTTCGGCATCACGTACCAGCTGCCGCTGTGGCTCGCCTTTCGCTTTCAGGGCAAAGAGGGCAAAGGTAACATCCGAGAATTCGTCATTGAACATCGGGCCGATGACGCCCGCCGGGAGATGTTGGGATTCATCCCCAAGCTTCTTACGCGCCTGATAGAACTCCTTCTGTACCTCTGTTGGCGGGGTCTTGTCCTGCAATGATAGCGTGATAAACGCCATACCAGGACGGGTATAGGTCTCCGTACGGTCATACCACTTAAGTTCCTGCAGCCGCTTTTCCAGCGGTTCGGCAACCTGATCCTGGATTTCTTGCGCGGTGGCACCCGGCCAGACGGTAATCACCGTCATTTGTTTCACCGTGAAGGGCGGATCTTCCGCGCGTCCGAGCCCAAAAAAGGCGTAAATACCGGCAATTGTCACAAGAACGATCAGGAACAGCGTGATGGATCGCTCGCGGACGGCCAGCGCTGAGAGGTTGAAGCGATTTTCGCTCATGGCGTGTTCTCCGCCAGGACGGCACTACGTTGTACGGCAAGCCTGACGATTTCACCTTCATGCAGAAGGTGGGCACCTAATGCAACAATCTTCTCGCCGGGCTTCACAGCACCTGTGACCTGCACCGCATCTTCACCCACGCTCAGTACTTTGACGGGCGTCCATACGACCTTTGTTGGTTGGCTGGAAATGCGCCAGACGCCCGGACCTTTGCCTGCATCATAGAGCGATGCCAGTGGGACCTGCATGACCTGACCTTCCGCTTTATTGTCCTGAATGTTCAGCGTGACGGTAGCTCCTAACGGTGCATTCGCCATTGCACCTTCCAGTACGTACCGTGCTTCAAAGGTGCGGGTTGTGGCGTCGGCTGAATCTGACAGCAGGCGCAGCGTCGCGGTGACCGGGTGTTTTTCATTGCCATAAAGTGTGGCTTGCGCTGCGCTGCCGACGGCAGGGCGCAACGTTTCCGGAAGCTGCACGAGCGCTTCACGCTGTCCTGCTCTGGCGAGCCTGATTACGACCTGCCCGGCACTGACAACCTGACCCGGTTCGGCGAGCGTCTCCATTACCACGCCGTCTGAATCCGCCAGCAGAACGGCATAGCCCGTAGCATTTTGCGCTACGTTGGCTTGTGCCCGGGCGGCGCTGAGATCGGCCCTGGCCGTATCGGCCGCCGCTTTGATCTGGTCATACTCCGAGGCAGACACGGCGCCGGAGGCCACAAGGCCGCGATAACGCGCCTCATCGCTGGACGCTTTTCTCGCACGCGCCTGGGCCGCGTCCACCGCGCGTTGCTGTGCCTGGGCCTGTAATCTCAGGTCAACCGGATCCAGGCGCAGTAAGGGTTGCCCCTGTTTGACACTCTGTCCCGTATCAACCAGGCGTTCGAGGATTTTTCCCTGAACCCTGAAACCTAAATCGCTTTGTGTTCTTGCGACCACCACACCCGTAAAAGCGTGGAGAGACTCGTTCGCAAGCTCAACGGAGGCCGATCTAACAAGCGGTGGCCTGGTGCGTGGGTCATCACTCGCGGAAATATCGCCGCACGCCACAAGGGCAAACGGCAAGAGACAAACGGCAACGCGGGCTGAAGTGAGCCTGAGCATGGGAAACCTTTTTGAAATAACAGGACGGTATCCGCATTCTCTGACTAGTGACCAATATTGTCAATGGTCACAAATCAGGGGGCCAGGCTTCTTAAAATCAGTGAGGAGAGAAGTACCGCCGCAGTGGGGGCCATTTCGAGGTTGTACTGCAACTGAATGGGGTTAATGAAAGGGCACATCACCATGTGTATGGCATGGGTGACTTCATCCAGCGGTGTTTTTCTTTCGAACTCGCCGGCCTGCCTGCCTTCTATAATGATGCTCTCGATCAGCTTCATCAGGCTTTCCGCGTACCTTTCCGTCGAAGGCCACTGCTCGCGTGCGGCAACGGCGGCAATGTCGTAAAGCTTACGGTCGTGGAAAAACAGCTCGCTTCCTGCCTCGGTGAGCGCTTTGAAAAGACGGCGTAATTTCTCGCTTGCTGAAGGCGCATCATTGATGGCGGAAAGCACTGCCGCCATAATCAGCTCCAGGCGGTTAGCGCAGATCACTTCACCAATTGCTTGTTTGGAATCGAAAAACTTATAAATGTAGGACTTTGAAAAACCGATGGATTTAGCCAGTTCGGCGACGGTGGTTTTCTCATAGCCGTAGTGACCGAAGTGCTCAAAAGCCGCTTCGACGATTTGCTCTCTGACAGAGTGGTCAAGGGGACCACGTGTTGATGGGGCGTTCATATTTTTAGTCATTATTTAAGCTTAGCGTGACGGGATTTGATTGACAACGAGTGACCATTTTATACTTTGGTTACCTTCTGTTTTGTCATAAGCCATTCAGACGGGACAATCAACCAGATGGGGTAAGTGTATCACTGTTTTTCGCGCGCGATGGCATCTATCTGTGGCGATGTGTGAGGGTTTCAGTGCAATTCCTTTGCACTGAAACGAGAGTATTTTTCTTAAGGAGAGCGTGGACGTAATATTTTTTCAACGATGAGCAACAGACGTTTGCGTGTTACGAATCGGTGTAACTGCCCCAGTAGCCAGTTGCCACACCCGGTAATCAGATAGCTGCGGTTAGCATCGACAGCCCTTAATGCCAGGGTAACGACTTTATCCACTGGCATCCTTTTACCTACCGAGGCTTCTTCGGCATTGACCACATCAAAAAAGGCCGTGTCCGTTGCACCGGGGCAAAGCACCAAAATGCGAATACCCTGTGTGCGGTATTCTGCCCAAAGCGCACTCGAGAAGGAGAGTAAAAAAGCTTTTGTTGCGCCATAAATCGCCATGTAGGGGTCCGGTTGTAGCGCCGCGGTTGAAGCCACATTGATGATCACCCCAGACCCTTTCTTGAGCATTCCGGGTAGTATCGCGTGAGTCAGTTCCACGGGTACCAGGCAGTTCACGTTTATCTCATCACGCTGACGATCCATGGACAGTTTTCCGAAGGGACCATAGGTGGCGAACCCGGCGTAATTGATCAGAATGTCGGGGTAACGTCTTAATTTTTCCAGCCGTTCCGTAATGGCAGAAATGGCATCTGGTTCCACTAAGTCCTGGACAATAATAGCGATTGATACACCATGCGTTTTGACTAGCTCTGTAGCAAGTGCCTGTAGCTTTTTCTCGGAGCGGGCGATCAGAATCAATGACACGCCGCGGTTCGCAAGTTGCCGGGCGAAATCACGACCAATTCCCGAGGACGCCCCGGTAATCAACGCTGTTTTTCCTGTATAATCAAAAGAATTCATATTTTAAATCCCGTATCCCTGATAGATGCAACACAGGATAAACCGTGCACTTAGGTACACGGTCAAGCGTGATTTTTACAAGGTGAGGGCGGCGCGATGCGAATTGGCGAACTGTGTGCGAAAACGGGATTGTCAAAAGAGACGGTACGTTATTATGAAAGGCAGGGGTTGTTAGAGAATATCCCGCAACCTAATCGTAGCAACAACTACAAAGTGTATTCCGCGGTCGATTTACAGCGATTGAAAATGATCAAGCATGCCAAAATACTGGGCTTTACCTTAGCCGAAATATCCGACGTTTTAGCTGTTTGGGTCGATGACAAATTTACTGCAGAGCAAAAAAAAGCGTCTCTGCGCCGCAAGTTGCAGCAGCTGGAAGAGAAAGAAGCGGCGTTAATTGAACTCAGAGCCAGGATAACTAACGCCATTAATAAGGTTGGCGAACCTTGCGTAGATGAATTTTGATAGACCGAGAGAGGAGGCCGCAAAAACCGATGCGGCCTTATATGTCAGGCAGCCAGTTCAGGCATCTGCTCCTTCACAAAATTCAATACCTTTTTCGCGTCCAGAGACGCATATGGCAGACTCTCAACAATGGCGATTGAACGCGTATTCCCCACCGTTTCTTTTATCTCATCGAGTTTGTACTGAATATGCGGCGCAATGAGGAAACCATCGAAAGCGGGAGCGACACTGACGAAATTATCCAGCCCTACAGCACTAATCATCAGTGGATAACCTTCGCGTTCTGCCAGAGACTGCATCTTTTTGGCGAGCGAGTTTGCGGTATTACCAAACAAACAACATATCAGAAGCTTTTTCATGTTTTGTTCCTCCTGAAAACCGCTCTTAGGGTAGTCCTGAGGGTGTCACCGAAATGAGTGCTGTCTCTTATTTCGGCGACAAATTAATGCTCTTTTAGCCAGTCGAGAAAAAACTGACTAAATGCCGTGACCTGAAGCGGCTGTAATTTGCGTTGTGGGTAAACAAACTGCAGCCCGACGTCTTTGCGGTCGTAACGGCTAAACCCGGTGAAGCTGTCGGCAAACAGCACCATGAGCTTACCGCTCTCAACATCGTCTTTGACGTCCCACCACGATTTTCCTGCAATACCCGCGCCACTGAGCGCCCACTGACGAAGCAATGCTCCGTCGTCGCACACCATGGCAGGTTCTATACGAACGATGGTTTCTTCTCCCTCACTTTCAAAACGCCATTCGTTCATCACCACGCCCTGAGACTCAAGTGCCAGGCATCGGTGCTGGGCTAAATCGGCAAAGGTGGAGGGGGTACCACGATCGCTAAGATACGCCCCGGAGGCGACCAGCACCCGATGATTCGGACGGATATTTCTGACGACAAGGCTGCTGTCCGGCAGGTTGCCGAAACGCACGCTCATATCCAGCCGGTTAGCGACCAGATCCTCAACATGCTCCCTTAAGTAGATGAAAAATTTCACTTCAGGATGGCATCGGGAAAATTCAAGAACGGCGGGGCTAAGATACTGTCTGCCAAAGTCAGAGGGTGCAGAAAGGCGAATGTTGCCGCTGAGTACACCTTCTTTTTGCGTCAGTAACGACTCGGCGTGATGCATCTCTTCCAGCACGCGAAGCGCGGCATGGTAAAACTCTTCGCCTGCACGGGTCAGCGTAATGGCGCGCGTAGAACGATGGAACAGGCGTGTCTGGTAACGCTCTTCAATCGCTTTTAACCTGGCCGTCATGGTGGCAGGGGAAGGCGACAGGCGTCGTCCGGCGGCGGAAAGACTACCCGCCTCGGCAACTTCAACCAGTAATGCCATGTCTTCAAGTTTGCCCATTATTCATTTTTTCCGAAAAGTGCATCTGTTTTTGCTGTAATTATCAAAAGAAGAGGTGAGCTGTAAAGTGATTTCATCCAAACCACTCGAGATGAAATCATGAACCGTACTTCACTTTTTGAACGTTACAGGTTAGGTGAGCTAAACCTCAAAAATCGTATCGTTATGGCGCCGATGACCCGCGCGCGTTCCCTTCAGCCAGGAAATATTCCGACCTCACTGATGGCTGAGTATTACCGACAGCGTACCAGCGCGGGATTGATCATTACGGAAGCCACGCAGATCTCGCCTCAGGGCCAGGGATACTCATGGACACCCGGTATCCATTCGCCGGAGCAGGTTTCAGGATGGCAACTCACGACGGGCGCTGTGCATCAGGCGGGTGGGGTGATTTTTTCTCAGCTCTGGCACGTCGGCCGGATGTCGCACGCCAGTTTTCACAAGGACGGTAAGCCCGTCGCCCCTTCAGCACTGGCGCCGGACGCCAAAGTGTGGGTGGTGAATGAACAGGGGGAAGGTCAAATGGTTGACTGCCCGCAGCCGAGAACGCTCTCGCGAAAGGACATTCACAGCATCATCGCGGATTACCGCCAGGCGGCACTGAATGCCGTTCAGGCCGGGTTTGACGGCGTAGAGGTTCACGGCGGAAACGGCTATCTGATCGACCAGTTCCTGCGTCAAACCTCCAACAAACGTACGGATGAGTATGGCGACACGCTTGCTAACCGGATCCGCTTTGCCCAGGACGTGTTGAACGCGATTGCGGAGGCTATTGGTCCCGAGCGTACGGGCATCCGGCTTTCACCGTTTATTACCCAACGTGGGATGAACGATCCGCAGGTGACGGAAGCCATACTCGCTCTTGCGGCCTGGTGTGAGCAAAAAGGGATCGCGTTCATCCACCTGGCGGAAGCTGACTGGGACGATGCGCCTCAGGTGCCTGACCATTTCCGTCAATCGCTTCGCGAGACGTTTAGCGGAACCCTTATCGTCGCAGGAAACTATGACCTTGATAAAGCGGAAAAAATACTTGCTGCTGGTTATGCCGATTTGATTGCGTTCGGACGGCCGTTTATTGCCAACCCGGATTTACCTCACCGGCTGGCGCACCAGTTGCCTCTGGCTCAGGTGCGAGACCCCGCCACGTTGTTTGGTGGCACTGCGACGGGATATACCGATTATCCAATATACAACCTGCAAGAGAATGATTTGCAGTTATCTAAGGAAGGTGCGAATAAGCAGGTCATTTCTTCCCAAGCTGACTCGCTGATTAAAATTTCGCGGATCTGGGCCGATTTTTTTCCCGCAAACACATCGAATCAGCCTATTTAGGCTATTTTTTCCACCATTTCTGGCGTTATTTCCGGTTTTTACTGAGATCTCTCCCACTGACGTATCATTTGGTCCACCCGAAACAGGTTGGCCAGGGTGAATAACATCGCCAGTTGGTTATCGTTTTTCAGCAGCCCCTTGTATCTGGCTTTCACGAAGCCGAACTGCCGCTTGATGATGCGAAACGGGTGCTCCACCCTGGCACGGATGCTGGCTTTCATGTATTCGATGTTGATGGCCGTTTTGTTCTTGCGCGGATGCTGCTTCAAGGTTTTTACCCTGCCGGGACGCTCGGCGATCAGCCAGTCCACATCCACCTCGGCCAGCTCCTCGCGCTGTGGCGCTCCTTGGTAGCCGGCATCGGCTGAGACAAATTGCTCCTCTCCATGAAGCAGATTACCCAGCTGATTGAGGTCATGCTCGTTGGCCGCGGTGGTGACCAGGCTGTGGGTCAGGCCACTCTTGGCATCGACACCAATGTGGGCCTTCATGCCAAAGTGCCACTGATTGCCTTTCTTGGTCTGATGCATCTCCGGATCGCGTTGCTGCTCTTTGTTCTTGGTAGAGCTGGGTGCCTCAATGATGGTGGCATCCACCAAAGTGCCTTGGGTCATCATGACGCCTGCTTCGGCCAGCCAGCGATTGATGGTCTTGAACAATTGACGGGCCAGTTGATGCTGCTCGAGCAGGTGGCGGAAATTCATGATGGTGGTGCGATCCGGCAGGGCGCTATCCAGGGATAATCGGGCAAACAGGCGCATGGAGGCGATTTCGTACAGGGCATCTTCCATGGCACCGTCGCTCAGGTTGTACCAATGCTGCATGCAGTGAATACGCAGCATGGTCTCCAGCGGATAGGGCCGTCGGCCATTGCCCGCCTTGGGATAAAACGGCTCGATGACAGCGGTCATATTCTGCCATGGCAGAATCTGCTCCATGCGGGAGAGGAAAATCTCTTTTCGGGTCTGACGGCGCTTAGTGCTGAATTCACTATCGGCGAAGGTGAGTTGATGGCTCATGATGTCCCTCTGGGATGCGCTCCGGATGAATATGATGATCTCATATCAGGAACTTGTTCGCACCTTCCCTAAATAACGTGTCGAGAGAGATTATGAAATATTCAACATTTTTTTCCCCAGGCATAATGGCGCTTATTCTTGCTGGTACCACGGGAACCGCATTTTCGGCCCAGGTTGAACTGGTGAAGCCGGAACATCTTATTGTCGATAAAAGCTTGACGCAGACGCAATTAGCGGCGAATGAATATGTTGCCAGAGAGTATGCAACGTTCTGGAATACGGGGAAAGAGTCCCTGGCCCGTGATGCCCTGGCGATTAATTTTATTGATAAAACGCCTCCTGAAGGTCGCAAGCAAGGTCCAGAAGGCGCTATTTTAGCTTCCCGGGCATTTCGTACGGCCGTACCTGATTTACGCTGTGACGTTGAGCAAATGATTATTTCGGGTAGCCGTGTCGTATCCCATTTACATTTTCACGGCACATTCACCGGGACATTTGGCAAGCTAAAAGGAAAGGGGCAGAAAATAGATTTTATCGCCACGGATATTTATGAGATCGGTGACGGCAAAATTGTGGCTAACTGGCATATTGAGGACAACCTGACGCTGATGAAGCAACTGGGGGCGTTGTAAATTCATCACTCCGGGGTCTGCCCGGAGTGATGCGAAAATCCTATAAACCCAGATCGCTCAGAGAGGGGTGATCGTCCGGGCGTATGCCCAGTGGCCAGTGGAACAGTCGCTCTGATTCGTTGATCGGCATATCGTTGATACAGGCAAAACGACGCTTCATGAGCCCATTCGGCTCAAACTCCCAGTTTTCATTGCCGTATGAACGGAACCAGTTGCCTGAATCATCATGCCATTCATAGGCGTAGCGAACCGCGATCCGGTTATCCGTAAATGCCCAGAGCTCTTTAATCAGGCGATAATCCATCTCTTTTTTCCATTTCCGCTCCAGAAACGCCTGGGCCTCTTCACGGTTGGTGGCGAATTCCGCACGGTTGCGCCATTGGGTATCAAGTGAATAGGCGAGTGCGATTTTCGCCGGGTCGCGACTGTTCCAGCCATCTTCTGCCAGTCTGACTTTTTCGATAGCACTTTCACGCGTGAAGGGCGGTAATGGAGGACGTGTGTTCATGGCGATTACCTCAGGGTTACATTATGTAGACAGGTCTGTCTACTTGCGGTAATCTATGCCTGTGAAATAACGTTGTCAACATCCGTTTTGAGGCTACCGAAAAGTGAAAACAGACCCCGTAAGCAACGATACAAAAATCAGCGTCAGGGATAAGATATTACTGACGGCGCACGATCTGTTTTATTCCACAGGTTTCAGGGCGACGGGGGTGGATACGCTGATTAAAGCGTCGAAAGTGACAAAGGTGACTTTCTATCGCCATTTCCCGAGTAAAAGTTTACTTATTCTTGCCTATTTGCACTATCGGCATGAAATATGGATTAGCTGGTTTGAGTCCACGCTGCGTCGACATCTCGTTGAAGGTAAAATACCTTCTGATGCGATATCTGAAACGCTTTTCGAATGGTTTATTTCGTCCGATTTCCACGGCTGCGCGTTTATTAATGCCAGCGCAGAGGCAAAATCGGAAGATATTGAAAGCGAAATAAAAGAGATATGCCGCGATCATAAAATCGAAACAAAGAAAATCATTGCGCAGATGACGGGCATGACGAATGAGAACGTCGCCAACGAAATCATGTTGCTCATTGACGGCGCAATTATCCATGCACAAATGGGCATGGATACGGATGATGTCATCCCTCCATTGAGGAGGGCATTAGCCGGGTTGATAGAGGGTTAATGAGACTTCCCCTTAACCCTCAACGCGGCGGCTGATGAACGTTTTCAGTATTTCTCCTGCACTATGAATATGTCGCATGACTTCAGCCCGTGCTTTCTCTGCATCCCGTTCCTTGCAAGCTGTAAGGATGCCTGCATGGTCATCCTGAAAAACTGGGGTTTCAGAAAGGAGCTTTCGCTGGAGATATTCATATCGCTCTATCTGATTGCGGGTATCATTAATCAACTTCAGCAGGCGTTGGTTTTTGCACCCACTGTAGATAAGATCGTGGAACTCCCGGTTTAGTGCGCCCTGCATTTCAAATTCAGTCGTTCTGGCGAGCAGCGTATGCGTCAGTTCTGCTCTCGCCAGCGTATCAGAATTCACCATTTTCGCGCTCTGAAAGACGGCTTCACCTTCCAGCAAGGCGCGTAGGGAGTAAATCTCATCCAGATCCTCAACGGATAGCGTTCTGACAACAGCGCCGCGATTCCTGAAAATTTCCACCAGCCCATCGCGTTCAAGCTGTCTGATCGCTTCTCTCATGGGAATTCGGCTGACAGAGAAATAACTGGCGAGATCCCTTTCAACAAGCCTTTCTCCATCACGCAGACGGCCGCTGTTGATCATCTTTCTTAATTCACTGGCGAGCACGTCCGGGGTCGAAAGGGCGTTCAGTTGCATACTGTTTCTCCTGAAAAGATAGAATAATGGTATACCATCTGCTAGCTTACGTCGAGTCAGGGGATGTGCGAACAAACATCGCGAGTAAAACCCATCGGATATCATTATCGGGAGTATCAAGATGAGCCATCGTGAGCATCATTATCAGGTTAAGGTTGAGTGGAAAGGGAACAAAGGCCGTGGGACGGAAGCCTATAAAGCCTATGATCGGCTTTATGACATCACGGCGGGTGATAAATCTCCGATTGCAGGTTCATCAGATCCTGCATTTCTTGGTGATGCATCATGCTGGAATCCTGAAGATCTTCTTGTCGCGTCAGCCTCTGCCTGTCACAAATTATGGTATTTGCATCTTTGCGCTGAAGCGGGGATAAGCGTTTATACCTATATTGACCGGGCGGAAGGAACGATGCGCGAAGGAGAAAAGGGATGTTTCACCTCTATTGTGCTCAAGCCCGACATTACGCTTCGTCCTGGGGATGATATCGATCGCGCTGTGGCACTTCATCACCGCGCGCATGAGCTTTGCTTTATTGCTAACTCGCTGAATTTCCCTGTGACGTGCGAGCCAACAATACTGCATAGCGCCAGCTCACACGTCGATGAGCAATAACGCTAAGCGTTGACTAACCTTCACACCGGAAATGAGCAAATGGCCTATAACCGTACTTTCGCTCTCGATATAAGCTGGAAAACGCTGCTGAAAGACGCGGGGCTTGAGCCAGTACGCATTCTCCGCAGGGCAGGATTACCTGACGATCTCTTTTTGCAAAAAGCGCGCGGACTCGATACGCATGAATACATCCGCTTCTGGAGCGCGCTGGAGGCCGAAACGAACCATCCTGCCTTTCCCGTACCGCTCATTGAGTTGATCTCAGCGGATGTGTTTGATCCACCACTTTTTGCCGCACTGTGTAGCAGCAATATGATGCAGGCTGTCCAGCGTCTGGCCAGATATAAACAGCTTATTGCACCCATGGTTCTGGAAACAACGGTGGAACAAAACGGCATACTTACCGTTTCACCGCGCTGGCTCTATGCGATAGCTATCCCGCCGTCTCTGCAGGCGGCAGAGCTGGGCTTCCTGCTCAAGCTTCTGCGGCTGGGGACCCGCGAACCGGTTAACCCCTTACAGGTCCGTGTCTCTGCACTGCCGTCAGCGGTTCAGAACAGCCACTTTTCCCATTTCTTTGGAACTGACGTGCAATATGGAGAACAGCCTGCCATCAGCTTTTCCTCGACTGATGCTCTTCGGCCGTTTTTAACGGCAAATGAGGGGATGTGGCAGGTATTTGAACCAGAACTTCAGCGTCGTCTCAGTCAGTTAAATGAACTGGCTTCAACCGCCGAGCGCGTTCGTGCGGTACTCCTGGAACTTATTCCCGGTAACGAAGCGACTATTGAAAAAGCGGCGGAGCGTCTGGGAATGAGCAAACGCACGCTGCAACGCAGGCTTGAGCAAGAAGGGGGTAACTTTCGCAACCTTGTTAATGCTTGTCGCGAACACCTGGCCCGTCATTATCTTCGTAATACGCGTCTTTCCGGGTATGAGATCGCATTTTTGCTTGGCTTTGAAGATCCTAACTCATTCTATCGCGCATTTATGACCTGGACGGGCCAGACCCCTGAAGCGGCCAGGACAGCCATGCGTCTTGAGTAAACAGGTGCATATTTATCGCTCGATGGCGCAGTTTGCGAGTCATATGGCGCGGTACGCTAGTTAACGTAGGGCCTAAGGAGGGCAAAATAACGACAGTCTACTCACCGAGGTATTTATGTTTACTCAGGACAAGAAAACCGCGCTGGTCACCGGTGCATCGTCAGGTATGGGCAAAGTCATCGCCCGTCGTCTTATTCAGGATGGCTATCAGGTTTACGCTGCTGCCCGTAGCGTTGAGAAAATGAACGATCTCGCCCAGCTTGGTGCGCGCGCTCTGCGGATGGATATCTCGCGTGATGAAGACATTTTGGCTGCAGTAGATACCATCGTGTCGCAGACAGGTGGGGTTGACGTACTGGTCAACAATGCGGGTTTTGGGCTCTATGGACCGGTTGAAGAGATCGGTATTGATGAAGCTCGCTATCAGTTTGAGGTGAACGTGTTTGGAGCGGCCCGCCTTACGCAACTGCTGCTCCCGGCCATGCGCGCCAGACGCCATGGTTACATTATCAATATCACTTCAATAGGAGGGAAAATTTACACCCCCCTGGGAGCCTGGTATCACGCTACGAAACATGCACTCGAAGGATGGTCTGACTGTCTGCGTCTTGAAGTGGCTGAATATGGAATTAAGGTTGTGATTGTTGAACCGGGTTTAATCGAGACAGGCTTTGGTGAAGTGGTCAGCGGCAGTATTGTCAAACGTTCAGCTAGTGGCCCTTATGGTCATCTGGTGGGGAAGGTGGCGAACTCGGTCAAAAATGCTTACGGGAATGGCAGAGGCAGCGACCCGAAGGTGATTGCGGACGTGGTTGCCCGCGCCGTTAACAGTCCTCATCCACGTACACGTTATGCTGCCGGCAAGTATGCAAAGATGCTCATCCGCATGCGCGTCTGGTTGGGTGACCGTCTGTTCGATCGCGTTATTCTTAGCCAGACCCGATGATCCGAGCGCCGAGGATAAAAAAAACTCGGCCTCCGTATGCGCCGCTACACAATGCTGTAAACACCGGCTCCCCAGTATCTCTTACCCGGGCGAGTCTGTTCTTTCCAGCCTAATGCGATCAGTTCTTTTGCAATAAACCGGTTCATGATCCCGTGTCCCATGAGCAAGACGGGTCCGTCGGAGCCCTTAGCCGCCGTCACGAGGAACTCTGCCGCCTTAACGGCACGACTTTTTGCCATTCTTACGCACTCTACCTCTCCAGACAGGCCACAGAGCCAAAGTACTCGAAATAACGCTGCCCAATGAAAAGGCGATAACCGCAACCCCGGGATACGGAATACCGGTAGCTCCGCCTCCCGAAACACGTCATCAATGAAGCCGGGTTCACACCCCAGTGTTTTTAACGATGAGAGGGCTCTCGGAAGCGGACTGCTGATGAAGGTGAGTGCGCGATAAATCAGGACTTTACTGATTTCCGGCGGCATATCGCGGCCCGTAGAAGAGAGATTATAGTTGTCGATCCACTCCGGCATTTCCCTGCACGACACTTTTGGCGCGCCTGCGTATTGGGGCTTTCCATGTCGCATCAAAATAATTTCCATAAAAATCTTATCGTCTGTCATCCACTCGTCGCAGGCAGACTAGCGCGTTCTGGCGAAAATGTTCTACCACTTGTTTTAGTGGGGAGCACGCGTTCTATATAACGAGCAGGGGGAATCCATCTATCCGGCCTACATCATTAGTCATTCGGAGTATGGTTTTAACCAACTGAAATATAAATGATATAAATAAAATCCCCACACAAACCTGGACAAATAACAGTAATTGTGTAAGTTTTAATTATGCGATTACGCCACGTTATATACAGCCGGGATGTGACCCATGAGCACGTTGCACACTGTCGTGAGTCGTTTTGTGAATTACTACACCGCACTGGATAGCCAGCCACCTTCTGCGCTGGCTGAGCTTTATCATTCAAATGCCACGCTTATCGATCCGTTCGGCGAGCATCAGGGGATTTTTGCGCTTCAGCGCTATTTCACCCATCTGCTGGCCAATGTCGAAGATTGCCGTTTCACTATCGATCCGCCGCTGTGCAGCGAAAGCTGCTTTGCGGTCACCTGGGTAATGCACTGGTCGCACCCGCGCATTGCGGGTGGAGAGCCGCTCGAACTGCCGGGGTGTTCGGTAGTGGAGACGGAAAACCATCTCATCACACGTCAACGTGATTACTACGATGCAGGAGAGATGCTCTACGAACACCTTCCTCTGCTTAGCTGGGCGGTACGCGGCGTGAAGCGGAGGGTGAAATCATGAAGACGGTGCTCATTACTGGCGCAAGCTCGGGTATTGGCGCCGGGCTGGCGAAATCATTTGCCGCTGACGGCTACCACGTGATTGCCTGCGGGCGCGATCCTGCACGTCTTGAAGCCCTGCACCAGAGCTGCCCCAATCTTACCGTTCGCCTGTTCGATATGACAGACAGGGACGCCTGTCGCCAGGCCCTGACCGGCAGCTATGCCGATTTGATCATTCTTTGCGCCGGTACCTGCGAATACCTCGATCATGGCGAGGTAGATGCGGCGCTGGTGGAACGCGTTATGGCGACAAACTTCCTCGGCCCGGTGAATTGCCTTGAGGTGCTGCAGTCGCAGATGGCTGTCGGCAACCGTGTGGTGCTGGTGAGCTCGATGGCCCACTGGCTTCCATTTCCACGCGCGGAGGCCTACGGCGCGTCCAAAGCGGCGCTGAGCTGGTTTGCCGAGAGCTTGCGTCTTGACTGGGAGCCAAAAGGGATTGCTGTCACGGTTGTTTCTCCGGGTTTTGTTGACACGCCTCTGACGCGCAAAAATGATTTTGTCATGCCTGGCCGGGTGACTGTCGACGACGCGGTTAAGGCTATCCGCACCGGGCTGGCGGCAGGAAAAATGCATATCGCGTTTCCTGACGGTTTCGGCCTGATTATGCGATTACTCTCCGGACTGCCTGCGTTTCTTCAGCGCGCGCTGCTGCGCAGGATGGTGCGTTCATGAACATTGCGATTATCGGCAGCGGCATCGCCGGCCTGACCTGCGCCTGGCGCCTGGCCGGGCACCATCGGGTGACGCTGTTTGAAGCGGGAGCCACGCCCGGCGGCCATACCGCAACGGTTGACGTGACGACACCTCAGGGCACATACGCGATCGATACCGGGTTTATCGTCTACAACGACCGCACCTACCCGCGGTTTATGGGGCTACTCAGCGAGCTGGGCATCAGCGGGCAAAAAACGCAGATGAGCTTTTCGGTGCACAATCCCGCGACGGGGCTGGAGTACAACGGACACACCCTGACATCGCTGTTTGCCCAGCGTCGAAATCTGGCGAATCCGACGTTCTGGCGGCTGCTCGGGGAGATCGTCCGCTTCAATCGGCTGGCGAAAGAGACGCTGGCTGGGGAGGTGGACCCGAATGCCACGCTACAAACGTTTCTGGAGCAGCACGGCTTCACGCCGTTTTTTGCGCGCCACTACATTCTGCCGATGGGGGCCGCCATCTGGTCATCGTCGTTGCAGGAGATGAAGCGTTTCCCTTTGCCGCTCTTTTTACGCTTCTTTCACCATCATGGCCTGCTGGATATCACCCATCGCCCGCAGTGGTACGTGGTACCCGGCGGCTCGCGGGAGTATATCCGCGCCATGCTGGACAAATTGGGCAACCGCATGACGCTACACCTCAACGTGCCGGTGCAGCGGGTGAGCCGCCACGCTCGCGGGGTTACGCTTCAGCTTGAAAACGGCAGCCATACCTTCGACCAGGTCATTTTTGCCTGCCACTCCGACAGTGCCCTGGCGATGCTTGATGACCCCACGCCCGCAGAGCGCGAGGTGCTGGGCGATATCGGCTGGCAGCGCAACGAGGTCGTTTTACACAGCGATCCGCGCTGGCTGCCGGTGCGGCAGCGGGCATGGGCCAGCTGGAACTACCGCCTGAGCGAACACGAGCAGGCCAGCGCCTGTGTTACCTACAACATGAATATTTTGCAGGGGTTGCCTGTGGGTAGCCCGCTGTTCTGCGTCACCCTGAACCCGGACACGCCGGTGGATGAACGCTTCGTTCTGCAACGTTTTGTTTATGAACATCCGCTTTTTAACCCGAAAAGTTGGCGGGCACAGGCGCGGCGGGGCGAGATCAACGGCCACCAGAGAAGCTGGTTTTGCGGGGCCTACTGGTACAACGGTTTTCATGAAGATGGCGTGCGCAGCGCGCTGGACGTGGTCAATGCGATAGCGTCCGGAGAGGGGAACTGAGATGAACAGCTGCCTCTATCATGGCGTACTACGCCACCGTCGCCTTCAGCCGAAAACCCATGAATTCCGCTACACCGTCTTTATGGCCTGGCTGGATCTGGATGAACTGCCGCTGCTGGCCTCCGTCGGCGTGCGGCGCAATCGCTTTGCCGCCGCCGCGTTTTATGACGCGGACTATCCGCTCGGCTCGCCGCTCAAAGAGAACGTGCTGAACAGGCTGGAAAGCCTGACCAGAGAACGCCCGGACGGGCGGGTGATGCTTCTGACGCAGTTGCGCTATTTCGGCTTTCATTTCAATCCGGTCAACTTTTACTACTGCTACGACGGGAAGGGAACGCTGCGCTGGGTGCTGGCGGAGGTTCGCAACACGCCGTGGAATGAACGTCATTACTATGCCGTTAACGGACAAAATGCGCAGCCCACGGAAAAAGCGTTTCACGTTTCCCCCTTCAACCCGATGGACATGGTCTATCACTGGCGCTTTAACGACCCGGATAACACGCTGCATATGCACATTGAAAATCATCAGGAAGGGAAAGTTTTCGATGCCACGCTGGCGCTACGCTGGGCGCCTCTGACACGCCCGGCACTGCGCTCACTGCTATTGCGCATCCCGCTCATGACCCTGAAAACCGTTTTTGCCATTTACTGGCAGGCGCTGCGCCTGTGGCTCAAGCGTGTGCCGCTGTATAACCATCCCGTCAGCAGGAGTGAACGCTCATGACCGATCCTGTCTTTGCGCTTGAACCCGATATCCCGCGCAACGTCCGCATCGCGCGCTGGCTGCTTTTTCGTTTGCTAAGCGGTATTCGCGGCGGCTCGCTGACGCTGCGCGAAGGGGCACAAACTTTCCATTTTGGCGAGACATCCTCCGCGCTGCATGCGGATGTGCAAATCCTTTCTCCCGGCGTCTACTGGCGTGTCTTAACCGGCGGTAGCCTTGCCGCGGCAGAAGCCTGGATGGACGGCGAATGGGAAACCACGCAACTCACGCCGCTTCTCGAGCTGTTGGCGCTTAACGGCGAGGTACTTGGCCGTCTGGAAAACGGCTTCCGCCTGCTTGGCAGGCAGCTGGAGCGGATACGCCACTGGACGCGGCGTAACTCCCGCGCGCAGGCACGTGAAAATATTGCCGCCCATTACGATCTGGGCAACACCTTTTATGCCCATTTTCTGGATAAGGAGCTGCTCTATTCCAGCGCGCTGTTTACCGCGGACGAGCAGGATCTGACGGCGGCGCAGCAGGCAAAAATGGCGCGTTTGTGCGAACAACTGGCTCTGAATGAGACCGATCACCTGCTGGAAATTGGCACGGGCTGGGGCGCGATGGCGGAATACGCCGCGCGTCACTACGGCTGTCGGGTAACCACTACCACGCTGTCGAAAGAGCAATATCTCTGGGCGACGGAGCGGATCGCTCGCGCTGGATTGCAGGATCGCGTCGAGGTACTGCTTTGCGATTACCGTGACCTTACCGGGCAGTATGACAAGCTGGTCTCAATAGAGATGATTGAAGCCGTAGGGCAGCGCTACTTGCCAGTGTTCTTCCGTACCTGCCAGGCGCGGCTGCGTCCGGGAGGTCGCATGGCAATTCAGGCCATTACCATTCAGGATCAGCGCTATCGCGACTACAGCAAAAGCGTCGATTTTATTCAGCGCTATATTTTTCCCGGCGGCTTCTTGCCGAGCATTACCGCGATGAATGAGCTGATGACACGCCACACCGATTTCGTGGTGCGTAATCTCTTCGACATGGGGCCCGACTACGCCCGCACGCTGGCCCACTGGCGGCAGCGCTTTATCCATACCTGGCAGGAGATTGAAAAACTCGGGTTCGATGAGCGTTTTCGCAGGATGTGGCTTTACTACTTTGGCTACTGCGAAGCCGGGTTTAACGCCCGCACCATTAGCGTAGTGCAGTTGACCGCTGAGCGCGTATGAAACGATACCTTCAGGTCTTCCTGCTGGCCATAGCGTTCGATCTTTACTGGGCGCTGGTGGTGCTTTTTCGAGAACAGGGCCTGATTATCTGGCTCGCGCTGGCGATCCTTGCCTGTCTGTTGTTGCCGTCAGCATACCGTCTGTACGCAATCGGTCTGGCCGCAGCGGGCTGCCTGCTGGATGCGCTCTGGGCGTTAACGGGGCTGATTTCCTTCAGGAGCGAGTCCCTGATACCGCTATGGATGGTGGCATTGTGGCTGATGTTCGCCACTGTCTGGACACAGCTTACGCTCACTACGACCTTACCCGGCTGGCTGCTGACTCTGCTGGCAGCCACAGGAGGACCGGTGGCGTACCTGATTGGCGAGCGACTGGAGGCCATCACGTTTCTGGAGCCGACCTTTATCGTCGTCAGTTGGATGGTGCCGGGCTGGCTGGTGTTGATGCTGTTTTTCCACCTGCTGTTGGGTAGACAAAAATGAGGTCTGCCGTTTTGCTTATCTGGCTGATGACCATGTCCCCTCTGGTCCAGGGGGCCGACTGGCTGGCCTGGCGTAAGGTAGGGGATGCCACGCTGACCTGGGGACCGTTCACCGTCTATACCTCCCAGCTGCGCACTCCCGATGGTCGATACAGCCGGGAAAATCAGGATCAGGCGCTAATTATTACCTATGCGCGCGATATCGATCGCGAAGATCTGGTTGAAGCGACCCGCGACCAGTGGAAGGCTCAGGGGATCCTGGCGCAGGAACCGCAAAGCGAAGCCTGGCTGCGTATGCTTCAGTCACTGTGGCCGGATGTCAGACCGGGTTCGCAACTGGCATTTGTCATCAATGATAAGCAGGGGCAGTTCTGGTATCGCGAACCCACTCCCCAGAAAAGTTTTATTCCCCTGGGACCACGCCAGTCAGAAGCATTCAGTACTCGCTTTCTGGCGATCTGGCTTGGCCCACGCACGCAGTATCCAGACCTGCGTCAGCAGTTAATCGGAGGCCAAAAATGAAACGTATCCTGATGATGGCACTGGCATTCTTGATGCTGCTGGCCGGCTGTAGCACCGACGTGACCGAGTATCGCCAGCAGCAGCCGAGGCTCGATATCTTCCACTACTTCCAGGGCAAAACCGAAGCGTGGGGGATGGTGCAGGATCGCAGCGGTAAGCAGATCCGCCGTTTTCATGTGGAAATTACCGGGGACGTTATCGGCGATACGCTGACGCTCAATGAACACTTTGTTTATGACGACGGTGAAAAGCAGCAGCGGGTCTGGCAAATCCGCCGCGTGGGGAACGATCGCTACGAGGGAACGGCAGGGGACATTGAAGGGGTTGCCACCGGGCAGGCAGCAGGCAACGCCTTTAACTGGCATTACAGCATGAATGTGAAGGCGAACGGCAGTACCTGGCTGCTCAAGTTTGACGACTGGATGTACCTGCAGGATGAGACACATCTGTTCAACAAAACCGAGATGAAGAAGCTGGGCGTCACCGTCGCCACGGTGACGCTGTTCTTTAACCGGAAGGGTGAGTGATTCGCCGTTATGCGAGCTCTTTGCGAATAATCTCCGCCCCGGCGCTCAGGGCCTTCAGTTTACCGTTGGCAACCTGACGGGAAAGAGGAGCCATACCGCAGTTGGTTGACGGGTAAAGCTTATCGGCATCAACAAACTGCAGGGCTTTACGCAGCGTATCGGCCACTTCTTCTGGCGTTTCGACGCTGTTAGTGGCGACATCAATCGCGCCAACCATCACTTTTTTACCGCGAATCAGCTCCAGCAGATCCATCGGTACGCGGGAGTTGTGGCACTCCAGGGAGATAATGTCGATGGTAGAGGTCTGCAGTTTAGGGAAGGCCTCTTCGTACTGGCGCCACTCCGAGCCGAGCGTCTTTTTCCAGTCAGTGTTGGCTTTAATACCGTACCCGTAGCAGATATGTACCGCCGTTTCACATTTCAGGCCTTCAACGGCGCGTTCCAGCGCGGCGATGCCCCAGTCGTTGACCTCATCAAAAAAGACGTTAAACGCTGGCTCATCAAACTGAATAATATCGACGCCAGCTGCTTCTAATTCTCTTGCTTCCTGATTCAGGATTTTGGCGAACTCCCAGGCCAGCTTTTCACGGCTTTTATAGTGCGCGTCGTAAAGGGTGTCGATCATGGTCATCGGCCCAGGCAGGGCCCATTTGATTGGCTTGTCCGTGAGCTGGCGTAGGTACTTCGCGTCATCCACGAATACCGGTTTCTGGCGCGCAACGGCAGAGACCACGGTCGGCACGCTGGCGTCATAGCGGTTACGAATGCGTACGGTCTGGCGGTTTTCAAAATCAACGCCGCTCAGGTGTTCAATAAAGGTGGTGACAAAGTGCTGGCGGGTTTGTTCACCGTCGCTGACGATATCAATACCCGCACGGATCTGCTCATCCAGAGATAAACGAAGTGCGTCCTGTTTCCCCGTGAGTAATTCCTGATCCTGTAATTTCCAGGGTGACCACAGCGTTTCAGGTTGAGCAAGCCAGGTCGGCTTAGGCAGGCTGCCAGCCGTAGAAGTCGGGAGCAATGTTTTCATAGTAAAAGACCTTTTTTAATGTATTAAAGCGTGTAGTTATCAGACCACTGCTCAAGAATGTGTTGGTAAGGCTTAATGAAGTATTCTTCGGTAAATCGACCCTGTTCAATCGCCAGACGGCTTCGCTCTTCGCGGTCATAAACAATTTTTGTTAATGAGTGATCCTGCTGGTTCAGATCCGGTCGATAGAAAAGTCCCGCCGCCGAGTTAGCGTTATAAATTTCCGGGCGATAGATTTTCTGGAACGTTTCCATCGTGCTGATGGTGCCGATCAGTTCCAGATCGGTGTAATCACTCAGCAAATCGCCGGTAAAAAAGAACGCAAAAGGTGCGACGCTGTTTTCAGGCATGAAATAGCGTACGTTAAGGCCCATCTTCGCGAAGTACTGTTCTGTTAAAGACTCGCCATCTGGCTGATACTCGATGCCGAGCACAGGGTGCTCGTTCCCCGTACGACGGTAGGTGTCTTTGCTGGAGACGCTCAGGCAAATTACAGGTGCCTTTTTGAAATTATCTCTGTACTCAGATGAGCTCATAAAATGGCGGAAGATATTGCCATGCAGCTCGCCAAATTTTTCCGGAATGCTGAAGTGTTGCTGGTTCTTGTTGTGCTCGAGCAGCAGCACGCTGAAATCATAATCCCGCACATACGACGAGAAGTTATTCCCGACAATGCCAGGGATACGCTGGTTGTTTTTCTTGTCGACAATGGTGGTCTGCAGTATCTCAATGGCCGGGAATGCTTTCTCAGCACCGATGTTCATCTCAACTGAAATGATTTCAAGTTCGACCGCATAGCGATCGGCATTTGGGTTATCCCAGCGCGCCAGGGCGTTAAAACGGTTGTTGATCATCACCAGCGTATTGCGCAGGTTTTCCTGACGCTTTTCCCCGCGCGCCAGGTTGGCAAAGTTGGTGGTCGTACGCGTATTTTCAGACGGGTTGTAATTCTCATCGAAGCAACTGCGCTTAAGGGTATATGTGAAAGCTTTGCTCATTGTGGTTATGCATCCTAAGTTCATGTTGCCAAGAAGTTACCGATGCATAATTTATGCCTGAGCCCGCGGCGCAGGGGAAGTGACTTAATTTCAATGCAACATGAGGGAAGTTCATTAACAGGATTGCACACAGGCTGGAGAGTGAAGTGAAAGAGGAAGGGGCATCGCGCCCCTTAGCGTTAGGCTGTAGGCCGTTCGTTCCAGGCGTCGCTGTGCATGATGTTCCCGTCGACGATGCGCCAGGTAATTTTTTCATACTGCAGGCTTACGCTTTCAACGTGGTTCATTTTATCGTTGGCAGCGATCTTCACGTTTGGCACGCTGCAGTTAACACCAGTAACCTTTACGTTCTCCATTAGTACGGAGTAATAACAGACTTCCTGTCCGGCATCATTAATATGATAGAACTTGATTTCAGCGCTTTTAAGCGCCTGACCGGTAGATGCTGCTTTGTAGAGATAGGGCGTGGAGCTATCAACTTCCTTTTCAATCCGCATGGATGAGTGTTGACGCGTGCCGGTGATCTTGCCGTTAGCGCTGTCTACCGGGAGGTTGATGCCATGGCTCAGCCCTATGATCTCAATGCTGCCTTCACGGTCTTGAACATCAACAGAACCTTTAATATGTGCTCCACCGTCGTCTTTTAGCCACATGTAGGGAGGAATTGGCATTCGTTATTTCCTTATTTTATTGAATAGCAGAGTTGTTAAGCGATAAATAACCGTGGTGAGGGTCAGTACAATTAAAATATCAATATTGGTATATGTGTCATATATTGTTTCAGCATTCACATCGCCATAAATAAAATCACATATAGATGAGGCGACGTCGAGGTCTAAATAGCGTTCAGCGGGCCCCAATGTGCGGCCAACTATAATGCTGATGCATATAAACCAGGCCGTTTTCAATAGCCTGATGCCCCATTTACGGGCAAGTGCTGGTATAGCCACTTTCACTCACCTCAACCCAGCCGCGTGCCATCAGCGAACGCATACAGGGAACTTCAATAAGCTCTGTACTCATGAGAGCATTCCGGATCAATGCGTAATCAGAATTATGGGCAATCGTGATACATCCCTCAGATACCGTACCCGGATGCAGCCGAAACAAACCCCGGTAGACGTTATCAATCCAGGTACCATCATCGATTCCCCAGTCATCCTTGTATAAAGCAAACCACTCTGAATCGCCACGGATAATCTAGACACTTCCGAGCCGTTGATAATACTGGTTTTCATATTCTGTCGGTGACATCTGATCGCTAGAACCATGCCGACGCTTACTGTTATAAAACATTTCGATGTAATCAAAAATATCACTGCGGGCTTCTTCCCGCGTTCCGTAGATCTTTTTCTTTATCCGTTCGCGTTTCAACAACTGGAAAAAGCTTTCTGCGACCGCATTATCATGGCAGTTACCGCGACGGCTCATGCTGCCCTCCAGGCCGTGTGATTTCAGGAACGACTGCCACTCATGGCTTGTGTACTGACTGCCCTGATCCGAATGAACCAGCACCTGTTTTTGGGGATTACGCCGCCATACAGCCATCAGCAGTGCGTTCAGGACAATGTCCTTTGTCATCCGGGATTGCATGGACCAGCCGATAATTTTGCGTGAGAACAGATCAACAACCACAGCAAGATACAGCCAGCCTTCGTGGGTCCTGATATAGGTTATGTCGGTTACCCAACGCTCATCCGGAGCATCCGGATTGAACTGTCGCTGGAGCCTGTTGGGCGACACGATACTGGCCTCGCCTTTACGTGCCCGCGGGCTCTGGTATCCGACCTGAGCCTTTATCCCGACACGTTTCATCAGTCGCCAGACTCTGTTGACTCCGCACTGTTGCCCGCTGTCCCGCAGATCCAGATGGATCTTGCGATAACCATAGACGCATCCCGATTCCAGCCAGAACTGTTTAATCTGTCCTGTCAGTCTCAGGTCTGCCCGATGGCGTTGTGAATGCGGCTGCTGAAGCCATGCGTAAAAGCCACTGGGATGAACATCCAGCACCCGACAGAGCAGGCGAACAGGCCAGCAACGGGCGTTGTCACGGATAAAGGCGTACCTCAGTCGGACAGTTTTGCGAAGTACGCCGCTGTAGATTCAATTGGTCAACGCAACAGTTATGTGAAAACATGGGGTTGCGGAGGTTTTTTGAATGAGACGAACATTTACAGCAGAGGAAAAAGCCTCTGTTTTTGAACTATGGAAGAACGGAACAGGCTTCAGTGAAATAGCGAATATCCTGGGTTCAAAACCCGGAACGATCTTCACTATGTTAAGGGATACTGGCGGCATAAAACCCCATGAGCGTAAGCGGGCTGTAGCTCACCTGACACTGTCTGAGCGCGAGGAGATACGAGCTGGTTTGTCAGCCAAAATGAGCATTCGTGCGATAGCTACTGCGCTGAATCGCAGTCCTTCGACGATCTCACGTGAAGTTCAGCGTAATCGGGGCAGACGCTATTACAAAGCTGTTGATGCTAATAACCGAGCCAACAGAATGGCGAAAAGGCCAAAACCGTGCTTACTGGATCAAAATTTACCATTGCGAAAGCTTGTTCTGGAAAAGCTGGAGATGAAATGGTCTCCAGAGCAAATATCAGGATGGTTAAGGCGAACAAAACCACGTCAAAAAACGCTGCGAATATCACCTGAGACAATTTATAAAACGCTGTACTTTCGTAGCCGTGAAGCGCTACACCACCTGAATATACAGCATCTGCGACGGTCGCATAGCCTTCGCCATGGCAGGCGTCATACCCGCAAAGGCGAAAGAGGTACGATTAACATAGTGAACGGAACACCAATTCACGAACGTTCCCGAAATATCGATAACAGACGCTCTCTGGGGCATTGGGAGGGCGATTTAGTCTCAGGTACAAAAAACTCCCATATAGCCACACTTGTAGACCGAAAATCACGTTATACGATCATCCTTAGACTCAGGGGCAAAGATTCTGTCTCAGTAAATCAGGCTCTTACCGACAAATTCCTGAGTTTACCGTCAGAACTCAGAAAATCACTGACATGGGACAGAGGAATGGAACTGGCCAGACATCTAGAATTTACTGTCAGCACCGGCGTTAAAGTTTACTTCTGCGATCCTCAGAGTCCTTGGCAGCGGGGAACAAATGAGAACACAAATGGGCTAATTCGGCAGTACTTTCCTAAAAAGACATGTCTTGCCCAATATACTCAACATGAACTAGATCTGGTTGCTGCTCAGCTAAACAACAGACCGAGAAAGACACTGAAGTTCAAAACACCGAAAGAGATAATTGAAAGGGGTGTTGCATTGACAGATTGAATCTACAGCGGCTTTTTTTAATATGTCCCGTTCGTCAGTAACCCGCTTCAGCTCTTTCTGGAGACGGCGGATCTCGGTCTGAGCATCTGACTGTTCTTTATGAGTGGAGGAATCCGGACCGTACTTCTTTATCCAGGCGTAAAGGCTGTGGGTGGTGATATCGAGACGTGTTGCCACGCTGGAAACAGAATAACCACGATCAACAACCTGTTTGACTGCTTCAATTTTAAACTCTTCGGGATAACGCTTACCGCTCATGGGCACCTCTCTTTAAGCCATCTTAAATGACTCTGAGGTGTCTGTTAAACCCGTGGCGATTCAATCATCGCGGCCAAATTCTGCGCCAGATCTCACCTTGTTCCACCGATCCTGAACCTTCGCTTTTAATCCTGAAAAGAAACCTCCAGTCCCTCTGTCAACAATCCAGTATTTACCTGGGGGAATTGGACCCGATCCTTTGACTGCACCACATAATCCATTGTTTCTGTAAATTCCCTGCCCGGAATGCGCCATAAACACGCCAACGCCGTGCAGGTTAAAAGGCGCATAGTCAGCACCGTTAAGCAGCATTGTTCCTTTTAAGGCCATATTTTCTCCTTAGTATTTTAATAAGAGAAAAGAAGCCTACGCCTGATGTGGGTACAGATATTCAACTCACATCATATTTCTGCGCTGCTGATTTTTTTTAAGAAAATGACCTGACAATTTTTAATCACTCTTTAGGCGTTAACGCTAGTTAATGCTGAATGAATAATGAGCCAGACTCAGTTAAAAAAACGACATGCCTACTTCTCTGGCACACGCTCCGCAATTCCCGCTATAATCCCCAAAATTTCCAATTGGTTTAGAAACGATCATGACAAAACTCACCTTACAAGAGCAGATGCTGAAAGCAGGCCTGGTCAGCAGCAAGAAAGCGGCGAAAGTGCAGCGCACGGCAAAGAAATCACGCGTTCAGGCGCGTGAAGCTCGGGAAGCGGTTGAAGAGAACAAGAAAGCGCAGATCGAGCGCGATAAACTGCTGAGCGAGCAGCAAAAACAGGCAGTACTGGCGAAAGAGTTTAAAGCCCAGGTGAAACAGTTGATTGAGATGAACCGCATCACTGTTTCAAGGGGCAACATTACCTTTAACTTCACCGACGGTAATCTGATCAAGAGAATCGAGGTTGATAAGCAGACTCAAACTCAGTTGATTAACGGTCGTCTGGCGATTGCCCGCCTGGTCATCAACGCCAGCGGCGACTGCGAATACGCAATTATCCCGGCGGTGGTGGCAGACAAAATTGCCCAGCGCGATGCCGACA
Organism: Enterobacter sp. DVT3837; assembly: GCF_056238685.1. Classification (NCBI taxonomy): domain Bacteria; kingdom Pseudomonadati; phylum Pseudomonadota; class Gammaproteobacteria; order Enterobacterales; family Enterobacteriaceae; genus Enterobacter; species Enterobacter sp. DVT3837. Next base: position 921,798 of record NZ_JBWDLA010000002.1, on the reverse strand, counting down.
GTATCGTATTAAACAGCGCGCTCAGCCAGGAAGAGCAGGACGAAGACGATCCGTACGCGGACTTCAAAATTCCGGACGATTTGATGTGGTAAATCCCCTCAGAACGGGGCGGCGTGACGGGCGTTAACCGGCTCTCCGCTCACGGGATGAATAAAATTCAATTCGCAGGCATGCAGCATCAGCCGGGGCACGTCTTCCGCCCCCGGCACTTCAAGACCACCATAAAGATCGCAGCCCAGAATCGGGTGCCCCAGCTGCTGGCAGTGAATGCGCAGCTGGTGGGTTCGCCCGGTCTCCGGGGTGAGTTTCACCCGTGTTAACGGCAGTCCCGTCTCCTGATAAAACCGTTCCACCACCCGATAGTGGGAGCGGGCGGGTTTACCGTTTTTCGCGCAGATCGACATCAATGGGAATAGCGCCGGATCTTTGGCAATCGGCGCATCAATTACACCTTCGTCATTTTCAACATGTCCGCAAAGCAGGGCGCTGTAGACTTTCTCCACGCTACGCTGGCTGAACTGTTCGCACAGTGCGGCATTGATAGCTTTATTGCGCGCAACCACCATCAACCCTGAGGTACCAAAATCCAGGCGGTGTACCAGCGTGCAGCCAGGGAACGTCTGGACCAGACGATAATGGACAGAATCGAGGTTTTGCGGATTTTTACCCGAGAGGCTGAGCAGACCGGAAGGCTTATTGATCAGCAGCAGATGTTCATCCTGCCAGAGGATCTCGATGTCGTCGTGACACGGTGGGGCAATAAAAGAATCAATAATCGCAGACATCAGGCCGCCCGGCTGGAGAGTGGGAGCGGATGATAACGAAATGCGGAGAAAAGAAAAACCCTCCCACCGGGCGGTGAGAGGGGAATATCTTAAGCAGCTACGAAACTGTCGATAGCAGATTTCGCATCGGTCTGCGCTTTGGTCGCCATTTCAGGACCGTAGGCAATACCTTCAGCGAACACGAAGTTCACATCAGTGATACCGATGAAGCCCAGGAAAACGGTCAGATATGGTGCAACCAGGTCGGTTGGGGTGTCTTTGTGGATACCGCCACGGCTGGTCAGTACGATCGCACGTTTACCTTTTACCAGGCCTTCAGGACCGTTCTCGGTGTAACGGAAGGTTACGCCAGCACGCGCCACCAGGTCGAAATAGTTCTTCAACTGAGTTGGGATGTTGAAGTTGTACATTGGGGCGTTAATGACGATAACGTCGTGCGCCTGCAGCTCAGCAATCAGTTCGTCGGACAGGGCCAGAGCTTCCTGCTGACGTGGGCTCAGTGGTGCATCGCTTGGACGCAGCGCGCCAACCAGCTCGCCGTCCAGCACAGGAATTGGGTTTGCAGCCAGGTCACGCACGGTGATTTCGTCAGCAGAATGCTGTTCACGCCACTGTTCAACGAAGTAATCAGACAGCTGACCAGACTGAGAGTACCCTGCCAGAATACTGGATTTCAAAACTAATACTTTGCTCATGGGTGATTCCTGTTATTGCATTTGATTGAAGGGGGTTGCCCCGTTGCTTGTTGACACTCTATTCACAATCCTGCCATAGAGATAGCGCAATATATCGAAGCCTATGTTCGAATTTTTTGAATAAGGCGCTGAAAGCACCAATGTGGTACTCTATAGCAATCATTAAAAAGAGATTTTACCTGGCAGTGCACTGCCCGTTAACGCTATGACAGAACAACAAAAACTCACCTTCGCGATGCTACTGCAACAGCTTGATTCGCTGACGCTGCGTGATAAACAGCGCTTTGCCCGACGTTTACACGGCGTGAAGAAGGTTAAAAATCCTGATGCACAACAGGCCATTTACCAGGAGATGGCAAAAGAGATTGAACAGGCGGCAGGGAAAGTTGTGCTGCGTGAAGCTGCGCGTCCGGCGATCAATTACCCGGATAACCTGCCCGTCAGTCAGAAAAAACAGGACATCCTCGAAGCTATCCGCGATCACCAGGTGGTGATTGTCGCGGGTGAAACCGGTTCGGGGAAAACCACCCAGCTGCCGAAAATCTGTATGGAGCTTGGCCGCGGGATCAAAGGGCTGATTGGCCACACCCAGCCGCGTCGTCTGGCGGCGCGTACAGTTGCGAACCGTATTGCCGAAGAGCTGCAAACGGAGCCGGGCGGTTGCATCGGTTACAAGGTGCGATTCAGCGACCACGTTAGCGATAACACCATGGTCAAGCTGATGACCGACGGTATTCTGCTGGCGGAAATCCAGCAGGATCGCCTGCTGATGCAGTACGACACCATCATTATTGACGAAGCGCACGAACGAAGCCTGAACATCGACTTCCTGCTCGGCTACCTGAAAGAGCTGCTGCCGCGTCGCCCGGATCTGAAAATCATCATCACCTCCGCAACCATCGACCCGGAACGCTTCTCGAAGCATTTCAACAATGCGCCGATTATCGAGGTATCAGGACGCACCTATCCTGTAGAAGTCCGCTACCGCCCAATAGTGGAAGAGGCGGATGATACCGAGCGTGACCAGCTGCAGGCTATTTTCGATGCCGTTGACGAACTGGGTAACGAAAGCGCGGGTGATATTCTGATCTTTATGAGCGGCGAGCGCGAAATTCGCGACACCGCCGACGCGCTCAGTAAGCGCGATCTGCGCCACACGGAGATCCTGCCGCTGTACGCACGTCTGTCAAACAGCGAACAGAACCGCGTGTTCCAGGCGCACAGCGGGCGACGTATCGTGCTGGCGACCAACGTGGCGGAAACCTCGCTGACCGTACCGGGGATCAAATACGTTATCGACCCGGGTACGGCGCGTATCAGCCGCTACAGCTATCGCACCAAAGTTCAGCGCCTGCCGATTGAGCCGGTTTCCCAGGCCTCGGCGAACCAGCGTAAGGGCCGCTGTGGTCGTGTGTCAGAAGGGATCTGTATTCGTCTTTACTCTGAGGACGATTTCCTGTCGCGTCCGGAATTTACTGACCCGGAAATTCTGCGTACCAACCTGGCGTCCGTTATCCTGCAGATGACTGCCCTGGGGCTGGGCGACATCGCGGCGTTTCCGTTCGTGGAAGCGCCGGACAAACGCAACATTCAGGACGGTGTACGTCTGCTGGAAGAGCTCGGCGCTATTACCACCGATGAGCAGGCAACGGCCTATAAGCTGACGCCGCTGGGTCGCCAGCTCAGTCAGTTGCCGGTCGACCCGCGTCTGGCGCGTATGGTGCTGGAAGCGCAAAAACACGGCTGCGTGCGTGAAGCGATGATCATCACCTCGGCGCTCTCCATTCAGGATCCGCGTGAACGTCCGATGGACAAACAGCAGGCGTCTGATGAAAAACACCGCCGCTTCCACGATAAAGAGTCCGATTTCCTCGCCTTCGTGAACCTGTGGAACTACCTCGGTGAGCAGCAGAAAGCGCTCTCCTCGAACCAGTTCCGCCGCCAGTGTCGCGTGGATTTCCTCAACTACCTGCGCGTACGCGAGTGGCAGGATATCTACACCCAGCTCCGCCAGGTGGTGAAAGAGCTGGGTATTCCGGTCAACAGTGAACCGGCGGAATACCGGGAAGTGCATATCGCACTGCTGACCGGTTTGTTGTCCCATATCGGGATGAAGGACGCAGAAAAGCAGGAGTATACCGGCGCGCGTAACGCCCGTTTCTCCATCTTCCCCGGTTCCGGCTTGTTCAAAAAACCGCCGAAATGGACCATGGTGGCCGAGCTGGTGGAAACCAGCCGTCTGTGGGGGCGCATTGCGGCGCGTATCGATCCGGAATGGGTTGAGCCGGTGGCGCAACATCTGCTGAAACGCTCGTACAGTGAGCCACACTGGGAGCGTGCGCAGGGCGCGGTAATGGCAACTGAGAAGGTGACCGTCTACGGTCTGCCTGTCGTGGCCGCGCGTAAGGTCAACTACAGCCAGATCGATCCGGCGCTGTGCCGCGAGCTGTTTATCCGCCATGCGCTGGTGGAAGGTGACTGGCAGACTCGCCACGCCTTCTTCCGCGAAAACCTCAAACTGCGCGCCGAGGTGGAAGAGCTGGAACACAAATCCCGCCGTCGCGACATTTTGGTGGACGACGAGGCGCTGTTTGAGTTTTACGATCAGCGCATCAGCCATGATGTGATCTCTGCCCGTCACTTCGACAGCTGGTGGAAGAAGGCCAGCAAAGAGACGCCAGACCTGCTCAACTTTGAGAAGAGCATGTTGATTAAGGAAGGGGCGGAGTCAGTCAGCAAACTTGATTACCCGAACTTCTGGCATCAGGGCAACCTCAAGCTGCGGTTGACCTATCAGTTTGAACCCGGCGCAGACGCGGATGGGGTGACCGTACACATTCCGCTACCACTGTTAAACCAGGTGGAAGAGAGCGGGTTCGAGTGGCAAATTCCTGGCCTGCGTCGCGAACTGGTCATTGCATTAATCAAATCTCTGCCGAAACCGGTGCGCCGCAACTTTGTGCCTGCGCCAAACTATGCGGAAGCCTTTTTAGGCCGCGTCACGCCGCTGGAACTGCCGCTGCTGGACGCGCTGGAGCGTGAATTCCGACGCATGACCGGCACGACCATCGACCGCGATGACTGGAACTGGGATCAGGTGCCCGATCACCTGAAAATCAGCTTCCGCGTGGTGGACGATAAAAACAAAAAGCTGCAGGAAGGGCGTTCCCTGACCGAATTGAAAGAGGCGTTGAAAGGCAAAGTCCAGGAGACGCTCTCTGCGGTTGCGGATGACGGTATCGAGCAGAGCGGATTGCACATCTGGAGTTTTGGTCAGCTTCCGGAAAGCTACGAGCAGAAGCGCGGTAACTATAAGGTGAAGGCCTGGCCTGCGCTGGTCGATGAGCGCGACAGCGTGGCGATCAAGCTGTTTGATAACCCGCAGGAACAGCAACAGATGATGTGGCGCGGCCTGCGCCGCTTGCTGCTGTTGAATATCCCGTCGCCGATTAAGTATCTGCACGAGAAGTTACCGAACAAAGCCAAACTGGGGCTGTACTTTAACCCATACGGTAAAGTGCTGGATCTGATCGACGACTGCATCTCCTGCGGCGTGGACAAACTGATCCACGAGGCGGGTGGTCCGGTCTGGACCGAAGCAGGTTTTGCTCAGCTTCATGACAAGGTTCGCGCGGAGCTGAACGACACGGTGGTAGATATTGCCAAACAGGTCGAGCAAATCCTCACCACCGTTTTCAATATCAACAAACGTCTGAAAGGGCGCGTGGATATGACCATGGCGCTGGGGCTGTCAGATGTAAAAGCACAGATGGCCGGGCTGGTGTACCGCGGGTTTGTCACCGGAAACGGCTTTAAGCGACTCGGCGATACGTTGCGTTACCTGCAGGCGATTGAAAAACGGCTCGAGAAAATGGCTATCGACCCACATCGCGATCGCGCTCAGATGTTGAAAGTGGAGAGCGTGCAGCAGGCGTGGCAGCAGTGGCTGAATAAACTGCCACCGACACGCCGCGACGATGAAGACGTTCAGGCAGTCCGCTGGATGATCGAAGAGCTCCGTGTCAGCTTCTTTGCCCAGCAGCTCGGTACGCCGTATCCGATTTCGGATAAACGTATTTTGCAGACAATGGAGCAGATTTCCGGTTAAAACCCTTGCCCGGTGGCGCTGCGCTTACCGGGCCTACGGAAGAAAATGTAGGCCGGGTAAGGCGTAGCCGCCACCCGGCTGGTTATCGTTCCACAATTGCCAGCGTAAACCCGTCCCACCCCTTAACCCCCACCGTCTGCAACGCGGTGGCGGTTAAACGGGGATTGTCCCCAATCATCTCGATAAACCGACGAACACCCTGCACGCGCGCATCGTCACTTTGCTCGTTAATCACTTCGCCCTCGCGTACCACGTTATCACCAATAATCAACGTCCCTGGGCGGGAGTAGTGCAGCGCCCATTCCAGATAACCTGGGTTGTTTGGCTTATCTGCATCAATAAAGATCAGGTCGAATGGCGGTATATCACCGAAATTCTCGAGCGAGTTCAGAGCCGGGCCTTCTACCAGTTCAATACGGTTGTTTAGCCCCGCGAGGTGGATATTCTGGCGGGCAATTTCGGCATGGGTTGGATCCGCTTCAAGCGTAATCAGCTTTCCGTCTGGCGGCAGAGCGCGAGCCATCCAGATGGAACTATAGGCACCGAGCGTGCCAATCTCAAGAACACGCCGCGACTGCGTCAGACGGACAAACAGCGCCAGCAGTTGACCCTGATTGGCCGCTACATCGTGTTCGGGGAGCCCGCCGCGTTTGTTGTTTTCCAGTACCTGACGCAAGACATCATCTTCAGGAATAAGCGAAGAAATCATGAAATTATCTACTGCTGACCACTGTTGTTGCATAGATTGGCTCCTGAGAGTAAAAACTGGGGGCGAAATAGGGACCTGGTAATCGTAGCACTTCAGGCATTGAACCTTCGTAAATCTGGCCCCGAAGTTCCCTGTAAAATCGTTCACGGTATAATTGAGCCGCACTGGGTACTTTTTTAAACAGCACACGCAACAGAATGTTTTGAGTGATAGAAAACCAATAGCATAATAGGCAGATGCAATCCGATTCGGCGCTCGCCTGTACTTTATTAGCCAGAAGCCGTCCCCCTGAAGAGACTCACAGGAGAAGTTCATCATGGTTCAGACCCATTTCCCCATTCTGCCTGATGCCACTCTGGCGGCGATTAATACTCTCGGCACATGGCTGGCGCAGGATGATCTGAGCGGTTCCCGTCAGAACCCGGATGTCGACAGGGTGATTCTGGCAGGAAACGCGGTCATTCCGACTATTGATGCGGCCTGCCGTATCGCCGCACAAAACGAGATCCCGTTGCTGATTAGCGGCGGTATCGGCCATTCGACCGCGTTTCTATATGCGGCCATTGGCAGTCACCCGCGTTATCACACGATACCGGTCACTGGGCGGGCGGAAGCCGGTATTCTGGCCGACATTGCACGCGAGTTCTGGCAGATCCCTGAGGGACGTTTGTGGATCGAAGATCAATCCACCAACTGTGGTGAAAACGCGCGTTTTAGCTGGAACATACTGAAACAGCATCAGCGAGCTACCGGGCGAGTGCTGGTGGTGCAGGATCCGACAATGCAGCGACGTACCATGGCGACGTTTGCCCGCGTGTGCCGGGATGAACCCGTTTCGCCTCAGTGGATAAGCCACCCGGGTGTTACGCCGACACTGCGGAACGGCAAAGATGGGGTGGAATTTAGCGAGGGCAACACCGGACTGTGGCCCGTTGACCGCTACCTGTCACTGGTTCTGGGGGAACTGCCGCGACTGTATGATGACGTTAACGGCTATGGTCCTGCCGGACGTGATTTTATCGCTCACGTTGAGTTTCCTGATGCCGTGGCTGACGCATGGGCATTGCTACAGCAGGATCCGGTCCTGAAAACCGCCTTATCCCGGCGCTCGCTTCTCTGAGCATCCTGCGGTTTCCCCCTCCGCAAAGAGGGGGAAGGCATTACAGCGCGGCGTACTTATCCAGCGTACGCACCAGCTGCGTCACAAAACCATATTCGTTGTCATACCAGGCGACGGCTTTCACCAGTTGCAGATCGCCCGCTTCCGTTACCTCAGTTTGCGTGGCATCAAATACCGAACCAAAGTGCGAACCGATCACATCTGACGACACAATCTCTTCATCGGTATAACCAAACGATTTATTTCCCTGCGTCGCCTTTTTCAACGCGGTATTGATCTCCTCAACCGTGACCTTTTTACCCAGAATGGCGACCAGTTCGGTGACGGAGCCGGTTTTAACCGGCACGCGCTGCGCGTGGCCTTTCAGTTTGCCACTCAGCGCGGGGATGACCAGGCCGATGGCTTTTGCCGCACCGGTGGTATGCGGAATGATATTTTCTGCCGCCGCGCGTGAGGCACGAAGATCTTTTCCGCGAGGCCCATCTACCAGTGCCTGGGTACCGGTATAGGCGTGAATAGTCGTCATGGTACCGACTTTAATTTCAAAGGCATCATGCAGCGCTTTTGCCAGTGGGGCGAGGCAGTTGGTGGTGCAGGAAGCGACGGAAATGATGGTATCACTGGCGTCAATGGTGTCGTCATTCACGTTATAAACGATGGTTTTCATCTCTCCGGCTGGGGCAGAAATAAGCACTTTCTTCGCGCCTGCATCCAGATGCGCTCGTGATTTTTCTTCGGAGGTGTAAAAGCCGGTGCACTCCACAACGATATCCACACCTGCGGCTTTCCACGGAATATGCTTCGCCTCTTTTTCGGCGTATACCGCAATAGTTTTACCGTCAACAATCAGCGCATCTTCAGTGAAATCCACGCTCCACGGGAAACCACCGTAGTTGGAATCATGCCTGAGCAGATAGGCCAATACTTTGGGAGAGGTGAGGTCGTTGATGGCGACGACGGTGTTGCTATCCTGGGTTTCAAGAAGGCGGCGCAGTACAAGGCGTCCAATGCGTCCAAATCCGTTAATGCCAATTTTACTCATGGTGTTCTCCTGTGAACGTGTCGATACGACAGTTTGAACTCATCCAGGCTTAGACCATCACGGGCTGGGCGGCAATTGAAGATGCTTCATGCGGAAGGAAGTATTTGAAAAACCATACAGAAAAATTGATGAATTTTTAAGGAAAGGGGATTATGTTGACGCGATATCCGTTTTTTTCAGGAAATCCCATGCGTACTAAATATACAAGCCTGCAAATCGCAATTCACTGGCTGGTGTTTCTGTTAATCATCGTTGCTTATTGCGCGATGGAGTTTAAAGGTTTCTTCCCGCGTACCGCTCGCCCATTGATCAATATGATCCACGTCTCATGCGGAATCACCATTCTGGTGCTGATGGTGACGCGTCTGCTGGTTCGTCTCAAATTCCGCGCGCCACCGATTCAACCAAAGCCAAAAGCGATGGTGACGGGGATGTCTCATCTGGGGCATCTGGTGGTGTATATGCTGTTCATTGCGTTACCGCTGATTGGTATTGTGATGATGTACAACCGGGGCAGCGACTGGTTTGCTTTTGGCATGGTGATGCCGCATGCGGCGGAATCCAATTTTGATCTGGTCGATGTGCTGAAAGAGTGGCACGTTACGCTGGCGAATCTGGGCTATTTTATGATTGGCCTGCACGCACTGGCAGCACTGATGCACCACTATTTCTGGAAAGATAATACCCTTCTGCGCATGATGCCGAAAAAGCGTCAATAAATGCGGAAAACAGGCCGGGTAAGCGCAGCGCCACCCGGCTTTTTTTTAGCGCAGCTGAGCACGCTCTTCAGTAGTTAACGCCAGCGCCTGCGTTGATCCGGTCTCAGACGATTTCACTGCCGCTTCCAGTACAGCCATAACCGCTAAAGCTTCGACAGGATTAACGGGGTTGGTGATTTTCCCGAGAACCGCATCACGTACGTTAATGTAATACTGGCGCTGATCGCCTTTCGGGGTCGCAATAGTCTGCTGTGCTCCGTCTGCTCCATAGAGCACCATGCTGTCGCTGTCTTCGCCCCAGGTTGCACTGCCGGGAATCACCCCTGCGAGCAGCTGCGCTTCCTGCTGATCGATTCTGGCTTTCACCACGCTGCCCTTATCCCCGTGGACCGTAAAGCGTGCCGTACCGCCTGCGACCAGCATGCTGGCATGCAGAATGACCTTATGTTGCGGATAATTTAAGACCACGTGCGCCCAGTCGTTAATTTCTGCACCGTCGCGCAGCGTCGCGATATTCCCCTGAACCGACTGCGGCAGGCCAAAGAGCTGAAGCGTCTGGTCAATCAGGTGAGGACCCAGGTCAAACCACAGGCCGCTCCCGGGGACGTTCTGCTCGCGCCAGCGCACGCGTACTTCCGGACGGAAACGGTCAATATGCGACTCCAGATGTTTAATCTTGCCGAGCGTACCTTGCTCAATAATCTGCTTAATGCCGAGGAAATCGCTGTCCCAGCGGCGGTTGTGAAAGACGGAGAGCAAAAGCTGCTTTTCATCCGCCAGCGCAATCAGGTCGCGGGCTTCCTGCATGTCGAGGGTGAAAGGCTTATCCACGACCACATGTTTCCCGGCGTTCAGCGCAAGCGTGGCCAGCGGCGCGTGGGTGGCGTTGGGGGAGGCAATAACGACCAGATCGACATCCGGATGCTGAATGGCCTCTTCCGGTGTTGCAACCACCTGAACATCCGGAAGATCGCGTTTAACTTTTTCTTCATCACGAGAAGAGACGACCGCCAGCTTAAGTCCATCGACGGACTGGATCAGCGGTGCATGGAAGGTTTTGCCGACAAATCCATACCCGATCAATGCAATGTTGATTGTTTTCACTTTACTCATGACCTTCTCCACGTTGATTCGCGCAAACCGTGACCTGCAATGCGCTATGGTCCCCAAGCTCAGGCCAGGGACGATCCAGAAACAGTTGTTGGATGTTGGATAACTCGCAAACCAGATACGGTTCGCAGCGGTTGACTTTAAGGTGGTCGGCGACAATCCAGTGAGCATGGCTGACGGCAAGCATCGCGCGCTTGACCTCCGCATCTGCTTCTGTACTGGCACTCAGACCGAGATCGGCATGGATGGCGCACGCCCCGAGAATAGCGATATCCGCACGATAACGGGACAGGAGGGAGAGGGTGGCGCTTCCGGCGAACAGGCGCTGCTTTTGGTCCCATTTTCCACCGAGCAGGATCAGCTCAATATTATCCTGGTCGCTAAAATGCTGGGCAATATCCAGCGAGGTGGTGATAACAGTGAGCGGCCCCTGAAGAAAGGTGGCAACAGCCATCACCGTGCTTCCGGCATCCAGAAACAGGGTGGAGCCCGGTGGAACTGCCTGCGCGACCTGTTTACCCAGACGCTGTTTGGCTTCGGGCAGCAACGTACTGCGCCCCTGACGATTCATGGCGGAAAGATTGAGTGCAATAGCCCCGCCATGATTCTTCTGCGCAAGGCCCTGGTTTTCAAGGTCAGTCAGATCGCGGCGGATGGTGTCTGCTGAAACCTGAAGCTTTTCTGCCAGCTCGGTGATACTGGCCTGTCCTTGCTCACTAATAATATCAAGTACATATCGTTGACGAGCCGTTTTGTGCATGAACAAATCCTGCAAAATGTCGCAATAGTTAGCATAATACAGCATTTCAGCGCAGAGAGAAGCACAATGTCGTCACCAGGATACGCAAGTGGGGTAATGATTCAGGTGGGTGATTATTAAAATTATATTAAGTGCTTATAAGTAAACCGTTTTAAATGTTAACCATAGTGTTATTGTTATGTTTTATTTAATAGTTTGGATTATGTCGCTATTGTATCACCCTTATCTGGCTATATATTTCAATTAAATTTGAATTAACGAATCAAAATAACGTAAATTTGTTTTTTAATGGTCATATATGTCGACGTGTAGGCTTTAACTACGTAAGTTGACACTTCTTTGAAAATCTTTGTGTCTGACCCGTCATGAAATTAACGCAAAAATGTGCATATAACGAATTAGGAATTTTCCTTAAATAACAGGGGGTTTATATGTTTCATTTGAAAGTCCATTTTCGAGGTTTTGTCCAGAAACCCCATGTTTTTTCTTATTTGTAACACCGCATTAACATTGTGGGTGTAGTGGCCTATACCGCATTTTGTTATGCTGCTAACCAGTTTAAGAAATAAGTAAATTCTTAATTGAAATAAGACGCAGACAGAACTCAGTTCCAATGGAAATGGGTATGGGAAGTATTACCTGAAATCCGGCAAGGAAACCGAAGAAATATTTGTCTAATTATCTATACCTCTTTTTGGGTATTTGTTTGAGTATCACTCAGAGTCAGGGAGATAAAATGACGAAATTGAGTAAACCTAAGTTCCTTCGATATGCAGCCGCGATGGCATTATTTTCGATAGCCATAAATACCGCTTGTGCCAATAGTGGGCAGGTGGGGATTGCCCCGGTTTCCACAACAACATTAAAAGAAAGTATTCTTTTTGCTATCGATCGCGATCCGTCAATTAGTCAGCAGGCCGCGCAATTAGGTATTGGTCAGGCACAAATAGATGAAGCGCGCAGCGGTTGGATGCCGCAAATATCGTTAAACGGGAGTACAGGGCACAGCCAGACCACCGATTCCAGCGGGTCACTGAAGAATTCAGCCGCCTGGGGGCTGAGCCTGACGCAGCTGCTGTACGATTTTGGCAAAACCAATAACAGCATCAGTCAGTCTTCCGCCCAGCGTGATAGCTACCGCTATCAGCTGATGGGCACGCTTTCGGATGTGGCGGAAAAAACGGCGCTGAGCTATGTAGAGGTCAAACGCTATTCCGATCTGTTGCTGGCGGCAAAAGAGAATGTTCAGGCGCTCAAAAACGTCGAGCAGCTGGCAAAACTGCGCGCTGATGCAGGCGTGAGCTCCACGTCCGATGAGCTCCAGACCCGCACGCGTATTGCCGGCATGCAGGCGACGGTCGCTCAGTATCAGGCCGCCCTTAACAGCGCCCGCGCCAGGCTAGCGGTTTTAACCGGAATGCAGGCAGAGGTCTATTCGCCGGTGCCTGCGAATCTTGCCGTGGAGCCGGACTCGCTCAATCGCATAGATTATTCGCTGATACCGGCGGTGATGGCCGCGCAGAACATGGAACGGTCTGCTCAGTATGGCGTGGAAACGGCGAAGTCCCAGCACTGGCCGACGCTAAGTCTGAAAGGAGGGCGTACCCGTTATGAATCGGACAACCGTTCTTACTGGGACGACCAGATACAGCTCAACATAGATGCCCCACTGTATCAGGGGGGCGCGGTTTCCGCACGCGTTCGACAGGCGGAGGGCGCACGGGCCATGGCCTCCTCTCAGGTCGATCAGGCGCGTTTCGATGTCCTGCAAAAGGCTTCCGTGGCGCAGGCGGACTGGACCGGCGCTCGGGGAAGAATGGAAGCCGGGAAGCAACAGCTGGAAAATGCACTGCGCGCCCGCGATGTCTATAAAAATGAATACACCCTGAGCAAGCGGAGCATTAACGATCTGCTCAGCGTTGAGCAGGATGTCTGGCAGGCCACCTCGGCAAAAATAATCGCTGAGTATGATGGCTGGAGTTCGGCAATTAATTATGCTGCTGCGGTTGATAATTTAATGCCACTTATTGGAGTAGAGAAAAGCGCTACCGCAAAACTACCCGATTTGAGTTAAAAAAAGGCGCACATTGGTTGCGCAAAATAAGTCTGAAAATAATGGGTGATTTTTCCCAGGGATAGCTACATCCATCTGGTGGACATATCCACAGGAATCCTTACACCTGCAAGGAGAAGAAAATGAGTAACGTAAAGGTTGTTGATGTCATCATTCGCAAAACGGCGGAGAAAACGAAATTAACAGGTGAAGGAAATCTGTCGGTCTCTATTTCATCGCCAAGCGTGATTGAAATCCAGGGTTCTGCTCAGGATGTGGCGCGTTATGTTCGCCAGGGTAAAGATCTCCTCATTTATATGAAAGATGGCAGCGTTATTCGCTGCAATAACTATTTTGTCGAAGATCCAGAAACGCATAATCAGTCAGAACTGGTGTTCAACGACCGTCAGGAACTGACACATATTTCTTTTGCCGATGCCGGGGAAGCGTCAGGCGCTGCAGTAACTGAATTAACCGCGCAGGCCACACCGATTAGCAGCATTGAGCCTTTCCTCGAGCAGGGAAGCGTTTTGAGCGACGCGCCGTGGGGCTGGATTGCGGGCGCTGTGTTAGGCGGTGGTGCCATCGGGGCACTGCTGGCTCACGGGGGAGACGGTGAAACCAAAACAAGGGTTGTTGATAATACCAAAGAGGTTGAAAGCGCAACGCCCACCTTTTTGCTGACAGATAAAGCGGGTGACAAGCAGGGGGTGCTGAGTGCAAAAGAGGTCACGGACGATAACACCCCAACCTTTAGTGGTACCGGCCAACCGGGCGCAACCATCCAGATCAAAGACAGCAGCGGCAGTACCATCGCCAGTGCAATGGTCGCTAAAGACGGTACCTGGACGGTAAAATTACCAACCCAGACCGACGGGGAGCATACCTGGTCGGTCGTGCAGATCGACGGCAGTAAAACCACCGCTGCGGGCAGTATTACCGTGACGGTTTCTACCGCCGATGCCTCTATTACGCTGGCCACCACGGCGGGCGATAACGTGCTTAACGCCAGCGAGCAATCCGAGGGCTTTACGCTTTCCGGTGCCAGCAAAAACCTGGCGCAGGGTACTGAACTCACCGTAACGCTGAACGGCAAAACCTACACGGCCGAAGTGGGCGCAGACGGCGCATGGCTCGTTAACGTGCCTGCAGCTGACGCGCAGGCGTTGGGCGACGGCACCTGGACGGTCAACGTCAGCGGTAAGGACGCGGCGGGGAACACCGTGAGCGGAAGCCAGACGATTGGCGTCGATACCACCGCGCCAACGCTGTCTGTTGATACCCTCGCGCAGGACAACATCATCAATGCGGCTGAGCACAACCAGCCGCTGAAGCTGACCGGTAAAACCAATGCGGAAGCCGGTCAGATAGTCACCGTGACGCTGAACGGTAAAAACTACAATGCCACCGTGGCGGGTGACGGTACCTGGACCGTCACGCTGGCGGCGAACGACGTACAGGCGCTCAGCGAGGGCAATCACACCCTGACGGTGAACGTCAGCGATAAAGCGGGCAACGGCTCGTCTGTTACCGCAGATTTCACGGTTGATATCACCGCACCGGTTGTCACCATCAATACCGTGGCGGGCGACGATGTTCTCAATACCAGCGAGCAGGGTCAGGCACAGATTATTTCCGGCCTGGCGAACGGTGCAGCTGCGGGCGATGTGGTCACCGTGACCCTTGGCGGCCAGACTTTCACCGGCGTGGTGCTTGCGGACGGTAGCTGGAGCGTCGGCGTTCCTGCGTCCGTGCTGGGCGCGCTGGGTGAAGGCAGCCACACGATTTCGGTTTCCGTGACTGACGCGGCAGGCAACACCGGCAGCGCCACGCACGGCATTACGCTGAGCGGACACCCGCCAGAATTTACGATTGACGCCATCAGTCAGGACAATGTTCTGAATGCTCAGGAGGCGATGCAGCCGCTGAGCCTGACCGGTACCAGCAATTTGCCGAACGGCAGCGCTATCACGGTGACGCTGAACAACGTTAACTATCAGGCGACCGTCGAAAACGGTATCTGGGCTGTTCAGGTACCGGTTTCTGACGTGCTGAATCTGGCGAACACGCTTTATACCGTCAGCGTCAGCGGTACCGACAGCGTGGGTAACAGCGGTTCTGCAGAAGCGAATCTGCTGGTGGATACTGTCCTTCCGCAGGTCATTATCAATACGTTTGCGGGCGACAACCTGGTCAATAACGCCGAAGCGGGCGTCGATCAAACCCTCAGCGGCCGCGTCACCGGCGCGGCGGCGGGCGATACCGTTTCTGTCACCGTCGGCGGCAAGAGCTATACCGCAACGGTTGGCAGCGATCTGACCTGGAGCGTGAAAATCACGTCAGCGGATCTTCAGGCGTTCGGTGACGGTGATTTAACCTTCACCGCATCGGTGACCAATGGGCACGGCAATACCGGCACCGGCGAGCGTGATATCAATATCAACGCTGAGCTGCCGGGCCTGCGCGTGAACACCATTTCCGGCGATGACGTGATCAACGCCATCGAGCAGCAGCAGGATCTGAGCGTCACCGGCTCCAGTACTCATCTGGCAGCGGGGACGCAGATTGTCGTCACCATTAACAACGTCGAGTATGTCACCGCGGTTAACGCCAGCGGCAACTGGCAGATCGGCGTACCCGCAGTGGACCTTCAGGCCTGGACGGCGGGAGGTATGACGGTCAGCGTCAGCGCAGAAGATACCTGGGGCAACACTGTTGCGGCTGAACACCCGATCGAACTCGATCTGAACGCAGTGGCGGTCACCATTGATACCGTCTCCGGCGATGACCTGCTGAATGCGGCAGAAAAAGGCAGTGATTTAACCCTTTCCGGTCAGACGCAGGGCGTGGAAGCGGGGCAGACCGTGGTGGTGAAATTCGCTGACCAGACCTTTACCGCGCAGGTGCAGCAGGATGGCTCCTGGAGCCTGACCGTACCCGTCAGCGCCATGGAAACCCTGATCGACGGTCGCGCGCAGGTGAGCGTTAGCGTCACTAACGTCAACGGTAACAGTGCCGACGCGTCGCGCGTGGTCACCGTAGATACTCAGCCGCCGACAATAACGATCGATAATCTGACCACCGACAACATCATCAATGCGGCAGAAGCGCAGCAGGATTTAGTGTTAAGCGGCAGCAGCAATGCTGAAGCAGGCCAGGTGGTCACTGTGACGATGAACGGTAAAACCTATCAGACCACGGTTCAGACGGACGGTACCTGGCAGTTGAGTGTACCAGCGGCTGACGTCGACGCGCTGGCAGATGGCATTGTGACCGTGACGGCAACCGTGAGTGATGTGGCGGGGAACACCAGCAGTGCCGATCGCATTGGGCTGGTGGACGCGACCGTGCCGCAGGTGACGATTAACGACTTTGTCACCGATGCCAACACCGTTAACCAAATCGCCCATTCACAGGCGCAGATCCTGAGCGGCTCCGTCACCGGTGCGGCTGCGGGCGACAGGGTAACCATCTCCATTAATAACGTGGATTACACCACCGTGGTCGATGCGGCAGGTCACTGGAGCCTGGGACTGCCTGCGTCAGTGGTGCAAGGTCTGGCTGACGGTACCTGGACGATTAACGTCTCCGTGACCGACCAGTCCGGTAATACCGGAAGCCATTCACTGGATGTGGTGGTGAATACCGTGACGCCTGTCATCGGTATCAACACGCTGGCGGCGGACGATGTGATCAATGCTACAGAGAAAGGCGAAGATCTGCTGCTCTCCGGCACCAGCAACCAGCCGGAAGGCACCACCGTTACGGTGACCCTGAACGGCATTCACTACACGGCCACTACTGACGCCAGCGGAAACTGGAGCGTCACCGTGCCTGCTTCCGCGGTGAGCGCGCTGGGTGAAGCCCATTACACCGTGACGGCGGACGTCACCGACAGCGTAGGTAACAGCGCGTCAACCTCACACGACGTGCTGGTGGACAGCTCGCTGCCGGTTGTGACGATCAACACGCTGGCGGGCGACAACATCGTTAACGCAGCGGAAGTGGCGGCAGGGCAAACCCTGACCGGTAAGGTAACGAACGCGGCTTCAGGTGACACTGTCACTATTATCCTGGGCGGCCAGACATACACCGCTACCGTGCAGGACGATCTGACCTGGAGCCTGCCGTTAAGCGAGAGCCAGCTGACCGCGCTCGGCAACGGCGATCTCACCGTATCCGCCAACGTCACCAACGCGCACGGTAATACCGGCTCTTCTTCTCTCGACTTCACCATCGACGCCCAGCTCCCGGGACTGCGGATTGATACCGTGGCGGGTGACGACGTGATTAACGTGATCGAGCACGCTCAGAACCTGATTGTGTCCGGCACCAGCACCGATCTGGCCGCGGGCAGCATCGTCACCGTAACCATTAACGGCAACACTTATTCTGCAACCGTGCTGGCGGACGGTTCCTGGCAGGCGGCAGTGCCGGCGGCGGATGTATCTCAGTGGGCGGACGGTTCGCTGAAGATCACAGCAAGCGCACAGGATACCTCCGGTAATCCGGTCGCTATCGGGACTGTCGTGGATGTCGATCTTGCACCTGTGGCTATCACCATCAACAGCGTGACCGATGACAACGTGCTCAACGCGGCGGAAAAAGGCCAGGATCTGGTGCTGTCCGGCACCTCATCCAACGTTGAAGCGGGCCAGACCGTGACCATCACCTTCGCGGGTAAAACGTATACCACCACGGTGGATGCCAACGGGGACTGGACGTACACCGTACCGGCAGCCGATTTGAGCGGCCTGAAAGACGGTGACGCCAGCGTGCAGGTCAACGTCACCAATGTGAACGGTAACGCGGCGTCTTCGGCGCAGGAATTCAGCGTCGATACCACCGCGCCGACGGTGACCATCAACACCATCAGCCAGGACAATATGCTGAACGCGGCCGAGGCGGCTCAGGATCTGACCCTGAGCGGCACGTCTACTGCCGAAGCAGGCCAGACGGTGACCGTGACCTTCAACGGCAATCAGTACGCTGCGCAGGTGCAGGCCGACGGTAGCTGGACGCTGGACGTCCCGGCGGCGGACATGGCAGGCATCACCGACGGCAATGCGGCGGTCACGGCGACGGTGTCCGATAAAGCAGGCAACCCGGCCAGTGCGGGTGCTTCTGTGCTGGTTGACACCACCGTACCGCAGATTACCTTCAATATCGTCGCGGGCGACGACATCGTGAATATTGCCGAGCACGGCCAGGCGCTGATTGTTTCCGGTAAGGTTACGGGGGCACAGGCGGGCGACGTGATTACCGTGACCCTGAACGGTAAAGACTACACCGCGATGCTGGATGCGTCCGGAAGCTGGAGCGTGGGTGTTCCGGCGGCGGACGTGAGCGCGCTGGCTAACGGCGACCAGACAATGTCGGCGACCCTCACCGATAAAGCGGGCAACAGCACCACTGCCACGCATGATTTTGACGTCTCCCTGACCGCACCGGTTATCGCCATCAATATCCTGGCGGGTGACGATGTGATCAATGCGGCAGAGAAAGGTGAAGATCTGCTTCTTTCCGGTACCAGCAACCAGCCGGACGGAACCACCATTACGGTGACGCTGAACGGTATCAATTACAGCGCCATCACAGACGCCAGCGGTAACTGGAGCATCACCGTTCCGGCGGCAAACGTCTCTGTGCTGGGAGAAGCAAGCTACGTCGTGGCGGCGAGTGTAACTGACGCCGCAGGCAACAGCGCGAGCACCAGCCACAGCGTACTGGTCGACAGCGCGTTGCCGCAGGTCACCATTAACCCTGTCGCCACGGACGATGTCATCAACGCAGCGGAAGTGGCTGCCGGGCAGACCCTGAGCGGCAAAGTGAGCGGCGCAGCGAAGGGTGACACTGTCACTATTAGCATCGGCGGAAATACGTATACGGCTACGGTTCAGGACGATCTGAGCTGGTCGGTCAACGTGCCGTCTACGGTCTTAACCGCCATCGGTAACGGCGATCTGACGGTTTCAGCCAGCGTCACCAACGGCCACGGCAACACCGGAACAGTCGAGCGCGACATCACCATTGATGCCAACCTGCCGGGCCTGCGCGTTGATACCGTAGCCGGCGACGATGTGATCAACAGCATCGAGCACGCTCAGAACCTGATTATCACCGGCTCCAGCGAGGGCCTGGCAACGGGTGCGGCGTTAACCGTGACCGTCAACGGCAAAACCTACGCGGCGACGGTGCTCGCTGACGGTACCTGGGCGGCGGCCATTCCGGCAGCAGACGTCAGCGCGCTGACTGCTGGCACGCTCACTGTGACCGTTGAAGGCCAGAGCGCAGCGGGTAACCCGGTTTCTATCAGCCATGACGTGAAGGTGGATCTGGCGGCAGTCGCCATCAGCATTGACCCGATTGCCACAGACGACGTGATTAACGCGGCGGAGAAAGGCGCGGACCTGGTGCTGTCCGGCAGCACCACTAACGTGGAAGAAAACCAGACCGTCACCATCTCATTTGGCGGTAAGTCTTACACCGCGACGGTGGATGCGGACGGCAACTGGACGGCGACCGTACCGTCTGCCAATTTGGTCAGCCTGAAAGACGGCGACGCCAGCGTGCAGGTAAGCGTCACCAATGTGAACGGTAACAGCGCGTCGGCGGGCCGCGAGTACAGCGTGGATGCGACCGCGCCGACGGTGTCTATCGAGATTGTCAGCGACAACAACATCATCAATGCGGCCGAAGCGCAGCAGGATCTGGTGATTAACGGTGTGACCAACGCCGAAGCGGGCCAGACCGTCACCGTCACGCTGAACGGCGCGAATTACACCACCACCGTGCAGGCAAACGGCAGCTGGAGTGTGACCGTACCGTCTGCGGATCTGGGGGCGATTGCCGACGGCAACTATACCGTCAGCGCCGCCGTGTCTGATAAAGCGGGTAACCCGGCCTCAGCGGAGCGCGATGTGCTGGTTGATACAACCGTACCACAGCTGACCATTAATACCGTTTCTGACGATGATGTGATCAACAGCGCCGAGCATGCGCAGGCATTGATTGTTACCGGCTCTGTGACCGGCGCGGCGGCGGGCGATGTGGTCACCGTCACCATCAATAACAAATCTTACACCGCCACGATCGACGCCGCTGGCAACTGGAGCGTGGGCGTGCCGGCAGCAGATGTTACGGCTCTGGCCGCCGGGGATTACACCATCACCGCGGCGCTGACGGATAAAGCGGGCAACAGCAACAGCGCCACGCACGGCGTGGAGGTGAACCTGACCGCACCGGCGCTGACAATTGACACCGTTTCCGGTGACGATGTGATCAATAGCACCGAGAAAACGCAGGATCTGACCCTTTCCGGTACGGCGTCCGGGCTGGCTGCAGGCGCGGCCGTGACCGTAATGCTCAACGGCAAAGCGTACAGCGCTACGGTTGATAGCAACGGAAAATGGACCACGACCGTTCCGGCTAACGAGGTGGGGCAACTTGGCGAGGCGCTTTATACCGTTACCGCATCGGCAACGGATAGCGTCGGCAACAGCACCAGTACGTCGCACACCGTGAACGTGGAATCCGTTCTGCCGGGCGTGATTATCAACACCGTTGCGGGCGACGACGTGATCAACGCTGCTGAGTTGGCAGCCGGCCAGACCATCAGCGGCAAAGTGGTGAATGCCGAAGCGGGCAACACCGTGACCGTGACGATTGGTGGTAACAGCTACACCGCAACCGTGCAGAGCGACCTGACCTGGTCCGTTAACCTGCCGTCGGACGTTCTGACCGCGCTGGGTAACGGCGATCTGACTGTGACCGCTAGCGTCACAAACGGCGTGGGTAATAGCGGAACGGGCGAGCGCGATATTGCTATCGACGCTAACCTGCCGGGCCTGCGCGTGGATACCGTGGCGGGTGACGACGTGATCAACAGCATCGAACACGGGCAGAATCTGATTATCACCGGCACCAGCGACGGGTTGGCGACTGGCGCGGCGTTGACCGTGACCGTTAATGGCAAAACCTACCCGGCTATCGTGCTGGCTGACGGCTCCTGGAGCGCGGCGATCCCGGCGGCAGACGTGGGGGCACTGGTTGCAGGCACGGTCACGGTGACCGTTGCAGGCCAGAGCAGCGCCGGTAACCCGGTCTCAATTAGCCACGATGTGACGGTGGACCTGGCAAACGTCGCCATCAGCATTGACGCCATTGCCTCAGACGATGTGATCAATGCGGCTGAAAAGGACGCGGATCTGGTGCTCTCCGGTGCGACTTCAAACGTGGAGGAAAACCAGACCGTCACCATCACCTTCGGCGGCAAGAGCTACACCGCGACCGTTGGCGCTGACGGCAAATGGACCACCACGGTGCCCGCCGCCGATCTGACCAACCTGAAAGACGGCGATGCCAGCGTGCAGGTGAGCGTGACCAACGTGAACGGCAATAGTGCATCGGCGGGTCGCGAGTACAGCGTGGATACCACCGCGCCGTCCGTGACTATCAATACGCTTGCGGCTGACGACATTCTGAATGCGACAGAGGCTCAGGCTGACCTGACCGTGTCCGGCACCAGCACCGCCGAAGCGGGTCAGACGATAACGGTGTCACTGAATGGCAAAGACTACACCACAACCGTGGGCGCTGACGGCGGCTGGACGCTGAACGTCCCGGCGGCGGATGTTGCGGCGCTGACGGACGGCAGTGTGACCGTCACCGCATCGGTAAGCGACAAAGCGGGTAACCCGGCGTCGGTTGATCACAACCTGACGGTGGACGTCACCGTCCCTGCAGTGACCATCAACACTATCGCTGGCGACGACGTGATTAACGTGGCTGAGCACGCTCAGGCGCAGATCGTCAGCGGCTCCGCCACCGGCGCGGCAGCAGGTGATAAGGTGACCGTCACGATTGGCGGACAGACTTACACCACCGTGCTGGACGCGGCGGGTAACTGGAGCGTGGGTGTACCGGCGAATGTAATTTCCGGCCTCAGCGACGGCACCGTGACCGTCACAGCGTCAGTTACCGACGCAGCGGGGAACACGGGCAGCGGCACCCATAACGTGACCGTTGATACCGGTCTGCCATCGGTCAACTTCAACGCCATCAGCGACGATAACGTGCTGAACGCGGTGGAAAAAGGTCAGGATCTGAGCGTGAGCGGCACCAGCGCTAACCTCGCGGAAGGCACCGTGGTGACGGTGACCCTGAACGGTAAAAACTACACGGCCACCACGGCTGCAGACGGCAGCTGGAGCCTGACGGTTCCGGCAGCGGATCTGGCCGCTCTGGGTCAGGCTAATTACACCCTGAACGCGACCGCCACCAACGGCGTGGGCAACAGCGTGAGTAATACCGCGAACCTGCTGGTGGACACTGCGCTGCCGACCGTCACCATCAATACCGTGGCGGGTGATAACGTCATCAACGCGGCGGAAGTGGCTGCAGGTCAAACCCTGAGCGGTTCGGTGGCAAATGCCGAAGCGGGCAATACCGTCACCGTCACTATTGGCGGCAACCGCTACACCGCAACGGTGCAGAACGATCTGACCTGGTCCGTGAACGTGCCGTCTGACGTGCTGACCTCGCTCGGCAACGGTAGCCTGAGCGTAACGGCGACCGTCACCAACGGTCATGGCAACACCGGAACCGGCGAGCGCGGTATTACCATCGACGCTAACCTGCCGGGTCTGCGCGTGGATACCGTCGCGGGTGACGATGTCATCAACAGTATTGAACATACGCAAAACCTGATCGTCACCGGCTCCAGCGACGGGCTGGCGGCAGGTACGGCGCTGACCGTCACCGTCAACGGTAAAGACTATGCGGCCACGGTGCTGGCGGACGGCACCTGGAGCGCCGCGATCCCGTCCTCAGACGTGAGCGCGTGGCCGGAAGGCACCGTCAAAATCAGCGTTACCGGCGACAGCTCTGCGGGCAACCCGATTACCATCAGTCACGATGTGACGGTGGATCTGGCGACCGTTGCCATCAGCATCAATGCCATCGCCACCGATGATGTGATTAACGCGGCGGAGAAGGGCGCGGATCTGGTGCTGTCAGGCACCACGACCAACGTTGAGGCGGGGCAGACCGTGACCCTGAGCCTGAACGGTAAAATCTATACCACCACCGTGGACGACAGCGGTAACTGGACCTACTCCGTACCATCTGCGGATCTGGCACACCTCAAGGATGGCGATGCCAGCGTGCAGGTGAGCGTCACCAACGTGAACGGCAACAGCGCCTCGGCGGGCCGCGAGTACAGCGTGGATGCGACCGCGCCGTCCGTGACCATCAATACGCTTGCGGCTGACGACATCCTGAATGCCACCGAAGCGCAGGCTGACCTGACCGTGTCCGGCACCAGCACCGCTGAAGCGGGTCAGACGGTGACCGTGAGCCTGAACGGTAAAGAGTACACCACAACCGTGGGCGCGGATGGCAGCTGGACGCTGAGCGTTCCGGCGGCGGATCTGGCCGTGCTCGGCGACGGCAGCGTCACGGTGACGGCGAGCGTCAACGATAAGGCGGGTAACCCGGCGTCGGTTGATCACACGCTGACGGTGGACGTGACCGTGCCTGCGGTGACCATCAATACCGTGGCGGGCGACGACGTGATTAACATCACTGAGCACGCGCAGGCGCAAATCATCAGCGGCTCCGCCACCGGCGCGGCAGCGGGCGATAAGGTCACCGTCACCATCGGTGGACAGACGTACACCACCGTGCTGGACGCGGCGGGTAACTGGAGCGTTGGCGTACCGGCAAATGTGATTTCCGGCCTCAGCGACGGCACCGTAACCGTTACTGCGTCAGTCACCGACGCGGCGGGCAATACCGGTACCGGCAGCCACAACGTGACCGTCGATACCGGTCTGCCATCGGTGGCCTTCAGCGCCATCAGCGGCGATAACATCCTGAACGCAGTGGAGAAAGGTCAGGATCTGAGCGTCAATGGAACCAGCGCCAACCTGACGGAAGGCACAGTGGTTTCCGTGACCCTCAACGGTAAAAACTACACCGCCACCACGGCGGCGGATGGCAGCTGGAGCCTCACGGTTCCGGCGGCGGATCTTGCCGTGCTGGGCGAAGCCAGCTACACCCTGAGCGCGGTAGCGACCAACGCCGTGGGCAACAGCGTCAGCAACACCGCGAACCTGCTGGTCGACACCGCGTTGCCGACCGTCACCCTCAACACCATAGCGGGTGATAACGTCATCAACGCGGCAGAAGTGGCCGCGGGGCAGACCATTAGCGGCAAGGTAGCGAACGCGGAAGCAGGCAATACCGTCACCGTATCCATTGGCGGCAACACGTACACGACAACCGTGCAGAGCGATCTCACCTGGTCCGTTAACGTGCCGTCCGACGTTCTGACCGCGCTGGGCAACGGCGATTTGACTGCGTTAGCTTCCGTCACCAACGGCCACGGCAACACCGGCACAGGCGAGCGTGATATCACCATCGACGCCAACCTGCCGGGTCTGCGCGTGGATACCGTGGCGGGCGACGACGTGATCAACAGCATCGAACACGGACAGAACCTGATCCTCACCGGCTCCAGCGACGGGCTGGCAGCAGGTACCACGCTGACGGTAACCGTCAATGGCAAAACCTATGCGGCCTCCGTGCTCGCAGACGGCAGCTGGAGCGCGGCGATCCCGGCGGCAGACGTCGGGGCCCTGGCAGCAGGCACGGTAACCGTGACCGTTGCAGGCCAGAGCGCGGCGGGCAACCCGGTAACGATCAGTCATGACGTGACCGTTGACCTGACGGCGGTGGCTATCAGTATTGATGCAATTGCCACCGACGACGTGATTAACGCGGCGGAGAAAGGTACGGATCTGGTGCTTTCCGGCAGCACCTCGAACGTTGAGGAAAACCAGAGCGTCACCATCACCTTCG
The DNA here is from genome assembly GCF_056238685.1 of Enterobacter sp. DVT3837. Classification (NCBI taxonomy): domain Bacteria; kingdom Pseudomonadati; phylum Pseudomonadota; class Gammaproteobacteria; order Enterobacterales; family Enterobacteriaceae; genus Enterobacter; species Enterobacter sp. DVT3837. Next base: position 896,835 of record NZ_JBWDLA010000002.1, on the reverse strand, counting down.
CGGGTAAAACGTACACTGCGAAAGTGGATGCCGACGGTAATTGGACGGCCACTGTGCCTTCCGCTGATCTCGCGGGCCTGAAGGACGGCGATGCCAGCGTGCAGGTGAGCGTGACCAATGTGAACGGCAACAGCGCGTCTGCAGGTCGCGAGTACAGCGTGGACGCCACCGCGCCAACCGTGACTATTGATACGGTTGCAGGCGATAACGTGATTAACGCCAGCGAAGCGTCCGCAGGTGTGACCCTCTCCGGTACCACCACGGCGGAAGTCGGGCAGACGGTCAGCGTGACGCTGGGCGGTAAAAGCTACACCACGCAGGTACAGCAGGGTGGCATCTGGAGCGTGAACGTGCCGGGCACCGATCTGTCCGCCCTGGCGGATAACGGCTACACCGTGCAGGTCAGCGTGAACGATGCTGCCGGTAACCCGGGCAGCGCGGGCAAAGCGATTACGCTTGATACCACGCCGCCAACCGTCAGCTTTAACGTTGTCGCGGGCGATGATGTCATTAACAGCGTGGAGCACGGACAGGCACAGATTGTCAGCGGCACGGCAACCGGTGCGAGCGTTGGCGATAAGCTGGTCATTACCATCGGTTCGAATCAGTACACCACTACCGTTGACGCCAGCGGTAACTGGAGCGTGGGCGTTCCGGCAAGCGTGATTTCCGCGCTCACCGACGGCACCGTGACCCTTAGTGCGACCATTACCGACAGCGCGGGCAACAGCAGCACCCAGACACACGATGTGGTGGTCAACACCGCGTCTGTGGCACTCACGGTTAACACCCTCAGCGGGGATGATGTGATCAACGCGTCTGAAGCCGGTTCGTCACTGGTGATTAACGGTTCCAGCGCCCAGTTCGCCAGCGGGACCCAGGTCACCGTGACCCTGAACGGCAAGAGCTATACGGCCACCATCCAGAGCGACGGCAGCTGGACGACCACCGTACCTGCTGCCGACGTGGGCGCGCTGGCCGATGGCGCGAGCTACCAGGTGTCTGTGTCGGCGCAGGACAGCGCGGGCAACAGCGCGTCGGCGACGCACAGCATCAGCGTAGATACTACGGCGCCAGTCGTGAGTATTGCGACGCTGTCGGGCGATGACATGCTGAACGCGGCAGAAGCGCAGCAGCCGCTGACGGTGCATGGTTCGTCCAGTGCAGAGGCGGGTCAGACCGTCACCGTGACGCTCGGCGGGAAAACCTACACTGCAACCGTAGCTATCGATGGCACCTGGACGCTCGACGTGCCGGCAGCCGATCTGGCTGCGTTGAGCCAGGGCGCTCTGACCTTGACCGCATCGGTCAATGACAAAGCCGGTAACAACGGCCAGACCACGCACACGTTAACGGTCGATACCGTCGCGCCAACCGTGACCATCAGCACCGTGGCTGATGACGATATCGTCAACAACGCAGAGCAGCTGGCGGGCCAGACCATCCGTGGCACAACCACAGCGGAACAGGGGCAGACGGTGACCGTCTCCTTAAACGGACACAGCTATCAGGCGACCGTCGGGGCAGATGGTTCGTGGTCGGTCTTCGTGCCGGGACGTGATTTCCTCGGTCTGAGCGACGGGGATTACACGATTACCGCCTCGGTGAACGATAAGGCAGGTAACCCGGGCAGCGCCACGCACGACGTGACGCTGAACGGCGACGTCCCAACCATCACTATTAACACTTTTGCGCAGGACGATATCGTCAACGCCGCCGAGCACGGCACGCCGCTGGTTGTTAGCGGCACCACCAACGCCCCGGCGGGCCAGACGGTGACCATCACGCTGAACGGTAAAACCTACGCGGCAACCGTCCAGAATGACGGTACCTGGAGCTACACGGTCGGCAGCGCAGAGGTGAGCGCGCTGGCAGACGGCGGTTCTTACGTCATCAACGCGCAGGTCAGCAACACCATCGGCAATAGCGCCAGCGACAATCATACCGTTACGGTGGATCTCACCGCGCCGTCGATGGGGATCAGCATTGATTCCCTGCAAAACGACACCGGTCTGAGCGCGAGTGATTTCATCACTAACGATAATCAGGTGGTGGTGAATGGCTCGCTGACCGCGCAGCTCGGCAATAACGAGAAGGCGCAGATCAGCCTGGACGGTGGGAATACCTGGCTCGACACCACGGTCACCAACCAGCGCTGGAGCTACACCGATACCCGCGATCTGCCTGACGGGGACTATACCTACCAGGTGCGGATTATTGACCAGGCGGGCAACGTGGGCTCTACCGCCTCTCAGGTGGTGACGGTGGACACCACGCCGCCAACCACGGTAGGCACGGTAGTGAGCTATACCGACGGTGAAGGCGAGCGTCAGGGCACCTTTGGCAGCGCGGTGGCAACAGACGATAACTCGCCGCTGATCAACGGGACGCTTAACCGCGCTCCGGACGACGGTGAAATTGTGCAGCTCTATCGTGACGGGGTCCTGCTCGGCCAGGTGACCATGAACGGCAGTGCCAGCTGGTCCTTCCAGGACAACGGCCTGAGTGATGGTAACCACACTTACATTGTGCGTGTCACCGACAGGGCCGGTAACTACACGGAGTCGGACGGGTTTGTCCTGAACGTTGATACCAGCATCCCGACCACCACGGCGGCGATTACCGCGCAGACCACATCGGATACCACGCCGATTGTCAGCGGTACCGTCTCTGCCGATCTGGTGAACGGCGAATACCTGGTGGTAACGGTGAACGGCAAAACCTACACCTCCCAGACGGGCGGCGCGGTAGTGGTCGATCCGGCACATAACACCTGGTATCTGCAGATCCCGGACGGCGATGCGCTTAGCGTGTCGAGCTACAGCGTGACGGCGCAGGTGAAGAGCAGCGCGGGTAACGGTAATACCACCGGCACGGCGACCGGCAGCCTGGTGATTGATACCACCTCGGTGAATACCGACTGGGCAACCACGGCGGGGAACAGCAACAACTCCACCATGACCCTCGGCATGAACAGCAGCGGTCTGTGGAATATCATTGCTAACGGCCAGTCTTACTCCAGCAGCGATAGCTCGAGCTATGCCGGGAATACGCTGACCAACACCCGCGGCTTCTACGTGGTGAGCCAGACCGCCGCCGACTTTGACCGTAACGGCACGCAGGACATTTTCGCCACGGAGAACACCTATGGCGGATCCACGCAGGTAATGTGGACCTACGATGGCAGCACCTATAACGCCAGCCAGCTGGCGGTGGGGACCACCATCTGGTACGGCGGCGTAATTGCCTACGACAAAACCGGCGATGGCTATCTTGATCTGGCGTACGGCGACTCCGGTGCTGACTCCATCACCTATTTGATCAATAACAATGGAGTACTCTCGCCTGATGGTACCTACGGCGGTGCGGGATTCTGGGGACAATTCACTACCATGCGTGAAATCTCCGGCGTCGATATTAACAATGACGGCACCGTGGATGTGGTTCAGCACACCAACCGCAGCGGCGCGAACTCGTTAACCGTGATCAACAACAACGGTAACGGCACGCTCTCCATCGGCCAGAACCTGACCAACGTGTTTGTGGCTAACGCCTCGAATACCACCACGGCGGCGTCCATGACGTGGGCGGATTTCAACGGCGATGGCTACATGGATCTGTACCTGGGCAGCAGCTACAACAACAACGGCGGGGTGATCTACTACAACGACGGTACCGGGAAGCTCTCTGCCACCAAGAGCGCGGTGGAAGCCTCGAACGCTACGGCAGGTTATCTGTCAGTGGCGGTGGACTGGAACGGCGACGGGCAGATGGACATCATCAAGCTCAGTACCTATGGCGGCTCGCAGACGGCGACCCTGTTCACCAACAACGGTTACGGTTCCACCTGGACCTCAAGCCAGCTGGCTTCGGGCCTGGCGAACGTCACCGGCGTGGCGGCCGTGGACTACAACTGGGACGGCGCGCAGGATCTGCTGGTGTCTCAGCAAAACGGTAAGGTGGTGCTGGTACAAAACAGCAAAACCATTGCTGACGGCACTGCGATGCATCTGCACATTGTCGATAGCGAGGGCATCAACGCCTACTACGGCAACACGGTCAATCTGTATAACGCCGCGGGCGTGCTGGTGGCGTCGCAGATCATCAACGCCCAGTCCGGTATCGGTTCGAACGATACCTCTGCACTGGTGAGTTTCTACGGGCTGGATCCGAAAGAAACCTATTCGGCAGAGATCCTGAAGATCACCAACGGCGTGTCGGATAACGTCACCTGGAGCGGTCTGGAGGCGGGCAACGGCAAAGAGGGCTACGTCCTGACGGCCGAAGCCGCCACCGGCGGCCACAGCGGGACCATCACCGGGACCGGGTATAACGACACCTTTATCGCAGAGGATGGCACCTATACCTACAACGGTTCCGGCGGCTGGAATACCCATTCCGACTACGACACCTGGAGCAATACCGGTGGGATGGACGTGGTGGATTACCGCAACGCAACGTCCGGGATTACGGTTGACTTACGCCTCTCAACCGCCCAGAACACCGGGTTCGGTACCACGCGGCTGCTGAACATTGAAGGGATTAACGGCTCTGACTTCGACGACGTTATCACTGGCAACAGCGGTGATAACCAGTTCGAAGGCCGAGGCGGAAACGACACCTTCAACATCGGCAGCGGCGGTCACGATACGCTGCTCTATAAGCTGATCAACGCGTCGGATGCCACGGGCGGTAACGGTCACGACGTGGTGAACGGCTTTACGGTCGGCACCTGGGAAGGGACGGCGGACACGGATCGTATTGACCTGCGCGATCTGCTCTCCGGCAGCGGCTACACCGGCACGGGCTCGGCGAGCTATGTGAACGGCGTGGCCACGCTGGACAGCAGCGCGGGCAATATCAGCGATTACATCCGCGTGGTGCAGAACGGCAGCAATACCGAAATCCAGGTGGATCTGGACGGTACCGGCGGTCAGTTCACGCCAACCACCCTGGTGACACTCAACGGCGTTCAGACGGATCTGGCGACGCTGCTGGCAAACCATCAGCTGTTAATTGCGTAAAACAGCGCCGCGGGGAGCGATCCTCGCGGCTTTTTGCGTTTATTTACACGAATAGCAATAACCCTATATTTCACAAGATTATTTTGCGGGCTCGTTTAGAGACGGTTCGATTTTCAATCATCCCGTAAAGGTATCATTTCAGTGCGTAATTATCGCGCTGGACAGGACGTAGCATTATGAAGACACATCCACAGTACGAACCCTGGCTGCAGGGCATGTTCATCATCGCGAAGCATTATCGGCTGGATTTTTCTGCGGAGCATGTTCGGGTCACCATTAATCATGAAAGTCAGTCTCCGCGCCAGCTGGTGCTGGAGGAGATGGCGCGCCAGCTTGGGCTGGGGATGCGTATGGTCGCGGCAGATGCCGTATCCCTTGACCCGTGGCGCTTGCCGATGCTGGCGGAATTCACCGGCGGGCAAATCGCGGTGATCGCTCGCATGGACGGTGAAGGTAATGTCAGTCTGCAGTTCAGTGGCGACGGAGGTCTGGAGACAACGCTAACGCGTGAGGAGCTAGGTTCACGGTTAACAGGACTGATGGTGCTGCGCCCGCTTGAATCCGCGCCGGATGCCCGCGTGGATGACTACATCAAACCGTATGAAAAAAACTGGTTCTGGCAACTGGCGCTGAAGGACTGGCGACGCTACAGCGACATTATGCTGGTGGCGCTGGTCGCTAACGTGCTGGCGCTTTCCGGCATGGTTTTCTCCATGCAGGTCTACGACAGGGTGGTACCGTCGCAGTCAGAAGCCACGCTGTGGGTGCTGTTTGGCGGCGTGATGATTGCCATCGTGTTCGAATTCATCATGCGTATGCTGCGCGTACATATTTCTGACGTGGTGGGGAAGCGTGCCGATCTGCGCATATCCGAACGCGTTTTTGCCCATGCGCTACGGATTAAAAACGGCGCGCGCTCTAAATCAACCGGATCGTTTATTGCCCAGATCCGCGAGCTGGAGTCGGTGCGCGAGCTCATCACCTCCACCACCATTGCGGCACTCTCCGATCTGCCGTTTTTCCTGCTGTTCGTCTTCATCCTGTGGATGATTGGCGGTCCGCTGGTGCTGGTGGTTCTGCTCGCCGTGCCGTTGCTGCTCATTCCGGGTCTGCTGGTGCAGCGTCCGCTGGGTAAACTCTCCAGCGAAGGGATGCGTGAATCCGCCATTCGTAACGCCACGCTGGTGGAAGCGGTGCAGGGCATTGAAGACATCAAGCTGATGCGCGCCGAGCAGCGTTTCCAGAACCAGTGGAATAACACCAACGACGTTGCCGCCAGCGTTGGTATGAAGCAGCGCTGGCTGACGGGCCTGCTGCTCACCTGGACGCAGGAGGTGCAGTCGATTGTCTATGCGGTGGTACTGCTGGTGGGCTGTTATCTGGTGATCAGCGGCGACATGACCACCGGTGCGCTGGTGGGGACCTCGATTCTGGCATCGCGCACAATTGCGCCGCTGTCGCAGATCTCAGGCGTGCTCTCGCGCTGGCAGTCGGCAAAAGTGGCCCGCAAGGGGCTGGACGACCTGATGCAGCGTCCGATTGACGATCCGCAGCACGGCAAAAAGGTGCACAAAGCGCACCTGCGCGGCGATTACAGGCTTGAGGACGTCGGGTTTTACTACGACGAAGAAGAGAAACTCACCGTACTCAACATCAGCAAGCTGCAGATCCGTGCCGGAGAACGGGTTGCGGTGCTGGGGCGAAATGGTTCCGGTAAAAGCACGCTGTTACAGCTTCTGGCGGGTATGCAGGAGCCGCAGCAGGGGAGCATTCTGCTGGACGATATTGCCCTGAACCATCTTGATCCGGCCGACGTGCGTCGTGATATGCAGTTGCTCAGCCAGCAGGCGCGCCTGTTCTTTGGCTCGGTGCGCGACAACATCCTGATGGGGAACCCGCTCGCCACTGACGATGAAATTCATCATGCGCTGGTCAACAGCGGTGCGCTGGAGTTTGTGCGCAAACAGAAAATGGGGTTGAACACCATCATCAACGAGGGAGGCACGGGGCTATCGGGCGGCCAGCGCCAGGCGCTGTTGTTGGCGCGCGCCCTGATCACCTCACCGCATATCCTGCTGCTGGATGAGCCTACCGCCTGGCTGGATGAAGTGAGCGAGAAGCAGTTTATTCAACATCTTCACAAGTGGCTGGGTAAACGCCGGACGTTGGTTGTGGCAACTCACCGCTTGCCTATTCTGGACCTGGTCGACCGTATCATTGTGCTGGAAAACGGTAAGGTGGTGATGGACGGTCCACGTGACGCGATCCTGCATCAGCACGGTATGGCACCGCAAAAAGCGGCTCAGCGCACCGTGACCATGAAACCGGCAGCGGTGGCAGAGGAGGGCGCGGCATGAATGATTTCTCACGTTTCAATAGTCGTCTGAAGGAGCCGCGCTTACCGCGATCGTCCCTGGTGGCATGGTCGCTGTTCGCCCTGCTGGCGGTGTTTATCATCTGGGCGAGTCTTTTCCAGCTTGATGAAGTCACTACCGGCAACGGCAAAGTTATACCTTCATCGCATGAGCAGGTGATTCAGTCTCTTGAGGGCGGCATTATTCACAGCCTGATGGTGCGCGAAGGTGACATTGTTGAACGCGGTCAGCAGCTTGCGCAGCTTGACCGGACCAAAACCGAGTCAAGCGTGCTGGAGAGTGAGTCTCGTCTGAATGCCGCGCTGGCAACGGCTGCGCGCCTGAAGGCCGAAGTGAACGATACGGAGCTCGCGTTTCCTGAGGAACTGGATGACGACGTTGAGCTGGTCAAGCAGGAAACAGCGCTTTACCAGTCCCGTCGCGAGAGTCTGGAAAAAGGGCTGGCTGGTTTGCGTCAGGGGGCAGAACTGGTGCAGCGAGAGCTGTCGTTAACCCGACCACTGGTGACCCAGGGTGCGGCCAGCAAGGTTGAGGTATTACGTCTTGAGCGTCAAAAAAATGAGCTTGAGAATAAAATCACCGAGATGAAAAATCAGTACTACGTTCGCGCCCGTGAAGAGCTGGCAAAAGCGAATGCGGAAATTGAAGCCCAGCGTTCGGTGATGAAGGGGCGCGAGGATTCCCTGACAAGGCTGACCTTCAATGCGCCGGTTCGCGGGATTGTTAAGGATATTGACGTTACAACCGTTGGTGGCGTTATTCCCCCCAACGGCAAACTGATGAGCCTGGTTCCGCTGGACGATCAGATGGTGGTTGAGGCGAAAATCTCACCGCGTGATGTGGCCTTTATCCATCCAGGCCAGAAAGCGCTGGTGAAAATTACGGCCTATGACTACTCCATTTACGGTGGGCTGGAAGGAGACGTGACCATGATTTCCCCGGACACCTTACAGGATGAAGTGAAAAGAGACGTCTACTATTATCGCGTTTACATCCGTACCGACAATAACCATCTGACCAATAAGCAAGGCAAAGAGTTTCCGGTCTTTCCAGGCATGATAGCCACGGTTGATATTAAAACGGGCAGTAAAACTATTCTGGATTATCTGTTGAAACCATTGAATAAAGCGAAAGAGGCGTTACGAGAGCGATAGGCGAATGGCGTTCGGAACACCGAACGCCTGCTGAGTTAAGCGGTTGACGTCACGTGATGAGCGTGGCGGCGATCTTTAGGAACAACGTTAATGTAATGCGTGACATATGCAAAATATAATCCGGCATAATTTTCAACGAGTTCGATAAACGCCGGGTATATCGACATACGCCCATCACCGCGATCTTTCAGATAACCTGCCTCTTGTGCCGATTTGATGATTCGGTTGACGTGAATTCTTGAAACAAAAAATTCTTTTGCGAGTGTGCTTGCTGAATATTCAATAGTTGCACCATGGGCAGATTTGTTTTTTATGGCCTGCAGGTATAGATAGAGCATAATCATTCGACCGCCATCTTTATCGATGAATAATCCCACTTCAGGCAAAACCTTTCTGAACGTTAATCCCCGAAAAAGATATTCTGCCGCGCGACGGAAAAAATTATTTCTCAACACGTCATTATCCAAAAGGTTAACGTCAATATTAAATGCCGGATAAAGAATGCTGACCGGCAAAAATGCCCCGGACATATATCGCTTTAGTTCATTCAGGCCTTTTTCAGTTGGCGCTATTCTCGTTTTGCGTCTGTCTTCCGTGCAGCGCCAGGTGCTGATGCGCCCGGTGGTTCTGAGTATCGTAATGATTGCAATAACGCTGTTGGGGCTGGCTATTTTATAGCGAGAACATAACTCTTTTATTTCCGAGACAGATTCAGCCTGATTTCCAAAAATAAAACAACACATGGAAAGGATAATGTTAAATCGTGATTCCTGCAGCATTGTTTTGTAGAACAAAGGTTGTTTTTTGTAGATGGTGTCATTAATGGTGTAGTGCTCTAATATTGCCTCACTGAATCGCGGATTGTTCTTTATAACATCCCTTCGATGTAGCAAGGCCCTGGATGAGATATGATTATCCATAGCGTATTTCTCGTATTTGAATGAGCCGATAGATGAAGTATCCAGCCTTCTTTTTCGGAATTTTCATTATACCCTGAGAATGAAACATTTACCGTGGTTATTTGAAAAGAAAAGTATATTTTCAGGTTGTGTGGCGTGAAGTGATTAACGCAAAGATGTTCCAGTGAGGACTGTTTCTTACCCTGTTGTTGTACGGTAAAATTAATACTCACATCAGGTGCATGACATTTTATGCATTCACAAATGGAAATGGCGCGTTGGTGCCCAGGAGCAGGTTATGACCCAAAAAATTTCTCTCAGAAATGGGGCTTGCGATGACCAAAAGTTTGTCATCTCAGCCTGCGGCTTCACATTTCAGGGATATCGTCTGATCCTGGAAAAATACGGGATAGAGGCATCGCTTATTCGCTTTGTTGGGGATGAGATATCTCAACGAGACAGAAAAAATATTCTTATAAATCAGAGTGCTCACATTGTGGTGTTCCTCGGGAAAGGTATTGTCAATCTCCTTGAGAGTCTGAAACGCCTGGCATCCGTACTTAATTCGCTACCCGTTATTCAACGTGTTACTCTGTATGGTGATATACCAGACAGCTGGCTGTATCGCACCCTGGGTAGCCTTTTAAATAGCAGCCGTCAGTTATCGCTGATTCGCATGGCCAGCGTGTCTGATATAATAGGCTCCATCAGCATGCATGATAATATATTTAAGGATGGTTCTCGTTTATTGCGGGATCACTCTCTGGATTATTCTGCTAAAGGAAATTTTAAATGGCTAACCCGAAGGGAGGTTGATGTTTTATTAAGTTTCTACCGGGGCATGTCCGTAAAAGAATTGTGCGACACAATGGGGCTATCTAATAAAACGGTATATACTCACCGAAAGGAAGGTGTTCAAAAATTACATTTAATCAAGCAATGGGTAAACGATCCACACAATTTCAATGTGGGTGAGAGTATTAAGCGCAAAAGTCAAAAGACAGACTTTACGGAAAAGGAAACAGAGATTTTTAACGCGCTGCTTAAGCGGGAAATTTTCCCTGTGTACCAGATCATTACCGACCATAACAAAAAAGGGGTTGGTTTTGAAATACTTATTCGCTGGAATAAAAATGGTAAAATCGTCAAGCCAGTCAGTTTTTTGGCTGATATTTCAAATAATGAAATATGGCTAAAGATTACGGCGTTAGTTATCCATGCTGCCGTGTCTGGTATTAATAAATATAACGGGAAGTATTATTTTTCAGTTAATATACCACCCCGACTGGCTTCCGGGAATGCATTGCCTGATATGGCAAAGAAAGCTATCGACATGCTACTCAAACCGCGGTGGGCCGAAAATTTAGTCTTTGAATTCGCGGAGGATATTGATGTCACGAAGGACACCAGGATCCCTGAAACTATGCGCCATTTACGGAGTACGGGATGTCGATTATTTTTGGATGACTGCTTCTCTAACCATCAAACCATGTTCCCGGTGCGACAGGTACATTTTGATGGGCTCAAACTAGACAAGGACATTGTTGAGCATTTCGTGGCAAATGACAATGACTATCACCTTATTAAAGCGATACAACTTTATAGCGATATGACCGGAACAGATTGCATTGCAGAGGGAGTTGATAGCGAAGAAAAATTTGAGAAATTAGCTGCCCTGGGCGTCAAAAACTTTCAGGGGTATTATTTATCTCGTGCTGTGAAAGAAGATGAGTTAGACCGCATGGTACGGTTATTTAGCTAGTGAGGAAAAAAAGCCCCGAAGGGCCTTGAGTTATTTTCGACCCAGCAACAGGCCGAGCACAATACCGACAGCACCAGCGGCGATTAGGCCAGTGAGAGGGTTGTTTCTGACCGCTTCGGTGACATCGGAGACCGCATCGCTGGCCTGCGCGGCATATTTTTTCACGACACCTTTTACCTGATGTTTTGGTGAATCAACGAATTCACCAAACTGCTGCTGCGCTGAACCTGCGAGTTCATCAAGTTTATTTTTTGCTTTGTCTTCAGCAAACTGGGTATTTTTATCAGTACCGAAATCAGACATTTTTGCCTCCTTTTGTTGATAGTTAAAGGATAGCCGCTCTTTGTAGAGGTGAGAGACGAAAGGCTAAATTCGGCACCTGACAGGATGGTTTTCGGATATATCTCTATATCGGGAACCCGTTATTTCTCATTGTCATCCAGACCGTAATTTATGCCAGGGTAGCACAGTTTCAGGAGCGGCAGGCCGGGTAAGCGCAGCTACCCGGCCGATATAGCGGTCAATGAGGTATAGTCATTTTAACGGCAGGTAGATATCCGTTTGCAGCGCATGTTCCGGCACCTCGTGAATAAAGTTGAGGTAGTGGAAAAATACCGGGGCATCGCGCAGCGTTTCGCCGCTGGCCGGTAGCCAGTCGCGAAACATCACCCATACCGTGGCGGAAATGTTATCCAGCGAACCTGAGTGACGCCCGACGGCGTATCGACCACCGTCGATTTCACCACTGGAAACCCCGAAGTCATTTTCTGGTATCGCTTCAGAGATACTGCCGCAAATATCGAAACGAAAGGCGTCTGCGGGTGTGGTTGCCGGGTCATCCCAGGCAATGCCAAAGGTGCTGCTTTCGTGTACGGGTGATAAGCCCGAGGTTTTACGCCAGGCAATAAATTTCGCCGCGCTGTCATTAACCCTATCTGGGCTGCCACGGTGCTGCAGCACTGCCACTCGGGTCTGTGGGAAATCGACAATCTTAATTTCCATTGTTTTTTGCTCCTGAAAGGTCATTTTCGGTACGCGCTGGTGCCAGCTCAGCCAGTCCGGCTGTTGCCGAAACTGACGGGGGCTTATTCCAAATGCGTTTCTGAAGGCGCGGCTGAACGATTCGGGGGTCTGAAATCCGGCATCGAGCGCAATATCAATCACCTTATCCTGTGGATTAAACGCCAGTCGCCAGGAAGCAAGACGAAGGCGTAGCCACTGGATATAGCGATACAGCGGCTGGCCGCTGAATGCCAGAAACTGCCGGTGAAAATGAAAAGGTGAACAGCAGGCTATCGCGCTGAGCTTCTCCAGCGTGAGCGGCTCATCGAGATGGTGGGCGATATAGTCGCACACCATCGTGAAGCGCTCGCGGTAGGCCGTTTTGATTGCATCGTTCATTGCATCCTCCTGATGACCCACTTTGCCTCACCAAACGGCCAGAATCCTGACCGATCTTGCTAATTATGGAGAAGTTATACTGGCCGCATATCGTTGTGCGGCAGCAATCGCCCTGTCGTCAAAAATATACTGTTCGAAATGATGGCTCGCATCGGTGACGCGGTAAATTTTCCATTTACCGTCTTCATTGCGCAGATACACGTTTAACCGCTGTTTTTGCCCATTACCTGCACCCAGCTCTACGTTAACAACTTTTCCGGACACTGAGTTTATTGCGTTGCTTACGCTCAGGTCAGGGATCCACTCCGCGGCATAGTCTTGTGTAGGTAATGGTGCCAACTTACTGATTTAGTGTACGATGGTGTTTTTGAGGTGCTCCCGTGGCTTCCATCTCCATCAGTTGTCCCTCCTGCTCAGCTACTGAAGGCGTGGTGCGTAACGGTAAAAGTACTGCCGGACATCAGCGCTATCTCTGCTCTCACTGCCGTAAAACATGGCAACTGCAGTTCACTTACACCGCTTCTCAACCCGGTACGCACCAGAAAATCATTGATATGGCCATGAATGGTGTTGGATGCCGGGCAACCGCCCGCATTATGGGCGTTGGCCTCAACACGATTTTACGTCACTTAAAAAACTCAGGCCGCAGTCGGTAACCTCGCGCATACAGCCGGGCAGTGACGTCATCGTCTGCGCGGAAATGGACGAACAGTGGGGCTACGTCGGTGCTAAATCACGTCAGCGCTGGCTGTTTTACGCGTATGACAGGATACGGAGGACGGTTGTGGCGCACGTCTTCGGTGAACGCACTCTGGCCACACTGGAGCGTCTTCTGAGCCTGCTGTCGGCCTTTGAGGTCGTGGTATGGATGACGGATGGCTGGCCGCTGTATGAATCCCGCCTGAAGGGAAAGCTGCACGTAATCAGCAAGCGTTACACTCAGCGAATTGAGCGGCATAACCTGAATCTGAGACAACATCTGGCAAGGCTGGGACGGAAGTCACTGTCGTTCTCAAAATCGGTGGAGCTGCATGACAAGGTCATCGGGCATTATCTGAACATAAAACACTATCAGTAAGTTGGAGTCATTACCTCTTGTGTATAGGTAAAATAATCGGAACCGATAATTTCCTGCTCATTGAGAGAAAGAATTTTCTTCAGACGGAAGAGCGTGTCGCGCGCAATATACTCACGCATTTTTGGTGAATCGAGATTATCTTCATGGGTATCTGTAACGAAGGCCGTGAGGTAGAACGAATAAAAATCATTGATACGTTTTTCCGGCGAATCCATCTCTGCTGAACATCCCGTCAATAACAGGCACATCAAAAGAACGTTACGCATCAGTTTTTCCTGTAAATTTTGTAAGAAGGGCGCGCAGAACGATATCCCGGACCACCCCACATATCTCTTTGTCTGAAATCTGAGTACCAGGTAGTGCCGTCGTAAATTGCCATGTGACCCGCAGGATTACCGCCATCATAGGGCTGAATAACAACCACATCGCCTTCCTGTAATGTTTCGCCTTGTCCTAAGACACGAAATCCTGCTCGTTCAAGGTTATTGCCATAGTCTTTAGCGTAAGGTGCATTTCCTATATCAATTCCGCCTGCCCGAACTGCCTTACGAGTAAATTCCCCGCAGCGTTTTGCGATGAAATGCCGGCATTCTGGCTGGCATGCACGAATGCTGCGTGTTTGTTCCATGTAATGTGCTAACTCCTGTTGTAGATGAAAGCGTCAATAGACAACGAGAAATTTAATTCTGTTAGGCAATTAATGTTATTAAAAAATAATATATTTCAGCGGGTTATTGGTTTTTGTATTTGATGTGTGTAGTTAATGAATTGCTGAAAATGATCTGTTGTTATCACAATCCAAAATGGAAGGTTTACATCGCCTGGTAAATACAATTACGCCCTCATATGTAAGGTGAAAGTTATCAATCCAACTTAAATTTGATGACAAAATAAGAGCTTCTGATGGTGGGGGATATAAAGAACGAAGTCCAAATCAAGCGTTATTAATAATTTCCACATGTTCGCGATAGAACTCTTTAACCCAAGTTAGATAAATGAGATACGCTCTATTAAAACTTTATCTGCTTAAACCGGATAGAAAAAGTAACTAGCACGAAAGCGAGTTGTGAGGCGCGAGAATGTGCTGGTCGAGGAAATTTTTATATGTTGCAGTATGAATTATGTAAAGTATGTGATAGAAAAATTATTGGGCCTGCAAAAGCATTTTTTCATTTGGTTCACAATTCCATCATGCCCATTAGGATGTTATCTTAGTTCCTCATCATCATACAGACGTAAGGATAATCTATGTCTTGGCAAGGCGTACCATTCAAGCTTCTTGAAGCCGGCAGTGTTGAACAGCTTTTTTTGAAACTAACGTCTCTTCCTAAAATAACTATCGACACGCCTACTGACTACAGTCAACTCTGGTTAACGGTTGGAGCTACTTTCCTTGGCGGTATCATTCCTGCACTGATTGCTTGGAGAACGTTTCACGTAAATGCAAAAAATGTAAGAAAAGAAAGAGATGAGCAGCAGCGGTTCTTAAAATCTGAAAGGGCAAAGCAACAGTTGTTTATGATGGGAGAGCGTGCTTCTCAATTTGCCTCATTGAAAGAAGAACGTGAAATACAAAAAATGCTAACCCAAAAGACAATTAATGCACAAGTTATTTCTGCTAACAGGCAGAAATGGATTAATGATTTTCGTGATAATATTGCTGAGTTTTGTTTGTTAATGTTCAATCACTACGATGCCCGTTCAAGCTATCTGATTACTGAGCGTAAGTTGCGGGTAATAACTGATATATATAAAGGCACTAATTACTCAGAGGATTTTAGAGCTCGTTATCAGGATGCAAGTGATGAATTTGCAAGTTGCCTGGAGAGATCTCAATTAACTCACAATGGAATGGATAAAATGAAATTCCTTATACTTCTAAGTTTGAATCCTAAAGAAAAAGAAACTCACGAAATTAAACGATTGATGATTTTTTTAAAGACTTCAATAAATAGATTGGTTATTGATGAAGCTTCAGGTGGATTGGCTAATGTAACCGAAGTTTATACAGACTTATTAAATGGTTCAGAAGAATTAATGGAGGTAGTGGGGGGGATTCTTAAGAGAGAATGGGAAAGAGTGAAGTTATGTGAATAGACTAAAGCTTTTGTGAAGGCTAAATATTAGATTTAACAATTTAGAATTGATGCATGATAACCATGGAAAACGTAATGTTTACAGACAGTTGTTTGTGATAGTACCATACCCCCCTATAGTATCAGGAGGGCGTATGCCGCATTCACCCGAAGACAAAAAACGTATCCTTACCCGCGTCCGTCGCATTCGTGGGCAGGTCGATGCCCTTGAACGCGCGCTGGAGTCGGGCGATCCCTGTTTAGCCATCCTGCAGCAAATCGCCGCCGTGCGCGGTGCTGCCAATGGCCTGATGGGCGAAATGGTCGAAATTCACCTCAAAGATGAGCTGGTGACGGGGGAAACAACGCCGGATCAGCGAGCCGTGCGCATGGCGGAAGTCGGCCATTTGCTGCGCTCTTATCTAAAATAAACCCACATACCTCACAATAAGGGAAGACAATATGAAATCTCGCGCTGCTGTCGCATTTGGCCCCGGTCAGCCGCTCAAAATCGTTGAAATCGACGTGGCACCGCCGAAGAAAGGCGAAGTGTTGATCAAAATAACCCATACCGGCGTATGTCATACCGATGCGTTTACGCTGTCGGGTGACGATCCGGAAGGCGTTTTCCCTGCGGTACTCGGTCATGAAGGTGGCGGGATTGTGGTAGAAGTGGGCGAGGGCGTGACCAGCCTGAAACCAGGGGATCACGTGATCCCGCTGTACACCGCGGAGTGCGGCGAGTGTAAGTTCTGTAAATCCGGTAAAACCAACCTCTGCCAGGCGGTTCGCGCCACTCAGGGCAAAGGGCTGATGCCGGACGGCACCACCCGTTTCTCTTATAACGGCGAGCCGGTTTATCACTACATGGGCACCAGCACCTTCAGCGAGTACACCGTTTGCGCGGAGATCTCGCTGGCGAAGGTGAACCCGCAGGCGCCGCTGGATAAAGTCTGCCTGCTGGGCTGCGGCGTGACTACCGGTATTGGCGCGGTGCATAACACGGCAAAGGTCAAAGAGGGCGATACCGTGGCGGTGTTCGGTCTCGGCGGCATTGGTCTGGCGGTGATTCAGGGCGCGGTTCAGGCGAAGGCCGGCCGTATCATCGCAGTCGACACCAATCCGGAGAAATTCAAGCTGGCGGGTGAAATGGGCGCGACCGATTTCGTGAACCCGAAAGATCACGAAAAATCGATTCAGGATGTCATCGTTGAGCTGACCGACGGCGGCGTTGACTTCAGCTTCGAATGCATCGGCAACGTGAACGTGATGCGTTCTGCGCTGGAGTGCTGCCACAAAGGCTGGGGCGAGAGCATCATCATTGGGGTTGCCGGGGCGGGTCAGGAGATTAAAACTCGTCCATTCCAGCTGGTGACAGGTCGCGTGTGGCGCGGTTCCGCGTTTGGCGGCGTGAAAGGGCGTACTCAGCTCCCGGGTATGGTTGAAGATGCCATGGCCGGAAAAATCCAGCTCGATCCGTTCATCACCCATCGTTTGCCACTGGAGCAGATCAACGACGCGTTTGATCTGATGCACGAAGGGAAATCCATCCGCACCGTTATTCATTTCGGCGACAAGTAATTCTTCTGCCAGCGGTTTTTCACCGCTGGCATTTCATTAATAATCTTCTCTAAAGTGTGACCAGTGCGGCGTTTTTAGCCGTAATCTAAATCTCTGCCGTGCCGATGACTATTTAACGGGCGTGTTTTTACGCATCTTACCTATAAGAGAGTCGACGGTCATGGACAACACTACTTCGATGCAGGCGCAGCGCAAGCTGAGCTTCTTGCATCACATCAGGCTGGTTCCGCTGTTTTCCTCCATTCTCGGTGGCATTATTCTGCTTTTTGCCTTGAGCTCAGGTCTGGCGGGATATTTCCTGCTTCAGGCCGATC
Source organism: Enterobacter sp. DVT3837 (assembly GCF_056238685.1). Taxonomy (NCBI): domain Bacteria; kingdom Pseudomonadati; phylum Pseudomonadota; class Gammaproteobacteria; order Enterobacterales; family Enterobacteriaceae; genus Enterobacter; species Enterobacter sp. DVT3837. The sequence continues at coordinate 879,172 of NZ_JBWDLA010000002.1, read as the reverse complement.
GCGATCAGCAGGATGTCACATCTGAAATTCAGGTGCGTATGGGGCTGTCGAACAGCTCAAACCATCTGCGAACCGCGCGTATCAATCTTATCCACGCCGGTGCGGCAAGCCGTATCGCGGAGATGGATGCCATGAAGCAGAACATCAGCGATGCGGAAACGCGTATTAAGCAGTCTCAGGAGAGTTTCACCGCCTATATGAATCGCGCCGTGCGTACCGCAGAGGGCGAAGCGCTGGATGCTGACCTGAAAGCACGATATGACGCCTATATTGCGGGTATGCAGCCGATGGTGAAATTCGCCAAAAACGGTATGTTCGAAGCGATTATCAACCATGAAAACGAAACCGCGCGTCCGCTGGACGACGCTTACAACGCCGTGCTGCTGAAGGCGATTAAGATCCGTACCGACCGTGCCAATGCCCTGACGGCACAGGCGCACAGCCGCACACAGCTGGGTCTGATGTTTATGATCGGCGCGTTCGCGCTCGCACTGGTGCTGACGGCATTGACCTTTACCGTGCTGCGCCGCACGGTGATCCATCCTCTGCAGCGTGCGGCGAAACGTATCGAGAATATCGCCAAAGGCGACCTGACGATGCCGGACGATGTGGCCGGACGTAGCGAAATTGGCCGCCTGACGCGCGATCTGCAAACCATGCAGCACTCGCTTGAAAACACCGTGGGTACCGTACGTCAGGGGGCGGAGGAGATCTACCGTGGAACCAGTGAAATCTCTGCCGGTAACACCGATCTCTCTTCGCGCACTGAACAGCAGGCTGCTGCCATTGAGCAGACCGCCGCAAGTATGGAACAACTGACCGCAACGGTGAAACAGAACGCGGATAATGCTCACCATGCCAGTAAACTGGCGGAAGATGCCTCCGGTAAAGCCAGCCGTGGCGGCCAGATGGTCTCCGGGGTGGTCAAAACCATGGGTAACATCTCCAGCAGTTCGAAAAAAATCTCTGAGATTACCGCAGTGATTAACAGCATTGCCTTCCAGACCAATATCCTGGCGCTTAACGCAGCGGTAGAGGCGGCGCGGGCGGGTGAACAGGGGCGTGGGTTTGCTGTGGTAGCAAGTGAAGTACGTACCCTGGCAAGCCGCAGTGCGAATGCCGCAAAAGAGATTGAGAGCCTGATCAACGAGTCGGTCTCGCTGATCGACCAGGGTTCTGGTGAAGTTGTCGCCGCCGGCAACACCATGAATGAAATCGTGGAGGCGGTTAAACGGGTGACTGACATCATGCTGGAGATTGCCGCAGCGTCTGATGAGCAGAGTCGTGGCATTGTGCAGGTGAGTCAGGCGATTTCTGAAATGGATAAAGTGACTCAGCAGAACGCCTCTCTGGTGGAAGAAGCCTCCGCAGCCGCAGCATCTCTGGAAGAACAGGGCGCGCGTCTGACCGAGGCGGTTGGCGCGTTTCGTTTGAGCAGCGTGAAGCCAGGCCGAGTGGCTACACCAGCCTCAGTGACGAAGAGCACGCCGCTACGCCACGCGGCGACGGTTTCCGGGGATAACTGGGAAACGTTCTGAGTTGCGCCACCAGAAAAAAAGGGACCTTTCGGTCCCTTTTTTCATCTGTTACTTCTTATCGGGTAAGGCATACGCGATAACGTAATCACCGCGATCCGGTGACTGACGGGCACCACCGGCGTTAATGATGATGTACTGTTTGCCGGTTTTCGGCGACACGTAGGTCATCGGGCCGGACTGGCTGCCCACCGGCAGACGGTCTTTCCAGATCTCTTTCCCGGTGGCGGTATCAAACGCGCGCAGGTAGAAGTCCTGAGTGCCGGCAAAGAACAGCAGACCAGACTGAGTAGAGAGCGAGGCACCCAGTGTCGGCATACCAATTGGGATCGGCATATGCATACGAATGCCCAGCGGGCCGGTATCTTCCACCGTACCGACAGGAACCTGCCACACCAGCTTGCCGGTTTTCAGGTCAACGGCTGACATGGTGCCAAACGGCGGCTTCTGGCACGGAATGCCCAGCGGCGACAGGAAACGTTCGCGCATGGCGCCGAACGGCGTGCCGTCCATCGGTACGATACCCATCTCGATGCCGCTGGCGTTTTTCGCCACGTTAGCGCGCGGTACCATGTAGTTTGCCAGCCCCAGGCGCATATCGTTGACGAACATCAGGCTGTTGTTCGGGTCAACGGAGACGCTGCCCCAGTTCATCCCGCCGAGCGAGCCAGGGAACTGCAGGGAACGGTCGAGACCTGGCGGCGTGAAGACGCCCTGATGGCGCATCTCTTTGAACTGAATACGGCACAGCAGCAGGTCAACAGGCGTCGCCCCCCACATGTCGGACTCGGTCAGCGTCTGGTTGCCAATCATTGGCATACCAACAGAATACGGCTGGGTTGGAGAGTAGCGCTCACCTTCGACGTTACCCGCCGGGACAGGACGCTCCTCAACCTTCGCCACCGGCTTACCGGTTTCGCGGTTGAGCATGAAGATCATACCCTGCTTGCTGGTCTGCACCAGTACAGGCGTGGTACCGCCCTTACCGTCGGGCAGGTCGTACAGCAGCGGCTGGGAAGGCAGATCAAAGTCCCACAGGTCGTGGTGGGTGGTCTGGAAATGCCAGCGGACCTGACCGGTGGCTGCATCAACCGCCACGATAGATGAGCTGTATTTATCATCCAGCGCGGTACGTTCACCTGCCCAGAAATCCGGGGTGGCATTGCCGGTTGGCAGGTAGATCAGGTTCAGTTTGGCGTCGTAAGACATCGCCGACCAGACGTTCGGCGTACCGCGCGTGTAGGTCTGGCCTTCCGGCGGCAGGCCGGTCAGGTTCGGGTTACCCGGATCCCACGCCCACGCCAGTTTACCGGTGTGAACGTCATACGCGCGCACCACGCCCGGCGGTTCGCCAGTGGAGTAGTTATCCGCGACGCGACCGCCGACGACAACAACATTCCCGGCAACCAGCGGCGTAGACGTTTGCTGATAGTAGCCCGGCTTGATCTCGCCCATGCCGACGCTCAGGTCAACGGTGCCATGGTCGCCAAAGTCTTCGCAGACCTTACCGGTATCCGCGTTGATGGCAATCAGGCGGGCATCAGTAGTGGGCAGGAACAGGCGGCGAGGGCACGCGGCAGGCTGTGTCTCAACCTGTGACGTTGTCACTGAAGAGCGATCCTCAAAATAGCCCAGACCACGACAACGCTGCCAGTTAGGTGCTGTGGCTTTGGAATCATAGCGCCACTTCTCTTTACCTGAGTCGACATCCAGCGCCAGCACTTTACTGTATGGCGTACAGACATAGAGCGTGTCGCCAATCTGCAATGGCGTGTTTTGATCTTCCGCGCCAGAACCATTGCTCTGCGGGATATCACCCGTGTGTGCAACCCAGGCAACTTTCAGGTCACTGACATTCTGCTTGTTAATCTGGTCCAGCGCGGCGAAGCGGTCGCCGTGCGTGGTGTTGCCCCAGTGCTCCCAGTTTTTTTGCTGCTCGCCGGGTGCGACGGGTTTAACCGGAACGGGCTCGTTAGCCGCCACGAGGGTTTGCGGTTTAAACATCCAGCCCAGGCTGACCAGCATAGCCACCGCAAGCACGGCTGCGATACCAAAAACGGGAGCCTTGTTCGGTGCGTTATGGTTTGCTGCACGCAGAAAAGGCCACACGATGGCGCAGAGGAATGCCAGTACGGCAAACGTAAAGAGGCGGGAGAAGAGCGGCCAGAAATCCCAGCCCGCATCGCTTACAGCCCAGAACAGCGAGGCGATAAACGCGATGCTATAAAGCACTATCCCACTGGTGCGACTGGTGAAAATCAGGATCGCGGCAATCACCATCACCACGCCCATTATCAGGAAGTACCAACTTCCACCTACGGAGGCGAGCTTAAAGCCCAACCCGCCGACGGCCAGACCGATGAGCATCATCAGTCCGGCAAGTAGCCACTGCAGAATACGAGGTATCCCGCGCGGCGCGCTGCCAAATGCCATTTTCTGTCTCCTTTAGATCCCCCCGCCGTGCCGGAAATGTACCAGTTGGGTAATAATTGCAGAGGGAGCAATGATAAATACGAGTGAATTCGGGTTTGTAAAATGATTTGTGAACCATTTGGTGAATTCACAGGTATGATAAAACTGTTAAATTGTTTTACGCAATTGTTAATGAATAATTTCGCATTAATTGATTAGAGCACAGGACTGCCCCTCGCCCCCTTTGGGGAAAGGGGTAGAGTGAGGGGAAAGGTTTCTAGACCGGCATAGATTTGCGAATGGCGCTCAGCAGCGTCTGTGCACCTGTGGAAAGCGGGGTATCTACCCGCGTCAGAATACCGATGGGTTCACCGGCGCCAGGCGACGTCACCGGCAGTGCGGTAAGCGTACCCTGGCGTAAATCATCTTTTACCGCGCCGGAGGGAACGAACCAGACGTAGTCATAATCCAGAGTAAGCTGGCGTGAAAGCGAGGCCGAAAGCGTTTCGATACAACCCGAAGGCAGCGAACATCCCTGCATTTTCAGCAGTGTCTCGGCGGTGTCTCGCGGGACCGTCCCTTTAGGGCAGACCACCACAGGCCACTCCATGACGCGGCTTAACGTCACGGTATCCTGCAACAGAGGGTGGTCAGGACGCACAACCAGCTTCAGTGATTCCAGGAACAACAGTTCGTAATTCAGACCACCCATCAGTTCGGGATCGGACATTCGACCGATGCCAAGATCCAGTTCACCTGATTTCAGCCCCGCGAGCAGCATGGTGTTATTCATGGTGGCAACCTGAATCGTGGTATGTCTTTGCTGTTTGTGGAACTGACCGATGACCGGAGGAAGAATACCCAGTGCAGCGGTAGGCAGGGCTCCCACGCGCACAACTTCGCTGGCGTGCTCTTCTTTGCGATTGAGGGACTGGCCCGCGGTGTTGAGGGCATCAAGCACTTTTACGGCGTGCGTGAGAAATTGCTCGCCCACCAGGGTCAGTTGTGCCCCCAGACGACCACGGTCAAAAAGACGTGTACCGGTAAGTTGTTCCAGCTCATTCAGCGTTTTCGAGAGAGCAGGCTGGCTCAGGTTAAGAGTTTCAGCCGCACGCCCCAGCGTTCCCTGTTGAGCGACGGCCACAAATGTATGCAAATGGCGCAAGCGTATGCGCTGACTGAACAGACCATTTTTTTCCATAGGCGATGTTAAAAACAGAGCGATGCGGGTGACAAGTTAAGTTGTTTAATTTTGATAACCTGATAGCAAAATATTTTTAACATTTGATCTGTTTGAGTTACAACATGTTTTTCGACGGGGGCACAAAAGCGAACGTCCGTGTTCATTTATTGCGCATTCAGGAGAGGAGTGGCTAACCGATTTAGATCACGCCGTCACCGCCGTCAGAGCACCACACCTGGCCGGACGTAAAGGAACATTCATCCGAGGCCAGCGTGACGTACAATGGTGCAATCTCGACGGGCTGGCCCGGACGCCCCAGCGGGGTGTCGCCACCGAACTCCTTCACTTTTTCCATCGGTTGCCCGCCGCTGGATTGCAGCACCGTCCAGTAAGGACCTGGGGCGACCGCGTTGACGCGAATGCCTTTTGGCCCCAGCTGTTTGGCTAATGCCTTGGTAAATACCGCCAGACAGGCTTTCGTCTGGGCATAATCCAGCAGTACGGGGCTGGGCTTCACCGCCTGCACGGAGGAGGTATTAATGATAACGGATGAGGCTTTCAGGTGGCGCAGAGCGGCTTTGGTGATCCAGAAAGGGGCATACACGTTCGTTTTAAACGTCGCGTCGAATTCTTCGGTGGTCAGTTCCTCAATTGATTCCCGGAACTGCTGGCGACCGGCGTTATTCACCAGAATATCCAGCCCGCCAAGTTGGGTGGCGGCCTCATCAACCAGGTTCTGGCAGAAGGTTTCGTCCCTGATATCGCCCGGAAGCGCGACGGCAGTGCGGCCTTCAGCTTTAATCAGGTCAATAACGGCTACCGCGTCCTGCTCCTCTTCCGGCAGGTAGTTGATGGCAATATCGGCACCTTCACGGGCATAGGCAATCGCCACCGCACGTCCAATACCGGAGTCTCCGCCGGTTATCAGCGCTTTTTTTCCGGTGAGGCGTCCATGCCCTTTGTAACTGGTTTCCCCATGGTCAGGTACAGGTTGCATTTCGGATGCCAGTCCCGGCGGCGTTTGCGGCTGTTCCGGGAACGGGGGTTGCGGGTAAGCGTTCGTACGTTGTTGGGTATCGCTCATAGCTGACTCCTTAAGTCAAGGGGTGAGATTTGATGGATAACTGCAGCGTTAACGCTTCGCTGAATTATTTCTGCAAACGATCTACGCGGACGACGGCAGGGGATGATTTTTTATCAAGCGAACCGTTAATACCGATCATCTGGTCGGGTTTTACCGTTCTGCCGTCGAAGACTGTCTGGGGAATAATAACGTCGATTTTTCCGGTTTTATCCTGAAATACAAATTTATCGCCGCTACCGTCAATAAGATTACCGCGCAATGAAATTGTCGCACCATCGTGCATTTGTTTTGCCTGAGTGATTGTCATAATGCGCGCATCGTCGGTTCCGCGATATCCGCTATCCAGTGAATGAGGTGGCGGTGGGGCTTCGCCTTTTTGTAATCCGCCGTTATTATCTGCCCATGCGGTCGGAGCCAGAAATATCACTAAAGCGAAAGCGGATGATAATTTCATCTGATATCCTTCATCTTTGGGTGTATTGAATTATTAAGTATTATTGCTATTCCTTTATGGGGCAAATGTGATAAGTCCTAAAAACACGCACCTTAAAAATCGAAGGTATTCTACTATTGGCCGCCATAATAATTGCTATACAGGTATGCGAGAAATTAAATATGCCATGATTGAACGCCATGTATATATTTCGAATATTCCTTTCGAGAAATGACAGGCGGACAGAGAAACATTCTTTTTCGCGACAACAGTCCGCCGTCATGGCGTTCCTCAGTGATAGCCTTCGGTATCCGAAACCTTGCCCCGGAAGACGTAGTAGCTCCAGGCGGTGTACACCAGGATCACCGGAATAATCAGTAATGTCCCGACCAGCATAAACAGCTGGCTGGCAGGCGGGGCCGCGGCCTCCCACAGGGTGATACGCGGCGGAATAATGTTCGGCCAGAGGCTGATGCCCAGTCCGCTAAACCCGAGGAAAATAAGTCCCAGCGTCAGCAGAAAAGGGCGCGCGTGGCTGGTCGGATTGCGGGTCAGGCGCCAGATCAACACGCTGAAGATCCCGACCAGTAGAGGAACCGGCAGGAACCAGAAGAAGTTGGGTAGGGTAAACCAGCGGTCGGCCACGTACTGCCAGCCGAGCGGCGTCCAGACGCTCACCACCGCAATTACCACTATCAGCGCCAGCAGCACGTGGCGGGTCAGCTCGCGCATACGGACCTGCAACGCGCCTTCGCTTTTCATAATGAGCCAGGTTGTGCCCAGCAGCGTGTAGGCGACGACCAGACCGATGCCGCAGAAGAGGTTAAAGGGTGTGAGCCAGTCCAGCGCCGAGCCAACAAACCGCCGTCCCTCCACGTCGAAGCCGTTTATCATCGCCCCCACCACCACGCCCTGGCTGAAGGTGGCGAGCAGGGAGCCGCCAGCAAAGGAGTAGTCCCAGAACTTGCGGTGTGAGGGGGTGGCTTTGAAGCGGAACTCAAAGGCGACGCCGCGAAAAATGAGGCCGATCAGCATCGCGGTGAGGGGGATCGTCAGCGCATCAATAATGACCGCATAGGCCAGCGGAAATGCGCCGAAGAGCCCCGCGCCGCCGAGTACCAGCCAGGTCTCGTTACCGTCCCAGACGGGCGCCACGCTGTTGACCATCACATCGCGCTCTCTGGCATCGCCCACGAAGTTGAACAGCAGGCCAATGCCCAGATCGAAGCCATCCATAATGATGTACATCAGCGTGGCAAACACGATGATGGCAAACCAAATCACTGAGATATCGACACCCATCAGATTTTCTCCTCTTCCGGAACAGACTCAGCGGCAGACAGCGGACGGGCAGGCGTGCCCGAGGTGTTTGACGTCAGCGTATCGACGGGCTGAGGACCTTTCTTAATCAGCCGGATGAGATAGAGATAGCCTACGCCAAACACCGACGAGTAGACGACGAAGAACGCCAGCAGGCTGATGCTCATCTGCAAGGTGCTGTGCAGCGATACCGCGTCGATGGTGCGAAGGTAGCCATAGACCACCCACGGCTGACGTCCCACTTCGGTGGTTACCCATCCGGCGAGCAGCGCCAGCAGCCCGGCAGGCCCCATGCAGAGGGCAAACCAGTGGAACGGACGCGAGTGGTAAAGTCGATGGCGATAGCGCAGCCAGACGCTGATAAGACCAAGGGTAATCATCAGCAGTCCCATCCCGACCATAACGCGGAACGACCAGAAAACGATGGTCGAGTTTGGGCGATCTTCTTTCGGAAAGTCTTTCAGCGCCGGGACCTGCTTATCCAGGCTGTGCGTCAGGATAAGGCTGCCGAGCGCGGGGATTTCCAGACCGTATTTGGTGCGCTCCTCGTCCATATCCGGCAGGCCAAACAGCAGCAGCGGGGTAGCCTCGCCGGGAGGATTTTCCCAGTGCCCCTCAATGGCGGCAATTTTGGCCGGCTGATGCTCAAGCGTGTTCAGGCCGTGCATATCGCCCACCACCGCCTGAATGGGCGCGACCACCAGCGCCATCCACATCGCCATCGAAAACATGGTGCGAACGGCGGGGGTATCGTTACCGCGCAGCAGATGCCATGCGCCCGATGCCCCGACAAACAGCGCGCTGCTCAAAAAGGCGGCGATAGCCATATGAATAAGGCGGTAAGGGAAGGAGGGGTTAAAGACAATCGCCAGCCAGTCCTGCGGGATAACCTGCCCGTTCTCGATAGTGAAACCCTGCGGGGTATGCATCCAGCTGTTGGAGGCGAGGATCCAGAAGGTCGACATCAGCGTGCCGAGCGCCACCATGCAGGTTGAAAAGAAGTGCAGACCCGGACCGACCTTATTCCAGCCGAACATCATGACGCCAAGGAAACCGGCTTCCAGGAAGAAGGCGGTTAACACCTCATAGGTCAGGAGTGGGCCGGTTATACTGCCGGCGAACTGTGAGAAGCCGCTCCAGTTGGTGCCAAACTGATACGCCATGACCAGGCCGGAAACGACGCCCATCCCGAAGTTAACGGCAAATATCTTGAGCCAGAAATGGTACAGCGATCGCCAGACGTCGTTTTTGGTGCGCAGCCACATGCCCTCCAGCACCACCAGATAGCTGGCGAGCCCGATGGTGATCGCAGGAAACAGGATGTGGAACGAGACGGTAAAAGCGAACTGAATTCTTGCTAAATGGAATGCATCAAGTGCGAACATGGTCCGTACCTCTGAAACGATGGGGCACGCGCATCGCCGGGCTGCTTTTTGCTACCAGGCAAAACCGATTACGGTTTTTGATACCGGTGCCGCAATCGGCCACGGTGAGCAGGTCGGAATGCGGATCGCCGTGCCAACTTCCGCGAACCTCTTTACCTAAAGATAGAGTGTAGACCCTGTTGGCATAATCCTCGTCTGGAGACAGTGTGAGGATAAAATAATGGTTCCGTTTGGGGTTGTTCAGGGGGCCAGTAGCACACGGTTTGACCACTGTCGTCTTAAGATCACAAATCAGAAATTCTTCCCCCAGGAAGGAACGGGTTTCTCTACACTCCAGGTAATATTCACTGGAGGCATGACATCATGGCGAACACCATCACGGCTGATGACATTCGGGAACGCTTTTCGCAGGCTATGTCGGCGATGTACCAGCAGGAAGTTCCGCAATACGGCACTTTGCTCGAACTGGTCGCAGACGTAAACCTGGCGGTTCTGGAAAATAACCCGCTATTACATGAACAACTGGCTAATGCCGATGAACTGGCGCGCCTGAACGTGGAGCGCCACGGGGCGATCCGCGTCGGCACGGCACAGGAACTATCAACCCTGCGTCGTATGTTTGCCATCATGGGCATGTACCCGGTCAGCTATTACGATCTCTCTCAGGCGGGGGTGCCGGTCCACTCCACGGCGTTTCGTCCGATAGACGATGCGGCGCTGTGCCGTAATCCGTTTCGTATCTTTACCTCGCTGCTGCGTCTTGAGCTGATTGAAAACGTTGCGCTGCGTGAACGCGCGGCGGAGATCCTGTCTCACCGGAACATCTTTACCCCACGCTGTCTGGCGCTGATCGAGCTCCATGAGTCGGAAGGGCAGTTTACTGACGCACAGGCGCACGAATTTGTGCAGGAAGCGCTGGAAACCTTCCGCTGGCATCGTCATGCGACGGTCGATCAGGAAACCTATCTGGCCCTGCACAACGAACACCGGCTGATTGCCGATGTGGTTTGCTTCCCGGGCTGCCACATTAACCACCTCACGCCGCGTACCCTGGATATCGACCGGGTGCAGGAGCTGATGCCGAAGTATGGTATAGAACCAAAAGTGCTGATCGAAGGACCTCCTCGTCGCGAAGTGCCTGTGCTCTTACGACAGACCAGCTTTAAGGCGCTTGAAGAACCAGTGCTGTTTGCCGGAGAACATAAAGGCACACATACCGCGCGGTTTGGCGAAATTGAACAGCGCGGGGTGGCGCTGACGCCAAAAGGCCGTGAACTGTACGACAGCCTGCTTGCACAGGCCGGTACCGGTAAAGATAACCTGACCCACCAGCTGCATTTGCGGGAGATCTTTAACGCTTTCCCGGACAGCGAAATGCTAATGCGTCGTCAGGAGCTGGCCTATTTCCGCTATCGTCTGACGCCTGCGGGGGAAGCGCATCGCCACGCGTTTCGTCCCGGAGACGATCCGCAGCCGCTGATCGAACGTGGGTGGGTGGTCGCTCAGCCGATTACCTACGAAGATTTCCTGCCGGTCAGCGCTGCCGGGATATTCCAGTCCAATCTTGGGAACGAAACCCAGGCGCGCAGCCACGGAAATGCCAGCCGCGATGCCTTTGAAGCGGCGCTGGGCTGCCCGGTGTATGACGAGTTTACGCTCTATCAGGAGGCTGAAGTACGAAGCAAACAGCGTTGCGGTTTGCTCTGAAACCGTTACTCTGCTGGGGTGTGATGGAAAAATTAAGGTCGTTATGCAAAATCCTTCCGCCCCTGTGGTTGAAACGCGCTGCGGCGCACTGTCTGGTTTAACCGATGAAAATGTCCATGTCTGGTGCGGTATTCCCTACGCCGCACCGCCCGTGGGCGAGTGGCGCTGGCGTTCCCCGCGGCGGCCTGAACCGTGGGATGGACTTCGCGAAGCCACCACCTTTTCGGCCTCAAGCTGGCAAAGCAGCGAGTATTGTCAGGAGCTAGGCGGCGGCGATCCGGGCCAGTTTTCTGAAGATTGTCTCTATCTCAACGTCTGGTCTCCCAAAGAGCGCGCGGAATCGCTTCCGGTGATGGTCTGGCTGCACGGCGGCGGGTTTACCATTGGTGCCGGGGGGCTGCCGCCCTATAACGGCAAAGCGCTGGCAATGCGCGGTGTGGTTGTAGTCACGATCAACTATCGCCTCGGTCATCTTGGCTTCTTTGCACATCCTGCACTGGAGGGCGAAGAATATCGCGTTGTGCATAATTTTGCCCTGCTGGACCAGATCGCCGCGCTCGAATGGGTGCGGGATAACATTGCTGCGTTTGGCGGCGACCCTGCTAACGTGACCCTGTTTGGCGAATCCGCGGGCGCGCGCAGCGTGCTTTCGCTGCTGGCCTCGCCATTGGCAGAAGGATTGTTCCATAAGGCGATTGTACAAAGCGGTTACACCTTACCTGACACGCCGCGCGAGCAGGCACTGCAGAAGGGGGAAGCGCTGGCCGCCCATTTTGGCCTGGAGAATGCGACAGCCGAGGAGCTACGCGCTATTCCGCCCGACGCGTTCTGGCCATTAACCGCACCGCTGAACATTGCCCCGGCACCCATCGTCGGGGATTGCGTGCTGCCGGAAGCGATGCTCGATGTCTTCTTTGCCGCCCGACAACATCCTGTGCCGGTGATGATTGGCTCAAACAGCGATGAAGCCAGCGTGATGGCGGTGTTTGGTATCGATCTTGCCGGGCAAATCCAGAAACTGCGCCGCGAACGTCGCTTTGGTCTGGGGCTGATTAAGCTGCTCTATCCTGGCGTCAAAGGGGACGAAGAGCTGGGCCGACAGGTGTGCCGCGATATGGCGTTCACCACGATGGGCTACGTAGTGATGCAGGCTCAACAGCGCATCGGCGGATTGTGCTGGCGTTACTGGTTCGACTATGTCGCGGAAGCAGAACATGACACATACATCAACGGCGCCTGGCATGGCAATGAAGTTCCCTATGTGTTCGATACGCTTCGTCAGGTAGAACCGTCGCGTCAGTATGTTAATGCACGCGATCTCCAGTTTGCTGCCCAGGTGGCCGATTATTGGGTAAGTTTCGCGCGTGACGCCGGGAGGCGCGACATTCTGCCGGGCCCCACGCACTGGCCAGCATGTCGCAAAGGGAGGGACGTTCTGTTACGTATTGGATTGAATAAACATGCAGGTTTCAGGCTTGAAAACCGCTTTATGCGTGCCCGCATGAGTCTCTTCAAGCGGGTGATGAAACATCACGTCAGCCTCGACTAAGCAAACAAGCGCGAAACGCCGCCAGCCCATTTTCTTCGCCAGGCGTTTCGCGCAGCACCAGGCGGTAGCTCGCGCCGGTTTTTATACTTGTCTCATAGGGCCGCGTTAGCCTTCCGGCACGGACATCTTCTTCTACCAGCGTTTCGTCGGCAATGGCGACGCCCAGCCCCTGAATGGCCGCCGTAATGGCGAGATCCATCGTATCGAAGTGTTGATTTTTGTGCATAACAAAGCCCGGGCCTTCCTGTTTTGCCAGCCACAATGACCAGTCTGTCTTATCCCTTGTGGGGTGAAGAAATGTCAACGAACCCAGTGCGGCACTCGCGCGCATAGGGCTAAGCACCGGGGTTAACGCCTCTTCAAACAGCAGGTCGCCGGCACTCATGTGCGTGCCGAACACGATGGCCGCGTCGTAAGATTCGGTTTTGAAATTCACGTTGTGATCGGTGGTGGTGGTCAACGCAATTTGCAGATCCGGCTGTTCACGCTCCACCTCCAGCAGGCGGGGGACCAGCCAGCGCATGGCGCAGGTGGGGGCTTTTAAGCGGATGACGGTTTGCTGGCTGCGGGCCTGGTCGGCCACCGTCAGCAATTGCTCAAAAGACGATTGCAGTTCAGGCAACAGGGCACTTCCCTGCGGTGACAGCCGCAACCCACGCGCATGACGCTCAAATAGCGGAAAGCCAAACCACGCTTCAAGGGAAGCGATCTTGCGGCTCACTGCCCCCTGTGTCAGGCAAAGCTCAGCGGCGGCGTGGGTGAGGTTCAGGTGACGCGCGGTGACTAAAAATGCGTCGATGGCATTGAGCGGGAGCGAACGGCGCGACATATAAACACCTCAGTTATGCATTTTTCTCATGGCTATTATGACAACAATTCGATTGTCCCGACAACTCACTTGTTGTTTGAATAGTTATGCAATGTCCATGAGAAGGGAAAGAGGATGACTTTACGAACGCCGGTGCAAACACGCTCTAAACTGCCTGATGTGGGTACCACCATTTTTACCGTTATCGGCCAGCTCTCGGCGCAGCATAACGCGATTAACCTTTCTCAGGGCGCACCGAACTTTTCCTGCGACCCGAAGCTGATTGCGGGCGTCACCCGCGCAATGGAGGCAGGGCATAACCAGTATGCAGCGATGACCGGTCTGCAGCCGCTCAAAGAACGAATTGCCGATAAAATTGCCACCCTCTACGGCACGCAGTATGACCCAGGTAGCGAGGTGCTGGTCACCGCCAGCGCCAGCGAAGGACTTTATTCGGCAATCAGCGGGCTGGTGCACCCGGGCGATGAGGTGATCTATTTTGAACCGTCATTTGACAGCTATGCGCCAATTGTCCGCCTGCAGGGGGCAACCCCGGTCGCCATCAAACTCACGGTGCCGGATTTTGCCGTCAACTGGGATGAAGTGCGTGCCGCGATCACCCCGCGTACGCGTATGATTATCATCAATACCCCGCACAACCCGAGCGGTCAGGTTTTCTCAGCTAATGATCTGCAGCAGCTGGCGGCGCTGACGCGCAATACCGATATCATTATTTTGTCTGACGAAGTGTACGAACACGTCGTTTTTGATGGTGAACCGCACCACGGGATGGCTACACACCCGCAGCTGGCGGAACGTAGCGTGATTATCTCTTCTTTCGGAAAAACCTATCACGTTACCGGATGGCGTGTGGGTTACTGTGTTGCTCCGGCGGTACTGATGGACGAGATTTGTAAAGTCCATCAATTTTTAATGTTTTCTGCCGATACGCCAATGCAGCATGCCTTTGCTGAACATATGGTCGACCCGCAAACCTGGCTGTCGCTGTCGGCGTTTTACCAGCGTAAGCGCGATCTGCTGCAAAGCCTGCTTGAGGATTCGCCGTTTACCCTGTTGCCGAGTGCCGGGTCGTTCTTCATGCTGGCGGACTACAGCCAGTTTAGCGATGAGCGTGATAGCGAGCTGGTGAAACGGCTGATCGTTGAGTACGGTGTTGCCACCATTCCGCTGTCGGCGTTTTATGCGGACGGTACGGATAATAAATTGATTCGTCTCTCTTTTGCGAAAGATGAGGCGACGTTACGGGCAGGTGCCCAGGCCCTGTGTCGGGTTAAACCACGCTGAGGAGTATTGGATGAAATTACGCGCGTTAGTTGTCGGCATGGGATTGCTGTGTACCTTTTCTTCCTTCGCGGCTACCGAGCTGCGTTACGGTCTGGAAGCGGAATATCCGCCGTTTGAGAGCCGTAATGCGGCGGGCGAACTGGAAGGGTTTGACGTTGAGCTGGGGAATGCCATTTGTAAAGCCGCAGCGCTGAAGTGCACCTGGGTTGAAACCTCGTTTGATGCGTTGATTCCGGGGCTGGTGGCGAAGAAATTCGACGCGATCAACTCGGCGATGAATATCACCGAACAGCGCCGCAAGAGTATTGATTTTACCCAACCGATCTACCGTATTCCGTCGCAGCTGGTCGGTAAGGCCGGAACGGCGGTAGAGGCGACTCCCGAAGGGCTGAAGGGAAAAACCATCGGTGTGCTGCAGGGATCCATTCAGGAAACCTATGCGAAAGAGCACTGGGAAAAGCAGGGTGTCACCGTGGTGTCTTATAAAGATCAGAATATGGCCTGGGGCGATCTGCTGAATGGTCGGATCGACGCCTCGCTGGTCATGTCAGCGGCCGGGCAGGCAGGTTTCCTCAGCAAGCCGCAGGGGAAAGGGTTTGGCTTCATCGGCAAACCGGTGTCTGACGACACTATCCTCGGCAGTGGGATCGGTTTTGGGTTGCGTAAAGGTGACGAGGCCACCAAAAAGCAACTTGATGCCGCGATTGATAAAGTACGTGCCGACGGCACGATCGCTAAACTCGCTGATAAGTACTTCCCGGGTATCGATGTCAGCGTAAAATAACCGCCTCATTGGCCCCGGCGAACGATGTCGCGCCGGGGCATTTTTCTACACATTCTCCAGGCTTTCTTTACACCACTTTCGGGCCGTTCTGGTCGACAGAAAATATTTCACACTTTGTTCATATAATCACCGGCCAACAATTGGATTCTTAACCATTTTTGTTTAGGCTGTGCGTTCTTTCTTGCCGTCATTTCGCCGAGCGCGAAACACATTCACACGACCATAAGGACGTTTTTCCAGGCATGAATCGCAGACGTTTTCTAAAAGGCTCGCTGGCAGTGGCAGCCCTGAGCGGCACATCTGGCCTTGCTTCTCTGTTTTCCAAAGCGGCATACGCTGCTGACTCTGACATTGCTGACGGCCAGAGCCGTCGTTTTGATTTCTCCGTACTGCAATCCATGGCGCATGACCTGGCGAAAACCCCGTGGGGTGGTGCGCCGCGCCCGCTGCCGGACACGCTGGCCACCATGACACCGCAGGCGTACAACGCCATCCGCTACGATGAAAAGCAGTCTCTGTGGAATAACATTGAAGGGCGTCAACTGGACGTGCAGTTCTTCCATATGGGAATGGGTTTCCGTCGCCGCGTGCGGATGTTCTCGCTCGACCAGTCTACTTCTATGGCGCGCGAGATCCACTTCCGTCCGGAGCTGTTCAGCTATGGTGAAACGGGTGTGGATACCAAACAGCTGGAAGGGCAAAGCGATCTCGGCTTTGCGGGCTTCCGTGCGTTTAAAGCCCCTGAACTGGCGCGTCGCGATATCGTCTCTTTCCTCGGTGCGAGCTATTTCCGTGCGGTTGATGACACCTACCAATATGGTCTTTCCGCACGTGGTCTGGCGGTGGATACCTTTACCGACACGCCGGAAGAGTTCCCGGATTTCACCTCGTTCTGGTTTGAAACCGTCAAACCTGGCGACACCACTTTTACCGTTTATACGCTGCTGGACAGCCCAAGCATCACTGGTGCTTATAAATTCGTGATCCACTGCGAGAAGAGCCAGGTGATTATGGAGGTGGAAAACCACCTCTATGCGCGTAAAGACATTAAGCAACTCGGCATCGCACCGATGACCAGCATGTTCAGCTGCGGTAATAACGAACGCCGCATGTGTGACACCATTCACCCGCAAATTCATGACTCCGACCGCCTGGCCATGTGGCGCGGCAACGGGGAGTGGATCTGTCGTCCGCTGAACAACCCGCAGAAGCTGCAGTTCAATGCCTATATGGACAAGAATCCGAAAGGGTTCGGCCTGCTGCAACTTGATCGCGATTTCTCGCACTATCAGGACGTGATGGGCTGGTATAACAAACGCCCAAGTCTGTGGGTTGAGCCGCGCAATGACTGGGGCAAAGGCTCAGTTGGCCTGATGGAGATCCCGACTACGGGTGAAACGCTGGATAACGTCGTCTGCTTCTGGCAGCCAGAAAAAGCGGTCAAAGCGGGCGACGAGCTGGACTTCAAATATCGCCTCTACTGGAGCGCCATGCCGCCAGTGCGTTCTCCGCTGGCAACGGTCTTCGCGACCCGCACCGGTATGGGTGGCTTCCCGGAAGGGTGGGCACCCGGCGAAAATTACCCGAAAGTGTGGGCCCGTCGCTTCGCTATCGACTTTGTCGGTGGCGACCTGAAAGCGGCTGCACCAAAAGGCATCGAGCCGGTCATTACGCTCTCCAGCGGTGAAGCGAAGCAGGTTGAGATCCTTTACGTTGAACCGTTTGACGGCTATCGCATTCTGTTTGACTGGTATCCAACATCGGATTCGACCGAACCAGTGGACATGCGTTTGTTCCTGCGCTGCCAGGGGGATGCCATCAGTGAAACCTGGCTGTACCAGTATTTCCCGCCAGCACCGGATAAACGTCAGTACGTTGACGACCGGGTAATGCGTTAACGATTGATACCCTCTCCCGTTGGGAGAGGGTTAGTGTGAGGGGTCATGACCGCAGCACAATCCGAAATTATCCCGGTGTCTGACACCGTCGAACTGCGCGCCGTTGAAGAGCGCTACGCCGCCGAACTGCACAACCTCGTCGTCAAAAACAGAGCTTTTCTGCAAACCGCCTTTGACTGGGCGCAGCACGTGGGCAGCGAAGAAGATACCCGCCGTAACGTGCAGAGTAACCAGATGCTGCACCAGCGCGGCTACGCCAAAATGTTTTTGATCTTTAAGGATGATGGGCTGGTCGGCGTGCTGTCGTTTAACACGATTGAACCGGCCAACAAAGCCGGGTACATCGGCTACTGGCTGGATGAAGCGCATCAAGGGCAGGGGATCCTCTCTCAGTCATTGCAGGCGTTTATGCGTTACTACGCTGAACGCGGTGAAATCCGTCGTTTTGTGATTAAGTGTCGGGTCGCGAATCAACACAGCAACAATGTTGCCCTGCGCAACGGTTTTACGCTGGAAGGTTGCCTGCGGGAAGCGGAATTCCTCAATGGTCATTTCGACGATGTGAACATCTACGGCAAGATTTATACGCTATAGCGCGCCCAGCAGGGGCGTGCGGGTAATGCGCTGGTTGCCATTAATGACCTTCTCGCCGCGCAGATGAATATTCTCACCGGCAAACGCTTCAATCACCGCATCGTCGGTGATTTCAACCCGGTGCTCAATCAGCACATCGCCGCTGATCCTCGCCCGTCCCTGAATTACGACTTTATCATCCAGCATGATCGGCCCACCGCGTAGCCATGCCTGTCCCCCAATCAGAACGTGGTGTTTAATGATGCAGTTTCCTTCTACCACCGCATCCTCCGCGACCTGAGAGCTGTAGCGCACCGTCGGAATGGCATCGTCGTCAAAACCGGCAATCACGCGGGCGTTGCCATAGACCTTTGCGCAGTCGCACACCCAGACGTTATTGAGATCGTTGCCTTGAAGGATTGCGTTGTCGAATATTTCGGCGCGGTGCTCAACAAAGGCATCATTCACCATCGCATCGCCGTAGATTTGCGCCTGATGAACAATGCGTGACTGGCTCACCGTCGCGTTATCGTAGATTTGCAGGATCTGTTCATGGTCCGGCGTCAGGCCTTTTGCGGCAATAACGACGCTGTTGTGAAGCACGCGGGCATTGCCATAAATATGACATTCACCCCGAACACAGGAGTGCTGAATGGTGACGTTGTCACTTATTCGGGCTCCATGGCTGACTTCAGCCTCGTCCAGCCAGCAATTGCCGCTGATATGCGCTTCGTGGCTAATGATGCAAGGCAGGGTAAGCCGCGCGTTGCCGGATACGGTGGCACCGGCGAACACCACGCTGTTTTCGTCGTAGATCCAACAGTCACCGTCTTGTGCGAGGGCGCGCTCATCGTCAATCCATCCACCTTTCGTACCTATCGTCACGTCGTTAAACTCTGCCGTGGCGATAATCTGCCGTAATGTGGTCGAGTGGGTTGTTTCGCCATTTTTCCATTGCCAAAGGCGTGTATCGTCGCTCAGGCGATATTTGTTCATCTTGCTCTCTCTGATAACCGTCTTAACTAAACGTAGCAAATATTTCGGTTTTCGAACGGTTGGCAACCAGACGGTAAACGCCTTAAAATGGCATTCAAAATGCACTTTAAATTTATGCAGGATCAGGAAAAAATAATGACCGTCGATGAGAATTACTTCACAGAGAAATATGGCTTAACCCGAACGCATTCCGAGGTGCTGTTCAGTGCAGAAAGGGTTAAACCGGGTAAAACGCTGGATCTGGGGTGTGGCAATGGCCGTAACAGTCTCTACCTTGCTGCTAACGGTCACGAGGTGACGGCCTGGGATAAAAACCCGATGAGCATTGATAATATCGAGCGCATCAAGGCGGAAGAAGGGATCGACAACCTCCACACGGCGATAAAAGATCTCAACACCCTGAGTTTCGACGGCGAATATGATTTTATTTTGTCCACCGTAGTGCTGATGTTCCTGGATGCAAATACCATCCCCGGTCTTATCGCCAATATGCAGCGCTGCACTACACCAGGCGGTCACAACCTGATTGTCGCCGCCATGGATACGGTGGACTACCCGTGTACCGTTGGTTTCCCGTTTGCATTCAAAAGCGGTGAACTGAGCAACTACTATGAAGGCTGGGAGTTGCTCAAATACAACGAAGACGTTGGTGAACTGCACCGCACCGATGAAAACGGCAATCGCATTAAGCTGCGCTTTGCCACCATGCTGGCGCGTAAGCCCACTTAACGGGCGGCCAGCAGGCAGAGTTGCAGGGCTGTCTGGTAAGAGGCCTCGAACGACGACAGCGGCAGAAATTCAAACTTCGAGTGGAAGTTATGCGCGCCGGTGAAGAAGTTTGGCGTAAGTAGCCCTTTTGCCGAGAGTGCCGCACCGTCTGTGCCGCCGCGCATCGGCGTCGGTTTCGGCGTGATGCCGAGCGATTCCATCGCTTCAAACATCAGGTCGATAGCGCGCCTGTCTTCGCCAATCGCATTGCTGATATTGCTGTAGGTATCTTCAATGCGATAGTCCACGTTGGCCGTTGGATGTTGGGCGGCTATCAGCGAGGCAACGTCGGCAATCTGCTGCTTGCGGGCGGCAAAGCTGTCCTTGTCAAAATCGCGGATATTCGCTTTGAGGATAGCCTCGTTTTGCCCCGCCTGAATACCGTTAAACCAGATATAGCCCTCACGACCTTCGGTACACTCGGGCGTTTGCTGGCGGTCAAAATGGTTGATGTAATCGGTCGCCATCAGCAGGGGGTTCACCAGCACGCCTTTGGCGGACATGGGGTGTGCCGTCACGCCCGTAAAGCGGATTTCCGCGGCTGCCGCATTAAAATTCTCGTAGACAATTTCACCCAGCTCGCAGCAGTCAATGGTCCAGGCAAAATCAACATCGAAGCGTTTCAGATCGAGCGCCTTCGCGCCGCACAGGCCAATTTCTTCATCCGGGACAAATGCGACCACAATGTCGCCGTGTTGATGCTCCGCGGTCAGGTTTTCCAGCACGGTCATGACTACGGTAACGGCTGATTTATTGTCTGCGCCCAAAACGCTGGTTCCGTCACTGAAAATAATCTCCTCATCCGGATAGGCCAGAATTTCCGGATGCTCTTTTACGCGTAACCAAATGTCTTTGTCTTTATTCAGGCAGAGGTCTTCACCTGTAAATGTTAATATCTGCGGATGAATATCCGGTGATAATCCCACGTCGACGGTATCAATATGGGTAATAAAACCAATACGCGGCGCACCGGCGACGTTACCTTTTTTCACCGCGGTCACCGTGGCGAATTCATCAATCACAATGTCGTCTAACCCCAGCTGTGCCAGCTCCTGAGCAAGCTCCCGCGCCATGTTGTGTTGGCCTGGCGTAGAGGGCAGCGTTTTTACTCTGGCATCGCTCTGGCTGGTGATGGAGAGATAGCGAAAAAAGCGGTGCGTTAATTGTCTGGAAAGTGGCGAGCCCATAGTGATTTATTCCTTATTTATTTTTCAGGTGTTTGCCACTTCACTTTAATGTTATTTATGAAATGGCAAAAGAATTAATTAGCCGTCGAATTAAAAAGACAGGAATAAATGATGAAAAGCAAACTCACAATCTTAACGCTTGCTCTTGCGGCGCTCACCGTCAGTTCCACTGTCGCTGCGAAAACGCTAGTGTATTGTTCCGAAGGATCGCCGGAAAACTTTAATCCTCAGTTATACACGTCGGGCACCAGCGTGGATGCCAGTGCCGTACCTGTTTATAACCGGCTGGTCGATTTCAAACCTGGCACCACGGAGCTGGTACCCAGTCTGGCAGAGAGCTGGGAGGTCAGCGACGACGGTAAAGTCTATACCTTCCATCTGCGCAAGGGGGTGAAATTCCAGAGCAATAAATTGTTCACACCGACCCGGGACTTTAACGCCGATGACGTCATCTTCTCGTTTATGCGGCAGAAAGATGTGAATCATCCTTACCATAACGTCTCTAACGGCAGCTATTCCAATTTCGAAAGTCTGGAGTTTGGCAGTCTGATAACCGCCATTGATAAAGTCGATGATCACACCGTGCGCTTTACGCTGGCACACCCGGAGGCGCCGTTTGTCGCGGATCTGGCATGGTATTTTGCCTCGATCCTCTCTGCGGAGTATGCCGACGCGATGCTGAAAGCGGGGACACCACAGAAGGTGGATATGGAGCCGATTGGCACCGGGCCGTTTAAGCTCACACAGTATCAGAAGGACTCCCGCATTCTTTTCACCGCGTTTGCAGAATACTGGCAGGGTAAATCGAAACTCGATCGACTGGTGTTTACCATCACGCCGGATGCTTCAGTACGTTTTGCCAAAATCGAAAAGAACGAATGTCAGGTGATGCCGTTCCCGAACCCAGCCGATCTGCCGCGTATGAAGGCGAACAAAGACATCAACCTGATGAGCAAGGCAGGGCTGAACACTGGTTTTCTGGCGTTTAACACCCAAAAGCCACCGCTGGATAACGTGAAGGTTCGCCAGGCGCTGGCCATCGCCATCAACAAATCAGCCATTATTGACGCGGTGTTCCATGGCACGGGGACCGCCGCGAAGAACCTGCTGCCGCCAGGGGTATGGAGCGCCGACAGTGAACTTAAGGATTACGATTACGATCCGGAAAAGGCAAAAGCGCTGCTGAAGGAAGCAGGTTTTGCAAACGGGGTGAACATTGATTTGTGGGCAATGCCGGTTCAGCGTCCGTACAATCCGAATGCGAAACGTATGGCCGAAATGATTCAGGCCGACTGGGCGAAAGTGGGCGTACAAACTCACATTGTCACCTATGAATGGGGTGAATACCTCAAGCGCGTGAAGGGCGGGGAGCATCAGGCTGCGCTGATGGGCTGGACGACCGCAACGGGCGATCCGGACAACTTCTTTGGTCCGCTATTTACCTGCACCTCTGCAAATGGCGGTTCGAACTCGGCGAAGTGGTGCTATAAGCCGTTTGATAAAATTATTGCGGAGGCAAAATCAATAACCGACCACGATAAACGTGTGGCGCTGTATAAAGAGGCTCAGCAGATGATGCATGACCAGATGCCAGCGGTGATGATTGCGCATTCAACCATTTTTGAACCGGTGCGCAAAGAGGTGACGGGTTATGAAATTGACCCGTTCGGTAAGCATCTGTTCTGGCAACTGGATATACATCAGTAATTTTTCACTGCCCGGCACGCATCCGGGCAGTCTTTTTGCAATTTGTGCTCCCGACATCATTTTTTGTCACAACAAACCCTCCAGTCCTTTGCTATAACTTCAAATGCATACTTGCAGATAACATGGAAAACCATCATGCGTACTCAAACTTTTTTAAAAGTTGCAGTGCTTACTGGTCTGTTGGCTTTGGCGGGCTGTTCATCAAAAGTGGCCGCTCCCGAACAATACTCAGGCTTTTTAAAAGACTATTCTGGTTTAAAGGAAACAACTTCTGCAACGGGTAAACCGACCTTACGTTGGGTTGACCCGTCATATAACGAAGCTAATTATGACAATATTGTCTGGAACCCGATTACTTATTATCCGGCTCCAAAGCCAACCACGCAGATTGGTCAAAAAACACTGGATGAGCTGCTGAGTTATACCAACAACAAAATGAAAACCTCGATTGGTCAGCGTAAACCGATCGTTACCACACCAGGGCCGCGTAGCCTGATCTTCCGTGGTGCGATTACCGGTGTAACCTCTAAGCAAGAAGGTTTGCAGTTCTATGAAGTGGTGCCAGTGGCACTGGTTGTTGCAGGTACGCAAATGGCGACCGGTCACCGCACAATGGATACCCACCTTTACTTTGAAGGTGAGTTGATTGATGCAAAAACCGGTAAACCTGTTATTAAAGTGGTTCGTAAAGGCGAAGGTAAAGAGCTGACGAACAAAAATACCCCAATGGGCTTTGCAACCCTGAAACAGGTTGTTGATGACATGGCGACCGATGCCACCATGTTTGATGTGAAAAAGACCATGAAATAACCAGGAAAGGCCTGCATTGCGCAGGCCTTATTTATTTACGCTGTTCGTAAGCGCCTGATCCAGGTTTCGGGTTTAGTAAACATCACCATATTCCCCCCCAGAATCAGCAACAATCCGACGATACCGTTAATATGCCACACGTAACCTTCATAAACCGTTGAGATGGAGAGGGCGACCAGCGGGAAGAGCAGCGTACTGTAGGCTGCTTTACCAGGGCCAATACGTCCCACCAGCGTAAAGTAAGCACCGAAAGCAATCACCGAACCAAACAAAGCCAGATAGAGCAGCGCGCCAATGTAGCTCACCGTCCATTCCGGGGTGAAACTGTCGCCTCTGAAAAGGGCAATGCACCCCATCACCAGTGTGCCATACAGCATCGCCCAGGCGTTGGTAGTCATAGTTTCAAGGCCTTTGCGCTGATGGCGCATGCTGATCATATTGCCCAGCGAGAAACCGTAGGTACCGAGTGCGGAGAGACCAATACCCGTCAGGAGTGACGCGCTCCAGCCACTGGCCAGAAGATCGTCCCAAAAGAGGGTGATAATGCCAATCAGCCCCAGAGCCGCAGCGGTCCAGAACCGCGCTGGTGGGCGTTGGCCGAAGAAAATAAAGCTGTTAATGGCGTTATAGAGCACCGCCATTGAGAAAATCACCGATTCCAGCCCGGTGTTGATGTGCGAGGCCGCGGTATAAAAGCACCAGAAGTTAAAGCAAAAAACGCAGCATCCCTGAAGTATGCAAAACAGATGATCCCGCAGCGCCAGTTTGCGCAGTCTACGCAGGGCGAGTAACACCACCATCATCGTGAGGCTGGCAACCGCGAAGCGCCAGAAAATGGATACGGGGGCCGCCACGGAACCCTGCTGCAGGAAAATCGCAATCCAGGTGGTTCCCCAGATAATTACCACCAGTCCGTATAATAATGCGTTCATACTTTTTCTCTTCTCAAACCACGGAAGTGGGCAGTATGGCGCGCTGAGCCGCAAGGGGCTTGCACTGCCTTGCGGTAGACTTGCAAATTCTTGCGCTTTTTTCTTTTATGGGGACTGGCAACCGGCGGCAACAATTCTTAGACTGATATTCTGATCAATAACACGCTAACGGTTATGTCTCACGCTTACGATACCTTTGAAACGCTGCGCCAACAGAATGCAGTCCTGCGGGAAACCGTCTCGTTGAACTCGGGTATTCAGCTGGCAGCGTGGTACAACAAGCACGATACGATAACGGTAAAAAGCAATCATCATACCCTTAGCCTGTACGTGGCTGACGGTTACGAAAGTTATCAAAAAACGCCGGGCGGCTGGAAAAATGGCGGTGGTCCGGATCGTTTCTGTTTGATGCCCAAAGAGAGCGAATCAACGTGGGATATCCGGGATGACCTGTCGTTTGTGCATCTCTACTGCACCGATGAACATCTGCGCGACGTGGGAGAAAAAATCTGGGACAAGCGGCCACTTTCGCTGACCCTGGACGAGCGTATTTTCGGCAGTGACCCGAAGATAACCGCGTTGTACCGTCAGTTTTTACTTGGCTGCGACTGGCAGCAGCACGCTAACCAGCTCACCCTGAGCACGGCCTCTACGCTGCTGTTAACGCATCTGCTGCAAAACTACTCGAACGTTCAGTGGAAATTGCCGGTCGTCACGGGCGGGTTATCCCCGTTCGTGTTGCGTAACGTGCTGGCCTTTATCGAAGAGAACCTGGGGCAGCCCCTGACGCTGGCAGAACTGGCTGCACAGGCCTCCCTCAGCGAATACCATTTTGCCCGCATGTTCCGCCAGTCGACGGGGCTGGCGCCGCATCAGTACGTGATGCAGCGCAGAATGGAAAAGGCGAAAGCGCTGGTACAACACACGGCGACGCCGCTGACGGACATCGCGCTTGCCTGTGGGTTTAACTCCGCCAGCCACTTCAGTAACCGCTTTCGCAGCGTGACGGGAATGACGCCTTCTCAGCTACGCGCGGCGAGTGCGTGATAACAGGGCATAGCACACACCGCCCAGAACCAGTCCCCAGAATGCCGAACCAATGCCCAGGAGCGTCACACCGCTCGCGGTCATCAGGAATGTGACTATCGCTGCGTCACGTTCCGCTTCGTGATTCAGCGCCTGATACAGACTTCCGCTGATGGTGCCGAGTAACGCCAGACCCGCCAGCGTCTGGATCCAACTGAGCGGTAGCGCCGTCATGATTGCAGTAATAGAACCACCGAAAATACCGGCTAACAGATAAAATCCCCCGGCCGCGATGGCTGCCAGCCAGCGTTTACCTGCATCCGGGTGCGCATCCGGGCTCTGACAAATGGCGGCGGTAATCGCCGCGATACAGATGGAAAAGACGCCAAAGGTCGAAAACAGCAGTGCCAGCCCGCCCGTAAAGATGATGAGCGGCGAAACCGCCAGCGGGTAGCCGGAGGCTTTCATCGTGGCGAATCCCGGGGCATTTTGAGAGGCCATGGTCACCAGGAAGAAAGGGATGCCCACGCTCACCAGGCTGGTGAAGGTGAAGGATGGCGCAATAAACTCCGGCATAACAAGGGAAAGGGTGAATTTATCCGTGACAACGTCACCATTTACCCAGGCCACGATGCCGCCTGCCAGAAGCGTGACCACAATGGCATAGCGGGGGGCCAGCGCTTTTGCCATTAGCCACGCGGCAATCATGCTGCCGCACAGCAGAAAGTGCCCCTCCAGATGGGCAAACGCATGCAGCCCAAACTGCAAAAGCACCCCTGCCAGCATGGCAGCCGCAAGCGAATGGGGGATCAACTTCATCAGCCGGGCGAATAGCCCGGTGATGCCGCAGAGTAAAATGAGCGCATTGGCAAAGATGAACACGCCGATCGTTTCAGCCAGCGTGACACCGTGCAGGCTGGTCGCGAGCAGCGCCGCACCGGGTGTTGACCAGGCGGTGAGTACCGGCGCTTTATACCACCAGGAAAGCGCCAGCGTGCTGACTCCCATCCCAATCCCGAGTGCCGTCATCCAGCCCGCAATCTGTTGCGCATTTGCGCCGGCTGCCGCTGCGGCCTGCCAGATGATGGCAGCAGAACTGGCGTAGCCGACCAGGACGGCGACAAAACCCGCCAGAACAGCTGGAACAAGGTGTGTTGAAGAATCGCGCATGAAGACTCCGTTGTGCGTTATAGCGTCCGTGGTAAGGTAACACTGTGCGTTATAGCGTACAAGTGGTATGCTCATCCTCACCAGGAGGGCACATGGACATCACACAACATCTTGCAACCACACTGAAAACACTGCGCCAGGATCGCGGCTGGAGTTTGTCGAAGCTGGCAGAAGAGACGGGGGTTTCAAAAGCGATGCTCGGGCAAATCGAGCGCAATGAATCCAGCCCGACGGTATCAACATTGTGGAAAATCGCCACCGGGCTGAACGTACCGTTTTCCACCTTTATCACCCCAGAGGCGGACAAGCAGGCTGTTTTTGACCCGCAGCAGCAGGCCATGGTGGTAAAACCGCTGTTCCCGTGGGATGAGACGCTGAAGTTTGATCATTTCTCCATTTCCCTGGCACCCGGCGCGCTAAGCGAGTCAACGCCCCATGAAACGGGTGTGATTGAGCATGTGGTGGTGATAAGCGGCGAGCTGGAGATGCAACTGGAGGGTGAGTGGCAGACAATTCCTGCCGATTCGGGCATCCGTTTTGCCGGAGATAAACCGCACGCGTACCGTAACAGCAGCGACCGGACGGTGCATTTTCACTCCCTAATCCATTATCCCCGCTGACGCTACGCAAAACTGTTTCGCTGTCGCATACTTCTGACTACAATAGCCGCCATTTTGACCATAACGGATAACGACGAAGTATGCGCCTGCAATCCCATCATCTTGAACTTTTAAGCCCGGCCCGCGACGCCGCCATTGCCCGTGAAGCGATCCTTCACGGTGCAGATGCCGTCTACATTGGCGGTCCAGGCTTTGGTGCCCGCCATAACGCCAGCAACAGTCTGCAGGATATTGCTGAACTGGTACCGTTCGCCCACCGTTTCGGGGCGAAAGTGTTCGTGACCCTGAACACCATTCTTCATGATGATGAACTGGAACCTGCGCAACGTCTGATCACCGATCTCTACCAGACCGGGGTCGATGCCCTGATTGTCCAGGATATGGGCGTTCTTGAGCTGGATATTCCACCTATTGAACTGCACGCCAGCACCCAGTGCGATATCCGCACCGTTGAGAAAGCCAAATTCCTCTCCGACGTCGGTTTTTCGCAGATCGTTCTGGCGCGTGAACTGAACCTGAACCAGATCCGTGATATTCACCAGGCGACAGACGCGACGATTGAATTCTTTATCCACGGCGCGTTGTGCGTAGCATATTCCGGCCAGTGCAATATTTCTCACGCCCAGACCGGGCGCAGCGCTAACCGTGGCGATTGCTCTCAGGCTTGTCGCCTGCCGTATACCCTGAAAGACGATCAGGGGCGCGTCGTGGCGTTTGAAAAACATCTGCTTTCCATGAAGGATAACGATCAGACCGCCAACCTCGGTGCGCTGATTGATGCAGGCGTGCGCTCCTTCAAGATTGAAGGGCGGTATAAAGATATGAGCTACGTGAAGAACATCACCGCGCACTATCGTCAGATGCTGGATGCCATTATTGAAGATCGTGGTGACCTGGCACGCGCGTCAGCCGGTCGTACCGAACATTTCTTTATTCCGTCGACCGATAAAACCTTCCATCGTGGCAGTACCGACTATTTCGTGAACGCCCGTAAAGGTGACATCGGCGCGTTTGATTCGCCGAAATTTATCGGCTTGCCGGTCGGTGAAGTTCTGAAAGTGGCGAAGGATCATCTGGACGTGGAGGTCACGGAGCCGCTGGCGAACGGCGATGGCCTGAACGTGATGATTAAGCGTGAAGTCGTAGGATTCCGTGCCAATACGGTTGAAAAAACCGGAGAAAATCGCTATCGCGTGTGGCCGAATGAAATGCCTGCCGATCTCTATAAGGCAAGGCCGAACGCGGCGCTAAACCGTAACCTGGATCATAACTGGCAGCAGGCGCTGCTGAAAACCTCCAGCGAGCGTCGCATCGCGGTGGATATTGAACTGGGAGGCTGGGAAGAGCAGCTGATTTTGACCATGACCTGCGAAGACGGCATCAGCGTGACGCATACGCTTGATGGCCAGTTTGAGGTCGCCAACAATGCGGACAAAGCGCTAAACAACCTGAAAGAGGGGGTGGCGAAGCTGGGGCAGACGATTTACTACGCGCGTAATATTGAGGTGAATCTGTCGGACGCACTGTTCGTGCCGAACAGCCTGCTTAACCAGTTCCGTCGGGAAACCTCGGAAATGCTCGATGCGGCTCGTCTGGCTCACTATCCGCGAGGTAGCCGTAAAGCTGAAGCTGTTCCAGCGCCCGTTTACCCGGATACGCATTTATCGTTCCTGGCTAACGTCTACAACCATAAAGCACGTGAATTCTATCATCGTCACGGCGTGCAGCTGATCGACGCGGCCTATGAAGCACATGAAGAGAAGGGTGATGTGCCGGTGATGATCACCAAGCACTGTCTCCGTTTTGCGTTTAACCTGTGTCCTAAGCAGGCGAAAGGGAACATCAAGAGCTGGAAGGCCACACCTATGCAACTGGTGAATGGTGACGAAGTGCTTACCTTGAAATTTGACTGCCGTCCTTGCGAAATGCATGTAATTGGCAAGATGAAAAACCATATTTTCAAAATGCCAGCGCCGGGGAGTGTCGTAGCCTCAGTAAGCCCGGACGAACTTATGAAAACCCTGCCTAAACGCAAAGGTAATTAATTAACGAAAGTGGGTAATGGTGCCAACTTACTGATTTAGTGTACGATGGTGTTTTTGAGGTGCTCCCGTGGCTTCCATCTCCATCAGTTGTCCCTCCTGCTCAGCTACTGAAGGCGTGGTGCGTAACGGTAAAAGTACTGCCGGACATCAGCGCTATCTCTGCTCTCACTGCCGTAAAACATGGCAACTGCAGTTCACTTACACCGCTTCTCAACCCGGTACGCACCAGAAAATCATTGATATGGCCATGAATGGTGTTGGATGCCGGGCAACCGCCCGCATTATGGGCGTTGGCCTCAACACGATTTTACGTCACTTAAAAAACTCAGGCCGCAGTCGGTAACCTCGCGCATACAGCCGGGCAGTGACGTCATCGTCTGCGCGGAAATGGACGAACAGTGGGGCTACGTCGGTGCTAAATCACGTCAGCGCTGGCTGTTTTACGCGTATGACAGGATACGGAGGACGGTTGTGGCGCACGTCTTCGGTGAACGCACTCTGGCCACACTGGAGCGTCTTCTGAGCCTGCTGTCGGCCTTTGAGGTCGTGGTATGGATGACGGATGGCTGGCCGCTGTATGAATCCCGCCTGAAGGGAAAGCTGCACGTAATCAGCAAGCGTTACACTCAGCGAATTGAGCGGCATAACCTGAATCTGAGACAACATCTGGCAAGGCTGGGACGGAAGTCACTGTCGTTCTCAAAATCGGTGGAGCTGCATGACAAGGTCATCGGGCATTATCTGAACATAAAACACTATCAGTAAGTTGGAGTCATTACCACGAAAGTGTGTATCCGGTTTGCGCGATTTTTGCCACAGGTGGTGTTCGCGCAAACCTTCCGCTGATTCTTCTGCTTCACTTCGCAACTCATCGCTGTCAGCTTCATGCCGAAGCTGATGCCCAACATTTTTTACCCATAAATACTCATGACCTTTGTGCCCGGCCATCAGTTGGCCTGAAAACAGGGCGCAAATCAGCATTATGAGTGTTAACCCTTTTTTTATCATGTGTTCACCGCGAAATGACAGAGCAGGAATATCATGCCTGTTATTTCATGGTGTTATTATTCAAAAGTTCAAATTATCGCAAAGAGAATGTCAAATATTGTCGGAATAAAAGACAGCCAGGAAACATCTTAAAAATCATCTGATATATTGCAAGCCGCCATTTTTGGTACATAACTGGACAGTTACTTTAAAGATTATTCCTATATAATAGCAAGTCTATGGCTAAGGAATGGGTCCTGATTAATGAAAAAAATGATAACGTTTGGGATTGTAGCGGCTGCTGTTGTGGCTGCTGCTGGGTTTCACTACGCTGGTGACAACGAACCGGAATATATTAAGTCCGCACAAACACGTGTTGGTTCATATTTAACCAGAGATTATGGCCGTGTTGCCTGCAATAGCACCAAAGTGAACGATCAACATTGGGAATTAGACTGCACCAATCAGTTGCGGGGAAAAACATTTCAGTTTGCCGTGTATCCTTCTGATAAAGCACCTTATAGCGTCGCGCGTTCGTTTTATCTGGAAGCAATGAATGATGACGCAAAATTGAGCGCTGAACAGGGGCTGATGCGTTATTTGCAAATCAATACCAAAGCGGGTTAATAGGGCTGTTTACCTCTCGTTAAGATAAAAGGTGTTAGGTTGTAATGGATCCGCTGCCCGGCCATGGAGTGTCGGGACGTAGAGCATAAAATACAAATCTATCCATGCAAGCATTTACCGCCAGATAATGGCGGTTTTTTTTTACATGTCGTCATGATGTATGCCGCGGTTTATGATTTCAGCCGATAGTGCGACTGCACCAGACCTGAAGGGAAGCTGTGGCTTGATACCAGTGTCAAATCAATATCCTGGGGCAGGCTTCCGAACAAAGGCTTTCCTGAACCAAGCAGAACAGGGACGGTCGTGATAACCATATCCGCGACCAGCCCTTCACGCAGGAACGACTGTATCACCTGTCCGCCATCGAGATAGACGCGATGGACGTTCTGCGCCGCCAGGTCATCGAGCACCTCTGTTGGTGTGCGATGAGAGAACTGTACTTTGCCCTTCAGGGCCTCCGGCACGGGAGTATTCGCCAGCTGTCGGGAGAGTACCAGCACGGGCCGGTCATAAGGCCATGTGTCAAAGGACAATACCTTCTCATAGCTCCCTCGTCCCATTACGATCCACTCTTTGTCCGCGATGAACGCTTCATAGCCATGATCTTCTGTCGGGTCATCGCGCTGCAAAAGCCAGTCGATATCGTCATTCTCTCGGGCGATATAGCCATCAAGACTGACCGCGATAAAAACGTGTGTGGTGATCATCAGGTGCTCCGTATTTCAACACAACCAAAAGAGTGATGCCTCAGCGAGCAGTACCTGAACCTGAAAATTGCTTGCGATACTGTGCCGGGGAAAGTGCAAACTGCTGGCGAAAATGATGGCGCAACGTCGATGCCTGACCAAATCCAGTTTGTTCTGCAATACTGTCGATACTTAAACGGCTGCTTTCAAGATAATCTTTTGCCCGCAACAGGCGTTCATTTATCAACCAACGCGCTGGGGTCATTCCTGTCGCTGCCTCGAAGCGACGAAGGAAAGTGCGCTGGCTCATGCCC
Organism: Enterobacter sp. DVT3837; assembly: GCF_056238685.1. Classification (NCBI taxonomy): domain Bacteria; kingdom Pseudomonadati; phylum Pseudomonadota; class Gammaproteobacteria; order Enterobacterales; family Enterobacteriaceae; genus Enterobacter; species Enterobacter sp. DVT3837. Next base: position 847,321 of record NZ_JBWDLA010000002.1, on the reverse strand, counting down.
ACCCGACGCGCCAGCGAATCGACGCTATGAGGCTCGACAAGATGATTGTGGAGGAAATCAAAAAGCTGGCCCAGGCGCTGGCTTTCCCGCAACTGCGCGACCGGGCGACTCAGCTGTTGCGGTTGTGAGCCATCCCTGTGAGGGGGAATGACCAGCCGACGCGCAACGCTATTGGCCGTTTCCATTCCATAATCCCGTCGTACAACGTGCAGGCAAAGATCAATTCCTGCCGCACTGCCTGCGGAGGTAAGAATATCTCCCTCATCCTGATAGAGCACATCCTCGACCACCTGGATGTCAGGGTAACGGGCTTTAAGCGCGTCAAGATAGCGCCAGTGCGTCGTGGCTTTACGTCCGTTCAGCAACCCCGACGCCGCCAGCACAAAGACCCCCGAACAGATGGACAGCAACTGGCAGCCTCGCGCGCTGGCCTGGCGTAATGCCTCACAAAGTGTGTCCGGGACTGGTGAATCCAGGCCTCTCCAGCCAGGAATCACGATCAGATCGGCAGATTCAAGCAGGCTTAAATCGCCGTCGGTTATTATACGGATCCCACCGGTTGCCCGTAGTTCACCGCTATCAATACCCGCCACCGCAAAACGATACCATTCGTCCCCCAGTTCAGGACGCGGTAGACCAAAGATCTCCACCGCCACGCCAAACTCAAAGGTACACAGACCGTCATACGCCAGCACAGCCACCAGCGGCCGCGTTATCTGTCTTAAGTTTGTCATCTTTTTGCTGTTTTCTGGCATACGCGCGGGCATTCACGGGCTGAATTTGTGGATAGAGTAGTGTTAACACAAACGCCAAAGATGAGGAAGTATCATGAGTTATGTTACTGAATTTCCGGCTGCGGAACCGCAGGAAGCTGTCACCCATTTTCTGCGCCGCCTGAGCGTCGAAACCGACTGTGCTGATGTGCATCATGCCATCGTCAACCAGGAGCAAGATTTTGTGCTGCTGCACGTAGTGGGGAGTCCGGAGCAGTTTGCACGCCGTCATGTGCCTGGTGCTTTGCACCTGCCGCGTAGCCAGATTACTTCTGAGCGCATGGCGCAATGGCCTGAAGGCACGCTTTTCGTTGTCTACTGCGCAGGGCCGCACTGTAACGGCGCGGACAGAGCGGCGCTCAAGCTGGCACGACTCGGGCTGCCGGTCAAAATCATGCTCGGGGGGATCACCGGCTGGGAAGATGAAAAGTTCGCCTTTGCCAGCAGCGAAACAGCTACCGCGCTGTGAAGATGAATTTTATTCAACACCCGTGAAATTTTCTCGTTTGCCGGAATATGACAGATATGACATCTTTTTTGGACATTTAGACATCCAGAAGTCTAAATGTTCAAATAATGAATTATCACTTCTGGCAATTATCGCCGGCAGACTGAGGAGAATTCCATGCAACGACAACACGCCCCGTATCGCGCCGATGTAGTAGGCAGTTTTTTACGTCCGGACACCATCAAACAGGCCCGCCTGAAATTTGCCAGCGGCGAAATTGATGCCGGAGAACTTCGCGCGGTGGAGGATGAGGCGATCCGCCATGTTGTCGAGCAGCAGTGCGCATGTGGGCTCCATGTGGTCACCGACGGCGAGTTTCGCCGCGCCTGGTGGCATTTCGATTTCTTCGACGGTCTGCAGGGCGTTGAGCGTTACGATTCACAGCAGGGTATTCAATTTAACGGGGTACAAACCAAAGCCCATGGCGTGCGCGTCATCGGCAAGCTGGGCTTTGGCGAGCATCCGATGCTGGAAGATTTTCGTTATCTGAAAAGCATCAGCGGCAACGCTCAGCCGAAGATGACCATTCCCAGCCCGAGCGTGCTCCATTTCCGCGGAGGCCGTAAAGACATTGATGCGACGGTTTACCCGGATCTGAATGACTATTTTGACGACCTGGCGACCACCTGGCGTGATGCCATCCGCGCATTCTACGATGCAGGCTGCCGTTATCTGCAGCTGGATGACACCGTCTGGGCGTATCTCTGTTCTGACGAACAGCGCCGTCAGATCCGCGAACGCGGCGATGATGCCGATGAACTGGCGCGTATCTATGCCCGCGTGCTAAACAAGGCGCTGGAAGGGAAACCGGACGATCTGACCATCGGGCTGCACGTCTGTCGCGGGAATTTCCGTTCAACCTGGATTTCCGAAGGCGGCTACGAGCCGGTGGCGGAAGTGCTGTTTGGCACGGTCAACGTTGATGCCTTCTTCCTTGAGTATGACAACGACCGCAGCGGCGATTTTGCACCCCTGCGCTTTGTTCGCCCGGGCAAGCAGCAGGTGGTGCTGGGCCTTATCACCACTAAAAACGGCGAACTTGAAAACCCGGAAGGGGTAAAGGCACGTCTGGAGGAGGCGGCAAAATACGTGGCGAAAGCGCAAATTTGCCTCAGCCCACAGTGTGGTTTTGCCTCCACGGAAGAGGGCAACACGCTAAGTGAAAACCAGCAGTGGGATAAAGTGCGTCTGGTGACGCAGATCGCCAGCGAAGTCTGGTAAACCCTTCGTTCCCGGCGCTGCATTATAAAAGTGCAGCGCTGTGCCATTCTGAGTCGTTCTCTTTACATCCTGCTTTCACTTTCCCTGCAATCGCGCTTTTTCCATTCTGGCATCCTTTTTGCTCCTGCTTAGCTGGCACATTTTTTTCCGCGTCCACGCCGTAACGGACGTCTTCGCACAGCGTTCTTTTTCAGGAGTGAAAATATGCACCGTCGTACCTTATTGAAAGCCTTCGCGTTGTCAGCTTCTGTTGTTGCTATGGGAATGAGTTTTGGCGTGCAAGCGGCCGATACCATCAAAGTGGGCATCATGCATTCTTTGTCCGGCACGATGGCTATCTCCGAGACCCCGCTGAAAGATGTTGCGCTGATGACGATCGATGAGATCAACGCCAAAGGGGGCGTACTGGGTAAAAAGCTGGAACCGGTAGTGGTTGACCCGGCGTCGAACTGGCCACTGTTTGCTGAGAAAGCTCGCCAGCTGTTAAGCCAGGATAAAGTTGCGGTCGTGTTCGGTTGCTGGACATCGGTGTCGCGTAAATCGGTTCTGCCGGTGTTTGAAGAACTGAACGGCCTGCTGTTCTATCCGGTGCAATATGAAGGCGAGGAGATGTCACCGAACGTCTTCTATACCGGCGCGGCACCGAACCAGCAGGCGATCCCGGCGGTGGAATACCTGATGAGTGAAGACGGCGGTGGGGCAAAACGCTTCTTCCTGTTAGGTACCGATTACGTTTACCCCCGTACGACCAACAAGATCCTGCGTGCCTTCCTGCATTCGAAAGGTGTCGAGGATAAGGATATCGAAGAGGTTTACACCCCGTTTGGTCACAGCGACTACCAGACTATTGTTGCCAATATTAAGAAATTCTCCGCAGGCGGTAAAACCGCCGTGGTATCGACCATCAACGGAGACTCCAACGTACCGTTCTACAAAGAGCTGGCCAACCAGGGCCTGAAAGCGACCGACGTGCCGGTAGTGGCATTCTCCGTGGGTGAAGAAGAGCTGCGCGGGATAGACACCAAACCGCTGGTCGGCAACCTGGCTGCGTGGAACTACTTTGAGTCTGTGGATAACCCGACCAACCAGGCGTTCGTGGCGGATTACAAAGCCTATGCAAAAGCGCACAAGCTGCCGAATGCCGACACCGTGGTCACGAACGACCCGATGGAAGCCACCTACGTGGGCATCCATATGTGGGCACAGGCGGTGGAAAAAGCCGGTACTACCGATGTAGATAAAGTGCGCGCGGCGATGGCAGGCCAGTCATTCAAAGCCCCTTCAGGTTTTACGCTCACCATGGATGCCACCAACCATCACCTGCATAAGCCGGTCATGATCGGTGAAATTGAAGGGAACGGTCAGTTTAACGTGGTGTGGCAGACTGAACAGCCGGTACGTGCCCAGCCGTGGAGCCCGTTCATTGCCGGGAATGACAAAAAGTCCGATCAGCCGATGAAAACCGCCAGCAACTGAGCCATTACCGCAGGGAGATAATCCATGAACGTCATGCGCACGATCGTCGCTATTGTGTGGCTTGCCGGTCTGCTGCCAGGGATGGCGCAGGCATCGGATGCCGATCGTTTTGTTGCCGCCAGTCGCAGCCAGCAGGCTGACCTGCTGACGCAGTGGGCCGCAGCGCCGGATGCCGCAAGGTTGCCGCTGCTTCAGGCACTGCAAGATGAAAACCTCTACACCGACAGCCAAAAGCACGCGTTTGTGCAACGTAATGGCGACATCATGCCGCTGGGAGAAACCAAAACTGCAGAGGGGCCAACCAAAGCCGTGCGTCTGACCAACCGGCTGCGGGTGCTTGCCGCAACAGCCATTGCCACACATCAGCTTGTGAGTGACAGTGTCACTGAAAGACGTGCTGCGGCTCGCCAGCTTCAGCGTGACGCTCAGCCAGGCATGCTCGGTTTCCTGCAAACGCGGGTTGTGAGTGAAACCGATGATGTGGCGCGCCAGGCGCTGCTGCTGGCGGTGGCGAATCTTCAGCTGGCAAGTCCGCAGGCAGAGGTGCGCCGCAAGGCAGTCGAGCTGTTAGGTCAGTCCGACGATCCGGACGTGCAGTCAAAGCTAACACCGTTTGCGCAGGTGCAGACCGAGCCTGATGCTGGCGTTCGCGCTGCCGCAGAAGAGAGCCTTAGCCAGATTAAGCATCGCCTGATGTGGGGCGATCTGCTGGGACAGGCGTTTATGGGACTCTCTCTGGGATCGGTGCTGCTGCTGGCCGCGCTGGGTCTTGCTATCACCTACGGTTTGCTGGGGGTAATCAATATGGCCCACGGTGAGATGCTAATGCTCGGGGCGTACGCTACATGGATGGTGCAGCAGGTGATGGCCGGGCTTGCTCCCCAGTGGCTGGCGCTCTATCCGATTATCGCGTTGCCGGTGGCGTTCTGCCTGACGGCGGGCATCGGGATGGTGCTGGAGCGTACCGTGATCCGTCACCTGTACGGTCGTCCGCTGGAAACGCTGCTGGCAACCTGGGGCATCAGCCTGATGCTCATCCAGCTGGTGCGCATGACCTTTGGCGCACAGAATCTGGAGGTGGCAAACCCGGCATGGTTGTCTGGCGGCGTGCAGGTCTTTGCTAACCTGACGTTGCCGTGGAACCGCATAGTGGTGCTGGGATTCGTGCTGCTGGTGCTGTTCTTCACCTGGCTGATTCTGAATAAAACCCGTCTGGGGCTTAACGTGCGTGCGGTGACACAAAACCGCAGCATGGCTGCCTGTTGTGGGGTGCCGACGGGGCGTGTCGATATGCTGGCTTTCGGGCTTGGCTCAGGCATTGCCGGGTTAGGCGGCGTGGCGTTATCTCAGCTTGGGAACGTCGGGACAGAGCTGGGTCAGGGCTATATTATCGACTCTTTCCTCGTGGTCGTTCTCGGTGGCGTAGGCCAGCTGGCAGGCAGCGTGGCCGCAGCCTTTGGTCTTGGGATCTTTAATAAAATCCTTGAGCCGCAGATGGGGGCGGTACTGGGCAAGATTCTGATTCTGGTGGCGATCATTCTGTTTATTCAGAAACGACCGCAGGGGTTGTTTGCACTGAAAGGGAGGGTTATTGACTGATGAGCCAGCCACTCACCTTAACGCTGGCGCGTAAAGCGCCACGAACCATTCAGATTGTCGGCAGCCTGCTGGTGGCGTGTCTGCTGATATTGCCGTTTTTTGCCTTACTCCCTGCCACGCATCCGCTGGCGTTATCAACCTGGATGCTGACGCTTATCGGTAAGATCCTCTGCTACGCCATCGTTGCGGTGGCGCTGGATCTGGTGTGGGGCTATGCCGGAATGTTGTCCCTTGGGCACGGTATTTTCTTCGCGCTGGGTGGCTATGCGATGGGCATGTACCTGATGCGCCAGGCCGCAGGTGACGGTTTGCCCGCGTTTATGTCGTTTCTCTCCTGGACCGAAATGCCGTGGTTCTGGTGGGGAACCCAGTACTTTGCCTGGACGCTGGTACTGATTGTCATGGTGCCTGGCCTGCTGGCGCTGGTGTTTGGCTGGTTTGCCTTCCGCTCGAAGATCAAAGGGGTCTACTTCTCAATTATGACCCAGGCGCTGACCTATGCGGGGATGTTGCTGTTCTTTCGCAACGAAACCGGTTTTGGCGGTAATAACGGCTTTACCGGTTTCACCACGTTGCTGGGGTTTTCGGTGACGGAAACGACCACGCGTATTGCGCTGTTTCTGGCGACCGTATTGTTGCTGCTCCTGGCGTTAGGCACCGGATTTGCACTGGCGAAGAGCAAGTTTGGCCGTATTTTGACTGCCGTACGGGATGCCGAAAACCGCCTGACGTTTTGCGGGTACGATCCTCGCGGGTTCAAGCTGCTGGTGTGGACACTTTCTGCAGTGCTGTGTGGCCTTGCAGGGGCACTCTACGTTCCGCAGGTGGGCATTATCAACCCAGGAGAGATGTCGCCGACAAACTCGATAGAAGCGGCAATCTGGGTAGCGCTGGGCGGACGTGGCACGTTGGTGGGGCCGGTGATAGGCGCAGCGCTGGTGAATGGGGCAAAGAGTGTTTTCACGGTCGCGATGCCGGAATACTGGCAACTGTTTCTCGGGATGATTTTTATCGCCGTGACCCTGTTTTTACCACGCGGCGTTTACGGTCTGTTTCGTAAGGGAGAGAAGTAATGCAGCCAGCTGAAGGATTATTCACCCGCCAGTTACCTGGCGATCGCTGCCGTGAGCAGACCGACCCGGTACTGCAACTTGAGGCCATTAATGTCAATTTCGATGGGTTTCAGGCCCTGACGGATCTGACGCTGAATATCGGTGTGGGCGAGTTGCGCTGCGTGATTGGTCCCAATGGTGCAGGGAAAACCACGCTGATGGATGTCATCACTGGCAAAACACGGCCGAAAAGCGGCAAAGCGATTTATGACCAGTCTATTGACCTGACGCTGCTTGAGCCCGCCGCCATTGCCCGTCAGGGGATTGGCCGAAAATTCCAGAAACCGACGGTATTTGAAGCGCTAACGGTGTGGGAAAACCTTGAGATTGCCATGAAAACCGATAAATCCGTCTGGGCGAGCCTGCGGGCAAAACTCAACGGGGAACAACGTGACCGGATTGATGAAATGCTGGTTTTGCTGCGGCTGAGTAGTGAACGTGACCGCCTGGCCGGGCTACTTTCGCACGGGCAAAAACAGTTCCTCGAGATCGGCATGCTGTTGGTCCAGGATCCGCATCTGTTGTTGCTGGATGAGCCGGCGGCCGGGATGACCGATGCGGAAACCGAATATACCGCTGAGTTGTTCAAAACGCTGGCGGGCAAGCATTCTCTGATGGTGGTGGAGCACGATATGGGCTTTGTAGAAACCATTGCCGATCACGTGACGGTACTGCACCAGGGGCGCGTGCTGGCGGAGGGATCGCTTCGCGAGGTGCAGGCCAATGAGCAGGTGATTGAAGTCTATCTGGGACGCTAAGGAGCGGTGATGTTACAGGTTAACGAACTGAATCAATATTATGGCGGCAGCCATATTCTGCGCGGCGTGAGCTTTGAAGCCATCACTGGCGAAGTCACCTGCCTGCTGGGGCGTAACGGCGTCGGGAAAACTACGCTGCTGAAGTGCCTTATGGGTCTGATCCCGGCGAAAACCGGGGAGGTGATTTGGCAGGGCAAAAAAATCACCTATAGCAAGCCGCACCAGCGGGTGCAGTCTGGCGTGGCGTATGTCCCGCAGGGGCGTGAAATTTTCCCTCGCTTAACCGTTGAAGAAAATTTGCTGCTTGGCCTGTCGCGGTTTTCTGCCCGCGATGCAAAGCATGTTCCGGAAGAGATCTGGCAGTTGTTCCCGGTGCTTAAAGAGATGAAACAGCGTCGCGGGGGCGATCTCTCCGGAGGACAACAGCAACAGCTGGCGATTGGTCGAGCGCTGGCAAGCCGCCCGCAATTGTTGATCCTCGATGAACCCACCGAAGGTATACAGCCGTCTGTCATAAAAGAGATAGGTCAGGTGATCCGCACCCTGGCGGATCGGGGCGATATGGCGATCCTGCTGGTCGAGCAGTTTTATGATTTTGCCGCCGGGCTGGCCGACAGCTATCTGCTGATGTCGCGCGGCACCATCATTCAGCGAGGACGAGGTGAAAATATGGAGCAGGAGGGCGTTCGCGGCCTGGTTGCGATTTGAAATGTTATAATATAACATTCTCATTCTTATCAAACGGAATGAGGATGTTATGTTGGCTGCACATATTGGAAAATTTGCCATGACTCTGGGGGCGCTGCTGGTCAGCGGCCAGCTGTTTGCTCACTCGCACGGCCATCAGATGACCGAAGCGGAACAGAAAGCGGCGAACGGCGTGTTTGAGGATAAAGACGTGAAGGACAGAGCGCTATCTGACTGGGACGGTACCTGGCAGTCGGTCTATCCGTTCCTGCTCGATGGTTCGCTGGATCCGGTCTTTAGGCAGAAAGCGCAGAAGGATAAAAGCAAATCCTTTGATGAGGTGAAAGCCTACTACCGCACGGGATATGCGACGGACGTGGATGCCATCGGCATCGAAAATAACGTTATGGAATTTCACAAAGGTAAAGAGGTTAGCCGCTGTCATTATGATTACAGCGGCTACAAAATCCTGACATACGCGTCAGGTAAGAAAGGCGTTCGCTATCTGTTTGAGTGCAAGGACACCAGCAGCAAGGCGCCGAAATTCGTGCAGTTCAGCGACCATACCATCGGACCGAAGGCCTCTTCGCACTTCCATATCTTCATGGGCAACACCTCCCACGAGGCGCTGCTGAAAGAGATGGATAATTGGCCGACCTACTACCCGAACGAGATGTACAAAGAGCAGGTGGTGGAGGAGATGTTACACCATTGATGCTTTACGGCCGGGTAGCGGCAATGCCTTACCCGGCCTACACGTGCTACGCTACATTGGGTGACTCGCACCATACCTTCACGCTCATCCCGCGCAAGATCATCAGCCAGGCAATCACAATGGCGACCATCATAATCACAAATAACGACCAGTGCGGCAGGTTGGTCAGGATAATACCGGTGATCATTGGGTTTGCCGCTGCGCCGAGCCAGCCCAGCGCCTGCGCGGAGAAGTAGCTCGCTTTCATTCCCGGTGGAGCGATATTGTCGATCAACATGTATTCACCCGGTGCATAGATGATTTCGCCGAGCGTAAAGATGGCGGCAGCAATACCCCAGTAAATCAGGTTTTCTCCGGAGAGCATAAAGCCGCCGAGTCCCATAATAAAAAACAGGGTCGCGAGGGTCATCAGCGGGCGAATATTGCTGGCAGAGATCTTGCGGCCCAGCGCATATTGCAGCGTCACCACCACGGCGGCGTTGACGGGCAATACCACAGCGACCACTTTTTCAGCGAAATCACTGTCTGCATGCGCGGCCAGAACATATTGCGAAATACAGCTGGCGAACGACCCGCCCACGTAGGACGCCAGCAGGCCAGAGAGCGTGTACCAGAACAGCGCGCGGTCTTTCAGCAATACTGACGGCTGCCAGGGCATTTTCTCCTCGGTGGTATCCAGTGCGACGCTTTTTTGCACGAAGAAATGGATAAATCCGAGCGGCAGTGCGGCACAGAAGGCGGCCAGCCAGAACGGCAGCTGCAGGCTGTACATCACCAGCAGGGTGCCAATGGGCGGCCCGATCGTCCAGCCAATATTCAGGAAGCTGTAGTTCAGCGAGAAGACACGCGCTTTCTGACTTGCGGTGAGCACGTCGGAGAACCAGGCCTTCAGCACCGTCGAAAAGACGGAATAGGCGCAGTTGATCAGCGCAAAGAACAGCACCACCAGCGTGACGTTATCGACCAACGGGATCGCGACAAATCCGGCAATAAAAGCCACGATCGCGATCAGCATGTAGCGTTTTTTATCAAACTTATCGGCAAGAATGCCAAACCCCAGGCTGAACACCACGCCGATAGTCAGCGCAATCGTCAGGGCATAACCAATATTCTCGACGCTCATGCTATAGACGCGCGTGAGATAGATGGTCATAAACGGCAGCGTTGCCCCCCGACCGATTGTTAACAACAATGACGATGCCAGCAGCGCTGCGGTTGAGCGCCTGAGAGATGGTTTCATATTCCTGCCCGACAATTGCTTATGCTTTTTATGTTGTGTTCTAAAAGGAGTATCACGACATAAGGGGCTTGTATAGCACCCAATTTATCCGTAAGTGCTTCGCCTGACTGCCAGAATTAATGATCTTCTCGCAGCGTGCTTTTTTCTGTTACCTTGAAGTGTTAACAAATAATTAATAATTCAGGGGCAGGGTATGACGCGTAAAGACGGGCTGCTGGCGTTGCTGGTGGTCGTAGTATGGGGGCTCAATTTTGTGGTCATCAAGCTGGGGTTGCACAACATGCCCCCGCTGATGCTGGCCGGTTTACGTTTCATGCTGGTGGCGTTCCCGGCGCTTTTTTTCGTCGCCCGTCCTAAAATCCCGTTGAAACTGCTGCTGGGCTATGGCCTGACCATCAGCTTTGGCCAGTTCGCTTTTCTCTTCTGTGCCATCAAGTTCGGAATGCCGGCCGGTCTTGCCTCGCTGGTGTTACAGGCGCAGGCGTTCTTTACCATTATCCTCGGCGCGTTTGTGTTTGGTGAGCGCCTGCAGGGCAAACAGCTGGCGGGGATCACGCTCGCGGTGTTTGGCGTGCTGGTACTGATTGAGGCCAGTCTGAACGGTCAGGATGTGGCGTTGCTCGGCTTTATGCTGACGCTGGCGGCGGGGCTGAGCTGGGCCTGCGGGAATATCTTCAACAAATTGATCATGCAGCATGAGGCGCGCCCGGCTGTTATGTCGCTGGTGGTCTGGAGTGCGCTGATCCCGATAATCCCGTTTCTGGCGGCGTCGTTTATTCTGGATGGTCCGGATGTGATGCTGAACAGCCTGGTTGAAATCGATCTCACCACGATTTTGTCGCTACTCTACCTGGCGTTTGTCGCCACTATTATCGGCTATGGGATCTGGGGGTCACTGCTTGGCAAGTATGAAACCTGGCGCGTCGCACCGCTGTCGCTGCTGGTTCCGGTGGTGGGGCTTGCCAGTGCGGCACTCTTACTGAATGAAACGCTGAGCGCGCTGCAGCTGCTTGGCGCTGTGCTGATCATGGCCGGGTTGTATATTAATGTCTTTGGTTTGCGCGTGCGTCGGGCGACGCGGGTCAGTGGAAAGGCATAAAAAAGCCCCGCATCTGCGGGGCAAAACGAATCAGAGGCCGTGCTAATTGTAATAAGGCACGCCTAATTCGTCGGACTTGTCGCTACCTGCACCCATGTGGTTGAAATCGTAGGGTGACCGGTCATGTGCTGACGGCAAAATCATCGTATCAGGATTATTTTGCTGCGTTGCACGAGGGGTTTGCTCCGCGAAGGTCTGGCTGGAGAACAGCACCAGCAAGGCGAGGGCGGCGGAGGCGATAGCTTTCATGATTTCCTCGGTTACGTCTTTAAAGGCGATGATTAACTACAATGTTTTAACGGATACAGGTATCGGGATTCGCCCGGCACGCTGGTAATTCGGTACTTATGAGGCGGCACGTCAAAGTAGTTCTTGAACGTACGCGTCAGGGTTTGTTGCGATTCAAATCCGTAACGCTCCGCCAGATAAAGGATCGGCTCATTGCTTTCTTTCAGTTTCTGGGCAATTTCTGTCAGCTTGCGGCTGCGAATATATTGACCTAATGAATGGCCGGTCTCTTTTTTGAACATCCGTTGCAGGTGCCATTTGGAGTAACCTGAACGCTCGGACACTTTTTCAAGGGAGAGCGGCGATTCCAGGTTATCTTCGATCCAGTCCAAAATGCTATGAATGGTAATAGCGTCAGTATTGCGTCTGGACATCGTCATACCTCTTATTCTGATTACGGCAGTATTTTCTTAAGCAAAAGCTCAAGGGTTGCCACTTCATCTGCCGTTAAGTTTTTTGTGAGTTCCTGATGTAATTTTTGTCCTACTAATTGATGACATTGTTCGCACATCGCTGCGCCATCCTCGGTGAGTTTCACCAGTACGCCGCGTTTGTCATTCGGGTTAGGGCTTCGTTCTATCCATCCTTTGCAGACGAGACGATCCAGCATGCGGGTTAGCGCACCCAGATCGACAGAGAGCACCTTTTTCAGCTCAACCGGCGTGATACACATTTCGCAGCGAATGGAACACAGCACTTTGAACTGTGTTGCGGTGATATCCAGCGGTGACAGGTAGTCATTGAGCAGGCGATCTTTTTTCTGATTGACCATATGAATAAGACGACCCAGTGGAATAATGTCGTTAAAGAGATCACTGGTGCTTTTCACAATGGTTGCCCTGGCAAGTAGTTTAGTCACGGCAGATATTATTGCTCAGGCAAGTATAAGTCAACTGAATGAATTAACCGATGCCACGAATTGCTAAAACGTTTCATGTACGTTTTTTGAGGTCTTTCAAATCAAATAGATAACCGGGAGTAATTATTCACGGAGGAAAATAATCGTTACGCTGAGCAGATGGCTGAACGTCACACTTTCCCCCTATAATTGCTGTGTTAAATATGAATAAGGACAACAACGCACTATGTTGGATTTGATTAAAGCAATTGGTCTTGGGCTGGTGGTATTGCTGCCGTTGGCCAACCCGTTAACGACGGTTGCGCTCTTCCTCGGGCTCGCGGGGAACATGAACAGCGCCGAGCGTAATCATCAGTCGATGATGGCCTCCGTGTATGTATTCGCCATCATGATGGTGGCTTACTACGCCGGACAACTGGTGATGAACACCTTCGGGATTTCTATCCCTGGCCTGCGTATCGCCGGGGGGCTGATTGTGGCCTTTATCGGTTTCCGTATGCTGTTCCCGGCACAAAAAGCGCATGAGTCACCGGAAGCGACCAGTAAATCGGAAGAGCTGGAAACCGAACCGAGTGCGAATATCGCCTTTGTACCAATTGCCATGCCGAGCACGGCGGGGCCGGGTACCATCGCGATGATCATCAGTTCCGCATCCACGGTGCGTGACAGCGCAACCTTCCCGGACTGGGTACTGACGGTTGCGCCACCGCTGATTTTTGCGTTGATCGGCATCATCGTGTGGGTGTCTTTGCGCAGTTCTGGTGCGATTATGCGCTGGGTAGGCAAGGGCGGTATCGAGGCGATTTCCCGTCTGATGGGCTTCTTACTGGTCTGTATGGGCGTGCAGTTTATTATTAACGGCGTACTGGAGATTATTAAAACTTACCATTAATTTCATTGCCGGGTGGCGGCTTCGCCTCACCCGGCACAAACAAACGTTACCCGTGCTGCCTGTGTTCTTCAAGCGCCACCGGCCATTTACGGAAGATCAGCACTGACCAGATCAGCGCTACCAGCGCAGGGATGGCTCCCAGATAGCCAATCGCCGACATCGACACATGCAGGCTAATTTGATTTCCCACCAGCGCGCCCGCGCCAATGCCCAGATTAAAAATCCCTGAGAACAGTGACATGGCGACGTCCGTCGCATCGGGTGCCAGGGCCAGGACTTTCACCTGCATGCCCAGACCAATAATCATGATCGCCACTCCCCAGAATAGGCTGAGGATCGCCAGATGGTTTTCACTTCCCGCCGCGGGCATCAGTAACAGCAGGCAGGCCAGCAGCAGGCCAATGGCACTACTCACCAGAGTGGAGGCATGCTGGTTACCCAGCTTACCAAACAGAATGCTGCCAATAATGCCCGCTCCACCAAGGATCAACAGTAATACCGTGGCAAAGTTGGCGCTAAAGCCCGCCACAACCTGTACAAACGGCTCAATGTAGCTATACGCCGTGTAATGCGCCGTCACCACAATGACGGTAAGCAGGTAGATACTCAGTAACGCCGGGCGACGCATCAGCAGCGGCAGGCTTTTCAGCGAGCCAGAATGTTCGCTTGGCAGCGTCGGCAGCAGTTTGATCAGGCAAACCAGCGTGATCAGTGCCCCCATGCCGATGGCGAAGAAGGTGGTACGCCAGCCGAAGTATTGCCCTACGATGCGGCCAATAGGCAGACCCAATACCATCGCCAGCGCCGTACCGGTGGCAATCAGGCTCAGCGCCTGGGCTCGTTTACCGGCCGGTGCCAGCCGTATAGCCAGAGACGCAGTAATTGACCAGAACACAGCGTGGGCAAAGGCAATACCGACGCGGCTAATGACCAGCACGGTAAAGCTCCACGCCATAAACGACAAAACGTGACTGGCAATAAACAACGCAAACAGACCGATTAACAGCTTACGCCGCTCCATCTGGCTGGTCATGAGCATAAACGGCAGGGACATCAGCGCCACCACCCAGGCGTAGATGGTCAACATAATGCCCACCTGCGCCGTTTCCATCTGGAAACTTTCCGCGATATCAGACAACAGCCCAACCGGAACAAATTCTGTGGTGTTAAAAATAAATGCGGCAATAGCCAGCGTGACCACCCGTAGCCACGCAACTCTGCGGGAAACTGTGTTCGTTGTCATAGGGATGTCGGAGATTCGTTGCTGAAAAGAAGAGATGTCGATCTTAAAACGTTAAATGGTGAAAACTCAATCATTATGTGATGCAGATCTCAATATTTACCTTATGAAAGCGGTAGCCGGGAACGTCGTTTTCATTGAATATAAAAGAACAACATAATAAAAACAGGCGGTAAGACAATGCAGGAGATTGATTTTTATCTGGTTGATGCCTTCAGTGACAAAACCTTTGGCGGCAATCCGGCAGCGGTTTGCCCGTTGAAGACATGGTTACCCGATGAGACCTTGCTGAGAATGGCGCAAGAGCATAATCAGTCGGAGACGGCTTTTTTCGTCTGCAGTAAAGGGGGGATTGAGCTACGCTGGTTTACCACCCTTACGGAAGTGAATCTCTGCGGTCACGCCACGCTGGCGGCGGCGTATGTCCTGTTTACCGAACTGGATTATCCCGACTCGCGGATCCACTTTGATACCGCATCTGGCCGCCTGACGGTAAGCCGTGGAGGTGACTGGATGACACTGGATTTCCCGGCATGCCCAACTCATGAAGAGACGCCCCCGCCGGAGATGCTCTCGGCCCTGGGGATCAGCCACTACGCTGAAGCCCGTAAAGGCCGGGCCTGGCTCATCATGCTGGACGATCGCCAGCAGGTCGAAGCGCTCGCACCAGACATCTCCGCGATGACGCCAGGCGAACATAAAGTGACGGTAACGGCACGGGGAGACGGTGAATATGATTTTGTCAGCCGCTTCTTCTCGCCGGGGGTGTCCGTCCCGGAAGATCCGGTTACTGGCTCTGCACATACGATGCTCATTCCTTACTGGAGTGAAAAACTGCGTAAAACGACGATGCTTGCTCGTCAGGTTTCCGTACGCGGCGGGGATGTCCGCTGCGAGTTGAAAGACTCACGCGTGCTGATGAGCGGCCAGGCAGCACTTTATTTAAAAGGCACAGTTTTTCTGCGCTGAATACCCATAACAAGAGAGGAAGAGACAATGCAGGAAATTGAATTTTATCTGGTGGATGCCTTTAGTGACAAAACGTTTGGCGGCAATGCGGCAGCAGTGTGTCCTCTGGAAGAGTGGTTGCCGGACGAGACGCTGCTCAAAATGGCGCAGCAGCATAACCAGTCTGAGACAGCTTTTTTTGTACGAACCGACGACGGGTTTGAGCTGCGCTGGTTTACCACGCTTGATGAAATTAACCTGTGCGGCCATGCCACGCTGGCGGCATCACACGTTATTTTCGAATACCTTGATTACCCTCATACCGAAATCACCTTCACCACGCGCTTTGTCGGCGAACTGACGGTAAAACGCAGCGGCGACTGGCTGACCCTGAATTTCCCTGCGTGGTCAACGGAGGGGGTCGATAACCCACCTGCGGTGCTGTTTAGCGCGCTGGGCATCACAGAGGCGAAAGAGGTGCGCGTTGGTCGAGATTACATGGTGGTGCTGGAGAGCCAGCAGGCGGTGGAAGCACTAACGCCGGACATCGCGGCGATGCTCCCGCTGGATAAAATGGTTTGCGTGACGGCGCCGGGTGATGAGTACGATTTCGTCAGTCGCTTCTTCTGCCCGGGTGAAGGGGTGCCGGAAGATCCGGTCACAGGATCCGCCCACAGCATGCTGATCCCATACTGGAGGGAGAAGTTGGGTAAAACCTCACTGAATGCCCGCCAGGTGTCGTATCGCGGCGGGGATCTGCGCTGCGAACTGAAGGGTGACCGGGTGTTAATTGGCGGCCAGGCGACCTTGTATCTGAAAGGGCGTATCTATTTACGCTAAGAGTGGATCGCTATAAGTTAATACTATGAAGCACCATGGCAGGGCTGCGCTATGTTGAAGTTTAGTCTCACAAAAAAAGCAAGGAGCCTGCCATGTATTCCATTACCTCTGAGTCTGCCCGTCACCCGGATATCCTCAAACTGATTGCGGCGCTTGACCGCTATCAGAGCGAACTCTATCCCGCCGAAAGTAACCATCTGCTTGATCTGACTGCGCTACCAGAGTCATCGTTAATTTTGATGATCATTCGCGACCAGCAGCTCCAGGCTGTCGGGTGTGGAGCGGTCGTTCTCAACGGTGACGGAACGGGGGAGATGAAGCGGGTCTATATCGACCCGGCCCATCGGGGCCAACATCTTGGAGAGACGCTGCTGGCCGCACTGGAGGACGAAGCCCTCAGCCGACATTGCCACACGGTACGGCTGGAGACGGGCATCAAACAGCGCGCTGCGGTTCGGCTTTACGAACAGTGCGGGTACGAAATGCGCCCGGCGTTTGCGCCGTACGTTGACGATCCGCTCAGCCTGTTTATGGAGAAGGCACTGGTTGTGGACGTTCGTTTAGCTGCGCTATAAAGGCCTCCAGCTGGCGAGTCATTGCCCCGCGGCGCCACACCAGCCAGGTGGTCAGCCAGCGCCAGTTTTCCGCCAGCGGCCACGCCTCAACCTGATGATGCCCCGGCATGCTTTCAAGCATTGAACGGGGCATCAGCGCAATACCCGCACCCGCGATAACACAGGCGAGCATACCGTGATAGGACTCCATCTCGTGAATGCGCCCGGGCGTGGCTCTGTCCGCATGAAACCAGCTTTCCAGGTGTCGACGGTACGAGCAGTTCGCGCGAAAAGCGTAGACGTCGCTACCGCTCACCTGCGTGGCACGTTTGACCTCCGCATGTCCGGCGGGGGTGACCAGCATCATTTCTTCGCGGTAGACGGGCATTCCCTCCAGTTCCGGGTGCGAAAGTGGCCCGTCGACAAAGGCGGCGCTTAAGGTTCCCTCGAGTACGCCATCAATCATCGTCCCGGATGGCCCGGTAGAAAGGGCAAACTGGATACGCGGGTAGCGCTGGTTAAACTGCGCCAGCGTCTCAGGAATGCGTACCGCAGCGGTACTTTCCAGCGCCCCGAGGGCAAATAACCCCTGGGGTTCATCTCCCGCGACGACCATGCGCGCTTCATCCACCAGCGCCAGGATCTGCTTGCTGTAGCGCAGGAAGTTATGCCCGGCGGGGGATAAACGCAAACGCTGGTTCTCACGAATAAACAACTCAACGCCAAGGTCAGCTTCCAGCTGGCGGATGCGGGTCGTCAGGTTAGACGGCACGCGATGCACCTTCTGCGCCGCCTGGGTGATACTGCCTGTCTGTGCGACGGCGTTAAACATTTCAAGCTGGGTTAAATCCATAGCATTCTCGATTCGTGAATAAGGTGGTTAGTATTATTCATTTTTAAGAAATAGCAGAGTGGGCCACAATTAATCAACCGTTTTAACGTGGAGAACATCATGACTTATTCACCTGCAACATATGCCTTCTCTGTGAACCCGACGACGGGGGAAACGCTCGCAGCCTGGCCGTGGGCAACCCAGGAGGAGGTTGAACACGCGATTTCACTGTCTGACGCGGGTTTTCGTCAGTGGCGACGCGAAAGCGTTTCACACCGTGCGCAGAAACTACGCGATCTCGGCGCAGCGCTGCGCAACCGTGCGGAAGAGATGGCGCAGACGATCTCCCGGGAAATGGGAAAACCCATTCTGCAGGCGCGGGCGGAAGTGGCAAAATCCGCCGGTCTGTGCGACTGGTATGCTGAGCATGGCCCGGCGATGCTGCGCGCGGAGCCCACGCTGGTGGAAAACCAGAAGGCGGTGATTGAGTACCGACCAATGGGACCGGTTCTCGCGGTGATGCCGTGGAACTTCCCGCTCTGGCAGGTGCTGCGCGGTGCGGTACCGATCCTGCTCGCCGGAAACAGCTATCTGCTTAAGCATGCGCCAAACGTCCTCGGTTCAGCCGATCTTATTGCGCAGATTTTTGCAGACGCAGGGTTTCCTGAAGGCGTTTTTGGTTGGGTGAATGCCACTAATGATGGCGTGAGCCAGGTGATTAACGATCGTCGTATTGCGGCAATTACCGTAACCGGCAGCGTGCGCGCCGGTGCGGCGATTGGCGCGCAGGCCGGAGCGGCGCTGAAAAAATGCGTTCTTGAACTGGGGGGCTCTGACCCATTCATCGTTCTCAACGATGCTGACCTCGATCTTGCCGTGAAGGCGGCGGTGGCGGGTCGCTACCAGAACACTGGACAGGTGTGTGCGGCAGCAAAACGCTTCATTGTGGAAGAGGGTATTGCGGATACCTTTACCCAACGTTTTGTCGATGCGGTTTCTGCGCTGAAGATGGGTGCTCCGGATCGGGAAGAGAACTATATTGGCCCAATGGCGCGTTTTGACCTGCGCGATGAACTGCATCAGCAGGTGCAGGCCACGCTGGCTGAAGGGGCAACGTTGCTGCTGGGCGGGGAGAAAATCAGCGGTGAGGGCAATTATTATGCCCCGACCGTACTCGGCAATGTGACGCCTGAGATGACGGCCTTCCGCCAGGAGCTGTTTGGTCCGGTCGCGGCCATTACGGTTGCGAAAGACGCGGAGCACGCTCTGACGCTTGCCAATGACAGCGACTTTGGTCTGTCAGCAACCGTCTTTACCGCTGACGCAGCGCTTGCGGATAAATTCTCGCGCGAGCTGGAGTGCGGCGGCGTGTTTATCAACGGCTTTAGCGCCAGCGATGCGCGCGTGGCCTTCGGTGGCGTGAAGAAAAGCGGCTTTGGCCGCGAGCTTTCCCACTTTGGGCTGCACGAGTTCTGCAACGTGCAGACGGTGTGGAAGGATCGCGTGTAATTTATACGGCCCTCATCACGAGGGCCGTTGTCATTTCTTTGCAATGGTTCTGTCATTTTCATTTCGTAGACTCGCACGCGTCTAACGCATTGTTAATGAAGAAAATCATGAACCTAACGCAAATTTTCCGCCGTATTGCGCAGCGTGTTATCCCTCGTCACTTTGGCCTGCTGACGGGTATTTTTTGTATTATTGGCCTTTTCTCCGCGCTGCAGCTCTCCTCTTCATTTTTGCTTAACGCCTCACTGAACGAAGCCCAACGCAACGAGCAGCAAAATCTGCTGGCGTATCAGCAACAGAGTAAGCTGGATCTGGCCCGCGTTTCCCTGCTGGCAGCAAGCGATCTGCTTAACCGATCCGGCGTCTGGTTTATGCAGGATAAAGAGACCGGCTCCGACGGAAGCTGGCATAGCCTGATGGATGACGCGCAAAAGGCGCTGACGGTTTCTCAGCAGGCATGGAAGGCCTGGCTGGCGCTCAATCCGCCGAAAGATGAAGCCCTGACGAACAGCTATCAGCTGTTCTACGGCGCGATCAAAGAGCAGGCGGAAGGTCTGGTCAAAACCAACACTATCGACGCGTTTTTTGCCGTACCGGCTCAGGCTTTTCAGACAGACTTTAACGACAATTACGCGCGCTACCAGCAAGCCAGCGAGCAGCAGGCTGTGCAGGGCCGCCAGACGTTGATGGCGCAGCTTTCCGGTCTGCAAACGTTGTTCCTGTTTGCTCCGGTTTTGTTACTCGCCATCGCTATTGCCGTCTGGTTCGGCATGTCCCGATGGGTGATTACGCCGTTGCGTCGGTTGATTGCGCATATCAACCGACTGGCTGCCGGAGATCTCTCCGGCATCCCGCCGGGTGTCATACGTTTCAACCGGGAAATAGGGCAGCTCAGCGACAGTATTGCCACCATGCAACAGGGTTTGCAGCAGCTGGTGTCTGAGGTCAGCAATGCGACCACCTCTATGGTTGAGAACATTGGTGCCCTGGCGCAGGGCAACCAGAAGCTGTATCAGCAGTCGGCACGTCAGGCGAAAGAGCTTGAGGACGTAACGGCGCATATTGCGGCACTGGAAACGCATGTAGAAGGGAACACCGGTTACGCCAGACTCGCCAGCTCGCGGGCTGATGAAGCGCGCCAGGCGGTAGTTGGCGGAGATCGGATGATGTCTGCCGTTAATGCCTCTATGCAGGCGATCGTCGACCGATCCTCAGAGATGCGCGGGATCGTGGCAATGATCGACAGCGTGGCGTTTCAGACCAATATCCTGGCGCTGAATGCCGCCATCGAGGCTGCCCATGCCGGGAACCAGGGGCGGGGGTTCGCCGTTGTCGCCAGGGAAGTCGGACTGCTGGCCAGAAAGAGCAGTCATTCGACGCAGACTATCCAGGAGCTAATCAATCGCTCTTTGCAGGGCATTGAAGACGGTTCCCGCGCCGTTAACCTGATGGAGGAGAACTTGCAGCAGGTCACCGGTCTGGTGGGGAATTTAAGTAGTTTGCTGAATGAGATCTCAGCCGCCACGCTCAGTCAGGGAGAGAGTATTCATCGGATGACGAGCCAGCTGCAGGCGCTTAATCAGGTCTCCCGTCAGACGGATTTACTGGTCTCTGACGCCTCGGATTCCTCAGTGCGGCTGCAAAAGCAATCCGATCTTTTATTGCAGGCGGTTTCGCGTTTTCGTCTTAGCGCCTGACGCAATACATTAGCCTCTGTTATACTCGCAGCCCGTTTTAGCCTGAGGGCAAGGAGCAAAGTGTGGCTGCGGTCATCCATAATGAGATGTTGGACGAGATTCTGGCGCAGGTTCGTCCGTTAATTGGAAAGGGGAAAGTTGCCGACTACATTCCGGCCCTTGCCTCGGTCAGCGGGAATAAACTTGGCATCGCTATCTGCACCCTGGACGGACAGCGATACCAGGCAGGCGACGCAACTGAACGTTTTTCCATTCAGTCCATTTCCAAAGTGCTGAGTCTGGTTGCAGCTATGCGCCAGTATGAAGGTGACGAGATCTGGCAGCGCGTGGGTAAAGATCCTTCCGGCCAGCCTTTTAACTCACTGCTGCAGCTTGAAATCGAACAGGGTAAACCGCGAAATCCCTTTATCAATGCCGGGGCGCTGGTGGTCTGCGACATGTTGCAAAGCCGCCTTAGCGCGCCGCGTCAGAGAATGCTTGAGATTGTTCGCCAGCTTTCAGGCGTAGACGATATCGCCTACGATCCGGTGGTTGCGCGCTCGGAATTTGAACACTCCGCCCGCAATGCCGCCATCGCCTGGCTGATGAAATCCTTCGGCAATTTCCATAATGACGTGGCGACTGTACTGCAAAATTATTTCCATTACTGCGCCCTGAAAATGAGCTGTGTTGAGCTGGCTCAGACATTCCTGTTCCTGGCGCACCAGGGGCACGCTCCGCATCTTAACCAGCCGGTGGTTTCGCCTCTGCAGGCGCGTCAGATTAATGCGCTGATGGCAACCAGCGGGATGTATCAAAACGCTGGCGAGTTTGCCTGGCGCGTCGGCCTCCCGGCAAAATCGGGCGTTGGCGGCGGTGTGGTGGCAATTGTGCCTCATGAAATGGCGATTGCCGTCTGGAGCCCGGAGCTGGATGAAACGGGGAATTCACTTGCCGGTGTGGCGGTTCTGGAAAAACTGACCCAGCGTCTTGGGCGTTCCGTGTACTGATGCCTGACCTTGACCCTCTCTTTTCCCGCCTGGCGCGATCGACTTTTCGTTCGCGCTTTCGCTTAGGCGATAAGGAAAGACAGTACTGCTGGGACAAAGGTGCCGAAACCATCGATCGGCATGCCGCTGACTTTGTAGAAAAGCGCCTTGCTCCGGCCTTGCCGGTAAATGATGGCAAACAGACACCGATGCGTGGTCACCCGGTGTTTATTGCCCAACATGCTACGGCCACCTGTTGTCGGGGTTGTCTGGCAAAATGGCATAACATTCCGCAGGGTGTTCAGCTTACGGCGCAGCAACAGCATTATATCGTCAGCGTGATCCACCACTGGCTGGTGCTCCAGATGAACACCTAAATTTGACGAGTTATGATCCCGTTGTAATTGTGTTATAGATGCATCCTAAGTTAGTCCCGACTATGCTGACGACCGCAGTAATTGCCATAAGCAACATATGGAATGATATTTAATGCGTTCTGCTCTTACCGCTTTCAGGCTGTTCCAACCCGATACGCCGCTGCGAAATGCGTTGGCGATTTTTATTCTCACCACCTTATTCTATTTTGTGGGGGCGGAATTACGGCTGATTGAGGCTTTGTCGCTGTTTTGGCCGCTGAATGGCGTCATGGCGGGGATCTTTGCCCGTTATGTCTATCTGAATCGCCTGCATTATTACGCGGTGTCGTATGTTGCTATGCTGACGTACGACGCAGTGACGACCAACTGGGGAATGGCCTCAGTGGTGATTAATCTGTCTAATATGATCTTTATCGTTGTTGTCGCCGTGCTGGTTCAGCGCGACAGACGGTTAATGAATAAAACCCCAGACCCGCTCAACGCGTTACGTCTGTTTAACTACTGCCTGATTGCCGCGCTGCTTTGTGCGTTGCTCGGTGCGGTGGGGTCAGTGGGGATTGATAGTCACACCTTCTGGCCGCTGTTTGCCGACTGGTTTAGCGAACAATTCTCAACCGGCGTGCTTGTTGTGCCTTGTATGCTCACGTTACGTATGCCCCTGCGTGAATTCAGGTTACGTCTTGAACAGCTCTTGCCGGTGATTGCCTTGATCGTCTCGGTGGTTGCATCGGTGGTGATTGGCGGGGCGGGGAGTCTCTCATTTCCTCTTCCTGCGCTTATCTGGTGTGCGGTTCGCTACTCATTGCCTGCGACCTGTCTGCTGACGTTTATCACGGGCGCGACTGAAATCATTCTGGTCGCCAACTCGATTATTAATATTGCCGTGGCGACGCCGTTTACGACGCCGATGATGTTTTCAGCCCGTCTGGGGATCGCCACAATGGCAATCTGCCCGGTGATGGTATCCGTCAGCATGGCAGCGATTAATTCCCTGATTCGCCAGGTTTCTCTCAGGGCGGATTACGACTTTTTAACGCAGGTTTACTCGCGTTCCGGCCTTTATGAGGCGTTAAAGCGTGAAGAAACGCACCGCCATTCACGTTTTCTGACCGTCATGCTGCTGGATATTGATTACTTCAAAAGCATTAATGATAACTACGGCCATGAGTGCGGTGATCGTGTGCTCGCGTCGTTCGCCCAGCAGGTTCAGGAGGTCGTTGGTGAAGATGGGATGGTGGCGCGAATGGGCGGAGAAGAGTTCGCGGTGGTGGTAAATTCTGGCGACGCACAGAATGGTTTTGAACTGGCTGAGCGTATCCGGTCCACTGTTTCCAGTCACCCTTTTACATGGCGTCAGCAAGCGCTCCATCTGACGGTCAGTATTGGCCTGGGGAGTGGCAAGGCTGAGTCATGGCAGTTGACTGAGGTCTTCAACAAACTGATGGCCGAAGCGGACGATCATCTCTATCGTTCAAAAAAAGCGGGTCGAAATCGTACCAGCGCCCGGGTGTCGGACGAGCAAATTGCCGCGACCTCCGGGAGTGAAACATAGCTGCGTTAATCGTCATAAGGCATTGACGTGAATAGTAAGCGACTTAGCAGGATGTTAGAACACTGACAATGTCCCTGTTTAAGCTACGCTTTGAGTAACGCTTTACGTCAGGAGACATTATGAAAGCACCTGCAATCCCTGAAAATGAAACGGAACGTCTTAACTCACTGCGTGAGTCTGGTTTGCTCGAGATTGACGGTTCCCCATCGTTTGACCGCTTAACACGACTGGCAAAGCGATTCTTCCAGGTGCCGCTTGCGATGGTCAATCTTATTGATGAACATGCCCTGATCGTTAAATCAGCCGATGGGCAGGCACCCGGCAGTGTGCCACGTAACATCTCATTTTGTGGCCATACGATCCTTACCGAAGCGCCGCTGGTGGTGGGAGATATGCTACAGGACGATCGTTTTGCTGATAATCCGCTGGTGGCAGGCGAACCCGGTGTTCGTTTCTACGCGGGCTTCCCATTGCGCCTGCGCGATGGCGCAAGCGTAGGTTCGCTGTGCCTGATTGATTACGCTCCCCGGGAGTTTTCTGACGCCGACCTTGCTGTCCTGGGAGACCTTGGCGCACTGGCGGAAGATGAATTTGCTGCCATCAGCGCGGCGACCACGGATGAATTAACCGGGCTATTCAACCGTCGGGGTTTTAATCAACTCGTGCGTTTCACGCTTTCCGTTGCCCGGCGCCGGGCCGAGCCGCTGACGCTCGGCTGGCTGGATTTGGATCGCTTTAAGGAAATTAACGATCGCTTCGGGCATGAAGAGGGGGATAAGGCGCTGAAAGCCATGGCGCAACTGATGCGTGCTTCTTTCCGTGAAGCGGATCTGCTGGTTCGTTTTGGCGGGGACGAGTTCGCCGTGCTGTTTGCGGATACGGATGAGCAGGGCGCCTGGATTGCCATGCAGTATCTCGTCGAGCAGGTAGAAAACTATAACGCCCGCAAGTTACACCCCTGGTCGCTTCACTTCTCAT
Source organism: Enterobacter sp. DVT3837 (assembly GCF_056238685.1). NCBI lineage: Bacteria > Pseudomonadati > Pseudomonadota > Gammaproteobacteria > Enterobacterales > Enterobacteriaceae > Enterobacter > Enterobacter sp. DVT3837. The sequence continues at coordinate 822,599 of NZ_JBWDLA010000002.1, read as the reverse complement.
GGGGGCTAAGTGAATTCGATCATAACGGCAACGACCTGCAGCAGTGGTTAAAAGATGCTGATGAAAAGATGTATGCCATGAAACAGCAGCGCCAGCGCGCCCGGTGACATAACAAAAGCCTATGTCCGATCCGTTTGCGTTAAGAAGATGTTAAATGCACAGTGAGCGTATTCAACGTAAGGAATAACAATGAATACCTCACTGCAAATCAAAAGCCTCACCCGCGAAGACATTCTCACCCATATTGATGCCCTGGCCGGGATCCTCGAAAACTGTGTCAACGGCGGCGCATCCGTCAGCTTTATGCTTCCCTTTAGTCTGGAGAAGGGCCGCTCTTTCTGGCGCGGTATTGCTGAAAGCGTAGGGCGCAATGAGCGCCTCGTGCTGGCCTGTGTCGACCCGCAGGACGGCATCATCGGAACGGTGCAGTTAATCACAGACCAGCCGGAAAACCAGCCGCATCGCGCCGATGTAGCGAAGCTGCTGGTTCATGAGAAAGCGCGTCGGAAAGGGGCCGCGATGGCGCTAATGGAAGCGCTTGAAGTTCAGGCCAGAGCCAGAGGCATTTCCGTGCTGGTGCTTGATACTTCCGCAGGCAGCGGCGCCGAGACGTTTTACCAGCGCGCTGGCTGGCAAAAGGTCGGCGAGATCCCACGCTATGCTCTTATGCCGGACGGTGCCATGACGGCCACGTCCGTGTTCTACAAGTTCCTGTAATTATTTTGCACAACTGCACCGGGATTGATCAAAACAGGGTTTCTGGTCGTCAGATTTTGATAAGTTATCGTACCAATCTTATCAGGCTGTATGACTAATTATAAAAGGAACCTAAAGTGGACACTCTCAACCGTCGTGATTTTCCCGGTGCGCAATATCCTGAACGTATCATTCAGTTTGGTGAAGGCAATTTCCTGCGTGCGTTCGTCGACTGGCAACTCGATTTGTTAAATGAACATACCGATCTTAACGCTGGTGTGGTTATCGTTCGTCCTATTCAAAGTGACTTCCCGCCGTCGCTTAGCACACAGGATGGCCTGTATACCACGATTATTCGTGGCCTGAATGCGCAGGGTGAGGCGGTGAGCGATGCCCGTCTTATCCGTTCCGTTAACCGGGAGATCAGCGTCTATAGCCAGTATGATGAGTTCCTGAAACTGGCTCACAACCCGGATATGCGCTTTGTTTTCTCGAATACCACCGAAGCCGGGATAAGTTATCACGCCGGTGACAGATTTGAAGATGCCCCCGCAGTGAGTTACCCGGCGAAGCTGACGCGACTGCTGTTTGAGCGTTTCAGTCACTTCAACGGCGCGCCAGACAAAGGCTGGATAATCATTCCCTGTGAATTGATTGACTACAACGGAGATGCACTTCGTGAACTGGTGTTGCGCTATGCGCAAGAGTGGGCGCTGCCTGCCGCTTTTATCCGCTGGCTGAACGAGGCCAACAGCTTCTGTTCGACGCTGGTCGACCGTATTGTGACCGGTTATCCGCGTGACGAAGTGGCCACGCTGGAAGCTGAGCTGGGTTATCACGATGGGTTCCTGGATACGGCTGAACATTTCTATTTATTTGTCATTCAGGGACCGGCATCCCTTGCCCGTGAGCTTTGCCTGGATAAATACCCGCTAAATGTGCTGATTGTTGATGACATCAAGCCATACAAAGAGCGAAAAGTCGCGATTCTGAACGGTGCACACACGGCGCTGGTGCCGGTGGCATTTCAGGCAGGGCTGGATACGGTAGGTGAGGCGATGAATGATAGCGACGTTTGCGCCTTCGTCGAGAAAGCGATTTATCAGGAAATTATTCCTGTTCTGGATCTACCGCGTGATGAACTGGAATCTTTCGCCAGCGCGGTAACAGGTCGGTTCCGTAATCCTTACATCAGGCATCAGTTGCTCTCTATTGCGCTCAACGGCATGACCAAATATCGCACTCGTATACTGCCGCAGCTGCTGGCAGGGCAGAAAGCGACAGGTAAATTACCTGCACGCCTGACATTTGCCTTAGCGGCACTGATGGCGTTCTATCGTGCAGAGCGTAACGGGGAACGCTATCCGGTGCAGGATGATGCACACTGGCTCGAACGTTATCAACAGCTGTGGGCGCAGCATCACGATAAGCAGATCAGTACCCGTGAGCTGGTGCAGGCGGTATTGAGCGTAAGTGAGCACTGGGAGCAGGATCTCACTCAGGTTCGTGGCCTCGTAGACCAGGTGACACTGGATCTTGATGCCATTTTGTTGAAAGGAATGCGCTCAGCGGTAAAACCGCTTTGCTAAGGACGTTACCCGGCTTCGGCCGGGTTTAATAATAACGCCATTTAGTTACAACATACTATTATGCCTGTTTTAAAATTCAGATGCAGCACCGTGCGGTTAAAGCTAAACAGGTGTGAAAATTCAATGTTCCATTAACATGCTTGCAACCGTGTGGGGGATCACGTTTAATAACCACGCTCTTTTCTTTTCTGAAACTCACTATGATTGTTCGTCCTAAGCAGCACTGGCTGCAAATGATTTTTGTCTGGCATGGCTCAGTACTGCCTAAAATCTATACCCGACTATTACTTAACTTCCTGTTATCTATCGCCGTGATCGTGATGCTACCGTGGTATACCTCTCTCGGCATCAAATTTACGGTTGCGCCATTTAGCATTCTCGGCGTGGCGATCGCTATCTTTTTAGGTTTCAGAAACAACGCCTGTTATTCGCGCTACGTTGAAGCTCGCCTGCTTTGGGGGCAACTGATGATAGCGGCCCGCTCTCTGTTTCGCGAGGTAAAAAACACCCTACCAGACGATAAGTATCTGGGTGAATTTGTCCGCCTGCAGATTGCCTTCGCCAACTGTTTACGCATGACCCTGCGCCGGGAAATGAACGCCGGTCAGTTGTCTCGCTATCTTGCCGCAGATGATTTAAAAAAAGTGATGGAAGCCAACTCGCCGGCGAACCGTATTTTGCTGATCATGGGAGAGTGGTTGGCTGTTCGACGTCGTAACGGACAACTATCAGACATTCTTTTCCACAGTCTGAATAACCGTCTGAACGACATGTCCATCGTTCTGTCTGGGTGTGAGCGTATTGCGACGACTCCAGTGCCGTTTGCGTATACGTTAATTCTGCACCGTACGGTGTATCTGTTTTGCATCATGCTGCCGTTCGCGCTGGTTGTGGACCTGCATTACATGACGCCGTTTGTCTCTGCGCTGATTTCTTACACTTTCATCTCGCTGGATGCACTGGCGGAAGAACTGGAAGACCCGTTTGGTACAGAAAATAATGACCTGCCATTGGACGCCATCTGCAACATGATGGAACGCGATCTGCTGCAGATGAACGATGAAGAGACTATTCCTGACAGGCTGATGCCGGATAAACATTACCAGCTGACCTGACGGGCGTTCCACTCGTCGCGGGTGATCTCCCACAGCTCAGAATCCAGTATTCCGCTGACGTACGCTTTCTTTTCTGTCCTGATAAGCCGCATGCCGCTACTGTCCGAAATACGTCGGGAGCGGCTATTTGCAGCGGCTTTTGGCGCACGCAATACCGACTTGTTCAGTGTATTAAACCAATAATCCGTTGCTGCAATACTGGCCTCACGCATAAATCCCTGACCCTGAAACTCCGGAGCCAGCCAAAAACCACGGTTATTATCTTCGACATCGTAAAGGCAGATAATGCCCATCAGTTCATCGGGAACGTCGCGACGGCGGATGCTCCAGAACCAGGCAATTCCTTTTGCCATATCCGGCAGCGCCACATTATTGACATAGTTTTCCGCGCCGTTATCCGGGTAGGGCCAGGGTACAGAAGAGACCATATAGCGGACGATCTCCCAGCGCGGATAAAGCTTCTGTATCTGGACGGCATCTTCGGCAACCAACGGTTTTAGCAATAGGCGTTCTGTCGTGAGAGTCGGTATCGTCATCCGCGGATCTCCATATTTAAGCGTTATGCTTTTGTTTGGGTTCTGATATTTTCACTTCTATCACATTCTATTTGGTTGCGTTATAAGTAATTTACTACCAAAATTTTGCTTTGCATTCCGAACGGTTACAGTCAGATAGGTTGAGTTCAATTTATCCACACGCAAAAGGAGTATTGTATGGTTTTGCCTGGAATGAACCCTGAGAGAAATCTCCCCGGCTATGATTTTGCACGCATTGCAGGGCTTGGGGCTGCAGATTTTGATTTCAACGCGCTAGGTTCCGCTATGGACTGTAATCGCGAATTTGCTAAGGCCGGGATCATTTATTCTGACGGTGCTCAACGCTACCTGGTTCGATCTGGGCAACGTCATGCTAATGGGCAAAGTGGCATTGTAACCCATGTTATTGTAACTAAAGCAACATCCCAGCCATCCGCTTCTATCGTAGGTAAATCCTTGACTGATGCAGTGACATCCACATCCATGGGAACTGAGCTAGCATCAACGGTACTTTCATGTGGTGCGATGATCATTACTGGAGGCGTGATGCTTGCGGGCACTGCAGCAACACCTATTACCGCAGGAGGCAGTGGCGTCTTAGTGGCTATTGGCTACGCTGGTACCATCGCCACTGGGTTGCAATGTGTTAATGGCCTTTATCGTATCTATGATTTGGTTGAAAACGGTGGCGGAAATGTTGCCTGGCTCGATACGCAAGAATGGTACGTAGCAACCTCTACATCACTGGATTTAATTTCGTTAGCAAGTGCCGGAGGTGCATTAAAAGAAGCGATTACCACCTGGCGTGCAATGAAATCCATATCTTCTTTGAAAGCCACTGAGTGGTTGAAAAACTATCCTCGTCAGGATCGCGCTCGTTTGACCGAATTGATAATTCGCGCACAAAACCCGGGTATAAGTAACAAAGAGATTAAAGCTCTTATTCGCGCAGGTCTTTATCCGAAACGCTTTCCTACCGGACCGGTTCATAGACTGGCCCCCTGAATCTCCAGACAACCAATATCACTTAAATAAGTGATAATCTTAATACTAGTTTTTAGACTAGTCATTGGAGAGCAGATGATTGATGTCTTAGGACCGGAGAAACGCAGACGGCGTACTACACAGGAAAAGATCGCTATTGTTCAGCAGAGTTTTGAACCGGGAATGACGGTCTCCCTTGTTGCCCGGCAACACGGTGTGGCAGCCAGCCAGTTATTTCTCTGGCGCAAGCAATACCAGGAGGGAAGTCTTACTGCTGTGGCCGCAGGAGAGCAGGTCGTTCCTGCCTCTGAACTTGCTGCTGCCATGAAGCAGATTAAAGAACTCCAGCGCCTGCTCGGCAAAAAAACGATGGAAAATGAACTCCTTAAAGAAGCCGTTGAATACGGGCGTGCAAAAAAGTGGATAGCGCACGCGCCCTTATTGCCCGGGGATGGGGAGTAAGCTTAGTCAGCCGTTGTCTCCGGGTGTCGCGTGCGCAGTTGCACGTAATTCTCAGACGAACCGATGACTGGAAAGATGGTCGCCGCAGCCGTCACTCAGATGATACGGATGTGCTTCTCCGTATACACCATGTTATCGGAGAGCTGCCCACGTATGGTTATCGTCGGGTATGGGCGCTGCTTCGCAGACAGGCCGAACTTGATGGTATGCCTGCGATCAATGCCAAACGTGTTTACCGGATCATGCGCCAGAATGCGCTGTTGCTTGAGCGAAAAACCGCTGTACCGCCATCGAAACGGGCACATACTGGCAAAGTGGCCGTGAAAGAAAGCAATCAACGATGGTGCTCTGACGGGTTCGAGTTCCGCTGTGATAACGGAGAAAAACTGCGAGTCACGTTCGCGCTGGACTGCTGTGACCGTGAGGCACTGCACTGGGCAGTCACTACGGGCGGCTTCGACAGTGAAACAGTACAGGACGTAATGCTGGGAGCGGTGGAACGCCGCTTCGGCAACGAGCTTCCGGCGTCTCCAGTAGAGTGGCTGACGGATAATGGTTCATGCTACCGGGCTAATGAAACACGGCAGTTTGCCCGGATGTTGGGGCTTGAACCGAAGAACACGGCGGTGCGGAGTCCGGAGAGTAACGGCATAGCAGAGAGCTTCGTGAAAACGATAAAGCGTGACTACATCAGTATCATGCCTAAACCAGACGGGTTAACGGCAGCAAAGAACCTTGCAGAGGCGTTCGAGCATTATAACGAATGGCATCCGCATAGTGCACTGGGTTATCGCTCGCCACGGGAATATCTGCGGCAGCAGGCCAGTAATGGGTTAAGTGATAACAGGTGTCTGGAAATATAGGGGCAAATCCAGTTCAGATAGAACTCACTCGACAACTTGGACAAGTGGTCACAAGTGCCGCGGCTCTGGCTGGGAGTGCAGTGAGTGGAGTTGTTGCAGCGCCCAGTAACATACCACGGACCGGTAAATACATTATCGGTACCATCCAGTCGCTGGCGGTATTCTGATGAGGTTTCTGAGTTTTTTAACCGGACGGGTTTTCCTGGATCTTCTGCAGCATGGCAGAGAGATAGAGGAAGCTATTGCTCGTCGTGATCCTCGTTTGTTGAACTATTCCACTCCCGAGATGGAACAGTATTTTTCTCGTCCCCTTAGCGAGTTGCCGCGTCAAAATCCTTACCCGGTAGCCACGTTGTTCCCTCTGTTTTTAGTGGTGTTTGCGTTTAACCTTTTGCCTTTTCTCCATACTATGCAGGGGTTATCTCCATTAAATCATGCACTGAGCTTTTTCGTACCATCATTAATAATGACAGGCGCGCTCATTGTTATAAGCGTGCTTCTGGCACGAGGGGCAACGTCGGGATTGCTGGGGTTTATGACGCTGTTCATAGTTATGCTGGTACTAACCCTCGTTCAGACGCTATATCTTCTGCTTTCCCATGACGGAAGTATTTGGCCACTAGTCATCGCATTCTCCGCACTGTTACTTTGTCGGGTAGTGATGAATAGCAGTGGTTTTGTGCTGTTTACGCTGTATTGTCGTACTCAGCGTCTTGCCAGGCTGGCACGTGAAATGCGGCTAAAAATCCGTTAAAGAGATGTTGTGACGTTACCGAAAACTAAGTCGGGTTTTGATAATGGCGAACTCTTTGTAATACGAGGGAATACATGGCTGTCACGGTAAGAGCTTTACGCGCAGATGATTATTCTCAATGGCGTCCCCTGTGGGATGGCTATACCCATTTTTATGACTGCTTCCTCGAGGAGTCTGTGACCGCATCGACATGGGAAAGGGCGCTATCAGGTCGTTCACAGATGTTCTGCCGCGTAGTAGAGAAGAACGAAAAGGTCATCGGTTTCGCGATGTGCATTCTGCACGAAGGAACCTGGTCGACAGCGCCCATTTGTTACCTGGAAGATCTGTTTGTCGATGCCACCGAGCGCGGGGCGGGAGCCGGAAAGGCGCTCATTGATGCTCTGATAGAGGAAGGCAAACGGGAAGGGTGGTCAAAACTATACTGGGTCACCCGGGAGAACAATCCGGCGCGTAAACTCTATGATAAATATGGTGAAGCTGACGATTACGTCCGCTATCGCCTCTCCCTGTAAATCTGTAACGCCTGTGTTTGTATCACACTGTATCAGCGCCCGGGATACATACACAGGCTTGCAATAAACCCGCTTTCGCACATATCCGCTATACATTGAGGTGTTGTTATATCCCCGTGAAATGTACTCAACCGGAGATACCAACATGTTCAGCAAACTCGCGTACTCAACCCTCGCACTGACCGTTTCTCTTGGCACGGTGATGTCCTGTCAGGCCGAAGCCACCGGCACAAACTTCGCGTCAGCTTTTGATCATCCACTGCAAATTAACGCCGGCGATCTGAATGTCGGTTATGTCGATATCGGCCCCAAAAATGGTCAACCGGTCATTTTATTACACGGCTGGCCTTACGATATTCACAGCTACGCCGAGGTAGCGCCTGCGCTGGCGGCCAAAGGCTACCGGGTGATTGTGCCTTCTCTGCGCGGCTACGGCACCACGCGCTTCCTGTCTGCAAAAACGCCACGCAACGGCCAGCCTTCGGCGATGGCGAAAGACATTGTTAACCTGATGGACGCTTTGAATATCAAACAGGCGGTGTTCGCGGGATACGACTGGGGTGCCCGTACGGCGGATATCGTTGCGGCGCTTTGGCCAGAGCGCGTTAAATCACTGGTGTCGGTGAGTGGATATCTCATCAGCAGCCAGCAGATTGGCAAACAACCGTTGCCGCCAAAAGCCGAACAGCAGTGGTGGTATCAGTTCTATTTCGCCACCGAGCGTGGTGCTGAAGGCTATGCCAAAAACACGCATGATTTCGCGCGCTTAATCTGGTCGCAGGCATCGCCTGACTGGAAATTTAGCGATGCAGCCTTTAACGCCAGCGCCAAATCCCTTGATAACCCGGATCACGTCGCAGTGACGCTCAGCAACTATCGCTGGCGTTTAGGGCTGGAAAAAGGGGAGCGTAAATACGACAGCTACGAGCAAAAACTGGCGACTTTGCCGAATATTACCGTCCCGACCATTACCATTGAAGGCGGAAATAACGGTGCGCCCCACCCGGCACCGCAGGCCTATGCAGGTAAATTTACCGGTAAATATGAGCACCGCACCTTCGGCGCAACCGTGGGGCACAACCCTCCTCAGGAAGATCCACAGGATTTCGTCAAGGCGGTTATCGACGCGGATAAGCTGTGATATGTGCTATTTTCAATACGTTACCCCTCAGTCAGGAGAGTTCGGTGGAGCATATTGATCATATCCTTGTCGTCGATGACGACAAGGATATTCGTGAACTGATTGTCGACTATCTCATTAAGTCCGGTTATCGCGCGACCGGTGCGGCAAACGGTAAAGAGATGCGTGCCGTGTTGGATAAACAGCATATCGACCTGGTAGTGCTGGATGTCATGATGCCCGGTGATGATGGACTCACCCTGTGCCGACAGCTTCGCAGCGGCAAACACAAAGATTTGCCCATCCTGATGCTGACGGCGCGCAGCGAAGAGACGGACAGGATCCTGGGACTGGAAATGGGGGCGGATGATTACGTTGTGAAGCCGTTTGTCGCCCGTGAGCTACTGGCACGTATCAAAGCAATTTTGCGGCGGTTTCGCACAATGCCGCCCAATTTACAGGTGACCGAGGCAGGACGACTGGTGATGTTTGGTGAATGGCAACTGGATACCGTCGCCCGCCACTTAATTGACCCGGAAGGGGTGATCGTGGCGCTCAGCGGGGCGGAGTATCGCCTGCTGCGCGTATTCCTCGACCATCCTCAACGTGTTCTCTCCCGTGATCAGTTACTCAACCTGACGCAAGGGCGCGACGCCGAACTGTTTGAACGTTCTATCGATTTGCTCGTAAGCCGGGTTCGCCAGCGTCTGAATGAAGATGCACGCACGCCTGCCTATATTAAAACCGTGCGCAGTGAAGGCTATGTTTTTACCATGCCCGTGACAATCAAAGAGGTTAATGAATGACGCTTTGGCCACGCTCACTGCTTGCCCGACTGCTGATCATTGTGCTTGCGGGTCTCTTGCTGGCCAACGCCCTGAGTATGACGCTGGTCATGGTTGAACGAATGCACAGTGCCCGCACGGTGATGCTCGGTAATCTGGAATACGATGTTGCAACCAGCGTGGCCATTTTAGACCGGTTACCCGCCAGTGAACGCGCGGCCTGGCTTCCGCGACTTGAACGGGGTAACTATCGTTATATCCTCGGTGCAGGTGAGCCTGGCGCCGCGCCGACGGATAAGCGTTCTCAGGATGCCATCCGAACGTTAAAAGAGACCCTCGCGGCTGACTATCCGCTCAGTTTTACCGCGGTTCCAGGTTCTGTTTCCCATATTCAGGCACATCTCACATTGCACGATGGCTCGCCGCTGACCATTGACCTGATCCCCCGAATGCCGCCGGTCGCAAGCTGGCTACCTGTTGTTCTCATCCTGCAACTTTTGCTCCTTGCTGCCTGCTCCTGGATCGCGGTACGACAGGTGATACGGCCTTTTTCACAATTTACCCATGCAGTAGATACGCTGGATCCTTCGGCAAATGCCCCCATGAAAGAGAAGGGACCGGTTGAAGTACAACGAGCAGCGCATGCCTTCAATGCAATGCAGACTCGCATCCAGTCCTATATCAAAGACCGCGCGCAGATCCTCGCCTCCATTTCTCACGATCTCCAGACCCCAATAACACGCATGAAACTGCGTGTCGAAATGGCTGAACAACCTGAGCTTCGCGACAAGCTATTAAATGACCTTGATAACATGTCGCGTCTGGTGCGGGAGGGGATTGCATATGCCCGGTCATCAGAATCACTGGAAGAGACGTCGCTGAAACTGGAGTTGAACGCGTGGGTAAATAGCATAGCGTGCGATTATCAGGACATCGGTAAAAACGTGCAGTTTCAGGCAAGCGAGGCTCGTTTACCCGTTGTTACGCGCCCGCAGGCGCTTCGTCGGGTGATGACTAATTTGCTGGATAACGCTCTGAAATTCGGCGAGCGTGCCGTCATCGCTATAGATGATTCGTCTACCGAAGAGGTGGTCATTCACATCATGGACGGTGGGCCGGGAATACCCGAGGCCGAGCTCGCGGCCGTGTTGCAGCCTTTTTATCGGGTTGAAACATCGCGCAACCGTGACACCGGCGGAACCGGGCTTGGTCTGGCTATTGCCGCGCAGCTCACCGCCCAACTCGAAGGAAAGCTGAAGCTGGTAAACCGCGCAGAGGGAGGGCTCGACGTCTCCATTGCACTGCCTCGACGCTAATTGTACGGCTTTGTATCTCTCAGGGAGACAGATACAGAGCCAGACAAAACCTCAGGTTTTACACATATCCTGAACACATCGGTACGATGAAATAGCCTCACTGCAGCGTTGCAGCATCTGTCATGTGAGGTCACTATGTTTCTGATAATCGCTTTTTTAGGTGGGATGATAAGCCTGCTCAGTCCATGTACGCTCCCGGTTATTCCGCTCCTGTTCGCCGGCTTTCAGGGGCAACGACGACATATTCTGGCGCTCTTTGCGGGGATGATCGTGATGTTCACCCTGGTGGCGATGGCCGTCACCGTCGCCAGCGAGTGGATTGCAGAGGCAACCATTATCGGGCGCTGGGTCGCGCTTGTCATTCTGGCTATCGCCGCGCTGAGCTTAATCTCTCCGTCCTTTGCCCGGCGTATTGCGCAGCCTGCCGTCAGCGTGGGAAATGCCCTCAATACCCGAAGCGGGCAAACGCGCGGTATAGCATCGGCTTTTCTGGCCGGACTAGCCGTGGGGTTGCTCTGGTCTCCCTGTGCCGGACCGATTCTGGGCGCCATTTTCAGCATTAATATTGCGGGGAATTCAGCCATTGCGACAGGGGCTCTGCTGGCCGCCTATGGCAGCGGATGCGCGCTGATGCTGGGATTGCTTATTATCGGTGGGCGAAAACTGATGGCACCGCTGAGAGCAAAGTCGGCGCTGATGGAGAGATTACGCAAGGCTGCGGGGGGCGTGATGCTAGCGGCTGTGGCTTTGAATGCAACAGGCGTAACATCCATATTGAAAGGCGCTAACGGCGTTGCCGACTATCTGGAAACATCGTTGCTGAATCTGGCAAAACCGGCAACCACACCGGTGAAGCTTCAGCCAGTCGTGATGGCTGAGCCCAGCAGTCAGTTACCTTCGTTAAGCGGTGGAACAGGGTGGATAAATGGTGACAGTGTCACGTCTGAATCGCTGCGCGGTAAGGTAGTGCTGATCGATTTCTGGACATGGGACTGTATCAACTGCCAGCATACGCTCCCGCATGTGCGTGACTGGGCGACAAAATACCAGTCACAGGGTCTGGTGGTGATTGGGGTCCACACGCCCGAGTACCCCTGGGAAAAACCGCTTTCCTCGGTAAAAAATGCGGTGAATAAGTGGCAGTTGCCCTATCGGGTTGTGACCGATAACAACTATCAAATCTGGAATGCTTTCGGCAACCAGTACTGGCCCGCACATTACTATTTTGATGCGAAAGGGCAGTTACGCTACACCTCTTTTGGCGAAGGCAACTATGAACAGCAAGAGAAGGTCATTCAACAGCTGCTCAAAGAAGCCCGCTCATAAGCCATCAGGGTTGACGTTTAGCAACAATAAACAGCCGTGGAAAAGCCAGCAGTATCTGCCCGTTTTCCTGGAGCGGATACTGCTCTACCAGTAGTTCATGGTAGCGTTTCAGAAAATGTTTCTGCTCGCTCTCATTCAGCTCCTGCAGCCAGGGGCGCAAACCGGTGGCGCTGACCCAGTCAATAATGGCCTGGTGAGAGCTCATTTTATGAAAATACGTTGTCCGCCAGATATCTACGTCGCAACCGGCTTCTGACAAAATATCAAAATAGGCATGTACGCCGGGCAACGGTTCACGACCACGATCGGGATAATCTTGCTCCAGCGCCACTTCACGCATCGCCACATGGGTGGGTTCGAGCCAGTTGTCAGGCATCTGGATCGCCAGCACGCCATTTAACATAAGCAAAGAGACAAGGTGAGGCAGGAGATCGTAATGGTCAGGGATCCATTGCAGCGATGCATTAGCGTAAATCAGACTCAGCGGCTGGCCGGGCTTATACTGGCGAATATCGGCTTCAACAAAATGGCAGTCAGGTAACGCCTTGCGTGCTTCTTCCAGCATCGCAGGTGAATTATCAACCCCAGTGATATGTGCCGATGGCCAGCGATGCTGTAACAGGGCAGTACTGTTGCCTGGCCCGCAGCCCAGATCAACGATGGAGGAGACGTCATCCAGTGGAATTCTGGCGAGCAGTTCAGCGGCAGGACGCGTTCGTTCTGCACCATATTGCAGGTAAAGAGAAGGGTTCCAGTCAGCCATAGTCAGATCTCCGTTTTGCCTGTTTTTGCAAGAATAGCACAGGCAGACACCTGCACAGTGGCAGGTGTCATGACTCAGGCAAATTACAAAATGCCTTTCAGTGCAACATGGTAAAGCAGCATGATGGTTTTCCCGTCGACAATCTTACCCGTTTCAATGCCCTGTAATGCTTCTTCCAGCGTCATTTCGAGTACATCGATATCTTCGCCCTCAGCCTTGATCCCGCCGCCTGAGCTGGTTTTGTCTTTCGGATGGTACTCGGCAAGGTAAAAATAGAGTTTTTCCGTGACGGATCCCGGGCTCATATACGCTTCAAAGATTTTCTGCACGCATGAAACGCTAAACCCAGTTTCTTCTTCCGCTTCTGCTTTAATGCGGCTCTCTGGATCCATGTTATCGAGCAACCCGGCAGCGGCTTCGATCAAATCGTCCTCGTGGCCGTTGATAAATACAGGAAAACGGAACTGGCGGGTCAGGATCACCGTCTTTTTCTCACGGTTGTAGAGCAGGATTGTCGCGCCGTTACCCCGGTCATAAACTTCACGGTTTTGCCGCTGCCATTCGCCATCACGGCGCTGCAGGTCAAAGGTATATTTTTTAAGGACATACCAGTTATTTGACAGCGTTTCACTGTCAATAATGCGTACATCTGCACGTTTTGATTGCACGATTGTTCCTCCTTACGTAAAGTAATCATCATAACCAGCATTATCGTGCAACTTCAAGATTAAACATGCAACACCAGGAATCCTAATGCTCACCAGTCAGCGAAAACAATTGATTATTGAAAAGCTCGAAGCCGAAGGGCAGGTTCAGTCGAAAGCACTCAGCATTCTCTTCGATGTCTCTGAAGACACTATACGGCGCGATCTACGTGAGCTGGCGGCAGAAGGGCGTTTACAGCGCGTTCACGGTGGCGCGCTACCGTCATCTTCCGCTATTGCTCCGTTCGCAGAGCGTCAATTCGTTAAGATGGATGCGAAAAAAAAGGTGGCTCAAAAAGGTGCACAGCTCATCTCTTCGGGTCAGGTGGTGATCGTTGACGGTGGAACAACGACCGCCGAACTGATTACTTTTTTACCTCCTGACTTGCACATCACCGTGGTAACGCACAGCCCGAGTATCGCTCTGGGACTCGTTAATCATCCTTCTGTCGAGGTGATTCTGATTGGTGGCCGCCTGTATAAACACTCTATTGTTGCGGTCGGTGCGGGTGCCATTGAAGGTATCGAAAATATTCACGCAGATCTGTTCTTTATGGGAGTGACCGGCATCCACCCTGAGGCGGGACTGACGACCGGTGATTTTGAAGAAGCGTGCATCAAACGTGCATTTTCCGGCAGAGCCGCCGAGACGGTTGTCCTGGCCTCACCGGAAAAAATAAACACCGCGTCATCGTTTGTGATTGGCGATGTGTCTCTGGCGAATACCATCGTTATCGATGGCAACACCGATGAGGACTGGATCCGGGCGATATCGGAAAAAGGGGTATCTATCATTGCGTAAGTGAAGGGCTGGTCTATGCTAAAAAAGCGATCGGCCTTGATTTGGCTTTTTGAAAAATAACGATAATTCTCGCGTTTTCGGTGGCGAATATGAACAGGATTGTGCTCGCGCTTTTAACGTGTTTTCTCTTCTCTGTGCTTGTGAATTCCCATGCGGCGGAACCTCGACAGGAGCCCACTGAAAAGGAGCGTGCCCGCACGGTCTATATTTTCCATCAACCGATCGTCATGCTACAGGCGAAATTCGGACTTACCACGCCAGAAGAACGGGTGTTACGCATCCGCAATACGCTACGAAATTTCACTGAAGCTGATGTTCGCGAACCGCTAAAGATTGTGTCAGTAAATCGTTATAACCAGCCGGGACGGCTCATCGTGATGAACGGCAAACCGGTGATGCTACTGACAGCAGGCGATCTCGACGAGGGAGACGATCTTACGCTTGACCAGGCGGCGCAGCGCGTACTGGCGCGTATGGAAGCGCAACGCTCAGCATTGAGCGATCAGTATAACAGCGGCTGGCTGGCGCTATCGGCGGTGAAGACCGTAGCGGGACTGCTGGCACTGGTGCTGTTCTGGTACGGCACATACCGTTCATGGCGCTGGATCAAACGTGTTTATCGCCGGCGTATTTTTGAGAATCGAAGCTGGATACCCCAGCGCTGGCGGCGGTTTATCGGTGCTATCGAAACGCGCCTGTATGCGTTGTTGATGATTTTACTGGGAATTGTCGCACTCTATGTCTGGCTGAGTTGGACCTTCAGCCTGTTCCCATGGACGCGCGTCTGGGGAGAGTCTCTGGGAGAGTGGTCCGTACGCGTGGTACGCGATATCGCGCTGTCTATTGTCTCAGCGTTACCGGGCCTGTTGATTGTTCTGATCATCTTCCTTATTACCGCCTTCATTTTGAAGTTGTTAAAGATGGTACTCAATCAGGTGGAAGCAGGGCGTTTGCAACTGCCCGGTATCCATCCTGAAACGGTTGGTGCAACCCGCAAGCTGATTTCAGTCGTAGTGTGGCTCTTTGCGCTTTCGGCAGCATATCCTTTTTTGCCCGGGGCCAATTCACTGGCTTTTAAAGGCATCAGTGTTTTCTTTGGCCTGATGCTCACGCTAGGCTCTGCCGGGGTGATGAACCATGCAATGAGTGGTCTGGTTTTGATTTACTCGCGTGCTCTCCGCAAAGGAGACATGATTCGGGTGGCAGATAACGAGGGGCTGGTAAGTGAAATTGGTATGCTTGCAACCAAAATTATCACCCGTGAAAACTACGTGGTTACCGTGCCGAACGCTGTCGTGGTAAGCGGTAAAATTACCAATTTGAGTGCGCAAAGTACAAACGGTGGCGTTAACCTGACTGTCGGCGTCACCATTGGTTACGACACGCCATGGCGTCAGGTTCATGCAATGTTGGAGCTGGCGGCCAAACGTGCCAAAGGAATCGATCTTTCACAGCCACCGTTGGTGCGACAGTTGAGTCTGATGGATTGGTACATTGCTTATGAATTACAGGTACGACTGCTGCCGGATGTGTCACTGGCAGATGGCCGTAACGAACTGCACAGCAATATTCAGGACGTCTTCAATGAATTTAACGTGCAGATCATGTCTCCGAACTTTGTATTGCAACCGGAAAACAGTGTGATGGTGCCAAAAGAGAACTGGTATAGCGCACCAGCGACGCCACCTGAAAACGGAAGAGGATGAACCGCGTCTGGAAGGTACTTTCAGTGGGCTCAATGACCAGGGCAATGGCAACAGATAATGTGTAGATTTCCCCTGGATTCATATTTGTTATTGCAAGATTTAAAAGTCACCTCTTTTAGCCAGGTTGAAATGTCACCCTTCCAGAAACACTCCAATAAATCCCTATTACTTCCTGATAATCACACCCGGAGGCTGACATTATATTTAGCTGTAACAATACACACTGTTTTAACATACAGCCTCTGTAAGTTTGCTTAAACGCGATTTGTAGGGCTGGATGATTACCTAATAGGTAATCGTGGTTACATCCATAATCGCTAAATAACGCGTCTGGCGCTTGATTTGAACGGTGTGTGGGGAAGAATATAAAGAAAACTATGACTGGGAATGAATTATTCGATAGAATAGGGGTTCTGATGATCGTGAGGTCAAAGGAAAACAGGGCAGCTATCAGATCTTGGCCTAGGAAACTAAGGATTCTGATAGCTGCCGGAACTCAGTATTAAAAATACTGAATACAGCTTGAACTATAAACGCCATTACTGCGGTTATGTCAAGTTGCGCGGCATTATGTAGTAAATCCTACTTATCCGCCAGGTATTTTTGATTTGCAGATGAAGATGGTTCGTCTGGTATTGAGTTCTAAATCATTAACAAATGTGTGTGGGTAACAGTTTCTAAATGCACTGTTATCCTAGCAAAAAATGATATAGGACATTGATATGAATAAAGTTAGTGATGTTTATACCCCTGAAGTATCCCGCCACAAACTGTCAGTGCGCTTTGGAGATAATCTTCCAATGATTGAAGCTATTCGCCATATGAATAATTCAAACCTTTGCGTATTCGCTGCACTATGTGATGGCCATACAGTGACTACCACAGGTTATGATATCCCGGCTGATTTTTGGGTTAATCGGGCATCTGCGGTTGCATGCTCCTTAAAACAGTTGTATTTGCCTATCGAAACTCAAACAATCCAAACCAAAGCGGATGTTGGTGGCACTACTAAGCAATCTGTTTTTTACATGTCTGATATCTCAATTCAGAGGCTGGAAACAGAACCTGAAAAAATCATGAGTGAGTGTGAGAAACTCCAGGGGGTACAGAAAAAATCCTGTGCTCAGAAAGATATGGCAAGGCTTTATAAAAGCTTCGGAGAAGAAGGCGTTCTCGAGCTTCTGAGAAACGCCTGTAGTGCTAATGATGCACCACCTTCAGGTGAACAAAAAGCTGGATGATTAAATGAAGAAATTTTTCTCCGTTTAATCATCCAGTAGAATAGGGGGCTAGCGTTTCAGGCTAGCCCTGAACTCTTCCGGGTTAACCAGCACGGGGTTAATGCTCCTCAGTTGCTCCTGAATTCTTGCCTGTGCTCGTCGTTTGGGCATCTTTTGACTTCTGTCCCGCTTTCCATCACGCTCCAGTTCATCCATCTTTTCCTGAGCCAGTTTCAGGACTGCACCAAGCCTTTTGTTATCAACAATTTGTCCCTGATCGATACATTCCAGCTTGTCGAAGACCTGATATTTGAGTGATCGGAAGCCATATTTGAACGCCAGAGTGCCATCCGGGTAGTCATAAACTGTTATTTTTTCACCTGCAATTCGAGTATTTTCCTCTGTCGGCTCAACAAGATATATCATCTTGTCGTAACGGAACGTCAGAGTTTTCGATAACTTGCGCGATTCCTGCCATGCAAAGATATCATCCAGCTCTTCGCCACTTTCTGCCACCGGGCGATGCAAATCTTTGGGATACTTTGCGGGCCTGGCGAAACGACGATTGAAGTCAGCGATGAAGGTATCCAGCCAAGCGTTTGCTGCTTCAATGCTGCTGATTCCTTCAAGACGCATTTCCTTGATAAGTCGGTCCTGAAGTGTCTGATTTGCTCGCTCCACGCGACCTTTAGCCTGTGGACTGTTGGCACAAATCAGCTCGATCCCCAGTTCAGAAAGTACGCGACCAAACTGTGTGACACCGGTTGTGGTGGAACCACCATTATTGACCCTGAAAATACCGTGCTTGTCGCTGTAGAACGCCAGGGGCTTGCCGTGTTGCTCAAGATACTCACGGGTGGCCATCATATAATCAAATGCTGATTCAGTCTCACCAAAGCGGAGGTGCATCAGGCGACCGGTAGCGTCATCAATAAAGACGAGCAGACAGCATTTGGGGGCGCGTCCTTCAAACCAGTCGTGCGGGGAACCATCGATCTGAACCAGCTCTCCGAGGCAGTCACGTCGGTATCTGGGCTGATGAACCCGAGGCCTGCGACGTGAGTAAGGAACCCAGAGCCCATCAGCCGTCATCCATTTTCTGAGGGTTTCAACAGACACCGTTATGTCGTGGCGTTCGCGCAATTTTTCTGCGGCCAGCGTTGGTCCAAAGTCGCTGTAATGATCGTGAAGTAACGATAGAACATGCAACTTGAGTGACTCAGGAAGCCTGTGATTACCGGGGCGACCACGCCGAAGGTTTGCCAGACCTGCGGCACCAGACTCGCGAAAGCGGTTCATTAGACGCTGTGTCTGACGTTCGGTGAGAGCAAGCTGGTGCGCCGCATCACGACGGCGCATGCGTTTTTCAACAACCGACTGAATGACGTTGATCCGGCTGAGTTCTTTATCTGACATGGTCACAAGCATCCTGATGTCTCCATGGCCCGAGGATTGGATCCTTTATGCCAGAAAAAGTGACATCACTAAATGGGTTAAAAGTGACATCATAATATTGCAGTTACAATATTGGTGCGCATAATGTATATTATGTTAAATATGGTGGGTTTGCTCTTAAGTTCATGAGTCCCTCTCTTTCAGGAACTTACCGATGAATCAGTCAGTTGCCAAAGTTTAGTTGTGGACTTACGATGACTTCATAACGCAAAAGCTACAATATCTCCTGTTTTATCAGGGAGCTTGATGGCTTCTTTACTTATCTGCTCGGGAAGTAGCACCTGAGTGACGAGACCGACATAATCCCTAACGGGTTTTTACATTCGGCACTCTCCAGAACCAACAAGTCCACCTATGGTAACCACGTCAGAAACGTTTGAATCGCCACGGATAATCTAGACACTTCCGAGCCGTTGATAATACTGGTTTTCATATTCTGTCGGTGACATCTGATCGCTAGAACCATGCCGACGCTTACTGTTATAAAACATTTCGATGTAATCAAAAATATCACTGCGGGCTTCTTCCCGCGTTCCGTAGATCTTTTTCTTTATCCGTTCGCGTTTCAACAACTGGAAAAAGCTTTCTGCGACCGCATTATCATGGCAGTTACCGCGACGGCTCATGCTGCCCTCCAGGCCGTGTGATTTCAGGAACGACTGCCACTCATGGCTTGTGTACTGACTGCCCTGATCCGAATGAACCAGCACCTGTTTTTGGGGATTACGCCGCCATACAGCCATCAGCAGTGCGTTCAGGACAATGTCCTTTGTCATCCGGGATTGCATGGACCAGCCGATAATTTTGCGTGAGAACAGATCAACAACCACAGCAAGATACAGCCAGCCTTCGTGGGTCCTGATATAGGTTATGTCGGTTACCCAACGCTCATCCGGAGCATCCGGATTGAACTGTCGCTGGAGCCTGTTGGGCGACACGATACTGGCCTCGCCTTTACGTGCCCGCGGGCTCTGGTATCCGACCTGAGCCTTTATCCCGACACGTTTCATCAGTCGCCAGACTCTGTTGACTCCGCACTGTTGCCCGCTGTCCCGCAGATCCAGATGGATCTTGCGATAACCATAGACGCATCCCGATTCCAGCCAGAACTGTTTAATCTGTCCTGTCAGTCTCAGGTCTGCCCGATGGCGTTGTGAATGCGGCTGCTGAAGCCATGCGTAAAAGCCACTGGGATGAACATCCAGCACCCGACAGAGCAGGCGAACAGGCCAGCAACGGGCGTTGTCACGGATAAAGGCGTACCTCAGTCGGACAGTTTTGCGAAGTACGCCGCTGTAGATTCAATTGGTCAACGCAACAGTTATGTGAAAACATGGGGTTGCGGAGGTTTTTTGAATGAGACGAACATTTACAGCAGAGGAAAAAGCCTCTGTTTTTGAACTATGGAAGAACGGAACAGGCTTCAGTGAAATAGCGAATATCCTGGGTTCAAAACCCGGAACGATCTTCACTATGTTAAGGGATACTGGCGGCATAAAACCCCATGAGCGTAAGCGGGCTGTAGCTCACCTGACACTGTCTGAGCGCGAGGAGATACGAGCTGGTTTGTCAGCCAAAATGAGCATTCGTGCGATAGCTACTGCGCTGAATCGCAGTCCTTCGACGATCTCACGTGAAGTTCAGCGTAATCGGGGCAGACGCTATTACAAAGCTGTTGATGCTAATAACCGAGCCAACAGAATGGCGAAAAGGCCAAAACCGTGCTTACTGGATCAAAATTTACCATTGCGAAAGCTTGTTCTGGAAAAGCTGGAGATGAAATGGTCTCCAGAGCAAATATCAGGATGGTTAAGGCGAACAAAACCACGTCAAAAAACGCTGCGAATATCACCTGAGACAATTTATAAAACGCTGTACTTTCGTAGCCGTGAAGCGCTACACCACCTGAATATACAGCATCTGCGACGGTCGCATAGCCTTCGCCATGGCAGGCGTCATACCCGCAAAGGCGAAAGAGGTACGATTAACATAGTGAACGGAACACCAATTCACGAACGTTCCCGAAATATCGATAACAGACGCTCTCTGGGGCATTGGGAGGGCGATTTAGTCTCAGGTACAAAAAACTCCCATATAGCCACACTTGTAGACCGAAAATCACGTTATACGATCATCCTTAGACTCAGGGGCAAAGATTCTGTCTCAGTAAATCAGGCTCTTACCGACAAATTCCTGAGTTTACCGTCAGAACTCAGAAAATCACTGACATGGGACAGAGGAATGGAACTGGCCAGACATCTAGAATTTACTGTCAGCACCGGCGTTAAAGTTTACTTCTGCGATCCTCAGAGTCCTTGGCAGCGGGGAACAAATGAGAACACAAATGGGCTAATTCGGCAGTACTTTCCTAAAAAGACATGTCTTGCCCAATATACTCAACATGAACTAGATCTGGTTGCTGCTCAGCTAAACAACAGACCGAGAAAGACACTGAAGTTCAAAACACCGAAAGAGATAATTGAAAGGGGTGTTGCATTGACAGATTGAATCTACAGCGGCTTTTTTTAATATGTCCCGTTCGTCAGTAACCCGCTTCAGCTCTTTCTGGAGACGGCGGATCTCGGTCTGAGCATCTGACTGTTCTTTATGAGTGGAGGAATCCGGACCGTACTTCTTTATCCAGGCGTAAAGGCTGTGGGTGGTGATATCGAGACGTGTTGCCACGCTGGAAACAGAATAACCACGATCAACAACCTGTTTGACTGCTTCAATTTTAAACTCTTCGGGATAACGCTTACCGCTCATGGGCACCTCTCTTTAAGCCATCTTAAATGACTCTGAGGTGTCTGTTAAACCCGTGGCGATTCAGAGAAAAAAATTGTTGACCATGAATTTGTTTTTATTAAAGGCTCAGGTAAGTTAACTCCGTTAACTTACGATGCAATTCGAACATTTTATAAGGAAAAAATTGATCCGGCATTCATTGCCCTATTCTCTCATTATCGTGCGAAAAGTAATAAAAGTATTAATAATATGGTTAATATAACACCACACGTTGGGCGGCATACTTGGGCTAATATCACTCTTGAGTTTATTTACAATAGTCTCCTGGCAGCCAGCGCCCTGATGGCACTGACCGTTCAGATAAAAAAATAAAACGTAGTTATTGATGCCAGACGACACTTTCGTCCAGAGATACCCGCCCTTCCCTGTAACTCAGGGAGGGATGTCTTTTATCTGGGATCCCAAAAGAAATACCGTAAAGCAGCCTGAAACTCTCAGGAACATTTAATATTCGACGCACCGTTTGGGCAAAATAACTCAGCACTGCCTGTGGAACGCCTGCGTAACCTCGAGCTGCCAGAGAAAGCAGGAATGTCTGGGCATACATACCGGCGTCCGAGGCTACGCGAACGTTGTCCCCTACAGCAGGAATGAACAGCAGAGCAACATGAGGCGCGCCGAAAAATCTCACATTACGCTCGACCACTTCTGAGCGACTTAAGTTATCCCCCCGCGCAACGCCCAGTGCCTGATAGTACGAGCGCCCCTGCTCCGAAGCCCGTTGCCTGAATGGCTCGGGATAAGCTTCTTTATCAAAGGTAAAATCAAGACTGTAGTTCCCCGCCCTCAGATCTTCCGTCAGTGCGTGGCTTAATTCACGAAGTTTATCTCCTGCAACAATATGCAGGGACCAGGGTTGAGTATTGCAGTTGGATGGTGCGCATTGCGCTTCGAGCAAAATGTCTTTGAGGATCTCTCTGGGGATAGGAGTTGGAAGAAAGGCTCTTGCCGAGTATCTGTTTTTTACTACCTCACTAAATGTTGGCTCTTGCGAACTCATTTGCTTCTCCGCCTGAAAGTAATTTGAAGTGAATGATTCACTCTATCCAGATCCATCCTGTCACATCAGTCTCATCGTTTTCATTCCCGGTTCCAGATTAGGTCTATGAATTCTATTCATAGCGCCTATTTAAGCAGCGTAATTATCTTTAACCGCAACTTCGTTAATCTGGGTCTATCGCGTGAACACGCAAGCGGAAAATGGCTACAGCTGATGGACATACCCCAGCCTGCGCGGCTGGGGCATCATCGAATGCTAACTAAATATTTTTATCGAAGAAGACGTCTAACTTTTGCAAAGCCTCATCAACATATTTGGGTACCCAATACGTCTCGATATGGGTAGCGCCATCGATCAGGAAGAGTTCTTTGTCCTTCGTACCGGTGGCTTTCGCGAACGCGTCTTCAGTCATATAGAGCGTATCCGCTTTTGAACCGGCAATCATCAGCAGTGGTTTATTGATGAGAATGATATGGTCCGTTACGTCAAAGCTCATCAAATCCAGCAGACTGCTAGTGGTGTATTTAAACGTAGAGTTCGGATGGGCGTGAGTTTTCCAGTAGTACTCGTAGCCCTGGCGATACAAGGCAAAAGGTAATTTAGCAATCTGTTCATCAGTCAGGTTGGCATCGCCGGAGTAAAGCACTTCTCCTCCGGCTGCTTCCTGAGCACGTGCGTCAGAAGCCTGCTGAAGACGCTGCTGGATAGTATCCAGCTGTGAATCCTGCATACCGTTGCGGCGCACAAGGCCTGAATTAAACATGCTGATAGTTGCAATCGATTTAAACCGTTTGTCCGTCTCGGCAGCAACCAGTGAATACCCACCGCCTCCGCAAATACCCAGAAGACCGAGGCGGGCGGTATCTACACCGGGATACTGGCTGATGTAGTCAGCCATGCCGTGGATATCCTCAATGCGATTAGCGGGTTTATCCACGCTGCGAGGCATCCCACCGCTGGCACCCTGATAAGCCGCGTCGGCGGTAATGGTGATGTAGCCCTGCTCGGCAAGACGCTGAGCATATAACCCGGCGACCTGTTCTTTTACGCCGCCATTAGGATGTGCAACCACCACGGCCGGGTATTTTTTGGCGGGATCGTAGTTAGCAGGGGTATAGACATTCGCAGCAATCTGGATGCCATGCAGATCGTATTTCACTGGGTGAATATTGACCTTGCCTTTGACGTTCTCGGTGATGGCTCCGTCATAGACGAGAGTGAATGGATTTTTTTTGTAATCAGCCGCATTGACTGAGGTCACTCCGGCCATAGCCGTGAGTAGCATTGCACTGATAAGCGTGAATTTCATGGTCTCTCCCGATGAGTATCGGCCTGGTTATTCAGGCTCGCAGAATCAAATTTGCAGGCTCAGATTAGGCAGAGAGCGCTGTCAGCATCGTGACGGGGAAATAACATTTTTGTCAGGAAACAAACTGGGATGGGAAAGTATTTCTGACAGCGCTGTCAGGAAACCGTCAGCTTTATGTTGGCAATCAGGAGGCACAATGATCTCGATTGAAAAGTTAAAAGGAAGTCTCTTATGCGCCTGTTGTTAGTCGAAGATGAAGAAAAAACGTCAACCTATCTCTCCCGTGCACTGGGTGAGTCCGGGTTTACGGTAGATGTCTCTGCAGATGGCGCGGAAGGACTTCATTACGCGCTGGAGTTCGACTACGACGCGATAATCCTGGATGTGATGCTGCCGGGGATGGATGGTTACCGGGTACTTGAGGGTGTGCGGGCAGCCAAACAGACGCCGGTGCTGATGCTTTCGGCTCGCGGCTCTGTCGATGAACGCGTTAAAGGACTGCGTCTTGGCGCGGATGATTATCTGCCCAAGCCCTTCTCGCTGATTGAGCTGGTGGCGCGTATTCAGGCACTGGTGCGCCGCCGCGCTACGGATGGCGCAGACATCACCCAGCTGCAAATTCACGATCTGCATCTCGACCTGCTGGCTCGTCGCGTATTTCGCGCCGGAACACGGCTGGAGCTGACCGCGAAAGAGTTTTCCCTGTTGAGCCTTTTGGCCCGGCATCAGGGAGAGATTCTGTCAAAAATGATGATTGCGGAGCAGATATGGGACATGAATTTCGACAGCGATGCCAACGTGGTTGAAGTGGCCATTAAACGCCTGCGGGCCAAAGTGGATGCGCCGTTCGACGTCAAACTACTGCATACCGTTCGTGGCATGGGTTATGTCCTCGAAGTCCGGTCAGAATAATAAAGGGGATAAGCATGCCTAAGCGTTCCATCTCCGTTCATCTGGCGCTGATGTTTGCCTTATCCGCGCTGCTGATTGTGTCCATTATCGGCATCTTGCTCAGAAGCTCCTTGCATGACTCTTTGCAAAAGCAGATGCACAACGAATTGTTGTTCCGCGAATCATTAATGAGCCCGTGGATCACCGCACGAACCTCGGCTGACAGCTGGTCGACATTGGCCAATAAATTCACCGTATTAACCAATTCTGAAGGTGAGCGCGTTCGCTACTGGATAGTAAGCAATAACCCACGCTTTAGCATGGGGGGAACGCCGCCGGTGGGCGTTCAGTGGTCTTCTTTACGGGAAGGCTTTAATAAAGTGCCCGGCGCATCAGAAGGTGCATGCTCGCTGTTTCTGTTAGTGAAAACGATCCCCGCCAACGGTGAAAGGCCTGAGCTGCGCTATGTGGTTGCCATTGACTCCACGCCGTACATGGGCACACTCGATGCGTTCACGCGGACATTGCTGATCATTACCGCACTGGGCGTCGTGATTGTCGCCTTACTGGGATACGCCGTTTCAAGGATCGGTCTTCGTCCCGTTGGGGCGCTCAGTAAACAGGCCCGGCAACTCGCTCCCGGGGACCATGGTCAGCGCCTGAATACCGAAGCATTACCTGACGAATTACAGCAGTTAGCATCCTCTTTTAATGGCGTGCTGGAACGGCAAGAGGTCGCCTGGCGACAACTCGAAAGCTTTAATGCCGATGTTGCGCATGAACTTCGAACCCCACTGACTAACCTGATTGGCCAGACGCAGTTAGGTCTCTCACGCCGACGCTCGCAGGATGAACTGGAAGAGTTACTGGGTTCCAACCTGGAAGAACTTGAACGCATGACCTCGATAGTAAACGACATGCTGTTCCTGTCCCATGCTCACGCGGGTGAGCATGCGTCCCAGCGGACTAAGGTGTCTCTGCGGGAAGAAACCCTGAAAACAGCGGAGTACGTTGAACCTTCTTTTGCTGAAAAACAGCTTTCTCTGGATATAGAGGGCGACGTCACCGCACATATCGACCGGCGGCTTTTCCACCGCTCACTGGCTAATTTACTGGAAAACAGCGCAAGACATTCTCCGTCCAATAGCACGGTTACGGTGCGCTTAAGCGAAAAAGGTCATCAAGCCTGTGTTGAAGTGTCAAATCCAGGCGAGCCGATAGCGCCAGAGCACTTACACCGGCTTTTCGAGCGTTTTTATCGCGTCGACACCTCCCGGGCCAGGAGTGATACCCACCATGGGCTGGGCCTGTCGATCGTCCGCGCCGTCGCCATTATGCACCGGGGAGATGTCTTTGCCCGTAGTGAAGGTGGCATCAATACTTTTGGCCTCACCTTTGCGCTACAAGCGGATAAAGCGGCAGACAATGCTCAATCCGGTACTGAGCCGGGACCCGGGTTAGCTGACAGAATTGTCAGGGGGGCGTCAGCCTGACGTCATTACCCTCCCGATAAAATCATCGCAGGCAATCCCCTCTTCATTGATAAGGACGCTTTGCATGATCGGACATTTACGTTACCTCGGGCTGTTACTGCCCTTCTTCACATTTTCATCCTGGGCAGCGGAACAAAATCCCGCTGCCCATATCGCCCCCGCAGGAAGTCAGAATGCGGTGTTCGGGCCAGCCGAGAACTTTACCGGTCGTGTCAGGGTTGATCCTCTCTTCAAACCGGATAACGACATCCCTGTTTCCGGGGCTTATGTCACGTTTGAACCCGGCGCTCGTTCCGCCTGGCATACGCATCCGGCAGGTCAGCGGCTGATTGTGACCTCGGGTGTTGGGCTCACCCAGCAAGAAGGCCAGCCGGTGCAGGTTATCCGCGCCGGTGACGTTGTCTCTTGCCCGGCGGGCGTCAAACACTGGCACGGGGCGGCCCCCGGCAGCGCGATGACGCATCTGGCGATAACCGGGATTGTGGATGGCAAAAGCGTTAACTGGATGGAGAAAGTGACAGATGAACAATACCACGCCCATTAAAACATTAGCGGCAGCGGTACTGCTGACCTTTGGTTTTGGTCTCGCGGCACATGCTGCGCCCGTCAATAAAGGAGCCTCAGAAATGAACCACGAACAAACGGTTTCAGATACGCTGTCAGCCAGCCAACAGGCCATCCCGTTGATTGCGGCATCGATGGCCAGCAGCCAGATGGATAAGCTGAATGCAGCCCTGAATCAGGGTCTTGACGCAGGGCTCACGATAAACGAAACCAAAGAGATTCTCGTCCAGCTTTATGCCTATACGGGCTTCCCCCGTAGCCTGAATGCGCTTAGTGAACTGATGAAGGTCGTCGAAGCACGTAAACAACGTGGTATCAAAGACGTTGAGGGTAAAGAACCGATTGCCCCGATCCCTGTCGGGGGTGAGCTTCGCCGTGTTGGTACCGCAAACCAGACAAAAATCTCAGGCGCTCCCGTCCAGGGCCCACTGTTTGATTTTGCCCCGGTGATTAACCAGTTCCTGCAAACGCACCTTTTCGGCGACATTTTCGCCCGTGATAACCTCGACTGGCAAAGCCGCGAGCTGGCAACGGTTGGCGCATTAGCGGCCACGCCGGGCGTCGAATCACAACTGCTGTCGCATACGCGAGCAAGCATGCGGGTCGGCCTGACGGCGTCGCAGCTGCGCCAGCTGGCACAGGTTCTGCGTGAACATGGCGAAAATGATGCAGCAACGCGAGCTGAAAAGGCGCTGCAGCAGGCGCTCGCAAACAATTAGGAGTGGATTATGGAGCATGATCCCAGCCGCAGAATGTTAATCACCGCACTTGCCGGGCTTACGCTGGCGAACGTTTCTTTTGCATCAGCTGCGACCGGAACCGCAAACGTGCAGGGTAAAAGCCGTGTTCTGGTGGCGTACTTTTCCCGCAGCGGAAATACACGAGTCATTGCTGGCGTCATTCACCGCAGCCTGAATACCGATCTGTTTGAAATCGAACCGGCTACGCCTTATCCAGAAGACTATTTTCAGACCGTTGAACAGGCGAAAAATGAGCGTGAGCGGGGAGTAAAACCCGCATTGAAAAATAGCGTCGCAGATATCTCACGCTACGAGACCGTGTATTTAGGCTTTCCGATCTGGGGGACCAGCGTACCGCCTGTCGTGCAAGCATTTCTCAGCAGCCACAACCTTGCGGGCAAATTACTCATCCCCTTCATTACTCACGGTGGCTACGGTAAAGGAGACAGCGACGACATCCTTGCCCGTCTCGCCCCAACTGCGCGTCGAGAAAAACCGCTGGTCATTGAATGCGACCAGGAGCGAAGAACCACTGAAACGGTCACCAGCTGGTTAGAGACAATACGCAGTTAATCGTCCGCATTCATGAGTCTGCCAAATAAGGGCAATCAGGGGTGCTAAATAATTAACGCGGACAACTCAGATATTATTGAACGGCAAACATAACAGAGGATGTAATCTTGAAGACAATCTTAAAAACGCTGGCCATCTGCGTAATGGCGGGTGGCCTGATGGCTCAGTCGGTATACGCCGGGCCGCTGGTCATTCAGGAGCAAGGAAGCTTTTCTGCTGGCGGGACGACCATCACCGCACCAGGAACATTTGACGCGAAAAAGCCGCTGGATTCTGCAGGCCAAACCTACCATGGCGATCATGCATCTGTGTTCTACCAAATCCCGGAGAATCCGCATAAATACCCTATCGTCATGCTGCACGGCGCAGGTCAGTTCTCCCGTACCTGGGAAAGTACCCCGGATGGTCGCGAAGGGTTCCAGAACATTTTCCTGCGTCGCGGGTTCTCAACTTATCTTGTCGATCAGCCGCGTCGGGGCAGCGCCGGACGCACTACTGTAGAAGGTACTGTTACGCCTAAGCCGGATGAACAGATGTGGTTCAATCAGTTCCGCGTTGGCGTGTGGCCAGAGTATTTTAAGGGCGTTCAGTTCTCTCACGACAAAGAAGCACTGAATCAGTATTTCCGTCAGATGACCCCAAATACCGGGCCGTTTGATATCAATGTTATCTCTGATGCGATGTCCGCCGTCGTGGATAAATCCGGCCCGGCAATCCTCTTCACCCACTCTCAGGGTGGCGGACCAGGCTGGTATACGGCGATGAAAAATGACAAGGTCAAAGCCATCGTCGCCTTCGAGCCTGGCAGCAGCTTTGTTTTCCCGGAAAAAGAACTCCCAGCCCCTATGCCAAGCGCGTTCGACACGCTGAAGGGTGAGCCAGTGCCGATGGAACAGTTTATGGCTCTGACCAAAATCCCGATTCTGATTATTTACGGCGATAACATACCGGATAAACCTGTCGCCATGCCCGCGCAGGACAGCTGGCGCGTACGTCTGGCGATGGCTCGCGAATGGCGTGATGTGGTGAACAAGCATGGCGGGGATGTCACTGTGACGCATCTGCCAGAAGTGGGAATCAAAGGGAATACCCACTTCCCGTTCTCTGATCTCAATAATGTGCAGATTGCTGACCTGGTGAGTCAGTTTTTGAAAGAGAAAAATCTGCAGTAGACGTTTTAGAAAATCACCTAAATCGTTTAAAAGAGCGCCCAACCCATAGTGGGCGCTCATCGCCTTGGGTAACTTATTCAAGTACCGGCAAAATATAATCTTTACGCGCACTTTGCCACGCAAGAACAGCGAGGCCCAACGCAATGAAGGACAGAATCGCGCCCGCCCAGTTCGGAGAAGCCAGTCCAAAACCCGCAGCAATGGTTACCCCGCCAGCCCATGCCCCCAGTGCATTTCCCAGATTAAACATGCCGATATTGACCGAGGCCGCCATTGTCGGGGCTCCCGCATGGCTGGCGCGCTCCATAACCAGTTTCTGAATCGGTGAGACCGTCGCGAAGCCGAAGGCCGCCATCAGGAAGACTGAGATGCCGGCAACCCACTGGCTTTCAACACCCGCCCAGAAGACCAGCAGCACCAACCCCTGAGCCGCGAGGGTAACGAACAGCGTGCCAAACAGAGAGCGGTCAGCGAAGCGTCCACCAATCCAGTTACCGACAGCAAGTCCCAGACCAAACAGCACCATTAACCCTGCCACGCCGCCTGAGGAGAAACCGGCCTCCTGCACCATCATTGGCGCAATATAGGTAATCGAGGTGAAAAAGGCGGCCGGACCGAAAATCGTGATCCCCATGACCAGCAGCACCTGCGGGTCAACAAAGGCTCTCAGTTCGTTGCGTAAAGCAATCGCTTTGCCTTTCGCAATATGCGGAACCAGCACGGCTATGCTTGCCATCGTCAGCACCCCGATACCAGCAATGATCCAGAATACCAGCCGCCAGCTAAAGGTTTGCGCAAGCCACGTACCCGCCGGAACGCCAAGCAGATTGGCTAACGTCAGCCCCGAAAACATAAAGGCAATGGCGCTTGCCTGGCGTCCGGGCGCCACCAGCGATGCGGCAATAATCGAGCCGATACCAAAAAAGGCACCGTGATTAAAAGAGGTAATAATACGACCGACAATTGCTATCGCCATCGTCGGCGCGATGGCCGTAATGATATTACCGACCGTAAAAATACCCGCCAGCGTAATCAGCATGGCCTTTCGGGGGATCCTCGCGCCAATAATCGTTAACAGCGGTGCACCAATAAATACGCCCAGCGCGTATGACGTCGCCATCATTCCCGCCTTCGGGATACTGACGCTAAATTCTGCTGCGATTTGTGGCAGGATCCCGGCGATGACAAATTCCGTCAGGCCGATACCAAATGCGCCCACGGCGAGGGCGAAAAGTGCGATAGGCATTGCAACTCCATTATTCGTTTTATGGCTTAATAATATTAGGTAAAATTAAGTATATTCATATTTTCATTCAGATTGAGAAGCCCTATGAGCGCATTTGATAAAGAAAAAGATGGTATTCGGCAGACAAGACATAAACCGGCGGAATTGGATGCCATTGACCGAAAAATATTAAGTGCCCTCGCAGAGGACGCAGGACGCAGCTACACGGAATTGAGTGAGATTGTGAATTTATCAGCCCCGGCAGTTCACGATCGCGTAAAACGACTGAAGCGTGACGGGGTGATTAAGGGTACCGTGGCGGTCCTGGATGGCTGCAAACTGGGACGGACGCTGTTAACGTTTCTGGTTATCGACACCAGTAGCTATCAAGCAACGCGCGCCCTTTTGCAGTTCACCAACCGCAAGGAAGTGGAAGAGTTACACACCGTTGCCGGCGACGGCTGCGTCTTTATCAAAGTACGCGCCGCCGATACCGAATCGCTGGAAAATTTCCTGATGGAGATTCAGAGCCTTGAGGGCGTACGTTCCGTACGCAGCTATATTGCGCTTTCCACTTTTCTGGAGCGCGGGCCCTCGCCGGATTAACGCGCACCGGCCTTCTGGCGTGCGGTAAAAAAGGTCAGTACGCCCGCGCAAAGGAGCAGCACGCTACTCATGGCAAACATGCTCTGCCAACCGAGGTGGTCAAACACGATGCCTCCTGCCGTTGATCCAAGGGCGATGGAGAGCTGAATCACCGCGACCATGAGCCCGCCTCCGGCTTCAGCGTTATCAGGCAACGTACGCGCAATCCATGTCCACCATCCGGTTGGCGCAGCGGTGGCCAGCATGCCCCAGAGCCCTAACAGCAACGAAACCGTCCAGACCAGATGCCCGGTCAGCATCAGGCCGATGGCAATGACGGCCATCAACCCAGGTATGGCCATCAGCGTAGGGTAGAATTTTCTGTTGAGGAATGTCGAAACAACCAGCGTGCCGATAAAACCGGCTACGCCGATAATCAGCAAAATCAACGACAAGCCTGAGGAATCAACCCGCGTCACGGTCTCCAGGAACGGGCGCACATAGGTAAATAGCGTAAACTGGCCCATGAAAAACAGGCCGCAGGCCAGCATGCCAACCGCAACCACGCGGCGGCTAAGTATGCGGAATACATCGCCAGGTGACGTGCGGCTTTTATTCGCATCCATACTGGGCAGGCTGATGCACTGCCAGATAAAGGCGACCACCGCGATGGGCACCAGGCACAAGAAAGCGCCTCGCCATCCGACCGTGGCACCCAGATAGCTTCCCAGCGGCGCGGCCACGACCGTCGCCAGCGCATTACCGGCATTGAAAATCGCCAGCGCACGCGTGACCTGTTGCTGCGGCACCAGACGAATCGCCGTTGCCGCAGACATCGACCAGAATCCGCCAATCGCCATACCGATCATCGCGCGACCGATCATATACATCAGATAACTGGAAGCCAGCGCAATAATAAGCCCCGATACGGCCATCAGAACCGTCATTCCCAGCAGCAGGAATTTACGATTCATCTTTCCTGCTAGCGTCGAAAGCGTCAGGCTGGTCAGAACCGCCAGTGCGCCGGAGATAGCAATCCCCTGCCCAGCCAACCCCTCCGTCACGCCTAAATCGCGGGCAATCGGCGTGAGCAGGCTGACGGGCATAAATTCAGAAGCAATCAGCACAAACACGCACAGGGTCATGGCAAAAATACCGCCCCAGTATGCGCGCTGATGATGAGGTGATGGTGTTTGGTTTAGCGTCGACATAGTGAAATTTCACGAAGGCCAGGATAAAAGCCACCAGCCAGAGGCCGGTGGCTTTGCATCAATTCAGGAGAGGGTTTATTTCAGTCTGGTCTGGAAAAATTGTTCGAATTTCGCGAAAGGTATTTTTCCGGCCACGTTATCGTACAGATCCACGTGATTTGCCCCAGGCACCACCACCAGCTCTTTGTCTTTACTACCGACCGCCTTGTAAGCATCTTCAGCAAAATAGCGTGAATGCGCTTTTTCACCAGTCACAATCAGCGTCGGGATGGTGATTTCACTGGCGTAGCTCAGCAGCGGCATATTCATAAATGATAGCGGCATCGTTGCCGTCCACGCCCCGGTCGAGTTAACGGAACGTTCGTGGAAGCCGCGCGGCATGCGATAGTAGTCAAAGAACTCTTTCAGTACCGGATGTGGATTTGCCGGCAGCGTTTCTGGCAGAACGCGCTTGCCCGCGCTGACCTTGCCGTTGCTGTCGACGCTAATATCATGAGCACCGTGTGCGAACGTGCCGCTCTGCGCATCCTTCCAGCGCTGTTCATTCAGATATTGCAGAACAGCACGACGGTCGGTGGTGGAATAACGGTCTTTGCCATCCCCCACACCATGGCCCATCGCCCGGCTCATGTCGTACATCACGCTGGTAGCCACCGCTTTAACGCGGGTATCCATCGCGGCATCGTTCAGCGCCATGCCGCCCCAGCCACAAATACCGAGCAGCCCGATACGGTTGCGATCCACCTCTTTTTGCAGCCCTAAGAAATCCACCGCCGCGCTGAAATCTTCAGTGTTGATATCCGGTGAGGCGACGTTTCGCGGATAGCCGCCGCTTTCCCCGGTGTAAGAAGGATCGAACGCCAGGGTAACAAACCCTTGTTCCGCCAGCGTCTGCGCATACAGGCCGCTGGATTGCTCTTTCACCGCGCCAAATGGCCCACTGACCGCAATCGCCGCCAGCTTGCGATCGCCACGGTCTTTAGGCAGGTAAAGATCGCCCACTAAGGTGATGCCATATCGGTTCGGGAACGAGACTTTACGATGTTCGACTTTCTGGCTCTCGGCGAACGTTTTATCCCATTTATCTGTCATGGACACAGGGGCATTAGGATTGGTTGAATCAGCATAACTCATTGTCGTGACTCCACTTAATGATGCGAATAACAGCATGGCCGGTATCGCGGTTTTTAGCGTTCGGGTGAAGGCTTTCATAAAAATCCCCATAAAAAAAACAGAGAGATACAGGTTTCCGACGGACAACGCTGCGGTGCTTTGCTTTGATGGGGTCATTATAGTGAGCAGAATTAGTGCTGATTAGGGGGCGATTACTGCTAAGATTGATACCATATTGTTATAAATTAATACTGAATTTGCTGTCATTCCGGGGGGATTTTTCAATGGCGAAAAGGGAGAACTACAACGAGCTGTACCTGTTTATGCAGGTGGTGCGGGAAGGCAGCTTTACCGCAGCGGCTCAGCGGCTGGGGCTTGCTCAGTCAGGAGTCAGCCGTTCTGTTCGCGAGCTTGAAGAAAGGCTGGGCGTCCAGCTGCTGGTGCGCACCACGCGTAAACTATCGCTGACGCAAGCAGGCGAGCAGCTCTATCAGAAGACGGCATCTGGATTTGATACGTTAGATCTTGGGCTTGCCACGCTGGCGCACTATCGAGAGACGCCCTCCGGTACGGTACGTATCAATGCCAGCCAGCACGCGATTGATAAATGCCTGCTGCCAAAGCTGGCGGTATTTAAACAGCGCTATCCTGATATCAGACTGGAACTGATGAATGAGAGCCGGTTCGTCGATATCATCGAAGAGCGATTCGATGCTGGTGTCCGTCTGGGGCCTGAAGTCGGCCAGGGCATGGTCGCGGTGCGCATCACGCCCGATATGGAGATGGCGATTGTGGGGACTCCGGAACATTTTCGTCGCTATGGTTTTCCGCAAACCCCGACTGATTTAAAGGCACATCCCTGTATCGCCTATCAGTTTGCCGACGGCAGCGTATACCAGTGGGAACTCAATCAGGATGATAAAAAAATTACCCACCGGCCTGAAGGGCAATGGGCCCTATCCGACAGCTATATGGAGGCAGAAGCCGCCCGGCTGGGCCTCGGGTTAGCCTATGTCCCTGTTGAACTGGTCGACGATGATTTAGAACACGGTAAGCTTATCAGGGTATTACAGCGTTACAGCCTGCGAATGGAAGGATTGTTTCTCTATTATCCCCATCGCAACGTCTCTCCCGCCCTGCGGATGGTCATTGATACATTGAAAATCTGAACGTTAACAACGACCGACTCTTCACTGTGCAAAATTGTGTCAGGTAGTCTCTCTGCTTTCAATTCTAAGGTCTGCTTTGAGCTGAAGAGCGGACTTATCCGTACAAGGCCTACCATCCAGAAATGGAAGTTCCCCCAAAAGGAAAACACTCGCAAACCTTCTAGACAACCTTTTCCCGAGCATTTAGCCTGAATTAAAATTTTAATATCTGTCAGGCTAGTTCATTATGAAAAATGATATCAGAACCCTCGACCTTAACCTTCTTAAGGCCCTTGATGCATTACTGGATGAGGGAAGCGTGACTCGGGCTGCACAGCGCCTCTCACTGACGCAGCCTGCCGTCAGTGGTATGCTTATTCGCTTGCGTGATTACTTTGACGATCCACTCTTTGTTCGCACCAGCCACGGTATGGTCCCCACAATGCGGGCCAACGAACTTTCTACGCCGGTAAAACAAATCCTCACCGATATCGCTATCCTGCTGAAACCAAAGAAATTTGATCCCGTGACGGTGGAACTGACTTATACCATCGTCGCAACGGACTATGCACTTAAGGCTGTTGTCGTTCCGTTGATGGCTGAGCTAAAACAACGTGCACCGTATATTAAAATCGCCGTGCGGCCCGTGGACAATGAGCGAATGTATCAGCAGTTATCTCGGGGTGAAGTTGATATGGCTTTGATAACACCGCAAACAACCCCCGAAGACCTGCATGGAAGAGCGCTCTATGAAGAAGATTATGTCTGCGTAGCACGACGTCATCATCCTCTGGCAGCGAGTTCAGAAATGACGCTCGAACAATTTTGCAAACAGGAACATATTCTGGTGTCTTCAGAAGGTAACTTCACCGGTGTTACAGATGAAGCACTGGCTAAGCTCAGTCTGACACGACGAGTAGGCATGTCAGTTAATAGTTTTCAGGTGATACCTGATATATTACAAGTGACTGATATGATTGCAGTTGTACCTCGCCGCATGGTCCTGACTAACAACGATCTCATCATTCTCCCTTTGCCCCTTAAAGTACCCGGCTTTACCAAGAGCATGGCCTGGCATGAGCGAACCCATCGTGACCCAAGTCATCAGTGGATTCGTGCTTTATGCGCAGAAGTAAGCCAACATCCCGCGTCCTGATATAATTTATCTTATTAAGAATATAAGTAATGACAATTCGCCTTATAACTCCATTGCACCAATAATCACTGTCATCACGTTACTGCCGTAATGACACACGCAGTGCACTCAACTATAGCAATTGGAGAAATTTATGAACGCGATTAACTGGCCAGAAGGCTTTGTTCCGGGTTTTACCGATAACTTTGTTTCTAATGAAATGATCATCTCAGGTCTGAACGTCAATGATGTCTGGCCGCTCCTGAGTCAGCCATTGCTATGGCCGGAATACTATAAAAATTCCGCCGATGTGCGCTTTTATGACAACAAAGGTCCAGAATTGGAAAATGGGGTTCGCTTCTACTTCAGCACGTTTGGTTTCCCAGTTGAAGCTCAGGTTGTGGAGTTTGTTCCACCTGCTGAAGGTAAACCTGCTCGTCTGGCATGGCACGGATGGGCCGGTGAAAAAGATACCGCTCAACGACTCGATGTCCATCATGCGTGGCTACTGGAGGATCTTTCCGGTCACAGGGTCCGTATCCTAACGCAGGAAACACAGAACGGAGTCCCGGCAAAAGATCTGGCAAATACCCGCCCGAACCCAATGCTTAATGGTCATCAGGAATGGCTTGACGGCCTGATTCGAGCAGCAAAGAAATAATAAACCGCTTTCCACAGTCATATCACTGAGGCTGCACTTCCCCGCAGCCTCAAGAATATTTGCCCGTTTGCTATTGCACTTGATTACAGGTAAATCATGTAACCCCCGCAAGTGACACCGCGCGGCCATATCTGTAATGTCCCCTCCTGGCACAAAGCCGACCTTGAGCCCCTCCAAATTAATGAACACATCTAATAAACCCTAGCTAATTACCCCATCTAATCGAATAAATCACTTTGCGTTATGCTTTTCCTACACAACAGCTGAAGGATAACGTCATGCAAACTGTAAAACTGAACAACGGTATTGAAATGCCCCTACTGGGCTTTGGTGTGTTTCAGATGTCTGATGCCGCTGAATGCGAAAGAGCCGTTATTGATGCGATCGATACGGGATACCGCCTGATCGATACCGCAGCGTCTTACCAGAATGAAACCCAGGTCGGGAACGCTCTGAAACAGAGCGGTATCGCGCGTAACGAACTTTTTGTAACGACCAAACTGTGGCTACAGGATACCAATTACGAAGGCGCTAAAGCCCAGTTCGAACGCTCCCTGAATCGGCTGCAACTTGATTACGTCGACCTGTATCTGATTCACCAGCCTTACGGCGATGTCCATGGAGCCTGGCGTGCCATGGAAGAACTGCATCAGGCAGGAAAAATTCGCGCCATTGGCGTCAGCAATTTCCATCCTGACAGACTGGCCGACCTTATCGCATTCAACAAAGTGGTCCCTGCGGTAAACCAGATTGAAGTTAACCCCTTCAACCAGCAGCTGCATGCTGTTCCGTGGAATCAAAGCCATGGCATTCAGCCGGAAGCCTGGGCACCGTTTGCTGAGGGTAAAAATGGCCTGTTCCAGCATCCCGTGTTAACGGCGATTGGCCAGAAGTACGGCAAAAGCGTGGGCCAGATTGTGCTGCGTTGGATCTTCCAGCGAGGTATCGTTTCGCTGGCGAAATCGGTGCGCAAAGAACGCATGGAAGAGAACATCAACATTCTCGATTTTGAACTCAGTTCTGAAGATATGCTGCAGATTTCCGCCCTCGACACCGCAACCAGCGCCTTCTTCTCTCACCGCGACCCGGCGATGGTGGAATGGCTGACTGGCCGCAAACTTGATGTTTAAGTCGCGATAAAAGAGGTATTCATTCAATGCAAAAACGTTATCTGGGTAAATCCCGACTCGAAGTCTCCGCGCTTGGGCTCGGCTGCATGGGCTTAAGCCACGGCTATGGTCCGGCGACCGATACTCGTCAGGCTATCGAGCTCATTCGCGCAGCGGTTGAACGTGGCGTCACCTTCTTCGATACCGCTGAAGTGTATGGCCCCTTCCTTAATGAAGAGGTTGTCGGCGAAGCCTTAAAACCATTTCGTGACCGCGTGGTCATCGCCACCAAGTTTGGTTTTACTTTTGGCGACGACAACAAGCAGCAGATTTTAAACAGCCGTCCGGAGCATATCCGTGAAGCGGTGGAAGGATCTTTACGCCGTCTTAACACTGATGTCATTGACCTGCTGTATCAACACCGTGTCGACCCGGATGTCCCGATTGAAGATGTTGCGGGAACAGTGAAGGACCTGATCGCTGAAGGCAAAGTTAAACATTTCGGTCTGTCCGAAGCGGGTGCGCAAACCATTCGTCGTGCGCATGCTGTACAACCTGTCACGGCCCTACAAAGCGAATACTCAATGTGGTGGCGCGAGCCTGAGCAGGAGATCCTGCCGTTACTGGAGGAACTTGGTATTGGTTTTGTACCCTTCAGCCCATTAGGCAAAGGATTCCTGACGGGATCGATTAAGCTAGGAACCACTTTTGGCAAGGATGATTACCGCAGCACCGTGCCGCGTTTCGCCGGGCAGGCGATTGAAGCCAATGAAAAGCTGGTCTCATTGCTGGGTGAACTGGCGGCAGAGAAAGGCGTGACGTCTGCACAAATCGCGCTGGCATGGCTGCTGGCACAAAAGCCGTGGATTGTTCCTATCCCTGGTACCACCAAACTGCATCGACTGGAAGAAAACCTTGGGGCTGCCGACATCATTCTTTCACAGGATGACTCACGGCAGATAACACAGGCGCTTGAAACGATTAAAATCGTCGGCGAACGTTACTCCCCTGAACATCAGGCCCGCGTGGGCCGTTAATACCCGGACGGGTCCGCTAAGATTGGCGGACCCGTTATTCCTGGTAGCGAAGTGCATCGATC
This sequence comes from Enterobacter sp. DVT3837, assembly GCF_056238685.1. Taxonomy (NCBI): domain Bacteria; kingdom Pseudomonadati; phylum Pseudomonadota; class Gammaproteobacteria; order Enterobacterales; family Enterobacteriaceae; genus Enterobacter; species Enterobacter sp. DVT3837. The sequence goes on along the minus strand of NZ_JBWDLA010000002.1, from coordinate 784,055 downwards.
ATCAGCGCAAAAGCGGGCGGATGCTGCTTACGGCTCGGGTAGTAAAGATAATATCCGGGGAAAGACGGACACCAGTCCTGCAGAACCTGAATAAGCTCTCCTGACTTTATATAATCCTGCACCCTGTCTTCAGGTATACAGGCAATGCCAAAACCGGATAACGCCGCATCAATCCTTTCTGCCTGCAGATTAAACGTGACCTGCCCTTCCACTCTGACCCGTAACGGTTTCCCATCCTTCTCAAACTCCCAGTGGTAAAGCCCACCGGCTGTCGGAAGGCGCATATTGATACACCGATGATTTTGTAGCTCGTGCGGCGTTTCTGGTGCAGGGTTTGTAGAGAAATAAGACGGTGCTCCCACCACAGCCATTCTCATGTCCGGGCCAATTCTTACCGCTATCATGTCCTTATCCACGCTTTCGCCCAGACGGATCCCGGCATCAAAACGCTCCTCAACAATATCGACAAAGCCGTTATCAACCACCAGTTCGAGATTAATTTCCGGATATTCCCTGAGGAAGGGTTTTAGCTTCGGCCATACCAGACTTCGTGCGGCATGCTCCCCGGCTGATAAACGAATATTGCCAGAGGCGGTGCCGTTCAGCTGAACGAGCGATTCAAGTTCCTGTTCAAGATCGGCAATACGCGGTTCAAGGCAGGCAATAATTCGCTCACCGGCTTCTGTAGGGGCCACGCTTCGGGTCGTGCGGGTCAGAAGACGGATATTCAGCCTTTCCTCCAGCGCCTTCATCGCGTGGCTGAGAGCAGACTGAGAAACGCCCAGTTTGCCCGCAGCTTTGGTAAAACTTCGTTCCCTCGCCACCACAAGAAAGATTTGCAGTTCGTTGAAATTTTCTTTGAGCATCGGCGATTTCCTTATGGAGGCATTCCCTTCATCGCGTACTCATGAAGGGTGTTCATAGACACAATCATTTTAGCCCTATTACTGACAATAATGATAATTGATATTCTGACCGTATCAAAAATAAGTCTGAATTATCAGTAGGTTTATCATGAGAATACTCGTTGCAGGGGCGACTGGAAGTATTGGCCTTCATGTCGTCAACTCAGCAATCAAAATGGGCCATCAGCCTGTAGCGCTGGTCAGAAATAAGCGCAAAGTGAAATCGCTTCCTCCGGGAACGGATGTTTTTTACGGCGATGTTTCATTGTCTGAAACACTCACTGATTTGCCGAAAAATATTGATGCCATCATCTTCACGCTCGGTTCCGATGGCCAGGGGCGTATTGGTGCCAGGGCGATAGATTACGGCGGAGTGCGCAATATTTTACGAATATTCAGGGATACACCTGTTCGTATCGGCCTGATGACCACGATTGGCGTGACCGAACGACTCAGCACCTGGAATCAACGCACTGAGGTTCATGACTGGAAAAGACGTGCGGAGCGTCTGGTCAGGGCAAGTGGTCACCCCTATACCATCGTCAGGCCCGGCTGGTTTGATTACAACAATGATGATGAACACCGAATCGTTATGCTTCAGGGAGATCGTCGCCATGCAGGAACACCGGAAGATGGTGTGATATCCCGGGAGCAAATCGCCCTGGTTCTGGTCAGTGCCCTGACCCAAGACGAGGCAAAAAATAAAACGTTCGAGCTGGTGGCTGAACGAGGTGAAGCACAGCAGGATCTTACCCCACTGTTTGCAGATCTGCTGGCTGATGATCCACAAAAAATTGATGGGGTTCTGGACATAGACAATATGCCTCAGCGTGAAGAACCTGAGTGCATTATTAACGAGCAGAACCTGTATTCAAGAAAATTAACCAATCTACAACCCTGACAATTTTGTCATATAGCGGTCAGCCTCATGTCAGCTTAGGTCTGTATATTTGAATACACAGATGGAGGAAGTTACTCCTGATACAAGACCAGTTTCATGCATATTGTTAAAGAGGTACGAGATATGAAAGCAATACTTATTACTACATTGGTCATGGGATTTATTTCAGTGAATGCCGCATCTGCCGCTCAGGAAATTAACCACGCAGATGGGAAAGAAAAGATCGGTGTAGTCTCAGCCAGCAATGCCTATACGCTTGATGAATTATCGGATGCGCTCTCTCGTAAGGCAGATGAGCAAGGGGCAACGTCGTTCAAAATTCTGTCTACTACCGGGAATAACCGGCTGCACGGTGTTGCTGAAATCTATAATTAAATCATTAACATCCCGAACAAGATGTGTCACAACCCTCTTATAGTGAGCGTCGATTTATGTTCAGAACAGAAGACATCATCGATGAGATAACCCAATGGATTGATTCAAATTTACACAAACCGCTGAAGATAGAGGATGTTGCTACGCGTGCAGGATACTCTAAGTGGCATCTTCAGCGGATTTTTGTGCAGGTAAAAGAAGTTAACCTTGGAAAGTATATTAAAGATAAAAAGCTCAGACTTGCGGCGAAAGATCTTATTGAAACTAATGAACCAGTGATAAACATAGCCTATAAATATGGATTTGATTCACAACAGACTTTTACTCGGTTGTTCTCTAAAAAATACAAATTGCCACCATTAAAATATCGAAACACCGAAAGGATAAAAAACATGTACCTTTGCAGTCGATTCATGGCACAAAGCGGAAGAGCCAACAAAGCTGAAGGTCCGATGTGAGCGATATACGCCGTAAAGGAAGAGAAAGTGTCGTAACCCTTAATACGTTCAATAAGTTAGAGTCTGGCTAATCACCCGACTAGACGTAACCGTCCAACGCTAAAGAGTATTTAAAGCTTATCGCAATCGGTCATACTTAACAACTTGTCATGACCTACCCGTGATGGAGGCTAACTGACTGTTACTGCCGACTGCCTGACCAACAGTCGCGCAGACCAGGCTAATAACGGTGCTCACACCTATGTTTACGTACCGTTTTTACACAGTTGCCACGCACTCACCACCTGAATTCTTAGATGCCTTAACGCACCTGTTTGTAAAAATAGCCGAAGTTAACTGACGTTGACCGGTCTGCATGGAACACGCTGGCTCCGTGAGAAAGTAGATCATAAGTAACATCGGCATGAGGGTGGTGTTTCGTGCCCGTCGCGCACTGAACGAAATTAGCTGGCCTAAAATGCCGGGTATTCCCTGCAGTCCAGCAATGACAGGAACCATGATGCGGCACCTGAATGACTCCTAGCCTGTTCCAGCGGAAGGGACCGAAGTGACGTTGCATGTCATCAATGACATAGGGATTAAGATTAATATCTCCAGTCATCAGTATCGAGGGCTGGAAAGGGAACATGGCGTAGCGTGGAAAAAACCTGAACTGAGTCCTGCCAACGGGACCGGCATACATACACAATGAGATATTGTTTCTGGCTTTTGAGGAATGACCGAAATGTTTTTCGTAGCAGGCTTTTAGCCTGGCGCGCCAGTTAACAGGCATTGACCGAACATCGCCATCTAAACCAAGGGTTCCGATGAGGGTATCTATCTCTACTTTAACCTGCGTCAGCTCAATTCCTGATTTTTTGGCACAGGTTTTCCCGCCAATCACCTCTACAAGGTTAAGACCGGCTTTGTTGAATAAATAAGATTTCGTGCGAACGACCCTGTAGCTGGCTGGATTTTCAGGCAATACGCACGCTTTCTGGCATCCCAGCCTTTGTCATCCTGTTCAACGCACGCACCATGGCCATAGCTTCCGCTACCTGACCATCGTAGTCACGCAGCGTCAGTGAATCTCCCAACAACTGCTTCATTCTGTACATTGCCGTTTCCGCTATCGAGCGACGGTTATATTCCGTTGTCCATTTCCACCGTGCATTGCTTCCGCTCAGCCGCTGATTAGCAACGGCACGGTTGCGGTCTGCGTACTCACCGGGCCAGTAACCTGCTCCTTTTCGGGGAGGAATAAGCGCGCTGATTTTTTTGCGGCGCAGTTCATCGTGACAGAGCCGGGTATCGTAAGCCCCGTCTGCCGCGGCTGCCCTGATTTTTCTGTGAGTCTGCCGGATAAGGCCCGGGAAGGCTTCTGAGTCCGTGACGTTATTCAGCGACAGGTCTGCACAGACAACTTCATGTGTGTTGCTGTCAACAGCAAGATGCAACTTTCGCCAGATACGACGGCGCTCTTTGCCGTGCTTTCTGACTTTCCATTCGCCTTCACCAAAGACCTTCAGCCCGGTGGAATCAATCACCAGGTGTGCGATTTCACCCCGGGTGGACGTTTTGAAACTGACATTAACCGACTTTGCCCGCTTACTGACACTGGTGTAATCCGGGCAGCGCAACGGAACGTTCATCAGGGCAAAAATGGAATCAATAAAACCCTGCGCAGCCCGCAGGGTCAGCCGGAATACGCGTTTAATCACCAGAACGGTGGTGATGGCGAGATCAGAATAGCGCTGGGGCCTTCCTCGTGATGAAGGCGTTGCCGACTCATACCAGGCCTGAATCGCCTCATCATCCAGCCAGAAAGTGAGGGAGCCACGGTTGATGAGAGCTTTGTTGTAGGTGGACCAGTTGGTGATTCTGAACTTTTGCTTTGCCACGGAATGGTCTGTGTTGTCGGGAGGATGCGTGATCTGATCCTTCAACTCAGCAAAAGTTCGATTTATTCAACAAAGCCGTTAAGACCCTGCAGCGATTTTTCTGCGTTGTAAAACATAAACTCAAACGTGTTACAGGCATTTCGCAAGGGGTGATTTTGATGGATCCGCGTGACCGTTATTCCTGACTGATGCACAGGGCGCCCAATCTCCATAAATGCAGAATCGGCAGCATCGTAATCGAATTCAGAATCACTACCGCTATCATCCGTTGAAATCACGTCCTGATCTCTGTCGCTTTCAGGAATGGATCCTTCAACCCAGTCGGGATCATCCGGGAGAAAACTATCAGGCTCGGGTCCTGAATAGTCAGGCCCCCCGTTACCCTGAACCAGCACGATTTCGCCAATGCGGTTTTCCTTATTTTTCACTTCGATCCAGCGAGCCGGATTAAGCTGAAATAATGCAACGGATGGCGATGTGCCTTTTTGACCCATCACCGAAATTTCGCGGATACTTTGAACCCATTCGGTATAAGGAAGGACTAACTTTTTAACATAGTGTTTGTCCAGTAACGCTTCAAGCCCATTAACGTGGTCATCATCAAAATGGGAGATGACCAGCATATCAATATCTGTGCCCGCTGCACCAAACCACAAAGGCAAATAATCCACACTGTCACATATGGATTTTTCACTGGTCGAGCCACAATCATATACCCAGGTAAAATGCGATGAGGGTCCCGGCGCAGACATATCCCATGTAATTCTCCCTGTAAAAAGGGTACCGTTGCCTACTGGGTGGAAGGTTTGTGAAACGCCATAAACCATAATCGTTGCTCCTTCAACAAATGCCTGAATGCTGTTAAATTCAACAATTAAATGCTGTTTAATTCAACAATTATCGGCAGAAAGACTGTTTACTTTACACCCAATGTATAAATAGATTAAGTGACCTGCTCCCCGTTATTAACACACCCCGATGTTAGTAATGTCTTCATAAGCCACATGAGGACATCCCCATGAAGAAGCGTTTTTCCGACGAACAGATCATCAGTATTCTCCGCGAAGCACAAACCGTAGTTTCTGCCCGCGAGCTCTGCCGTAAGCACGCCATTTCAGATGCCACCTTTTACACCTGACGCAAGAAGTATGGCGGTATGGAGGTGCCCGAGGTTAAGCGGCTTAAATCTCTTGAAGAGGAGAACGCCTGCCTCCTCCCAACTACCTGATTGTTAGGTTGCTGTCCGGTGAGAATGACATTGCCCAGCCTATCGGTTTTCTGGCGAACATTTTCATATTCACCTCTGTAAACCCTGACATTCATGACAAAGATGTCATTAGCATGTCATGCAGCAAACAGAAGCCATTCGATATAATTAGTGCAACTTATCAGAAAGGCTGAATCACTTCATCAATACTCGGCGTCAGAGTATGCAAGGAAATAAATATCCAGCCCTCTCCCGGATAAATAAACACTGCCGAACCTGTTTCAGTTATGGAACTGAAAATATCGGTTGTACTTCCCCGGACATCACTAATTCAGAAATGGAGAGTTATCATGAAAAATATCGTATTAACATCTTTGCTGGGCTTTGGTTTAATTTCTTCGGCCTGGGCCACTGAAACCGTGGATATCCATGAGCGCGTCAACAATGTGCAAGCTCCTGCTCACCAGATGCAGTCTGCCGCAGCTCCTGTCAGGATCCAGGGTACTGTTCCTCGTATGACCGGTATGGACCAGCATGAACAGGCCATTATTGCTCATGAAACCATGACGAACGGATCGGCGGATGCGCACCAGAAAATGGTGGAAAGTCATCAGAAGATGATGGGAAATAACACTGTATCCATGACCGTCTCGTCAACGTCTTACGCAGCGATGGATGAGCATGAAAGAGCAGCGGTTGCCCATGAATTCATGAATAACGGTCAGTCCGGCCCACATGAGGCCATGGCAGAAGCGCACCGCCGCATGATCAATGCAGGCTGAATGCGATTGCATTCCCTGCTCTGTTTTGTACAACTCACCTTCAGCCAACAGCGCTGACGGTGTACCGCCTTCGGACGGAAACAAGCCTGTCTGCCCGGCGGTTACCGGGCAGCAGCAGCCAAATATTAATCTTCGCTTGTCATGCACTCGACTTCAGTTCATTTGCGGGAACAGTATTGAAAGGCAGCGGCCCTAACTGCATCACGCTTCCCGCCTGTTCACCTAGCTGTTGCCACTGGCGTTTCATCGCACTCAGCCTCAGTGCCAGATAACCCTTTGAACTCTGCTGCAGGTTGGTCAGCGTTTGCTGGTAGCTATCAGCAACGGTCTGCCATCCGTTGACCAGCAGCTTAGCGGAATCAATGGCAGACTGAGAAAGTCTTTCACTGGCCGTCAACTGGTTATAAACCGTGTCAAAAACAGCCACCTCCAGTTCAAGCCCGACGAGATTGGTCAACGTTGTGCTGTACTCTTTTTGCGCTTTGACGATATCGGCAGAGCTTATGGTCATCGCCAGCGTTCCGCCTGCGACCAGGGTAATACCCGCAGCCAGAAGCGTTTGCGTTGCCCCACCGGTTTCGATAATTGTTGTGGCCGCAATGACAATCATGCCGATCCCTATAATGTCGCTCACCGCTCCCGCCGAAATCTGCACAATATCTGCATCCATCTGTTTATTCAGATCGTTTAGCTTCTGCCGGAGTGCCGATATTTCCCCTTTATCACCGGTAATTTGCGTCTGCACGGTTTCTTTAGCCGCTTTAAATGTGCTCTGACTGCTGTTGATCCCATTCACATAAACCTGGACGTTATCGACAAACACTCCCGTGGAAGTGACGTTTTTCTGAGCAAGAGAAAGCAACTGTTGGATACCCTGCTGGATATAATGAAGCTGGCTTTTATCCCCCATGTCATATTTTTGTGCCGCCGGAAGAAGTGCATCGACATAAGCCCCCACCTGATTCGAAAAATTACGCACATTCACCAGCGAAGAGATGGCCGCCGGATTAATCGAAGATAACCATTCCTGCGCCTGATCGCGCGCAATAGCCTGCTGTGCAGGAAGATCGGGTAAAATATCTAAATGAATATTGGGTTGACATAATACAGTGCTCGCATAAGTCTGTTGAGCAATCGATGAAGCACCGATGCCCTGAATACCTGTCATTAAGGCATTGGTTGATGATGATTCAGTATCATTTTTCGCAGCTGCAATGGCTTGCATGATCATAATGAAAACCTCAAAGTCGTTAATTGGTTTTTGGCTTACTGCAATTGCTCAACGGTGCGCATCACTTCCTGCCAGTTCGCCTGTACGGTATTAACGGAGACTATAAGAAAATCCGCAGTCACCTGTTGTTGGGTGACCTCCGACAGGTCGGCCGTCACGGTTTGCCAACCATATTGAAGAGATTGTGTCAGGCCACACAAAATAGCGGTTCCTTTGGTCAATGCGTTCAATGCATCACTGGTGGCGCCGAGTTGTCCTATTTCCTGATAAAGCATCCCCGTTTCCTGTTGCGCCTGAGCAATCGCCTGCTCCGTGCTTTGCACATAGCCAGTTAATTCCATAATCGCGGCGCCAATCCCAAAAGTAAAAATGCCGATGATAATTTCCATCCTCTTTTTACTTTCAAGCTCAGCTTTCAGCGCATTCAGCTGAGCGTTAAGAGCCTCTAACCTTGCCCGATCGGCAGCTAATAACTGTTGCGCCCTTTGCTGATCGGCTAGCAAGTTCCTTGAGTCCGTCGTAATGTCATTATTAAAGGAAATAACAACCTCATTGAAATCATTCAGAGATGCAGATAGCGGCGTGCTGTCGGAGAGTAATTGCTTAATCTGCCCCTGAGCTTTTGTGAGATATTCCTGTCCGTCAGGCCCATTTAATTCAGAACGGATGTTGGCAACCGTAGAATCCAGCTCGTCTCCAAAATTGATAACCTCGGAATACAACGAATCCATTCTCACCACAATGTCAGACAGATAATAATTCGCATGATTGTGGACGGAGAGGATATTTCCATTCAGATCGGGGATCTGCGGATCGTTAATGGGCGGAAGCTGTTCTAATTGTTGTGCGACCTGCGTCATCTGTTGACGCACATTTTGTTGAGCCGTTAATGCCTGAGTAAAGCTGACTTTCAATGCTGGCATACTCTGAACCTTAGACACGGGTCACTTATTGGCATCATCGTGAAACGATGCGTCCGGTTTGTCTGTTAAAACAATCAGACCCTCACGGGCCTGATTGATGATTAATAAACGCTATGCAGCAGCCAGCCGTGCAAACGTCGCCGTTGGGTTAGGCAACAGGATCCCACTGCTGGTGACCGATGCGTTGCTGACCGGTAAAGAACCATAATCCAATAGCTTACGGGCGTGATTGCCAACATCATCCCAGTCCGCTTTCGCCGCATTGAGTTGCGCGATCAGGAAATAGCCTAAATCAGGGGTCGCGCTGGTCAGCGCCGACTGGAAGACAATAAAGTCCTGTTCAAGCGTCTGCCAACCTGCCAGTAAAGAACCCGCGGCCTGAACCGCAGCGGATGCCTGGCCCGAAAGATTCTGAACAATCGTATTCACGTTTTTGGTGGCAGAATACTGTTGTTGTAGTTTTGTTTTGGTTGTAATGGCCGTGCTGAGCGCGCTGGTTTGCTTGGCATAGTCAACTCCCCCGGCAATGGCAACACCAGCACCGGCCCCGACGACCACCAATCCACCGACAATCAGTGCGGTACTGACACCTGCGGTCGCAATTTCCGCCAGTGCCCCCACAGCAATCATTAATCCTCCTACCACTGCAGCGGTTGAACCCGCTGCAATCATAGTCAAGTCTTTACTCATGGCGGAATTAATAGCGTCGATCTGTTTCCCCAGTGCGGCAATTTGTCCGTCTTTACCGGCTAATGCCGCTTCTGCCGTAGTAAAATCACTGGCGAAATTGCGGGCATCTTCGGCAAGCGTGGTCTGGAAACCGCCCACTGAATTAACCACGTTATGCGTAGCGGTTTGTTTTTGAGCGACCAACGCCTGAAGTTGCTGAACACCCAGTTTAAAAGTATTAATTGATGCTGTGTCCGAAGGGTTTTGCTGTATTTTTACCGCCAGCTTAACCAAAGGATCATAATAGGAATCAAAATTGTTAGAGAAGCTCACAATATCCGTATTGGTTGAGATCATTTGCGGCTGTATGACATCACGCCAGGATGTGGCATGGTCTCTGGCCTTTGCCTGATGTTCCGGTAGATCGGGTAATATATCCGGCAGGGAGAGATCGGCCTGCGTTAAAATGGTGCCGACATAGTTTTGAATGATCACGGCTGCTGTGGTAGAGGCATCAGCGCTCGCTTTCATGTTATTACTGTTAATCGATGGATTGGTGCCAGCCTGTAGAATATGATTTAGCATTATTAAATACCCTTTCAGTTACTAAGAACGGAGTGAACTCTTTGAACTCGGTTAAATATAAAACACCAAGTTAATAAAAATCACTTATTTAAGAAAAGACCGTCAAAGTCTGGAATGCTTTCCTAAATCACGCATTGACACAATATTAATTAAAATTCAGATTCTGGTGATTCCGACAATATGTGGAGCGCCCTGCAAAGGCTGGAAGATTTCAACAATAGATTCCCACACCACTAATGCAGGCGGAATTGAAGCAAGGCATTTGAAGCGATAATTTGTCCCGGCCACTAACTGCGTTGAGACGGCCTGCGGCTCATACGTTACACCAACAAATCCCGCCATGGCTTCTTTAAATACCTGCCAATCTTTTTCGGTCAACGTATGATAAGCCGTCCAGCCACCAACAATAGTCTCTTGATTCGACATGATATTTCCTCGATATTAGTCATCCTACTCATTTGGCTTTTCGGAGTTCGCCCCATCTATTTTGAAATGGTTTCTGGGATCCATTTATTTCCATACAGATTTGTCAACAAAGCCCCCGCCAGCTTCAATCTGGCAGAAGCTGTTTGTGATATATTTTATATTTTAGCCAGTGCAATAACTGGCAATCAGAACGTTCTTAAATATGGGTGGTGTAATCACTTCCCGCAACTGACTTTAATAATACAGAATTTCATTTTGCCGCTCCATTAATCGCGCAATGTAATACACCACTTAATGACAAAAACAAAGCATAAATAACAAATATAAGATCTTAATCAAGAATAAAATCTCAAGTGCTTAATTATTATCAGGATAAATACCCCTCCATTCAGAAAAAGGTAAAAAAACGGTTTTGTTTTAAATTAACAATTAAGCAATCGTTAATTGTTAATTTATTTTTCTTAATCAAAACTTAATTGCATAAATATTTTATATTTTGATTTATCGACCTTTTTGTGGCTGGAATAAAAAACCCGCAAAGTCATCTGCGGGTTTTCAACTTCATAAGCTAAGGTCCGAATGCATTGCATTATCCCAGACGCGATATCCTTGGCCTCGCCTCGTCAAGATGTGCGCGTAACGCCGCCACGCATGGCGCAAAGCTGGCAGAAAAACGGTTGCAATCGCTGACCAAAGCATAAAAGCGCTCAGCCAGTTCAAGTGACTCATGCCAGATTTCTCCCGCAATCGCATCAAGGAGCATTGCCGGACGAAGTGTATTCACCATTCCGCCCCCCGACTTCGGCGCAAATCCCATGGGCAGCATGTCATAGGCAGGCGCAAGATGATAAGGACGCCCATGGGCGCTAATAAACGACAAATTCCCGTGGTGCATGTCGGTATTGCCGATCAACATGCCAAATGCCCAAAGCCGCGCCGTTCCTGCGATGGCATCAGGATGAACACATCCCTGCTTAACCAACTCGTTAACCAATACGGGCCAGGCCTCTCTTGCTCGGCCGACAAATTCCGCCTCCAGAGCCCGTAAAGAAAAAAGACCTTTACGGCCAAGTGGTCCTACACGATCAAACCGTGGGATTTCAAGGAAACGCTGTCCACCAAAATCAAATACCTCTGTTTCAACATCAAGCACTTTTAACGCAAGATGTTCTGCGAGTAGAAGATCTCGCCAGCGTTCGCTTATGGGGTTATCGTCGGGAGCCGTGAACTTCACGATGACATGACCACGTTCTGTATAGGTGCAAAATTTTGGTTGTTCACCGCCAGCTGATGACCCCGGGACCTCTCCGGAGCTAACGGCCAGAGCCAAAGACGGATATGCCGTTGCCCGCTCCACTGCAACAGGCTGCGGCATATCCACAAAATGGTTCCGCGCTTGCTCTCCTATTAATACGTTCCCTACCGCATCGTGCCCATGAGCCAGTAAAGCCCTGATAACATCGGAGTCTGTCCAGTTTTCAGGATTTGCCGGCAGGCCAAGTTCAGTTGAAAATCGAGATGCATACGCCCGGCCAAGATATCCCTGAGGCCGCATATCAAAGAGCCACCAGGGCAGCCCATCGCTATGAAGACAGATGTTATCCGCTTGCTCCATCACAAAACCATCGGGATAAACCGGTATGAGCTGCCCCAGCGGCTTGACCTTGCCCTCTTCGGTGATGCGGTAAATGGGGGCCGAACTGAACCCACGAAGCGCATCGCGTAGTACGTAATGAATAGATGGACCAGAGCCAATACGCACCACTTCATCACCAAGCGCTTTAATCGCTCTCGAAGCCGTAGGCTGACTAATTCCCATATTATCAGTAAGTTGCCTTACCGATATTGGGCCTTTCCTCAGCAACTGACGTAACGTTTCGGATCGATTTGTCATGGTGTTGAATCGCTTTATGAATAGGTTATTGAATAGCTAATTTATCAGCTATCCGTTCCCCTGTCATCTTCACGAAATGCGCTCGCTGTTTTGTGCCTCCGCATCCAAATCAATTTATACGCCGCAGGAATAATAAACAGCGATAACAGCGGAGCCGTGATCATTCCCCCAATCATTGGTGCTGCTATCCGGCTCATCACTTCTGACCCCGCACCGGTTCCCCAGAGAATAGGCAGTAAACCTGCAATGATCACCGCAACGGTCATCGCCTTCGGTCGAACACGCAGTACGGCACCATGATAAAGCGCTTCATCGAGCCCCTCTGCGGTAAATGTTTCCCGATGAGATAACTCCGGATGCGCTTCAATGGCATGTCGCAGATACATCAGCATGACCACACCAAACTCGGCTGCAACCCCGGCAAGAGCGATAAACCCGGTGCCTGTTGCCACAGACATATGGAAGCCCTGCCAATAGAGGAACCATATCCCCCCGACCAGGGCGAAAGGCAGACTCATCAGGATCAATAAGGCTTCATCTACGCGACGGAATGCCAGGTACAGCAGAATGAAGATGATCATCACCGTCATCGGCACCATCAGCTTCAGTTTCTTGTTCGCGTGCTCGAGCAGTTCAAACTGTCCGGAGAATGACACGCTGGTACCTGGCCGCAGCTTCACGTTCTGACTGATGGCCGTCTTAATGTCATTTACCACCGATACCATATCCCTGCCCCGCGCATCGATGTAAATCCAGCTGGCGGGCCGGGCATTCTCCGTTTTCAGCATCGTGGGGCCGGACACGACTTTAATATCAGCCACATCTCCCAGCGTGATCTGCTGTTTCATCGGCGTAAGGATCGGCATCTGTTTCAGCGCATTTGGGCTGTTCCGGTAGTCCTGGGGATAGCGGATATTTATTGGATAGCGGGCGACACCTTCCACCGTTTCACCCACCGTCGCCCCACCGATGGCCGAAGAGACGAACAGTTGCACATCGCCCACCGTCATCCCATAGCGGGAAGCTTTTTCACGGTCGATGTCCACATCAATATAGCGCCCCCCTTCCAGGCGTTCTGCCAGGGCAGAAACCACGCCCGGCACCGTTTTGGCTACTGCTTCAATGCTCTGCGCCGTGGCATCGATATCAGCCAGAACGGTACCGGACACCTTGATGCCAATGGGGCTTTTTATCCCGGTTGAGAGCATATCAATGCGGTTGCGGATAGGCGGGACCCAAAGATTTGCCAGGCCCGGCAAACGTACCGTTTTGTCCAGTTCGTCAATAATCTTGTCAATCGTCATGCCGGGCCGCCACTGATCTTCCGGTTTCAGCTGTATCGTGGTTTCTACCATTTCGAGCGGTGCGGAATCCGTTGCCGTTTCGGCTTTACCGGTTTTGCCAAAAACAGAGGCGACTTCAGGAACGGTTTTGATGAGTTTATCCGTGGTCTGCAGGATCGCGGCGGCTTCAGCCGGCGAAACGCCTGGCAATGTTGACGGCATATACAGCAGGTCCCCCTCATTGATCTTCGGCAGAAACTCACCGCCAACCTGGCTCAGTGGCCAGATAACCGTGAAGATGGATAACGCCGCGACCAGCAGAGTGGTTTTCGGCCAGTGAAGCACCCTAATCAGTAGCGGATGATAGGCCTTAATCAACAACCGGTTCAGTGGATTACGGGTCTCAGCAGGGATCTTCCCGCGTATCCAGAACCCCATCAGGATAGGAATCACGATGATAGCCAACGCGGCCGCACCCGCCATGGAATAGGTTTTTGTAAACGCCAGCGGACCAAACAACCGCCCTTCCTGCCCTTCAAGGGTAAAAATGGGGATGAACGATAAGGTGATGATCAGCAGACTAATAAACAGCGCAGGGCCCACTTCGACGGAGGCGTTAGTGATAACCTTCCAGCGCGTGGCGTTGTCAATCTGTTCCCCCGGATGCTGGTGATCCCACTCCTCCAGCCGTTTGTGCGCGTTTTCAATCATCACGATGGCCGCATCCACCATCGCGCCAACGGCAATAGCAATGCCTCCCAGCGACATGATATTGGCGTTCAGCCCCTGGAAGTGCATGACAATAAAGGCAATACACAGCCCAAGCGGCAGTGAGATAATCGCCACCAGCGCAGAGCGTACATGCCACAGAAACAGCGCACAGACGATGGCGACCACAATAAATTCTTCGAGGAGTTTAGAACTCAGGTTATCTATGGCCCGGTCAATTAACTGGCTGCGATCGTAAGTAGTCACAATTTCGACCCCTTCGGGCAAACTCGCCTTTAGCGTTTCCAGTTTATCTTTCACCGCCGTAATGACGTCGCGCGCATTTTTGCCCGAACGCAGGATCACGACGCCACCAGCGACCTCTCCCAGACCGTTAAACTCTGCTATCCCACGCCGCATTTCCGGGCCTGTTTGTACGCGGGCAACGTCACGCAGATAAACCGGGACCCCGTTTACACCGGTTTTCAGGACAATGTTATTGAAATCATCAATGGTCTGGAGATAACCGCTGGCGCGGACCATATACTCCGCCTCCGCGATTTCAACAGATGATCCCCCTGCTTCCTGATTAGACGATTCAAGCGCCTGCTTAACTTCCGGCAGGCTGATACCGTACTGGGCCAGTTTTAACGGATTGACCTGAATCTGATACTGCTTAACCACACCGCCCACGGACGCGACTTCAGCCACGTTCGGGATGGTTTTGAGTTCAAATTTCAGGAACCAGTCCTGCAATGAGCGCAGTTCTGAAAGATCGTGCTTTCCACTGTGGTCAACCAGAGCATATTCAAATATCCAGCCCACGCCCGTGGCATCAGGACCGATTTCAGAACTCACCCCCGCAGGCAGTTTGCCCTGAACCTGATTAAGGTATTCCAGAACGCGAGATCGGGCCCAGTACAGATCGGTGCCATCTTCAAAAATAACATATACATACGAGTCGCCGAACTGAGAAAATCCGCGCACGGTCTTTGCGCCTGGCACCGACAACATGGTAGTCGTAAGCGGATACGTGACCTGATTTTCAACAATCTGCGGGGCTTGGCCGGGATAGCTGGTTTTAATAATCACCTGAACGTCAGACAGGTCGGGCAAGGCGTCGACCGGGGTATTGATGATGGTCCAGGTACCCCACACGCTGAGGAACAGCGCCCCCATCATCACCAGGAAACGGTTGGCGACTGACCGCCGGATAATCCATTCAATCATCATCGTCTCCTTAATGACCTGAATGCGTGTCGTCAGTTTTTTCAGCACGGCGCATACGTTCCAGCGCACCGGTAATATTGGCCTCGGAGTCAATCAGGAACAGACCACTGACCACCACCGAATCCCCTTCGTTCAGTCCAGTATCAATAGCGGACTGCTGCTGAGATTCGTGCAGAACGTGGATCTTTTTGGGCACAAAACGACCATCAGCATCGACGGTAATCACACGCTGTTCTTTGCCGGTGTCTATCACGGCCTGGGACGGGATCAACAGCATTTCCGGGCTTTGGGTATTCAGTTTCAGAAACGCATTCATGCCCGGTTTCAGGAGCTCATCCTTGTTTGATACCTGTAATCGCACCTGCAATGTGCGGGTCGTTTGATCCACGCTGGGCAGAAGGTTCCATTTTTCGACCGGGAACGATTTATCCGGATAAGCGGGTACGGAAATATCAAACTGCGACGAGTTTTTCAGCAGATAAGCGATAGATTCAGGTACTGCAGCGCTGATCCAGACCGGATCCATTCCCTGAATTTGCGCGACCACTTTCTCTTTAGAAATATTCATACCGGTACGCAGGTCAAAAGCCGTGATCACGCCGTCAATCGGTGCCTTTATGGTAAACCGGGTCTGGATAGTCCGGGTTGCACGTAGCCTCTGAATGTCATCGTCCGGCATGCCGGCAAGCCGAAGCCGTTCCAGAACCCCCTTTATTTGCGTGGGTGTACCGCCGGTACCGGATAACAGCAGAAACTCACTCTGCGCCTCAACCCAGTCCGGTATGGTGATATCAATAAGTGGAGTGCCTTTCTTCACATGATCGCCAATTGTCAGGGGGTACACTTTCTCAACAAAGCCTTCCGAGCGTGCCTGAACAATGACGAATTGATATTCGTTATAACTGACGTTAGCCGGGATCGTCTGGGAGTAATTCAGTGCTCCACGGGTGACTTTTTGTGTTTTTAACCCCAGATTCTGGACCTGAGTCGGATCAATACGTATACCGACACTGCTTTTTTCGTTATTTTCATCCGCATATTTCGGCACCAGGTCCATATCCATAAACGGCGATTTACCGGGCTTATCGAATTTAACGTCTGGTTTCATCGGGTCATACCAGAAAAGCACCTTTCTTTCAGATGCGCTATTTTCTGTTTTTTCAGATGCATGAATTGTTTGCCATGCCGTCACGGATATCACTCCTCCAATCAGGAGACTGCTGATAATCATGGTGGCATATTTTATTTTGAAAGAGGTCATGCCAATCCTCTCTATTTAATGCTCTTAAGTAAAGAGATATTGCCCTGCTGAACAAATGAAAAATCAACATGACGGCCTGGTTTTAAGGCATTGATGCTCTCGTCAGCATTGGTAAAAGTGAAACGCATGGTCATTGCAGGCCAGCCGATTGCAGGTATAGCTTCGTGAGAAATCGTGATTTTTTTATTCGTGAGGTCAACGTCTTTCACGACACCCGTGGCGTTGATGATTTGCTCTGTGCCGGCATCACTGGCGACACTCATCTCCCCATGCTGATGAACTTCAGCCTGAAGGCTGGCGGAGAACATCACAGAGATCGCAGCGAATACAACGGCTTTAAGAGAATTACGCATTTTTATTTTCCTGTTTAATTAAATAAGTTTACTCAACCCAACCGCCACCCAGCGCGGTGAACAGATTAATTTCATTAACCTGCCGGGAATAGATAAGGTCGAGGATGTTTTGTTGCGTAGAGAAAAGCGAACGTTCCGCATCAAGCACATTCAAATAACTGACCGCGCCACTGGAATATAACCCTCGGGCACGCTGAAGCGTTATTTGCAGCGAATTAAGATAACGCTGCTGTGCATCAAGCTGCTGGTTGATGCTGTCTCGCAACGCGAGCGCGTCAGCAACCTGTTTGAAAGCGGACTGTATTTTCTGTTCATAATTAACAACGGACTGCTGCTGGCGAATTTCAGCCAGTTTCAGATTGGCTTTATTCCTGCCCGCATTAAAAATGGGGATCTCAATTTTAGGGATAAAATTCCACATCCCACTCCCTGGCGTAAAGAGGCTGGATAATTCCGTGCTGCTTGTCGAAAGACCACTGGTTAACGATATGGACGGGAAAAAGGCCGCACGTGCCGCGCCGATACTGGCATCAGCCGCTTTAAGCTGATACTCCGCTTCCATAATATCCGGACGCTGCAGCAGTATTTCTGATGACAGATGCGGCGGCAGTTTTACTGGTGCAATATCGCTGGCGTCCATCTCTTTTTCGGACGGGAGCGCGCGATAGGTTCCAAGAATCAGCTGCAGGGCATTGTTGGCCTGCGACAGTTCCCCTTCTCTTTTGGCAATTTCTGCCCGGGTACTTTCAATTTGCCCACGAGCTTGTTCAAGCGCCAGGACGTTCGTGCTGCCGGT
Organism: Enterobacter sp. DVT3837; assembly: GCF_056238685.1. Taxonomy (NCBI): domain Bacteria; kingdom Pseudomonadati; phylum Pseudomonadota; class Gammaproteobacteria; order Enterobacterales; family Enterobacteriaceae; genus Enterobacter; species Enterobacter sp. DVT3837. Next base: position 766,188 of record NZ_JBWDLA010000002.1, on the reverse strand, counting down.
CACCAGCTGTTGCTCAACGAACGCCAGGGACTGCTGGTAATTTTTCAGCGTATCCCGTGCAATACGCAGTTGTTTATACGCCAGTTGTTGGTTGAAATAGCTCTGCGACACATTCGAGACGAGCAAAATATGCACGGCGCGACGCGCCTCTTCACTGGCGAAATAATTTTGTCGGTCAGCCTCACTCATGTTTCTGAGCTTGCCGAAGAAATCGAGATCGTAGCTAAGCGCAATACCCGCGTCATACTGTTGTGTGCCAGGTTTGTCACCTTTCAGACCACCGCTGTAAGTGATACCAGACGATCCATTCAGCTGAGGATAACGATCTGCGTCGGTCACATTGAACTGTGTCCGGGCCTCCTCAACCTTCAGCGCGGCCATTTTTAAATCTCGATTGTTATTCAGGGCTACGGTAATCAACCCGGCGACCTGAGGATCAGCAAAAAAATGACGCCAGCCAGTGTCCTGATATCCCGTCACTGCGGGTGTGAGGCCGTTGCGTGAAAGCGAAAATTGCTGAGGTACTGGTGCCGCCGGTCGCTGGTAGTCAGGTGCCAACGAGACACAGCCTGCCAGAATAAATACCGTGCTGATGCTAAGTCGTTTTAACAGGAACATAACGGTTCAAATGAAGTCCAGAGTATTGTTAGGGCTACTCTACTGAACGCATCCTGTTTGACGGGTGACAGGATAATGACAATGTTGTCATTTTTACCCTAAGTCATTGTTAACGATCGCAGGCTCACTAGAATGTCATCAGCAGCCAGTCAGGGGAGCAAGATGAAAATATTGATCGTTGAAGATGAAATTAAAACCGGTGAATACCTCAGCAAGGGGCTCACTGAAGCAGGGTTTATTGTCGACCACGCTGACAATGGGCTGAATGGGTACCATCTCGCCATGACCGCCGAATATGATCTACTGATACTGGATATCATGCTTCCCGATGTGAACGGCTGGGATATTGTCCGCATGCTTCGTTCTGCCGGAAAAGGCATGCCGATACTGTTACTGACTGCCCTCGGCACGATCGAACACCGGGTTAAGGGGCTGGAGCTGGGGGCAGATGATTATCTGATAAAGCCATTTGCTTTTGCTGAGCTTCTCGCCCGGGTGAGAACGCTGCTAAGACGCGGAAATACGGTGATCACAGAAAGCCAGTTTCAGGTGGCGGACCTGGCGGTAGATCTCGTTTCAAGAAAAGTGAGCCGCGCCGGAAACCGTATTCTGTTGACCAGCAAAGAATTCAGCTTGCTGGAATTTTTCATGCGTCATCAGGGAGAAGTGCTCCCCCGCTCCCTGATAGCCTCCCAGGTTTGGGATATGAACTTTGACAGCGACACAAACGCGATTGACGTTGCGGTGAAACGACTGCGGGCGAAAATAGATAGCGATTATGAGCCTAAACTGATCCAGACGGTGCGCGGCGTGGGTTATATGCTGGAGGTCCCGGATGCGCAGTAAGCCCCTCAGGCGCCCTTTTTCTCTTGCTCTGCGGCTAACCTTTTTTATCAGCCTCTCCACGATCCTGGCCTTTTTCGCCTTTACCTGGTTTATGCTGCATTCCGTTGAAAAACACTTTGCCGAGCAGGATGTTAACGATCTGCAGCAAATCAGCACCGCGATGCAGCGCATCTTGCAGTCCCCGTCAGAACCCGATCAGAAGAAAGTCAGTAAAATCAAAGAGTCGATTGCCAGTTACCGCAACGTTGCCGTCCTGCTTCTTGATCCGCAGGGAAATGAACTGTTCAGCTCGGCACGAGGGGCGGCATTACGCCCGGCGATGAACTCGGCAGACTTTAGCATGCACCGTCGCGCACAGGACGTATTTCTCTGGTCGGTAGAGGAACCCGCCGGGTCAATGCACGCCGGGTCTGATATGAAAATGGAAACGTACCGGATTATCGCCTCTTCAGGAACAGCGACGCTGCAGGGAAAAACGCAGCGCTATGTCATGCTGATCGGGCTCTCCATTAATTTCCATCTGCACTACCTTGAGGCGCTGAAAAAAAATCTGTTTGCGATCGCCACGGCGATCGGCCTGCTGATTATTCTTATCGTTCGAATCGCGGTTCGCCAGGGACACCTGCCGCTGCGTAACGTCAGCAACGCCATTAAAAACATCACCTCTGAAAATCTGGACGCGCGACTGGAGCCCTCCCGCGTGCCTGTCGAACTGGAACAGCTGGTGATCTCATTCAACCATATGATTGAAAAGATTGAAGATGTCTTTACCCGCCAGGCCAACTTCTCTGCCGATATCGCGCACGAAATCAGAACGCCCATCACGAATCTGGTGACGCAAACCGAAATCGCGCTGAGCCAGAACCGTTCGCAAAAGGAGCTGGAAGATGTCCTGTACTCAAGCCTTGAAGAATACAACCGGATGACCAGAATGGTCAGCGATATGCTTTTCCTCGCCCAGGCGGATAATAACCAGCTCATTCCTGACAGGGTCATGTTCGACCTGAGCGCAGAGGTCGTTAAAGTGTTCGATTTCTTTGAGGCGTGGGCGGAAGAACGCAACGTATCGCTGAAATTCAACGGTATGCCCTGCCTGACGGAAGGCGATCCGCAGATGTTCCGAAGAGCAATTAGTAATCTGATCTCCAATGCGCTGCGCTATACCCCAGAAGGGAAAGCGGTCACCGTCTCGATCAGAGAACAGGAAAGCGATTTTGAACTGGTGATTGAAAACCCCGGAACCCCCATCCCGGAAGAACATCTGCCAAGGTTGTTTGATCGTTTTTATCGGGTTGATCCATCCAGACAACGTAAAGGTGAAGGGAGCGGCATTGGGCTTGCCATCGTCAAGTCCATCGTCACTGCGCATCACGGTAAAGTGCATGTGGAATCGGATACCGTATCGACTCGCTTCATCCTCACCGTACCGCGAAAAGGTGTATGAGTCGTCAGCGTACCGCCCGACACACGTCGCGAACCTTCTCTCTGAGCCACTGATGACCAGGGTCCCTTTCCATTCGCGGGTGCCACATCTGTGAGACCGTAATGGTTCGGGTCCTGAAGGGCAGTTCAAAGACGTGCGCATGCCCGGTCATCGGTTGATTCAGCAAATACAACGCCGGCACCATCGCGATCAGATCGGACGTCAGCGCGACGGATAATGCCGTCGGAAAACTGGGCACCACGCTGGCGACTTTACGTTTCATCCCTAATTCCGCCAGCGCCTCATCGACAAAACCGTGTAACGATCCGTCGGGCGAGGCGACCACATGCCCCCAGGAGACATAGTCATTCAGGCTCACTGTCGGGCGTGACGCCAGCGGATGCCCCTTGCGCACCGCGCCAACAAACCGATCCTGAAATAACCTTTGCAGACGGATTTCAGGCCCCATATTGCTCTGCACGCCAATTTCCAGGTCAACTAATCCCTCGCGAAGATAGCGCGACGTTTTCTCCGGTTTCGGGGTGAAACGGATACACACGTCAGGCGCGACGTCCGCCACGGCGGCAATTAGCAAGGGCCCAAACGCCACCACAAAACCGTCGTTGGCTCTGATGGTGAACAGCCGCGCCAGACTTTCCACCTTCAGTGTGTCGGCAGAGGGCTGCAGCACCGCCCTCGCCTCATGCACGGCGCTTCTGGCACGGTCCCGTGTGGCTTCGGCCCAGGGTGTCAGTACCATATGACGCCCGGCCCGCACCAGGATCGGATCGCCAGTCACCTCCCGAAGTCTGCTCAACGTACGGCTCATGGCGGAGGTACTCAGGTTTAAACGCCGCGCCGCGCCCGCCACACTGGCTTCAGCCAGCAGGATGTCGAGCGCAACAAGCAGATTAAAATCGGGATCGGACACGGTGGCTCCTCATATAAGGCGTTTAATGCAACCATAAGTTGCAGGTGCTGCGTCTTCCGCCCTGTATACCCCATGGTTATAGTTTCGTCATCAACATTCTTATCTGGAGTTACGGTGATGATGCTATTTTCAAATCAACCCGGCGATGAAGGGCTGCCGGGAGATGAACGCGCCCGGGTCATGGCTGCAGTGATGACCACCACGCTGATGGGCGTCTTTGATGGCACCATGATCAACATAGCGCTGCCCTCCATGGCGAATGCCATGCAGGTGTCCGCGAATGTCGCGGTCTGGTTTGCGAATGGTTATCTGTTGTCGGCGGCAATGACACTCGCCATTTTCGCTGCGCTGGCGGCTCGCATTGGCTATCGGCGGGTCTTTCTGGCCGGGCTTACCACCTTTACGCTCACCTCCCTCGGCTGTGCACTGGCGAAAACACCCGAGGTGTTGATCGGAATGCGTATATTGCAGGGTATCGGCGGTGCGGCCACCCTCAGTATAGCCCCGGCGATACTGCGTTCCGTGTTCCCCGGTCGACTGCTTGGCCGCATTCTGGGGTTACACGCTCTGCTTATCGCCTCCAGTACCGCGATTGCGCCCGTGCTGGGCGGCACGATACTGGACACACTGAGCTGGCAATGGTTGTTCGCCATTAACATTATTCCAGGAAGCATTGCCTTGCTGCTGGCCTGGAAGGCTTTACCGCGCAAAGCGGCTGTTGATAGTGCTCCCTTTGATACGATGGGGGCGGTGCTCTCTGCCGCACTGTTAGGTTCGACGATCATGACGGCCAATAGTTTTCAGCACGTGTTGCAAAGCGCTGGTCAGGAAAGCGTGACGTGGGCGCTTATCGCCATGGTCAGTGCCATCGCCTTTATCTGGCATATTCGCCGCAGCCGGGCGCCATTACTGCCCCCCGTCATGTTCAAAAATAGCCGCTTTACACTTGCCGCGTTGACCTCTCTGGCTTCATTTGTGAGTCAGGGCATCACGTTTGTCGCGCTGCCGTTCCTGTTTCAGAGCGTCTATGGCTACAGTCCGGTCGTTTCCGCCCTGCTTTTCACACCGTGGCCAATCGGTATCGTGCTGATTGCCCCGCATGCCGGGCGTTGGGCGGATACGCTTTCAGCACCGCTGATCTCGACCATCGGACTGATTATTTTTGTCGTCGGGTTGGTTCTGCTGGCGACGTTACCTTCCAGCCCTTCCGCATGGAATATCTGCCTGCGTAGCCTGGTTTGCGGTGTGGGGTTTGGTTGCTTCCAGAGCCCCAATAACCGGGAAATGCTCTCGAATGTGGCGCGGGAAAATGCCAGTTATGCGTCCGGGGTGTTGTCTATCGTCCGGACATTTGGTCAGTGTCTCGGCGCTGCCGTGGTAGGCGTTCTGCTGACCGTCGCCGCAGCACCCGAACATCAAACGCTTGATGAGCAAACGGTCCATCTGGCGCTGTGGATCGCCGTGATTGCCTCAACGGGATCGGTATTGTTTAGCCTGAGCAGGCTACGTCCCGCAGTTCGGGCCGCAGCCTAAACCTGGTGCAGCGCTTGACGGCGCTGCACCTACGTTTATTCCAGAGCGAGCAACGCAAAGCTCGCCAGCCAGTGTCCGCCGCTGTAGTGGCTACCCACCACATGCTCTACGCTTGCGGCAAGATGTTTTGTCACGGCATCACGCAATGCCTGCTGCGCCGGATGGTTTGCCGGCAATGCTTTGGCAATATGCTTCATACACCAGGCACGGCTCAGGTTTAATCCGTCCAGATGAGCAATTTTCGGGTCGGTTCGGTCACTCACTTCCGCCGGGTTCATCAGTGCCGCAATCGACCCCACCTCCGGCAGAAACGCGTCAAACCACGCCGGGAAGTCCTCTGACACCTTGCTCATCAGTAACGCTTCGGTCAATGCACCGGAAATATACTCATCACCGCCGGGTTCGTAGTGGGCCGGATAGCACGTGTCGGCAAGATAAAACCGCTCCGCCGCCGTCAGAATAGCCTGCTCAAGCGCGCTATCTTCCACTACCCGGGCGTAATCAAGCGCCAGGGCGAGCGCAAACGCCGTGTTGTAGTGCGTCCCGACGCGGATCGGATAGGTGAGCTTGTTCAGGTAATCTACCAGCCTGTCGCGAATGTCCAGCGTTAAGGGTTGGAGTGTCTGATACCAGCCTGCGGCCTGAGGCAACGACGACTGTTTCAGTTCCTGGGCCAGCGCCAGCAGCCAGCCGTAACCATACGGCCGCTCAAACGACGCGCGGAACGGTGCTGTGAAATAGTCCAGCTCCTTCGCCACGTTCTCTTCAGTCAGGTGCTCAGCGAAGAGCGCGACAATCTCCTCTCTGCACGGCAATTCTGGATAAAGACGCACGCAGCGCAGCAGCAGCCAGTAGCCGTGCACCGCCGAATGCCAGTCAAAACAGCCGTAGAAAATCGGGTGCAATTCGCGAGGTGGCAGAACATCTCCATCATCATTCAGCAGGTGCATAATGTGGTTCGGATATTCCTGGCGCAAATAGGTCAATGGCATGCGGGCAAACGCGTCAGCCTGATGTTGCGTTAATTCCATAACAGCTCCTTAGCGAAACACGAGGAAATACATTAAGAACACGTTCACCACCAGCAGGGTTAACGCGGTTGGGATCTGGATCTTGATCACCTGATATTTGTCTTTCAACTCCAGCAGCGCGGCGGGAACGATATTGAAATTCGCCGCCATCGGCGTCATTAGCGTGCCGCAATAGCCCGCGTACATGCCAATCGCCAGCAGCGGCGCCGGGTTGCCGTGATGCACGTTGATCAGGAACGGTAAGGCGATGCCGGCACTCAGCACCGGGAAGGCCGCAAACGCGTTACCCATGATCATGGTGAACAGCGCCATACCCACGCAGTAGATGACCACCAGCATGAAGCGGCTATCCGGGTTAACGAACAGGCTGACCACCTTCTGCACTGAATCACCGGTATTGGCCGCCACGAACACGCCGCCGAGCATGGCCAGCATTTGCGGCAGGATCACCGCCCAGCCGATGGTATCAACAAGACGACGGGACTGACGAACCGCATGCAGCGGCGTGCCTTTGGTCAGCCACCAGCCTGTGAGGATCGCCGCGACACAAGCCACGCAAAGTGCCGCCAGGGTGAGTTGTTTCTGATCGAGCAGGAACACACCGCCTACAGAAACCCCTTTCAGGAATAACGTCCCGAGAACCGTCACCACCGGGATCATCAGTGCGGGCAGGAACAGCCAGTTTTTGAGCCGGTTTGACGAGGCAACCCGCTCTTCATCGGAGGCCATTTTATAGTGCCCTTTCCCGACCAGCCCAAAACCCGCCAGCAGCGCGATAACGATAACGCCGCCGCCAATAATCCGGTAGGCCAGCGATTTACCGAGCTCCTGCACCATCAGGTCGCCAAACAGGAAGATCCCGCCGAATAAAAACCAGAACAGCGCAGTGGTAAAACGCTTAGGATTGGCGCGATCGCGCAGGGTCATCACAACCAGCAGCATCACGACAAAGCCAATCAGGTAGTACACGCGGTTAATGGTAATAAGCGTCATCATTGCGCGGCCTCCTGCGTTCCCTGCTCCGCGCGCCAGGCCATCACGTCGCGACGGATGCTGGCATCCAGGCGCAGGAGGCGCGTCATATGAATAATCAATGCCGCAATGGCGGTCGGGATGGCCCACAGACCAATATGGAGCGGTTCAATGCCCTGAATGCCATTCTCTTTCAGGAACGCGTCAATCAGCAGCACCGCGCCAAAGGCAATAAAGATGTCTTCCCCAAAGAAGACCGCGATGTTGTCACACGCGGCGGCATGGGCTTTGATTTTGTCGCGAATGTGCTGCGGCAGCTCGCCATATTCGTTCAGCGCCGCCCCTTCGGCCATCGGTGCCAGCAGCGGGCGCACCGTCTGCGCATGACCGCCCAGCGACATCAGACCCAGTGCAGCCGTACCCTCACGGGCGACAAAATAAAGCATGAGAATACGCGCCGAGGTCGCGCTGGCGATCTTCGCCACCCAGGCCTGAGCGCGTTCTTTAAGTCCGTAGTACTCCAGCAAACCGATAACGGGCAGGATCAGAATGAAGGTAGCCAGCGATCGGCTATTCACAAACTTCTCGCCGAAGGTTTCCAGCAGCATACCGAAATCCATGCCGACCAGCAGACCCGTCGCCAGCCCCGCCACCACAACCACCAGTAGCGGGTTGAAGCGCAGTGCAAAACCAATAACCACGATCGGTATCCCGATCAGCGGTAACAGCGTAGTACCGTCCATAAACGTTTACCCTATCGAAAGTGAGCGTTGCGCGCCGACGGCTATTTTTTTAATTTGCGGCGAGCGATGTTGTGTTTTGTTGGCAGACTTCGCAAAACCTGCGCTAAAAAGCTATATCTGAACCTCAAAAACATGTAAACAAATTATCAATAAAATGTTCTTATTTTATCGACGAGTTTACATTTCTGGCTAAGGACCCTTATGACCACCAAAAAGAGTACTTCAACACCTCGCGACGATATCAATGATGGCCGTATCGTCTCCTCCCATCATCTGGTGTCTGCGCGTTGTGCAGAATTATCGGAACTGGAGTACGCATTAATCATGACCAGCAATGCGTTTAACAAATGGATGGTGCGCTGTATGGCCGCAGCTGGTGAGCCTGATATGGGGGCGTTTGATGTCTCACTGCTGCATCATGTGAATCACCGCAACCGCAAGAAAAAGCTGGCCGATATCTGCTTCGTCCTCAACGTGGAAGATACCCACGTAGTGACCTATGCCCTGAAAAAGCTGGTCAAAGCAGGCTACGTGACGAGCGAGAAAGCGGGTAAAGAGCTCTTCTTCTCCACAACGGAGGAAGGTAAAGCGTTATGTATGAAATACCGTGATGTACGGGAAGCGTGTCTTATCAATATTCAGGCAGAAAGTGGCATTTCAGGGGCATCAATTGGAGAAACCGCACAACTGTTACGCACGATAGCATCACTGTATGACACTGCGGCCCGGGCGGCAGCCTCACTGTAAGTTGAGTTGCCACATAAGGTTCATTTTTCTGTCATTGAACTCCATTACGCTTGCGGGATTTTAACAAGATGTTGAGGAAAGAAGTGTGAATTCAATGGCTAAGGTATTACTGCTGGCATTACCCGTATTCAGTACAACGGCAATGGCGGCTAACCGTGACCTGTGTGAACCCAAAGCGTATGAAATGGCCCTGCGCTATCAGCAGAAATCGGCCGAGATTATGGCGCTTCAGATGCAGACGTATCGGTTTGCTACTGAACGTTTCAATGAAAAATTAAAAGATCTGAAAACGCCAGAGAATTACGCCGTCGTCATGGATCTGGATGAAACTGTCCTTGATAACACCCCTTTACTGGTGCGCGATACGGAACAGTGTCACGATTTTACCCAATGGGACACCTGGAGTGACTGGGAGAAACAGGGAAAACCGGGTTTGATCCCTGGCGCGAAAGCCTTTCTTGACCACGTGAATCAAAGCAAAGTCCGTATTTATTATGTTTCGGATCGTATGCAGGAAAACAAAGCCGACACGCTCAATACGTTAAAATCTCTGGGACTTCCACAGGTTACAGACGAGAGCGTACTTCTGGATACGGTCAGCAAAGAAGAGCGTCGCCAGAGTATCCTCAAAAAACAGCAGATCGTGATGCTGTTCGGCGACAGCCTGCCGGATTTCGCCGTGCAATTTAAAAACAAAAAACCGAGCGAGCAGCAACGTGAGCTGGTTGAGGCCAGCGCTGAACACTTCGGCAATGACTGGATTGTGCTGCCTAATGCCGCTTATGGCTCCTGGTCAAAAGCCACGCCGGACAGCTGGAACGCACCGCTGAAAAAATAACGTCTTACGGGCCGGGAATGGTGTCTGCACCACCCGGCTATTATGCTGGCTCCTGTCATTATTAGGTAGGTTCTTCTATTTTTACGGAGAAGTAAGATGAGCGCTTTCAAAGGAGACTCTTATGCTTACCGTGAAAAAACTTGCTCTGTCCACGCTGATATCCAGTGCATTACTTCTCTACCCTTCATTACAGGTTTTGGCAAATACGCCTCAGCACGTTGTTGAACAACCAGCTGGCGGATACCGCGTTCAGGTCGGCGATATTATCGTCACTTCGTTTACAGACGGGAGCGTCGCTCAGGATCTGCATAAATTACTGCGCCGGACAACGCCGCAAAAGATTGATGCTTTGCTCGCGAAAAATTTCCAGACCAACCCGGCTGAAGTGTCCATTAACGCTTTCCTGATTGCGATGCCCGGACACAAAATCCTGGTGGATACCGGTTCAGGCCAGCTCTTTGGCCCCGGTAACGGTGGACGTCTGATTGAGAGCCTTGCCACGCAGGGGGTTAAGCCGCAGGACATTACCGAAATCCTGCTCACTCACGTCCATTCCGATCATGCTGGCGGCCTGGTGAAAGACGGTAAGCCGGTGTTCAGCAATGCGCGCGTTTTCGTTGGAAAACCGGAAATCGACTTCTTCTTTAACGAAGACAATCAGAAAAAAACGGGTTACGGGCAGAACTACTTTGACGTCGCGCAGAAAACGTTAAAACCTTACCTTGATGCCGGTAAAGTGGTGCCTTTTAGCGGCACTTCTGAGATCCTGCCGGGCATTACCGGCACGGTTCATCCCGGCCATACCCCGGGTTCGGCATTCTATACCCTGGAAAGTAAAGGCGAGAAGATCACCTTCGTGGGAGACATCATTCATGCCGCGGCGGTCCAGTTCCCGCAGCCCGACGTGACCATCACCTACGATGAAGATCAGAACAAAGCGGCACGCGTGCGCGAAGAGGCGTTTGCGGGCTTTGTGAGAAATAAAGACCTGGTTGCCGCGCCCCATCTACCGTTCCCGGGTATCGGCTATGTCACCAAAGGCGAAAACGGCGGCTATGGGTGGGTGCCTGTCACCTATACCAACCGGGACGCCAGCCGTGCGGAATAAGCATCAGCGCGGGATGTCATTGCCGCTTCCCGTGCTTTCTTGTACCCTTTCACCGGTTAACCCAACCCCATTAAAATTGAGACATCCGGACGCTTATGACTGCACACATTTCTAACGATCCTTTGCATGGCGTAACGCTGGAGATGATGGTCAACGCCCTTGTGGCGAAATATGGCTGGAACGAGTTGGGCGACCGAATCAAAATTAACTGTTTCAGAAAAGATCCCAGCGTTAAATCGAGCCTGAAATTTTTGCGCCGTACCCCGTGGGCGCGCGCGGAAGTCGAAGCCCTGTATCTGGACTCCCTCAACGATGAAGGACGCGCAGAACAGGAAACGCCCGCCTTTAATCCCTGGGCTAACAGTCGGATTATCAAGAGCTAATACGCAAATGACGCGACATGTAAAACGGATTGGTGCGCTGGCTGGCTGCGCGCTTTTACTTGTGAGTTGCTCCTCAAAACCACCGAAATCACTGGTTACCCCTCTTCCCACCGTCAGTACACCGACGCAGCAGTCCAACGAGCCGATGCGCGGGATCTGGCTGGCGACCGTCTCCCGCCTCGACTGGCCACCGGTGGCATCAGTGAATGGCCGCAGCGCTGACCAACGCATCGCGATGCAAAAGCAGGCACTGACCAGCAAGCTCGACAATCTTAAGCGGCTAGGAATTAACACCGTGTTTTTCCAGGTGAAACCGGACAGCACGGCACTCTGGTCGTCAAAAATTTTACCGTGGTCAGATATGCTGACGGGCAATATCGGTGAATATCCAGGTTACGATCCACTGCAGTTTATGCTGGATGAAGCGCACAAGCGCGGCATGAAGGTGCATGCCTGGTTCAACCCATACCGCGTGTCGACCAACACCAAACCCTCGACCATCGCCGCCCTGAACCGGACGTCATATCAGACCCCGTCCAGCGTCTATGTCCAGCACCCGGAGTGGGTACGCATTTCTGGCGATCGTTTCGTACTCGACCCGGGCATTCCGGAAGTGCGCGACTGGATCACCCGAGTGGTCACCGAAGTGGTGGCAAACTACCCGATAGACGGCGTGCAGTTTGATGATTACTTTTATGCTGAATCACCCGGTTCGGCGCTCAATGACGGGAAGACTTACCGGCAGTACGGCCAGGGATTTGCCTCAAAAGCCGACTGGCGCAGGCACAACACGCAGCAGCTGATCGTGCAGGTTTCCCGCGCGGTTAAACAGACAAAACCCGGTATCGAGTTTGGCGTCAGCCCGGCTGGCGTGTGGCGTAACCGTTCATTTGACCCGGCAGGCTCGGACACACGCGGCGCTGCAGCCTATGATGAATCCTACGCCGATACGCGTCAGTGGGTGCAGCAAGGCCTGCTGGACTACATCGCCCCGCAGATTTACTGGCCTTTCTCCCGGGATGCTGCGCGCTACGACGTGCTGACCAAATGGTGGGCCGACGTCGTTAAGCCGACCCACACTCGCCTGTATATCGGCATTGCGTTCTATAAAGTGGGTGAACCGTCGAAAAATGAACCGGACTGGATGGTTCAGGGTGGCGTGCCGGAGCTGAAAAAACAGCTCGATTTGAACGATTCTCTACCCAACGTAAATGGTACGATCCTGTTCAGGGAAGATTACCTGAACCAGCCGCAGACCCAGCAGGCGGTTAACTACCTGAAAGGTCGCTGGGGTAGCTAAGTGAAGAGCAGGCAGAAACACCCCGTTTCTGCCTGTTTTTTTTATGGCTTCGGCCCGAACATTGCCTCAAGCTGTTTTTCATCCGGCATACCCACCACCTGCTGAAGCTCATTTTCCGCATTCAGATAATAAATGGCTGGCGTGGCGTTAGCGCCCAGAGCGTCCATTAACGCCTGGTGTTTCTGCAGTATTTCAACGGTTTCACGGGATGCGCTGCCTTCCGGTTTGGGCAATTTTTTACCGCCAGATAATTCGTAATCACGCCAGGCCGAGACCGGATCTTTCGCATTTAGTATAGCGGCGGCATTACGTCCGCTGTTGGGGTTGAGAAACGCCACCAGCAGCGTATTGAGCTGAACGTTACCGGCCTTCACCCACGGTTGCGCCTCTGACCAGAACTGTTTGCAGTACGGGCAGAACGGATCGGCAAAGACGAAGATTTTACGCGGAGCGTTCTCCGCCCCTTCCTTCAGGGGATGCGCCGCGTTAAGCTTTTTCCACATTTCGCGTCCCATTGGGGCATAGATCTCTTTCTGGAAATAACCTTCGCTGAGGTTTTTTCCTTTGTCATCGTACAGATACCCCGAGATCACGTGCTTGCCGTCCGGCGTTAAAAAGAGCGTCACGCCCATATCCTGATACTGTCCAAGCCAGGCTGGCGCGCCGCCAGGTGCATCCAGTTTCTTAATGATTTTAATGTCCTGCTGCTCGCTAAAGTGTTTTACCACATCCGGTATGGCTTCAGCCGCCTGCGCCAGCCCTGAAGATACCAGCGCCGAAAGTAACAGTAATTTATTCATTTCCCTCTCCGGTTTATCGGGGGCATCAAGCCCCCCTTTCAGGTTAGCGGTTTTTCAGTGCGTCACTGACCATTTCATCGAACTGTTCAAACGGCACCCAGCCGGGAAGCAATCCTTCACCGATGAGCGTGGCGGGTGTTCCCTGAATCCCCATTTTCTCTGCAACGATCAGGCTGCGCTTAATCGTCATCAGGCTCTCCTCATCTGGCGTCGTGACACTCACCCCCGCCCGTTTTTGCGCCTCCTGAATGCTGGCGTCATCGTGGTACCCCTTTCTCGCCATCAGGGTATGGTTCAATTTCATAAACTGCTCCGGATGCGCGCGCCAGAGCGTTAAGGCATCACGCGCTGCGGTCAGCGAACTTTCCGAGCGGAAAGGCAAAAACTTAAAGACCACTGCGACATCCGGGTATTTTTCGACAATTTTCTCCAGGTACGGGTCGAATTTTTTGCAGTACGGGCAGTTGTAGTCCGTAAAGACCACAAGCGTCAGTTTTGGGTTTTTCGCGCCGATGCGCGGGGAGTTCGGATCGTTAAACAGGAAATCAGAGATCATCTTCTGCGCACGTTGTTCCTGTTCCGGCGTCAGGGGTGTTGCCGCCATCACCTGAACAGAGGCCAGAAGTAGCAGCAGCGTAATAAGGATTTTTTTCATAAAACGGTTAGCCTTTTGCGTTGTTCAGGGTGGTGACAAGGGTGCGCTTATCCAGCAGCGGCGAGAGGATCTCCCCGTCCGGGATACCGGGGCCATACACCTCATTAAACGGAATGGCGTAGCGATTTCGCTTCTCAAGAAACGCAGCGATAAGCGCGGAAGGCTGGCTCCAGTCTCCGCGCAGGGCCACCACGTCCGGCTGACTCAGTGCGGCAATGATTTCCGGCTGATTCAGTACCCGATGCTCGTTAACCTTACAGGTTACGCACCAGTCGGCAGAGATATCCACAAACGCCCGTTTCCCCTGCGCAAGCGCCATCTGGATGGCCTCTTCACTTAGCGGCTGCCACGGGATCGTCTGCTCCACACTTTGCGTTGCGAGAACAGGTGATGCGTTAAGCAACCCGCGCAGTTGGTATCCACCAAATACCGACAGGGAGATCACGACCAGCCAGAACAGTGGCGAGGACCTTTGCCCCTTCAATGCAAAAAGCGCCAGTGCGACAACAATCAGCACCAGCATCGCGATCTGATCAATCGTATCACCCAGATGCAGGTTCAACAGCGTCGCCAGCCAGAGGCTGGAGGCCAGCATCATCAGGCCCAGGATCACCTTAAGCGTGTTCATCCAGCGGCCGGGTTTCGGCAGCAGCATGGCCGTTTTGGGCACCAGGGCGACGAACAGCCACGGCAAACTCATTCCCACGCCGAGCATCAGGAAAATAAGCCACAGGGTCTGCAGCGGTGCTCCGAGGGCAAACGCCACGGCAGTACCGAGGAATGGTGCGGAGCACGGCGTGGCCAACAGCGTGGCGAACATCCCTTCACAGAAACTGCCGCCCAGCCCCGCGCCGCCTGTTGCGGCCAGGCGTCCTGCGGTGGCAGAAGGCAGCAGCATCTCAAACACCCCAAACAGATTCAGCGCGAAGAGGAAAGTCACGGCGACCATCAGGCCGATAAACCACGGGTTCTGGAACTGAATACCCCAGCCCAGCGATGCCCCGGTCAGCTTAAGCGCAGTCACCATCGCGGCAAGCAGCATAAAGGAGGTGAGGATCCCGGCGCTGGTTGCCAGAAAACGCAGCCTGATCGTTCGTTTGTTCGAGCCCGCATGCAGGATACTGTTGAGCTTCATGCCCATCACCGGCAATACGCAGGGCATCAGGTTCAGGATCAGCCCACCCAACAGCGCAAAGAGCATCATTTTGCCCGTGCCGGGCGCTGCGGACGCAGCAGGCGTTGCTCCAACCGTCATTACGGTTTGCTGGGCTTTACTGCCATTGGTCAACACAAACGACAGAGCTTTACCTTCCAGCGAGGTGGGCTTATCTCCCCACTCATCGGTGACGGGAACGGTCACCCGAAGCTGATGGCCGTCGTGCTTAATGACGGGTTCTCCCGGAAGAATATCCCCCTCCAGCGGGTCAAAATAGATCCCCGGATTGTCCCACTTTCCTTCCGTTGTCCCTGTAATGACCAGATTGCCGTCCGCCAGCCAGGCGGTGAGGTCAGATGAAACGCCCGACGAGCCGGGAATAGAGCGCATCGCATGGTCAAAAGCGTCACGAAAACCTGCATCGACCGGCTGGGTAAAATCAAGATGCAGCGGGTAGTCCGTCAGCAGGCAGACATTACTGCACGTGGAGAGCGTCAGCGTTCCGTCGACCGCGTCTCCCTTCACCCCGTCGAGGACAATCGGGATCGTGACCTTGTCGTGATATCCCTGCGTGGTCATGCCGGAGATATCGAAACGCGAAGGCACTGGCCAGGACCAGCTGTCCGTTACGCCTTCCGGCCAGCTGATTTTCGGCGCGACACCGCCCTCGCCCGGCGCACGCCAGTAGGTTTTCCAGCCGGGCTTTAGCTCGACGGTGAGCAAGCCCTGAATGCGGTTTTGATCTCTTTCCGCCTGAAAGCGGATACGCGCGTGATCGTTTTGTGGGGAGACCTGCCAGCCAGTGTCTGCCGCATGGGTAATACCGATGCAGGACAGCCACAGGAAGACGAACCCCCTGAAAAGGTTAAACATGTTTTACTCCGTGAATAGTGAAAATTATCGTGTGGTGACGATGTTTTTCATTCACGGAAAACGCAGTTTTTAAGATGTATTCGGGGAGGCGGCGCCTGAACGGGTTGTTCTCTGGAAACAAATACCCGCCCCTGCGTAAACAGCTGCAGGAGGGCAAAGAAGATAATAATGGCCGGTAGCGCACCGTCGAAGAACAGCGGCTGCGCGCAGAGAAGCGAGTGTGCGCCCAGTTGACAAGGTGACGGGCCGGGCTGTTCAGTGTTGCTGTTTTGAGCTGGGGCGTCAGCTATCTGGGAAGTTTGCGGATCCAGTCCCTGTAAAAAATGGTTGAGATACACCGCACGCTGCACGAGACAAAGTGCCATCGCGAGACAGGTGACGATCAAAAGCCATTTTCCGAGAAGCTGACGGTTGCGCATAACATTCCAGAGTAACAAGACGCCCCGATCATAAACGATAGTGATGAATCTACAAGTGCCGGAAGTGTAAGGTTTTGTCTGTCGCCGCTATTCACCGGTCAGCGCGTCATAAACATCCCGCAGCCGCGTACGCAGAAACAACACCGCCTTGTGCTTACGGGATAACAGCGCCTGCTCGCTGGCACCCGTCTCCTCTGCCAGCATTTTAATGCTGTAGCCGTGAAGCTCGGTCTTTTCGAATACCTCCCGCTGCGGCGGTGGAAGTTCAGACAACGCCTGTTCCAGTTCTTCCCACAACAGCGTTTTGAGATACTCCTCTTCCGGTGTCTGCGGCACACCGAACAGGGTTTCGGCCAGCTCGTCTTCCGGAAAACCGTCTTCATCGTCGCCCGTAAAATAGCCGGAGAGCGAAACCTCGCGTTTTTTCCGCGACCGGTCAGTCATCTCATTACGCGCCGCGCGGAACAGCCACGCAGCAACGTTCTCGACTGGCTGTTGCACTTTCATCAGCTGATACGTGACTTCCTGCAAAATGTCGTCGGCATCATCACGGACGGACGTGCGCCCGCGTATGAAGGCTTTCAGCCTGGCGCGACAGGCATTGAGCGCCGACATCAGCATGGTTCCGCCCGCCTCCCCGGCTTTCATTTCGCTCACTCTGCTTCCGGCGTTTTTGGCGCGTTGTCATCGCGCTTATCGTCACGATGGCCGTGCCAGCCGCAGTGACCGCGCCCGTGGCGACCAAACCCTTCGCGACGCTGCTGAATAAACGCCTCGCGCTGTTCGGGGGTCATGTTCATCCAGCGCTCGTGCATCCGGCGGTGTGCACCAAACATCCCGGGACGGAAACCCAGCCCGCCAAACAGAATGCGGCTCAGCACCAGTATGCCCAGCGCCTGCCAGAACCCGATGGCTTTCACGCCGAGGATCGCCGGAAGCAAGGCGTTCCACAGGGACATTACCAGCAGGCCGAGTGCAACGAAGATCACTGCGCCGATGACTAAACCCTTGCCCATACGGTGGCGACCGAATCCGCGTCCGTGACCTCTTTCGTGCATATCAAAATCTCTCATGGTGTGTACCTCGTTTACAGTAACTGATTATGGCTTGTGATGAGGTAGACGAATGAGGGAGGGAAATATTGCTGGGGTGAATGTAAAATTCTTTGTGCTGACGGATTTGAATACATAGCGCTCACTGCTGGCGGGAGCTATCTCAGTACGGTCAATCTTCCGGCATGGCAGATTATCCTGATCGGATAGCAATCGGCAGGTTTGCCCGAATCAGGGCGCTCATTGCTTAAGCCCTTTATCCGGGTTGCACTGCATATGATCCCAGCCTTTATAATTTCTGACTTCAGGTACGCGAGTCGGCAAGTTTTGCCAGTTAGCTAACTCAGAAGCTGTTAGGTATTTAAGAGACTTCGGTGGAAGGTACGATAGCCCCCAGGCTGCACCAGCAAAACCCGGTCGAAGGTGATGTTTGTCACCGTCTTCATCGACATAATCAACGCCGGAGCCTCCGGGTAAAATCCGAGGGTCATCGAAGGGTTTTGAACTCATGTAAAGATTGCCCTGACGAGTAAGCAAAAAACCCTGATCGTTAACAACCGTAAACGAGAGCATATTTTCTCTGGATGGACTTTTTGAGCCATCCGGTTCGACCGTATGAAAGCCGGTGTTAAATGGCGCAACTTGCCAGGTTTCACCGTAATCTTTTGAAACAAGGAAGGCATCAGTTTCCCATCCGGGAATGGCAATATAACGCTCAGAGGGATGCACGTACTTGTCAGCAAACGCCCGGTAAAACTGGCTGGCGACTTCAGATCGGATACCGCGCACCGGGTCAACGTAGTACAACGCGCCCTGGCAGTTCCAGCCCTTCAGTTCCAGGTAACGATGATCGTCAAACCGGTAAATCACCTGCGTCAGCGCGTCCTGTGACTGTGTGCATCCCGCCATCAGCATCAGCCCGGCCAACATTGCATGGGCAACTCCTTTATTCATCATCCGATTTTCCTTCTCGGTTCAGTGGGTATTGTGCTGAATCCTTCAACGGGAGGCTTGCCCGAATCAGAGTGCTCATTGCTTAAGCCCTTTATCCGGGTTGCACTGCATATGATCCCAGCCTTTATAATTTCTGACTTCAGGTACGTGAGTCGGCAAGTTTTGCCAGTTAGCTAACTCAGAAGCTGTTAGATATTTAAGAGACTTCGGTGGAAGGTACGATAGCCCCCAGGCTGCACCAGCAAAACCCGGTCGAAGGTGATGTTTATCGCCATCTTCATCGACATAATCAACGCCGGTGCCCCCGGGTAAAATTCGCGGATCATCGAAGGGTTTTGAACTCATGTAAAGATTCCCCTGTCGAGTAAGCAAAAATCCCTGATCGTTAACGACCGTGAACGAGAGCATATTTTCTCTGCCTGGTCTGGTTGTTCCATCGGGTTCAACGCTATGCGTAGCCGGGGAGAATGGTGCTGACTGCCAGGTTTTACCGCAATCTTTTGAAACTGCAAAGGCATCAGTATCCCAGGACGGAATGGCAATATAACGCTCGGAGGGATGCACATACTTGTTCGCAAATGCCCGGTAAAACTGGCTGGAAACCTCTGAGCGTATACCGCGCTGCGGGTCAACGTAGAATAATGCCCCCTCACAGTTCCATCCCTTCAACTCCAGGTAACGATGATCATCAAACCGGTAAATCACCTGCGTCGGCGCGTCCTGTGACTGTGTGCATCCCGCCATCAGCATCAGCCAGGCCAACGTTGCATGGGCAACTCCTTTATTCATCATTCGACTTTCCTTCTCGGCTCAGAGGGTACGGTGTTAAAACCTTCAACGGGAGGCATCGGCCATTGCAGATTTGCCACTTCACGGTTATGGACTTCCGGGTAGCGAGCGGGGATCACACGGGTTGCATTCATAAACTGGTTCACTACACCAAACTCGCCGGTAGGCAAGACTGAACCTGGCTTGTTCATGAATTTTTTGGTGGTTTCAGAAGGTAGTTCGCCTGATCTGTAGTATTTCGATGCATCACGATCATCTGACCAATCGCTGCGCCAGTCGGCAATACGCAGTAATTTCTTCCAGAATGCACCATGCTCAAAATCAAACGATTTGCACGGACCGATAGCCATGTCATAGGCCATCGCCAGTTCCGGTACTTTAGGTGACATAACGATGGACGAATGCTGACTGAACATCACATCGTCTGAAGAACTGAATAGCTTGTGCAGTTCGGCTTCGGTCAAATTCCGGCGTACAACGATTTTTTTGTTGGCATCGTTAACACCGGTGATTTCACCGCTGACGATATCGATATTGTGCCAATACTCAAGCGTGTTGATTTCGCTTTTCGTCAGGACATGGCCGGGCCGTAGATGTTTGAACGGTTCAAACGGAGGGCAGTCGAAAACTTCCTCCTTAGTACGCCGGGAGTTGCTGGTTGCTCCCACTTTGGCGTTATACGAAACCATAACGTCATTCCCCCCTACAGGTGCTTTGTAGGCGTTATCTTTGTCCGTACTGGTATCGAGAGGGTTTAGTTGCCCCATGAGAGTGAAAATAAACGGCTCAGGCAGGGCTTCACCGTTTGGAACCACATCGCTGTAGTCCCAGCTTGCGTTCGTCAATGTGGAATAAGCGAAATCACCTTTCCCCACAGCAGGCTTACGGAACGGTTTTCCATCTGGCGCATGACCAACACTACTGTTCTGGAAAAAAACGCGCTGGCGTAAATTGGGGATGGTGTCGGCCAGCTTTTGTGGAACCCCGCGCCAGCCGAAACCCTGAACAGGAAGCAGTGATACGGTCCCATCATTCGGGCAGAAATAGTTATAAACTTTGCCGAAGTTATTGCGCTGATTTAAAGGTGAATCATACCAGTTACTGCTGAACTCCTTGCGCGGGAGCGCCATCGTGTCGAGCAGCGTTTTTTGATCTGTGGCGGTCATTAGCCCGTCACCGCTGGACGCAAATTTTTCATTCGTCGCCATCAGACGGCAGAAATTCACAAAGGTTTGCTGCCGGGCGGCATCTGTCTGGTGATGACCTGGCTGACCGTTCTCCAGCCAGCGATTTTCGAGCGAATACGGGGAGTGATTGAGGATCACGCAATCAGCCGGAGGCTCCCCCGCCTGCTTAACCAGCATGTTTGCCAACATGGTGATGATGGTTCCCTGGCTATGCGCAACGATATTAATCGTGTCTTTGGCGGTAGGCTTATTTTGGCGAATGGTTAAAATCAGATTTGCCAGCCGTTGTGCTGCATAGAACTGATAAATACGGTGTGGGTTGCTGTATACCGGGTGGGTAAAGTCGCCGCCGTTTGCCAGTTCACTGCGACTCAAAAATCCGACCGCACCAAGCGCTGCGCCCCCTGCTCCCGGGCCAAGCATATCAGGGATGCTGGTCGTGGCATTGGCGAACGTTCCACCTCCCCAGACGCCATTTAGGTCCAGAGTATTGTGAAAGCAGTCCATCGCATACTTACCACCGAATCGCTTCAGGATCGCCGGGTCATTTTCGCGATAAGCATCATACGGTAAGGGGGTTTCTGCGTTATTGCCGCTGTTGCGCATGGCTTCGCGGTACTGCCGCTGGTCATCCTCCCACATTGCCTTATCAACCGGGCGATATCCCCAATAAAACGGGATCACCGGTGAGCGCACGGGAGTATTTGAGCAGACCATTTGCTTTTTCTGTGAGTCAGTACAATCCTCCATTACCCCATCCGCATTACGGATTTTGTAGGTTTTCTCTTCCCACGTATGCGGCCATAAGTCATCGCGACCCAGTCGCTTTTTCAACCCTTCGATGATGCCGCGCTCCTGGTTCTGATAGGCTTCCCCCACGTCATTCACACCATGAACCAGGATCACAATGCCTGGCATTGGACGATGAACAGGGCAGTTCGTGGTGTACATCGGTTTACCGGCATTAACCGGAACACCGATACACTGCTGCGCCAGGAAACGTTTGTTGTGTGCGCCGAAACTTTGCGGATCCTGAGACTCTGGAGCCTCATCAAATGGGTTGGCGTTCTGCGTATCAGATGACTCACTCATACGGTTCCTCCGGGGCTTCTAACTCATGGACTAATTCGAGTGACCAGGTGTCAAGTTCAGACGTGTTAAGTAGCGGTGATTCGCCGTTATCATCGGTGATCCCCTCAATGACTTCGCCCTTTTTATGGAGCCTGAAGCGTTGACCTTTCAGAATATGATCCGGGTCGTCGGGGGCATGTAGCCGGAACTGCTGAGCCAGCTCGCCTTCTGAAAAGGTAGGCTTCAGATGGTCAAGACTTGCTTTCGCCATGTAATCGACGGCGGGTGCTTTTATACGGATGTAATGCGGGGCAATGAACTCCATTTCACCCTTCTTAAGGCGAATGCCTGCACCTCCGCACATCAACAGCAATTCCTCTTGCGCATTCAGGACAATTTTGCCCTGGGAGCTGGTGAGGTTAATGTTCTGATTCGCGACGGCGTTAATTTCCCCCTTCTGTGCAGTCAGCCGAATAGACCCTTTTGCAGCAGTAAACACCATCTCTGCTTTACGGACGAATACGGAGAAGACTTCCCCAGCGGCCAGAGTCATGCGCCGAAAGGCGTTAGCACTCATGTCCTGCCTGGCCGTTGTGGTCATGTTCTCCCCGGCATGGAGCAAGACTGATTTAGGGGATGTGAGAGCTATGCCGGTTTCACCATGAAGAGAGAGCGTGGCATCTTCTGGTTTTGCTACTCGCTGCCGAAGTTCAGTCACCGACGATAGATCGGCGGCTGGCGTATCTGCTATTTCCGAACTGGCCTGAAGCGAACTGGCCAGTTGTAACGCAGATTCAAGCTGCGCTATGGTCGCAGCCATGTCGTTCTGATTGCCTGTTGCTTTTAGTTTCGCCTCTGTGGTGATGTGAAAGCCTTCAGCAGAACGAAGCGAAGCTTGCTTGTCGGTGCGTAACTCAACGCCTTCCCCGCGCCGCTTACCCCTGGCATCGACCAGGTGCCCTAAATTCAGTTGCGACTTGCCGTACTCCGTCGCGACTTTGATGTGCTCACGGTCTTTCTTATCCTCCATCCGAAGTTTGTTATTTCGTGGAGTCCTGATGACGTTGCGTGTGCTGTTGCGGTCAGTAACTAAATCAGGGTTTATTTCATCATGGAAGGCATGGGCAATGAACGGACGTTCCGGGTCGCCATTTTCAAACGCAATGCCAACTTCAGTATTATCCAGCAGGGGAAAATGTATCCCATAGGTATCACCGGCGTACTGCCTCCCTAACCTGACAGGCATACTCTCCAGACCCTTTTTCCATTCAGCCTGGTCAAAGTTAAACTGCACCCGATAACGACCCTGATTATCTATTCGCGAAAGCTGATCGTTAATGCTTATCCCCGACACTCTCGCCGGGATTGTACCTGTGATGATTGGTCGTGGCAGACGTTCAGGGCGATAACACCAGATTTCGCTGAATGGAATCCCTTTAATTTCACTTTGAAAACTGCTCTTGCGTGAACCTGTGGAGCGGATGCTGGTGACAACCATCCCTTCGTCAAAGGCTGCTGGTTTATTGCCGGTGATATCGAAATCGAATCCAGGCACAATAGCGGGATCGTCGGCTACGGCTTCCAGTGTAATCATATTGGTAAGCAGGCACTCATGACGAATTCGGGCATAGTGCCAACTGGTTTCGGCGTGTTGGCCTTTGCCTATCGCGTAACGGTCACCGGATGCCAGATGATTATCCGCGTAGTGATATTCTCCACCGTAAACCAGTTCCGGCTGGCGTGATTTATCGGCCTGTGTTTCGAGTGCTCTGTAATTCCTACTCTCCCGATAGTTGTAGTTACGCACATCGACCGAGCCAGGAACGATGGTATGCCTGGTTGTCATTTTTCGCAGGCTGTAGAAATTACCTACGGTTCCAGCAGGGTTGATTGCTGCGATCTTATGGTTGTGTACATAGTGCGCCCCGGAATCTCCGAACACGATAACAACAATATGGTCATGATCGGGATGTAGCTCAAACCGGAACCATATACCCACTTCAGACAGCAAGCGCTGGATGAACCCCAGATCGCTTTCCTTCCACTGAACAATCATTTCCCGCTGCGGATATTCCCAGTGAAGCAGGTCAAAATTGATTTCATATCCCTCAAAACCATGTTCTTTGAGGATGCGTTTAACCAGTTCTGGTACAGATACATTCTGATAGATAGCGCTGCGATAGCGGGCGTTAAGAAGCGCCAGAGGATGTTCCAGCACAGCTTCGTACAGCGTTTCTTCAACGCTGCTGCTGATTCTGCTGAGTTCAGTTATGACGCCAGGGATTTTACGCAAAGCGACCCATTTTTCACGATCGGGAAAATACTTTGACCATGCAGGGTTGGCGGCTCGAAGAATAAATGACGCTTCTTTCTGGACGATATGAAAGGCTTCAGCGTCGTCAGTGGTGGAGGTGAAACGGATTGTATATCGATACGGGGTACTCAGTGCTTCTTCGCCGGTAAATGATTCCACATCGGCAATCAAGTCTGACCGGCTGATGGTCAGGAGATATTTATTCAGGCTTTCTTCGGGATTGAAAACGACTGGTGAGTGAGAAAACCGTATTTCGCGTCCATTCATAAGCGTCCTTTTACAGTCACATGACCGATCTTTCCGCAATGGCAAATTTGCATTAAGTTCAAAGCAGGTGGCAAACTATACAACCAAAAACCTTTCTCTTTTAATGGGTATTTACATAAATATGCTTCAGCGCAAATTTTTGACATCTCACTCAAGGAGGGATTCGGATGAATCAGCGATTCATTTTAGTGGGTGATACCACGACTCACGGCGGCACAATCGTACAGGGTATTTACACGCACACCGTTGACCGTGCTGCAATGGTAGTTACCGGCCATAAGTTCAATTGCCCTCAATGCGGTAAAGAGGCCACGTTAATTGGATCGAGCCATGTCACTGTTAATGGTCAACGTCGCGTTCTGCATGGAGATAAAACAACTTGTGGGGCAAAGGTGATCAGTCGGTATAAAAGCAGTGTGTCAGAAACGGGAGAGAAAGATTAAGGAAAATCACACGATTTCCGCGCAACATCAGACACAAAAAAGGCTCCCTCAGGAGCCTCTCCCTAAAATCAAGCCTGCACCGGCAAACTAAAACTCGAAATACTTCTCGAAAGCTGCTGCGCCTGCTCTTCCAGCGATGCCGCGGCCGCTGCGGACTGCTGCACCAGCGCGGCGTTCTGCTGGGTTACGCCATCCATCTCGGTTACCGCCTGTCCGACCTGGCTGATCCCACGGCTCTGCTCTTCAGAGGCGACGGAGATCTGCTCCATCAGCGTATTCACTTTATTAACAGAACCAATAATGGAATCGATCACCTCGCCCGAACGGTTCACCAGCTCGGCACCGTTTTTCACGCTGGAAACCGACTGCGCAATCAGGCTCTCGATGTCCTTAGCCGCCACTGCGCTTTTCTGTGCCAGGGTGCGAACTTCACTGGCCACAACCGCGAAACCGCGCCCCTGCGTACCGGCGCGCGCCGCTTCAACTGCCGCATTGAGCGCCAGAATATTGGTCTGGAAGGCGATGCTGTTGATAACGCTGGTAATGTCTTCGATGCGCTTCGAGTTCGCCGCGATGGTATTCATGGTGTCGATGACTTCACGGGTCACCGCTTCACCGGTATGGGCATTTTTCACCGCATCCTGCACCAGTTTTCCGGCCTGATAGACGTTATCGGTATTGTTCGCCACGGTTGCGCTCAGTTCTTCCATGCTGGCCGCCGTCTGGGTTAACGCGGAAGCCTGCTGCTCGGTACGTGACGCCAGGTCAATATTCCCGGAGGCAATCTCTTGCGCTGCGTGGGTCACGGTATGGCTCGCATCGCGCACCTGGGCGATCGTCGCAAGCAGCGCCTGGCGCATCTGCTCCATCGAACTCATAAGATGGTCGATTTCGTTACCGGAGCGTCCCTTCACCGGCACCGGGATGTCCAGCTTGCCTGCCGCAATCTGGCTGCAGTGTTCGCGTACCAGGTTTACCGGGGCAAACACAAATCGCTTCATCAGCAGGCTGACCGCGGCAATCACCACCACAAACAGGCAGGCGATAGCGGCAATCATCACCAGGCCGGAGACGAAGTTGCTGCTCGCATCTTCGTTCAGGCTTTTGGCGTATTTCTGGTGGACGGAAAGCACCTGGTCGAGAACGATCTCGTACTGGCGGTCGAGGCGGGACACGTTCGGGATCAGGGCGTTAAATTTGGCAACATCGTGCGCTTCGGCAGCATTGATCAGCGGTACCAGTCCCTGGTTGCGGTAGTTTTGCCAGGCATCCTGATAGGCACTCACCAGCGGCGCTTCATCCGTCAGACGCGGTGAATCCATAAAGGCAGCAAAGGCGTGGTCCGCTTTGGTCAGCGCCTCTTTCACTGCGGCAAGCTTCGCAGACTCATCTGCCGAGTTGCCCGCTTCCACCATCTTCACATACTCCATCACCCGAACGCGCAGGGTGCGGCTGTGGTTGATGGGGTCAATAATCGACAGCACAACCTGGATCTCTTTGTTCACATTATCCAGGGAATTATTACTTTTAATGATGAGGCCAACGCTGGTGACGGTGCTGACAACAAAAAAGAAAAGCAGTGAGAACAGGACAATCAGGGACGACTTTTTCAACGACATAGACCAATACCTCAAGGAGAATTATTCCTTATGGTTATCGGCGCATCCAAAACTTAAATTAATTAAAGTTATTGATGTATCGGTCAGAGCTATATAGATGACTTATAGCGTCGTTGCAGGGTGGCATCCAGCTTGCGCTGCAAGGGCTGTGGTGTCTCCCCTTCGATCAATTTGCTAATTAAATCAAAGCAGTGCCAGGCCAGCTGGCGGTTATCCTGACGAATGGTATCGACAGGGATCGTCAGCGAATCGTAGAGGTAGTGATCGTCAAAACTGGCTAACCTGATATCGCTTTGCAACAGGTTGTGTTGACCCATGTAGCGCAATACCCCTTCCAGCAGACCGCAGGCGGCGGTGAAAAGCGCTTTCGGCGGACGTCCCAGGCGGGCGCAAAGTTCAGCGAACATCTCGTATCCG
The DNA here is from genome assembly GCF_056238685.1 of Enterobacter sp. DVT3837. Classification (NCBI taxonomy): domain Bacteria; kingdom Pseudomonadati; phylum Pseudomonadota; class Gammaproteobacteria; order Enterobacterales; family Enterobacteriaceae; genus Enterobacter; species Enterobacter sp. DVT3837. Next base: position 739,699 of record NZ_JBWDLA010000002.1, on the reverse strand, counting down.
GAGCTCGGATGATAGTTGCCGTGAATGATCCACTCCGGGCGCAGCGTTACATTGGCTTCACGCAAACCTTGCTTAAACCCTTCCAGGCGGTCGCGCGTCGGGGAAAGGCGCGGTTGACCGCCGAGGAAGTAAAACTCATCAGGATGCTGACGCGCTATGTCAGCCACCAGTTCCGTCGTCGGGGTAATGGAATCGGTGATCACCAGCGGCAGCGCGCTGTCGTTGATGTGGCGGTCAAAAAGGACAACGGGCAGTTGCTCACTCAGCTTGTGGTAGTCCGCATCGTTAAGCATGCTGGAAGCCACAATCAGCCCGTCCACCTGACGCGCCACCATGTTGTTCACCACTACCGTCTCCTGCCCCGGGTTTTCATCGCTACAGGAGATCAGCAGCTGAACGCCAGCCTCACGGCACAGCGTCTCCAGCTCGTGAGAAAACACGGCAAAACCGTAGTTGGTAATTTCAGGAACCACCAGCCCAATGGTGTGGCTACGGTTATCACGCAGCGACCGGGCATGAATGCTGGGCTGATAGTGGTGCTCTTTGGCAATCGCCAGCACGCGTTCACGCGTCTCTTCCGCTACGCGCAGCTCTTTGCTGCGTCCGTTCAGGACCAGGCTGGCGGTGGCTTTTGATACCCCCGCCAGTTCCGCGATGTCTTTAATGGTGACGCGTTTTGTTTTTCTCACAACGACTTAGATCCGGCTGCCAAAACCCTCATTCTATCATGCAGGCGCGCAGCGACCAGTAGCGTAATGTGATGACGGACTCACCTTCGAATCGTACACGGGCCGGATGGTCAGGAAAATAGCGGCTGCTCATCACTCCTTCACCGTGATTGATGAAAATTTCAACGCTGGAGCGGTCGCACAGAACGCGTAAATGGCGGACGTCCCCCAGCCAGTAACGGGTCAATGTTTCCCCGGTTTTCAGACTGGCGCGTTCCAGACGCAGCCCCTGGTCATCGACCGTGAGACGCAAGGTTCCGCCGAAATCGACGTTCGCGCGCGATGTACTCAGTTCAAACTCCAGACACGTCGCATCCAGTTCTGGCGCATCACTGGCGATCCCCTGCCAGCGTTGTTCACCTTCACGCAGCGCTTCCAGTTCACGAGCCGGGGTCTGCCAGAGCTTGCCGTCGTGGTAGCGTAATTCGCGCGGACAGGTCATCTGGTGCATCCAGCCATGCGTTCGTGTTGGCTGAAGCATCTCTTCTCCGTCCGGCACGCCCATCCAGCCGATCAGAATGCGGCGACCGTCTTCCGCCAGCGTCGTTTGCGGCGCGTAAAACTCAAACCCGGCGTCCAGCTCGTGCAGATCGCCGTGATCGAATGCGGCGTTTGCATAGTCAAACGCCCCGCTAATCCATGCGGCTGGATAGGTGTTGAGATAGCGATGCGGCTCGCGCGCCAGCCCCTGCGGACAGCAGATCAGAACATGCGTCCCGTCGAGGGCAAACAGATCGGGGCACTCCCACATATACCCTGCGTCCGTCAGGCCGTTAACGCCGTGACCGGCGATCTCGCCGCAGGACGCCCAGGTGTGCAAATCAGCGGATTTGAACAGCAGCACTTTGCCGCGTTTTTGCAGATCCTGCGCGCCCAGCACCATGTACCACTCCCCATTGTGCTGCCACACCTTCGGGTCGCGCACGTGGCCGGTGTAACCTTCCGGTAGCGCAAGCACAGGTCCGAGTTTCTTAAAGCTGCCGTCCGGTTGTTCCACGGCCAGACACTGCCAGGCGGTGCGGTCTCCGTCATCGAATTTGACGTTGCCGGTGTAACACAGGGTCAAAACACCCTCGTTATCCACGGCGCTACCAGAGTAGCAGCCGTTGCGGTCATACTCTTCGTCGGGCATCAGCGCCAGCGGCTCATGCTGCCAGTGCACCAGATCCGCAGAACTCCAGCGCCCCCAGCATTTAAACCGATGTTCGCAGTCCAGCGGGTTCCACTGATAAAACAGATGATAACGCCCGGCAAACCAGATAAACCCGTTGGGATCGTTCATCAGCCCCGTCACCGGCGCGGCGTGCCATTGCGGATAATGGCTGTCTGCGAGCGCGCGCGGCTGGCCTTTCATAACGGCCTGCAGGATCGCAGGCCAGCGTGAAGGTAACGTCATTATTCTGAGTCCGTTTTATATTTCAGCAGCAGCGAGACGGTAAACGCCACGCCGAAGGCAATCACCATGCCGATAATATAGTTGAGCAGAGAGCTTGCCTGCACAATGGCCATACCTGGAATAGCGGTCAACCCAACGGCAGTCATATAAACATGCACTGAGACCACCCAGGCCCCGCCCACCGCACCGCCAATCAACGCGGCAATAAACGGTTTTACGAAACGCAGGTTGATACCAAAAATGGCCGCTTCAGTAATACCGAGCATGGCAGAGAACGCCGACGGTAAGGTAATGGCTTTGATTTTGGCATCTTTGGTTTTGAACCACACCGCCAGACAGGCGCCGCCCTGTGCTACGTTCGCCATCGCCCAGATCGGCAGCAGGAAGTTAACGCCAATCGACGGGTTACCCAGCAGACCTGCTTCAATCGCGTGGAAACTGTGGTGAATACCGGTGATCACAATCACCGAGTAAAGCCCGCCAAACAGCAGCCCGGCCAGCCAGCCCGCGTGTTCAATTAATGTGCTCAGGATAAAGGAGATGCCGTCGCCCAGCGCACGGCCCGCCGGACCAATAATCAGTAAGGCGATAAATCCGGAGATAACGACGGTAAGGAACGGTGTCAGGATCAAGTCTAACGCATCCGGGATCGCGCGACGCAGGTTTTTCTCCACGATGCTCATGAACCAGACGGCCAGCAGCACGGGGAATACCGTGCCCTGGTAGCCAATCATCGCGATCTCAAGGCCGAAGAAATTCATGGTGTGGAAGCCCGACGCCACGCCCCAGGCGTTGGTCAGCGCCGGGTGCGTCAGAATGCCGCCCAGCGTCGCGCCGAGATACGGGTTGCCGCCAAATTCCCGCGCGGCGGTAAAACCAATAAGAATAGGCAGAATGATAAACGCCGCCGAGCTGCACATGTCCAGCATGATGTAGATGGCGTTATCCGCATTGACCCAGCCGTAGGTTTTCACCATACCGAGCAGGCCCATCAGCAAACCAGAGGCAACAATTGCGGGAATGATCGGAACAAAGATGTTTGAAAGCAGACGGGCAATGCGCTGGAACGGGTTCAGCTTGCGCGCCGCCAGATCCGCGGCTTCGGATTTACTGGATTCGCTAATCCCCGCCGCCTGAATAAACGCGGCGTAAACCTTGTTGACCACGCCCGTGCCAAAAATCACCTGCATCTGCCCGGCGTTACGGAAACAGCCCTTCACGCCCTCGACCTTGCCGATAGCCTGCTGATCTGCCAGCGCGTCATCGACCAGCACCAGACGAAGACGGGTTGCGCAATGCGCCGCGCTGGCGATATTTTCCTTGCCACCGAGCAGCGGAATAAGCTCGCGGGCGATTTGATTAAAATCCATAGATACCTCTGCCTGACCTCTTTTTATGATGTGCGAAACGCCCCCGCCAGGCGGGAGCGTGATGGATTAAAACCAGGTTTCCATCTGGATCCCAAAGTTCCATTCCCCGCCTGCGTTGAACCCGCTGCTGCCAAAGGCATCATCGCTGGCGTAATGATCCAGTTTGCTGCTCCAGTCCATCCAGGTGGCAAACAGGCGCAGCTCCGGACGGCTGAAGAAATCGCCGATTTTGCTCGCTTTTAACGTTGGCGCAAAGGTCAGCTTGTAGAAACTGCCGTTGACGGCGTTGCGGTCCTTATAGCCTTCCGGGTTTAAATCCATGTACTGATAGCTTCCCTCAAACGCCAGGGCGAAGTTCTGCGTCACCTCTTTAATCAGGCGGGTGTTGAGCGTCACCCACTCATAGCTATCGCCCTTGACGTAACGATCTTTACTGCTTTGCGCCAGGACAGCAGGCGCAACGCTCCAGCCCCCGCCAATCGGCGTGACACCGTAACTTGCAAAGCGCCAGGTATCCGCCTCAGACAGCAGTGCGCCATCGGAACCGATGCTTTTCACTTCCGCACCCAGCCCGTGACCGTACAGCAGCGCCGTTTTGGCTGTCCCTTCCCGCAGGCCGTAGAAACTCTCATTGTGCAACCCAACCAGGGCATGAACGCCGGTATTGGCGGCATCGGTTTTGATAAGATCGCCGTTGGTGTCTTTACGGTCGTCGTTATCTTTTGCCCGCAGACCGCTTACCATCAGCTGGAACGGTCCGGCGAAGTGGTTCATGCTGAGGATATAGTTCTGAACGTTATTGTCGGTCTGCTCCACGCTGCCGAAGTTGCGGCCGTAAATAGAGAAGTTACTGCGCAGCGAATCGTTCCATTTCACGTCGTAGACGCCGCCGCCGGTACCGGCAAGGAACACGACGTCGGAATCCAGCCAGTGAATATCAAAGTTGTCGCGGTCAAAGCGTTTACCCGCCCAGAAGGTACTGCCCTTCAGCGCACCGGTGAAATCAGGCAAGTTACCCAGCTCCGCAAAGGCCTGACGAATATTGAGATCGCTGGTATCGGCTGACCAGTCGTTATAGGTCCTCTGACCGTCGGCCAGCATTGCTTTGAAGCGCGTGGTCGCCCCGTTATCCAGGGTTTGTTTATGCTCCAGGTTCAGCTCAACGTAGGTGTCGGCTTCGTTACCCAGACGCCCTACTGCTCCGCCCGTTTCCCCGGCTGGTGTCAGATAAGGGCCGCTTTTGCTGCTGGAGGCCGCATCGTTCATCAGCAGGCCAGAACGGGCATAGCCGTGGAACTCAAACCCACCGCTTTGGTCCGCTTTTTTCTCCAGCGCGGCGGTGCGTTGAGCCACTTCCTGAGTTGTCGTTTGCGCCTGCTGCTGAGCCGCAACCAGTTGCTGCGTTTTTTGTTCTGCATCCGTCGCGCGTTTCTCAGCAACCTGTGCGCGCGTCTCCGCGTCCTGAAGACGTTGTTCCATTGCCGCAAGTCGCGCTTCGATGCTTGTCATATCCGTTTGGGCAAAAACAGAGGTACTTCCGGCCAGCATGCCTATCATCACGGCAAGTCTGCGTTTTTTATACATTTTGTCGCATCCCTAAAAGAAGTCATTAAACGTGCTAAATTGCTAAACCGGTTTAGGTTGCTGATACTAAACCGCTGAATTTTGGATCGGCAATCTTTTTTGCTAAACCGTTTTAGTAAGTGTGATCGAGGCGACAATTCAGGCCGCCGGATGGCGGCCAGCAATGGGAGGAATTACAGGGCGTGCTGATATGGCAGAGCCGTCATGGCTCCTTTTGCCGTGGTGGCTAACGCACCGCAGCGTTGAGCTAAAGCGATAACGGACGTCAACGGCTGACCGGCGGCCAGCCCGTAAAGCAGCCCCGCCACAAAGGCATCGCCTGCGCCGGTCGTATCAACACATTTCACAGGCGTGGCCGGATAGTGTTTCACGGTGCCCTCATGCCATGCGATGACGCCCTCTTTACCCTGTGTAACCAGCACCAGATGTGCCGGGCAGCGATTCATGAGCTTATCCAGACCGGTCTCCACCTGCGTTTCGCCAGTGAAAAAGGCCAACTCTTCGAGAGAAAGTTTCACCACGTCTGCACCCTGCAGAGCGCGTTCGAGACAGCGGCGAAGTTCGTTCTCATCCTGCCAGAGGTCCGGGCGAATATTGGGATCGAAACTGACGTAACCACCCGCTTCCCGGATGGAGGCCATCGCCCTGAAGGTCGCAGAACGGCTTGGCTCTGCGCTCAACGCGATGGAACAGACATGCAGCCACTCCCCGGCGCTGAAGCTCGGCAGATCGGCCGTTTCCAGAAACAGATCGGCGCTCGGGCGCACCATGAAGGTAAACGAGCGTTCGCCGTGGTCATCAAGATCGACCACCACCGTTGAGGTGCGGTGCGCCGGGTCCAGGCGCATATACTTCACGTCGACCCGCTCGTCGGCTAATGTCTTAGACATAAAACGCCCGAACGGGTCATCGCCAACTCTGCCGATAAAGGCGCTTCGACCGCCCAGCCGGGCTATACCGACGGCGACGTTTGCCGGTGCACCGCCGGGACACTGCAGTAATCTGCCTTCGCCGTCAGGCAGCAAATCCACTACCGCATCGCCAAGTACCCAGATTTTTTTCATGTGATCCTCTTAGCTAAACATTATTAAACCGTTTTAGCTATTTAAGCACAGGTCAGGAAAAGGGGAAATAACGAGGGTGGAAAATTGGCTTAACGCACCAGATGCGGCCAGTGAATATCGCCTACGCCATTAAGCTGTGGACGGGCAAACAGAAAGCCCTGGAAACGGCGGATCCCGGCTGATTCAAGCCAGCACCACTCCTCCATTTTCTCGATCCCTTCCGCCACCAGGGTGATTTCGAGGTCGGAGCAACAGCTGACAATCGAGCGCACGATCGCCTGTTTCGGGCCGCTAAGATGAATATTGCTGACAATTTCCCGGTCAATTTTAATTTTATCCGGCTGGAACCGGGTCAGCAGCGAAAGCCCCGCATAGCCGGAACCAAAATCGTCAATCGCCAGGCCAATGCCTTCGGCACGAAGTTGTTTAATGGCGCTATTAAACTGGTTGAAGCCGGAAATCATCTCGTTTTCAGTGACTTCAATGACAACCTGCTCCGGTTTAAGCCCGTGTTTTTTAATTTGATCCGCCAGAAATGCCACGGCGCCAGGAACATTGACCAGCGACATCGGTAACAGATTTACCGCAATTTTATGGTTACCAATACCGAACTTTTCAGCCAGCGCAAAGGCATAGGCTTTCGTCTGAAGGTCAATTTCGTAGATTTTGTCCGGGTCGAGGGAGCTGAAAAAATGCTCCGGACTGCCGCCATCATTACCGCGAATGAGGGCTTCAAGTGAACTAATCTTCCCTTCGGAGGGCTCAACAATGGGCTGGAGCGCAAACTGGCAAGATTGGTTAGCCAGCAGGCCCAGGCTATCACCAAACGGTAATGTCTCCGGTGAGAGCGTCCATTTTGTCGGGTCGTAACGTTCCCCAGACGAGGACGGTCGCTGATCTGTAATAAACCTCTGGATAAATTTGAATACCCGATCATCAGAGGCGAGATAGCTGTCCAGCTTGCTGTAACGCAGTACCGACTGTAGCACGTCTTTCGCTGACTGGATCTGCAGGTCGAAGAGCAGCATACCGACATTTTCGAACCGTCTGCGCGGACCGTAGTCCCGCATCAGTTCAACCACACCACTGTGCCGTTTATCCTCACGGATGGTGTGGAACAATTTGACCACACTCTCTTCCGACCCTTCTAGGATTTGCATAACATCACTCCCTTTAGCCAGGAGGACGCCGGTAATATCCAGTTTTGTGTTGCGGCCCCTGGCCCGCTCCACCAGCTCCCGCAGTTCGGTGGACGGGTGGGATAAATTCAACTGGCTTCGATAAATGAGCGTTGTCAGCACAAGAGCGGGTTCCAATGAGAGAGAAAGGTGCCTTGAACCTACTGTTTATCATAATTAATCAGTGCGACCTAACATATTCACGCCACAAGGGTTCTTTACGGTTATTGATCCCCGATCCGGCCGTCGATCCTCTCCAGCATGTAGTCGTAGAACGGGTTCGAGGTGACTCGCATGAGCGCCTCTTTTCCGACGCTCAACACGGACGTTTCTCCCCAGAGCGCAATCGTCCCCAGGCTAATGCCATAGTGGTTTTTCACGCCAGGTTCGCGGCCATACAGATCGTCATCCGGCGGGAACGGCACGGCAATATGCGATAGGGAGTAGACATCCTGCGGCCAGGACTGTGCAAGCGGTATGACTGTCTCATGGGTGCTGCCTGCCGGGGTTATTTTCGCCACCGTCGAGAAACTGCGCTCGCTGGCATTGGTGATAATCGTGACACTGTAACGCCTCTGTTCGACGGGCAGCAGCGCCGAGGCCGCCGTCCAGGATGACGGCTTAAACAAAGGACGGAAACTTGCCGCCTGGTTGATATCAAACATGACCAGTTCACTGCCGTTCGCCGGAAGCTGATCAAATAACCCGGTTACCACCGCGCGGGTGCTGACCGTAGAATCCATCACTGACTGAAACGCCAGAACCGGCGGCAACTGCCCCAGTTTGTGTTCCCGCGCCGCGCGGCCAATCTGCTCCTGAAGGGTCTTCGTCAACAGCCACGACTGGCGGGCGGCATTTACCGGGAACGAGTTGTATTTATACGGATTATATTCCGGCGAAATATTTAGCCACGCCGCTTTGGCAAACGCCGGCAGCAGCGCCGGTAACCCAGCGAAACCGGCAAACCGCGCAAAGGCCGTCACGCCAATCATCGGTGAAAGCAGTACCACCTGCTGCGGTCGATGAAGTGAAGTGGAATCCAGCGCATCAAGGGTATATTTCATCGCCAGCGCCCCGCCGTTGGAGTACCCCACCAGATGGAGTGGCGCACTCTCTCCCGCCAGACGCGTGGCTTCCCGCACGGCAAGGCGCGTTGCCGCCAGCCACATCTCCCAGTCAACGTCCGTCAGCGCGCCGGGCGCGGTGCCGTGTCCGGGTAGCCGCGGTACCACTGCCACAAACCCGTGCTGCTGATAATGCAAAGCCAGGTGTCTGACGCTGTAAGGAGAGTCCGTCAATCCGTGCAGCAACACCACCGCACCGCGCGGCTTTCCGGCAGGCATCAGCACAAATGAACGGTTGGCATCTGGTGAAAACTGACCGGGCCACACCAGGCTCTGGCGGTAATAACGGTTTAACGGGGTTTGTTCCTCGCCCGCTGTTTTCGCCGTCACCGCGTTATCCAGATCGGTGAAAATCGCCTTTTCCCGGGCCTGATACCCGGCAAAATCGGCTTTGTCCAGCTCGCGCACGGACATCTCATCTGCCCGCCAGGTATGCCAGAGGTGCAGTTCCGGGCCCTGCTGAGACAGATACACCCGCACAGCAAGCAGCACGACCAGGACGATCCCCGCTACCATCGCTATTTTTTTTGCGAGAGCCATCAGGCGCACGCTCACACGCCAGGACAAATTCGCCATGCCGGGATCCCTTTTATTTTCACTGTGTTTATATCTTATCAAAAATGTGAAGAAGCTGACGTATTCAACAAATTCATACCTGCCCGCTCAGACAGTGCACCAAAAGTGAACTAGGCTGCACAAATGTTGATCATTGGTTAATTAAATATTGCATGAAGTTTGCGTCGCAGCAGGTTCTCACTGCCCTGTGACTCTGGCACGCGTCATGCATTGTTAATCAGGTAACACAATTCTGGCGACTGACAGCCTGTTAACAGCGAGGCGGTATGACGACAAAACCCGAGATGTTGAGCCGTATCGAAGCGACCTTCAGCCAACTGACGCCCAGCGAAAAACGGGTTGGCAGCTGGCTACTGGCGCACACCGCGCAAATTCCGTTTGAAACGGCAGAGAGCGTCGGTCTGGCGACCGGTACCAGCGGCATCACCGTCGGACGCTTTCTGCGCAAGCTGGGGTATCGTAACCTGGAAGACGCCAAGAAAAGCCTGCGCGACCCTTACCAGCCCTGGGGCATGAATGAGCGTCTGGACTCCTGGCAGCAGCAGCGTCCCCTGCCCAATCGCCTTCAGCACGCTTTGTCGCTGGAAGTGGATGCCATCACGCAGGTGTATCAGTTGGCGCAAACGGACACCTTCCGCCAGGTGGTGCATCAGTTGGCTCACGCGGAGGCCGTTTTTGTGCTGGGGATTCAGTCGACCCGCGGGATCGCCAACGCCTTCTTCAGCCACCTCGAGTATCTCCGCCCGGGCGTCAGCTATTCCGAGGGGGCATCCGGGAGCTGGGTTGAATCTCTGAACTCAGGATTTTCTCATCCCTATGTGGTGCTGACAGATACCCGCACCTACTCCGCAGTCGCTCGGCAGTACTGTCGTGTGGCGAGTGAGAAACAGATCCCCCTGGCCTTGATCACTGATATCTGGTGTCCGTGGGCACGCGATTATCCGATTGATTTACTGCAAGTGAAAACCGATACCGGCCATTTCTGGGATTCGCTTGCCCCCGTGAGCTGTCTGTTCAACCTGCTGCTGTCGGGCGTGGTGGAAGCGTTAGGTGACGCGCTTCCGGCGCGCCTGGCCGTAAACCGACAATTACAACAAGAGTTTGGCCAATTCGAACGCTAAAGGAGCGGAGCTATGCCCGAAGAGAGTGAACTGATTGATGTGGCGAAAGCGTTTCCCACGCTGCACATCGATCTGAAGTACGCCACCGCCGACAACATCACTGGCCGCCCGATCTATCAGGAAGCACAGTGCCTGCTGCATACCGACGCTGCCACCGCACTCGCGAAAGCCATCGGTATTGCCACGCTGGCCGGGTTGAAACTGGTGGTGTACGACGCCTATCGACCGCAACAGGCGCAGGCCCAGCTGTGGGATGCCTGCCCAAACCCGGAATATGTGGTGGATGTGGCGATTGGCTCCAATCACAGCCGCGGTACGGCTATCGACGTCACGCTGATGGATGAACATAACACCGTGCTGGATATGGGTGCCGGTTTTGACGAAATGCATGACCGGTCGCATCCGTATCATCCCTCCGTGCCACCGCACGCCCAGCGCAACCGTCTGCTGCTGAACGCCATCATGTTCGGCGGCGGTTTTGTGGGGATCAGCAGCGAATGGTGGCATTTCGAACTGCCGAATGCCGCCAGCTATCCGCTGCTTGACGACCGTTTTGCCTGTTTTCCATTGACGCACACCCCTCTTTGAACCTGGAGCACTGCCATGAAAACAACGCTTCTCACGACCGTAATTACCGCCACGCTGGCACTGAGCGCCCCGCTGGCGCTGGCTGACGTCCCGAAAGACATGCTGGTGATCGGTAAAGCAGCTGACCCGCAAACGCTCGATCCTGCCGTAACGATTGATAACAACGACTGGACCGTCACCTATCCGTCCTATCAACGACTGGTGAAATACAAGCCCGGTACAACCGAAGTGGAAGGCGATCTGTCAACAGGATGGAAAGCCTCCGACGACCAAAAAGAGTGGACCTTTACCCTGACGGACAACGCGAAATTCTCCGACGGCACGCCGGTCACCGCCGAAGCGGTCAAGCTCTCGTTCGAACGCCTGCTGAAACTCAGCCAGGGGCCGTCTGAAGCCTTCCCGAAAGACCTGAAAATTGATGCCGTTGATGACCATACGGTGAAATTCACGCTCAGTCAGCCGTTTGCCCCGTTCCTCTACACGCTGGCGAACGACGGTGCCTCCATCATTAACCCGGCGGTGTTGAAAGCCAATGCGGCGGACGATGCGCGCGGTTTTCTGGCGCAAAACACCGCTGGTTCAGGCCCGTTTATGCTGAAAAGCTGGCAGAAAGGTCAGCAACTGGTACTGGTGCCAAATCCCCACTGGCAGGGTGATAAACCGCACTTTAAACGCGTGTCCGTGAAAATAATCGGTGAGAGCGCCTCCCGCCGACTGCAGCTTTCCCGTGGCGATCTGGATATTGCTGACTCTCTGCCGGTGGATCAGCTAACCGCACTGAAACAGGAAGGCAAAGTGGCCGTCGCAGAATACCCTTCTTTGCGCGTGACCTACCTGTATCTTAACAACAGTAAGGCACCGCTCAATCAGGTGGATTTACGCCGGGCTGTCTCCTGGGCGACGGATTACCAGGGAATGGTGAAAGGTATTCTTAGCGGCAATGGCAAGCAGATGCGTGGCCCGATCCCGGACGGCATGTGGGGCTTTGACGCGACGGCCATGCAGTACAGTTTTGACGAGGCCAAAGCCAAAGCCGCGCTGGAGAAGGTGAAAGACAAACCGGCCAGCCTGACCTTCCTCTACTCGGACAACGACCCGAACTGGGAGCCTATCGCCCTCTCCACCCAGGCCAGCCTCGGCAAACTCGGCATTAACGTCAAGCTGGAAAAACTGGCAAACGCCACCATGCGCGACCGTGTCGGTAAAGGTGATTATGACATTGCCATCGGCAACTGGAGCCCGGACTTTGCCGACCCGTATATGTTCATGAACTACTGGTTCGAGTCGGACAAAAAAGGGCTGCCAGGCAACCGTTCGTTCTATGAGAACAAAGAGGTTGATTCACTGCTGCAGGCCGCGCTGAAAACCACCGATCAGGCGGAGCGCACCAAAGACTACCAGCAGGCGCAAAAAGTGGTGATCGACGAAGCCGCGTACGTTTATCTGTTCCAGAAGAATTACCAGCTGGCGATGAACAAAGACGTTAAAGGCTTCACCTTTAATCCGATGCTCGAGCAGGTGTTCAACATCGCCACAATGAGTAAGTAACGGTTCTCGCCGGGGGAAAGTGTATGACGTTCTGGAGCATTGTGCGCCAGCGCTGCTGGGGGTTACTCCTGGTGGTGGCCGGTGTCTGTATTATTACTTTTATTATTTCACACATGATCCCCGGCGATCCGGCCCGTCTGCTGGCCGGTGACCGTGCCAGCGACGAAATTGTACAAGGCATCCGCCAGCAACTGGGGCTGGACCAACCGCTGTACATCCAGTTTGGTCGCTACGTGGAGGCTCTCGCCCACGGTGATTTAGGGACGTCGATTCGCACCGGACGTCCGGTTGCAGAAGATTTAAAAGCCTTTTTCCCCGCCACGCTGGAACTGGCTTTTTGTTCCCTGCTGTTGGCCCTGGTGATTGGCGTGCCGCTGGGGATTTTGTCAGCGGTGTATCGTAACCGCTGGCTGGATCATCTGGTGCGGTTGATGGCAATGACCGGGATCTCCACCCCCGCATTCTGGCTCGGGCTGGGCGTCATTGTGCTGTTCTATGGTCATCTGCAAATTCTTCCCGGTGGCGGTCGGCTGGACGACTGGCTTGACCCGCCAGCTCATGTCACCGGGTTTTATCTGATCGATTCCCTGCTGGAAGGCAACGCAGAGGTGTTTTTGAACACCCTGCAGCATCTGATTTTACCCTCACTGACGCTGGCGTTTGTGCATCTGGGCATTGTGGCGCGGCAGGTACGCTCGGCCATGCTTGAGCAGTTGAGCGAGGATTACATTCGTACCGCCCGCGCCAGCGGGTTGCCAGGCTGGTACATCGTGCTGCGCTATGCCTTACCAAACGCCATGATCCCGTCAATTACCGTACTCGGGCTGGCGCTGGGCGATCTGCTTTACGGTGCCGTGCTCACCGAGACCGTCTTCGCCTGGCCCGGAATGGGGGCCTGGGTGGTGACGTCCATTCAGGCGCTGGATTTCCCGGCGGTGATGGGCTTCGCGGTCGTCGTCTCGCTGGCCTACGTGCTGGTTAATCTGGTGGTCGATCTGCTTTACCTGTGGATCGACCCGCGAATCGGGCGCGGAGGTGCCGAATGATGTTAACGCAGGAAACGCCCGTACCGGGTAAAACCGTGAGACAACGCATCAACTGGGCAAAGCTCTTCTGGATGCTGCGTCAAAGCCCGCTCACGATCGTCGGTGGCGTCATTATGATCGCCATGCTGCTCCTGATGGTGACCTCACCGTGGATAGTGCCGCACGACCCGAACGCGCTGGATCTGACCGCCCGCCTGCAGGCACCGTCGGCGCAACACTGGTTTGGCACTGACGAGGTGGGCCGCGATCTGTTCAGCCGCGTACTGACGGGCAGTCAGCAATCCATTACCGCCGGGCTGGCCGTTGTGGTCATTGCAGGAGGGATTGGCTCGCTGCTGGGCTGTTTGTCCGGTGTTCTGGGCGGGCGCGGCGACGCCATCATCATGCGGGTGATGGACATTATGCTCTCTATTCCCTCCCTGGTACTCACCATGGCGCTGGCAGCCGCGCTGGGCCCGAGCCTCTTTAACGCCATGCTGGCGATTGCGATTGTCCGCATTCCGTTTTACGTCCGCCTGGCGCGCGGACAAACGCTGGTGGTGCGCCAGTTTACCTATGTCCAGGCCGCCCGCACGTTTGGCGCATCGCGCTGGCATTTAATCCGCTGGCATATCCTGCGCAATGCCCTGCCACCGCTGATTGTGCAGGCCTCACTGGATATCGGTAGCGCCATTCTGATGGCCGCCACGCTGGGCTTTATTGGTTTGGGTGCTCAGCAACCGACCGCCGAATGGGGCGCAATGGTGGCCGTTGGCCGTAACTACGTCCTCGACCAGTGGTGGTACTGTGCCTTTCCTGGTGCAGCCATTTTGATTACTGCCGTGGGCTTTAATCTGTTTGGTGACGGTATCCGCGATCTGCTGGATCCGAAATCGGGAGGGAAACAGTCATGACCGAATCGGTATTAACCATTGAAGATTTACATCTGAGCTTCCCGATTTTTCGCGGTGAGGTCCATGCCCTCAACAACGTCTCGCTGGAGATCAAACGAGGTGAAATCGTTGGCGTTGTTGGTGAGTCGGGTTCGGGAAAATCGGTTACCGCCATGCTGGCTATGCGCCTGCTGCCGGAAGGCAGCTACCATATTCATCACGGTCAGGTGAGGCTATTGGGTGAAAATGTCCTGACGGCATCCGAGCAACAGCTTCGCCAGTGGCGAGGCGCTAAAGTGGCGATGATTTTTCAGGAGCCGATGACTGCACTCAACCCGACGCGGCGGATTGGCAAACAGATGGTGGAGGTGATCCGCCAGCACCAGCCGCTTTCGCGGGGTGAGGCGCAGCAGAAGGCGATTACTCTGCTGGAGGAGATGCAAATCCCGGACGCGAAACAGGTCATGGAACGCTATCCGTTCGAGCTATCAGGCGGCATGCGCCAGCGGGTGATGATCGCCCTTGCCTTCTCCTGCGAGCCTGAACTTATCATCGCCGACGAACCGACCACGGCACTGGATGTCACCGTTCAGTTACAGGTGCTCCGGCTGCTGAAACACAAAGCACGCGCCAGCGGCACCTCGGTGCTATTTATTAGCCACGATATGGCCGTGGTGTCGCAACTCTGCGATCGCATGTATGTGATGTACGCGGGTAGCGTGATAGAAAGCGGATCCACGCAAACGCTGATCCACCATCCCGTGCACCCTTATTCTATTGGTCTGTTGCAGTGTGCACCGGAAAATGGTCAGCCGCGCGACATGCTTCCGGCGATCCCCGGCACAGTACCCAACCTCAGCCAGCTTCCGCAAGGATGCGCTTTCCGCGAGCGTTGCTTTGCCGCCGGGGCGAAATGCAGTGAAACACCGCGCTTACAACCCAATGGCGCTGAAGGCCAACAGGCTGCCTGCTGGTATCCACAACGGGAGCAACACCATGTCTGATGTACTGCTGGAACTGGATAGCGTGCACGTGAATTTTCCGGCACGCAAAAACTGGCTTGGCCGCGTAACGGAACAGGTACATGCCCTCAACGGGCTTGATTTACAGATCCGCCGGGGAGAAACACTGGGTATAGTCGGTGAGTCCGGCTGCGGGAAAAGCACCTTGGCTCAGCTATTAATGGGTATGCTTAAACCCAGCACCGGCGCCTGCCAGCGGACACAGCACGCGGGCGGCATGCAGATGGTTTTCCAGGACCCGCTCTCCTCACTCGACCCGCGTCTACCGGTCTGGCGCATTATCACCGAGCCGGTGTGGGTGCAAAAACGCAGCAGCGAGCGCGAGCGCCGCCAGCTGGCTGAAAACCTGGCACTGCTGGTAGGTATTCGCCCGGAGTATCTCGACCGACTCCCGCACGCCTTTTCCGGTGGACAACGTCAGCGCATTGCCATCGCCCGGGCGCTATCGTCCGATCCGGATATTATAGTGCTCGATGAACCCACCAGCGCGCTGGATATCTCGGTGCAGGCGCAAATCCTCAACCTGCTGGTAAAACTGCAACAGCAGCGTAATCTGACCTTTGTATTGATCTCCCATAACGTTTCGGTGGTCAGGCATATGAGCGACCGCGTGGCAGTAATGTATCTGGGTCAGATTGTTGAACTGGGCAGTGCCGCACAGGTGTTGGGGGAGCCGTGCCATCCTTACACCCGGCTGCTGCTTGACTCCGTTCCCAGAACAGGTCAACCGCTGGATGAGGGGCTGGCGCTGCGTAAGACTGAACTTCCCGGAAACCGTCATTTGCCGGTTGGCTGTTTTTTCCGTGATCGCTGCCCGATGGCAATGGAGGGATGTGAACATCCGCAACCGTTACAGCCCTCACATGAGGGCCGGAACGTTCGCTGCTGGCGGAATCTGGATTAGATTTGCGCCATCCCGCCGTCTACAAACAGCTCGATGGCGTTAATAAAGCTGGCCGCGTCGGAGGCCAGAAACGCCACTGCTTTACCCACTTCACCCGGCGCGCCCAAACGTCCGAGCGGTACCTGAGCGGCCAGCGCGTCATACAACCCCTGACGGTGTTCTTCAGGCACCAGATCGCCAAGCCCCGGGGTTTTGATCGGGCCCGGGCTCACCACGTTGACGCGGATCCCCCGGCCCTGCAAATCCAGCGCCCAGGAACGCGCAAAGTTGCGCACGGCAGCTTTACTGGCGCTGTAGACGCTAAAGTTGGCCGTCCCCTTAACGGAGACCGTCGAGCCGGTCAGAATAATCGACGATCCGGCGGAGAGCAGCGGCAGCGCCTTCTGCACCGTAAACAGCACCCCGCGAACGTTGGTGCCGAAAATACGGTCAAACTGCTCTTCGGTGATCGCGCCCAGCGGCAGCATATCGCCGCCACCCGCATTGGCGAACAGGATATCAAGGCGGCCTTCTTCTTTGGCGATCCGGGCATAGACCTCGTCCAGATCGGCAAGCTTAGAGACGTCCGCGCGAATGCCCACTGCACCAGAAGCAATCTCTGCGACCGCCGCGTCCAGCTCGGCCTGACGACGTCCGGTGATGTACACCTTCGCGCCCTGCGCCGCCAGCTCCTGTGCCGTTGCCAGACCAATACCTGTGCTGCCGCCGGTTATCAGTGCAATTTTTCCTGAAAGAGTCGTGTTCATGTTATTTACCTTGTGTTGGGTTTGCTATGGACAAACTTTAGCCCTTGTGTGATTAGTGAAAAATGGGCAAAAATGAAAATGACTATTTACATACAGAAATAATCAGGGGGCCTAATGGACCAGTTAATGGCGATGCGCGCCTTTACGCGGGTAGTGGAATCCGGCAGTTTTACCCGCGCGGCAGACTCTCTGAATATGCCGATAGCCACCCTGAGCAAGCTGGTGAAATCGCTTGAGGCGCATCTGGAAATACGACTTTTGCACCGCACGACGCGCCGGGTCGTCACCACACCTGAAGGGGCGAAATACTATGAAAAAGCGCTCAGGGTTCTGATAGATATCGAAGATATCGACACCGCGTTTCGCGTTTCCCGCGCGACGCCAAAAGGGCGTTTGCGGGTTGACGTGGGCGGCTCCACCGCCCGCGACGTGCTCATTCCCCTGCTGCCGGATTTTATGCAGCGTTATCCGGAAATCCGCATCGACCTTGGGGTAGCCGATCGTCCGGTGGACCTCATCAGCGGTAACGTTGATTGCGTGATCCGCGGCGGCCCGCTGAACGACTCGACTCTCATCGCCCGCCATATTGGCAACGCCGAAATGGTCACCTGCGCGACGCCAGGCTACCTGAAAAATCACGGCGTTCCCGCCTATCCGCAGGAGCTGTGCAATGGCCACAAGCTCATCAGCTACCTCTCGCCCGTCACCGGGCGGGCATTTCCGTTTCGCTTCAGAGAGAACGGCGAGACGCTGGAAATAAATATTCCGCATTATCTCGGTGTAAATGAAAGTAATGCCCACCTGGCGGCTGCCGCGGCGGGGCTGGGCATTGTGCAGACCTTTGAGTATTCGGCAAATGCGTATTTACAGGCGGGTACGCTGACGGCGATCCTGGGCAACTGGCGCCCTGCTGCCTATCCGTTTCACGTGGTATACCCGCAGAACCGCCATTTGACGCACCGTCTTAAGGTGTTTATTGCGTGGCTGGCGGAGGTGTTCCCCGCCGCGCTGAAGGGATAGCCGGGCGCGAACCCGGCTGGGACTTAGTTAAGCTTATAGTCCAGCGTAATTTCGGCTTTCAGGAGCTGCGATACCGGGCAGCCCGCTTTCGCTTTCTGAATAATGCCATCGAACTGCTGAGGGGCAATGCCTGGGACGGTCACCTTACTTTTCAGGGCAACCTTCGTGATAGCAAAGCCGCCGTCGGTTTTATCCAGAGAGACGTCCGCGGTGGTATCAATGGAATCGGCGGTATAGCCCGCTTCGCCAAGCATCAGCGACAGTGCCATCGAAAAACAGGCCGCATGTGCTGCGCCAATCAGCTCTTCGGGGTTGGTCCCCTTTTCGCCCTCAAAACGGGTATTGAAACCATAAGGCTGTTGATTGAGAACGCCGCTCTCGGTGGAAACCGTTCCTTTTCCGCGCTTAATGTCGCCAGACCAGTGTGCCGAACCGTGCTTATGAATAGTCATTCTTGCTCTCCTTTTGGCTTACAAAGGGTTAAGTATAGACTACGGATCTGACCCACCCTGGAACACAGACTTTTCCAGGACTTTCACCTGCTGCACCAACAAAAAGGATAATGATATGGCGCTAAAAATCAGGATGGCCGTTGCCGTAACCACACTGGCTCTATCGCTGTCTTCACTGGCGAAAACGCCGGAGAACTTTATCTATACCAGCTCCGGCGATCTCGATGCGGCGTTTCCGCTTGTTGCGCGAAGCGACATCGGCGGCGTGCAGATTGTTTACAACTGGCGCTTGCTTGAACCCGAGAAGAACAAGTATGACTTCTCGCGCATTGAGCAGGATCTGGCGCGTCTTAAGACTGCCAGGAAAAAGCTCTTCATCCAGATTCAGGATCGTTTCTTTGAGCCTAATGCCCGCTACGTGCCGGATTATCTGATGCACGATAAGCAATATGGTGGCGGGATTGCACCGCAGTTCGATAACCCCGGCGAAGGAAAACCAGTCGGTTCAGGATGGGTGGCGCGTCAGTGGGATCCTGCCGTGCGCCAGCGCTACCAGGCGCTACTGGCCGCCCTGGCGAAACGCTTTGATGGCGAGGTATACGGGGTAAACCTGCCGGAAACCGCCATTGATATCGACGAAAAAAATCCGCCGGCCGGATTTACCTGCGACAGCTATTTCGCGGGTGAAATGGAAAACCTCGCCTTTGCGCGAAAGGCTTTTCAGAAATCACACGTTGTGCAATACGTGAACTTCTGGCCGTGCGAGTGGGATAATGACCACAACTACATGGGGCGTCTGTTTGCGTATGCCAGCGCTAACAATATCGGCCTGGGTGGACCGGACATTGTTCCCAACCGCAAGGCCCACATGAAGAACGCCTATCCCTTCTTCCATAAAAATAAACACACGCTGCCGCTCATCGCCATGGCGGTTCAGGAGCCGACCCTGACCTATAAAAATCCGCAGACCGGTAAGCCCTTTACCAAAGCCGAGTTTGACCAGTTCGCAGAACAGTACCTCGGGGCCGATATTATTTTCTGGAGCACCGCCACGCCCTGGCTAAAGGCAAAGTAATCAAGAGCGTTCGCGGCTATCATGCCAGATAACCGGCCAGTTCATCGAGAAACACGCGCAGTGCAGCTGGCTGATATTCCCGGGACTGATAAATGCCATGGATGGCAAGCGGTTTCGGCTCCAGCGCGCTCAGCACCGGCACCAGTAAGCCCTGGTCCAGCGCGGCAGACGCTTCACGCTCCGGCAGCATCGCAATACCACAATGCTTTATCGCCGCATCCATCAACAGCGAAGAGATGCTGGCGCTCAGGTTGCCGCTGACGGCCACGCTCAGGTTTTCGCCTTCCGGGGTCAGAAAGTGCCAGGACTGCCCGGCGAAAAAGCTGTAGTGCAGGCAGTTATGCTGTGCTAATTCTTCGGGGCTGACGGGCGTCCCGTGCAGTGCAAGATAATCGGGTGAGGCACAGAGAACCGAGCGACATTCTCCCAGCCGACGGGCAATCATGCCGGGTTCAGGGTTATCCGTAATGCGCACAGCGACATCAATGCGCTCTCCCACCAGGCTGACCGGGTGGTTGTTCACATCCAGCTCGATGCGCAGTTGCGGATAGCGCGAAAGCAGACCGGGCAACACCGGCGCAATCAGGTGCATGGCGGTAAAGTGCGCACAGGCCACCCGCAACGTGCCAGACGGCAGATCTTTCTCTGACTGACCTTCGATTTCCTGCGAGATCTGCGAGAGTGTCCGCGTTTTTTGCAGCACCTTTTCCCCTGCTGCGGTCAGGGTTAACTTGCGCGTTGAGCGGTTAACCAGCCGTGTTCCCGCCCACTTCTCCATTTGTTCAAGGTAGCGGCTCACCATCGGTCGGGAAATCCCCAGCGCGCGGGCCGCCGCGCTCAAACTTCCCAGCTCGCATATCCGGTTGTAGACCTGAGCGGCAATAACGCGATCCATAGAAACTCCATTTGCTCGATTTATGAAACTAAGCATGTCTTGTTTCAGGAATTCTGGCAAATGTGAATATCCGTACAATAGAGACTTTCCTGCACAACAGAGACAACAGTATGAAACTCACTCACCTTGCTTTGCTTTCCACCCTTTTCACTCCGGCTGTTTTTGCCGCACCGTTGACCATTGATACCTATAACCCGCAAGAAAAAGGGATTTTCGCAGTCTCATCAACGCTGGTCTCCGGCCCGAAAGAAGCGGTTCTGTTTGATGCGCAGTTCAGTGTGAAAGATGGCGAAGCGCTGGTAGAGAAAATTCGCCACAGCGGTAAAACGCTGAATAAGATTGTGATCACGTCTGGCGACCCCGATTTTTACTTCGGTCTGCAGCCGCTGGTAAAAGCCTTCCCGAATGCCAAAGTGGTAGCCACCCAGCATGTCGTTGACCATATTAAAGCCACCAAAGACGCCAAGCTCGCCTTCTGGGGTCCACAGATGAAAGACGGCGCGCCAACCGAGCTGGTTGTGCCGCAGGTGCTTACCTCCACCACGTTTATGGTTGACGGGGAAAAGATTGATATTGAGCAACCAGACAGCTACGCGGCTTATGTCTGGATCCCGTCAGCGAAAACCATTCTTGGCGGTACCGGGGTTTCCTGGGGCATTCACGTCTGGACAGCAGACACCCAGACACCCGCGAGCCGTAAGCAGTGGCAAGAAACGCTGGATGATATGGCCGCACATAAGCCCGCGCGCGTCATTCCGGGGCATTATCTCGGCACGCCGCCAGCCGGAACCGGGGCTATCGACTTTACCCGTCAGTACCTTCAGCAGTTCGAACTGGCGTTAGGTCAACATAAAAACTCAGCCAGCGTAATCGACACGATGAAAAAACAGTGGCCGAACCTTGCAGAAGCCAGCTCACTGGAGCTGAGCGCCAAAGTGATTACCGGCGAAATGAAGTGGTAATGTAAAAACCTGCTATGCTGGATGTGCAACCTAAGGGGTTACATTTCGTTTGCGTGAGCAAACTGGTCCTTAAAACTATCAACAGGATTGAGGAGTTAACATGAAATCGAACCGTCAGGCACGCCACATTCTGGGGCTGAACTACAAGCTTTCAAACCAACGTAAAGTGGTGATTGAAGGCGACCATGAAACGCAAGTCACCCACGCCACCGGCAGAAAACGCCACGCGGGCAAGTAAGTTCCAGAAACAGAACCTCAACACCATCGGTCTTCCGATGGTGTTTTTGTTTATGTGTTGCGGTAATTCATATTTAGCTCCTTTATAATACCGCTGACCGAATCCCGTAGCACAGGCCAGAAAGATGACAAACAGCAGTGTCAGGGACGGATCTTCATAAAAAGAGTGAGTGACATGGACAACAAACTGAAAAAACATCGTTCCTTATATATCCCTTATGCCGGACCGGTTTTACTCGAATTCCCCCTGCTTAACAAAGGCAGCGCCTTCAGCATAGAAGAGCGCAGCAGCTTTAACCTGCTGGGTTTACTGCCCGAAGTGGTTGAGACCATTGAAGAACAGGCAGAGCGCGCGTGGATCCAGTATCAGGGTTTCAAAACTGAAATCGACAAACACATCTACCTGCGTAACATTCAGGACACCAACGAAACCCTCTTCTATCGCCTGGTACAGAACCATCTCGAAGAGATGATGCCGGTGATCTACACCCCGACGGTGGGTGCGGCTTGCGAGCGCTTCTCAGAGATCTATCGTCGCTCTCGCGGCGTTTTCATCTCTTATCAAAACCGTCACAACATGGACGACATTCTGCAAAACGTGCCTAACCACAATATCAAAGTGATTGTGGTGACCGACGGCGAGCGTATTCTCGGCCTCGGCGACCAGGGCATTGGCGGGATGGGGATCCCCATCGGTAAACTCTCTCTCTACACCGCCTGTGGCGGCATCAGCCCGGCGTATACCCTGCCGGTGGTACTGGACGTCGGCACCAACAACCAGCAGTTGCTCAACGATCCACTTTATATGGGCTGGCGTCATCCGCGAATCACCGACGATGAGTACTATCAGTTTGTTGATGATTTCATCCAGGCCGTGAAGCACCGCTGGCCGGACGTGCTGCTGCAGTTTGAGGACTTCGCGCAGAAAAACGCCATGCCGCTGCTGAACCGCTATCGCGACGAGATCTGCTCGTTCAACGACGACATCCAGGGTACCGCAGCGGTCACCGTGGGTACGCTGATCGCCGCCAGCCGCGCGGCAGGCAGCCAGCTGAGCTATCAGAAAATTGTCTTCCTCGGCGCAGGCTCTGCCGGCTGCGGTATTGCCGAGCAGATTATCGCTCAGACGCAGCGTGAAGGGTTAAGCGAAGAGCTGGCGCGCTCTCGCGTCTTTATGGTTGACCGTTTCGGCCTGCTGACCGACGGTATGCCAAACCTGCTGCCGTTCCAGACGAAACTGGTGCAGAAGCGCGAAAACCTGAAAAACTGGGATACCGACAACGAAGTGCTCTCCCTGCTGGACGTGGTGCGCAACGTGAAGCCGGATATTTTGATCGGCGTTTCCGGGCAAACCGGCCTCTTCACCGAAGAGATCATTCGCGAGATGCACAAGCACTGCGAGCGCCCTATCGTGATGCCGCTCTCTAACCCAACCTCCCGCGTGGAAGCGACGCCGCAGGACATCATCGCCTGGACTGAAGGTAACGCCCTGGTTGCCACCGGCAGCCCGTTCGATCCAGTGGTGTGGAAGGATAAAACCTATCCGATCGCCCAGTGCAACAACTCTTACATCTTCCCGGGCATTGGTCTGGGCGTAATCGCCTCCGGCGCGTCTCGCATCACCGATGAAATGCTGATGTCGGCGAGCGAAACCCTCGCAGGCTACTCGCCGCTGGTCAACAACGGTGAAGGTCTGGTGCTGCCGGAGTTGAAAGACATTCACAAGGTGTCGCGCGCTATCGCGTTCGCGGTAGGTAAAATGGCGCAGCAGCAAGGCGTGGCGGTGAAAACCTCTGCCGACGCGCTGCAGCAGGCCATTGACGACAACTTCTGGAAGCCTGAATACCGGAGTTATCGCCGGACGTCGATTTAATCTCCTCCGCCCGGTGGCGCTTCGCTTACCGGGCCTACGGGTTGGGTGTTTTCCCTCTCCCTGTGGACTCAGGAATCCGAGTAATTTTTTACCTGAAGCGATGCATATTGCATCACGTAAATTAATGACTTACAGCGACGCCTTGGTCCGGCGGTGAATCGCCGAAGCGGCGATTTACCGCCGGGAACCCGGGTCGCCAGGGTGGTGGCGACTGAGCCACCCTGGCACGTTCACAGGTCATGTCGTTACAGAGTAGCAAGGAACATAAAGTGAACGGAATGACCACTACAGCCGTATGTTCCCCTCACCCTAACCCTCTCCCACAGGGAGAGGGAATTACATTTGTCCCCCCACTAGCCAAACCCCTTTTCCCCCGCTACACTCCTTTCATCCATTAACCCACTGAATATATAAGGAGGCCAATTATGCTGTACTGTGAAATTTTCAATGTTTCACATACATTTGGTGATCGCACCAGCTCAAGCGTTATCGGTATCGTGCTGCGATAACTTCTGCTTGAGCGAAGACACCAACCCCTGAAATCCCTTCTCTCGGGCTTACTGAGTTATCGTCAGCGATGTTTGACGAGGCATAAACATGCCTGTAACTCTTGGGTAAGCAACAATGAGCACTTTACTCACTGCACAATCTTTACGCGTTGATACGGCGTTTGGCACGCTCTTCGACTCGCTATCCTTTACGCTGAAAAAAGGCGATCGCATTGGCCTGCTGGGCGATAACGGCTGCGGCAAAAGTACGCTGCTGAAGGTACTGGACGGCACTGACGCTCCTGCCGCAGGAACGGTTTCGCTGGCCGGGCAGTGCCTGATGGCACGGGTAGAACAACACCTCCCGGACGCTATTTTTCCGCTGACCATGCTGGATGCCGTGCTGGCACAGTTACCTTCTGCTGAACGTGACAGCCTGCGCTGGAAAGCCGAAACGCTGCTGGCAAGCATGGGCTTCACGCCGCAGGATATGGCGCTGCAATCCGCCACGCTGAGCGGCGGGCAGCACACTCGCCTGCTGCTGGCGCGGGTATTGATTCACGAGCCGGACCTGCTTTTGCTGGATGAACCGAGTAACCATCTCGATTTGCCGACCATGCTTTGGCTTGAGCAATTTTTGCAGAACTGGTCAGGCAGCTTTGTGCTGGTCTCGCATGACAGACAGTTACTTGATGCCGTCACCAACGGTAGCTGGATCCTGCGCGATAAAACGCTGCACTACTTCGCCCTTCCCTGCACGGCCGCCCGCAAGGCGCTTGAAGCAAAGGATGAAAGCGACGCGCAGCGCCACAAGGCGGAGCAAAAGGAGATCGACCGTGTGACCGCCAGCGCGAAGCGGCTGGCGACCTGGGGCAAGGTTTACGACAACGAAGACCTGGCCCGCAAAGCCAAACAGATGGAAAAACAGGTCGAACGGCTGAAGGAGAGCCAGACGGCGCTCACGGCAGGCATTCCGTGGACGTTAACCCTGCGTGGTGATGCGCTGCGGGCCGACCGTCTGCTGGAGATGGAAAATCTCGGCGTCCCCCCTGCTCCTGGGCTACCCAGCCTGTTCAGCATTGAGACAGCGCGCCTGAAAAGCGGCGATCGTGTGGCGATTGTCGGTCGTAACGGCTGCGGCAAATCGTCACTGATGAAGCTTATCTGGCGACAGTTTACCGATGAACTGACCCACGACGGGCTGAAGCTGCACCCCCGCGTGTCGCCAGGCTATTACGACCAGACGCTGAATCAGCTACCGGACAACGCCACGCTGCTCGACGCGCTGGAGCCTTTCGCGCCGGATCCGCAGAACCGCAAAATGGCGCTGATAAGCGCAGGTTTCCCGTGGGCGCGTCACGGGCAAACGGTCAGCACGCTCAGCGGTGGCGAGCGTTCACGCCTGTTGTTCGTGGGCCTGACGCTTGCTCGCTATAGCCTGTTGATGCTGGATGAACCCACCAACCACCTCGACATGGAAGGCAAAGAGGTGCTGGCGCAAACCCTTCAGCAGTTCGAAGGCGGTGTTCTGCTGGTCAGCCATGACCGTCAGTTGATCAGCCAAAGTTGTAATCGTTTCTGGCTGATTGAAGAAGGAAAGCTGAGCGAGTGGCACGATGCAGAAGCGGTGTTTGAGCGTCTGCGTGAAGGCGCTGGGCTAGTGACATCTGCGGCGCCCGTTGCTGCCGCGACGGTTCAACCCTCGCCGTATGACGATCTGCTTGAACGGCTGGTCGCTCTGGAAACGCTGCTGGAAGACGATCTGGCGCGTAAGCCGAAGCATCAGAAGCCACAGCTTCAGGCGCAATGGCGTAAAGAGATTAAGGAGATAGAAGCACAGCTGTAAAACTGCGCCCGGCGAGTTGCTCGCCGGGCCAGTCTTTTCCCCCTTAATAATTAGAGGGATCGCCGTATTCTTAATCTTAAATCGAATCAAATGATGACATTATGTTGCCGTAGCCTTGCATTACCAGGCTAATGTATCAATCCTTAAGGGGTATTACACCTGCTATGCAAATTCTAATCATGAACAAGGAGATACACATGAAGGCTGCTGTTGTCACTCAGGATCACCAGGTCAATATCACCGAAAAAACGTTAAGACCGTTAAAGCATGGAGAAGCCCTGCTTAAGATGGAGTGCTGTGGCGTATGCCATACCGATCTCCACGTGAAGAACGGTGATTTCGGCGATAAAACCGGGGTTATCCTGGGCCATGAAGGGATTGGTATCGTAAAAGAAGTTGGTCCTGGCGTGAAATCGCTTAAAGTCGGCGATCGCGCAAGCGTGGCATGGTTTTTTGAAGGCTGTGGTCACTGCGAATATTGTAATACCGGCAACGAAACCCTGTGTCGCGATGTAAAAAATGCCGGTTACTCCGTGGATGGCGGCATGGCGGAAGAGTGCATTGTTACCGCGGATTACGCGGTAAAAGTGCCGGACGGTCTGGATTCGGCTGCTGCCAGCAGCATCACCTGCGCTGGCGTGACCACCTACAAAGCGGTAAAAGTGTCTGGTATTAAACCGGGCCAGTGGATTGCAATTTATGGTCTGGGCGGGCTGGGTAACCTCGCACTGCAGTACGCTAAAAACGTCTTTAACGCCAAAGTCATCGCTCTTGACGTTAACGATGAACAGCTGAAGCTGGCGGCAAGCATGGGTGCGGATTTAACTATCAACTCACGCAGCGAAGATGCCGCTAAAATTGTGCAGGAAAAAACCGGCGGCGCGCATGCCGCAGTCGTCACTGCCGTCGCAAAAGCAGCATTCAACTCAGCGGTTGATGCCGTGCGTGCCGGTGGCCGCGTGGTCGCGGTTGGCCTGCCACCGGAAGCAATGAGTCTCGATATTCCGCGTCTGGTGCTGGACGGTATTCAGGTTGTCGGTTCGCTGGTCGGTACCCGTCAGGATCTGCAGGAAGCGTTCCAGTTTGCGGCAGAAGGCAAGGTCGTGCCGAAAGTCACGATGCGTCCGCTGGAAGACATCAACGCCATCTTTAAAGAGATGGAACAGGGTCAGATCCGTGGCCGTATGGTGATTGACCTGCGTTCATAATCACCCACCGTTCAAGTACCGCTCCTGACAGGGGCGGTTTTTTTTATAGCCATTTTCCGGCAATCCTTATCTTAATTCCTTTGTTCCCTTGTTTTCCCCCGCGCCCGATGATGAATCCGACGCTAACAAGAAGATAACAAAGGAATTCACCATGCAAACCCCGTTTCGTCTGCCGCTGCTGACGGCGCTGATTCTGACGACCACCGCAGCCTGGTCCGCGGATGCGCCTGTTAAAGGCGGCACGCTGATTTATCTGGAGCAACAGGCACACACCAACCTCTACCCGCCCGCCGGTGGCTTCTACCCGAACGGCGGCATTCTGAACCAGATCACCGACAAACTGACCTGGCAGAACCCCAGGACGCTGCAGGTGGAGCCCTGGGTGGCAGAAAGCTGGACCACCAACGCCAATAAAACCGAATACACCTTTAAAATTCGCCCTGGCATCACCTTCTCTGACGGCACGCCGCTGGATGCCAACGCCGTGGCGAAAAACTTTGATACCTACGGTTTAGGCAATAAGGCGCAGCGCCTGCCGGTGTCAGAAGTGATCAATAACTACGATCGTAGCGAAGTCATCGACCCGCTGACCGTGAAGTTCTACTTCAAAAAACCGTCGCCGGGGTT
The DNA here is from genome assembly GCF_056238685.1 of Enterobacter sp. DVT3837. Taxonomy (NCBI): domain Bacteria; kingdom Pseudomonadati; phylum Pseudomonadota; class Gammaproteobacteria; order Enterobacterales; family Enterobacteriaceae; genus Enterobacter; species Enterobacter sp. DVT3837. Next base: position 712,149 of record NZ_JBWDLA010000002.1, on the reverse strand, counting down.
CCTGCAAGGCACCGCCACCATTGGCTCGGGTCTGGTCTCACTCAGCACGCTGAAACGCAATTTTGAAGAGCTGGGGGATGCCCGTCATATCATTGGCTCCGGCCCGTTTGTGGTAAAGGACGAGAAGCTGGGTCGCGAAGTAACGCTGGAAGCGCGTAAGGACTACCAGTGGGGTCCCAAAAATCTGGCGCAACAGGGGCCAGCCAATCTTGATGGCATCAAGTTTATCGTGACTCAGGAAGACAGCGTACGCGTGGGCGCCCTGCTGGCCGGTCAGGCTGATTTTATTCGCCAGGTGCAGGCATATGACGAAAAGCAGGCTACAGATCAGGGTTATAAGATCTATGCTGCCCCGACGCGCGGGGTGAACGACAGCATCAGCTTCCGTCCGGATAACCCGCTGGTCTCCGATATTCGCGTGCGCCAGGCGCTGCTGCATGCCACCAACGCAAAACAGGTGGTTGAGACCCTCTTCTCGGCCAACTATCCGCAGGCGAAGTCAGTGATTGCCGATTCCGCCGCAGGTTTTGTCGATCTCAGCGACAAATTGGCCTTTGACCCGGCTAAAGCCAACCAGCTGCTGGACGACGCAGGCTGGAAAGCAGGCAGTGACGGGATCCGCGCCAAAGACGGCCAACGTCTGGCGCTGACGGTGTATGAATCCCTGCCGCAGCCGCAAAATAAAGAGGTGCTGCAGCTGGTTGCCCAGCAGTGGCGACAGGTGGGCGTGGCGCTGAGCGTCAAAGCCGGTGACGCAGGCAGCCGCACGCTGGATAACCTTGACCCGCTGAAAACCCCGTTAACCGTCTCCGAAGTGGGCCGCGCCGATCCTGACGTGGTGAAAAGCATGTTCTACCCGGCTAACCGCGACGCGCTGCTGCAAAAAGGCGGATCCAGCGACAAGGTCAAAAACTTCCGTGACGACAAGCTGAATGAACTGCTGGTGAACATTTCTGCTGAAGTCGATCCGCAAAAACGCCTGCAGCTGACGGGGGACGCCCAGCGCTACCTCCTGGATAACGCCTACGTCATTCCGATTTTCGAGGAGCCGCAGGTCTTTGCCGGTGCGCCGTGGCTGAAAGGCGTCAATTTTGAAGCGGTAGGCCGCCCGTCGTTCTACGGCGCGTGGATTGAGAAACACTGAGGAGCCGACGATGCGCCACGCACTTCTTCAACGCTTTGGGCACGGGCTGCTGGTACTGTGGGCCGCCTTTACCCTCTCGTTCGTGTTGCTCCAGGTGCTGCCGGGCGACGCGGTGCTGATTAAATTTCAGAACCCGGACCTGGGCTTAAGCCCGGCGCAAATCGAGGAGATGCGCGTGGCCTACGGCGCGGACAGCCCGCTGTGGCAGCAATACGGCCATACGCTGCTGGCGATGCTGCGCGGGGATTTCGGCTATTCGCTACAGGCAGGCGTGCCGGTCAGCGAGCTGATTGCCAGCAATCTGCCGGATACCCTGAGCCTCGCCCTGCCTGCCTTTTTACTCGCGGTCCTGCTGGCATTTGCGCTGGCCTTTGCGTCGCGCCTGCCGGGTCTGCGCTGGCTGAGTAATACCCTCCAGTCTCTGCCAGTCCTGTTTATCTCTTTACCGACGTTCTGGCTGGGGATTGCCCTTATCCAGCTCTTTTCTTTCCAGCTCCGGCTGATCCCGGTGATTAACCCGACGCCGCTGCAGGGGCTGATCCTGCCAATCGTAACCGTCGCGATCCCAATCTCCGCCCCGCTGGCACAAATTCTGATGCGCAGTCTGGACCAGGTGGCGACGCAGCCGTTTGTCGCCGTCGCCCGTGCCAAAGGGCTGAGTGAAACCGCTGTCCTGTGGCGTCACGTGACCGGCAACGCCCTGCTGCCAGTGCTAAATATTGCCGGGCTGCTGCTCGGCGAGCTGATTGCCGGGGCGCTGATCACGGAAACCGTTTTTGGCCGCAGCGGTCTCGGGCAACTGACCCAGCAGGCGGTGAATAACCAGGATATTGCCGTACTTCAGGCGGTGGTGATGATTTCCGCCCTCGGTTTTGTCCTGATCAATCTGCTGGTGGACCTGCTGATGCCGCTGCTGGATCCCCGTCTGCAAACCGTTACCGGAGGTGCATCATGAGCCTGGTCGATTACGCTGCCGCCGCGCGAAAACGCGTTCCCGCCTGGCAGGGCGTCGCGTGGCAACCAGGACTGTGGCTGGCATGGGCAGTAATTATCATTGCGCTTTTTGCCGCCGTGGCGCCCGGCCTGTTAACCCACTACAGCCCGATTGAGGGCATCGCCGGTGCACAGCGCCTGGCGCCGCAGGCGGGCCACTGGCTCGGCACCGATCAGCTTGGCCGCGATGTTTATACCCGTATTGTTTATGGTGCGTCCCACTCCCTGAGCGCGGCGCTGGCCGCCGTGACGATGGGTCTGCTGGCAGGCACCGGCTTAGGGGTGGTTGCCGGGGCGTTCGCCGGACGCGTCGAGTCTCTTCTGATGCGCTTCGTCGATGTGCTGTTGTCCATCCCGTCTCTGCTGCTCTCGCTGACGGTGATTATTCTGCTCGGGTTTGGCACCGTTAACGCCGCGATTGCCGTAGGCGTGGCTTCAATAGCCAGCTTCGCCCGCCTCGCGCGCGGTGAAGTCGTGCGCATCCGCCACACGGATTATGTCGAAGCGGCGTTTGGCAGCGGCGGGACGTTTTTCGCCGTGCTGTGGCGACACATCCTGCCCAATGCCTTAACTGCCGTCATCGCCTTTGCCACGCTGCAGTTTGGTCAGGCCATCCTGGCGCTCTCCACGCTGAGCTTCCTCGGTTACGGCACCCCGCCGCCGGTGCCGGAGTGGGGCTTATTGATTGCAGAAGGCCGTAACTATCTCTCTACCGCCTGGTGGCTCACCACCTTCCCCGGCGTGGTCGTCATCGCCGTGGTGCTGGCCACCAACCGTATCAGTCAACAGTTCAGCGGAGGCCTGAAATGACCGTACTCTCGGTAGAAAACCTGACCATCAGCTACCGTACCGCGCGCCGGTGGCGCGAGGTGGTGCATAACGTCAGCTTCACGCTCGGGCGAGGAGAAATGCTGGCCTTTGTCGGCGAGTCCGGCTCCGGCAAAACGACCACGGCGCAGGCGATCATCGGTCTGCTGGCCGATAACGCCCGGCGCGATGCGGGAAAAATCATTCTCAACGGCGAGGAGATAAGCCAGTGGTCCGCTAAGCGTCTCGATACCCTTCGCGGCGCGCGAGTTAGCCTGGTTCCGCAGGACCCGGGTAATTCGCTCAACCCGGTGAAGACCATCGGTGCGCAGGTTGGAGAGATTATTCAGCTACACCAGAAAGTGACTCGCGCTCAGCGCGACGAGCAGGTGCTCGCCCTGCTGACAAAGGTCGGCCTGAGCCACCCCGAACAGCGCATGAACCAGTATCCGCACCAGCTCTCCGGCGGGATGAAACAGCGCGTGCTGATTGCCATCGCGATAGCGCTGCGCCCGGACGTCATCATTGCCGATGAGCCTACCAGCGCGCTGGACGTGACGGTGCAAAAACGCATTCTTGACCTGCTGGATATCCTGCGCCGGGAATCGGGTACCGCCGTTCTGTTTGTCACCCACGATCTCGCGCTGGCCGCTGAGCGCGCGGACAGGCTGCTGGTTTTTCGCGATGGCGAGGTTCAGGAACAGGGAAACACCGCCGATATCGTGCGCATGCCGCAGCACGCCTACACCCGCCAGCTGTTAAGCGATCTCCAGGGCCAGCGCCTGACCATTGCCCCGGTGGCAGGTCTGCCGCTCGCGTCACCGGCCATTCGCGCCCGCGCCATCAGCAAACAATTCTCCCTGGGCAAAGGCCATCAGCTTCAGGCGCTGGATCGGGTAACCTTTGACGTCAGGCGCGGCAGCACGCATGCGCTGGTGGGTGAGTCCGGCTCCGGAAAAACCACCCTCGCCCGTATTTTGCTGGGTTTCGAACAGGCAGACAGCGGACAGGTCATTATTGATGATATTGATGCCACCACGCTTAGCCGCGAGGCCCGTCGCCAGCTGCGCCAGAAGATCCAGTTTGTCTACCAGAACCCGTTTGCCTCTCTCGACCCGCGTCAGACGCTGTTTGAGATCATCGAAGAGCCCCTGAAGAACTTTTCTCGCCTCAGTAAGGCGGAGCGAAAGGTCCGGGTGGAGACCGTGGCGCAGCGGGTTGCCCTGCCCGTCGATATTCTGAGTCGCACTGCCCGCGAGCTTTCAGGCGGGCAGCGCCAGCGCGTGGCTATCGCCCGGGCGCTGATCCTGGAGCCGACCATTCTGGTGCTGGACGAAGCCACCTCCGCGCTGGACGTCACTGTGCAGGCGCAGATCCTGGCTCTGCTTCAGCAGCTGCAGCAGCAACTGGGGTTGACCTATCTCTTTATTACGCACGATCTGTCCACGGTTCGCCGAATCGCCCACAGCGTCACGGTGCTGCGCAGCGGTCAGGTGGTCGAACAGGGCGACGTCGGAACCTTATTCGCCTCACCGCAGAACGGCTATACCCGTGAGCTGATTGCCGCCATTCCCCATTTTTCACCCGCTACGGAGGAGTTCGCATGACGCGAAAACGCCTGGGATTTTTCACCCGCCTGCTTGACGACGCTACGCCGAAGGAGCGCTATCGTCTGGCAACTGAACAGATCCGCCACGCCGAACGCCACGGCTTTGACAGCGCCTGGATTGCTCAGCACCACTTCCACGAAAGCGAAGGTGGCCTGCCGTCGCCGCTGCTGTTTCTGGCACACGTCGCCGCGCATACGGAAACCATTCGCCTGGGCACGGCCATCATTACCCTGCCGATGGAAAACCCGCTGCGCGTGGCGGAAGATGCCGCCGTGCTGGATCTGCTTGCAGACGGACGCCTGGAAGTAGGCTTTGGCTCAGGCGGCACGCCGACCTCTTTTCTGCCGTTCGGCCTGACGTTTGAAGAACGTGCGACCGCGTTTGCCGAGAACCTGCATGTGGTCCAAAGCGCCTGGCGCGGTGATTCGCTTACCCATCCGGATAACCACCTTTACCCGCCAGCGCCACAGCTGGCCGACCGTATCTGGATAGCCACCTTCTCAGTTGACGGTGCCGTTCGCGCCGCGCAGGCCGGACACGGTTTAATGCTCTCCCGCACGCAGCCGCGCCCGGCAGATCGGCTGGATTTAACGCTCGACGCGATCCAGAACCCGATTGTGGATGCCTACCTCGATGCGCTGCCAGCAGGCATCGCCCCGCGCATTCTGGCCTCCCGTACAGCCTTCGTCGCTGACAGCGATGACTATGCGCTCAGAGTCGCAACGCCGGGTCTCGCGAAACAAGCTCAGCAGCATCGCGCTGCCGGATACACGGTCAAAGGTGACAACGTTACTGATTATCGTCGTCAGTTCGATGCCCATATCGGTTCGCCTGATACGGTGCTGCGTTCACTTAATGCGGACTCCATTCTCAGGCGCGCCACGGATATCTCATTCCAGGTCCATTCGGTCGAGCCCACCCATCGAGACACGCTGCGCTCCATCGAACTGATCGCCGAACATATTGCCCCCCACATCCTTTGAGGAGACACCTATGTCATTAAGTCAGGACATTCTCGCCGAGCTGGCGGAAATTAAACCCGGTTCCCCTCTGGCAGAGGCGCGCGCCACGCGTGATGCCGCCACACGACACGCGCAGGGCAGCTACGAAATTCTCTTCAGCCAGCAGGACACCGATTTCCCACTCGATGAACGCTTCACTGTGGCAGCAAAAGTTGCCAGATGGCACAACGCAGAGGCGCTGGCCGCGCACTACGCAGGGTTTGGCCTGGCCGATCCGACCACGGAACGGCTGACCCCGGCGCTGAGCTTCGCGCGTCTGCTGACGTTCTCACCCGTCGAAGCGACGCCTGCAGCGTTAAAGGCGCTGACCCAGGCGGGATGGAGCAAGGAAGGCATTGTTACCCTGGCGCAGCTCGTCGCATTTGTGAGCTTCCAGAGCCGACTCATTACCGGGCTGCGGCTGCTGAACGACAGGCCTGTCGCCACAAGCGATGCGCCGGTGGCGGCAGGCGTCTGGCACACGACCGCCACCACGGTCACCGGAAAGGCGGCACCCGTAGCGTTCACCCAGCAGGAGCTTGGATGGGAACCGTGGATAGCGGCCAAACCGCTGGCGGACTTCCGAGACGATGAGGTTGCCATCCTGGCGAAATTTGGCCATACCGATTCCGACTACTTCCGCCTGCTGGCGCGCAACCTGCCGGTGCTTGAACAGCGCACGTTGACCGATAAAGGAATTTTTTATACATCGGGGGGATTGCCGCGCGCCGAGCGCGAGCTGGCCGCAACGGTCGCCAGTAAAATTAACGGCTGCATCTACTGCGCATCTGTCCATGCGCGGAAAGCCAGCCAGCTGTCAAAGGATGACGCTGCGGTAGAGGCGCTTCTGGCGGTGCGTCCGGGGCAATCCCTGAGCGACGGGCAGTCTGCGCGCTGGCAGGCGGAGATCAATTTTGCGGCGGCGCTGTCGGTTACGCCGCCTGCCGCCACGCCGCTGCACCTTGCCGCGCTGGAAAAAGAGGGGCTGGATACCCTGGCGCAGCTTGATCTGGTGCAGTCCGCCGCGTTCTTCGCCTGGGCCAACCGCCTGATGCTGACGCTGGGAGAGCCCTGGCTAGCATGACTCCATCAGGCTAGCGCGCGAGCGTTAGCCTGAGCCTGTCTGGCCCGCAGATGGCCGTAGATCAGCAGCGAACTCATGGCCGAAAACGAAAGGAGTGCGGCAGGCAGCGTGACATAACTCCAGCTAAAGCCAAGCGTAATCATCATGCCGCCGAAAAATGCGCCAACCGCACTGCCGAGATTAAATGCCATCTGACCGCCTGCGGCACCCAGCATCTCACCGCCCTTCGCATTCTGCAGGAGCAGAATTTGCAGCGGCGCAGAGAGCGCGAACAGCCCGGCACAGCAGATAAACCCCATGACCAACGAGGCCGTTTTCAGTTCTCCAAAGGCAAAAAGCAGCAGCAGAGAAGTCACAATCACCATGTCGGTGGTGGCAGCAATGCGCAGCGGGCTAAAGCGCCCCGAGAGTTTGCCGCTCAACAGATTGCCCAACACCATACCAAGTCCCATCAACATCATGACGGCTGTCATCACCCCTTCGGTGAAGCCAGAGACGTTGACCATAAATGGTTTAACGAAACTGAACCAGGCAAAAACCCCGGCGTTGCCAAACATGGTGGCAGCAAAAATCAGCCAGGGTTCTGGTTTTTTAAGGAAGTGGAACTGCTCGGTCAATTTGATTTCTGATGTGTCGTGGATATCCGGTACCCAGAGCAGAACCGAGAGGATCACCAGCGCATCGAACACTGCAATCAGGAAAAAGGTATAGCGCCAGCTGAATTCGTGCCCCAGCCAGGTACCCAGTGGAACGCCCACCAGGTTGGCTACGGTCATACCGGCGATCATCCCGGCCACCGCGACCGTCACTTTCCCCGGTGGCGCAATTTTAGAAAGGATAATTGCCCCGACGCCGAAAATCGCGCCGTGCGGAAAACCGGATATTAAGCGTCCCGTCGCAAGCCAGAAATATGACGTTGAAAAGGTAAACAGGGCGTTTCCGACGGCGGACATCGCCACCAGAAACAGCAGCGTAGTCTTTAAAGAGAGCTTGCCAGAAAACAGCGCCATAATCGGCGCGCCAATCACCACCCCGAAGGCATAAAACGAGATCATATTCCCGGCAGAGGGAATTGAAATCCCGGTGTCATGGGCCAGCTCGGTTAACACTCCCATAATGCCAAATTCAGCCATTCCCAGACCAAAGGTGCTCAGCGCCAACGAAAAAATTGTCTTTTTCATACCTCAACCACTGGTTAATCACTCGCGACGGGCATTATTGAATAATCTTGTATGGTGAGCCAGTTCAAATGAGCGGGCTGACACGTTAATCCATTAATTCAGATGCTTTATCCAATATTTTTTTAAATCTGGTGAGAGGGTTTGAGGTGTAGTTTTTACAATGCGCTTTCTGCCGCTGCTTTAGCGCGTGTAATAGCGCCAGTATTGAAAATTGGATGCTCGTGATTGTTCGTTATGTCACGAACGCGGTAGATTTTCCATGCATCACCTTCACGACGAAGAAATACTTCAAGGTGTATGCTTCTCCCGCCACCCGCCCCCTCAATGACCTGGACTACTTCACCGTTTAAAAATGGTCTTGCGTTTTCCACTCGTAACGCAGGTATCCATTCGCGAGAGTAATCCTGAGTATATGTAAAATAGTCGGACTCTATTAACTCTTGTTCAGAGATTTCCTGAATGGCACCAATGCGAACAATAGTATCAGCAGAAACATATTTACGCAGTTCGTCGGCAGGGTAAGGCCTGGCTTCATCACTGCCGAATGCGGAAAGATAGGATTTATAAAATGATTTGGTAGTGTCTTGCGCACTCTGATCATGATTGGCTGTCGAACTACATCCCACCAACAACATACCGAATAATATAAATATCCTTTTCATCAATGCATCCTGTAAATTTTAAAGGTTGGTTGCATTTTGCGATACCCCGGCCCTGAATTCCGCCCCATAATCTTTTGCATAATCTGTGTTCGGTACCTTAACACCTCCAGCCAGAATGGCCAGTCGGGTAAATTTAGCACATTCACTATGAGAGTGCCCCAGAGCGTGTGAACGGAGATACGAAACTGCAGCTTCTTTATTCCAACTCATTCTTAGTTCCTTTAAGTAAGTAAGAATGAAATTATTACGTTAACCTGTAATAAATTGTGGGATTAAAAATGCTGAAATTGATAGTTATTGCGACGATCTGACAGGGGTACTGATGCAATGCATCTTTGCGAATACCCCTGTCGGATCGCCGGAAAGCAAAAACCCCGCGCTGGCGGGGTTCTCGTCATGTTCAGATTGTTAGCTTATCGTCGCTGCCGTGCGGCGCAACTCTGCCAAGCATAAAAGGATTATCGAACTTTCTGACCTGTTTTCAAGTTTTACGACGGAAATCAGCACAACCGCTTTCAGCAGCAGACTTCGCGCGCGTGATGGCTCCTGCATTAAATATTGGATGTTCGTAGTTATCGGTTACATCACGGACCCTGTATATCTTCCATGTACCAGACTCACGCCGAACATATACCTGAAGCTCTAACTTCCCTCCGTGCTCCTTACCAATCCATACGGGCAAAATCTCGCCACCCATAAAAGACCTGGCGTCACCAACAGTGAGTGCCGATACCCACGATGGATCATAGTCCTGCGCATAAGCGAAGTAATCAGATCCAATAAGGTCTTGTTCGGGTATCGACTCAATATTATCCAGTCTTTTGAGCGTGTCGGCAGAGACATATTCACGCAGCTCGGACGGAGAGTAATTATTGTCGCTGCTGGTAAGAGACATCAGATAAGTAGAGTAAAAAGAATGTACTCGCATCGGAGCAGACTGATACTGCTTAGCTGAGCAAGCGGATAGCAAGCATGCACATAACACTATTGCAGCACGCATCAATTCTTCCTGTAAATTTTGAAGGATGGCTGAGCTGAGCGATACCCTGGGCCGGGGTACATTCCGTGCTGTCGGAAATCAGAAATCCATTGTGTTCCGTCATACATTGTCATATGCCCGCTTGAGTTTCCACCCGGATAGGGTTGAATGACAGCGACATCACCACTCAATAATGTTGAACCCGGTGGAACTTCATGAAACCCCGCTCGCAATAATGATGGCCCGTAATCTTTTGCGTTTAGGGTTCTCTCCAGCCTGATGCCACCTGCTTGTATTGCTTCCCTGGTAAAGGTTGCACATTCGTTATGTGAACGACCAAGAGCGCGTGATCGAAGATGTGAAACTGCAGCTTCTTTATTCCAACTCATTCTTAGTTCCTTTAAGTAAATAAGAATGAAATTATCCCATTAACCACACAATGTGAGCGGTATTAAAAGTGCTGATTTTGTTGCGTCCGCGACGATCTATTACACTTCATAGTGCGGCCTCGCTTTTTTCCCGCGCCGGATAACCTGAGGATGACAATCATGGGAAGCAAAAAGAAAACCAGTGCCACTGTTGATGTCGTAAAAAATGCACCGCTAAAAACCAAAGAGTATGAGCAAGAGCTTCGTCGCCTGCACGTTGAACTGGTTAAGCTCCAGCAATGGGTTGTCGCCAAAGGACTCAAAGTGTGTATTGTTTTTGAAGGACGCGACGGCGCCGGCAAAGGCGGTACCATTAAAGCGATCACCGAGCGCGTCAGTCCACGCGTGTTCCGCGTGGTTGCCCTCCCCGCGCCAACTGAAAAAGAGAAAACCCAGCTCTATTTTCAACGTTATGTTCCCCATTTGCCTGCCGCCGGGGAGATCGTCATATTTGACCGAAGCTGGTATAACCGTGCGGGTGTCGAGCGGGTAATGGGATTTTGCACCCCTGAGCAAGTTGAGAAGTTCCTTGACGGCACGCCAGTGATGGAAAAAGCGATGGTGGATGCAGGGATCATCCTGCTGAAGTACTGGCTGGAGGTGACGCCGAAAGAGCAGGAGCGCCGTCTGCGTGACCGCATTAACGATGGTCGTAAAATCTGGAAGCTGTCACCGATGGATATTAAATCCTTTAACCTGTGGGACGAGTATACCCTTGCGCGCGACGCGATGTTTGAAGCCACCGATACCGCCTGGGCGCCGTGGTTTGTGGCGCGTTCAGAAGATAAAAAACGCGTGCGCCTGAATATTATTTCGCACCTGCTTACGCAAATCCCGTATAAAGAAATTCATGTCGACAAGGTGGATTTACCGAAGCGTAAAATAGGCAAAGTGAAACCCACGAAATACCCGTTCCGGTATGTGGAAGAGCGGTTCTGAAATTACTGGAATACGCCTCGCAGAATGTAGATTACCAGGGGGTAAAGTATTGTTTTTTGTTGGCTGCGGTTGATAATAACCGCACCAACAAAGGAGCTTAAAATGAAACCAAACCGAAGCAAAGACTATGGTAAAAGGGAGAGCGTGGCGAGTGGAGTCTCCCGTGAAGCCCAGACACAAGAGGCGCAAAGACGACAGCATCAGCAAGATAAAGAGTTCATAAGAGCCATGAATGAATTTACGGCTAAAGCGGGATTATTATCAGACGATCCTTTCTTTGGAGGGATTTAATGTGCTTTCAGTTTGACGTTTACCGTAACCCTTCAGAGAGAACCCGGGACTATCAACCTTATTTTATGATAATTCAACATGACTATTATGATGATTTATCAACAAGACTGATTATTCCATTAAGTTACCACAATTATTTATGTGGACATATCAACGCCGCGGCGCCCTTAGTGAATATTGATTTTGAGCGATATTTTCTTAACACCGCTGGCATAACACACGTGGAGAAAAAGAAACTAAATAATAAAAATTATGTATGCAATCTTCGCAGCGCGAGGAGTACTGTGATTGCGGCGATCGATGCATTAGTGACCAATACATAACGTAGGCCCGCGCAAGTGCAGCGCCGCCGGGCAAAGCCGACGGCGCAGGTCTTACTTCATGCCTTCCGTACTTTCCTGTTTCGCTTCCAGACGTTCCACATCACGATACCAGCGCGGGTGGTGTTTTTGCGCCCAGCGGCGGCTCACCTTCCCTTCAATCATCCCTTTAATCGATCCTTTCACCCAGAACGCCATATACATATGGATCAGGATGGCGTGGATCAGAATGATTGCTGACGTCGCGTGGATCAGTAGCGCATAGCGCACCACCTGAATCGGAAAGAAGTGTGCAAAATACGGACGCCAGATAATCACGCCGGTCACCAGCAGCACAAAAATCATGCTCATGATAGTCCAGAACATCATCTTCTGCCCTGCGTTGTATTTGCCCACTTTGGCGACTTTATGCTCGTTACCCTTCAGGACTTCGACGATCCCTTTCACCCATGGGATATCCTGCTTGTCCGGGATGTTGTGATGGACAAAGCGCACGAACATAAACATCAGCACCACGAAAATCAGCACGCCGAAAAACGGGTGCAGAATACGCCCCATTTGCGGAGTACCGAAGGTTTCGGTCAGCCACTGCAGCGTCGGGAAGAAGAACGAAATCCCCGACACCGCCACCAGGAAGAAGCAGATCACCACCGTCCAGTGACAGGCGCGGTCGACAAACTTCGTGCGCACGATCATTTTCGACTTACTCATGATGATCCTCCTCGTCGTCTACCTCTTTGTTTGGCCCAATCCCAATGTAGTGATAAATCAGCCCGGCAAAGGTGGCGATAAAGCCCGCCGCTGAGAGCGGTTTAAGCGCCCCTTTCCACAGATTGATGGACGTATCGATCGCCGGATCCTTCGGTAAGTTGTGGTACAGCTCCGGCTGGTCGTTATGGTGCAGCACATACATCACGTGCGTGCCGCCCACACCCTGCGGATTATAAATACCGGCCTTGTCGTAACCGCGTGCTTTCAGCTTGTCTACCCGCGCCTGCGCCACGTCCAGCATCTCTTTTTTGGTGCCGAAGTGGATAGCGCCGGTCGGGCAGGTCTTCACGCAGGCTGGCTCCTGCCCGACGCTGACGCGGTCCACGCATAAGGTGCATTTGTATACCCGGTTATCCTCTTTATTGAGGCGCGGGATATTAAACGGACAGCCCGCAATGCAGTACCCGCAGCCGATGCAGTTGTCCTGCTGGAAGTCGACGATCCCGTTGGCGTACTGAATAATCGCGCCGGCAGACGGGCACGCCTTCAGGCAGCCCGGATCTTCACAGTGCATGCAGCCATCTTTGCGGATCAGCCACTCCAGCCTGCCGTTCTGCTCGGTTTCGCTAAAGCGCATTACTGTCCAGGATTTGGCGCTCAGATCCGCCGGGTTATCGTAAACCCCTACGCAGTGCCCAATGTTGTCGCGGATATCGTTCCACTCCGAGCACGCCACCTGGCAGGCCTTGCAGCCCACGCAGGAGGAGACATCGATAAGCTTGGCGACCTCTGCCTTGTAGTCCCGCGCGCGGGGCGCGGGAGTTATCGGGTTAGTCGCGGAGCGTTTGATAACGTCTTGTGTTTCCATCGCCATGTAATCGCTCCTTACGCTTTCTCGATGTTAACCAGAAAAGCCTTGTACTCCGGCGTTTGCGAGTTGGAATCGCCAACGTTTGGCGTCAGGGTATTGGCGATGTAGCCTTTCTGCGCCACGCCCTCAAAGCCCCAGTGCAGCGGAATACCGACGGTTTCCACCTGCTGCCCGTTCACGTTCAGAGATTGCAAGCGGCGAGTGACTACCGCCACTGCGCGAATAAAGCCGCGCTTGCTGCTCACCTTCACGCGGTCGCCGTTGGCAATGCCCTTCGCTTTTGCCAGGGTTTCGCTTATCTCCACAAACTGTTCCGGCTGGGCGATGGCATTAAGCCGCGCATGCTTGGTCCAGGTGTGGAAGTGCTCGGTCAGGCGATAGGTGGTCCCCACGTACGGGAACTTATCCTTCTTACCTAAACGCAGCACATCGTCCTCATAGATACGCACCACCGGGCTGGAGACCACGTTTGGATGCAGCGGGTTGGTGCCGAGCGGCGTTTCCATCGGCTCGTAGTGTTCCGGGAACGGCCCTTCCGCCAGCTTGTTGAGGGCAAACAGGCGTCCCAGCCCTTCCGGCTGCATGATAAACGGCCCGGTGTTGCTGCCCGGCGCGGCGGTGTTGTAGTCCGGGATATCGTTCCCCGTCCATTTTGTCCCGTTCCACTGAATCAGCATCCGTTTCGGATCCCACGCTTTACCGTTGATATCCGCCGAGGCACGGTTGTAGAGCACACGACGATTGAGCGGCCACGCCCATGCCCAGCCCAGCGTATTGCCCAGCCCGGACGGGTCAGCGTTATCACGGTTAGCCATCTGGTTACCCTGCTCCGTCCAGCTACCGGCGTAGATCCAGCAGGAAGACGCCGTCGTGCCGTCGTCGCGCAGCAGCGCGAAGCTGTTCAGCAGTTGGCCTTTCTTCGCCACCAGGTTGCCCTTAGCGTCATAGAGATCCGCCAGCGCAACGCCATTGTTCTCTTTGGCGACTTCCTCTGACTCAGGATGGTCAGGCTGCTTGTAGTTCCAGCTCATCTTCAGCAGCGGCTCAGCGCCTTTGCCGCCTTCGGTGCGGTACATTTCGCGCAGGCGATGGTAAATCCCGGCCAGGATCTCGCCGTCGTTACGCGCTTCGCCCGGAGCGTCCTGGCCTTTCCAGTGCCACTGCAGCCAGCGGCCAGAGTTAGCAATAGACCCGTCTTCTTCCGCAAAGCAGGTGGACGGCAGGCGGAACACTTCGGTCTGAATGGATACGGTATCGACATCGTTCATCTCGCCGTGGTTCTGCCAGAAGTTAGAGGTCTCAGTGACCAGCGGATCGATAACCACCATGTACTTCAGCTTGCTCAGACTGCGCACAACCTTGTTTTTATCCGGGAACGAGGCCACCGGGTTGAAGCCCTGGCAGATGTAACCCGTGACGTCGCCCTTATCCATCATGTTGAAATACTTGATGACGTCGTACGCCTGGTCCCACTTCGGCAACCACTCAAGGCCCCAGTCGTTCTCCTTCTGCGCCGCGTCGCCGTAGAAGGATTTCATCAGGCTGACGTAGAACTTCGGATAGTTGCTCCAGTAGTTCACCTGATCCGGCAGCGTCGCTTTCGGCGTATTGGCCTCAAGATACGTTTGCAGATCCGCCTGCTTTTCCGACGGCAGCGTCAGGTAGCCCGGCAGGCTGGTTGACAGCAGGCCAAGGTCGGTGAGCCCCTGAATATTGGAGTGACCACGCAGGGCGTTAACACCACCACCGGCCATCCCCATATTGCCGAGCAGCAGCTGGATCATCGCCATGGTACGGATGTTTTGCGCACCAACGGTGTGCTGCGTCCAGCCCAGCGCATACAGGAACGTCGTGGTTCTGTCGGCGGGACTGGTTGAGGCCAGCACCTCACAGACTTTCAGGAAGTCCGCTTTCGGCGTGCCGCAGATGTTTTCCACCACCTCCGGCGTATAGCGGGAAACGTGCTGTTTCAGCAGGTTCCACACGCAGCGCGGGTGCGTCAGGGTTTCATCACGCAGCGCATAGCCGTTTTCATCGAACTGATAGTTCCAGGACGTTTTATCGTACTGGCTTTTTTCGGCGTCATAGCCGCTAAACAGCCCGTCATCGAAGGCAAAATCATCCCGCACCAGAAGATTCGCGTTGGTGTAGTGTTTAACGTATTCCGCGTTGATTTTATTGTTTTCAATCAGGTACAGCAGGACGCCAGACAGGAACGTAATGTCCGTCCCGGAGCGAATAGGCGCATAGATATCCGCCACCGATGCCGTACGCGTAAAGCGCGGGTCGACGACGATAAGCGTCGCATCGTTGTTATTTTTCGCTTCCATCGCCCAGCGGAACCCCACCGGATGGGCTTCCGCGGCGTTACCGCCCATCACCACCACGACGTTAGCGTTTTTGATATCAACCCAGTGGTTGGTCATCGCACCGCGACCAAATGTTGGAGCAAGACTTGCTACCGTTGGTCCGTGTCAGACGCGCGCCTGGTTGTCTACCGCCAGCATGCCGAGAGAGCGCACAAATTTTTGCGTCAGCATGCCGGTTTCATTACTCGCCGCAGAGGCGCACAGCATCCCGGTGGAAAGCCAGCGGTTAACCGTTACGCCCTGGGCGTTCTTTTCAATAAAGTTAGCGTCGCGGTCGGCTTTCATTAATTTGGCAATACGGGAGAAGGCCTCATCCCAGGAGATACGCTGCCACTTGTCGGAACCCGGCGCGCGGTATTCCGGGTAGCGCAGGCGGTTTTCGCTGTGAACGTAGTCCAGCAGCCCCGCCCCTTTCGGGCAAAGCGCCCCGCGGCTCACCGGATGATCCGGGTCCCCTTCAATATGGTAAATCGCTTCTCTGGCGTTCTTCGCGCCATCGCCCAGGCTATACATTAAAAGCCCACAACCTACGGAGCAGTATGTGCAGGTGTTACGGATCTCTTTTGCGCGCAGCAGCTTATAGTTGCGTGCCTGAGCCAGCGCCATTTTGGGAGCAAATCCCAACATGGCTGCCGTTGTTCCGGCCATACCGCCCGCGCAGATTTTAAAAAATTGTCTGCGGCTGACGTCCATTGTTGTCCTCTTTTTCGAATAAGACTTCGCGCCGCAAACTAGCAGTAACTCCCCTGATTTTTTTGCGTCAAATCAAGGTCATCTGTCTTCACCCCCTTAATAGTCACCACCGGTACATTTAAATACCCCTTTTTGATTAACGGTTTAAGAGAATAATTGGCGACAGCGTCAGGATGAATGCGATACATTTTTCCTTTGATTTTTATTGCAATGGCGAAGTAATGGACAGAAAAAAAGCAACGCTTATTGGGCTGGCGGCAATACTGTTATGGAGCACGATGGTTGGGCTCATTCGCAGCGTGAGCGAGGGGTTAGGGCCAGTAGGCGGTGCGGCAATGATCTACACCGTCAGTGGATTATTGTGTCTGGTGACGGTGGGATTTCCTGATATCCGCAAATTCTCGCCACGCTATCTTATTGCAGGCAGCGTGCTGTTTGTCAGTTATGAAATTTGCCTGGCACTCTCGTTGGGCTATGCCGCGACGCGATCGCAGGCCATTGAGGTCGGCATGGTCAATTATCTGTGGCCGAGCCTGACGATTGTATTTGCCATTTTGTTCAACGGGCAAAAATCAACTCTGTGGGTGATCCCCGGCTTAGCCATCTCATTGCTGGGCGTCTGCTGGGTATTAGGCGGTGAACAGGGATTACATCTTGAGGAGATCACCCGCAATATCGTTTCCAGTCCACTGAGTTACGCGCTGGCGTTTGCCGGGGCATTTATCTGGGCGGCCTACTGCACCGTAACCAGCAAATTTGCCAAAGGGCAAAACGGTATTACCCTTTTTGTTTTGCTGACTGCGTTAAGTCTTTGGGTGAAATATGCCCTTAGCGAGCAGCCAGGAATGGTATTCAGTGTCCCGGTTGTCGTGAAGCTATTAATGTGCGGTGTTGCTCTGGGTTTTGGCTATGCCTCATGGAATATCGGTATTCTCCATGGCAACGTCACGGTACTTGCCGCCGTATCCTATTTTACCCCTGTACTTTCTGCCGCTCTGGCTGCCGCCCTGCTGAGCTCTCCACTCTCTTTCTCGTTCTGGCAAGGCGCGCTGATGGTCTGCGCCGGGTCGCTGCTTTGCTGGTTCGCGACACGAAAATAAGGGTCCGTCGCTCTGCCGGGAGGCGTGTATTCCGGCAGAAAATTAACATAAATTTAATATGTGATCGCGCGTCAAAATATTCATAAGCTCATTAGAGAATGTGTTTAAATTCTGTTTATATTATCGTTGTTTTGCATTCCCCCCCTCCTCTCTTCTTGACATAAACTGACACCGTAGCGCAATTACTCTCCTGCGAATATTAACAACCTTAATAGCACAAAGTGCAATAGTGTGTTTCTGTGTATTTCAGCAAAAAACACGGTAATTACGTGCATTCAATAACCTAACACAATGATTTACGGTAAACGGTTAAGCTTAATTCTACAAAATGCACCGATAAAATTGATAGTAACATAACTAAATTAAACCATTGAAAAACTATATTGCGGATAATAGATCTGATAAGAAAATATACAAAACCCGGTTAAACACTCTTCATTTCATTCTGTTTAGCGACCATTTATCCGATCTCGATCACACTAAAGGAAATTATTAGCAATAATTTGAAACTTATTATTGAAAGGCAACTACAACATTTTTAAAAATAGCATGCCATTGACGAACAGCCTCGTTTAGAAATCGTTCGAAGTGGCTCAGGAAATACTTAAGAAAATTATAAGGAATATTTAAGATGAAACTTAAATTAGTTGCAGTGGCAGTGACTTCCATGTTGGCAGCAGGCGTTGTTAACGCTGCTGAAATTTATAACAAAGACGGTAACAAGCTGGATCTGTACGGTAAAGTAACAGGTCTGCACTATTTCTCTGATGACACCAGCAACGACGGCGACAAAACCTACGTACGTCTGGGCTTCAAAGGTGAAACTCAGATCAACGACCAGATGTCCGGTTACGGTCAGTGGGAATATGAATTCAAAGGCAACAACGATGAAAGCAACGGCGACAAAGGCAACAAAACGCGTCTGGCTTTCGCTGGTCTGAAATTCAACGAATTCGGTTCTTTCGACTACGGTCGTAACTACGGTGTTGCTTACGACATCGGCGCATGGACTGACGTTCTGCCAGAGTTCGGTGGTGATACCTGGACGCAGACTGATGGCTTCATGACTCAGCGTGCCACTGGCGTTGCAACCTACCGTAACACCGACTTCTTCGGTCTGGTTGACGGTCTGAACTTTGCCGCTCAGTACCAGGGTAAAAACAACAAGCGCGACATCACCGAAGCGAACGGTGACGGTTGGGGCTTGTCTTCTACCTATGAAATGGACGGTTTCGGCGTGGGTGCAACCTATGCGAAATCTGACCGTACCAACAATCAGGTTCGTGCTGGTGAAGTGGCTAATACCATGAACGCTGGCGGTGACAACGCAGAAGTTTGGGCTGCTGGCCTGAAATACGATGCAAACAACATCTACCTGGCAAGCACCTACTCTGAAACCCGCAATATGACCAACTTCGGTAAAGGTTATATCGCGAACAAAGCTCAGAACTTTGAAGTTGTTGCTCAGTACCAGTTCGATTTCGGTCTGCGTCCATCCGTTGCTTACCTGAAATCCAAAGGTAAAGACATCGGTACTTATGGCGACCAGGATCTGGTTGAATACGTTGATGTTGGCGCGACTTACTACTTCAACAAGAACATGTCTACCTACGTTGATTACAAAATCAACCTGCTGGACGACAACAAGTTCACCAAAGATGCAGCTATTGCTACCGACAACATCGTTGCTCTGGGTCTGACTTACCAGTTCTAAGATTTGTCAGTATAAAAAGGCCAGCCTTCGTGGCTGGCTTTTTTTATACCAGTTTGACTGGCGTAATAAAGGAGCACGCCATGCACATATTCAAAGGACGCTGTCTATGCGGGATGAGCCAATTCAGCGTTTCCCTCAACAATTTCGACGTCTATGCCTGCCACTGTACGCAATGTCAGAAGTGGTCAGGTGGAATTGCCATGTATCTGGAAGCCGTGGGTAAACCGCTTGTGGAGCAAGACTCGATTGCCCCTTCTCACTTCTCGTCCTCTGCGCGAGGAGAACGCTGGTTCTGTCCGGGGTGTGGTTGTCCTCTGTGGTTCAAGCTGACCTCAACAGCACGCTATTTTATTCCATGGACATTACTTGAGATGAGCGAAGATGAACGACGTCGGCTGGTGCTCGCCGCTGAAATCTATACCGAAACCCAGCCCGCATTCTTTGGTCTGACCGGACAATATGCGCGCTACAGCGGTTCAGAAATTGAAGCCATGGATAAGCACTGTTTGCTTACCTCATAGGAGATTCTCCCCCGCGGCCCGACGAAGCCAGTTTTGCAGTAGCTTACCGTCCTCAGTCATCTCCGAATCCGAACGAACACAGAGGTAGTAGTCGCGCCCGTCATCAATGGGTAAGTCAAATATCTTCACCAGCTCACCACTCTCAAGATAAGGCGCGATCAGCGGCTCACGCATCAACGCGCAGCCCAGCCCGGCCTGTACTCCCGCCAGCGTCAAAAGTCCGTCCTCAAACAGGGGGCCACTGCGCCGCAGAGGGCGTTTCACTCCCTGTAACAGGAACCACTGTGACCATGTGATGCGCTCCTCATCGTGCAGCAACGGCATTTGCAGCAGTTGCTCTGGCGTGTCGATATGGCCATGAATGCGCAAAAATGCACGGCTGCATACAGGCACCATCTGACCGGAGATCAATTTTTCACTCTGATATCCCGCCCACTGACCGTTGCCGAAGCGAATCGACATATCCGACGCATCGCTCAGATAGTTACGATGATTGGCATACACTACGTTGATCTCGGTTTGCGGATTGGCACGCATAAAAGCAGGCAGACGCGGGATAAACCACCCCATGCCAAAAAGCGGGATCAGGCTGATGGTGACCTGACGCGTTTGCGCCTGTTCAGCCAGATGCTCCGTTGCCTGGCGCAACACGTTAAAAGCCGCACGGATAGAGCGGTAATATTCACGTCCGTGCTGGCTCAGCACCAGCCTGCGCCCCTGGCGTTCCGTCAGCGGCATTTGCAGGAACCCTTCGAGCACCTTGAGCTGGTGACTGACAGCAGACGGTGAAATATCCAGCTCCTGTGCCGCCAGCGTAACACTGCCCAATCGGGCGATAGCTTCAAAAGCACGTACAGCCCGTAGCGGCGGATCATTGGCCAGTCGACTTTCTCCATAAATGGGTAGGCCAGGTGACTGTTCTGTTTTATTCATATGTTGATTTCTTTAGACTTTATACCCGAAAACGGAATTTTTATATTTTCATATAAATCATAAAGATAAAACAATATCTGTTTATCATAAGAAATAATATATGTGTATTTTACAATTTATTTCATTTGTTGGATGGTAGCCGCAGAAAGAGCACTTTGCAGGAACCTACGTTGGATACATTCATACAACAACTGATCAACGGTGTGATGCTGGGAAGCATCTACGCGTTGATCGCGCTGGGCTATACCATGGTGTATGGCATTTTGCGCATTATTAACTTTGCCCATGGCGATATTCTGATGGTGGGTGCATTAACCACACTTTCTGCCATGAACAGCCTCAACAATACTTTCCCGCACCTGCCGCTTCTGATTCAGCTCGGTTTTGCCTTGCTGATCGCCATGTCCGTTTGTGCCCTGCTGGCGATGGCCGTGGAGCGCTTTGCCTACCGACGCCTGCGTAACGCGCCGCGTCTGGCACCGCTGATCTCCGGGATTGGCGTCTCGGTGCTGCTGCAAACCGTGGCGATGATCGTCTGGACGCGCAACCCTCTGATGTTCCCTCAGATCCTGCCCATGGAACCGATCGCCGTGACGTCAGGAAGTGAACTGCATCCCCCTGCCATTGTGACCGTCACCGGCATTGTTACCGTGGTGCTGGCGCTTACAGTGATGACAGGGCTATGGCTGCTGGTGGAATACACCCGCCTGGGCCGTGGCATGCGCGCCGTGGCGGAAAACCCGCGCGTGGCTACGCTGATGGGGGTTAACCCCAATGCCATTATTACCCTGACGTTCGCCATTGGCGGCATCTTTGCCGCGCTGGCAGGCGTCATGATGGCGAGCAACTACGGTAACGCCAGCTTCTCAATGGGCTTCCTGCCGGGAATTAAAGCATTCACAGCCGCCGTACTGGGCGGTATTGGCAACATTCGCGGCGCAATGATTGGCGGGATCCTACTTGGCATTATTGAGGCACTGGGCGCTGGCTACCTGGGTGAACTGACCCACGGAGTGTTCGGCAGCAATTACCAGGATGTCTTTGCCTTCATCGTGCTGATTCTGGTACTGGTCTTCCGTCCGGCAGGTCTGCTGGGTGAGCGTGTGGCAAACCGAGCGTAAGGGATACTATGACAACCGTACAACTACAAACGCCGACCGCTACGCGCAAATTCTGGTCCGGTATGAGTTTGTTCTGCCTCGCGCTGCTGATTGCGCCAGTGGTTGCCAGCCAGCTCGGCGGAAATTACTGGGTGCGCGTCATTGACTTCGCCCTGCTCTACATCATGCTGGCGCTGGGGCTGAACATTGTGGTCGGTTACACCGGCCTGCTGGACATGGGCTTTATCGCCTTTTACGCAGTGGGTGCCTATCTGGCCGCCCTGCTGGCTTCACCGCACCTGCTTGAAGTGTTCCCGATCCTCACGGTCTGGTTCCCGGACGGGCTGCACACGTCTTATCTGTTGATTATTCCCATAGCGGCACTGGTTGCAGCGGTGTGCGGCATCGTGCTCGGTGCGCCAACGTTAAAGCTTCGTGGGGATTATCTGGCGATCGTGACGCTGGGGTTTGGGGAGATCATCCGCATCCTGATGCGTAACCTCGACCGTCCGGTGAATATCACGAACGGTGCGAAAGGTATTACCGGCGTCGATACCCTGAATCTTTTCGGCCTGAAATTCAGCGGTGTGTATCACTGGTTCGGTTTTAAAGTGCCTGCCCTATGGCTGTGGTACTACCTGCTGATGCTGGTGATTGTGGCCATTATTTTTGTTTGCCTGCGCCTGCAACACTCGCGTATTGGTCGCGCCTGGCATGCCATTCGTGAAGATGAGGATGTGGCCCGCGCGATGGGCATCAACGTCCGTAACTATAAGCTACTGGCCTTTGCGATGGGTGCCTCATTTGGCGGCGTGGCGGGTGCCTTGTTCGGCGCGTTTCAGGGCTTTGTCTCCCCGGAATCCTTCACGTTACAGGAATCCATTGCCGTGCTGGCGATGGTGGTGCTGGGCGGTATGGGGCATATTCCGGGCGTGATCCTCGGCGCGATACTGCTTACCGCCCTGCCGGAACTGCTGCGCAGTCAGGCAGCCCCGGTTCAGCAGGCGCTGTTCGGTACGGTGCTGATTGACCCCGAAGTGTTGCGTCAGCTGTTCTACGGCCTGGCGCTGGTGCTGGTCATGCTGGTTCGTCCTGCCGGGATCTGGCCGGTACGCCACAAGGAGGTGAATACATGAGTCTGTTAACCGTACGCAACATGTCCAAACGTTTCGGCGGGCTTACCGCCGTGGATGACGTTTCGATCGCCGTGAACAAGGGTGAAATCTACGGACTGATAGGCCCTAACGGGGCGGGAAAAACCACCTGCTTTAACCTGCTCACCGGGCTTTATCCGGCGGACAGCGGTGAATTTTCAATCGCCGATAAGCCCTATTTCCCCAGACACATTGAGAAGGTCACCGCCGCCGGGATTGCGCGTACCTTCCAGAACGTGCGCCTCTTTAACGACATGTCGGTGCTGGAAAACGTAATGGTGGGTCGCCACGTGCGCACCCGTAACGGTCTTTGGGCCGCGCTGAGCCGCCACAAACGCGCCCGCGCAGAAGAAATGCAAACCCGTGAGCTGGCCTGGCACTGGCTGGAATACACCGGCATTGCGAAGTTCGCCCACTACCGAGCCTGCGATCTGGCCTACGGCCATCAGCGTCGACTTGAAATCGCCCGAGCGCTGGCAACCGACCCTCTGCTGCTGGCACTGGACGAACCCGCCGCCGGGATGAATGCAGCAGAAAAAGTAGCGCTTGGCGAGTTACTCATCCGCCTACGTGATGACGGTAAAACCCTTCTGATGATTGAACATGACGTCAAGCTCGTGATGGGCATCTGCGATCGCCTGACGGTGCTGGATTACGGCAAAACGCTCGCCAGCGGCACGCCGGAGAGCGTTCGTCGCGACCCGGCAGTGATCGCCGCCTGGCTTGGAGGCAACGCCCATGTCTGAATTACTGAAAGTGGAACGCGTGGACGTGCATTACGGCGGTATTCAGGCCGTACGCGATGTCTCTTTTACCCTGCACGAGGGCGAGCAGGCCACGCTGATCGGCGCGAACGGTGCGGGTAAAAGCTCCACCGTGCGCGCCATTACCGGGCTGGAAAACTTTAGCGGTCGTATTGAATTCAACGGTAAAGCGGTGCGTAAGCACAAGCCCGAAACCCTGCTCCGTGACGGACTGGTGATGGTCCCGGAAGGCCGGGGAATCTTCTCCCGAATGACGGTGCTGGAAAACCTGCAGATGGGCGCCTGGCTCAGGCGTGACACTGTCACCGTAAAGCGCGAGATGAACGAGATTTTCGAGCGCTTCCCGCGTCTGGGCGAGCGCCAGCATCAACTTGCCGGGTTGCTGTCCGGCGGAGAGCAACAGCTGCTGGCCCTTAACCGCGCCCTGCTCAGTCGCCCGCGCCTGTTGATCCTCGACGAACCCTCAATGGGACTTGCACCGAAGATGGTAGAAAACATTTTTGCCGTCATAGCCGGCCTGCGCGAGCGCGGCGTTGCCCTGCTGCTCATCGAACAAAACGCCCGCCTGGCGCTGGAAGTCACCGACAGCGCGTGGGTGATGGACAGTGGCAGCATTGTTCATCACGGCGAATCGAAAGTGCTGCTCAATGACGACCAGATTGCACAGATTTATTTGGGCGAAATGCCCGCTTAACAACACTAACCAGCATCAGGGAAATACAATGAAAACAGTAAAAATCAGCGCGCTCAGCGCCGCTATTCTGCTCGGTGGTTTTGCCTCAACGGGCGCATGGGCCGCCGACAGTGAAACCGTGGTTATCGGTCTGGCGGGCCCGCTCACTGGACCATCGGCCCGTATCGGTAAAGATCTGGAGAATGGCGCACAGCTGGCGATTGATGACATCAACAAGCAGCACCCGACCATCGGCGGCAAAGCGGTGACATTCAAACTGCAGTCCGAAGACGATCAGTCTGACCCGCGCACCGCCGTGGCCGTGGCGCAGCGTCTGGTGGATAGCGGCGTGGCGGGCGTTGTCGGTCACTGGAACACCGGTACCAGTATTCCGGCTGCGCGTGTGTATCACGATGCCGGTATCGCTCAGGTTGCGCCCGTAGCGACCGGTCACGCCTATACCAAACAGGGTTTCGATACCAGCTTCCGCGTGATGGGCCACGACGATGACGGCGGCCAGTTGGCCGGACAGTACGCGGTAAATACCCTGAAAGCGAAACGCATTGCGGTGATTGACGACCGTACCGCGTTTGGTCAGGGGCTGGCGGACCAGTTCATTAAATCGCTGGAAGCACAGGGCGTGAAGGTTGTCGATCGTCAGTACGTTGATGACAAAACGGTGGACTTCAGCGCCGTACTGACCGCCATCCGGAGTAAAAACGCCGATCTGATCTTCTTCGGCGGCGTCGACAGCCAGGCAGCACCGCTGGCGCGTCGTATCAAACAGCTGGGCATGAACGCCACGCTGATGGGCGCAGGCGGATTTGTCAGCCAGACGTTCCTGCAGCTGGCGCAGAAAGAAGGCGAAGGCGTGGTCGCGCTGGAGCCGGGTCTGCCCGTTGACCAGATGCCGGGTGGAAAGGCATTCGAACAGGCCTATCAGGCCCGCTACCACACCCATATCGAACTGCACGCCCCGTTCGCCTATGACGCCACCCGCGTGCTGGTTGCGGCGATGGAAAAAGCAGATTCCGTTGAGCCGTCCGACTATCTGCCCGCCCTGCGCGCCATCAGCTACTCCGGCGTCACCGGCCAGATAGCGTTTGATAAAGAAGGTAACCTGAAATCGCCGTCTTTCACCGTTTACAAGGTTGTCGACGGCAAATGGCAGCCGCAAACCGTGCTGGGTGGCACAAAAGCGAAGTAACGCAGTGAGGGCAATGTGATGAGTGATAATAACGAGCTGGGCATTCTCGCCCGCCGCAAAATTGAAGCAGAAATTATTAAGCCAATTTATGAAATCCTGGTGCGCGAGATAGGGAAAACCCGCGCCCAGGCGGTCATTGGTGAGGCCATTGAGCAGGCCGCGATTGACGCAGGCAAAGCGTTTGCCAGCAAAGAACCCAACGGCGCGAACGTAAAGAGTTTTATCGCTCTGCAATATCTGTGGGAGAAAGATAACGCGCTGGAGGTGAAGGTGATTGACGCCGACGACCAGCAGTACAACTACAACGTGACCCGCTGTCGCTACGCGGAGATGTATCACGAGATGGGGCTGGGCGAGATTGGTCATCTGCTCTCCTGCGCGCGCGATGAAAAATTCATCGTTGGCTATGCACCGGACGTGGAACTGACCCGTACCACCACCATCATGCAGGGCGGTTCATGCTGTGATTTCCGCTACCGCAGCAGTAAGGACAAGACATGATCCGCGTCAACGCCGAACGACTGTGGTCAACGCTTGAGATGATGGCGCAGATCGGCGGCACGCCTGCCGGTGGCGTCACCCGTCTGGCACTGAGCGAGGAAGATCGTATTGCGCGAAACCTGCTGCGCGGCTGGGCGCTGGACGCGGGTTTCACCTGCGACGTCGACAGCATGGGCAATATGTTTATCCGTCGCCCGGGGAAAAACCCGCAGCTTGCCCCGGTCATGACGGGTTCACATGTGGATACCCAGCCGCAGGGCGGTAACTACGACGGTGTTTACGGCGTGCTGGCAGGGCTGGAACTGCTGCGAACCCTTAACGATCATCACGTTGAGACTGAACGTGACGTTGTGCTGGTGAACTGGACTAACGAAGAAGGTGCGCGCTTTACGCCAGCCATGCTCTCTTCAGGGGTCTGGACGGGGCAATTTAACGAAGCATACGCGCATGCACGTGCGGATAACGATGGCATCACCGTGGGCGAAGCGCTGGATAGCATTGGCTACCGGGGTGAAACCCCTGCCCGCGCGTTTCCTGTTCACGCCTGCTACGAACTGCACATCGAGCAAGGACCGATCCTGGAAGACGAAGCCCTGGATATCGGGTTAGTCAGCGCGGCAATGGGCCAGCGCTGGTTTACCCTGACGCTGGACGGATTTGCCGCCCACGCAGGCACCACGCCGATGCACAGCCGCCGCGATGCGCTGACCGCCTTCGCAGAGCTGGCGCTGAAGGTGGAAGAGATTGGCTATCGGCATGCCCCAGACGGACGCGCGACGATCGGTATGGCGCAGGTTACGCCAAACTCGCGCAACGTCGTGCCGTCTCGCGTGGAATGCAGCGTTGAGTTTCGCCACCCGGAGCAGCAGGCGCTGGAAACCATGGAGGCGGCGCTGCATAAGGTGGCTGAAAGCCTGAGCCTGCGCGGCGTGTCGGCTCTCGTTGAGCGCATTTTTGACTACGCGCCCATCGCGTTTGATGCCGAATGCCTGGCTCGTACGGAGAAGGCCGTGGCGAAACTGGGCTATTCGTCGAAACCGATGGTCTCCGGCGCGGGTCACGACACCTGCTATGTCAGCAAAATTGCGCCCGCCAGCATGATCTTTATCCCCTGCGTGAAAGGCATTAGCCATAACGAAGCGGAAAGGATCCTGCCAGAATGGTCGGAGAAAGGGGCGAATGTGTTATTGCATAGCGTCCTGTCTGCGGCGCTTGAGAAATAGAATGGTGCGAAAGCAGAGGACCTCTGCTTTCGCCAGAGTCTACACGGCAACGCGTCGGCTGATTTCGACAACCCTGTCGCTGGGAAGGTGATAGTGGTTGATGACGTGCGTGCAGTTGCGCTTCATGAAAGCAAAAATATGCCGTTGCCATGCTGCCATACCCGCTGTTCCATCACCGGCTACGATAGTTTCATGTCCAACATACCAGGTGGCATCATCATTCGCGAACAGCACGTTGATTTCACTGACACCCTGCAACAAATGCGGGATATCCGGGTGCTCCATAAAACCGTATTGTGCCACGCCGTGCCAGTAACCTGGCGCGCGCTGCTCTACCCTGATCCGTTGTTCTTCCCCCACATAGGGCACATTCAGGATGTCAATGGTCAGAGATAACACATCTCGCTGTAGCACCTTGTTGCGCGCAACATGCCAGCGCATGACCGGCGGGATATTGTTCTGTGTACGGGTCAAAAAAACGGCGGAACCTGCAACTCTGGGTACCGTCTTTTGCTGAAGCTGGTTAAAGAACGCATCCACGCTGATGCCCTTCTCGCCCACCGATGCGGATACCGCCTTAACGCCGCGGTGCCAGATCAGCATCACCGTACAAATCGCTGCGGCCATCAGCAGCGGAATATAGCCGCCTTCCAGGACCTTAATCAGATTGGCAAACAAGAATGTGGCATCAATCACCAGGAAACAGAGGGCAATAACCGCGCTGCTGACCCGGCTCCAGTGCCACACTTCCCGCATTGCCACAAATAGCAGGCCCGTCGTCATCAGCATAGTTAATGACACGGCAATACCGTATGCAGCAGCAAGCTTGTCGGAAGATTTGAAGAACACCACCAGCCCAATCGTTACCACCATAAGCAGCCAATTGATTGTGCCTATATAGATTTGACCGTAGCTTTCTGCCGCCGTCTGTTTAATCCGTAAACGGGGTAACCAGCCGAGTTGGGTAATGGTGCCAACTTACTGATTTAGTGTACGATGGTGTTTTTGAGGTGCTCCCGTGGCTTCCATCTCCATCAGTTGTCCCTCCTGCTCAGCTACTGAAGGCGTGGTGCGTAACGGTAAAAGTACTGCCGGACATCAGCGCTATCTCTGCTCTCACTGCCGTAAAACATGGCAACTGCAGTTCACTTACACCGCTTCTCAACCCGGTACGCACCAGAAAATCATTGATATGGCCATGAATGGTGTTGGATGCCGGGCAACCGCCCGCATTATGGGCGTTGGCCTCAACACGATTTTACGTCACTTAAAAAACTCAGGCCGCAGTCGGTAACCTCGCGCATACAGCCGGGCAGTGACGTCATCGTCTGCGCGGAAATGGACGAACAGTGGGGCTACGTCGGTGCTAAATCACGTCAGCGCTGGCTGTTTTACGCGTATGACAGGATACGGAGGACGGTTGTGGCGCACGTCTTCGGTGAACGCACTCTGGCCACACTGGAGCGTCTTCTGAGCCTGCTGTCGGCCTTTGAGGTCGTGGTATGGATGACGGATGGCTGGCCGCTGTATGAATCCCGCCTGAAGGGAAAGCTGCACGTAATCAGCAAGCGTTACACTCAGCGAATTGAGCGGCATAACCTGAATCTGAGACAACATCTGGCAAGGCTGGGACGGAAGTCACTGTCGTTCTCAAAATCGGTGGAGCTGCATGACAAGGTCATCGGGCATTATCTGAACATAAAACACTATCAGTAAGTTGGAGTCATTACCCGCGTGGATTACTGGTAACCCTGGCGGCACCTACGCTGATTTTTGCCGGGTCGCCGACGCTCTCAATCTGCACGACATAATCCACCTGATCCTGCACAATGCTTGCCGGCATGTTGGGGAACGGTTTCAGGGTTTCGGTAAGCAAGACCACCTTTTTGGCATATTGCGCATCGACCATCGCGTAGCCGAGGGAGCCGCACTGCGATGTACCACCGTTACCGCTGGCATTGCCGTATTCGTCGCTGCAGGAGACCGCCAGAAACGCAACATCAATCGTAATTTCGCCCTGCTGAATCAAATTCACCCGTCCACCGTGGGAGTGGATCTGCACCGGCTCGTCCATCAGCCCGTGCGAAATCGCGTCCGCCAGTTCGCCGCGCATCCCGGAGGTATAGATTTTGCCGATCACACCATTACGAATGTGTTCAATAAGCGGTGCATTGCATGTCATCAGGGAGCTGGAGGCAAGCGTGAGCCCTTTCAGACCGCGCTGAGCGAGCTTATCCATCACGTAATTGATGACCTTATCTCCTTCGCGGAAGGCGTGATGAAAAGACACGGTCATACCGTCATGCAGGTCGCAGCGGGCCAGCACATCGTCGATGCTTGCAAAAAGTTTGCGCTGATATTTTTGCTGGCTGTCAGCAAGATAAGGCGTCATCGCGTTAGCGCCGCTGAATGCGACGTACTCACGGCGAGAGCCAGGAATGTAATGCAGGGTTTCAGTTTGGTTTTTCATTATTCATCCTGTCGCTTGCGATATGGGGAATTACTGACGAATGCCAGAGGCATTTTTGCGTTCGATAACCACGCGGGCATGGTTGATAATCGGCGCGTCGATCATTTTGCCGTTTAGCGAAATCACCCCCAGTCCGTTACGTTCCCCCTCCTCTGCTGCAGCAATTACGCGCTCTGCGTAATCCACCTCTTCCTGCGTTGGCGCGTAGGCGTTATGAAGAATTTCAATTTGTCGTGGATTAATCAGCGATTTTCCGTTGAAGCCCATCCGGCGAATGAGATCCACTTCTTTCAGGAAACCGGCCTCATCATTCACATCCGCGTACACCACGTCGAAGGCGTCAATACCGGCCCCGCGCGCGGCATGCAATACGGCGCACCGGGCATAAAACAGCTCTGTTCCGTCGCCTCGCTCGGTTTGCATATCCATCACATAGTCAAAGGCGGCCAGCGCAATACCCATTAAGCGGTCGGAGGATTTCGCAATAGCGACAGCGTTAATCACGCCAACGGCAGATTCTATCGCCGCCATTAATTTCGTTGAGCCAACGGGACGCCCGCAGGTTTCTTCAATGCGGACGATTTCACGTTCCAGCTGATGAATATCTTCCGGGGTGTCGGTTTTGGGTAGACGAATGACATCGACCCCCGCCCTGACGGCGGCTTCCAGATCTTTTAATCCAAAAGGCGTATTCAAAGGGTTAATTCTGACAACGGTTTCAATATCGTTGTACATCGGATGTTGCAGGGCATGAAATACCAGAAGACGGGCGCTGTCCTTTTCTTTTAGCGCTACGGCATCTTCCAGATCAAACATGATGGAGTCAGGTTTATAGATAAATGCCGTCGAAAGCATGGCGGCACTTGAACCGGAAATAAATAACATACTGCGGCGTAACTTTTTCATTATAACTTTTCCCATGAAATCTCTTCCCGCGCTGTACCTCTGAGCAGTGCAGCCTGAACACGAGCGCGGATCACACAATCCAGCGCACCTTTATCATCAATAATGATCTGCCCCTGATTGATGCCGAACGCAGAAAGGGTTTCATTGACGACCTCTGTAATTCGGTCGCCGAACTGCTTATACACTTCGCTTTGGATGACCACATCCAGCCCGCTCTCGACGGGGCTAACCTTCACCATCAGGTCGCTGGACTCCAGCGTTCCCGCCATCGCGGCTTGCACAATTTTCATATTAATTTTCCTGTGATAATGCGGTTAAACCGCTGCCGATAACGGTTTGGATAAACAAAGCTGATGCTGTACCCCGTTATTCAGATACGCACGCGTGGTGGTTGGCACCATGCGGCTGGCGGCAGAGATTTTGTTTTCATTTAATAAACGACGAACGGCTGAAGCTGATACCGGCACATTATTTCCATCCGTTTTTCTTTCTATTTCATGTACGCTGATACGAGCCGACACACTCGTTTCATCTTCCAGCCAACGGTGCATCGCCCGGTTATATTCAGCGGTTAACTGGCAGAATGGCTCGGTGCCGACAAAACGATGATTTATACTCAGCGCGGGGGCGATATAATTCCTGAACAGCATGAGGTCAATTGCGGCATAGACTTTATCAATAACCTTTTTATCCTTCAGAAAATAGCCCGGAAATGTCCCGCGTGAAATAATGTATGCCGACCCCGGATGAACGGTGACATTAGAAAGGTGTCGCGAACCGTCCTTAACCATCGCAAACCGTTCTTTAAACGAAAAAGCGGAGACATCTTCCTGAACGACGAAAACATGTAACCAATCACACTGGCTTGCCGCATGTTCAATCAGATATTGATGGCCCAGAGTGAACGGATTTGCATTCATCACAATAGCGCCAATATCTTTCCCCGGCATGAAATGATGGCTACGCAACTGGCTGCAATAACGATGAATACCGACCGGCGTATTCTCCATTAATGCCGCACAATTCTCGATCGTCACCAGCGGATAAAACCCGCATCCGCGAAATGACTTAACGTTATCAGGACAGGTAAAAAGAAAGAGATGATGTTCACCGTTCTGTGCTGCCAGAAGCTCGGCCTCATGAATTAACGTCAGGCTTAGCGACGTACCCCGCCACGCGGCGTCTACTGCAATGCATTTTAACGTGTTACCCGCAATGCCAGTGCAGGCGACAAGATGGCGTTGATAGCGCGCAACAATAAATTGCTCAATATCGTCATCAATGCCCAAACCGTTGTGGGCCAGGAAGCGGGTAATCTCCTCTCTGGCCTGAGCGTTACCCGTTTTAATGACCTCAAACTCTGGCGTTCTGGCGGTGTACATCTTCTCTCTCCTGAGCGTCTAGACAGTCAATTCTTGTTGCTGAGGTTGCGCTTCCACGATGGTGTTCGTCAGGCGACCTATGTTTTCAATTTCGACTTCAACCCGATCGCCATCATGCATAAACAGAGGTGGATTACGTTTTTTACCGACGCCGCCAGGCGAGCCGGTAATAATGACGTCTCCGGCGCTGAGGGAGGTGAATGTGCTGATATAGGCGATAAGATCCGCTACTTTGTGGATCATGCTGCCGGTGGAATCATTCTGAACCAGCATGCCGTTCAGCCAGGTATGGATGGTCAACGCATGAGGATCGGGGATCTCATCCGCCGTGGTCATGTAAGGGCCGAAGGCGCCGGTTTGCTTCCAGTTTTTACCGGCGGTGAACCAGGCGTGCTGCCAGTCGCGTACGGAACCATCCATATAGCAACTGTAGCCCGCGACATGGCTGAGCGCATTTTTGGCGTCAATTCGGGTGCCAGGTTTACCAATGATTACGGCCAGCTCACCTTCATAATCAAACTCGCTTGAGAGAACTGGTTTTAAAACGGGCCGCGCATGTCCGGTTTGTGAATCAGGAAAGCGGATAAACAGCGTCGGGGCATTATTCGTCTCGGCAAATTCTTTTCTTTTTTCTGCGTAATTCATCCCAACGCAGAAAATCTTTCCTGGCTCTTCTATTACGGGCAGGAAGGTAATGTCTTCTGGCATCATATCCACAGGGCAATCGTGATATTGCCTGGCGACGTCAACCGCATCCCATTGAAGAAGGTCTTTCAATGTCGCATAGTGGTGGCCGATTTTATTACCCAGATCGATAATTCCAGACTGTGTATAAATCCCGTAGCTTTTACGGCCCTGATGAATATAACTTGCTAGTTTCATAATAATACCCGTTTGATATACGTACTCATTCTGTGTTCACGCCCTGAGGCGTGAACACATTGCCATGCTATTTATTCAGCTGACTGCGCTGGAACCAGTGCTTGTTTATTGCCGGATGCCAGATACGTTGCCACCACAACACCTACGCCAAGTAATGCCAGAATAAATCCAGTCATACCCTGCCAGCCCATTGAATGGAAGACGAAACCGTTGATAAAACCAATAACCGAACCGCCCATGTAGTAGAAGAATAAATAGAGCGCGACGGCCTGGCCTCTTGCATGAGTTGCATTTTTACTGACCCAGCTTAAACCGATAGAGTGGCAGCCGAAGAAACAGCCGGTAAAAATCACAGCGCCAACAATAAAGGTGACGACATTCGACGTCAGCGTCAGCAGCATGCCCAGAGCCATGATCAGGAACAGCACGCGCAAGACTTTCATTGCGCCATATTTTGCCGATAAGCGACCTGCCTGCGGAGCCGTAAAGAAACTCAGGGCAAAGCTAAAGGAGAGCAGACCTGCATTTGCCGGTGAAATATGGAACGGCTCACCTTTCAGGAAGAAGGCCAGATAGTTATACAGTGAGGTGAATGCGCCGAAGATAATGAAGCTGATGACAAACGCCAGCGCCAGATTTTTGTTTTTAAAATGCGATGCCGCCCCTTTCACCATACGCATTACGTTAAGACTCTGCGTAGGCGTGAAGTTTTTCGATTCTGGCAGCAGGAACTTCACCAGAATGGCAACCGCAATCAAACTGACCGCAAACCCGTAGAAGATGACATTGATTGAAACGTGGTCGATCAGCTGGCTGGCAACAATACGTCCGGACATTCCACCCATCGAGTTCCCAAAGACAAAATATCCCGTCACGATGCCTGCCGCCACCGGTGCAACCTCTTCACTGATGTAGGCCGTTGCCGCCGCCGCGATGCCACTCAGCGCCAGACCAATCACCGCACGCAGCGCCACCAGCATTGCCCAGGATTCCACCAGCGGGCACAGCAGCGTCAGAATGCCGCCCAGCAGAAGGGAGACGATAATTAACCGTTTTCTGCCGTAGTGATCGGATAATGTACCGGTAAACAGCAACCCAATTGCCAGCAATGCGGTTTCTGCTGACAGAATAATACTCACCTGACTGACAGGAACGTTATATTCCACAGCAAGCGTCGGGAGCAGTGGCTGAATAAAGAACAGAGAAGCAAGCTCAGCAAGCCCTGATAATGCCAGGGCCAGAATCACGCGAATATGCGCACTGGCTTTTACAGGATCAGGAGCCCTCTGGGTATTGTTAGCATGAGTTAACGCCATAATAACCTCAGTATTATAGTTAAGGTACAGAATGTAATTTTTTTAATGCTGGTTGTTTATTTGATTAATATTTTCATCAATCAACTTCAGACAATGTATTTTCAGGCACACAAACAACACCTTCAAATAACTTGCGTGTAGTACGAATAACAGCCGCACGGGTGTTTTCGATTTTGTCACCCTCCCTCAATAATGAAACGGATATTTTTCCGCTGGGGTGTTCAATATCAATAATATTGGTAAATAACCCCTTTGGACGGTCGGCGATGATTTTAAAGGCCACTGAGCCCTCAATCAGCGTCACGGTCGATATGCCGATCGAACCGGTAATGGCCAGCGACTTATGGCATGTATGTGGCATGAAATAACGAACCTGGAGCGTTCCGCCTTTACATGCCCGACTGAGGAGAACCGGTTTAGGGATCACTTTGTTCGATACATCCCCTAATCCCATCGCCGTGCCAGCCTGGCGCCGCACGCTCTCCAGCCTTTCTTTAAACTCACGATCGGCATCCAACTCTGCCGGTGACTCCCCTCCTGTTTTCCCTAGTGCTGATGCCTCAATCAGCACCATCGGCATCGCCATATCAATACAGGTGACTTCGATACCATCGAATACATCCGTCACGCTGTCGGTCGGCAGCAGTTTCCCTGTTTTAGACCCCGCAGAATTCAGGAACGTTAAGCCAATCGGTGCCGCTGTACCCGGCACACCGTCGATTTGGGTATCGCCTTCATACTCAACCCGATAGTCTGGCGTCTGAACTTCAGCATCAACCAGAGTACCGGTATTGAGATTGCGGATACGCACTGTCGTCACCGGGCTTTGCGCCTTCACCAGCCCTTTTTCAATGGCAAAAGGCCCCACGGCGCAGAGCATATTCCCGCAATTTGGTGTGGTATCGACACGACGTTCGTTCACCATCACTTGTGCGAATAAGTAATCTACATCCGCGTCCGGACTGTTGGACGGACTGACGATCGCCACCTTACTGGTTTGCGGGCTTCCGCCACCAATGCCGTCAATTTCGAGTTCATGGCCTGCGCCCATTAGGCTGAGTAATACCGCGTCACGCGCTTCGGTTTCCGCTGGCAGGTCGCTGGCCAGAATGACGGGACCTTTTGACGTACCGCCACGCATTAATACGCAAGGGATCTTTAACATGTCTTTTTCTCATTTCGTTTTTATCAGGAACGCAATAAGGTTTTCACACTCCAGTTGATAACTCTAATGTCAAAAAAAGAAGGATTAATACGCTTTGCACATTAATACCCCCTGCGTTAGCATGGTTAAGATGAAGCGAGAATGGGGTGCAGATATGCAGCATGAATTACAGGGAATACAAGCGTTTGTAAAAATTGCAGAAATTGGATGTTTTACAAAAGCATCGCAATTTCTTCACATCTCACAACCTGCTTTAACACGCAGAATTCAGAAACTGGAAGAAAGCCTGGGGACCACGCTGTTTGAACGTTCCACTCGCAGCGTCAAGCTGACGACGGTGGGCCGAGAGTTTTTACCTAAGGCAAAGAATTTAATAGATTTTTATGAAAGCTCAGTCATGAGTATTAAAGAGATGGCAACACATCAGGCAGGTGTTATTACCGTTTCCTGTATCCCTACTGCCGCGTTCTATTTTCTGCCTTCAGTGATACGAGATTATAACAATGCCTATCCAAACATCCGTATTCGCATACTTGAGCACAGTGCCAGCGATTGTCTCGAAGCCGTTTTAAATGGCGACGCAGATTTCGGTATAAATATGATAAACATCACACATCCAAATATCGATTTTGCGCCGTTGGTGAATGAACCCTTTGTTCTGGCATGTCGCCGCGACAATGAACTGGCAAAAAAGCCGCTGGTAACATGGGACGATCTGGCTGGAATGAAGCTGATTGGGGTTAGGCGTTCAAGCGGAAACCGTTCCCTTATCGATCAGGCGTTTGAGAAAATGGCGTGGAAACCTAACTGGTTTTATGAAGTTCGACATCTTTCAACGTCACTGGGGATGGTAGAAGCGGGTCTCGGGGTCTCTGTCGTTCCCAGCCTGGCTATGCCGGCCGATGAGCATCATATTCTGGTCAGCCGGCCGCTGATTGAACCCGTCATACGGCGCACGTTAGGCCTTGTACAGCGCAGGGAAACGCCTCTCAGCCCGGCGGCGGAAAAATTCAGAGACATGCTTGTTCAACTGTGGTCTGGAGAAAAAAACAGCCCGTGGATCAGCAAGTTTACCCAGCTGTAAGCCTTATACGGCAAAGGGGCGTTAGCCCCTTTTCACCTTATTTCCCTGCCTGTGGATGTGTTTCAAACCCTGCCATCACCGCTGTCAGTTCCGCCAGTGAAAAGCCGTGCTTAGGATCATCAATGCCCAACCCAAAACGCGTCTGCATCAGTTGATACAGCGCCGCAGCATCAGGAAGATGGATCTGCTCCTCCACATGGCCATTCTGCCAGTGGGTAAAGTTGAAGTTGGTCAGCGTCAGCTTGCCACCGTCCGGCAAGTGGCGGCACATCAGCAAATGATGACGGAAATGCGACTGCGGCCAGTGTGCTGACCAGAAGTTGCCCATGACATAATCACTGAAATATTGCGTCGTCAGATCAAAATGGTACATCGACTGCCAGTGCTCGTGGTGCCGGAACTGCAATACCCAGTCATTGCCCTCGCTCAGCAAACGATACGCCCCGTGCGGCGTTGTCTGTTCTTCGTTAGCGAGCAACCGAATCGGCGCCGTCAGCGTCTGTCCGCCAAAGCCTACGTCCGCAATCCAGCGCTCACCGTTAAGCTCAACCAGCAGCAGACGGTGTGTTCGCGGCGGCATTTGTGGTGGATTCGCTAATACCACGCGCCCGAGCACACTGCGTACCGTAAAACCGACTTCGCGCAGCACCCGTTCGAATAAGCCATTTTGCTCAAAACAATATCCCCCACGTCGCGCTGTTAGCAGTTTGTCGACCAGACACCGATCGTCAAGATGGATTTCACGCGGCAGGACGACATCAATATTCTCGAAAGGGATCGCACAGTTGTGGTGTAAATGCAGCGCGCGCAGCGTGTCGATATTAACCCCGGTCGGTTGATTCCAGCCGATACGGGCGAAATAGGCAGTCAGAAATGGGGACATGCATCAGTTTCCTTTGATAGTGATGTTTTGTTTATAAACTAATTCTACGCGCCCACTTTGATTTACGTGCTTTTTCGTCATACTCATCGTTGTACATGAGGAGACCCTATGAGCTACTTTCGCCCCGTTGAATTACATCATGCCAGCCGTCTGCTGAACCACGGCCCTACTGTGCTTATCACCAGTCGGGATGAAAGCCTCGACAGACGCAACGTTATGGCCGCCGCATGGTCAATGCCCGTTGAGTTTGAACCGCCGCGTATCGCGATCGTCGTGGATAAAAGTACCTGGTCGCGTGAGCTGATTGAACGCAGTGGGATGTTCGGCATCGTTATCCCCGGCGTGGCGGCGGCAAACTGGACCTGGGCAGTCGGTAGCGTTAGCGGGCGCGATGAAGACAAATTTAACTGCTACGGGATCCCGGTGGTGAACGGTCCGGAACTCGGTTTGCCCGTCATTGAAGAAAAATGTCTGGCATGGATGGAGTGTCGTTTACTCCCGGTGACCGCAGCGGCTGAAAAATATGACACGCTGTTTGGTGAAGTGGTTTCTGCCGCAGCCGATGAACGCGCGTTCTTCGCCGGACGCTGGCAGTTTGACGGAGATAAGCTGAATACGCTGCATCATCTTGGTGCGGGGACGTTTGTGGCTAGCGGGAAGATAGTGAAGGCGCTGGATTGATTTAATTAATTATATCCTGCTGAATTATATTAAATTTTTATGGCATTTTAAGTTTACCATGACGTGGTAAAACGGAGGATATTTCCAGGGCTGTTGCATTAGCGATCTCTCAATAAGGAAATATCAATGTCATGGAATAAATATGCCGCTGTTGAATATGCCAAAAATCATGTTTATCAAGAAAGTCACAGAAAGTGTGAGCTTTTTGTGAAAAACGCGATAATTGCTGGCGGCTTGCCTATTCATGGAATAGGTTCGGCAAAGAACATGGGTCTAACTTTGTCTCAGGTTGGGTTCCAAAAAGTTATCGGAGCCCCGCAGTTAGGCGATGTTGTAGTTATACAGTCCATAGCAAACCATCCAGATGGTCATGTTTGTATTTATGATGGCCATCAATGGCTAAGCGACTTCGCGCAACGTACTATGTATCCTGGTTCAGGATATAGAAAATCCCACCCTTCTTATCAGCTTTACAGGCATTATTGATATGAAAATCATACCCATTCTTTCCTTATTAATAACCTGCTCGGCCTGCGCAGGCTATAGTGATAATGCGGCAAAAGCAGCGTTAAATTTCAATAAATGGTACATTGCGCAATATACTGCAAACAAATTCCCCATCACGGACAATGCTGAAATAAATAAATACGTCACAGCAAGCACCATGAAAAAATTGCGTCATGCTCAGGATCCTCGCTTTGCTGATGAAGAGTTTTATGATGCTGATTTCTTTCTGAAGTCGCAGGATATTGAGGAAGATTGGGCAGATAATGTGACTGTGGTTTCATCCGAATACGATCCCGTTTGCACCAATATTTATGTGTCGTTCGGGAAGAAAGAGGAATATACGGTCATCGATTGTATGGTTAAAGAAAAAGGTATCTGGAAGATTCAGTCTGTTTCAGGACAAGCAATTCAGCGCAACGAACATCTCAAATAGAAAAACACATGGTAGCCCAACGACTACCATGTGCAATTAATTAACTCTTAGCACGTCGTGAAATAATCTCATCCGCAACATTTCGCGGTGCTTCCGCAAAATGATGGAACTCCATCGTATACGTCGCACGCCCCTGTGACATCGAGCGCAGCGTGGTGGCATAACCAAACATCTCTGCCAGCGGCACGTCAGCGCGAATAATCTGGCTTCCGTACTGCTCTTCCATCCCCTGCACCATGCCACGGCGAGAAGAGAGATCGCCCATAATGTTGCCGGCGTACTCTTCCGGTGTTTCCACCTCAACATGCATGATCGGCTCAAGAATCACCGGATCCGCCCTGCGAGCGCCCTCTTTAAATCCGAGGATCGCCGCCATGCGGAACGCCATCTCCGAGGAGTCGACATCGTGATAAGAACCAAACGTCAGCGTCGCTTTGACATCGACCACCGGATACCCCGCCAGCACGCCGCTGTTCATCGCTTCCCGAAGCCCTTTTTCAACGGACGGGATATACTCGCGCGGCACCACGCCGCCCTTGGTGGCATCTTCAAACGTAAATCCGCTGCCCGGTTCAGTCGGCTCAAGGCTCAGTACCACATGACCGTACTGTCCTTTACCGCCGGACTGACGGACAAACTTACCTTCGATATCCTTCACCGCTTTACGCAAGGTTTCCCGGTAGGTCACCTGTGGACGACCGATGTTCGCCTCGACGCCAAACTCACGCTTCATGCGGTCGACGATAATCTCAAGGTGTAACTCACCCATCCCGGAGATAATCGTCTGGCCGGACTCTTCGTCAGTATGCAGGCGGAAAGAGGGGTCTTCCGCCGCCAGACGCTGCAGCGCGATCCCCATTTTTTCCTGATCGCCTTTGGTTTTCGGCTCGATAGCAAGGGAGATAACCGGATCCGGAAACTCCATGCGTTCAAGCGTGATGACGGCATTCGGATCGGTGAGCGTGTCACCGGTTGTCACATCTTTCAACCCAACGCAGGCCGCGATATCACCGGCGCGCAGTTCATCCACCTCGTGGCGATCGTTGGCATGCATCAGCACAATACGCCCAATGCGCTCTTTCTTCCCTTTCACCGGGTTATACACCGCGTCGCCTTTGCGCAGCACGCCAGAGTAAACGCGGATAAAGGTCAGTTGCCCGACGTACGGATCGCTCATCAGTTTGAATGCCAGAGCGGAGAACGGCTCATCATCACTGGGATGACGCTCAGCGTGCTGGCCTTTTTCATCCACGCCATCAATGGCTGGCACATCCAGTGGTGACGGCATCAACTCAATGACCGCATCGAGCATGCGCTGCACACCTTTGTTTTTGAACGCGCTGCCGCACAGCATAGGCTGGATTTCACCCGAGATAGTGCGAATACGCAGACCTCTGATGATTTCCGCCTCGTCCAGATCGCCGGTTTCCAGATATTTATCCATGAGCTCATCGCTGGCTTCCGCCGCCGCAGAGACCATTTTTTCCCGCCATTCCTTCGCGGTACTCAGTA
This sequence comes from Enterobacter sp. DVT3837, assembly GCF_056238685.1. Lineage (NCBI taxonomy): Bacteria > Pseudomonadati > Pseudomonadota > Gammaproteobacteria > Enterobacterales > Enterobacteriaceae > Enterobacter > Enterobacter sp. DVT3837. The sequence goes on along the minus strand of NZ_JBWDLA010000002.1, from coordinate 671,955 downwards.
AATCATCCGGCACGGGCGCATAGGTGAACACCATGCCCTGGGTGGCATCGTCCCACAAAATGGTACGCATTTTGATGAGATCCACCACGCCGGTGAAGTGTTCCTCCGCGCCAACCGGAATAACAATCGGTACCGGGTTCGCTTTCAGACGTTCCTGCATCATACGTACGACGCGGAAGAAGTCGGCACCCGGACGATCCATTTTGTTAACGAAGGCCAGCCGCGGCACGTGATATTTATTCGCCTGACGCCAGACGGTTTCGGACTGCGGCTGAACGCCGCCAACGGAGTCATACACCATCACGGCACCGTCGAGTACACGCATGGAACGTTCCACCTCAATGGTGAAATCCACGTGCCCCGGGGTGTCGATGATGTTGATCCGGTGCGGTTCAAACCCTCTGTCCATACCCGGCCAGAAGCAACTCACGGCCGCGGACGTAATGGTGATCCCGCGCTCTTGCTCCTGCGCCATCCAGTCAGTTGTTGCCGCGCCATCGTGTACTTCACCCAGTTTGTGGCTCATCCCGGTGTAAAAAAGGATGCGCTCGGTGGTGGTCGTTTTACCGGCATCGATATGCGCGGAGATACCGATGTTGCGATAACGTTCGAGGGGGATGGGTCGGGGCATAATATTTCCTTAGTCAGTAAGACAGGTTGTGACGACCAGGATGGTCGTGTATTCGTTCGTTTGCTATAATAGTCCCATTGTACGAGTATTATCGAACTATTTTTTAACGATTGACCTATTGTTGATATAGCTCAATCTGACACCAGACGCAGGAAAACGATGATCCAAAACCACCCCGAAACTGAACAGATACTGCTGGAAAATGTGTTGTTTGCCCTCGGCAACCCGCTCAGGCTGTCGATTATCCGCAGGCTTGCCGATGGTTGCGAGCTAAGCTGTAACGCACTACGCCCGGAAGATGTGGTGAAGTCCACAATGACACATCACTGGCGCGTATTGCGTGACAGCGGAGTGATCTGGCAACGTCAGCAGGGACGAGAGAATATGATTTCTTTGCGTAGAGACGATCTCGATGCCCGTTTCCCGGGACTGATGGACATACTGTTACAGGCTAAATAATAGCTTGAAACGCCCCGTCAACATTTGAGGGGGCATCACGTCAGCGAAGGGATTTATCTTACGTGCATACGATATTCAATCATGCCGCTTTTTTTCGCGACCCAGTCATACAATCGTTGCCCGCGGTAGTTGGTTTCATGTGTATGCCAGTAAAGATGACGCGCATGATGTTTTCTCGCTTCTCGCTGAACATATTCTATTAACTGTTTACCAATGTGTTTGCCCCTGACGGCATCGCAAACATATAAATCTTCAAGATAACAGTAATCGCTCTCCGCCCAGGTTGAACGGTGGAAAAGATAATGCGCAAAACCCACCACCTCTCCGTTATATCTTGCCACTAAGCAAAATAGTGGCTCAATAGGGCTGAAAAATCGTTGCCAGGTGCGCTGAGTGACTGCCCCGGAGAGATCGACATTATAAAATTCTTGATATTTACCCCACAGTGGCATCCAGCTCTCGTAATCACTTTCCTGAACAGCCTCAATGGTCACAATCGTATTATTCATAACAACCTCTTTGTTTATTCATTCACGGTTTCGGGATGAGTGTATGCGCTAAATGGCACGTTTAGCCCCGCCAATTTTCGCAAGTGAAGCAGACCAATTTTGCCGTGTTGTTTTATAATGGAGGCCACACGAGGGAGAGTGGGTAAAGATGTTTAAGCACGCACAACTTGAAACGGTTAAGGCATGGATTATTGATCCTTCCAACGGATCGCTGCCCCTGCATGAAAGGATCCAGAGAGCAATACGGACACTGATACTGGAAGGGATCTTATCTCACGGTAAGGCCCTTCCCGCTTCACGCGCGCTGGCGAGTTCACTGAGTGTTTCCCGGGATACGATTGAAGCAGCTTATTCCAGCCTGCATGCAGAAGGTTTTATTGAGCGGCAAACCGGCAGAGGAAGCTTTGTCTCTTCCAGCGCACGGTTTTTAAAACCGCATTCCCGGCAGCAGCATCCTGCCGCTGATAGACGAAAGGCAAAACTCAGCGCTCGTGGAAAGATCATCTATGAAAGTGGCGGGATCCGCGAATTTTCCTCGCCCCGCCCACTGGCACCGGGTATCCCCGAGACGCGCATGTTTCCCATTCCAACCTGGGAGCGACTTCAGCGGCAGGTTCTTAAGGAATATCAACACCAGATATTAGAGCAAAGCCCTCCGCAGGGCATGGAACGCCTACGGCGAGCAATCGCGGAATATGTCAATCTTGAGCGGGGGACGCGTGCGAGGGCTGAACAGATCATCATTCTGACCAGTTCTCAGCAGGCCCTTGCTCTCTGTTCCCACGTGCTGATGGACGCAGAGGATGGCATTGCCATTGAAGATCCCTGCTATCAAGGGGCATACAAAGCGTTTAAATCTGCCGGACTACACTGTCTTCCGGTTCCTCTTGACGATAAAGGCATCTCAATTGACGCGCTGAATGCTCTGACCAGTCCTGCCAGGGCTATCTACCTTACCCCTTCTCATCAATATCCTACCGGGGTGACGCTCTCTCTTGACAGACGCCTGGCTGTCATTGACTGGGCAAATCGTCACTCCGCCTGGATCATTGAGGACGACTACGACAGTGAGTTTCACTATGAAGGGAAGCCTATGGCCTGTCTTCAGGGGCTTGATGCGTTCAACCGGACAATTTATATCGGGACTTTCACCAAGTCCCTGTTCCCCGGGCTACGTATTGCGTACATGATTGTTCCCTCAGAACTGGTAGAGTCGATGACCACGGCCAGGACATTAATGGACGGCCATACCGCCTCAATATCCCAACTGACGCTGGCGAAATTTTTGGAGGGAGGGCATTTTGGTGCCTATATTCGCAAGATGCGTAGCGTTTATGTTACTCGCCGCAACAAACTGGCCAGTCTGATGGATGAGTATCTTTCTGATTATGTTGAGTGCGTAATACCAACAGGTGGAATGCAGATGCCTTGTCACCTCAGGCACGGGATCTCCGAGAAGGAGATTGCCGCCGCCGCCCGCCGCGCAAATGTTGATATATTAGGGCTTACCAGTTTATATGCAGACAAACCCCTGACCAGCGGTTTTTTGATGGGTTTTGCCGCTTATACGGAGAGGGAAATAGAAGACGCAGTCAAAAAACTGGCCGCAATTTTCCGTCTTGTTTGAAGCTGTCGACTGTCCATCGGTCGAAACTCGTTGCGGGCGAACCCGGCTGCAAACAAGGTTTCACCGGGAGATACTGTGTCCCTCCCGGCCTCTTATCAGGACGCCTGCGTCGACGCGAATTTCTTCGCAATCATTTCAGCGGTAGGCTGTAATCCCCCCAGGCTCCATTGCTCCGGGTCATGCTCATCAATACGGATCCAGACCGAGCGCCGGAATTCCGGATCCCCTTTCCCTTCGATTTCCACCATTAAGTCCGTCATTCGGCGCAACAGCTCGCTCTTCTGCTCGGCATTCATGATCCCTTTAATCGTTTGTACATTTACAAAAGGCATTGTATTCTCCCTATAAGCAAGGTCTAAAAATCATACTTAGATTAAAAAGGAAAACATCCTGTGTCAAAAGATAAATTGTTGCCTTACCTCTCGCCCGAACTGTGCGGTCTGGCTGAAGGGGCAAAAATCTTGGGCGATCAATGGATTTTGTTGATTCTGAGAGAGGCGTTTTACGGTGTGACGCGTTTCGAAACCATGCGAATACATACCGGAATAACGAAACAGACGTTAGCGACACGTTTAAAGTTGATGACAGAACTGGGGTTGCTTTCCCGTATACCTTACCGGGAAGAGGGAGCACGGGAACGGTATGAGTACCAGCTTACCGACAAAAGCCGCACCCTTGCCCCGGTGCTTTTATCTTTGATGGAATGGGGACACAAACATGTTTTACACACCGCACCGCATTTAACCCTGGTGGATAAAGAAAGCGGCGAACCGGTGCATATTGGTTATGTGAATGCGCAGGGTCATGAGGTGAAACAAAACCATGTTCAGATTGTGCCAACAACAAAGGGGTAAGCCCGGGGGGTTACCCGGCTTACCCCTGCTACGTTACATAATCCAGCCCATCAGCAGCGTGGCGATGATCACCGTCGATGCACCGCCGATACGGGTGGCAATCTGTGCAAACGGCATGAGCGACATTCGGTTAGAGGCAGACAAAATAGCCACATCCCCTGTCCCGCCCAGACCACTGTGGCAGCAGGTGACAATGGCCGCTTCCACAGGATACATATTCAGACGCGAGGCAATAAAATAGCCGCTCAGCGCCATCGCAATCACCACCGAACCACAGACCACCACGTAGCCCACCGAGAAGACTGACACCACGCTCTCAAGCGGCACGTATAACATTCCCAGACCAATCATCAGTGGCCAGACGAGCGCAGCCGAGACGAATTTATAGCAACTGTGCGCGCCCTGTTCCATTGAAGCCGGGATCACCTTGAAGTACTTACACAATACGGCTATCAGGATCATCAGCACCGGACCGGGAATGTGTACCAGTTTTTCAAACAACCCGCCGACGATGAAAAATGCGCACACCATCAGTAACCCGCCTCCCATCAGATGGAAATCTGTCTGCTGAGCACTGTCCGCGCCCGCAAAGAGGCTGCTGTCTTCTTTGCTACGGGTTAACATGCCATTACCCGACAATGCAGGACGTTTCATTCCCAGACGCGCCAGCGAGCCTGCACAAATAATGGCGAAGATATTCCCCACCACCGCGGCGGGCGCCAGTTGAGCAACATAGACGTCCGGTGTATGACCAAGGATTGCCGAATAGGCCAGGGACAACGGCAAAATCCCCTCACCAATCCCGCCACCAATGATCGGCACGATGATAAAAAAGAAGGTGTGGTACGGGGTATAGCCAAACAGTGAACCCACGATGAGCCCGCTCAGTACCGCCATGAAAGTCCCGGCCACCAGTGGGATAAACATGCGCATCATCCCCTGGATAAGCAGTATCCGGTTCATCCCCAGAATGCTCCCTACCACCAGACAGGCGATGACGAAATAGAGCAGATTTGCCTCTTTCATCAACAGATGCACCGTATCCAGCGTGTGTTTTTCGAAGACACCAAAATAGACCAGTACGGAGGGGACCATCAGACACAGGATTGCCGGGCCGCCGATGTCTTTCAGCAACGGGATTTGCCGCCCCACTTTCGCAAACGCAAAACCAAGGGTCATGATGACTGCGAGTCCGCCGATCATATTTTTCGGCAGCAAGCCTGCCCAGGCAGAGGTCGCCACAATGGCAGCGATCCCGACGAATAGCATCAACGGAACTGCGCCAACCTCGGTATTGTAAAGCCCAAAGGCGAAACGCGTGGACGACAACTCAGAAGTCGGTACAGGATTATCTTTCATATAATCACCTGATAATTGTGTTCGGATATGCAAAGAAAAGGAATAAACACGGAATTATTCCAATACGGATAAATGTTATTTAATATCAATTAAAGACTTACGTGGCCTTTTCTAAAAACAGGCTCAGTGTAAAAAATAACATGCGGGGCCTGAAAGAAGTGTGAACAATACAACCCTTTCCCGTTAAATAACTTTATTCATCATTTAGTAACTAAAGTTATTTTAGGCAGGCATTGCTGTTTTCTTGTGCCTAATCAATTTTTGCCACCCCTATTACTTATCCAACTAACGCAATCATTTTGAAATTAATAAAACCAGAGAGAGTGTGACCATTGTCACTCTTACCGTGCTATCTAACCGCTAGATTAGCGCTGCAACAAAACACATAAAATACCCTACAGGAAATACTATGCCTTCATTACTATTACAGTCGCTGTTTCCGCTCGTCTTTATAATGCTGCTTGGGTGGTTAAGCGGGAAACTCGGGTATTCCCGACGTGAAGATGCAAACGTTATGGCGACCGTGGTGATTCGTTTTGCACTTCCCTTTCATCTTTTTATTGGCGCATTGCATACCGACCCGAGCAAAATTAAGAACCTGACGTTTATGGCGGTCCTGGTTGTCGGTTTAATGGGTTCGTATTTATTGACATTATTTATTTCACGTTTTGTTTTTCGTCACGATATAAAAACCAGTGCCATTCAGTCTCTGGTTTGTGCCTTTCCGGATATGGCCTACTTTGGGGCACCCGTGCTTGCAGTGTTGATTGGGCCAGAAGGATTCATTGGCGTACTGATCGGCAATATCATCACCAGCGTTATCATGATCCCGTTGACTATCGTCCTGATTCGTATGGGAGATAAGAACAGTCATGATGGTCTGGAATCGCTGCATCCTGGCGCGATGGTGATACAAAACCTCATCAAAGCGGCACGTAATCCTATCGTCTGGATACCCGTTTCCGGTGTATTGCTCAGCCTGGCTGGCGTACAGATCCCGTCAATTCTCAGTATGCCCATTGAGATGGTTGGCAAAGTCTCCGGTGGACTGTCACTGTTTGCTCTCGGCCTGTTATTTTACGGTGAACGTCCAAAATTGAATGTGCAGACATTTACCAATATCAGTATTAAAAACCTCATTCAACCCGCCATCATGGCCGTAGCCGGTATCGCATTTGGTCTTAGCCATACCTTACTCCAGCAGGTTGTTATTATTGGGGCGACGCCTTCCGCTATCGCCGCAGGTATGTTTGCCATACGCAGCGACACCTATATTGATACTGCCTCATCCTCCATATTAATTGGCACTGCCGTCGGAGTACTGACTGAAGGCATTATGATCTATTTAATCTCTTAATCTGTTTTATTTAAAAAATTCAGGAGTTAACCATGTCTCGCAAAGAAGTTCTGTACACTCCCTATAACGGGGCCGTATTGCTGGAAAACCCATTATTAAATAAAGGTCTCGCGTTCATAAAAGAAGAACGTGATAATTTTAACCTGCATGGTTTATTGCCTCACAACGTTGAAACCATTGAAGAACAGACGGAACGCGCGTGGGTACAATTCTGTCATTTTAAAAGTGATATTTCCCGTCATGTGTATCTGCGTAATATTCAGGATACCAATGAGACCCTGTTTTACAATCTCTTACGCTCGCACCTGAAAGAGACATTGCCAATTATCTATACTCCGACGGTAGGTGAAGCTTGCGAGCATTTCTCCACCATTTACCGTCGGGCACGCGGGTTGTTTATTTCATGGCCAAACCGCCATCGTATTGATGAGATGCTGCAAAGTTTCTCGCGCAACGATATTCGAGTGATTGTAGTGACTGACGGGGAACGTATTCTGGGGCTTGGCGATCAGGGTATCGGTGGAATGGGCATCCCGATTGGTAAGCTGTCGCTGTATACCGCCTGCGGAGGGATCCATCCGGCTTCCACCCTGCCCATTATGCTGGATGTCGGGACGAATAATCAGCAGCACCTGGACGACCCGATGTATATGGGCTGGCGCCATCCGCGCATCAGCGACGATCAATATGCTGAATTTATGGATATGTTTGTCAGCACCGTCAAAGCACGCTGGCCAAATGTTCTTCTGCAGTTTGAAGACTTCGCGCAGAAAAACGCCACTAAACTGCTCCAGCGCTACCGCGACCAGCTGTGCTGCTTCAATGATGACATTCAGGGAACGGCAGCCGTCACCGCAGGTACGCTGATTGCGGCAGCCCATGCAGCGGGTACACGCATTCGCGATCAGCGTGTGGTTTTCCTGGGCAGCGGTTCCGCCGGATGCGGAATAGCAGAAAAAATTGTGGCCCTGATGGTTGATGACGGCCTGACCGAGTCCGAAGCCCGCAGCCGGATCTTTATGGTTGACCGCTTTGGCTTGCTGACCGACGATATGACCAACCTGCTCGACTTCCAGAAAAACCTTCTCACCGCGCGTGATGCGATTAGCCACTGGCAGGTAGAAGCCAATAATATCTCCCTGCTGGAAGTGGTAAAAAATGCACATCCGACGGTGATGATCGGCGTTTCAGGCCAGCCAGGACTCTTCAGTGAAGAAATTGTGAAAGAGATGCATCGGCACTGCCCGCGCCCTATTATCATGCCGCTCTCGAACCCGACATCACGGGCAGAGGCGCAGCCACAGGATCTTATCGCGTGGACCCAGGGTGCCGCACTGGTGGCCACCGGTAGCCCGTTTGCCCCGGTGTTCTGGCAAAACGAGCAGTACGACATCGCCCAGTGTAACAACGCCTATATTTTCCCGGGTCTGGGGCTAGGGATCCTGGCCAGCAACGCCCGCCGTGTGACGGAAGAGATGTTGATGGCGGCAAGCCGCAGCCTGGCCGCGCAGTCTCCACTGGTTACCACCGAGAAAGGGGGCTTGTTGCCGCCGGTCGATCGCATTGAAACGGTGTCACGCCAGATTGCCCTCGCCGTTGCCCGTGCGGCGATTGATCAGGGCGTCGCCCCGGCGATAGACAACGAAATCTTGCTGGCGCGCATCGAGCAGACCTGGTGGCAAGCAGATTACGCACCTTATCGCAGGTCTGCCCTGTAGGGGATATTTATGCCCTCACCACAAGAGTGAGGGCATGGTTTTTTGCCTCAGTGCTGTATGCCAGACCGCTCAGAAATCTCTTCAGCGGATAAGATATTAACGGAGGACGTCACGTCTTTTGCACGCGCATATCGGTCCGGCACCCCCTCCGGGCGGGTTTTGAAGCGCCGGTGCAACCACATATACTGTTCTGGTGCCATGCGTACCGCTTGTTCGATCGCTCTGTTCATCTGCGTCGCAACAGATTCTTTATCTCCCCCCTGCAACGCCTCGCTGATATCCTCCAGAATAATCAGTTCATAACCGCTGCCATCCGCCCTGCGTCGCGGCACAAAGGGAATGACGGCGGGCTTAGCGCTTTTGACCAGCATATAGCTTCCAGCGGTCGTCGCGGCATCCGGAACCGCAAAGAACGGCACAAAGACGCTATTGGTTTTGCCATAGTCATGATCCGGGGCATACCACAAAATTTCATTCTGCTTCAGCGAGCGGATCATGCCTTTTAAATCATGACGATCGAGCATAGATTTATTGGAACGCAGACGCCCTCGCGTCTGTAGCCAGTCCAGCAGGGCATTATTATTAGGACGATATACGCCAATACCGGGGTTGAGCATGCCAAATATCCGCGCGCCCAGCTCAAGTGTGAGAAAATGCATTCCCACCAGCACCACGCCATTACCTTTCGCCCGCGCCGTTTCCATGTGCTCATAGCCCCTAACGGTAAAGCATTTCTTAACCCGCCACGCAGGCCAGAACCATGCCATTCCGGTTTCAATCACCCCCATTCCTACCGATTCAAAATTACGCTGCAGCAATGACTCTCGCTCCGCCTTTTTCATCTCCGGGAAACAAAGCTCAAGGTTGCGGCGGGCAATTTCGACGCGGCGGGGAAGCAAGCGCATCGCCAGTCGACCAAGACCATGACCAATTCTGAACAGAAGCGGATAAGGGAGCAGCATGATAAGCCACAGCGCGGCAATGCCTGCCCAGCTTAGCCAGTAACGGGGATGAAGAAAGGCGAATGAAAAACGGGGTAATTTTGTCATCAGAAAATTATCCTTTAACGTGTCTGTCCTTAATTGATTCTGTTGGAGATCTTTCCTAAGGATTAATAATAAGTCAGTCAGAAACGTTAAGTGTAGCGGATAAGACAAAACGCATTTTTATCGTTTTTTGCGAAAAACGGGAAGTTGAACCGGGGAGGACTTATCCGCTCCCCGGCAAAAGATTTACATCGAATACCCTGGCTTCTTAATCAGCTCATCCAGCTTCGGACCTATCTCGGTATCCCAGACCTGGGCCTTCCAGTCTTCCGGCGCTACCTGGTTCAGCGCAACCGACACGGAACTGTCTTTGCTGTTGAAATGGCGAATGATGAGGTCGGCAATATCCGCCGCCAGCGCAGTTTTTTGTTCGTCGTTCAAATCGCGGGGAAAACATTTGATATCTACATGTGGCATGTGCAGGTTTCCAGTTATGAGCCAGGGTTCCACGTTATCAGATAATATTGTTTGTCTTTAACACCTTGTGCAGTTTCGGAAGCTGAGTAACTGTATCCGCAATCGCTGATATCTTCGGGGTATTCGCGGCAAACCATTCATGACGAGGCCCCCAGGTGCGCGTGACCACAATATACACATCAAGCAGCGTCAGGCGTTCACCCAGCGCATAAGGGCTCGCCTTGAGCTGACTGTCGAACCACTGATAGAGCGATTTACGGTACTCAATGCAATTTTTTTGCAGCTGCTCTGGCGCATCGGGCGCCCAGCGCTCGGGATAATCGGCATACGTGAAGGTGGGATAAACATTGGCGACAAACCAGATCAGTAAACGCTGAAACTGCTGGCGTTCGGCCTGTTCTGGAGGTGGAGCAAGCTCGGGACATTTATCGAGTACCATCAGAGCAATCGCCGCGGTTTCTGTCATGATGGTCCCATTTTCCAGCTCCAGCGTGGGCACCTGGCACAGCGGGTTCAGCTTGTGCAACAGCTCACGCTGCGGACCGGGCTGGTCAAACCCGTCCACGTTGATAAATTGATAAGGGATATCAGCCAGGGTTAGCATCACTTCACTGATTGCCGAGCCCCAGCCGGGTACGCCATAGAGTTTAATCATGTTGCCCCCTCAGGGATAAAAACCCTAAGTGTAGAGCACCTTTAGTAGGTTAGTAGGTTATCCCAGGGGGGTTGACCTCGGAGCGCTCCACTGCTTCGCCCTGCTCTCCCCAGCGCGCCAGCACCTTCTGGTAATCTCCCCGCTTAATTGCCCCGTCCAGTACGGCTTGCAGAGCATAAACCAGCTGATTCCCTTTTTTGGTCGTGGTGGCAACCCAGGCTTTTTTCGGCCCTAAACCGACCACGCGGGTTTTGCCTGTCAGTGCAGCTTTATACGCCGACACCGACTGCGGCCCAAAAAAGACATCTGCCCTGCCGGACTGAATATAGAGATTGCCCGAGGCATCGTCGGTCAGATAGACCGGTAGCGCAGGTTCACGCCCTGCCTTTTTGTTCTCTTCGTTCCAGCCCAGCAGAATACGTTCCTGATTCGTGCCAGAGCCAACGATCACCTTTTTCCCTGCCAGATCTTCCGCACTTTTGATTGACTGAATCTCGCTCGTGGATTTCACCGAAAAGGCCAGTGAATCGACGCGATAGGTCGCAAAATCAAATTTCTCTTTCCGCTGCTCGGTTACTGCTATATTCACCAGCGCCACATCATAGCGCCCGGAGGTGATCCCCAGCGGCCAGTCTTCCCACGCCGTGGGGACCAGCTTCAGTTTTAGCCCCAGACTGCCCGCCAGCAGACGAGCAATATCCGGATCGCTGCCAATCCGCGTTCGGTTATCGCTGGCAAGCAGCGCCAGCGGCGGAGAGTTCAGCGCCGAAATGGCCACCGTCAGTGTTCCCGGTTCAACGAACGTATAATCCGCAGGTATCTTTGCCACCGCCTGGGGATCGACCGTTACCGGCAGAGGTCGCTCGTTTGCTGTTAAATCTAAGCTTGCGTGGCTGGCAGCCGAAAAGATCAGCCCCACCAGAAGTCCATATTTCATCTGCGCTCCTTACAGCACTTTTGACAGAAACTGGCGCGTTCGCGGGTGCGACGGACGGTTTAGAACCTCGTCACTGCTGCCCTGCTCCACAATTTTACCGTCGACCATAAACACCACCTGATCCGCCACTTCCCGGGCAAAACCAATCTCGTGGGTCACCACCACCAGCGTAGTGCCGGATCGGGCCAGTTTTTTGATCACGTCCAGTACTTCGCCCACCAGCTCCGGGTCGAGAGCCGAGGTGGGTTCATCAAACAGCATCACGCGAGGACGTAACGCCAGCGCACGAGCGATGGCAATGCGCTGCTGCTGACCGCCGGAGAGATGACGCGACCAGGCATCCGCTTTATCGCGTAAACCCACGACGTCAAGCAGGCTCCAGGCATGCTCTACCGCCTCTTTTTTGCTGAGTTTCTTATGCGCGACAGGTGCCTCAATTAAATTTTCCAGCACCGTGAGATGCGGAAAGAGATTGAAGTTCTGGAACACGTAGCCCACGTTGACACGCTGTTTGAGGATCTCTTTCTCCTTAAGCTCGTAGAGTTTGTCTCCCTGACGGCGATAGCCAATATAATCCCCATCGATCTGGATAAAACCCTCGTCGACTCGCTCCAGATGGTTAATGGTGCGCAAAAGGGTCGATTTACCCGAGCCGGACGGCCCGAGGATCACCGTGACCGATCCCGGAGGGATCTCAAGCGTGACGTTGTCGAGCGCTTTGTGGCGGCCAAAAAACTTACTGACTCCGGTAATGGAAATGTGTCCTTCAGGAGAGGCTTGCATGGATGGGCTCCTGTGCTGGCGAGGTGGTAACAGACCGGGTACGGCTGGCCGCACGGTTCTGATTAACGGCAGAACGGCGTTCGCTGCGGGCAAGACCGCGCTCAACGACATGCTGTATAGCGGACAAAACGGTGGTAATCACCAGATACCAGGCAGCCCCCACCATCAGCAGAGGGATCACCTCCTGCGTACGGTTGTAGATCATCTGAATGGTATAAAACAGTTCCGGCATCGCCAGGACATAAACCATCGCCGTACCTTTGGCGAGACTGATGATTTCATTGAATCCCGACGGCAGAATGGTGCGCAGTGCCTGGGGCAAAATGATGCGCACCGTGCGTCGCCATGCAGGCAGACCAAGCGCAGCGGCAGCTTCATATTGCCCGTGGTCAACGCCGAGAAATCCGCCGCGAATAATCTCTGCGGTATAGGCGCTCTGAACGAGGGTTAACCCCACTACCGCAGTGGAAAACTGCCCCAGCACGTTGATGGTTTCAAAGCTGCCCCAGGTGATGCCGGTGAACGGCACGCCGAGCGAGAGTGTGTCGTAGAGATAGGAAAAGTTGTACAGGATGATCAGCACCACGATCAGCGGTAACGATCGAAACAGCCAGATGTAACCCCACGCCAGGCTGCTCAACAGCCAGGATGAAGAAAGTCTCGCCAGGGCCAGCATGCCGCCAATCACCACGCTCAGCGCGGTGCCGATCAGCGTCAGCAGAAGCGTTTGCCCTACACCTTCAAGGATCACCGGGTCAAAGAACCAGCGGGCGAACACTGCCCACTCCCAGCGCGGGTTAAAGGCTACGGACTGAATCACGACCGCCAGCACAAACAGCGCTACCGCGGCGCCAACGGCCCGCAGCGGATAACGCGCCGGGACCACCTTAATGGTTTCAACGTTGCTCATCGTCGTTCCTCATGCGGTTTTACTGAACGCTTCGCGTACCAGCGTTTTGGTGAAACGCAGCCGACCGTCAAACGGTGGCTGACTGTACTCTTCCGGATTGCGGTTGAGATCGAACTGCGGTTGGTACCCCTGGCTGAGATAGAGCCTGACCGCCTCCGGCTGACGAAAACCGGTGGTGAGGTAAATCTGGCTGTAACCGGCCAGCACCGCCCTGCGCTCCAGTTCCGCCACTACCCGGCCAGCAAGTCCCTGCTGACGCAGGGATTTATTTGTCCAGATACGTTTAATTTCAGCGGTACGCTCGTCAAAGGGTTTGTATGCGCCGGTGGCAATAATCTCGCCATCGCGCTCCAGCACGATGAACAGCCCCTGCGGCGCTAAGTACCACTCGGTAAGTTCCACTTCAGCGTCTTTAGAGAAGTAGTCACCGTAGCGGGCCGCATATTCTCCAAACAGCCCCTCGATAACAGGTTGAAGATCCGCATCTTCTGGTGACACATCCCGGAATTGTTCGCTCATAGCCCCTCCTTAGTCACCCAGACCCGCCGGGTTTACTTCAGATTGCGGGATACGCTCCACTCCTTCTCCCCAGCGGTTCAGCACTTTGTCGTAATCACCGTTTTTGATGACGCCGTTAAGTGCGGTTTGCACCGGCTCGACCAGGCCACTGCCTTTTTTCAGCGTCACCGCGATGTGCGCCGCCTTCGGCCAGCCACCGTCGACGCTGCCCACCAGTTTGGTTTTACCGGTTAACGCCGCTTTCCACGCGCCTATTACGTTCGGGCCAAAATAGGCATCCGCACGTCCTGACTGGAGTGCCAGCGTTTGCGCCGCATCGTCTTTGGTGTAGACAGGGGTAAAGGGTTTGAGCCCTTTCTTGAGGTTTTCGTCATTCCAGGCCAGCAGGATGGCCTCCTGATTGGTGCCTGAGCCGACGATAATTTTCAACCCGGCAATATCTTCTGCTTTCTCTATCGACTTCAGCGGGCTGGTCGATTTCACGTAGAAGCCGAGGGAATCCTTACGGTAGGTGGCAAAATCAAACTTCTCTTTGCGCGCTTTAGTGACCGTGATATTGCTGATGGCCGCGTCATATTTCCCGGAAGCCACGCCCAGCGGCCAGTCCTCCCAGGAGGTGGGCACCACGTTCAGCTCCAGGCCCAGGCTGTCGGCCACCAGACGGGCGACATCAACCTCGCTGCCCAGCAGCGTTTTGTTGTCATCTGAAAACACCGTCAGCGGCGGTTGATTCAGCCCTGCCACCGCGACGGTAAATTTGCCCGGTACGGCAAACCGATAATCCTTAGGCAGTTTTGCTACTGCATCACTGTTTTTGGTCGTGTTGATCGGCGTTTTATTGGCCTCAATGCTGACGCCAGTACCGTTAATGTTCACATTCTCTGCCCAGACGGCAGGAGTAAAGGCCAGCGCAAGCGCCAGAATAAGCGTTTTTTTCTGCATAGCGGTATTCTCTTTTATTGTTTTATGAACTGGTTTTGGGGTTCGTCTAAGCCCAGACTTTCGCGCAGCGTGGTGCCCGGGTATTCGGTACGGAACAGGCCACGGCCTTGTAAAACGGGCACCACCTGGTCAACAAAGCGCGGGAAGGTGTCCGGCGTCCCACCCTGAATGATGAATCCGTCAGCCGCATAATCCTCAAACCAGGCTTGCAGACCGTCCGCCACCTGCTCCGGCGTACCGGAAAAACGCGGGCGCGGTGAAGCCGCCTCAAGCGCCACCTGACGCAGGGTTAAGTTGCGCTCCCGGGCATTACGTTTGATTTCATCGGTAGTACTACGGAAGCTGTTTTTACCTAAATCACCGATATCCGGGAACGGTTCATCGAGTGGATACTGGCTGAAATCGTGGTGCTCGAAATAACGCCCAAGGTAGTTCAAAGCATCATTAATCGACACCAGCGCCGCCGTCGTTTGATATTGGTTTTCCACATCATCGGCGTCTTTTCCGACAATCACGCTAACGCCCTGGAAAATATGCAGATCTGACGTGCGGCGTCCGTTAGTTTCCAGTTGCTGCTTCACGTCGCGGTAAAAAGCTTTTGCCTCGTCGAACGTATCGTGATGGGTAAAAATGGCGTCGGCATGTTTCGCC
This sequence comes from Enterobacter sp. DVT3837, assembly GCF_056238685.1. Taxonomy (NCBI): domain Bacteria; kingdom Pseudomonadati; phylum Pseudomonadota; class Gammaproteobacteria; order Enterobacterales; family Enterobacteriaceae; genus Enterobacter; species Enterobacter sp. DVT3837. The sequence goes on along the minus strand of NZ_JBWDLA010000002.1, from coordinate 656,581 downwards.
GCCAGTCTTTTACCGTCATCCGACGCGCCCGCCTGAAAGACAATCGGACGCCCTTGTGGTGTACGGCCAATATTCAGCGGTCCGGCGACCTGGAAGAAGTCACCGTAGTGATCCAGCGCATGCAGTTTGGCCGGGTCAAAAAATTGACCGCTCTCTTTATTGCGTACAAAGGCGTCACCTTCCCAGGAGTCCCAGAGCCCTTTCACTACGTCGAGATACTCGTCTGCAATCCGGTAACGCAGGGCATGTTCCGGGTGCTTTTCGCGGGAAAAGTTCTTCGCAGAACCTTCCAGCGGCGAGGTCACCACGTTCCAGCCCGCACGCCCGTTGCTCAGGTGGTCAAGGCTGGCGAACTGGCGCGCCGTGGTAAAGGGCTCGCTGTAAGAGGTGGATAAAGTTCCCACCAGCCCCAGACGCGAGGTGATACTTGCCAGCGCGGACAATACCGTCAGCGGTTCAAAACGATTTAAAAAATGCGGGATCGATTTTTCGTTGATATAAAGGCCATCAGCAACGAATAAGAAATCGAGTTTCCCCTCTTCCGCTTTTAATGCCGTCGCTTTTACAAATTCAAAATTAATACTGGCATCAGCGGTGGCCGCCGGGTGGCGCCAGGCTGACATATTCCCGGATGCACCATGCAAAATGGTCCCCAGCCGCAATTGTCGGGTTGCAGACATATTTACCTCTTCTGAATTAAACGTGTTGCAGGGCTTTTTCCGCAAGCTGTGCAAAATAGCGGGCAGCCGGCTCAATTAGGGCTTCATCCGGATTAAATGCCGGGTGGTGTAAACCAAACGAACTATTGCTGCCAATGCTGACAAATGCCCCCGGGATCTGCTGCAAATAGACGGCAAAATCTTCCCCTCCCATATGCAGTTCGGCGTGCCGGGTCTCATACCCCGCTTCCCGGGCGACCGAGGTGGCAAAATCTGCCCAACGTTCATCATTCACCAGCGCGGTGGGCCCGGCGTACCAGGTAATATCAATCTGTGCGCTGAAGGCGCTGGCAAACCCGGCGGCGATTTCTTCCACGCGGGTTTTAACATTCTGCTGCACCTCCGTACGATGAGTGCGCAGTGTGCCTTCCAGCTCGACGCTTTCTGGCAACACGTTCCAGGTATTCCCACCCGCAATACGCGTAACGCTCAGTACCACCGAATCCAGCGTATTGACGTTACGGCTGGCGACGCTTTGCAGAGCGGTCACCAGTTGACTCGCCAGAACAATCGCATCGTTGCCTTCATGTGGCCGGGCAGCATGCGCGCCTTTACCGGTTATGCGAATCACAAATCTGTCGACGTTGGCATAGAATGGCCCGCCACGGGTGGCGAACTCGCCGACCGACAGCGAAGGTTCGTTATGCATGCCGAAAATCGCGCTGACATCACGCAACGCACCGGCCCGCACCAGGCTTTTCGCACCACCAAAGTTCTCTTCGGCAGGCTGAAACAGGATTCGCACCCGGCCGTTGAGCGAGGCTTCCCGCTCTTTCAGTTTTAACGCGGCCCCAAGGATCACGCTGGTGTGGATATCATGCCCGCAGGCATGCATCACACCCGCACGCTGTGAGCTAAACGGCACCCCGCTGCGCTCTTCAATCGGCAAAGCGTCTATATCTGCCCGTAGCGCAATCAGCTTGTCACCGGTCCCGATTTCCGCCACCAGACCGGTTGGCAGTGCGTAAGGCAACGGCGTTATGCCTGCCTTTGTCAGCCACTGGTGCAGGCGTGCGGTGGTTTCTACTTCCTGACCTGACAATTCCGGGTTCTGATGCAGCTCGCGCCGCCAGGCAATCAGTTGTTCGCCAAAGCTCATACCGTGACCTCCTTGTTAAGCCGCTCCTGGGCCAGCAGACGCAGGGACTGCACGCGCGCAACGCCATCCGCAACCGGGGTATCAATAATGAATTCGTCAATGCCCCACTGTTCATGCAGGGCGTTCAGTTGTTCCAGGACTGATTCAGCCGTACCGGCCAGCAGAGACTGGGCCCGACGGGCAATACGTACCGGTTCGCTGCCCGCCTGACGTGCAAAGGCATAAGCCTGTTCTTCGCTGGCGACGGTCACGCGCTGGCCGTTTGCCAGCTCAACGCCCCACACCTCGACCTTCTGCGCAAGCGCGTCCGCTTCAGCCTGCGTCGGCGCAACAATTGCCTGCACCGCCACCATCACGTCGCGGACGCTGTTTTCACGCCAGGTGGCGATCACCTCGCGCAGCAGGTCAGGATCGCCATTCAGGTGCGCAGCAAAAACAAAGTGCCAGTCGAGTTTTGCGGCCAGCAGCGCGCTTTCAGCACTTGCGCCCAGCAGAAAACCCTGTGCAGGTACGGGCGGTAGCGGCGTTGCGCGAACAACCTCTTCCGCAGCCTGGTTTTCTGGGCGGATCCAGTGGTCAAGATGAGCCAGTTGTTCGGCAAAGCTGCCCTTTTCCTGTTGATTCAGACCCTGCTGCAGCGCGCGGGTCGAGAGTGGCAGCCCGCCCGGGGCTTTTCCGACGCCGAGATCAACGCGACCCGGCGCCAGGGCGGCCAGAACGTTAAAATTCTCGGCAACTTTATACGGGCTATAGTGCTGGAGCATGACGCCGCCCGACCCCACTCGAATGCGCGTTGTTTGTCCCAGGATCCAGGCAATCAGCAGCTCCGGTGAGGGACTGGCCAGCTGCGGTGTGTTGTGATGTTCGGCAATCCAGAAGCGGTGATAACCCAGGTTCTCTGCCTGTTGCGCCAGCGTCAAAGTACGCGCCAGTGCATCGGCAGCGGTTTCGTTTTCAGCGATGGGGCTTTTATCCAGAATGCTGATTCGCCATGACATGTTGCGTTCTCGTTTGACTTAACATGGCGACATTATTAAAGGCGTAATTCACTACTGAGAAACAATTAATTTACATTTAGTTTGCCGGAAATCAGATATCCAAAACCATGCAAAGACTAAGACTTTTGAGGTGCAACCACTTTTCTGCCCGCATCCGAGCCAACAGGGTCGCGCAAATCATCACGTTTTCATTCTGTTAACGAAACGCTATTTCGACATCTTAATTTACCTCGCGGAGGTGATCTCCCGCTTTTAATTTGGCTTATGTCATTTATTTGCAGGGGATGACGAAACTGCGCTCGAAATTATTTTCATTTTTATTACATTGACTCAGTTTAATAGATAAAAAATAATTAGCACCAGGTATTTCGGACAAGCAGAATTTAATAGAGAATACACAGCAGACAGCTATAAAAATAATCACATCAATCTTGCCTGAGAGTTTACCGGGCGGTTTTTATTCTTTCACATCATCATGGAGTTACTCATGAGGCGTAACAGTCCCGTTACACAAAGCGAGTATTTTCTTAACGAAGGCTCGACGTTAATGTCGACCACCAATACGCAAAGTCATATTACCTATGCCAATTCCGCTTTTATTGAAGCTAGCGGATATAAAGAAGAACACCTTATGGGCGAACCGCATAATATTATTCGCCACCCCGACATGCCTGCCGAGGCGTTTGGTGACATGTGGTTTACCCTACAACAGGGGGAAACCTGGACAGGGCTAGTCAAGAACCGTCGTCAGAACGGCGATCACTATTGGGTACGCGCTAATGTGACGCCAGTCTGGCAGGATGGAAACTTAACAGGCTATATCTCCGTGCGGAATATTCCAGCACGCGAAGAGATCGCTGCCAGTGAAAAACTCTATGAGAAAGTACGCAATAACGAATTAACGCATCATCGTTTTTATAAGGGATTATTGGTTCGTCGCGGTTTATTTTCTTTCATGTCTCTTTTTAAACGACTCAGTACCAGCAAAAGAATCTATCTCGGTATTACAGTGACGGCCCTGTTTTCCTGTTTGCTGATTTTATTATTCCCGAATACGCTTACACAGTTCGGCGGTCTGGTTCTGCTATTTATAACCCTGGCATATTATCTTCATGCACAAATTGCCCGGCCGGTAAAATCCATTGTTCAACAGATGCAGTGCGTGGTTTCAGGGCGTAAAACCGAGTATTACCACTTTGACAGGATCGATGAAATCGGTCTGATGATGCGTCTGGTCAACCAATCCGGTTTAAACCTGAATTCTCTGGTCGACGATGTCGGGGCGCAGATTAACGGGATTGGCACTATCAGCCAGCAGGTCGCCAAAGAGGGCGCGGATCTGCAGGCGCGTTCTGAAGAGACCGCAGACTTTCTGCAGCAAACCGCAGCCGCAGTGGAAGAAATTGCCAGTGCCGTTAAGCAGACGGCGGAAACCGCAAAAGAAGCGATCCTGATGGCGGATCGCACCAGTGCCAGCGCCCACTGCGGTGAAGCGATGATGAAAGAGACTATCGGCATGATGCAATCCGTTTCGCAGGATAACAGTCAGATCGTCGATATCATCAGCGTTATCGATCGCATCGCCTTTCAGACCAATATACTGGCGCTAAATGCTGCCGTTGAAGCGGCACGCGCAGGTGAAGCCGGGCGCGGTTTTGCGGTGGTGGCGGCTGAAGTGCGAAACCTTGCGCAGCACTCCGCGACGGCGGCTAAAGAGATCAAAACGCTTATTGAGAAAAACGTCTCCAGTGTGAACGCGGGTGTGGAAAAGGTGGAACAAACCGAAACGCAGCTGACGGTCATGATCGACAATGTTCTGCAGATGTCCTCCCTGATTAAGGAGATCGGTCATGCCACGCAGGAACAGACTCAGGCGCTGACGCTTATCAACGCGTCCATCTCCCGTATTGGTGCAATGACGCATAACAATACGGGGATGGTGGATAATGTCACTCAGGCCGCTAATCACCTGACGCAGCGCACAACGCGCCTGCAGCAGGCAATTTCCGTTTTTGGCGGTTAGTCGTTCAGGCACTGCTCGTCAGTAACTTTTTCCAGCCACTTTACCGGGCTACCGTTTACGGATTCGGCGATGGCAATGTGCGTCATCGCCCTGGTTAAGCGGCTCAGCCTCTTTGCCCCACTCCTGTAACCAGTCACGACCCTGCGTCACGATCATCTTTATTACCCAAGCCGTCGCCAGCATACCCTCGCCTTTTCGTTGCTGATTGAAGCGTTGTGTTTGCAATGAGTTCATTTCACTGCGCAACCATTAAGCAATATTGATGAATAAATCATCAAGTCACTAATGGGTTCGTCTAAAAAATCATCACGATTCAGCATCTTGTGATCCACGTCTGCTCTGACCACACGATTTCCTTCGACCTGCATCACTTTCGGCACGGTTATATTTTGCGTCGCTTATGAATTGCAGGTAGGATGCCTCGCCATGTTTCGCCTTATCCATACGTAGAATCACTGGGAAGGCGACATGTGTTTGCGCAGAAGCAATCGTTTGTATTGCACTCTGCCAGGCAGGACTATCACGATAATGGTTCAGACAGGCAAACAGGTAACTCAATGAAAACAAGCAATAAAAGCGCAGCCGATCATCATGCTGCTAAACGTCGCTGGTTGAATTCCCACGAAGAGGGCTACCACAAAGCGATGGGCAACCGTCAGGTTCAAATGATCGCCATCGGCGGCGCTATCGGAACGGGTCTGTTTTTAGGTGCAGGCGCTCGCTTGCAGATGGCGGGCCCGGCTCTCGCCCTGGTCTATCTGGTGTGCGGGATCTTCTCTTTCTTTATTCTTCGTGCACTGGGCGAACTGGTATTGCATCGCCCTTCAAGCGGCAGTTTTGTCTCTTACGCCCGTGAATTCCTCGGTGAAAAAGCGGCCTATGTTGCAGGCTGGATGTACTTCGTCAACTGGGCGATGACCGGTATTGTCGATATCACCGCCGTGGCGCTGTATATGCACTACTGGGGCGCGTTTGGTGATGTGCCGCAGTGGGTCTTTGCGCTTGGTGCGTTGGCCATTGTCGGCACCATGAACATGATCGGCGTGAAGTGGTTTGCGGAGATGGAATTCTGGTTTGCACTGGTCAAAGTGCTGGCCATCGTCGTGTTCCTGATCGTGGGTACTGTCTTCCTCGGCAGCGGTAAACCACTGGATGGTAATGCCACTGGCTTCCATCTGATAACCGATAACGGCGGATTCTTCCCGCACGGTCTGATGCCAGCGCTGGTACTGGTTCAGGGTGTGGTGTTTGCCTTTGCCTCTATCGAACTGGTGGGTACTGCTGCGGGTGAATGTAAAGATCCGCAGACGATGGTGCCAAAAGCCATTAACAGCGTGATCTGGCGTATCGGTCTGTTCTACGTTGGTTCCGTGGTACTGCTGGTTCTGTTACTGCCGTGGAACGCCTATCAGGCGGGTCAGAGCCCGTTTGTGACCTTCTTCTCTAAGCTGGGCGTGCCTTATGTTGGCAGCATCATGAACATCGTGGTACTGACCGCAGCGCTCTCCAGCCTGAACTCCGGGCTTTATTCTACCGGCCGTATCCTGCGCTCCATGTCCATGGGCGGTTCTGCGCCGAAGTTCATGTCGAAAATGAGCAAGCAGCACGTGCCGTATGCCGGTATTCTGGCGACGCTGGTAGTGTATGTATTCGGCGTATTCCTGAACTATCTGGTCCCGTCCCGGGTCTTCGAAATCGTTCTGAACGTTGCTGCGCTTGGTATTATCGCATCCTGGGCCTTTATCGTGGTCTGCCAGATGCGTCTGCGTAAAGCCATTAAAGAAGGTAAAGCCGCTGACGTGAGCTTTAAGCTGCCTGGTGCGCCGGTGACCTCCTGGCTCACCCTGCTCTTCCTGTTCAGCGTGCTGGTACTGATGGCGTTCGATTACCCGAACGGCACCTACACCATCGCCACTATACCGCTGCTGGCTGTACTGCTGATTGCTGGCTGGTTTGGCGTGCGTAAACGCGTTCACGAAATTCACAGCACCGCGCCGGTTCATCCTGATGATGAAAAACACGACGCACCGCTGGTTGAAGAAACGTCGCGTTAATCATTAAAAAGGGAAGGCAGATGCCTTCCCTTTTTTTTACATCACAGCGTGATACGAATTACGTCGTCAGGTTGGGTCGCTTCCTGCTGACGAGTAGATTTCTGTTTTACCGTCACATACAGCGTTTTGCCATCCGCAGAGAGCGCCAGGCTGTTCGGGTAGACCGGCGTGTCGAAGGTTTTCGTCACTTTGTAAGATTTCGCGTCAATCACGCTCACCTTACCGGCTTCACGGTGCGTCACATACGCTTCATTGCGTGCCGGGTTAAACAGCACGGCCAGTGATTCTGGTGCTGAGATTTTCTCGATCACGCTGCCGTCTTTCAGGCTCACCACCAGCACTTCCGGCTGTTTTGAATCGGTCAGGAACGCACGCCGGCCGGCAGTATCGAGGCTCAGATTCAGGTAGAAGTGCTCTTTCCCGTCGTCCTGCACTTTTTTACGACTCAGGATTTTGTTGGTGGCCGTATCAATCGTCACCAGCTCACCGTCGGCATTGGTGGTATAGAGGCGTTTCGCCTGCGCATCCAGCGCCAGGCCGGTGCTATAGGTGCCGGTATTAGCAATAGTCTCTTTCAGCTTCAGCGTTGCGCCATCCACCACCCAAATCACGCTCTCTTTACCCACACCAGTGATATAGACGGTGTTAGTGCTGTCATCAGCCACCAGCTGGCGCGGCTGCAGCGGTTTGACGGTTTCACTGCGCTGGCGATTATCGAGCACCAGACGCCCTTTCACGTCGCCCGTTTTGGCATCAATCGCCGTCACCGCGCCGTTGATGGTGTTACCGAACCACAGCGTTTGGCTCGCCTTGTCAAAGGTAGCACCGAAAGGTTTGAGATCGCTATGAATCGCCTGCGTCACGTCCAGCGTGACCGGGTCAAGGCGATAGATAACCCCGCCCTTATCGGTTTTACGGCTTTGCGACGTCGCAACCCACAGCGCATTCTCCTGCTGGCTTACCGCCATTTCATACGCCCCTTTCCCCACCGCTTTACGCAGGATCTCTTCGGCGGCGTGCACCTGGAAGGTGCTGGCAAACAGTAACGTAGCAGACAGCAGAGAAAGGCTCAGTCGCGGCGAGCACAGATGACGTAAAGACATAACAATTCCTTTTCTGAAAAGAGGGTTTTCTGCTGACATCACTTCCGGCAGGCAACGTCCTGGCATTGCCTTTTGATAATGAGAATAGTAATCATTAATCAACAAAATGTGGAGTTTTTCTTTCCCTCGCCCACATTCATTAACGCAACGTGCGGTTAAAGTTTTCAAAACATTTACAAAACATTTAACATATAGGCACATGTTCCATTTGGTTCGTTTAGATACCACAACCGGTTTTACTCATGAAAATCATTTCCGCCCGTAAGGCATCTCTGATGCTGGTTCCTGTTATTGTTGCGCCTCTCACTGCGATGAGTGCGGATGAACAGACCATGATCGTCAGCGCTACACCGCAAACTGTATCGGAACTCGATACTCCAGCCGCGGTGAGCGTCGTGAATGGCGATGATATGCGTCAGGCCACGCCACGCATCAACCTGTCTGAATCACTGGGTAGCGTTCCAGGCCTGCAAATTCAAAACCGCCAGAACTATGCGCAGGATCTCCAGCTGTCAATGCGTGGATTTGGTGCCCGTTCAACCTTTGGCGTACGCGGTATCCGCATGTATGTCGACGGTATTCCAGCCACCATGCCTGACGGACAAGGGCAAACCTCCAACATCGATCTTTCCAGTGTGGACACTGTTGAAGTGCTGCGCGGCCCCTTCTCTGCCCTGTACGGCAACGCCTCGGGTGGTGTGATTAACATCAACACCCAGACCGGGCAGCAGCCGCCGACCATTGAGGCCAGCAGCTATTACGGCAGTTACGGTACCTGGCGCTATGGCATGAAAGCCACGGGCGCAATGGGTGACGGGACACACGCAGGCGATGTGGATTACACCGTTTCCACCACCCGCTTCACCACTAAAGGCTATCGTGACCACAGCGGTGCGCGGAAGAATCTCGCCAATGCCAAACTGGGTGTGCGTATAGATGATGTCAGTAAACTCACGCTGATCGTTAATAGCGTGGACATGAAGGCTAACGATCCGGGTGGACTCGATTACCAGGAGTGGCGGAATGACCCGCGCCAGTCTCCGCGCGGCGATCAGTACAACACCCGTAAGACCATCAAACAGACCCAGGCCGGTCTGCGCTATGACCGCCAGCTCAGTGCCCAGGACGACCTTAGCGTGATGATGTATGCCGGTGAGCGTGAAATGACGCAGTATCAGTCAATACCTTATCAACCGCAGCTTAAGCCATCTCACTCTGGTGGTGTGATTGATATGCAGCGCCATTACCAGGGCGTTGATACCCGCTGGACGCACCGTGGCGAGCTGCTGGTGCCGGTGACCCTTACCACCGGCCTGAACTATGAAAACCTGAGCGAAGATCGTCGCGGGTATGAAAACTTCGTGATGAATAACGGCGTGCCGGAATACGGTGTGAAGGGTGATAAGCGCCGTAACGAGCGTAACCTGATGTGGAACGTCGACCCTTATCTGCAAAGCAGCTGGCAGCTGACACAGAAGCTCTCTGTGGATGCGGGTGTGCGTTACAGTTCGGTCTGGTTCGACTCCAACGATCATTACATTACGCCGGGCAACGGGGATGACAGTGGTGACGCGAGCTATCACAAGTGGCTCCCGGCGGGCTCCGTGAAATATGTCATGACGGACGCGTGGAATCTCTATGCTGCTGCCGGGCGCGGATTCGAAACGCCAACAATCAACGAACTCTCATATCGTTCAGATAACCAGGGCGGTCTGAATATTGGCCTGAAACCTTCCACCAACAATACGTATGAAGTGGGGAGCAAAACCCGTATCGGCAATGGTCTGCTGACGGCTGCGCTGTTCCGTACAGATACTGATGATGAGATCGTGGTCGATTCCAGTTCCGGCGGCCGTACCAGCTATAAAAATGCCGGTAAAACCCGTCGTCAGGGGGTGGAGGTTTCCCTGGACCAGCAGTTTGCTGAAAACTGGAAGCTGAAAATGGCGTGGACCTATCTGGACGCCACCTACCGTACCAACGTATGCAGCGACGCAGACTGTAATGGAAACCGCATGCCAGGTATCGCCCGCAACATGGGTTATGCCTCGTTTGGCTGGCAGCCGGAGGAAGGCTGGTACGCAGGTTCAGATGTCCGCTACATGAGCGATATCATGGCCGACGACGAAAACACGGCGAAAGCCCCGTCGTACAGCGTGGTTGGGCTGAATACCGGGTATAAACTCAACTATGGTAACTGGGGAATGGACGTCTTTGGCCGCGTAGATAACCTGTTCGACAAAGAGTACGTCGGCTCGGTTATTGTCAACGAATCCAATGGTCGTTATTACGAGCCTGCACCCGGGCGTAACTATGGCGTAGGTATGTCGATCTCTTATCGCTTCGAGTAAGCAAAAAGAAAAGTTTATTTTATTAATGAAATAACCCTCCTGGGTAATGGTGCCAACTTACTGATTTAGTGTACGATGGTGTTTTTGAGGTGCTCCCGTGGCTTCCATCTCCATCAGTTGTCCCTCCTGCTCAGCTACTGAAGGCGTGGTGCGTAACGGTAAAAGTACTGCCGGACATCAGCGCTATCTCTGCTCTCACTGCCGTAAAACATGGCAACTGCAGTTCACTTACACCGCTTCTCAACCCGGTACGCACCAGAAAATCATTGATATGGCCATGAATGGTGTTGGATGCCGGGCAACCGCCCGCATTATGGGCGTTGGCCTCAACACGATTTTACGTCACTTAAAAAACTCAGGCCGCAGTCGGTAACCTCGCGCATACAGCCGGGCAGTGACGTCATCGTCTGCGCGGAAATGGACGAACAGTGGGGCTACGTCGGTGCTAAATCACGTCAGCGCTGGCTGTTTTACGCGTATGACAGGATACGGAGGACGGTTGTGGCGCACGTCTTCGGTGAACGCACTCTGGCCACACTGGAGCGTCTTCTGAGCCTGCTGTCGGCCTTTGAGGTCGTGGTATGGATGACGGATGGCTGGCCGCTGTATGAATCCCGCCTGAAGGGAAAGCTGCACGTAATCAGCAAGCGTTACACTCAGCGAATTGAGCGGCATAACCTGAATCTGAGACAACATCTGGCAAGGCTGGGACGGAAGTCACTGTCGTTCTCAAAATCGGTGGAGCTGCATGACAAGGTCATCGGGCATTATCTGAACATAAAACACTATCAGTAAGTTGGAGTCATTACCGGCTTTTCGCGCCATCATCCCGGATGAGCCCGAAAACGAAAAATACAAATTTTGCACGTTTTGATGTTTTTACGTACTTCCCACCACCAGGCATGACGATACAGGATATATCGGACCGGCGTCGTTTTATTAAACTCACGTTTAAAAATAGCATTGAGCTTTAGCTACAGGAATTGAACATGCTTGATTTGGATCATTTAGAAAAAGCGCAAAGGATCAGTCTTACCATGCAAGTTGAACTCAGTTTGAAAGGAGCGTTAATTACAGGCTCACTCAAACCTGGGGCACGACTGATTACGAAAGAGATCGCCGATAAATTAGGCACCAGTATTACCCCGGTTCGTGAGGCGCTTTTGCGTCTGGTGTCATCAGGGGCGTTACATGCCACGCCAGCACAGGCATTTCTGGTGCCTGAGGTGACGCTGGAGCGTTATAACGAGATTAATGCCATCCGAAAACAACTTGAGCCGATGGCGGTTGCCGCAGCATGTCAGAATATGTCTGACGGCAAGCTGGACGTGCTGCACAAATTGTCGGACGCCTTTCATGACGCCATGCGTAATGGTAACGTTCAGCAGGCCTTGCATGCGAATCGTGTCTTCCGGTTTACGCTTTATCAGTATGCGGAAATGCCTACGCTCAATGCCTTAATTGAACAGTTGTGGGTCCGCATCGGGCCGTGCATTAACTATCTGCACCAGGAACTCAACGACATCACGATGTCGACATATCACTATGATGAGCTACTTGCGGCCCTTGAGCGACGGGATGTGGGCGACTGCCAGAAGGCGATTGATAAGTTGATTGATGAAGCAAATTCTCTTTTACAGCGACAATATTTTAACTAAGAGATTATTTAACACAGCGACTATATACCGTAGCTAATTATTTATTCGGTGAATAACTCCTGATGGCTTATTGCCATCAGGAGGGTGGTAATGACTCCAACTTACTGATAGTGTTTTATGTTCAGATAATGCCCGATGACCTTGTCATGCAGCTCCACCGATTTTGAGAACGACAGTGACTTCCGTCCCAGCCTTGCCAGATGTTGTCTCAGATTCAGGTTATGCCGCTCAATTCGCTGAGTGTAACGCTTGCTGATTACGTGCAGCTTTCCCTTCAGGCGGGATTCATACAGCGGCCAGCCATCCGTCATCCATACCACGACCTCAAAGGCCGACAGCAGGCTCAGAAGACGCTCCAGTGTGGCCAGAGTGCGTTCACCGAAGACGTGCGCCACAACCGTCCTCCGTATCCTGTCATACGCGTAAAACAGCCAGCGCTGACGTGATTTAGCACCGACGTAGCCCCACTGTTCGTCCATTTCCGCGCAGACGATGACGTCACTGCCCGGCTGTATGCGCGAGGTTACCGACTGCGGCCTGAGTTTTTTAAGTGACGTAAAATCGTGTTGAGGCCAACGCCCATAATGCGGGCGGTTGCCCGGCATCCAACACCATTCATGGCCATATCAATGATTTTCTGGTGCGTACCGGGTTGAGAAGCGGTGTAAGTGAACTGCAGTTGCCATGTTTTACGGCAGTGAGAGCAGAGATAGCGCTGATGTCCGGCAGTACTTTTACCGTTACGCACCACGCCTTCAGTAGCTGAGCAGGAGGGACAACTGATGGAGATGGAAGCCACGGGAGCACCTCAAAAACACCATCGTACACTAAATCAGTAAGTTGGCACCATTACCCGAAAAGCCATGTCAGTTAATTAAAGACAATATATCGTATCTTCACAAATAAATATGGCGGGAAACCCCGCCATATTGTGGTTTATTTATTGTCGCCCACGACGCGAATCACGACTTTGCCGAAGTTTCGCCCTTCCAGAAGGCCAATCAGCGCCTCAGGCGCGTTCTCCAGGCCGTCAGTCACCTGTTCACGATAGTGAATTTTGCCCTCCTGCACCCAGCGCCCCATCTCTTGCTGGAACTCTTTAATGCGATGCCCATAGTCCTGGCCGATGATAAAGCCCTGCATACGAATGCGTTTCTTCAGAATGGTCGCCATCAGGAGCGGCAAACGGTCCGGGCCGTCAGGCAGACCCGTCGCATTATAGCCACTGACCAGACCACACACCGGGACGCGCGCGGAGGTATTCAGCAGCGGCAGAACGGCGTCAAAGACTTTCCCGCCGACGTTTTCATAATAGACATCAATTCCTTTCGGACAGGCGTGTTTCAACTGGTCGGCAAAATCCGCAGCGTGGTGATCCAGACAGAGGTCAAACCCGAGGACCTCAACCGCATGGCGGCATTTTTCTGCGCCACCGGCCACGCCGACCACCCGGCAACCTTTGATTTTGCCAATCTGCCCAACGGTCGCGCCAACCGGGCCTGTTGCGGCAGCAACCACCAGCGTTTCCCCCGCTTTAGGTTGCCCGATATCCAGCAACCCCATATAGGCGGTAAAGCCCGGCATACCCAGAATACCCAGCGCCCAGGAAGGATGAGACGGATTTTCACCCAGCTTGACCAGGCCGCTGCCGTCCGAGAGTTCATACTCCTGCCAGCCGCTGTAGCCCAGCACCCATTCACCGGCTTTGAAGTCGGGATGGTTTGAGCGCTCAACGCGACTGACCGTCCCTCCCACCATCACCGCACCGATCTCAACCGGCGGTGAATAGGATGGCGCATCGCTCATGCGGCCACGCATGTAAGGGTCCAGCGACAGCCAGACCGTACGGAGCAAAAGCTGCCCCTCAACTGGCGCTGGAACAGGTTGCTCCTCCAGACGAAAATTCTCCGCGACCGGCGCACCCTGTGGGCGGGAGGCCAGTACCCAGCGGCGATTAAGGGAAACAGATTGATTCATCAGGAACTCCTTCTGGTTCAAATGTCATTACAGCCTGGCTCACGATCGGCGTTATCGCTTTAACATTACGAGCCAGATTGGTTAAGCCGTACGACCAGATAGATGCAGGTTTCATTCGTCTCGTTGATGAACCGACAGTCATTAGGCGGCCCCAGCTCCAGACAGTCCCCGGCCCGCATCTCGTGGCGCGTATCGCCCTCCTGGAACACCAGCTCACCCATTTGTAGCCAGATAAGCTGACGAGCCAGCGCATAAGAAGAGGCTGGCATAGGCACATCGCTCCCCGCCGGGAGTTCAACCTGAACAAGGTCAATGGGAAGATCTGTGCGGGGAGAAACGTGGCGGCGAAGGTAATGCGTTTGTGGATCGCGCCAGACGGGCTGGTTGGCGACGCGCAGTAGTTTTCCCTCTTGCATCTCGGCTCTGGCAATCAGCATCGACATGCTGATGCCAAAAGCCCCCGACAAGCGGGCAAGCAACGTTGCCGTAGGGCTACTGTCCCCACGTTCTATCTTGTGGATCATCGCACGCGAAACGCCTGCCCGGTCAGCAAGCTCGCTCAAAGACCATCCGCGAGACTCGCGTTCAAGGCGAATTCTTGCGCTAATCCGTTGATTCATGGTGTCTGTTATGGTGTTCATGACGTCATACTATAGTGTATGAACGGCATTTCAATGGGCTTTTGATAACAAAAAAATATGGCTTATGTCATAGCTATCTGGCGATACAGTTGTGTAATATCGTAGTTAAATCGTAATACTATAGTGAACAACACACAGAGGTTTCATCATGATCGTTCGTCATGCCTGCAAAGAAGACTGCGCTGCGATAGGAGAAATTTACAACCACGCGGTGTTGCACACTGCCGCAATCTGGAACGATAAGACCGTCGACACCGATAATCGTATCGCCTGGTTTGAGGCACGCACCCTCGCAGGTTACCCGGTACTGGTCAGTGAAGAAGACGGTGTTATCACGGGCTATGCCTCTTTTGGTGACTGGCGTGCCTTCGACGGTTTTCGTCATACGGTAGAACATTCGGTCTATGTTCATCCGGATCATCAGGGCAAAGGGATTGGTCGCACATTGATGAAAGCGCTGATTAACGAAGCCCGCGTCATCGGCAAACACGTGATGGTCGCAGGCATCGAAGCGCAGAATCATGCCTCGATTCATCTCCATGAAACGCTCGGTTTTGTGACGACGGGTCAAATGCCGCAGGTGGGTACCAAGTTTGGCCGCTGGCTGGACTTAACCTTTATGCAGCTGCAACTGGATGAGCGCAGCGACCCGGACGCCATCCCATGAATCAGTCAATGACGCTGGCTTTTTTGGTGGCGGCGGGAATCGGTCTGGTGGTGCAAAATACCTTAATGGTGCGCATCACCCAGTCCTCCTCCACTATTCTTATCGCAATGCTGCTGAATTCACTGGTCGGCATTGTGCTTTTTGTCAGCATTCTGCTGCTGAAACAGGGCTTCGCCGGATTTAGCGAGCTGGCCGCAACGGTGCGCTGGTGGACGCTGATCCCGGGGCTGCTGGGTTCGTTTTTCGTGTTTGCCAGTATCAGCGGATACCAGAACGTAGGCGCGGCGACGACCATCGCTGTGCTGGTGGCAAGCCAGTTGATCGGCGGGCTGGTGATGGACGTGCTGAGAAGCAACGGCATACCGCTGCGCGCCCTGATCGGCCCGGTGTGCGGCGCGGTGATGTTGGTCGTGGGGGCCTGGCTGGTCGCGCGACGCCAGTTTTGATCGCTACAGAATGGTGCCGCCTTTCGTTAGCTGTTCCTGTCGCGCCTCCAGCTCCTCTTTATGCTGCTTACCGTGGTGTGAAATCGCGGTGCGCAGACGTTGCTGCTGGGTGTAGCGATCTTCACGGCTGAGCTCTGCATCATCGCTTAATTCAATCAGCAGTTCATTCATGTGGGTAATTACGCTCTCTTCGATGGCGGCATCGACGCGGGCGATAACATCGTTTAAATGTGACATTGTCACTCCTTGTGAATTGCCGGGTGGCGGCTACGCCTTACCCGGCAATAATAAGCTTAGTTCAGCTTCGCTTTTGAGAAATCGCTGCCCATCAGGCTCACGCTGTAACCCGTGACGTTGCTGCGGGTAGCGTAGAACGTTTTCCCGTTCGCCAGTGCGATCCACGGCGCCTGCTGGTAGAAAATCTCCTGCGCCTGACCGTAGAGTTTAGCGCGCTCAGCCGGGTTGCTGGTCAGCTTCGCTTTTTGCACCAGGGAATCATACCCCTTATCGCACCAGCGTGCTGCGTTTGAACCCGTTTTAATGCTGTTGCACCCCAGCAGTACGTCGGCAAAGTTGTCCGGGTCACCGTTATCGGACATCCAGCCGAACAGCGCAGAGTCATGCTCACCTTTACGCATGCCGGAGAGGTATTCGCCCCACTCGTAAGAGACAATTTTGGCCTTCACACCGACTTTCGCCCAGTCGCTCTGGATCATCTCCGCAATACGGCGCGAATTAGGGTTGTACGGACGCTGCACCGGCATTGACCACAGCGTCACTTCTACGCCCTTCTCCAGCCCGGCCTGCTTCAGCAGGGCTTTCGCTTTTTCAGGGTCGTAGCTGTAGTCCTTCAGGTCTTTATTAAAGCCCATCATGTTTGGCGGAATTGGTGATTTTGCCACCGTACCCGAGCCCATAAAGACCGCATTGACGATGGCTTTCTTGTCGGTTGCGTAGTTTAGCGCCTGACGTACCAGAACATTATCAAACGGTTTTTTCTCGGTGTTAAACGCCAGATAGCCGGCGTTCAACGCATCGACAGAGTGCAGCGTCAGGTCTTTGTTATTTTTAATCACATCAAACTGCACCGGGGACGGAGCAGGAATGATCTGGCATTCGTTGGTCTGCAATTTCGCCAGACGCGTTTCCACATTTGGCGTGATGGAGAAGATCAGGTGTTTTGTCGGTACCTCGCCCTCCCAGTAGTTCGGGTTAGCGACATAGCGGATCAGTGAATCCACTTTGTACTGCTGCAGCACATAAGGCCCTGTACCGATCGGCCAGGTATCCACGTTCTCTGGCGTGCCTTTTTTCAGCATCACGTCAGCGTATTCAGCGGAGAGAATAGAGGCAAAATCCATTCCCCAGTCGGCAAGGAATGCAGCGTTGGGTTCACTGAGGGTGAACTGAACATGGTAATCATCGACCTTTTTAACGTCCTGAATCAGTTTATCGAGGCCGACGTCATTAAAATATTCGTAGTTGCCCTGCGAGACGTTGTGATAAGGATGCTTAGGGTCTTTCTGACGCATGACGGAGAAAATGACGTCGTCGGCGTTAAAGTCACGGGTCGGTTTGAAGTATTTATTGCTGTTGAACTTCACCCCTTTACGCAGGGTAAACGTATAGGTCTTACCGTCTGGTGAGATTGTCCAGGACTCCGCCAGCGACGGAACCGGCGTATTTTTCACCGGATCGAAATTGATCAGACGGTTATACAACACCTGAGAGCTGGCCACGAAAGACGGGCCGGAGCTGGCGATTTGCGGGTTGAAAGACTCGGGTGAGGCTTCAGAGCAGTAAATAATGGTGTCATTATTTGCCGCCAATGCGGCACCGGCTGGTAAAAGCGTGCTCAGCGCAAGGGCGAGCAGTGTTTTCCCTGTAGACATGGTTATAACCCTGGATGTTTTATTATATAGGACAGTAATAACAGCACAGGCTTAATGACCTGGCAAATAACGAAACACTATCAGGTTATTCTAAAGTCACGTTTTTCGCTGGTTTTGCAGTCAATGCAGAAAAAGATGATTTGCCTTAAGTGCCATTATCCGTCAAGCACAACCGTCACTTTCTATGCCGCAAGAAATCGGCGCTTTTAGCGTCTCTTCCTCCGTTTGTTTGCTTCCTCATTTCGTTAAAGTAACGGTGTGAAGAAGTATATGGGATCAAATCGTGGCAAAAACTCTTTTACGCAGCGGTAATCTGGATGATTTTCAGGCCGTTGGCGGCGGCGGACAAGCCGTTTTTGAATCAGCGTTACAAATCCGGGAAGCGCTCCGGTTGCGCAAACAACAGGCCATTGTCGACTGTCTGGCCATTCCACAGGTCAACGATAGCGGTGACCGTGTAGACTGGTATTCCCCGATAGAGGGGAGTGTTACCAGCTGGAAAGCGGCCGATGAAGACGACCGTTTTCGCGCCCTGCGCTATCTGGAAAATACGCTTGCCAGCGTCGAGTCGTTGAGTAAGAAGTGCCTCCAGTCACCTAAAACAGCACAACAGCTTTTTGGTTCACTGCTGTCAAAAGCGTTCCAGTTTCCGGGCGAAAACTTTCTCTTTCTGGTCGAAGGAAAACCGGTCATTAGCTTCTGGGGCTTTGTAAACCTGAACGAAAATGCGCGCGACGATGTCCTCGACTGTCTGCGCGAATCACTGATCCCTGAGCCCGCCCCCGTTGTGATTGAAGATCCTGAACCGGAACCTGAGCCGGAACCGATCATCACCTTCGAACAAGCAGACGAGCCACTGATTGCACCGTCGACGGTGGTGCGCATTACGCCGGAGGATCTGTATGAGCCAGAACCTGCTCCAGTCGCGACACAACCACAACCTGCTCAGGAACCCACCCCGACAACCGTTGTGAAAAAGCGTCGTATCCCGCTGTGGACGCTGCCCGTTGCCGCCGTGATCGTTGCCGCCATTGCCGCACCGCAGCTGTGGCCAAAACAGTCCCCTTCCGCGCAGCCTGCACCTGCACCTATGCCAGAGCCTGTAGAAATTGCGCCGAAACCGATCAAAGCAGTTGAACCACTGGCGATGAAATTACCGTTGCATCAGGCTGAGGTAGTGGCAAGCAAAGAAAAAGAACCTGCTCCTGCTCCTGCTCCTGCGCCCGCCCCGGTCGTTATCGTCGCGATTCCGAAAGATGCGATGGTTATGGAAGGTCAGCAAGTGAAAGCGGGATCGACGCGCTTCCTCAACGGGACCTGGCGCGCCATCCTCGATGTGAAAGATCCGGTGACCGGTAAGCCACCGTCACTGCGCTACCAGATCCAGAACAACAAAGGTTTCGCCCGTGTAGTACATGGTGACAACATTGTCTGCCGCGCAGAGATCTTCTCCGGGCTTCACAGCAATGGTGAACTGATGATTAAGAGTCGCGGTAATGCCCGCTGCACCGACGGTTCACGCTACCCGATGCCGGAGGTTTCCTGTAAAGCAGGCACCAGCGATATCGCAGAATGTCGTGCTCGCTATGATGCAAACACCGTCGTCGTCCCACTGACGTTCAAGAAAGCAGGTGCCTGATCCTATGCTGGTAAATCTTTGCGACTATAAACAAAGCGTCACGCTTATCGCTAACAGCGGCGTGCAGTTCCTTGATTTCGGCCTGACGCCGCAGGACACCGCCAGCAACGGGCGCTTCGTACGTAAAACCGCGAACGGCCCGCTTCTGCGTCTCGATTTCGACCTGGTGAACGGGCGTTATACTCTGCCCGGGTTGAACGGCGGGCAGCCTGAAGTGGTGAAACCGGAAACCACCATTGCGCTACATCAGTCGCTGGCGGTCCTTGATGGTGTCTGGCTTCCTGTTCCATTCCTGCGCTTTAACCCGCCACGGACCTTTGTTGACGGCCCGGATAACTGGGCTCGCGTTCAGGTCCGCAAGCTTGATAAACCCGACACGGCAGGCAATACGCACCGCGTGACCCTCGCGCTTGACAGCCAGATTGCCGAACATGCCACGTCCGCGCTGTCCCCGGTCGAAAACGACATTCTGAACGGAACCCGTTTCGCTCTGGCCTGGCGGGATAACGAAGTGGAAAGTTTCCTCGACCAGACCTGGATTGACGGCTGGCTGCGTGAGGCATTCACCCAGTATGCCGACGGTGTTGAAAACCGCTCTGAACGTGATCTGCAACAGGCGATGCGTAGTTTTGAATATCAGGCACACTGGCTCAACCTGCTGACCATGCTCGGTGAGCAGCTTACCGTGCCGGAAGTGAAATTTGTCACTCATACGCTCAGTACCCCTGCCATTCCGGTCGACCTGATCCTCGATGTGGGCAATACCCATACCTGCGGCGTGATTATTGAAGACCACGGGGATGCGAACGATGGTCTGCGCCAGACTGCCGAGCTGCAGGTACGTTCGTTGAGCGAGCCACAATTCCTCAATGAACCCTTGTTCACCAGCCGTCTGGAGTTCTCAGAAGCGCGTTTTGGCAAGCAGCACTTCTCGGTTGAAAGCGGTCGCGAAGATGCCTTTGTCTGGCCGTCGATTGTCCGCGTCGGCGATGAAGCACGGAAACTGGCTACCCAGCGCCTGGGAACCGAAGGTAACAGCGGCATCTCCAGCCCGCGTCGCTACCTCTGGGATGAAACACCGGTGGTTCAGGACTGGCGATTTAGCCAGATGAACAGCAAAACCCAGCGTGAACCTCTGGCTACCGCGTTTCCGCTGATGAACCTGATGAACGATGACGGTGAGCCGCTCTTTACGCTGCCGCAGGACGAGCGACTGCCAGTCTTCTCGCCGCAGTACAGCCGTAGCACGCTGATGACACACATGTTGTGCGAGCTGCTGGCACAGGCTCTGGGTCAGATCAATAGCGTCGCCACGCGCTTGCGTCTGGGCTTCCCGGCATCTCCGCGCCAGTTACGAACCCTGATCCTGACCCTGCCGTCGGCCATGCCAAAGCAGGAGCGGGAGATTTTCCGTCGCCGCATGTTCGAAGCGATCGCCATTGTCTGGAAAGCAATGGGATGGCACCCGCAGGATGAAGATTTCGCCACCCGCAAACAGCAGGAAAAAAGTGTGGTGCCGGTTCCTGAAATCCAGATGGAGTGGGATGAAGCCAGCTGCGGTCAACTGGTCTGGTTGTATAACGAAGCCATTTCTCGTTTTGGCGGCCAGACTGAGGCGTTCTTTGCCTCCCTCGCCCGCCCGGATCGTGAACCTGAGCCCGGCGTTCAGCCGGGGCGTTCACTGCGCGTCGCGTCCATCGACATTGGTGGCGGCACAACGGATATGGCGATCACCCATTATCAGCTTGATGATGGCTCGGGTAACAACGTTAAAATCACGCCGCAACTGCTGTTCCGTGAAGGGTTTAAAGTCGCGGGCGACGATACCCTGCTTGATGTGATTCAGCGCTATGTACTGCCCGCCCTGCAAACGCAACTGCAGAAATCGGGTATTGCGGACGCCTCGCTGCTGATGGCTTCGCTCTTCGGTGACTCCGGCCGAATTGACACCCAGGCAGTATTGCGCCAGCAAACGGCGCTTCAGCTCTTTATGCCGATTGGCCATGCCATTCTTGCCGCGTGGGAATCGAGCGATATTGACGATCCGCTGGCTGGCCTGCATGCCACCTTTGGCGATCTCCTGCCGCAGAAACCGACCCGCAACGTGATGAATTATCTGCAACAGGCGATCGATCATGCCCTGCCTGCGGGTTCTGAAACGTTCGATCTATTCACCGTTCCGCTGCACGTAAATTTCCGTGAGATGCAGGATGCAATGCTGGCTGGTCAGTTTACGCTGGCTTCGCCGCTCCATGCAGTATGTGAGGCGATTTCCCATTACAGCTGCGATATTTTGCTGATCACCGGGCGTCCTGGCTGCCTGCCTGGCGTTCAGGCACTGATTCGTCACCTGCAGCCGGTTCCGGTCAATCGCATCGTCTGGCTGGATAAGTATCAGGTTCATGAGTGGTATCCGTTCAGCCAGCAGGGCCGCATTGGCAACCCCAAATCAACAGCCGCCGTGGGTGCGATGCTTTGCAGCCTGGCGCTTGATCTGCGTCTGCCGCGCTTTAACTTTAAGGCAGCAGATATTGGTGCGTATTCAACCGTGCGGTATCTGGGTGTGCTGGATAATACGGTCAACACCCTGCGCGAAGAGAACGTCTGGTATCAGGATATCGATCTCGATAAACCCGGTGCGAAACTCGACGCGCGTCTGCACTTCCCGCTGCGCGGTAACGTCACCCTCGGCTTCCGCCAGCTGGCAAACGCACGCTGGCCGGCCACACCGCTCTATACACTTAGCATCAACTCGGCTGAACTGGCCAAAGCGATTGCGGGTGATGGCGTGCTGAACGTGCGGCTTAAACTCTGCGGTGGCAGCAAGCAGGAAGGCCCGGAGTCCTTCGAACTGAGCGATGCCTGGCTCCAGGACGGCACCCCGGTCGCCCCTGACGCGTTAACCTTCAAACTGAATACTCTGGCCGATCGCCGTCATAGCGGTAGCCACTACTGGATCGACAGCGGGAGCGTATACCTGAAATGACAGTGACGACGACCACCACTCAGGCTCTAATTGGGTGGATTAATGAGACGCGCCTGAACGCCCCGGTGCTGGATAACGATGCCGACGCCCTGCTTGCTCGCATCAACGCGGTGCAGGCGCGGGAACAAGCCATTGAACATGCCCTGACTCGCCAGAGCAGCATTGGGCTTTACGGTCATTCTCAGAGTGCAAAAGCGCACCTACTTTTGTCTCTGTGCGGTAGCGGCAACGGACGCCTGAACGTGACACCAGGCCAGCGCACCTTTGACTATTTTTCCCATATCAATCCGGGACATGCCCTGACAAACATGGCCGTCCGCTTCACCCGGGGACATGCAGACGTCATTGATGAGGCGTTTCCTCTGCGTCTGAGTCTGATCACCGAGGCCGAACTGGTACAGCTGTTTATTGCCCGCACGACGCAGCACCCGCAGATGCGCGCCGTGGATAAAGCCGTCATTGAGACGCGCCTGGAAAAATGGCGCGGTCTGCGTCAGCCGCAGGGCGTGCCTGGCATCACGTCTCAGGAAGTCGGGGCAATTGCCCGCTTCTGGCAGAACACGGTACCCGCCGCAAAACAGCAAATTGATGATGCCCTGTGGCACCAGTTTGCCCAACTGGTCCCCTCCCTTGATCTCAGCACGCGAGCCAGCGTCTGGTCACTGTTGTGGGGTGAGCAACAGGAGTTGACCCAGCAGTGGTTAAAACTCGCCCATGTGCTGCATCAGACCAGCCATGCCAGCGAACTTGCCGCGCCGCTTAGCCTGCTGGTGGATAGCTTCGGCCTGCCCGGTGAAGGGTTCCTGACGCACGACGGCACGTTAACCCTTCAGGAAGCGCAGGAGACGCTGCTTCATCCACTGAATAACGGTGAGATGCTCAATGCCATCAGCATCCCCGTCGATGTGCTTGCCTTCCTGACCCGCGAGCTGGTGTTACCGGTTGAGAACAGTGCCCTGGATAATGTCGATATTATTGATATTCCTGTATTTGAAGAAAATAATGCCGATCCGTTACACCAGGCTAAATCACAGTGGCTGCTTGAGCACTACCGTCAACAGCTACAGCCAGATGTTCTGGTTATTTGCAATGCCACCGCACAGCACGAGCAGACGGCCAAAAAAGCAAAAGTGTTAATGAACTGGGTCAAAGAGACACAGCCTGCTGAAGAATCTGCCCTGCCGGGTCTGGTGTGGGCAATTACCCCTCATGACGCTCGTTTTACCACCAGGCAGAATCTCGATGAAGCCGTACAGCATCTGCTCGGTAAACCGGGTTTGCGCTGGGGCACCCTCCAGGCACTGGACAGCCACAGCATGCAGCGCGTGATCGAGTGGTTGTCTCAGGCTACATTACCTGCCCAGCGGCAGAAGCGTCTTAGTACGCTGAAAAACTTGCTGCGGCAGGAGCTTTCGTCTCTGATGCAAAGCTATCTGGCGCCGCTGGTTGAGGCCCCCGGAGCCAGACGAACCCGTGCAGAAAGTATGGTGCGAACCCTTCAGGGCTGCGCCGCCCGCCACGGTGAACTGCTGGAGGGTCTTCTGCCGCCGCTTAAAGCCTTTGAAACCCTGCTGGCCGTTCAGCAACCCCGTGAGGAGCAAGTTAACGGGTTGTTTACGGATTCCATTGACCTGTTTGCCGATAACGCACAGGAAAGTACCGGCATGTTCCAGACCAAAGACAAAGCGCGTCTGGCACACCGAGTGTGGATAAATCATCTGCGTCAATGGAGCCGCAATGATGCCACGGCAGCCCGTCTTGGACTGGAGCCCGGGGTGTTGCAGCAAATCGCAGATGTTCTGGTGGTAACCAGCTACCGGCTTAACCTGCCTCAGCAACTTCAGCGCATTGTTGAAACGGATAAAAGTAGCGCCGCACAGCTGCATGCTGTGATGGGTAACTTTGTTGGCTGGTTGGGTTACGACCAGACACCTGTTACAGCACGTCCGGCAAGCCGCATCCGTAAGGGTAATGCCATCTTTGTCACACCGGTGGTGAGTAGCGCGGAACCTCGTCTTACCCGACTGGGGGAACAGCCCGTACATGCGGCTACCGCGTATGTTTACGACTGGCTGGTTGCGCTCTATAGCCGGGCGATAGAGAACATTGATTACCAGCATCCGCATGATGTTCAGCCCGACTCTCGCCAGGCGCTGCAGGCATTATTGCGCTGATCTTTTTAGCCCGCAGCAATGCGGGCTATTATCACGCTGCCACGCACTCTGCTAATGCTTGTGCCAGCGCGGACGGGTTTTCCCAGGACATTGAATGCCCGGCTGCTGGGATGATTTTCACTTCAACGCCCTTCTGCTTCAGATTATCCACATCGTTATCCGGCAGCGACAGCTCGCCGAAAATCAACGTCACCGGGCAGGCCAGAGACAGGAATTGTGCTTCCCATTCGGGTTCCACACCTTCCACCAGGCTTGATGCGCCCCGCCACACGGCATAAGGGGCATTACTCTGCAGGCACCCCGCCCACGCCGTCGTTTCTGCGCTGAGCATGGCACCATAACCCCGTTCCAGAAACTGTTGCTCGGTTTGCGCTGCAATAGACCGGCTGAACATTCCGCCACCTGCGTGAAAATTGGGTTCTGACACCATCACCCCTCTGACGCGCGGTGCCAGCAGACCCGCTGCTTCGATAGCAATGCTGCCACCCATGCTGTGGCCATAGAGCCAGAAGGCATTCAGTTTAAGATGGTCAATCAGCTCCGCCACAACGTGCGCCTGGTCAGTGGTTTTGTAGCTGTAGTGCTCAGGCTTATCGCTATAACCGCTGCCGGGCAAATCAATAAGAATGGCTCTGCGCGCGCCAAATGATGGATCACGAACGACTCGGGGATATTCATAGGAAGAGGCGCAACCCAACCCGTGAATGAAGACGACGGGATCGTCAGCCCCGGGCAAATCATGCCAGCGCACAGTGCAACCAGCCTGTTGCGAGTAAAAACTGTTCATAAGCACTCCTTTTATGATGCACTGTGTATTTATACAGTTATCACATCTGGAATGCTATGTTCATCTTTTAAAACTGGAAGCGAGCTTCAGAAAAGCGAGACCAGCAGCGCAACGGGAAAGCTCATTGGCCAGGTAGATCCCACCAGAAAAGCACTCAGC
This sequence comes from Enterobacter sp. DVT3837, assembly GCF_056238685.1. Lineage (NCBI taxonomy): Bacteria > Pseudomonadati > Pseudomonadota > Gammaproteobacteria > Enterobacterales > Enterobacteriaceae > Enterobacter > Enterobacter sp. DVT3837. The sequence continues at coordinate 631,208 of NZ_JBWDLA010000002.1, read as the reverse complement.
AGGCGTATACGTTTACGGTCTTTAGAGAGGAACCAGGTAATTAATGCGCAGATGGAAGCCATGATTGCGTAAAAAACCAACATCTTTTGATACAACGTCATTCTGTATACCAGAGCCGAAAAAATAACCGCACGCAATATGCGTCACATGTTGATACAGATCAAGTTTTTTCGTTACAGAATAACCACTTAAAAATTATGGCTAATAACAATTGGGTATTTTACGCAACATTAGTGGCGAAATGAGAGTACACCCGGCCGCGCAAGCGACCGGGCATGATGGTTAGTGTTTAATCATGACATGCCGGACAACCGTATAATCCTCAAGCCCGTAAACCGACATATCTTTTCCGTATCCGGACAATTTCATGCCGCCATGTGGCATTTCGCTCACCAGCATAAAGTGGGTGTTCACCCAGGTACATCCGTACTGCAGGCGCGCACTCAGGCGATGGGCGCGCCCCACATCTTTAGTCCAGACGGATGATGCCAGGCCATATTGCGAGTCGTTAGCCCATGCCAGCACCTGCGCTTCATCGTCAAACTCGGTCACGCTCACCACCGGACCAAACACTTCTCGCTGAACAATGGCATCTTCCTGTTTTGCACCCGCCAGCAGGGTTGGCTGGAAGTAGTAGCCCGTCCCCTCTTTTTTACTGCCTCCCGTGACAACGCGGATATGGCCGAGCGCTTTCGCCTCATCAACAGCTTTACAGACCCGTGAAAGATGGGCTGCCGAACTCAGCGGCCCAAGCTCGGTAGAGGCATCCTCCGGGGCACCCATTTTGAGGCTGGCTACTGCTGTCCCCAGTTTTTCAACAAGCCGGGCATAAATCCCCTTCTGGGCATAAATACGGCAGGCTGCCGTACAGTCTTGTCCGGCATTGTAGAAACCGAAAGTACGAACACCTTCGACAACGGCATCGAGGTCGGCATCATCAAAGACGATAACCGGCGCTTTGCCCCCCAACTCCATGTGGGTGCGCTTAATCGAAGACGCGGTATGCCCGATGATATGTTCCCCGGTGGCAATCGAACCGGTCAGTGAGACCATACGCACTTTTTCATGTCCGGTCAGCGGATCACCTACCGTTTTACCTCGACCAAACAGCACGTTCAGAACGCCTGCCGGGAAAATATCCTTCGCCAGTTCTGCCAGTTTTAAGGCTGTCAGCGGCGTAATTTCAGAGGGTTTGATCACCACACAGTTACCGGCCGCCAGCGCAGGTGCCAGCTTCCATGCAGCCATCATCAGCGGGTAGTTCCACGGTGCGATAGAGGCGACAACACCAATCGGGTCGCGACGGATCATCGAGGTGTGGCCATCAAGATATTCCCCGGCGGCCAGCCCGTTCAGGCAACGCGCAGCCCCGGCAAAGAAACGAAAAACGTCGACGACGGCCGGAATTTCATCACCCAGAACACAGTGCAGCGGCTTGCCACAGTTAAGAGACTCAAGCCGGGCAAACTCTTCACCATGCGCCTCAATGACATCAGCCAGTTTCAGCAGGCACTCAGCACGCATTTTAGGTGTGGTTTGGCCCCATTCGCTGAAAGCACGATCCGCAGCCTGAACGGCCGCATCAACCTGAGCAGGTGAGGCTTCAGCAATCTCCAGCAGTACCTCTCCGGTGGCAGGGTTATAAACCGGCTGTTTTTCTCCTTCTCCGGCAACCAGTTCACCCTTTATCAGCAGATGTTTTTGCATAGCATTATCCTGTTGAAATTAAAGTTATTTCCCGCTACCGGCAATGTTCTCGCCGTCGCGGGTTAGCCACCAGGCTCCCAGAATGGGGATGGTCGTCACCAGCATCACCAACAGTGCAACGACGTTGGTGACCGGCACGTCGCGTGGACGCCCGAGCTGATTGAGTAACCACAGCGGTAACGTACGCTCGTGTCCCGCGGTAAATGTTGTGACGATGATCTCGTCGAACGACAGCGCAAACGCCAGCATGCCCCCGGCCAATAGCGCTGAGCCTAGATTGGGCAGCACGACATACCGGAAGGTTTGCCAGCCGTCAGCCCCCAGATCCATCGACGCCTCAACCAGACTCCAGGAGGTACGTCTGAACCGGGCAATAACGTTGTTAAACACCACCACCACACAGAAGGTGGCGTGTCCGACCACGATGGTGAAAAATCCCGGTTCGAGGTTGATAGCCTTAAATGCTGTCAGTAGCGCCAGACCGGTGATGATCCCCGGTAGCGCAATCGGCAACAGCAACAACAATGAGATCGCGTTTTTGCCGAAAAACTCACTGCGCCACAGTGCCGCTGCAGCAAGCGTGCCAAGCACGAGGGCGATTGCGGTTGATAAGGCGGCAATTTGAAGTGACAACGTCACGGATTCAATAATATCGCCGCGCCCTGCCGCCACGCTAAACCACTTCAGCGTCAACCCTTGTGGCGGGAAACTGAACGCAGCGTCTTCGGTGTTAAAGGCATAGGTCGCGATAATCAGCAGCGGGAAGTGCAGGAAGATTACCCCTCCCCACGCTGCCACTTTCAGGAACAACGGTGCGCGTTCAGAGTGCATCGAATGCTCCCAGACGTTTCACGAACGCCAGATAGAGAGAAATAAGCACGATGGGAACCAGAGTAAACGCCGCGGCCATAGGCATATTGCCGATCGCCCCCTGCTGAGAATAGACCATGTTCCCGATGAAATAGCCCGGCGGCCCCACCAGTTGCGGAACAATGAAATCCCCCAGCGTCAGGGAAAAGGTGAATATTGACCCTGCGGCAATGCCCGGGATCGCCAGCGGTAAAACGACATAACGAAAGGTCTGACGGGGACGCGCACCGAGATCGGCCGAGGCCTGCAGTAATGAAGCGGGCAGCCGTTCCAGCGCCGCCTGTACGGGCAGGATCATAAACGGTAACCAGATGTAGACGAAGACCAGAAACCGCCCTAGTCCTGAGGTGGACAACGTGTTTCCGCCAATCGCCGGTAGCGTCAGCATTGAGGCCAGGATCGGCTCCAGCCCCATATGGCTGAGAAACCATTGCGCCACGCCATCCTTCGCCAGCAGTAAAGTCCAGGCGTACGCCTTAACAATATAGCTCGCCCACATCGGCAGCATCACCGCAATATAGAAGAATGCTTTCCACTTACCGCTGGTATAACGCGCCATATACCAGGCCATCGGGAATGCCAGGATTGCGCTGGCAATGGTGACCGCTATTGCCATCATCAGCGTACGCAGGATGATATCGTAGTTTGCCGGGTTGAAGAGTGCCTGGATATTAGCCAGCGTCAGATCCGGCGTCACCGCCATAGTGAAGTCGTCAAAGGTGTAAAACCCCTGCCACAGCAGGGTCAGGAGCGAACCTAAGTAGACGATGCCAAACCACATCAGCGGAGCAAGCAGGAGCAGGAACAAGCCGAGCGATGGCTTTCGCCAGAACAGAGCCGTTATGCGGCTTAAGCGGCTGCGTGGTGCGGGAGGATGAGCGACACTCATATCCATTTCACCTCTCCTCAGACAGACGGATCATGGCATCCCGTGACCACGACGCCATCACTGCCTGCCCCGGCTCAACGCCACTCAGCATCGTGATATCACTAAGATTGGCCTGGCTCACCAGCAGTTTTGCCCCATCAGCGAGTTTGAGCTCCAGACGTGTTGCCGCCCCCTGATACTGTACCGCCTGCACGACGCCCTGAACCTGAACTTCACCGCTCTCATTGAGGCGAATATGCTCAGGACGTAGCGAGTAAGTGCCTTCCAGACCACAGACTTTCTGCGCAAGGCCAGCATCAAAGACATTGGAGGTGCCGACAAAACCGGCCACAAACGGGGTGCGCGGGCGCATGTAGAGATCGCGGGGTGTATCGACCTGCTCAATACGTCCGTTATTGAACACCGCCACCCGGTCTGACATGGAAAGGGCTTCGCCCTGATCGTGGGTGACAAAAATAAAGGTGATACCCAGTTCCTGCTGAAGCTTCTTCAGCTCGAACTGCATCTGCTCGCGCAATTTGAGGTCAAGTGCGCCTAAAGGTTCGTCCAGCAGCAAGACGCGTGGTTCATTGACCAACGCGCGCGCAATCGCAACGCGCTGGCGCTGACCGCCAGAAAGTTGTGAGGGCTTACGGGCTACGGCAAAGCTTAAGCCCACTTTTTCCAGGGCATCCCGGGCCTGTGCATGGCGTTTTTTCTTGTCGACACCTTTGACCATCAATCCGTAGGCGACATTATCGAGGATCGACATATGCGGGAACAACGCATAGTCCTGGAATACGGTGTTCACATCCCGTTCCCACGGAGGAAGTTCGCTCGCCTCTTTGCCAAAGATAGCGATCGTGCCGCCTGAGAGCTGTTCAAAACCGGCAATCAGACGCAGGCAGGTGGTTTTGCCGGAGCCCGAAGGCCCCAGCATGGAGAAAAATTCTCCGTCACGAATCGCAATAGTGACCCCATCCACCGCCCGTACCTCGCCGTACAGACGAGAAACGTTATTAAACTCTACGGCATACGTCATGTTCTGCTCCCGGGCGATTAACGGCCGCCCATGATGGCGATGTAATCCTGCGTCCAGCGACTGTATGGCACGTATTTGCCGCCTTCAGCGATAGGGGTTTTCCAGAACATGATTTTGTCGAACTCGTTATATCCGTTTGTTTCGCAACCTTTATCACCCAGCAACGTACTGGCTTTACACCCTTCAGGAACCACAGGCAGTGAGCCAAACCATGCCGCCAGATCGCCCTGCACCTTCGGTGTCAGCGACCAGTTCATCCATTTGTAGGCGCACATCGGATGTTTTGCCTGCGCGTGAAGCATGGTGGTATCCGCCCAGCCAGTAACCCCTTCTTTCGGGAAGACGGTGGCAATCGGCTGGTTCTCAGCTTTCAGGGCATTCGCCTGATAAGGCCAGGCGCTGGAGGCGACGACGCCTTCATTTTTGAAGTCACTCATTTGTACGGTCGTGTCATGCCAGTAACGGTGGATCAAGGCGTGCTGATCGCGAAGCACCTTGAGTACGGCGGCATACTGTTTCTCCGTGAGCTGGTACGGGTCGGTAATACCCAGTTGCGGTTGAGTAGCTTTGACAAACAGCGCGGCATCGGCGATGTAAATCGGGCCGTCATACGCCTGCACACGCCCCTGATTGGTTTTACCGTCCGGGAGATCCTGTTTGGTAAAGACCACGCCCCAGCTATCCGGCGGTGTCGGGAAGGTTTTGGTGTTGTACATCAGCAGGTTTGGCCCCCACTGATAGGGAGTGCCGTAGACTTTGCCACCTACGTTATACCATTCTCCTTTCACAATCCGTGAATCGAGGGTTTTCCAGTTGGGGATGAGGTCGGGATTAATGGGCTGCACGCGTTTGCCCATGATCAGGCGCAGGGAAGCATCACCCGACGCGGTGACCAGGTCGTATCCCCCTTTCGCCATCAGGCTCACCATCTCATCCGACGTGGCCGCCGTTTTGACGTTGACCGCGCATCCGGTCTCTTTTTCAAACTGGGTGACCCAGTCATAATTTTTATCCGTCTGTCCGCGTTCGATGTATCCCGGCCAGGCAATAATATCCAGTCGTCCTTCCCCGTCACCGATAGCCTTTGGTGGTTCTGCGGCTTGCGCTGTCATGATAGTCATGCCGAGCGCACACAGGCTGCTGCGGGCAAATTTTTTGCTCATAAGGGTTACTCCTGTCGCAATGGAATTTAGCGGCAGCCATGCCGTAAAAATATCTCCCTTATTAAACGTAGACCGCGTAAATGCGCCGCACCGTGCGGCTTAAGGAAATTTCATCAAGGTGTGACCGAGGACGCATTCCCCGTTAACTGGATTATAGACAAGGAGTTAGCGATGGGAGACGGTATGCAGATTTCCTGGGATATGGCGCCACGAAATATTCGCCGTGCCGCCATACGAATAAGGAATGATTATTTAAATGAAGGTAAGAAAAGTTTATTTCAGCATACTGCTAATTAATTTCCCCAACTGAATAACCGCCTGTTCTTCACGCTCCCCCCATGCCCAGGAGGTATTAAAACGAAAGAATGGCGTCCAGGCGTCAGAGGTGGAAAACATCTTTCCGGGGGCAATACTAATGTGGTGAATCAAAGCCTTTTCGCTAAGTAGCCCTGCATCCAGCTGCGCCGGAAGCTCCAGCCATAAAAAGTAGCCGCTATCATTATGGTGAATTTTGACCCCGGCAGGCATATGCCGCAAAAGGGACTGCCAGGCCTGCTGCTTTCGCTCGGCCAGCGTGCGTCGCAGGCGGCGCAGATGCGCGTCGTAACGTTTAGTCGCCAGATAGTCCACCAGCGCCAGTTGCATCGGAGAACTGGTCGATAACGTGCTCATCAGTTGAAGCTGCTGAATACGGCGTGCGTGTTTTCCCGCCGCCACCCAGCCGATACGAAACCCCGCCACCAGACATTTCGAAAACGATGAGCAGTGAAGCGTCATCTCCTCCCGGTCCCAGGCCTTCGCCGGAAGCGGTTTTTCCCGACCAAAGTAAAGCTCGCTATAGACATCATCCTCAATCAGGATGACGTTATGCTTCGTTAACAGCGCCACCAGATGCGCTTTTTTCTCGGCACTCAGCGTAAAGCCAAGCGGGTTTTGCCCATTGGTCATGAGCCAGCAGGCTTTTACCGGGTATTCATTCAGCGCCTGCTCAAGCGCATTCAGGTCGATCCCCTCGCGGACATCCGTCGCAACCGACAGCGCCTTGAGTTTCAGGCGTTCCAGCGCCTGCAATGCGCCGTAGAAACAGGGATTCTCGACAATCACCCAATCCCCAGGTTCAGTCACTGCCTGCAAACTGAGATTCAGCGCTTCAAGCGCGCCAGCGGTAATGACGATCTCTTCCGGTGAGATGTTCATCCCCTGCTGGGCATAGCGACGAGCAATGGCGTGGCGGAGATCAACATTACCCGGGGGTAGATTTTCAATGACGCTCATTGCGGTCGCCGTTTTACTGACATTCGCCAGCGAACGGTTGAGCTGCTGAAGCGGGAAAAGTCGGGGATCGGGAAACGCGGAAGCAAAAGGAACAACCGATGGATCGCGGCTGGCCTGCAATACGTCGAAGATATAGGTGTTGATATCGACCGCTTCGTCACGCATCACCTGGGCAGGCGGAGCAGGCTGTTGTGTCGTCGGGCGCGAGGCAACGTAATAGCCCGACTGTGGTCTGGCGACGATGCGCCCCTGACTTTCCAGCATCTGGTACGCGTGGCCAACGGTCATAAAACTCATGCCGCTGCTCACCACCTGCTCGCGCAGAGAAGGCAACTTATCGCCCGGCAACCATACGCCAAGCTCAATCTGCGAGATAATTTGTTGCGCCAGACGCTGGTATTTTTTCATCAGATTCTCCTTAATGCCGACAGTGTATATCAGCAGGAGAAAAAGAGAAGTTTTTGCTAACTGTTATGAAAAGCGGTGTTGATTACTTGCGGTACTCGATAACGTGGCTCTGGGCTGAATGTGCAACGGTCAGGTGATCGAGCGTAATCATCGACGATTTGCAAAAAATGCATTTCGCACCAAACGGGTTTTTCTCAGACACATCAAAGACTGAGGTACGGTACTGCGAACCATGACAGCATGGGCAGCGGAAATGAATGTAAGAAGTCATAGGATTCTCCTGTGAACGTTAAAACGTAAATTGCTAATGGGCCTTTCAGGCGATAGTGGTTTGAAACAAAAACTAATCGGAGTGTAGAAAGAGAACCAGGAGCGGCTGCGGAGAGGCACAACGTGATGAGGACTACTTTATAAAACTACGTCAGATATTTTTTTGGACTCAAAACCAGAAGGTCATTAACGCATGGTGTTGAAGACAAAGCAAGCAGTTTCATGCGTAAAATTCATAAAAATAAATTTTTTATTCAAAAACACGATGTATATCAGATGTTCAATTCCTAATTATTCCTCCAACTGTTATAGATAAATTTTACTTTTCTGCCTCTGATAGTTTGATTTCTGCCCCTATAGCATAACAGCACACCGTTTGACATTGAGGTTGTGCATGTTTGGTTTAGATGCTTTTCATCTTGCACGGATACAGTTTGCTTTTACCGTATCCTTTCACATCATTTTCCCGGCCATCACCATCGGCCTGGCAAGCTATCTTGCCGTGCTCGAAGGCCTGTGGCTTAAAACCAAAAATCCGGTCTGGCGCTCGCTGTACCATTTCTGGTCGAAAATTTTTGCCGTTAACTTTGGTATGGGCGTTGTCTCCGGGCTGGTGATGGCCTACCAGTTTGGTACCAACTGGAGTGGATTTTCGCAGTTTGCGGGCAGTATTACCGGCCCGCTGCTGACCTATGAAGTGCTGACCGCCTTCTTCCTGGAAGCAGGTTTCCTTGGTGTGATGCTTTTCGGCTGGAACAAAGTCGGGCCTGGTTTGCATTTCTTCTCTACCTGTATGGTGGCGCTGGGGACCATTATCTCCACCTTCTGGATCCTCTCATCAAACAGCTGGATGCAGACCCCGCAAGGCTATGAGATCGTCAACGGTCAGGTCGTGCCGGTGGATTGGTTCGCCGTGGTATTTAACCCCTCCTTCCCTTACCGACTGCTGCATATGTCGATAGCCGCGTTCCTCAGCAGCGCGTTATTTGTCGGCGCTTCCGCGGCATGGCATCTGCTGCGCGGGAATAATACTCCAGCCATCCGCGCGATGTTTTCTATGGCGCTGTGGATGACGCTAATTGTCGCCCCCATCCAGGCCATGGTCGGTGATATGCACGGGTTGAACACGCTAAAGCACCAGCCCGCTAAAATCGCCGCCATTGAAGGTCATTGGGAAAATCCGCCAGGAGAACCCACCCCGCTGCTGCTGTTTGGCTGGCCGGATATGGAACAGGAGCGCACCCGCTTTGGTCTGGAGATCCCTGCGCTGGGGAGTCTTATCCTGACGCACAGCCTGGATAAACAGGTTCCGGCTCTCAAGGAGTTCCCGAAGGAAGACCGCCCGAACTCGACCATCGTCTTCTGGTCATTCCGCATTATGGCCGGCTTAGGCATGCTGATGTTGCTGCTCGGCGTTGTGGCGCTGTGGTTACGCTATAAAAAGCGTGTTTACGCTTCTCGCCCTTTCCTGTGGTTTGCCCTGTTGATGGGGCCATCCGGGCTGATTGCGATTCTGGCCGGATGGATCACCACCGAAGTGGGTCGCCAGCCGTGGGTTGTTTATGGTCTGCAACGAACGAAAGATGCGGTTTCAGCGCATGGTGACCTGCATATGAGCGTGAGTTTGCTGGCCTTTTTCGTCGTTTACACCTCGGTGTTTGGCGTGGGTTACAGCTATATGGTGCGCCTTATCAGGAAAGGTCCGCAGCCTCATGAATCTTATGCCACCGAATCAGACGGACGTCCGGCACGCCCACTCTCTGCCGTCACAACTGAACATAAGGAGCAGCCATAATGGGTATCGATCTTTCCATTATCTGGTTTGTCATCATCGTCTTCGCCACACTGATGTATATCGTGATGGACGGTTTTGATCTCGGGATGGGTATTCTGTTTCCGACGACACAAAATGCCGACGATCGCGATGTGATGGTCAACAGCGTCGCCCCGGTCTGGGACGGAAATGAAACCTGGCTGGTGCTCGGCGGTGCGGCCCTGTTCGGTGCATTTCCACTGGCCTATGCGGTGATCATTGATGCCCTCACCATCCCGCTGACATTAATGCTGATCGGACTTATTTTCCGTGGCGTAGCATTCGAGTTTCGCTTTAAAGCAACGCCGGCGCACCGTCCCTTCTGGGATAAAGCGTTTATTGGTGGTTCAATTCTGGCTACGTTTACCCAGGGTGTCACGGTGGGCGCAGTGATCAACGGCTTTACCGTGACTGGCCGGGCCTATACTGGCGGGCCCTTTGACTGGTTCACCGCGTTTAACCTGTTCTGCGGTGCCGGTCTGGTGGTGGCCTATGCACTGTTAGGCTCTACATGGCTGGTGATGAAAAGCGAAAATGCCCTTCAGCAGCGGATGCGTGGGGTATCCAGAACGCTGTTAATCATTCTTCTGGCCTTCATTGCCGCAATCAGTATCTGGACACCGCTGGCGCAGCCAGCCATCGCCGCGTGCTGGTTCACGCTGCCGAATCTGTTTTACCTGTTGCCTGTTCCGGTGCTGGTGGTGCTTCTGAGTCTGTATCAGTGGCGTTGCCTCAATAATCCTGCAAGCCATAATCGCCCATTCATCCTGACGTTAGGATTGATATTCCTCGGCTTTAGCGGTCTTGGAATCAGCATCTGGCCGCATATCATTCCACCGTCAATCACCCTGTGGCAGGCCGCCGCGCCGACGCAAAGCCAGGGCTTTATGCTGGTGGGCGCGTTGTTGATCATTCCCATTATCCTGGTCTACACCTTCTGGAGTTACTACGTGTTTCGCGGAAAAATTCAGCATGGGGAGGGTTATCACTGATGCAACAACCTGTCTGGAAAAGATTGATGTGGCTGGCCATTATCTGGGGCGGAAGCGTACTGGCGCTGGCTGCGGTCAGTATGTTCTTTCGTATGTTGATTACAGCCGCAGGGTTTAAATCTCACTAATCTTCATATCGGGCAACGTCTTCGTTGCCCGACACCTGCCCGCACTTTCAGATAAACCCCATTAACGCACGACAGCGTATCGTTACACTGGAAAAAGATTCACAGTATTTATAGTTTGAGACGAAAAATGAAAAAGCTCATTGCGTTAAGCGTTATTAGCCTGGTCCTCTCCGGTTGCGTTAATCCGGGGAAAGCTTCCGTTCAGCCGGAGCAACTGAAGAATCATCGCTTTGTTCTGGAAAATGTGGACGGTAAAGCCGTGAAGGCCACAGCAACGCAACCTGAGATTAGCTTTAGCGCCCTGCCAGATATTAGCCTGGTGAATAACATTCGTGTTTCAGGCCTGATGTGTAATCGCTTCAACGGGCAGGGGAAATTATCCGAAGGCGAGCTGAAAGTCAGCGGTCTGGCCATGACGCGTAAACTTTGTACTGAACCACAGCTTAACGAGCTGGATCGCGCTATCGGCGACATGCTGCGCAAAGGGGCGCAGGTCGACCTGACAGAAGACCAGTTAACGCTGGCGACAGCCGATAAAACGCTGTTGTTTAAGCGTGCAGAATAATCAGTAGTTACCGCAAGTTCCAACGGCAAGCGACTGTTCGCTGCAGCGTTTGCCGTTTGGCAAGGCGCACATCCCGATAGCAGAACCGTCAAGCTGGCGGGCAACAGACAACGAACCGCCAATCATCGCGCAGTTGGCCTGGCCGGAGCTGGACATCGCCGCTTTCATTCCAGGCGCCACGTGGGCCGCCGTTGCTTGCTGGACTGGTTCACTGCTACATGCCGACAATAATAACGCCGCACACCCTACCAAAAATGCTGAGCGCATGCTCTCTCCCCCATGAATAATGCGAAACCTATGCATAATAGGCATCACATCCCGTGTCGTCGAGAGCGGAAGTGCGTATTTATGCGTCCCGGAAACAATTTCTCGCAATTTTTTTGGCAAAACTTTGATCTACTCATTGATGCCGAGAATACCGAGGACACAAAAGCGAAAATCGTCGAATCCCCTGTTTGCTAGACTAAAGAGATAATATTCAGGGGTAGTCGCCTAATGACTGCCCCTCTAATTTTGCGCAATGTAAGGGTGTCGTCCTATGCAAACTATTGACGGTAATGGTGCAGTTGCCTCAGTCGCGTTTCGCACCAGCGAAGTTATCGCCATCTATCCGATTACGCCAAGTTCTACCATGGCTGAGCAGGCAGATGCCTGGGCGGGAAATGGCTTAAAAAACGTCTGGGGAGATGTCCCAAGAGTGGTTGAAATGCAGTCTGAAGCCGGTGCGATTGCCACGGTACATGGTGCGCTTCAGACAGGCGCGCTCTCCACGTCGTTTACCTCTTCTCAGGGATTGTTATTGATGATCCCGACGCTGTACAAGCTCGCCGGTCAGCTCACCCCCTTTGTTCTGCATGTTGCGGCACGAACCATCGCCACCCACGCCCTTTCCATCTTCGGTGACCACTCCGACGTGATGGCCGTGCGCCAGACGGGCTGCGCGATGCTTTGTGCCAGCAGCGTACAGGAAGCACAAGACTTTGCCTTAATTTCGCATATCGCCACGCTGAAAAGTCGCGTTCCATTTATTCACTTCTTTGATGGTTTCCGCACCTCTCACGAAATCAACAAAATTGTCCCGCTGGCTGACGACACTATTCTGAATCTTCTGCCGCAGGCGGAAATCGACGCGCACCGCGCCCGCGCCCTTAACCCGGAGCATCCGGTGATCCGTGGGACTTCAGCGAATCCGGATACCTATTTCCAGTCCCGTGAAGCCACGAACCCATGGTACAACGCGGTTTACGACCATGTTGAACAAGCGATGGCTGACTTTGCCGCCGCAACCGGACGAGAATACAAACCGTTCGAGTACTACGGCCACCCGCAGGCAGAACGGGTGATTGTGCTGATGGGATCCGCCATTGGAACCTGTGAAGAGGTGGTTGACGAGCTACTGACGCGCGGCGAAAAAGTTGGCGTGCTTAAGGTGCGTCTCTATCGTCCGTTCTCAGCTAAACATCTGCTTTCTGCCCTACCTGAAAGCGCGCGTGCTGTGGCGGTACTTGACCGTACCAAAGAGCCCGGCGCACACGCGGAACCCCTGTATCTGGATGTCATGACCGCCCTGGCTGAAGCATTTAATAACGGCGAACGTGAAACGCTACCGCGCGTGATCGGCGGCCGCTATGGTTTGTCCTCCAAGGAGTTTGGACCGGACTGCGTGCTGGCGATATTTAACGAGTTAAATGAAGCGAAACCGAAGCCTCGCTTTACGGTCGGCATTTATGATGATGTGACTAACCTTTCCCTGGCTTTGCCAGAAAATACGTTACCATCGAATGCCAAACTTGAGGCGCTGTTCTATGGTCTGGGCAGCGACGGCAGCGTCTCGGCGACCAAAAACAACATCAAAATCATCGGCAATTCTACCCCGTGGTATGCCCAGGGATACTTCGTCTATGACTCCAAAAAAGCCGGTGGTCTGACCGTTTCCCACCTGCGCGTGAGCGAACACCCCATCCGCTCGGCTTATCTTATTTCGCAGGCTGATTTTGTTGGCTGCCACCAGCTGCAGTTTATTGATAAATACCAGATGGCCGAGCGCCTGAAACCCGGCGGTATTTTCCTGCTGAATACGCCATATAGTGCAGATGAAGTCTGGGCGCGTCTGCCGCAGGAGGTACAGGCGGTCCTCAACCAGAAGAAAGCCCGTTTTTATGTGGTTAACGCTGCGAAAATTGCCCGCGAATGTGGTCTGGCCGCGCGTATTAATACCGTTATGCAAATGGCCTTTTTCCATCTGACCAACATCCTGCCTGGCGACAGCGCACTCATGGAACTGCAGGGCGCAATTGCCAAAAGCTACAGCAGCAAGGGGCAGGAACTGGTCGAACGCAACTGGCAGGCGCTGGCACTCGCTCGCGAATCTCTGTTTGAAGTAGCGCTGCAACCTGTGAATGCTGCAAGTCCAAATCGTCCTCCGGTGGTATCTGATGCGGCGCCTGATTTCGTTAAGACCGTGACGGCGGCAATGCTGGCCGGGCTGGGCGATGCCCTTCCCGTCTCTGCCCTGCCGCCAGATGGGACCTGGCCAATGGGGACCACGCGGTGGGAAAAACGCAACATCGCCGAAGAGATACCCATCTGGAAAGAAGATCTGTGTACCCAGTGCAATCACTGTGTAGCGGCATGCCCACATTCGGCCATTCGCGCCAAAGTGGTTTCCCCGGAAGCAATGGCGGATGCCCCGGCCAGCCTGCATTCTCTGGATGTGAAATCGCGTGATATGCGCGGACAGAAATACGTTCTGCAGGTCGCACCGGAAGATTGCACCGGTTGTAATCTGTGCGTTGAGGTGTGCCCGGCGAAAGACAGACAGGACCCGAATATCAAAGCCATCAATATGATGTCGCGTCTGGAGCACGTTGAAGAAGAAAAAGTAAACTATGACTTCTTCCTGAACTTACCGGAAATCGATCGCAGCAAGCTGGAACGTATTGATATTCGAACGTCGCAGCTCATCACGCCGTTATTCGAGTACTCCGGTGCCTGCTCTGGCTGCGGTGAAACGCCTTATATTAAGCTGCTGACTCAGCTCTACGGCGACCGGATGTTGATTGCCAATGCCACCGGCTGTTCATCTATCTACGGCGGTAACCTGCCCTCCACGCCGTACACCACTGACGCGAATGGTCGAGGCCCGGCATGGGCAAACTCATTGTTCGAAGATAATGCCGAATTTGGTCTCGGCTTCCGTCTGACCGTCGACCAGCATCGCGCTCGAGTGATGCGTTTGCTGGAACAGTTTGCCGGGCAGATCCCTGCTGAGCTCAATGAGGCACTACGCGCAGAAGCCACATCAGAAGTTCGTCGAGAGCAAGTTGCTGAGCTGCGGCATGCCCTTCAGGGGGTAGCGGGTGCTGAACAACTTCTGACTGACGCTGACGCCCTGGTTGAAAAATCGATCTGGCTGATTGGTGGTGACGGCTGGGCTTACGATATTGGTTTTGGCGGGCTGGATCACGTGTTGAGCCTGACCGAAAACGTCAATATTCTGGTCCTGGATACGCAGTGTTATTCCAATACCGGCGGTCAGGCATCAAAGGCTACGCCGTTGGGCGCCGTCACAAAATTTGGTGAACACGGAAAACGTAAGGCGCGCAAAGATCTCGGTGTGAGCATGATGATGTACGGTCACGTTTACGTCGCGCAAATCTCGCTGGGTGCGCAACTTAACCAGACGGTGAAAGCTATTCAGGAGGCGGAAGCGTATCCAGGCCCGTCGTTGATCATTGCCTACAGCCCATGCGAAGAGCATGGCTACGACCTGGCACTCAGCCACGATCAGATGCGTCAGCTGACAGCTACCGGATTCTGGCCACTTTACCGGTTCGATCCGCGCCGTGCGGACGAGGGCAAGTTACCGCTGGCGCTGGATTCGCGTCCACCGTCAGATGCCCTGGCCGAAACGTTAATGCAGGAGCAACGCTTCCGCCGCCTCAATGCGCAACAGCCTGAGGTCGCTGAGCAGCTATGGAAAGATGCCGCCGCTGACCTGCAAAAACGGTATGATTTCCTGGCGCATATGGCCGGTAAAGCCGAAAAATCAACCAGCGATTAATCCCCCCGCCCGGCTTGTCCGGGCATTTTTTTGCCATAAAAAAAGCCCGATGTAATCACATCGGGCCAATCCAGTTAATTAATAAATATCTATTTAGAAAACTAAATAGCATTCATTTAAATTATGGATAAATAATCTTAAAGGCATATAACAGCACAGAGACTAGCTTACTTAACCCCTTATTAATAATTTTTATTTTATATAATTCATCACGAATCATTCATGAAACCAATGATCATTTCCGTCGTTTTATTCAGTTTAGATTTTACTTAGTTCGTAACAATTATACTTTATTACTCTTACACTGGAGTGATTTAGCATGGGACAACTTTCTCATTCGGAAAGTTCAACAGGTAATTAAATAAAAACAACTGCAAAGGAATATCACAATGCAAAGAAAAGTACTGGCTCTGATGATTCCGGCTCTGTTAATGGCTGGTGCTGCGCATGCAGCAGAGATTTATAATAAAGACGGCAACAAATTAGATCTGTACGGAAAAGTAGATGGTCTGCACTATTTCTCCGACGATAAAGGTGCTGATGGCGATCAGACCTACATGCGTTTGGGTTTCAAAGGGCTTTGTTGAATAAATCGAACTTTTGCTGAGTTGAAGGATCAGATCACGCATCCTCCCGACAACACAGACCATTCCGTGGCAAAGCAAAAGTTCAGAATCACCAACTGGTCCACCTACAACAAAGCTCTCATCAACCGTGGCTCCCTCACTTTCTGGCTGGATGATGAGGCGATTCAGGCCTGGTATGAGTCGGCAACGCCTTCATCACGAGGAAGGCCCCAGCGCTATTCTGATCTCGCCATCACCACCGTTCTGGTGATTAAACGCGTATTCCGGCTGACCCTGCGGGCTGCGCAGGGTTTTATTGATTCCATTTTTGCCCTGATGAACGTTCCGTTGCGCTGCCCGGATTACACCAGTGTCAGTAAGCGGGCAAAGTCGGTTAATGTCAGTTTCAAAACGTCCACCCGGGGTGAAATCGCACACCTGGTGATTGATTCCACCGGGCTGAAGGTCTTTGGTGAAGGCGAATGGAAAGTCAGAAAGCACGGCAAAGAGCGCCGTCGTATCTGGCGAAAGTTGCATCTTGCTGTTGACAGCAACACACATGAAGTTGTCTGTGCAGACCTGTCGCTGAATAACGTCACGGACTCAGAAGCCTTCCCGGGCCTTATCCGGCAGACTCACAGAAAAATCAGGGCAGCCGCGGCAGACGGGGCTTACGATACCCGGCTCTGTCACGATGAACTGCGCCGCAAAAAAATCAGCGCGCTTATTCCTCCCCGAAAAGGAGCAGGTTACTGGCCCGGTGAGTACGCAGACCGCAACCGTGCCGTTGCTAATCAGCGGCTGAGCGGAAGCAATGCACGGTGGAAATGGACAACGGAATATAACCGTCGCTCGATAGCGGAAACGGCAATGTACAGAATGAAGCAGTTGTTGGGAGATTCACTGACGCTGCGTGACTACGATGGTCAGGTAGCGGAAGCTATGGCCATGGTGCGTGCGTTGAACAGGATGACAAAGGCTGGGATGCCAGAAAGCGTGCGTATTGCCTGAAAATCCAGCCAGCTACAGGGTCGTTCGCACGAAATCTTATTTATTCAACAAAGCCGTTTCAAAGGTGAAACCCAAATCAACAACATGATGACCGGTTACGCGCAGTGGGAATACAACATTCAGGCGAACAACACTGAAGGCTCAGATAACCAGTCCTGGACACGTCTGGCCTTCGCGGGTGTAAAAGTCGGTGACTACGGTTCCTTCGACTATGGCCGTAACTATGGTGTTCTGTATGACATTGAAGGCTGGACAGATATGCTGCCAGAGTTCGGTGGCGACTCCTACACCAAAGCTGACAACTTTATGACCGGTCGTGCGAACGGTGTAGCAACCTACCGTAACACCGACTTCTATGGTCTGGTACCGGGCCTGAACTTTGCTCTGCAGTATCAGGGTAAGAATGAAGACGCCAGCAACAACCAGGAAGGTACCAACAATGGCCGTGACACACGCCATGAAAACGGTGACGGCTTCGGTATCTCTACCACCTATGACTTTGGGATGGGGATCAGCGCAGGTGCGGCCTATACCTCTTCTGACCGTACCAACGAGCAGGTCATGAATACCACGGCTGGTGGTGACAAAGCCGATGCCTGGACTGCTGGTCTGAAATATGACGCCAATAATATCTACCTGGCGGCAATGTATTCTGAAATCCGTAACATGACGCCTTATGGTGATAATACCGACGCCGTGGCGAACAAAACTCAGAACTTCGAAATCACCGCGCAATACCAGTTCGACTTCGGTCTGCGTCCAACCCTGTCCTACCTGCAGTCTAAAGGTAAAGACCTGGGCAACGGCCAGGGCGATCAGGATCTGGTTAAATATGCTGAAGTAGGTGCGACCTATTATTTCAACAAAAACATGTCCACCTATGTTGATTATAAAATCAACCTGCTGGACGAAGATGAAAGTTTCTACAAGAACAACGGCATCGGTACCGATGATGTTGTTGCGTTAGGCCTGGTGTACCAGTTCTAATTGTCCGGGCCCGTAAAATTATGCGGGCCCATTTTTTTTGAACCACGTCACAAAATGGAGAGTTTCTGACGAACTGGTTGAGAGTAAGTTGAAAGAAAGCTGGTTACACTTACGGTTTAGCCCTTTCATCACTAAGGACAACAGCGTTGTTAAGTCGTGTATCCGTTGCAGTACTTACTCTTTTAGCGCTTCTGTGGATGGCGCTAATTTTTGATTTTGGTGATATCGTTGGTCACCTCAGCACTCTTCTGAACCACCTGGATGGCGGTTAGCCTTAATCCTGAAAACACTCATTTTTTGCGGAAAGAGAGATAGCCAAAAACCCCACTATCCCCGTCCATAGGATGGTTAACCCCGTCCATCACCGTAACCTCCGGGAAGTCGAACGGCGATACGTTTTCAAAACAGGCAACATTCACACCGTATTCGTTCGGGTTGGAACGCCGCTGATGGAACGTATAAATCCCGCATATTGAGCAGAAGAAATGCCGGGCCGTACCCGTGTTAAATCGGTACTCCGTGAGCTTATCCTCCCCTTTGGTTACGGTAATCCCCGATAACGGCGCGGATACCGCCACAGCCCCCCGCATTCGGCAAAAAGAACAGCTGCAGCGCCGCGCAGTATTAAAGCCATCAGACAGTGCGACGGTAAATACCACCGCGCCACAATGGCACTGCGCATGACGAAGTTCACCCATCGGTTACACCCCTTTCCTCACAAGCGCAGCAGCCTTAACGAAAACCTCATCTTCAACGCCGTCTCCCTTCTGCCTGCCTAGCCTGACCAGCTCATTGACGATGCTATCGCGATCGATCGGTTTCTGCGCTGAAACCAGCCCAATGACGGCGGCACCGATCGCCAGCGCAACTAAACCTGTTTGTTCATCTTTGTTTTGCATATTCGAGCTCCCTTTTACAACAGAAAAGCGTAGCAGGAATATGTTAAAACGGAATGGTGTTCAACTGCTCTGTTAATACCATGAAAGCGGTTCAAACAGGTACGACTTCCAGTATCGACAGGTACGAGCGGGTGTTTATTATTGTATTTAACTTAAGATTCGCCTGTTCAAACAAGTTTTGATATTCAGATTTTGTCCTTGCCCGCCCTCCGTCAAAGCTTGTTAAAAGAAGCAGGTCAATCTCATACCGTCCCTGTGAATCGCCACGGGTTTAACAGACACCTCAGAGTCATTTAAGATGGCTTAAAGAGAGGTGCCCATGAGCGGTAAGCGTTATCCCGAAGAGTTTAAAATTGAAGCAGTCAAACAGGTTGTTGATCGTGGTTATTCTGTTTCCAGCGTGGCAACACGTCTCGATATCACCACCCACAGCCTTTACGCCTGGATAAAGAAGTACGGTCCGGATTCCTCCACTCATAAAGAACAGTCAGATGCTCAGACCGAGATCCGCCGTCTCCAGAAAGAGCTGAAGCGGGTTACTGACGAACGGGACATATTAAAAAACTGTCCATGGGTGAAACCCCGTCCTGAGTCTCAGAAACTCCCCGGAAAAGTTGGCAGGCTAATTTAGCGAAGGAAGCAGCCGTCGGCCTTTTGGTGGTATGACCCCGTAAAAAAACATGGTTCAGGGACTGTGGCGGATCCGGCAGTGGTGACTTTGATCCCGTTCAGGAAGGTGATTTCTCCGTCGTCCCCTCCTTCGTTCATCGAAAAATGAGCAAGGAGATTTCCATGAAAAAATCCTCCCGAATGTCTGTTATCCATCCTCATGCTGCGGGCGTTGATATTGGCGCTGAATTCCACGTAGTCGCCGTTCCACCGGATGCTGACGCCGAGCCGGTCAGAACTTTTCAAAGTTTCACTGGCGACCTTCATCGGATGTCCGACTGGCTCAAAACCTGTCACATTACGACCATTGCCATGGAGTCCACTGGCGTTTACTGGTTGCCTGCTTTTGAGATCCTTGAGGCTGCGGGTTTCAATGTGATCCTTGTTAATGCCAGAGACGCAAAAAATGTTCCCGGTCGCAAGACTGATGTCAATGACGCACAGTGGCTGCAGAAGCTGCATTCATTTGGCCTTCTTCGGGCCAGTTTCAGACCTGAACACGACATTTCCGTACTCAGGTCTTATTTGAGACAACGGGAACGCCTGACTGAATACCGGGCTGCTCATATCCAACATATGCAGAAGGCGTTGATGCAGATGAATGTTCAATTGCATCATGCCGTATCGGATATTACTGGCGTTACCGGTCTTTCAATCGTCAGAGCTATTGTCAGTGGTGAGCGCGATCCTTCAGTATTGATCCAGTATCGTGATGTCAGATGTAAAAAGACGCCAGAGGTTCTTCAACAGGCACTGACAGGGAACTGGCAGCCTGAACATCTTTTTGCACTTGAACAGTCGGTGGCATTTTTCGATTTTTACCAGGAAAAAATCCGTGAGTGTGATGATCAAATCGAAACTTCATTATTGCAGCTCAGCACCGGAACTGAAGAGCCTGAAGGAGTATTGCCCTCCGCCAGACATCGTACAAAACAGCCCAATCAGCTTTCCTTTGATGTCAGGCCATTACTCTGGAAAATTACCGGAGCAGACCTGACACAGATACATGGGTTCGGACCTTATCTGGCACTAAAATTCGTTGCCGAATGCGGTACTGACATGAATCGCTGGCCGGATGCGAGCCATTTTACCTCGTGGCTGTGTTTGTCCCCGGGGAATAAGATCTCCGGTGGAAAAGTACTGTCCTCGAAAACACGGCGTTCATCCAGTCGAATTGCTGCTGCACTAAGACTGGCAGCCACAACAATTGGCCGGAGCGATACAGCGCTGGGTGCTTTTTATCGTCGATTATCATCCCGTATCGGGAAAGCAAAAGCAGTCACTGCAACGGCAAGAAAACTGGCAATACTGTTCTACAATGCCCTTAAATACGGTCAGAAATATGTCGATCCTGGCGCGGATTATTATGAAGAGCGCTACCGTAATCGCGTACTCGACGGGCTTAAACGAAGGGCAAAATCACTGGGTTACTCTCTCCAGCAAGATCCCGAGTTATGCGTGTGAACCGGGAGTTTCTCAGGAAAGCCGCTGTAGATTCAATTGGTCAACGCAACAGTTATGTGAAAACATGGGGTTGCGGAGGTTTTTTGAATGAGACGAACATTTACAGCAGAGGAAAAAGCCTCTGTTTTTGAACTATGGAAGAACGGAACAGGCTTCAGTGAAATAGCGAATATCCTGGGTTCAAAACCCGGAACGATCTTCACTATGTTAAGGGATACTGGCGGCATAAAACCCCATGAGCGTAAGCGGGCTGTAGCTCACCTGACACTGTCTGAGCGCGAGGAGATACGAGCTGGTTTGTCAGCCAAAATGAGCATTCGTGCGAT
Organism: Enterobacter sp. DVT3837; assembly: GCF_056238685.1. NCBI lineage: Bacteria > Pseudomonadati > Pseudomonadota > Gammaproteobacteria > Enterobacterales > Enterobacteriaceae > Enterobacter > Enterobacter sp. DVT3837. The sequence continues at coordinate 610,122 of NZ_JBWDLA010000002.1, read as the reverse complement.
AGCTACTGCGCTGAATCGCAGTCCTTCGACGATCTCACGTGAAGTTCAGCGTAATCGGGGCAGACGCTATTACAAAGCTGTTGATGCTAATAACCGAGCCAACAGAATGGCGAAAAGGCCAAAACCGTGCTTACTGGATCAAAATTTACCATTGCGAAAGCTTGTTCTGGAAAAGCTGGAGATGAAATGGTCTCCAGAGCAAATATCAGGATGGTTAAGGCGAACAAAACCACGTCAAAAAACGCTGCGAATATCACCTGAGACAATTTATAAAACGCTGTACTTTCGTAGCCGTGAAGCGCTACACCACCTGAATATACAGCATCTGCGACGGTCGCATAGCCTTCGCCATGGCAGGCGTCATACCCGCAAAGGCGAAAGAGGTACGATTAACATAGTGAACGGAACACCAATTCACGAACGTTCCCGAAATATCGATAACAGACGCTCTCTGGGGCATTGGGAGGGCGATTTAGTCTCAGGTACAAAAAACTCCCATATAGCCACACTTGTAGACCGAAAATCACGTTATACGATCATCCTTAGACTCAGGGGCAAAGATTCTGTCTCAGTAAATCAGGCTCTTACCGACAAATTCCTGAGTTTACCGTCAGAACTCAGAAAATCACTGACATGGGACAGAGGAATGGAACTGGCCAGACATCTAGAATTTACTGTCAGCACCGGCGTTAAAGTTTACTTCTGCGATCCTCAGAGTCCTTGGCAGCGGGGAACAAATGAGAACACAAATGGGCTAATTCGGCAGTACTTTCCTAAAAAGACATGTCTTGCCCAATATACTCAACATGAACTAGATCTGGTTGCTGCTCAGCTAAACAACAGACCGAGAAAGACACTGAAGTTCAAAACACCGAAAGAGATAATTGAAAGGGGTGTTGCATTGACAGATTGAATCTACAGCGGCGTACTTCGCAAAACTGTCCGACTGAGGTACGCCTTTATCCGTGACAACGCCCGTTGCTGGCCTGTTCGCCTGCTCTGTCGGGTGCTGGATGTTCATCCCAGTGGCTTTTACGCATGGCTTCAGCAGCCGCATTCACAACGCCATCGGGCAGACCTGAGACTGACAGGACAGATTAAACAGTTCTGGCTGGAATCGGGATGCGTCTATGGTTATCGCAAGATCCATCTGGATCTGCGGGACAGCGGGCAACAGTGCGGAGTCAACAGAGTCTGGCGACTGATGAAACGTGTCGGGATAAAGGCTCAGGTCGGATACCAGAGCCCGCGGGCACGTAAAGGCGAGGCCAGTATCGTGTCGCCCAACAGGCTCCAGCGACAGTTCAATCCGGATGCTCCGGATGAGCGTTGGGTAACCGACATAACCTATATCAGGACCCACGAAGGCTGGCTGTATCTTGCTGTGGTTGTTGATCTGTTCTCACGCAAAATTATCGGCTGGTCCATGCAATCCCGGATGACAAAGGACATTGTCCTGAACGCACTGCTGATGGCTGTATGGCGGCGTAATCCCCAAAAACAGGTGCTGGTTCATTCGGATCAGGGCAGTCAGTACACAAGCCATGAGTGGCAGTCGTTCCTGAAATCACACGGCCTGGAGGGCAGCATGAGCCGTCGCGGTAACTGCCATGATAATGCGGTCGCAGAAAGCTTTTTCCAGTTGTTGAAACGCGAACGGATAAAGAAAAAGATCTACGGAACGCGGGAAGAAGCCCGCAGTGATATTTTTGATTACATCGAAATGTTTTATAACAGTAAGCGTCGGCATGGTTCTAGCGATCAGATGTCACCGACAGAATATGAAAACCAGTATTATCAACGGCTCGGAAGTGTCTAGATTATCCGTGGCGATTCACTGCTCATTATTTTCGTCTTTGATAAGGGGTTCAAAAACCAATAATCGTGAACGTTCTTTCATTGCCTTTCTGCAGCACTGCAGTATCTGAACGGCTTTCGCGTCTGGCCAATCCATCAAGATGTATTTAAGGAGATAAATATCCGCATCAGGACAGGTCTCAAAAAAGCTACCCTCTACCGTCCTCCACCGGCGATCGTCATTCAGCAAATGCAGTCGGTTCCGCGCAAGCACATCCTTTTGGTCAAAAAGGATCCCGGTAAGGCCTGGATTTCGACGTAAAACAGCCAGTAATAAATTCCCCAGTCCCCCGGCGATATCTGCAACGACGGCGTGATGAGGGAACGCATAGCAATCCACAATGACTTCATTTTCCACGGATGACATAGATGCCATACCGGCATGAAAAATATTGCTGCCCGTAACCGTGTCATCATGCTGCCAGTATTCGTAAAAAGGCTTACCAAACAATTCATTGAAAACAGGTTTGCCTTGTAATATTTCATCCATTCTGGACGCTGGCTGCCAGAAAGTGGGATCGGTCAGCATAAGTACCGCTGCACGCAAGGAAAATTCATACTCAGAACAAAGGAATTTTGCTGAATGGCTAAGACTGTATTCGTCTTCAGTTAATTCGTTGAACACCCCACGGGAGGATAATAATCGCATGATTCTATGCAGATAGTCGCGATCGACATTAAGCTCCAGGGCCAGTTGCTTAATTGATTTTTTTCCTTCGATCAGATGGTCCGCGACGCCTAACACCGCAACTGCCCTAAGTGCTGCCTGCCAGACAAAACCCATACTTTGCTCTAATAAACACATCCCTTCTTTACGGCTGAGTGAATCCAGACTATTAAGCTGTGTCATTTTCTGCTCCTTACCCAGTACAGACGTGTTGAACAACTAAAAAGCTGTTAGCAAGCGTAAGACTGAAAGTGAGCTTTATCCATCATGAAAAGAATATTTAGCAAAGTTAACTCATACAATTTCGTATCGCTTTAAGTACAGAATTTTCAATACGTAAAAAAACAAGTCCACTTATCATTTTTTGGAATAATAAAACAATGAAATTATTATAGAGGAAATAATTGTTGGCGATTGCTAAAACCCCGTAAAAAGACGGGGTTTCAGTATTTAGAATCTGGGTGTCAGTCCGTATTTTGGTGTTTTAATATTTGCCGCCCATACCTTTATGTCGTTTTGAAGCAGTACGGTGAAATCAGACTTAAGATGCGTCACCATGCCATTAACACTATCAGCATCAATCACAGAAAAATGTTCAATTTTGCTCAGGCCCACCTGAACACAGTGATATTGTGCAGGCAGTGCTTTGCCATTGACGTTAAGCTCTTTCCTGTCTCCACCACATTGTCCTTCAGAAATATAGGACACCAGCAGATTGGCAGACCGCCGCTCCGGTTGGGATATACTCACCATGACAGGAAAACCCTCTGAAGTTTGTGTCATGTCATAAAGAACGGCATTTTTTATATACCATGTATTATATTCCCGCTCCTGAAACGCGGACCAGGCAGGTGCAGCAATGAATGCCAGCATCGCCAGTGTAATAGATTGAATTTTCATGGGATGTTGTCTTATGTGTTGTTGCACTTATTATTCAGATTGTGCAAAAAACAGCAAGCCATAGAGAATAAACCTACTACTATTAGCGGTGCCGGTGTCTGTATTGAGAAACTTTTGACGATCTTTTAATGCCGCAGGTGTTCCTCTTTCAGCAAGGCATAACAATATTCATCACCCCATTCTCCCTTAAAAAAGATGTTCTGCCGATAATGGGCTTCCCGTCGAAAATGGAGTTTTTGCAAAAGGTTTGCAGCGCGAATATTGCGTGTATCCACAACGGCGATAAGCCGGTGCTTGTTATAGTGCGTAAATAGCAGAGTGATTATGGCATTGATAGCTTCCCGGGCATAACCCTGATTCTGATATTTCACATCAAAGGTCATACCCAGTTCAGCCTGCCTGCCTTCGTCAAAAAAATGAACACCAATATCCCCATTCACAGCCCCGTCCATTTGCCGTTCAACGATAATCTGGTACCACGTGTCATCGCAGTTAAACGCAAGGGTGTTCTGCTGAGCATATAATTTCTCCGCATCCTGCATCGTAAAACGATCCCAGCTCTGAAAACGGGCCACCTCAGGCTGGTTGCGGTAGCACGAAATTTCCGGCAAATCGGCGGATGCCAGTGGACGCAGTAACAAACGCGAGGTTTGTAATGGCAATCTGTATTCCATTATTTCTCTCTTATATCCCGTTATCTTTACTTTCTGGATGAGCCGTTCGGATTGCTTCAAGCCCAACGCGCTGACCGAAAGACAGTTCTAACGTGTTACCGTCAGGGTCGGCAAAAAATACATAGTAACCGACGGGATCCCCCAACTCTTCCGGCGCTTTTCTTAACACACCTTCAGCGCTTGCCATCTCCGTTTTCCTGTCGAGTTCTTCACGGGTGGCGCAGGCAATGCCCAGATGACCAAAGTTACCCAGCGGCGTATCGGTTACGTTATCCGCCTGTACCAGCACCAGGGCGAAAGGACGGGTATGGTCGCTTAGCCACGCCACTTTACGGGCATCAGGAATATCGGGTTCACGGGAGTGAATAATCTCCATACCCGCGTAACGACGATAGAAAGCAATGCTCTTTTCAAGATCCCTGACCATGAACGCGACATGTGTAAAACCGACATCAATATCTTTCATTTTAAGATGTTACTCCTTTATCAACCTGTGGCAGGCATCTTAAAAGCTCAAGTTAACTTGATGTCAACAGGCATTTCACCCGCCCCTGTCGACGCTCATGAAGAGATAAAAGGAGAGAAATGGTAAGCCGCCGCCATCACGGTGATGCTGACGATAACGCTGATAAAAAAGTACGTTTTGAATGGCTGCTTTTGGGTTTTATGGCGAAAGAGTTGTTGCCCCAAAATGGCCCCAGGCCAGCCCCCTGTCACACCAAATACCAGCAACGTCGCTTCCGGAACCCTGCGCATACCTTTACGCGCCGCCATTTTATCTGCGCCATACATAACCATCGTCAGTACATTGATCAGCAGCAACCACATCACCACTGGATACGAGGTAAGAATGCTGCCGACCGCAGCGAGGATCAGGAGTAAATAACAAAAACGATTGAGAGTCATAGTACAAGCCAGTGGATGTTAAGCGATTTTGAAGAATCATTATACGCGATATCACGCATGTATCAGGCTCAGGCTATTTATCTTTTGTCATCCGGAGTTGCATTGACCAGCCAATAACTTTGCGCGAGAACAGGTCAACACAGCCAGCCTTTGTGGGTTCGGGTGTAAAGTTCAGAATACCATTTAGAACAACGTAAACCATGAGCTAGCTAAACACGTTGCTTATGTGTAAAAAGGGGGATTCATTCAGCAGGTGATCATCGTGAAATACATTCGGCTAATTTTAAAGCTCATAACAGCATCACTTTATGTGTTCCTGGTTGTTTTTGGCTCTGGATTTGTAGGTTCCAGTACAACCAATGCAATTAACCTTGAAACACTTAACCTAAATTATTCATCAATTGCAAAGGACTCGGCAGTATACGCAATCTGCGCAACTGGTGCGGCATTGGTTGTTCCACCTGCCCTATATTTCATCCAGCATTATGTCTGGCCAGTGTTGAAGTTTATCGGCTTGAAGATTCGCTACTTCTTCCATGGATACTAAAAGTCTCGCCACTGGCGAAGCGATCTGCTAGAGCCTGCGATTTGTTTTCATGCCCAGGATGCGGAAGGGCAAACAGAAAGCCTACTACTCTTTATCAAGTATCGGCGCCAGATTTAACGCTGCTGTAAAACGTGCTGGCATTCGCCGTCGGAATCCGTACCATACGCGGCATACTTTTGCCTGCTGGCTTTTATCTGTCAGCGCTAACCGTCTTTCATAGCCAGCCAGATGGGGCATGAAAACGCGCAAATGGTTTATGAAGTCTACGGTGCGTGGATTGAAGAAATGAATGGCGAACAGGTGCTGATGCTTAACGATAAGCTCGCACGCTGAAAAATTTTTGCCCCTATTGGCTCCGAAGGTAGTAATACATGCAAGAAAATCAAGCAAATACAAAGAAAGAGCAATACAACCTGAACAAACTGCAAAAGCGACTGCGCCGTAACGTGGGCGAGGCCATTGCAGACTTCAACATGATTGAAGACGGTGACCGTATTATGGTTTGCCTGTCAGGGGGTAAAGACAGCTACACCATGCTGGAGATCCTGCGTAATCTTCAGCAAAGCGCGCCGGTGAAGTTTTCCCTGGTGGCGGTCAACCTTGACCAGAAACAGCCGGGCTTCCCGGAGCACATTCTGCCGGAATATCTGGAGAAGCTGGGCGTTGAGTACAAAATCGTTGAAGAAAACACCTACGGTATTGTGAAAGAGAAGATCCCGGAAGGGAAAACCACCTGCTCTCTCTGCTCCCGTCTGCGCCGCGGCATTCTGTATCGCACCGCAACGGAACTGGGCGCAACCAAAATTGCGCTGGGCCATCACCGCGACGATATCCTGCAGACACTGTTCCTGAACATGTTTTACGGCGGCAAGATGAAAGGCATGCCACCAAAACTGATGAGCGATGACGGCAAGCACATTGTCATCCGCCCTCTTGCCTACTGCCGCGAGAAGGATATTGAGCGTTTCTCTCAGGCCAAAGAATTCCCGATTATTCCATGTAACCTCTGTGGCTCTCAACCGAACCTGCAGCGCCAGGTGATTGGCGACATGCTGCGTGACTGGGACAAACGTTATCCGGGTCGCATCGAAACCATGTTCAGCGCGATGCAGAACGTTGTGCCGTCCCACCTCGCGGATGTTGAGCTGTTCGACTTCAAAGGTATCAACCACGAATCAGACGTGGTGAATGGCGGCGATCTGGCGTTTGATCGGGAAGAGATCCCTATGCAGCCTGCTGGCTGGCAGCCAGAAGAAGATGACAATCAGTTAGAAGAACTGCGTCTGAACGTACTCGAAGTGAAATAAAATGATAGCGTCTCAGAAAGAGATTCTGAGACGCTATATCCTTTACTTCAGTAGACGAACGCGGCAGGTTTTCCCTTTAATTTTCCCGTTTTGCAGCTGCTTCCAGGCCTTATGCGCAACCGCCTGGCGAACCGCCACATAAACATGTGACGGATGCACCGCAATCTTACCGATATCCGCCCCATCCAGACCCACATCTCCGGTCAGCGCACCTAATACATCACCTGGACGCATCTTGGCTTTTTTACCGCCATCAATGCACAGCGTCGCCATTTCAGCCTCCAGCGGTACGTGGCTGACACCGGCTGGTGGGGTCATCCAGTTCAGCTTAATCTGCAGCATTTCTGAGAGAATATTGGCGCGTTGCGCCTCTTCCGGCGCACAGAAGCTGATCGCAAGGCCGCTGTTTCCTGCACGTGCCGTACGGCCGATACGATGGACGTGGACTTCAGGATCCCACGCCAGCTCATAGTTCACCACCAGCTCAAGCGATTTGATATCCAGCCCCCGCGCCGCCACGTCGGTCGCAACCAGTACACGGGCGCTGCCGTTGGCAAAACGGACCAGCGTCTGATCGCGATCGCGCTGCTCCAGATCGCCATGCAGCGACAATGCACTCTGCCCCGCCGCATTTAGCGCATCGCATACTGACTGGCAGTCTTTTTTGGTATTACAGAACACCACGCAGGAAGTAGGCTGATGCTGGCTCAGCAATTTCTGCAGGAGAGGGATTTTTCCCTGCTGCGAAGTTTCAAAGAACTGCTGTTCAATGGCTGGCAGGGCGTCAACACTGTCGATTTCAATGGTAAGCGGATTTTTCTGCACGCGGCCGCTGATGGCGGCGATGGCTTCCGGCCATGTGGCAGAGAACAACAGCGTCTGGCGATCGGATGGTGCAAAACGGATCACCTCGTCAATCGCATCGCTGAAGCCCATATCCAGCATCCTGTCTGCCTCATCCATCACCAGCGTTTGTAACGCATCCAGCGAAACGGTGCCTTTTTGCAGGTGGTCCAGCAGGCGACCTGGCGTCGCGACAATAATGTGCGGCGCATGCTGGAGCGAATCACGCTGTGCACCGAAAGGCTGTCCGCCGCAGAGGGTTAAAATTTTGGTATTTGGCAGGAAACGCGCAAGGCGACGCAGTTCACCCGCGACCTGGTCTGCCAGTTCACGGGTGGGACATAACACCAGAGACTGGGTCTGAAACAGCGCGGCATCAATATGTTGCAACAGGCCAAGACCGAATGCCGCCGTTTTCCCACTGCCCGTTTTCGCCTGTACGCGTACATCACGGCCCTCAAGAATAGCGGGCAGTGCCGCCGCCTGAACCGGCGTCATCGTGAGGTAACCCAACTCGTTGAGGTTGTCGAGTTGGGCGGCGGGAAGAACATTCAGGGTAGAAAAAGCAGTCACAATAATCTCTCGTGGTCATCTTCGCAGTCAGATGGCGCGTATCCTCGCAGATCTCGCGGTTTGATGCGACATTTTAATCGGTTCTTCATCTGGCGGCGGGTCGGGCATCGGCTGAGGACGCGGGATGGGATCGGGCATCGGTACGGGATCGTTGGGGGTTGGGCCGGTCGGAATGGACTGTAACAATGGCATGCTCATATTTCCCTCCAGGTTTAGGCGTACTCTTCTTAGGGTAGACGCTGGGAAACAGGAGGCAAAAAAAAGCCGACTATGAAGTCGGCGTCGTACGAATCAATTGTGCTATGCAGTAATTCAAAAAAGGAAGTAAGACAATATGGAGCGCAACGCCCATCGCTTGACGTTGCATTCACCTGCGGGAGTAATATTGCACCTTACGGGGTAGATGTTTATTGACTTCGCTCAATTAAAAGAGCGTTTTGAACCGCGTAAAACGTGAAAAAAACGTAAATTTACAGCCATTTACTGCGATGTAACCACCATGCAACACCACCAATCACAACAACTAACATGACGCAAAAAGCGGTAAAGCCGTAGCGATAGGCATTCCCCGGAATTCCCCCCAGGTTCACACCAAACAAGCCGGTCAGAAACGTGCTGGGCAAAAATACCATCGCCATCAGGGACATTGTATAGGTTCTTCTCGCCAGGGATTCCTGCATCACCTGGGCGATTTCGTCTGCCATCACTGCCGTTCTGGCGATACAGGAATCAATTTCGTCCAGCCCGCGGCCCAGCCGGTCGGCGATATCCTGCATTCTGCGTCGCTGATCGTCATTCATCCAGGTCAGTCTTTCGCTTGCCAGACGGGCATATACGTCACGCTGGGGCGTCATATAACGACGCATAACGATCAACTGCTTACGCAATAACGCCAGAAATCCACGCGGTGGGATCTGCTGATCGAGCAAGTTATCTTCCAGGTCGATGATTTTATCGTGCAGTTCTTCGATAAACTCGCTCGCATGATCGGTAAGGGCGTCGCAGACGTCCACCAGCCAACTGCCACAGTCGATCGGCCCGGTACCTTCTTTCAGATCGTTAACAATGTCATCCAGCGCCAGGACTTTACGCTGACGGGTGGAAACAATCAGACCATCATCCATATAGACGCGCATCGCAACCAGCTGATCGGGACGTTCATCCGTGCTGCCATTAATGCAGCGCAGGGTAATCAACGTTCCGTCTCCCATTCTGCTCACGCGAGGTCGCAGACTTTCTCCCGCCAGAGCATCGCGCACATTGTTAGGCAAGAGCGGCGTCGAAGCCAGCCAGTCAGCGCTGTCCGGATGGGTGTAGTTCAGGTGTAGCCAGCAAGGATGCTCGTTATCAATGACATCGCTATCCTCCAGCGGTCGGGCACCGCCGCGCCCATCCAGCACCCACGCAAAAACTGCGTCAGGAACGTTAAGTTCAGATCCTTTAATGCTCTCCACTGCGCCTCCGCCTTTTAAGCTCTTTCGATGTCAGTCTAGCTTTCATCAGGGGTTAAGCAACAACTATATGCGGCATCGCGCTGAAATCGCTCAGGAATTGAGCGTATTGCAACAGGTTCCTCTAGACAGTCGCAGGCAAATCATTAGAGTTAAAGAAATGCTGCTAGATTGATCTAAAAATATGCTGGGGTAAGTGCGTGACCATAAAAAAGAACTGCGTCGCATTCGATTTGCGCCTTGCAGAAATGCGCGCAATCGCGATAAAAACCAGCATGACCTGGTTCCTGTGGGTGAACATATTGTTTTCGCTGTTCATCCTGGGGAGACGTTATTTTGCTCCGATTGGGGTGTTAACACCTTCCCTTCATCCAGCAGGATTGATGGAAGGCATGATGGTTATCATTCTTACCCTCTCGGCAGGCGTACTCTTTATACTGCGAATGGCACCGCTGCAAAACGCCCCCTGGCTCAGAAGCCTGGCCAGAGGCGTTGTTGTCGGATTAAGCCTCTGCTGGGCGACGTGCTTTTACGTATTAATCACCAGTGAAGATATTCGGATCATCTTCCCGTTCGCTGCACTCCTACTGTTTGCGTCGCTCATTTCCCTCTATTTCGACCCCAGAGTGCTATTAAGTTTTATCATCCCTGTGTGGGTGACCATTCTGGTTACCACACTGTTTCACCCCACTCAGCTCACCGTCCTGAGCGCGCTGCAATGGGTCTTACTGGCAGGCTTAATTGAATCCGGGAGACGGATCCTTAACCGCTGGTTTATTCTTGCGCTGCAACGTGAACAAGAAAACGCCGATCTTATTCATCAGCTAGGTATGCTCGCCAGCAAAGATCCGTTGACCGGGTTAGCCAACCGTCGAAGTTTTGAAGCGCGTATGGATCAGGAAATTGCCAGCCATCAGCAGGATGGGAAAGGATTTGGATTGATTATGCTGGATGTCGATCATTTTAAACTCTACAACGACCATTACGGGCATCAACAAGGGGATCGCTGTCTGATCATGATTGCGGGTGTACTTGAATCTGCGAGCCGTGAAAACGAAGGCATTGTAGGCCGGGTGGGTGGCGAAGAGTTTATGGTATTACTCCCCGAGGCCGATGTCAGCACGGTGCGATCAACTGCTGAACGCATTTCCCGCATGCTGGAAAGCCAGGCATTCGCGCACGCCCTCTCCCCAGTCAATCCTCACGTAACGGTGAGTCAGGGATTAACGCTCTGGACACAGGGGCAATCGCCCCAATCGGTCATTGGCTGTGCGGATAAAGCCCTGTATATGGCGAAGCTGCAGGGACGTAATCGCTGGGTAGAAGCATAAAAAAAGCCCGGCGTACCAGGCTTTTTTGTTCCGTCACAGGGAGTGACCGGGTCGCGGGTGGAACGACAAATTGCCCGCATGTGATGAGAACGTGATGTCTGCCTCATCGCTATTATTAAGCCGGAAGTTACGTGTGCGCGTCTGCAGTTCGATCACCTGATTACGCAACACATCAGATGAACCATTGAGTTCCTCAGCCATCGCAACATTGCTTTGTGTGACCCGTTCAAGCTCGGACAACGCCAGAGTGATCTGAGAAATGCCTTTCTCCTGCTCTGATGTGGACGTGGAAATCTCGTCCATCAACCGGCTAACTTTTCCCGACCCCGCCACGATCTCATGCATATTCTTTTCTGCCTGAGACACAACAGTGACACCCTGAGTGACGTTAGTGCTGGTGACTTCAATCAGCGCTTTGATATTTTTCGCGGCCTCCGCGCTGCGGTGTGCGAGGTTTCTTACCTCTTCCGCAACCACCGAGAAGCCTTTTCCATGATCTCCCGCCCTCGCCGCCTCGACGGCCGCATTAAGCGCCAGAATATTCGTCTGGAACTCAATACCATCGATGAGCGAGATGATTTCTGTCATCTGCTGTGCGCATTCGGTAATGGATTGCATATTAGTCGCGACCTGCCCCATCAGCTCTCCTCCCTTGCGAGCCTGTAACGTCGCCACATTCGCCTGTTCGCTCGCCAGCCGGGTGTTATCGGCATTGTTTTTAGTGCTCGCGGCCATCTGTTCCATGCTGGCCGCAGTTTGCACCAGAGATGCAGACTGTTGCTCCGTTTTCACCGAGAGCTGCGCACTTCGGGAAGAGAGTTGATCCGATAACGTCATGGCGGTTTGCGACGATGCCCTGATCTCCCGGACAAGCGTGGCAATGTTGCTGGAGAGGCTATTAATCCCCGGGATTAATCTGCCTGCACAGTTATTACCAAACTCAGGAATAGATATGCCAAGATTGCCTGCGGTCACTTCTTCAATACTTTTTTTCACAGTATTGATCGGTGTCACAAGATACTTTGTCATGTAGCCCCAAAGTAAAAATAGCGCAAAGAAATTTAATAAATTAAGTGAAACGAAAAGCGAGACATTGCTGGAAAATAGAACAACGACACCTGCATTAACCAAAAAAAGACAAAAAAGGAACCAGACAATGAAGGTTCTGACACTAATATTTCTTAGCATGATTATACCCACGTTTTATATTTTGGTCGGCATTTAGACTTATAGCATCGGCTCTGAACTTTGTCCTCACAAACACCGTCGGTTTTTTGTTTTACCGTTAGCTGCCTGAGATTTAGCTTAAGTCAGATAAAAAGAGTGTATTAGTAAAAATGTTCTGCGTGGCATGCTGCGATACTGGTCTCCTGCCACGTTAAGCGATACCATCCCCTGCGGTGAGAGGTTGTTTTTACCCTCATATTTAAGGAGCTTTGCTATAGTTATTCCTGTTTGTTTAGCAATGCTAAATAGATTAATAAATGGAATATATTTTATATTCCTTACTATTTTTAGAGTTTTAATATGACTGGCCATTTTTCACGATAAATAACTAATATTGTTTAATGCGCATGTTCGTTGCCAGATAGAGATGTGCCCGGCAGGCGAAATCGGTAACCCTCTCAGGAGTGGGATTGCATAATGCTCAATATATCGTGGGACCCTGTACTCATCGCCATCTCTTATCTGGTGGCTTTTATCGCCTCCTTTGTCGCTCTGGACAGCGCCGGGAAAATCCCCCTTTCCAGCCGCAAGGCGGCAATGTTCTGGCGCATTGCCGGAGGCGTCACGCTGGGCATCGGGATTTGGTCAATGCACTTCATCGGCATGCTGTCGATGCAAATGCCAATGATGATGAGCTACGACCTTTGGTTAACACTTGCGTCTCTTGGTGCGGCAGTTGTTGCGTCGTCCGTGGCCATTAATATTGCCGTCACCGGCAAAAAACTTTCTCCCTTTCGACTGTTCTTCGCCACGGTGATCCTGAGTGCGGGCGTGGTGTCTATGCACTACATCGGTATGGCCGCATTGATGCTGGACGGCAGCATCGTCTGGGATCGGCGTATTGTGGGTTTATCTGTGCTGATTGCCGTTGTTGCTTCCGGCGTTGCCCTGTGGCTGGCTTTCCGACTGCGCGATATTCACAAAGGGGTTTTTGTCAGTCGCATTCTTGCAGCCTTTATTATGGGCGCCGCCATCTGTGCGATGCACTATACCGGTATGAGTGCCGCGCATTTTCATGAAATGTCACATACCCTCCCCGGTGGGATCAGCGAGCTGGGATTGTCTATCTGGGTTTCGGTCACTACGCTCACCCTGCTCGGCGTAATGCTTATTATCTCGCTTGTAGATTCTCACTGGCGCACCAATCGCCTGACTGAAAATCTTCGACAACTCAACCGCCAGTTAGAGCTACAGGCTCGCTTTGATGCACTCACTGGGCTCGCCAACCGCCACCAGATGGATATTCGCATGCAGGACTGTCTGCGCAGCGCGCTGCTCAGCAACAAGCAATTTGCCGTGATTTTCCTGAATGTCGATCACTTCAAACGCGTCAACGATACCTGGGGTCACAATGTCGGTGATGAGTTGTTAATCACGCTTGCACAACGCATCACGGCCCGACTCACGCGTGAGATGACCCTGGCCAGACTAGGAGGGGATGCCTTTATCTTACTGGTTCCAGAATGCGACGACGACAAACTCAATGCGCTGCTCGCTACGTTACTCGGGGATATGCGTCGTCCTCTTTCAATCTGTGGACACACGTTAAGTACAACCGTCAGCGCGGGGGTTAGCCTCTACCCACAGGATGGAGAAACGTTGCATGAACTTAAACTGAAGGCGGATGCGGCTTTACATCACGTTAAAGAGGATGGCCGTAATGGCTGGGCTATTTACCGGACTGAAATGTCGACGGCGGTTCCGGCTAAACCTGGCTTTTTACAGGAACTCACCCAGGCACTTGAACGCGATCAGTTTGAGCTTTGGTACCAACCAACCTGGCATGCCGAAGAGAAAACGATTCACGGTTTTGAAGCGCTTCTCCGCTGGCGCCATCCTGAGCAAGGGGTGTTGCTGCCTAATCTGTTCTTACCCTCGCTGGAACAAACAGGTTTAATTATTCCGGTTGGCAACTGGGCAATTGAAGCAGCATGCCGACAGCTTCATTTCTGGACTGAACAAGGTTTTAGCCAGTGGACGTTGTCATTCAACTTATCCCCTGTTCAGTTCGAACAGCCAGACATCTTCTATATCGTATCGTCGATGCTGGAAAAATATAACCTGTCTCCTTCCCGGCTGATCCTCGAGGTGACTGAGAGTACCGCGCTTAAAAATCTCGACCGCAGTATCGAGTTACTCAATGCGTTTAATCAAGCGGGGATCACCGTCTCGATTGATGATTTCGGGACTGGCTATTCAAACCTGCTGATGTTGAGCGTTCTTCCGGCAAAAGAGCTCAAAATTGATAAAAGTTTTGTGATGTCGATGCTGGAAAATGAAAAAAGCCGCAAGCTGGTTGAAACCATTATCAACATTGCACGGACCATGGAGATGAATGTGGTTGCAGAAGGGATCGAAACAGAAGAGCAGCAAGCGGTACTGACCAGCCTCGGCTGCGATTATCTGCAGGGGTTCCTTTTTTCCCGTCCTTTACCTGCCGAACAGGTGCCGTGGCTGCTGTTGCAGAAGAACTCAGACAAACAAATTATACCAATTGGTAAAATTCATTCAGAACACGTATTTATTTCACAAAAAAATCATGCCTGACGAGTTTAAGTAGAGTATGTTTCAAAAGAGTACGCACGAGTCAATCCGATCATGATTGTCAGGCACAATGTGCCGATGAACAGGAAATGCCTATGTCGCAAAATGGTTTTGATGCGCTGAATGTAATTAAAACACCCGTGTGGCTTATTTCAGCTGTTTCGGAACAGATCATTTTTGCAAATGTGGCCGCAGCTCAGGTAATGGGTGACAAAACACTGAATGATTTGCGCAAAGGAATTTATTCCGCGAGTGCGCAAACTGTGCTGTCGATGTACGTTTCTGAACTCAAAACGGAGCAGGAGATCGTCGAAATCTGGACCATTAAGCGGGATGGACAAGATGCCCCACTGAGCTGTCGACTCTCGCTAGCCCACTACGCACCCTATGGTGATGTGATTGTTTTCGAAGGGATCTCTTCGCAAATCGTCTCCGGGCTGAAAGCCAGCCGTTCTGCAACCTACCGGCGCAAAAAACAGGGGTTTTACGCACGCTTTTTCCTGACCAACAGCGCACCGATGCTGTTAATCGATCCTGCCCGCGATGGCCAAATCGTCGATGCAAACCTGGCTGCGCTCAATTTTTATGGTTATTCACATGATGAAATGTGCAGTAAACATACCTGGGAAATAAATACTCTTGGAAGAGATGTTATACCCATTATGACCGAAATTGCCGCACTGCCCGGTGGTCATAAACCTCTCAACTTTGTTCACCGTCTTGCCGATGGCTCCACCCGTCATGTGCAGACGTATGCCGGGCCTCTTGAGATTTACGGTGACAAGCTCATGCTGTGCATCATCCACGATATCACCGAGCAAAAAAGGCTGGAGCAAGAGCTGGAACACGCTGCCTCGCGTGACGCCATGACGGGTCTGCTCAATCGTCGGCAGTTTTACACCCTTATCGATCAAACCAGCCAGAATCATCTTCCCGCGCAACAGCAATTTAGCCTGCTGCTAGTGGATACCGATCATTTTAAAAACATTAACGATCTCTTTGGTCATCTGAAAGGTGATGAAGTACTTATCGCCCTCTCCCGAACGCTGGAAGCCTGTGGCCGGAAAGATGATCTGGTGTTCCGCTGGGGTGGTGAAGAGTTCGTCATCCTGCTGCCGCGTACATCCCTCGAAACCGCTTTGCTGATTGCCGAATCAATCCGCTCTGCTGTTTCCCGCATCACTATCCCGGGCTTACCTCGGTTTACCGTCAGCATTGGCGTGGCGCGACATACCCCGGGTGAGAGTATTGATGACCTGTTTAAGCGTGTGGACGATGCGCTTTATCGCGCCAAAA
The DNA here is from genome assembly GCF_056238685.1 of Enterobacter sp. DVT3837. NCBI lineage: Bacteria > Pseudomonadati > Pseudomonadota > Gammaproteobacteria > Enterobacterales > Enterobacteriaceae > Enterobacter > Enterobacter sp. DVT3837. The sequence goes on along the minus strand of NZ_JBWDLA010000002.1, from coordinate 593,999 downwards.
ATGATGGACGCAACAAGGTCCTTGCAGCGTGAAACTGGAGTATCCAGGAAAGCCCCGTTACAATGCCCGCCTCGTATAAACCGAATAGCGGTGGGTAACGTCTTCAATGAGTAAAACAGAAATAATACTCACCTTAATTATTCTGAGCCTTATTATATTTGGTTTCTGGTTTATTTTTAGCGGTGAAATCTGGTACCTGGTAGAATTTCTGGAAAACAGCCTCTACCCCACTTTCGATACGCCATAACACACGTTTAATTTATTGTTTCACCTACCGAATTTGTCAGCTACCTGAATCCCTTAACGCCACGTAAAATACGCGGCGTTATCATCCAGTAACGTTGATAACGAATCACTAAATCATTTGCTTATGTTGCCCGTTCTCTGACGGGCTTTTTTTATTTCCGGCATTTCAGCCATACCAGGCTATATCTTAATCATCTTTATTCACAGAGGTGAGGAATGATGAGCAAGAAGATCCTGATGCTGGTTGGCGATTACGCCGAAGATTACGAAACGATGGTGCCCTTTCAGGCTTTACAGATGATTGGTCACCAGGTTGATGCTGTCTGCCCCGATAAATCAAAGGGCGATTATGTCATGACGGCGATCCATGATTTTGACGGTGCCCAGACCTATAGCGAGAAACCCGGTCACCGTTTTACGCTCAATGCCGACTTTTCCGCAGTAAAAGAGCAGGACTACGACGCACTGCTTATCCCCGGCGGGAGAGCCCCCGAATATCTGCGGTTAAATGATGACGTGCTGAAGCTGGTACAGGCATTCGACGCCGCGCGTAAACCGATTGCCGCCGTGTGTCACGGCCCGCAATTGCTTGCTGCCGCAGGCATTCTGAAAGGACGTACCTGTAGCGCCTACCCGGCCTGTGCCCCTGAAGTCCGTCTCAGCGGCGGACACTACGCGAATATTGGCATCGATCAGGCACATGTGGACGGCAATCTGGTTACTGCTCCCGCCTGGCCTGCACATCCCCAGTGGCTGGCAAAATTTAATGCATTGTTAGAATAGTGCGGTAAGTAAAAACTGGCGCAGCTTAGCGCCAGTTTCGCTTAGGTGATGGCTATACGTCAGTGCTTCTCAATATACATCGTACGGCTATACGCCACGTCTTCCGGGTTATTGATAGGATACCCTTTCACCCAGGGCTTAATCAGTCGACCATTGGTGTACTGGTAAATTGGCGCGATGGGGGCTTTCTCCATGAGGATTTTCTCCGCCATGTTGTAGTCCGCATTACGCGCTTTCGCCGTTGTTTCCAGTGTCGCCTGGTGAACAATTTTATCGTAAGCCGGATCGTTAAAACGCGAAATATTGCCGGTATGAGTTGACGTCAGCAGCGACAGGAACGTCGAGGGTTCGTTGTAATCACCGACCCATGAGGCGCGGATTACGTCAAAATTGCCGGTGTTGCGGCTATCAATGTAGGTTTTCCACTCCTGGTTTTGCAGTTTGACATCCACACCAAGATTTTTCTTCCACATGGACGCCACCGCAATGGCGATTTTCTGGTGGTTTTCGGATGTGTTATACAGCAGGTTCAATTTCAGCGGGCGCTGGGGACCGTAACCCGCAGCCTGCAGCAAGGTTTTTGCCTGAGCATTCAGCTCCTGCTGTGACATCTGCTCAAACGGTGAAGACTCTGGGGTAAAGCCCGCCGTCACGTCTGGGGTAAAATGCCATGCTGGCTTCTCACCGGTCCCTAATACCTTTTCCGCCATAATGCGGCGATCGATGGTCATACTCAGCGCCAGACGAACGCGGGCATCCGCTGTCGGACCTTTTTGCGTGTTAAACGCGTAATAATAGGTACCCAGTTGAGGCGGGGTATAAACTTGCCCCGGTATATCCTTCAGGAGTTTCTGATACATGTTTTTCGGGAACGATTCGGTAATATCAATATCTCCCGCCAGATAGCGTTTGGTGGCAGACGACTCCTGATTGATTGGAATGAACGTCACTTTTTGCAGGACAGTTTTTGCATTGTCCCAGTAATGCGTATTTGGAACGACAACCAGTTTTTCATTCACCACGCGGTCATTAAGAACGTATGCGCCATTTCCAACCAGAGCTCCTGGACGCGTCCATTCCTTACCACTTTCAACGTTGGCTTTTTGCACCGGATAGAACGCAAAGCTTGCCGTCAGGTTGCTAAACCACGGCAGCGGTTTGTCCAGCTGGACGCGTAACGTTCTGGCATCCACCGCCGTCACGCCCAGGGTGTCTGGTGCCGCTTTACCGTCAATAATGGCCTGGGCGTTGTTGATACCTGCCAGTGCGGCAAACCAGGCAAACGGAGAGGTGGTTTTCGGGTCGACCAGACGCTGCCAGCTGTAGACAAAATCCTGCGCGGTGACGGGCGTTCCGTCAGACCATTTCGCGTTATCGCGCAGGGTGAACGTCCAGATACGGTTATCGTTACTCTGCCAGCGCGTCGCTACCCCCGGAGTTAATTCCCCTTTCTCATTCTGATTAACCAGTCCTTCGAAGAGATCGCGAATCACCTGAATCTCTGGCAACCCCACCGCTTTTGCCGGATCGAGCGAGGCAGGCTCATCTTTAATATGTCTGACTAGCTCCTGTTGTTGCGCCAGTACCGTGCCCTGTGGCACATCAGCAGCGTACGAGAGTGTTGAGAGTCCGCACAGACATAGTGCAGCACAAAGACGCGAGACAGGATGCTTCATACGATCCCCTTTAATGAATTCAGATAACAAGCAGATGCGTAATTATTTGTTTCGAAAAAGAGAAATGCAAATACCTTCGCCCGGAAAAGTGATTTGCGGCAATTCTCAACCGATAAGGAAACTATTTGATTAACAGCGAATTTTGCACAACACTGCCTGTAGAGACTTCTTTATCAGGATTTCGTATGGCAATCACCCGACCAAGAGCGGAACGAGGCGCCTTTCCGCCGGGCGCTGAGCAATATGGCCGCTCATTTTTAGGCGCATCGCTGATCTGGTTCCCTGCCCCCGATGCCGATCGCAATAGCGGTCTGGTCATTGCCGGCACGCATGGCGATGAAAATTCCTCTATCGTCACGCTCTCATGTGCACTGAGAACACTGACGCCCAAACTACGGCGTCATCACGTCATTCTGGCGGTGAATCCGGATGGCTGTCAGCTTGGATTACGCGCGAATGCGAGAGGAGTCGACTTAAACCGTAATTTCCCGGCAGCAAACTGGCATGCCGGGGAAACGGTTTATCGCTGGAACAGCGCCGCCGAAGAGCGGGATGTGGTCCTGCTGACGGGAGACACCCCGGGTTCGGAGCCGGAAACACAAGCGTTGTGCCAGCTTATCCATAAGATCCACCCCGCCTGGATTGTCTCCTTCCACGATCCGCTGGCCTGCATTGAAGATCCACGGCACACCGAACTGGGCGCATGGCTGGCAGAGGCTTTCGCCCTGCCGCTGGTTACCAGCGTTGGCTATGAAACGCCCGGCTCATTCGGAAGCTGGTGCGCCGATTTGAGCTTACCGTGTATCACCGCTGAATTCCCGGCAATCTCATCCGATGAAGCCAGCGAAAAATACTTAAAAGCGATGGTGGAACTTCTGCGCTGGCAGCCTCAAAGATGAAGCACGCCGCTGGTAAAATTAAGCGCCGGTGAAACGTCAACCGCCAACCATGTCGGGCCATCCAGGTCAGCAAAACTGGCCTGATTGACCAGCGGGAGTGCCGCATTGATCGCCCGGGATGTACAAAGCATGCATCCCAGCATCACGGAAAAACCCTCCGACCGGGCCTGAGCCGCCAGGGCCAGCGCTTCCGTTAGCCCACCGGTTTTGTCGAGCTTAATGTTGATCATCTCATAGCTGCCCTGTAGCCCGCTCAGACTCTCGCGGGTATGACAGCTTTCATCCGCGCACACAGGCAACGGATGGATAAAATTCTTCAGCGCCGCATCATCCTTTGCGGGTAGAGGTTGTTCCAGCATCGCCACGCCCAGGTCAGCCAGCAGCTGACATCGCGCGGCAAGCCCTTCGGGATGCCATGATTCGTTGGCGTCAACAATCAGTGTGGCCGACGGCACTGCCGCGCGAATGGCAACCATTCTTTCGCTAATCAGACGATCGTCGAGCTTCACCTTTAACAGGGTGGCCCCTGCATCAAAAAGCGCTTTTGCGCTGGCAGCCATCTGTTCCGGCTCACCAATAACAACGGTTTGCGCCGTAACGACCGATTGCGGCAAGGTCACCCCCAGCAACGATGTCAGGGATTTTTGCTCTTTAGCAGCTTCAAGATTCCAGAGCGCGCAATCAATAGCGTTACGTGCCGCTCCTGCAGGTAAACGCTGCTGTAATGCTTCGCGCGAGAGCCCTTTTTGCAGATCGGGTACCAGAGTCATGATAGCCGCCATCACTGACGCAGCACTTTCTCCATAGCGTGGGTATGGCGTGCATTCTCCCGTACCTTTAAACCCCTCTTCTTCAATTTCAACCACCACCACACCGGCCTCACTTCGGCTGCCGCGGGAGATGACAAATGGGCTATGCAATGGCCAGGCTTCTTCATAGACTTTAACGCTTCTCATCACTGACTCCTTGCGGCCCGGAAAGGCGAAAAATTTGGTTTGCCGTGTTATCCGCTGATGGCATACACTAGCCCCGACGTTAACTATATGTAAACAGGAAGATATCTATGTCACAACTCGTTCATTTCCAGGGCAACCCGGTTGCTGTTGCAGGTTCCATTCCGCAGGCTGGCAGCAAAGCTCAGGCTTTTACTCTGGTGGCTAAAGATCTGTCTGACGTCACACTGGCTCAGTTTGCGGGTAAACGCAAAGTGCTGAACATTTTCCCAAGCATTGATACCGGTGTTTGTGCTGCATCCGTACGTAAGTTCAACCAGCTGGCGACTGAAATGGACAACACGGTTGTGCTGTGCATTTCCGCTGACCTGCCGTTTGCCCAGTCTCGTTTCTGCGGTGCCGAAGGCCTGAGCAACGTTATCACCCTCTCCACTCTGCGCAGCCAGGATTTCCTGGAAAAATACGGCGTCAGCATCGCGGAAGGCCCGCTGAAAGGCCTGGCAGCACGCGCTGTACTGGTTATTGATGAAAATGACAATGTCGTATTTAGCGAACTGGTTAACGAAATCACCACCGAACCAGATTACACTGCTGCGCTGGACGTGCTGAAAGCATAATAATTGCTTAGCAATCTATACAGTACTTTCTAAACCTCGCGATGGCGGGGTTTTTTATTTCCTCAAAGCTGAATCGTTCAAGCTATTATTGCCATAATTCACATTAATTGTGCAAAACCATTCGCAATATTTAACAATATAGCGATCTATATCCCATAACCATTCCCCAAAATTCATATTTTCATGCCTGGTGAAGCACATCACATTTCCATTTTTGTTAAACCTTTAGATTTTCTTACGAAATCAAATAATCGTTTCAGCAAAAAGGAATGAAAATGAAAATCAAACTGGCGTTTACGATACTCGCAGTACTGATCTCTGGCCAAGTTGCGGCTAAAACCTGGGTGCTGACAAGTGCTGAAAGCAGCGTGGAGAAAGGGAACTGGAAGATTTCCAGCGGTGAGCTGAACGTTAAAGATCAAACGTTCAGCATTGAGCAAAAAGTCTTACACGGGGGTAAACAGGAAGGCAGTAAAGTCATCATCATCAGCAGTAAAAATGGACTGACAATTGCGTTAAGCCCGACTCGTGGTATGGATCTCCTGCACGTCGAAGGGTTTGGTACCAAACTCGGGTGGAATTCCCCAGTTAAAGAGGTCGTGAACCCGGCCTATATTAATCTGGAAAGTCGAAACGGGCTCGGCTGGCTGGAAGGTTTCAATGAGATGATGGTGCGATGTGGCTATGAGTGGACAGGCCATCCGGTCACCGCTGATGGACAAATCTATACCCTTCACGGTAAGGCGGGTAATACGCCTGCCTCGCAGGTGGAAGTGGAAGTTGCTGATGCTGCCCCACATGAGATTCGCATTCGCGGTTTAATCAAAGAGAGTACGTTCAAGAAAGCCGATCTGCAGACCATGACCGAACTGCGTTACGTTCCTGGAAGCAACCAGTTCAGCCTGCATGATGTTCTGACTAACCATGCTGATTACCCTCATGATTATCAAATCATCTATCACAGTAACTTTGGAACACCGATCCTCGAAGAAGGCGCGCGATTCCTTGCCCCGGCGGTAAGCGTGAGCCCATTCAATGATTACGCCAAAGCCGGTGTTAACGACTGGCAGACTTATGCAGGGCCAACAAAAGGCTTTGATGAGATGGTCTTTAATATCAAACCTCTCGCGGATAATAACCACGAAACGCTTGCAGCGGTGATCAATAAAGCCGGTGATAAAGGTGCGTCAATTCAGTTTGATACTCGCCAGTTGCCCGTGCTGACTCTCTGGAAAAACACCGACACGCTGAAACAGGGTTATGTGACAGGCATTGAGCCAGGTACCAGCTACGCGTACCCCGTCACCATCGAACGCGAGCAGAAACGCGTTAAGCAGCTGCAGCCAGGAGCCAGCACGCAGTTTGATTTGACCTATACCCTGCTTCACAACCCGCAACAGGTGAAAGATGTGGAAAACAGAATTGCGTCGATTCAGGGAGACACCAAAACAGAAATCGTAACCACGCCTCTTGCGAAGGAATAAGCGAAAAGAAAAAAGCCTCTTTACAGAGGCTTTTTGTTATTCGTCGCCCTTCTTATGATTTAAACCATACTCACGCAGCTTATTCGCTATCGCGGTATGCGAGACACCAAGGCGTTTCGCCAGCTTGCGGGTGCTTGGATAGCTGCGATAAAGCTGTGTCAGCACTGAACGCTCGAAACGGCTGGTGATCTCATCCAGTGAACCTTCCATCGCCTCTTCACCGACGGATACTGACCCGGCGTCGTAATCAGGCAACAGGATATCCTGCGGACGTAATTCATATCCTTCCAGCTGCGTCAGAGCCCGATAAACGGCGTTTTTGAGCTGACGAATGTTACCTGGCCAGCCATAGCGCATTAATACCGTGCCGAGATCGGCAGACAGCTTAGGACGTGGAACCCCCTGCTCGTCGGCAAAGCGAGCCACGAACAGTTCCGTTAATGGCATGATATCCTGCGGACAATCGCGCAGCGGTGGAATGTTGAGTGTCAGGACGTTGAGGCGATAATAGAGATCCTCGCGGAAGATCCCCTTTTGCACCAGTTCCACCAGGTTTTTCTGGGTGGCGCAAATGACGCGCACGTCCACATGCACTTCATGATCCTCACCCACGCGGCGGAACGTACCATCGTTCAGGAAACGCAGCAGCTTAGCCTGCATGCGCGGCGACATTTCGCCGATCTCGTCCAGCAGCACCGAACCACCGTTCGCCTGCTCGAAGAACCCTTTCTTGCCTTCCGGAGCATGACCAAACAGCTCGCTTTCGACGGCATCTTCCGGGATAGAGGCGCAGTTAAGCGCCAGATACGGTTTTGCAGCACGCGGGCTCGCCAGGTGTACGGCGTGAGCGAGCAGGTCTTTCCCGGTGCCGGTATCGCCGGTAATCAGCAGCGGCGCAGTCAAACTCGCGAGCTTACGGGCCTGGTCAATCACATGACGCATTTTCGGGCTGACGGCAATAATCTGGCTGAATGCCCCTACATCCTGACTGGAGAGGTTTTGCAACTGACGTCCCATACGTAACGTTGATCGCAGCATGATCACCGCGCCAGTTAACACGCGGGTATTGCTTTCCCCTTTCAGATAGACCGGCGTGATCTCCATCAGGAAATTCTGTCCGTTGATAACAACGTGCTCGCTATGTGTGTTCTGGGGGTTGCTGTCCAGCCAGCGCTGGAAGTTAAAACCGGGAATCAACTGCGCGGCGTTGTGGTTGCTGAGCTTGTCCTGGCTCTGCGCAAAAAGCTGGCAGCTGGCGTGGTTAACGCGTTCTACTTTGCTTTTCAAATCCAGAGAGAGAAAAGGCTCTGGCATCGCTTCCAGCAGCGCGCTCAGCGCCAGATGCTCACGCTCAGAGGGCATCCACGGGATAGTCCGTACATCCGTAACGCCAGCGATACGGCGGATTTCGGCCATCAGGCTACTGAAGGTATTAAATTCAATTTCGGCAAAATTGAGGTAAATCTTCCCGACAGGGTCGATCTCAATGCCACGTAAATCAATGCTACGTAAAACAAGAAGATCGAGTAATTCGCGGGTCAGACCGAGACGGTCTTCACAGAAGACTTCAAGACGCATGGGAAATTCACCGTTTTAAGCCAATAACAGTAAAATGATATGTCAGAACACGGTGATCCGGAAGATGGCTGTCAACAAATATTGACAGCCAGCACGATTAGTGAACAAAACCTCAAGGGGCAGGTTTTTTATTGAGCGTTTCTTTGAGCTGACCGATCAACTCGCGCCTGAAATCCCCCAGCCGCGGCTTGTCGTCATCAATCCAGGGAAGCGGACGACAGACTTCCATCGCTTTAATGCCTAAACGCGCCGTCAATAAACCTGCCCCAATACCCTGAGCAGCACGGGCTGAGAGCCGTGCCGCCAGATCCTGCGACATCCAGTCCATTCCCACTTCGCGCACCAGCTCACTCGCACCGGCAAAGGCGATATTGAGCAAAACAAGTTTAAACAGTCTGAGCCGGCTGTAATAACCCAACTCGATGCCGTAAAGATTCGCGATACGGTTAATCAGGCGTAAGTTACGCCAGGCGATAAATGCCATATCGACCAGCGCCAGCGGGCTAACGGCAATCATCAACGTGGATTCCGCCGCAGAGCGGCTAATCTCGCGCCGCGCCTGGGCATCCAGCACCGGCTGGACCATATGAGAATAGAGCGTTACCACTTCGCGGTCATTCTGGGTTTCATGGATGGCGGCATACCAGCGCTGAAGTGCCGGATGCGATTGATCAATTCCAGCCTGACTGGCGAGCTTTTCACAAAATGCGCGACCTTTTCCGGTAGCGTGACTGTGAAGCAGATCCCGCGCTTCATCGCGCTCATGCGCGCGCTGCCGCAGACGCCAGAGGCGACGCCACTCCGTTACAACCGACCCAATACCCGCCCCCACAATCAGGGCACCCGCAGCACACCCGCCGAGCGCGACCCAGTCCTGGGTTTGCCAGGCATTCATCGTCCATTGTACGCCCTGCCCAACCACACTTACGCCAAACAGCGCCAGACCGGCGGTGACCATCTTACGCCACAGGCTGCGTTTCGGGCGTAAAGCAGCCTCAACGACAGCTTCCGCCTGGCCTTCCTCTACATCAGGCTCCTCCGTCAGCGCCGGGGCAAAGTTTTCAGCCTGCGCACCACTGAACGTTTGTGCCGTTTTAAACGCTTCCTGATTCTTTTGCTCAAGCGTTCCGGTAAAGTCTATGCGTGGTTTTAACGGTTCCGTCATCGCAATTTATCTCCAATCAAAAACTCCAGTGCCGCATCCAGACGAATGTGCGGTAACGGTTGATCGACGCTCATGGCCTGGGGTCGGAAGGCTTCAAACTGGAAGCCCTGGCTCTGCCAGAACGCCTGGCCTGGAAGCCGCGCGGGCACTTCACCCGGATAAACGGTAAGTGGCTCGCCGTCGCTGAGACGGTTCCCGCGCAATGCCGGTATTTTTTCGCCGTTAAGGTCTATCAGCCCACTTTGCGTCGCCTGCACGGACGCCAGCCCAAGGCAATCCATGCTGATCCCTTCGAAAGCGGCATTTTGCCAGGCATCCTGGACCAGTTGTTGCAGCAGCGACACCATATTGGCGTGTTGATCGACCGTAACATGATCGGCTTTGGTGGCCGCAAACAGCAGCTTGTCGATCACCGGCGAGAACAGGCGGCGAAATAACGTCCGCTGACCATAGTGAAAACTCTGCATCAGCTGTGTCAGCGCGAGGCGCATATCGTTGAAAGCCTGTGGCCCGCTGTTAAGCGGCTGAAGACAATCCACCAGCACTATCTGACGATCAAAACGTAAAAAGTGGTTTTTGTAGAAACCTTTGACCACCTTTTCACAGTAGTAATTGTAACGCTCGCGCAGCATCCCGGCATTCGTGTGCTTGTCGGCCTGAGCCAGTTTTGACTCTCCGGTGCCATCCACGTCCGGCCACGGGAAGAACTGCAGCGCGGGCGCTCCGGCTAAATCGCCCGGCAGGACAAAACGCCCCGGCTGGATAAAATGCAGGCCTTCCTGTTTGCACTGATGCAGATAGGCCGTCCAGGCTTCCGCGATAGCCGCCAGACGGTTTTCATCAGCAGGCGCGAGCGGATCTAAGCCTTCGCACAATTGCCGCCATTTTGCTGACCACTCCGCGCGGTGACCCTGTAACAAACTCGTCATCTGACGGGACCAGCTAAGATAATCCTGCGCCAGCATGGGTAAATCGAGCAGCCATTCGCCAGGATAATCGACGATTTCAAGATACAGTGTTGAGGTATCTTTGAAGTGGCGCATCAGGGATTCATTGGAACGAAAGCGTAACGCAAGACGAATTTCACTTACCCCTCGGGTTGGCGTCGGCCACGTGGGTGGGTCGCCATAAAGCTGTGCCAGCCCTTCATCATACGTAAATCGTGGAATGCCAAAATCGCGCTGAGGTACGCGCTTAACGCCCAGCAGACGCTCTTCCCGCACGGCGCTAAGCAAAGGCAAGCGTGCCCCGGCGTGCAGGTTAAGAAGCTGATTCACCATCGCGGTGATAAATGCCGTCTTACCACTGCGGCTCAAACCTGTCACCGCCAGACGCAAATGACGGTCAACACCGCGGTTCACCAGTGAATTGAATTCGTTCTTAAGTCGCTTCATCGCCGTCCTTTTTGCCTGAAGGATTATCTCTTTTTAAAAATATGACATGGGGGCTACATGAAAGGAATAAAACCGTACAGTGAAACGGCACGCTGATGCGCATGCCATACCACTATTATTTAAATTTTCCTGCGAGACGTCCGGCCAGTTTCTGCAGCAGTGGCTCCAGCGCCACGGCCAGCAACAATCTGACGGGCTTACGGGCAACAGATTTGATTGCCCACCCCGCCACACCCGCCGGGCCGTAACGTAACGCCGTCAGCAGGACCAGTTTACCTGCGATTTTCAGGCCGGGTTTGACCTTCTGACCGGCCTGTTGCCAGTTTTGCTTCATGTAGGCTCTCTCTTAAAGCTGACGAAAACGACTGCGCAGCGTAAAGGTATCCGAGGTGACATAGCGCTCCATTTCCCGCAACCGCTTTTCACCTGCGGCCAGTTGATCGTCCACTGCATTCAGGAGATCGCTGCTGGTTGGCGCACCTTCCGCAGCCAGTTCACCTTCCGGCATCGGGTCGAGCACAAATGACAGAATGATGTACGCCACCAGGGTGATAAACGCGAGGCCGAAGAAAATAGACAATACCGTGACGACACGGACCAGCTTCACTGGAACATCAAGATAATGGGCCAGCCCGGCGCAGACGCCGCGCACCATACCCTGCTGCGGAATTCGCCACAGTTTTTTGTTCAGATTCAGTCCAGACATTAACGATCCCTCCAGTTTGGATGCTCGGCATCCAGGATATCTTCCAGTGCCTGAATGCGTTCGCGCATTTTATTCGCCTGTTCCGATAGCTGTACCAGACGCTGTTGTTCATTCTGGGAAAGCTCGCCCCGTGAAGAACGATTGCTGTAGTGCAGCCATAACCAAATCGGCAAAACGAACAGCACGAAAATAGTCAGAGGTATGGCCAGAAAAAGCGCGCTCATGTGTACTCCTTGTCTTACGATGCATGGCGGCACGCTCAGGTGCCGCATAAATTATTATTGGTTATCTTGCTTCATTTTGGCTTTCAGTGCCGCCAGCTGCTCGCTGATTTCATCGTCGGCTTTCAGGTCAGCGAACTGTTGATCCAACGACTTCTGCTTACCGATGCTATGGCTTTCGGCTTCCGCTTCCATTTGATCGATACGACGTTCAAACGATTCAAAACGCGCCATCGCTTCATCCAGTTTACCGCTGTCCAGCTGACGGCGAACGTCTCGTGAAGAGCTTGCCGCCTGGTGGCGCAGAGCCAGTGCCTGTTGACGCGCACGGGTTTCGCTCAGTTTGTTTTCAAGCTCACCAATCTCTTTCTTCATGCGGTTGAGAGTGTCATCCACCAGCGTCACTTCATGCTCAAGCGCTGCAATCATGTCCGCCAGCTTCTGTTTTTCAATCAACGCTGCACGGGCCAGATCTTCTTTATCTTTACGCAGCGCAAGCTCGGCTTTTTCCTGCCATTCATTCAGCTGAGCGGTAGCCTGTTCAATACGACGCGTTAACTGTTTCTTCTCAGCCAGCGCACGGGCGGAGGTAGAACGCACTTCAACCAGCGTGTCTTCCATCTCCTGAATCATCAGACGTACCAGCTTCTGCGGATCTTCCGCTTTCTCAAGCAGTGAGTTGATGTTGGCGTTCACGATGTCGGCAAAACGAGAAAAAATACCCATAATCTAATCCTCATAGTTCTGTTATCGGGCAATGCCCTGCTGTACAGATAATACAAATACCATGCCAGTTTTTTATCTTATTGATTTTAATCGAACTGATTGATTTTAACGCAACGGATAACTATGCTTACCTGGTGAATATCGCTAAGGAGTGGTTAATTTCATCATGCCTGGATACAAAGACAATCTACTCGGTGAAGCAAACAGTTTTCTGGAAGTGCTGGAACAGGTCTCTCGCCTCGCGCCGCTGAATAAACCGGTGCTCATCATTGGTGAGCGCGGTACGGGTAAGGAACTGATCGCCAACCGCCTGCATTATCTATCCGGGCGCTGGGATGGCCCCTTCATTTCCCTCAACTGTGCGGCGCTGAATGAAAATCTGCTCGACACCGAGCTTTTCGGCCATGAAGCGGGCGCGTTTACCGGCGCTCAAAAACGCCATCCGGGGCGTTTTGAACGCGCCGATGGCGGCACACTCTTTCTTGATGAACTGGCCACCGCCCCCATGCTGGTGCAGGAAAAACTGCTGCGCGTGATTGAGTACGGCGAGCTGGAACGCGTCGGCGGCAGCCAGCCGCTGCAGGTCAATGTGCGCCTGGTGTGCGCCACTAACGCCAACCTGCCGGAAATGGTGGCGGAGGAAAAATTCCGTGCCGATCTGCTTGATCGCCTGGCTTTTGACGTCGTTCAGCTTCCACCGCTGCGCGAGCGCAAAAGCGACATCATGCTGCTGGCAGAGCAGTTTGCTATTCAGATGTGCCGGGAGCTCGGCCTGCCGCTGTTTCCAGGTTTCAGCGAATCTGCTCAGGAAACACTCCTTGCTTACCGCTGGCCGGGCAATATCCGTGAACTGAAAAACGTCGTTGAGCGTTCTGTTTACCGCCACGGCAGCAGTGAGACGGAGCTGGATAACATCATTATCGATCCTTTCCAGCGCACCATGCAGCCGGCTTCCGCACCGTCGTTAGCAAGCGAGTCACCCACTCTTCCTCTTGATTTGCGTCAGTTTCAGCATCATCAGGAGCAGCAGTTGCTTGAGCAAAGTCTGAAGACGGCGAAATATAACCAGAAACGCGCGGCTGAACTCCTGGGTCTGACCTACCATCAATTAAGGGCATTGCTCAAAAAGCATCAAATGCGCTGACAATATCAGCACTTACCCGCAGACATTTTTACGAAGCAGGCGTAAGTGCGATACACTTTGCAGATCGAACCTAAAAACCTTAAAAATTATGCGTCTGGTTTTATCGTCCTTTTTTGCACTCGGTCTCTTCAGCAGCCTGGCCTTTGCTGCGCCCGAGCACGTTGCGCAGCCTGATATTCGTGACAGCGGCTTCGTCTATTGCGTAAGCGGTCAGGTGGATACTTTCAACCCGCAAAAGGCGGGCAGCGGCCTGATTGTCGATACGCTTGCCGCACAACTTTACGATCGTCTGCTGGATGTCGATCCTTACACCTATCGTCTGGTGCCTGAGCTTGCGGAAAGCTGGGAAGTGCTTGATAACGGCGCCACCTACCGTTTTCATCTGCGTGATGATGTCGCGTTTCAAAAAACGCCGTGGTTTACCCCAACGCGCAAGCTGAATGCGGATGATGTGGTCTTTACCTTCCAGCGAATCTTTAACCGCAACCACCCGTGGCATAATGTAAACGGCAGCAACTTCCCCTATTTCGACAGCCTGCAGTTTGCCGACACGGTTAAAAGCGTGCGCAAGCTGGATAACCGGACCGTTGAATTTACACTGACGCGCCCGGATGCCTCCTTCCTCTGGCACCTGGCAACCCATTATGCGTCAGTCATGTCTGCTGAATATGCGGCGAATCTGACTAAATCGGACCATCAGGAGCTGCTCGATCGTCAACCTGTCGGCACCGGTCCGTTCCAGCTCGCCGAATACCGCGCGGGTCAATATATTCGCCTGCAACGTCACGAGCATTTCTGGCGCGGCACGCCGCTGATGCCGCAGGTCGTGGTCGATCTCGGTTCTGGCGGGACGGGACGACTGTCAAAACTGCTGACCGGGGAGTGCGACGTGCTCGCCTGGCCTGCTGCCAGCCAGCTCACCATTTTGCGCGACGATCCGCGCCTGCGCCTGACGTTACGCCCGGGTATGAATATTGCCTATCTGGCGTTTAATACCGACAAACCGCCGTTAAATAATCCTGCCGTCCGCCATGCCCTTGCGCTGGCGATCAACAATCAGCGCCTGATGCAGTCGATCTACTACGGCACGGCGGAAACCGCCGCCTCAATTTTACCGCGCGCCTCATGGGCCTATGACGGTGAAGCTAAAATTACGGAGTACAATCCGGCAAAAGCGCGTGAACAACTGAAAGCGCTGGGCGCGGAAAACCTGACCCTGCAACTTTGGGTGCCCACCAGCTCCCAGGCATGGAACCCAAGTCCACTGAAAACCGCCGAACTGCTGCAGGCCGATATGGCGCAGGTGGGCGTGAAAGTGATCATCGTACCGGTTGAGGGTCGTTTCCAGGAGGCACGCCTGATGGACATGAACCATGATTTAACCCTGACCGGCTGGGCGACCGACAGTAACGATCCGGACAGCTTCTTCCGGCCGCTTCTGAGCTGTGCGGCGATCAACTCGCAGACCAACTATGCCCACTGGTGTAACCGGGAGTTTGACGCTGTGCTGCAAAAAGCACTGGCTTCCCAGCAGCTGGCCTCACGTATCGACGCCTATGATGAAGCACAGAAGATCCTTGCCCAGGAGTTGCCCGTACTGCCGCTGGCCTCTTCCCTGCGCCTTCAGGCCTATCGTTATGATATTAAAGGTCTGGTGTTGAGCCCGTTTGGCAACGCCTCGTTCGCCGGAGTGTCGCGCGAAAAAGAACAAGAGGTGAAAAAACCATGATTATTTTTACCTTACGTCGGCTTCTTCTGTTGCTGGTGACGCTCTTTTTCCTGAATTTCGTCGGCTTCAGCCTGAGCTATTTCACGCCGCATGCCCCACTTCAGGGGTCATCGCTGTGGGATGCCTGGATCTTCTGGTTTAACGGTCTACTGCACTGGGATTTTGGCGTCTCCAGCATTAACGGGCAGTTGATCTCCGATCAGCTAAAAGAGGTTTTTCCGGCCACGATGGAACTGTGCATTCTGGCCTTCGGCTTTGCTTTGATGGTCGGCATTCCCGTGGGCATGCTGGCCGGAATTTATCGCAACAAATGGCAGGATAAGTTTATCAGCGCTCTCGCCCTGCTCGGCTTCTCGATCCCTGTCTTCTGGCTGGCGCTGCTGCTGACGCTTTTCTTCTCACTGACCATGGGCTGGCTTCCGGTCTCCGGTCGTTTTGACCTGCTCTATACCGTTAAATCGGTGACCGGTTTTGCAATCATAGACGCATGGCTCTCTGATTCGGTGTGGCGTCATGAGATGATCGTCAGCGCGCTGCGCCATATGGTATTGCCGGTGCTAACGCTGGCGGTTGCCCCAACGACCGAAGTGATCCGTCTGATGCGTCTGAGCACCATCGAGGTGTTTGATCAAAACTATGTCAAAGCCGCCGCCACGCGTGGATTATCACGTCTGACCATTTTGCGCCGTCATGTGCTACACAATGCGCTGCCACCGGTGATCCCACGACTCGGGCTACAGTTCTCCACCATGTTAACGCTGGCAATGATCACCGAGATGGTCTTTAGCTGGCCGGGGCTCGGACGCTGGCTGATAAACGCCATCCGCCAGCAGGACTATGCGGCTATTTCCGCAGGTGTCATGGTGATTGGCTCGCTGGTGATTATTGTTAACGTGATCTCCGATATTTTGGGTGCGATGGCTAACCCATTGAAGCATAAGGAATGGTATGCCTTACGATAACGTATACAGTGAAAAGCGCACGCCCGGTGTGCTGCGTACCGTGTGGCGTAAATTCTATGGTGACACCACGGCAATGATCGGCCTGTATGGCTGTGCCGGTCTGGTCTTGCTTTGCGTCTTTGGCTCGTGGTTTGCGCCGTATGGCATTGACCAACAGTTCCTTGGCTATCAGCTGCTGCCGCCTTCCTGGTC
The DNA here is from genome assembly GCF_056238685.1 of Enterobacter sp. DVT3837. NCBI lineage: Bacteria > Pseudomonadati > Pseudomonadota > Gammaproteobacteria > Enterobacterales > Enterobacteriaceae > Enterobacter > Enterobacter sp. DVT3837. The sequence continues at coordinate 577,524 of NZ_JBWDLA010000002.1, read as the reverse complement.
ACGCTACGGTGAGGTCTCTTTCTTCCTGGGCACTGACGACCTGGGTCGTGACGTCTTGAGCCGCCTGTTGAGCGGTGCAGCGCCAACGGTGGGTGGCGCATTTGTGGTGACCTTTGCGGCAACGATCTGTGGTCTGGCGCTCGGCATTTTTGCAGGTTCCACCCATGGCCTGCGTTCGGCGGTGTTGAACCACATTCTGGACACCCTGCTCTCGATCCCGTCTCTGCTGCTGGCAATCATTGTCGTCGCGTTTGCGGGTCCGCATCTGTCGCATGCCATGTTCGCCGTCTGGCTAGCGATTTTACCCCGCATCGTTCGCTCGGTTTACAGCATGGTGCATGATGAGCTGGAAAAAGAGTATGTCGTCGCCGCCCGTCTGGACGGGGCAACAACGTTCAATATTCTGTGGTTCGCCGTTCTGCCGAACATCGCTTCCGGGCTGGTCACCGAGATCACCCGCACCCTGTCGATGGCGATTCTGGACATCGCGGCGCTCGGTTTCCTCGACCTCGGCGCACAGCTGCCGTCACCTGAATGGGGTGCAATGCTCGGCGATGCCCTGGAGCTCATCTACGTGGCGCCGTGGGTGGTTATGTTGCCAGGTGCGGCCATTATGGTGAGCGTGCTGCTTATCAACCTGCTGGGCGACGGTATTCGCCGTGCAATTAACGCGGGGGTGCAATAATGCCGCTTCTTGATATTCGCAACCTCACTATCGAGTTCAAAACCGGTGAAGGCTGGGTTAAAGCCGTCGATCGCATCAGTATCACGCTCGCTGAGGGTGAAATTCGCGGGCTGGTGGGAGAATCCGGTTCGGGCAAGAGCCTGATCGCTAAAGCCATCTGCGGTGTGGCAAAAGATAACTGGCGCGTGACCGCTGACCGTATGCGGTTCGATGATATTGACCTGCTGCGCCTCTCCCACCGCGAGCGTCGTAAGCTGGTGGGCCATAACGTCTCAATGATTTTCCAGGAGCCACAATCCTGTCTCGACCCGTCCGAGCGCGTGGGCAAACAGCTGATGCAGAACATACCAGGCTGGACCTATAAAGGCCGCTGGTGGCAGCGCATTGGCTGGCGCAAGCGTCGCGCCATTGAGCTGCTGCACCGCGTCGGGATCAAAGATCATAAAGATGCCATGCGCAGCTTCCCGTATGAGCTGACCGACGGCGAGTGTCAGAAAGTGATGATTGCCATCGCGCTGGCTAATCAACCGCGTTTGCTGATTGCCGACGAGCCGACAAACGCGATGGAACCGACCACGCAGGCGCAAATTTTCCGCCTGCTGTCGCGTCTCAACCAGAATAACAATACCACCATTTTGCTGATCAGCCATGACCTGCAGATGCTTAGCAAATGGGCCGACAAAATTGATGTCATGTACTGCGGGCAAACGGTCGAAACAGCGCCCAGTGAAGATTTGATCAACGCGCCGCATCATCCATACACGCAGGCGCTGATCCGTGCCATTCCGGATTTTGGCAGCGCCATGCCGCATAAGAGTCGCCTGAATACGTTGCCAGGAGCCATTCCACTGCTGGAGTCCTTGCCGATAGGCTGTCGTCTAGGCCCGCGTTGCCCGTATGCTCAGCGTAAATGTATTGAGACACCACGCCTGACCGGGGCCAAAAATCATCTTTACGCCTGTCATTTCCCACTGAACATGGAGAGAGAGTGAAATGGTCGAAACTTTGCTGGAAGTTCGCAACCTGAGTAAGACCTTTCGCTACCGTACGGGGCTGTTTCATCGTCAAACCGTTGACGCGGTGAAACCGCTGAGCTTTACGCTGCGTGAAAAACAGACCCTGGCGATCATCGGCGAGAACGGTTCCGGGAAATCCACCCTGGCGAAAATGCTCGCCGGCATGGTTGAACCGACGGCAGGCGAAGTGTTGATTGACGATCATCCCCTGGAATTCGGTGATTACTCTTTCCGTAGCCAGCGCATCCGTATGATTTTCCAGGATCCGTCAACCTCGCTCAATCCACGTCAGCGCATTTCGCAAATTCTGGATTTTCCGCTGCGTCTGAACACCGACCTGGAGCCAGAGGCGCGCCGTAAGCGTATCTTTGAAACCCTGCGTATGGTTGGGTTGTTGCCCGATCACGAAAGCTATTACCCGCATATGTTAGCCCCGGGTCAGAAACAGCGTCTGGGCCTGGCGCGCGCGTTGATTTTGCGCCCGAAAGTGATCATTGCCGACGAAGCGCTTGCCTCGCTGGATATGTCGATGCGTTCGCAGTTAATCAACCTGATGCTGGAATTGCAGGAAAAACAGGGTATCTCTTATATCTACGTCACCCAACATCTGGGGATGATGAAACATATCAGCGACCAGGTCATGGTCATGCACCAGGGGGAAGTCGTCGAGCGCGGCAGCACGGCGGATGTGATGGCGTCCCCGCTTCATGAACTGACGAAAAGACTGATTGCCGGGCATTTTGGTGAAGCATTGACCGCCGATGCATGGCGAAAAGACCGTTAACCGCGCGTTGAAAGAGTGGTCGGATTAACTAAGCACGCGACACGTGATATTATCGCCGCGTTTTAACGACGATTGTCCCAAGAAGATGACGATCGCCACAACAATGAATATAAGGATTAAAGCTATGGGTTTTCTTTCCGGTAAGCGCATTCTGGTGACCGGCGTTGCCAGCAAACTGTCCATCGCATACGGCATCGCACAGGCTATGCACCGCGAAGGCGCTGAGCTGGCGTTCACCTACCAGAACGACAAGCTGAAAGGCCGTGTTGAAGAGTTTGCCGCGCAGCTGGGTTCCAGCATTGTTCTGGAATGTGACGTTGCACAAGACGAAAGCATCGATGGCATGTTTGCTGAACTGGCAAAAGCATGGCCGAAATTCGACGGTTTCGTTCACTCCATCGGCTTCGCTCCTGGCGACCAGTTGGACGGCGACTACGTGAACGCGGTTACCCGTGATGGCTTCAAAATCGCTCACGACATCAGCTCTTACAGCTTCGTGGCGATGGCTAAATCTTGCCGCGCGATGCTGAACCCGGGCGCAGCGCTGCTGACCCTGTCCTACCTGGGCGCAGAACGTGCCATCCCTAACTACAACGTTATGGGTCTGGCTAAAGCGTCTCTGGAAGCCAACGTACGCTATATGGCGAACGCAATGGGTCCTGAAGGTGTGCGCGTTAACGCCATCTCTGCAGGCCCAATCCGTACCCTGGCGGCTTCCGGTATTAAAGATTTCCGTAAAATGCTGGCACACTGCGAAGCGGTTACCCCGATTCGTCGTACCGTTACCATTGAAGACGTGGGTAACTCTGCTGCATTCCTGTGCTCTGACCTTTCCGCGGGTATCTCCGGTGAAGTGGTTCACGTTGACGGTGGCTTCAACATCGCGGCAATGAACGAGCTGGAAATTAAATAAGTTTTGACTCTCTTCCCGCATGGGAAGAGAGTTTTTCCCTCCGCACCACCCCTTCGTTATTCCGTTCTGCTATTTGTTATCACCTAACAATATTTTTCCCTTTATCAGCCTTACGCCAGGATATTGATCGCCATTTTGAGATCAAGGAACGCACATGGAACAACGCCGTTTTTCCGGCAAAGGCCACTGGTACCACGAAACCCAGTCCAACCACGCGCAAACGGATGTTCTGCCCCTGGTGCCCGAAGCCGCTAACGTCGACGATCGTTTTTTGCTCGATTTAGCCCTGACTGATGAGATTGTTGCCGCCTGTACTGGCTGGCTTACTCCTGCCAGAGCCTTATGCCAACTGCTGTTTCCGCTCTCAGTTCCCGTGAATCGCCTGCAAACGCTCAGCGCTTACGATCGGCTCAGTACCGCGTTAACCGTTGCGCAGGCCTGCGGCGTTCAGCGGCTGTGTAACCACTACGCCGCCCTCCTCGCCCCGCTTCCCGGCCCGGACTCCTCGCGTGAAAGCAACCGACGTCTGGCGCAAATCACCCAGTATGCCCGCCAGCTCGCCAGCTCTCCTGATGTCATTGATGATAAAGCCCGGAACCAGCTTGATGAGGTGGGCCTGTCAACCTACGACATTGTGGTGATTAACCAGATTATCGGCTTTATTGGTTTTCAGGCTCGCGTAGTCGCGGTGTTTCAGGCTCTGCTGGGACATCCTGTTCGTTGGTTGCCGGGCCATCATATTCAGCCGCACAGCCTGCCCACGCCCCATGACGCGTGGGTACCGCTTTTACCCGTCGTCGAACTGCGCTATGCAAGTGCACATCAGCTTGAATCTCTCTCCCGCTGGCAGTCGGAACCCGCGCTTGAAGCGCTGACACCGGTCCTTTGCCATGAACCGACGCTACTCGACCTGACGGGAGAAATCCTGATCAACATTCGCGAAGAGATTTCTCTGACCTCTCCCGCACTTTCGGCAGCAACAGAACTGCTGACACGCTCTCCTGACCGCTTCAGCGCCGCACAGTTTACCCCGCTCATGGATGCAGGACTCCCTGCCGTACATGCAATCGAACTGCTAAGCCAAAGCGCATTTGATGGCTGGCTCAATCGTCTGAACGTCGCGTTTGGTAAAGAGGAATAACCATACTAATTACCCAAAGAGCGCTTGCTGATACAGTGAGAATCGCGTAAAACTGTCAGCCGCTCAATGGCTACGAAAATAGAACATTATGTTTCAGGACAACCCGCTGCTAGCGCAGCTTAAACAGCAACTGCATTCCCAGACGCCGCGTGCAGAAGGGGTCGTAAAAGCCACAGAAAAGGGTTTTGGCTTCCTTGAAGTTGACGCGCAGAAAAGCTATTTCATTCCGCCACCGCAGATGAAAAAAGTGATGCATGGCGATCGCGTCATGGCCGTCATTCATACCGAGAAGGATCGTGAGTCCGCCGAGCCGGAAGAACTGATCGAACCGTTCCTGACCCGTTTTGTGGGCAAGGTGCAGAGAAAAGACGATCGTCTTTCTATCGTGCCGGATCATCCCCTGCTGAAAGATGCTATTCCCTGCCGCGCCGCCCGTGGCGTTGAGCATGATTTTAAAGAAGGTGACTGGGCAGTAGCAGAAATGCGCCGTCATCCTCTGAAAGGCGATCGCGGTTTTTATGCTGAATTGACCCAGTTCATCACCTTTGGCGACGACCATTTCGTGCCGTGGTGGGTGACGCTTGCACGCCATAATCTTGAAAAAGAGGCGCCGAATGGCGTTACAACTGAGATGCAGGATGAAGGCCTAGTTCGTCGCGATCTCACTGCCCTGGAATTTGTCACCATTGACAGCGCCAGTACAGAAGATATGGATGATGCCCTCTACGCTGAAGAGAGTGCCGATGGCAAACTGCATTTGACTGTCGCCATTGCGGACCCAACCGCGTGGATTGCTGAAGGCAGCAAGCTGGACGATACGGCGAAAACCCGCGCATTCACCAACTACCTGCCTGGCTTTAACATCCCGATGCTGCCGCGCGAGCTGTCAGACGACCTCTGTTCACTGCGTCCACATGAAGTGCGTCCGGTACTTGCCTGCCGCATGACCATCGCTGCAGATGGCACGATTGAAGATGATATTGAGTTCTTCGCCGCGACCATTGAATCAAAAGCCAAGCTGGCTTATGACAATGTTTCCGACTGGCTGGAGAACACCGGCAGCTGGAAACCGGAATCAGACGCCATTGCCGCTCAGATTCGTCTGCTGCACCGTATCTGTCTGAACCGCGGCGAGTGGCGTAAAACCCATGCGCTGGTGTTCAAAGACCGTCCGGATTACCGCTTTGTTCTGGGTGAAAAAGGCGAAGTGCTGGATATCGTGGCCGAGCCACGACGCATTGCCAACCGCATTGTTGAAGAAGCGATGATTTCTGCCAACATTTGCGCCGCTCGCGTGCTGCGAGACAAACTGGGCTTTGGCATTTACAACGTCCACACTGGATTTGATCCGGCCAATACCGAAGCGCTGGCAGCCTTGCTGAAAAATCACGATGTGCACGTTGATCCAGAAGAAGTACTGACGCTGCCGGGCTTCTGCAAGCTTCGTCGCGAGCTTGACGCACAGCCTTCTGGTTTCCTGGATAGCCGCATTCGTCGCTTCCAGTCCTTCGCGGAAATCAGCACAGAGCCAGGCCCGCACTTTGGTCTTGGCCTGGAAGCCTACGCGACCTGGACATCCCCGATCCGTAAGTATGGCGATATGGTTAACCACCGCCTGCTGAAAGCGATTATCAAAGGCGAAACGATTGCACGTCCTCAGGACGATACCACCCAGCAGATGGCCGATCGTCGTCGTCTGAACCGGATGGCAGAACGTGACGTTGGGGACTGGCTGTACGCGCGTTTCCTGAAGGACAAAACCGGTACAGATACCCGCTTTGCTGCGGAGATCATTGATATCAGCCGTGGCGGTATGCGCGTCCGTCTGGTGGATAACGGTGCTGTCGCCTTTATCCCTGCTCCGTTCCTGCACGCTGTCCGTGACGAAATGGTCTGTAGCCAGGAAAATGGGACTGTGCAAATTAAAGGTGAAACGGTTTACAAAGTCACAGATGTGATTGACGTAAACATCGCTGAAGTTCGCATGGAAACCCGCAGCATTATCGCGCGCCCTGTCGCCTGATAACCTGTTAAAATGTCGGTCCTTTCTTTGCAGGAGAGGCCGACATTTTACTTTTATCTTTCACCACAAAATCATCACTTTTTCTTACTATTTTCAATCTCCCTCCGCCCAAACTCACCATAATTATCTACAGTAAAAGAGTGTTGTTATATTCGGTTACGTGAATTTTTATACGCTACGTATCCTTTTTAGCGTGACTCGTTTTATTATAAGAATTCAGGGAAAAAACAATAAGTTCACTTCGGTTTTGCCGCTGTTTCACAACGGAAAAGTCGACAGCAAATGAATAATTTGTGCGCTAATGAGCAGCTGCGGGAGAATACATGATGGACGATCTGGAGCAGAATTTGCTGTTTCGTTACATGGGCACTCACAGCCCGTGGTGGCGATTATCAGCTGACAGCAACGCTCTGCATCTTGCCGCAAGTGAAAATGCTGACGTGACTCAGGTGGTGTCGCTGGACGACGAACAGGCTGACCTCATCCGTCAGTTAACTGTTATTACCTCCAGCATTTCAATGACGCTCTCTTTGTACGGGGAAAATGTCCCTGTCCATCTTGTCGGACGCAAAATAACCCGTAATGAGTGGGCTGGCACCGCGTCCTCCTGGAATGATACCCCCTCCGTGGCCCGCGATCTGGCACAGGGTCTCTCATTTGCGGAACAGGTCGTCTCAGAGGCCAACTCCGTCATTGTTATTCTCGATCATAACGGTAATATCCAGCGTTTTAACCGACTAAGTGAAGAGTACACCGGCCTGAAAGAACACGAAGTCATTGGCCAGAACGTGTTTAAGCTCTTTATGAGCCGCAGCGAAGCAGCGGCCTCAAAGCGCAACATTACCGGTTTCTTTCGTAACGGCAGTTCGTATGAAGTCGAACGCTGGATCAAAACGCGAAAAGGACAAAGATTGTTTCTGTTCAGAAACAAATTTGTTCACAGCGGCAGCGGTAAAAATGAAATTTTTCTTATCTGTTCCGGTACCGATATTACAGAGGAACGTCGTGCTCAGGAGCGGCTGCGCGTGCTGGCCAATACCGACACCATCACCGGGTTGCCAAACCGCAATGCGATCCACGAACTGATTTCAGATGCCATCGACAGCCGTGGCGAAACGCAGGTTGGCGTGGTCTATCTCGATCTTGATAACTTCAAAAAGGTCAACGATGCCTACGGGCATATGTTTGGCGATCAGCTGCTACAGGCTGTCGCCCTCGCTATTTTGAGTTGTCTTGATGAGGGCCAGATACTGGCTCGACTCGGTGGTGATGAGTTTATTGTCATGGCCACAAATACCTCGCAGAGTTCTCTGGAGGCAATGGCGTCGCGCATTTTAACCCGTCTGCGCCAGCCGTTCAGAATTGGTCTGATTGAAATTTACACCGGTTGTTCTCTGGGTATCGCGCTCGCACCACAGCATGGCATTGACCGGGAAAGCGTCATTCGCAATGCCGATACTGCGATGTACACCGCCAAAGAGAACGGACGGGGTAAGTTTTGTGTCTTCTCACCTGAGATGAACCAGCGCGTGTTTGAATATCTCTGGCTGGACACCAACCTGCGTAAAGCGCTTGATAACGATCAGTTGCTGATCCACTACCAGCCCAAAATAACCTGGCGTGGGGAAGTCCGTAGTCTTGAAGCGCTGGTCCGCTGGCAGTCACCAGAACGCGGTTTGATCCCTCCGCTGGAATTTATCTCTTATGCCGAAGAGTCGGGTTTGATTGTGCCCTTAGGTCGCTGGGTGATGCTGGACGTGGTTCGCCAGATCGCTAAATGGCGCGACAAGGGGATTAATCTGCGCGTGGCCGTGAACGTCTCTGCGCGCCAGCTGGCCGATCAGACTATTTTCAGTGATTTAAAACAGGCGCTCAAAGATCTGAACTTTGAATACTGCCCTGTGGACGTTGAGTTAACCGAAAGCTGTCTTATCGAGAACGAAGAGCTGGCGCTTTCAGTAATCCAGCAGTTCAGCAAGTTAGGGGCGCAAATTCATCTGGATGATTTTGGCACGGGCTACTCTTCGCTCTCGCAACTGGCCCGATTCCCGATCGATGCCATTAAACTCGATCAATCTTTTGTCAGGGATATTCATAAGCAATCCATCTCCCAGTCCCTGGTTCGCGCGATTGTTGCGGTGGCACAGGCGTTAAATCTGCAGGTGATTGCGGAAGGCGTGGAAAGTGCAAAAGAAGACGCCTTTCTGACTAAGAATGGCGTCAACGAACGGCAGGGTTTTCTTTTTGCTAAGCCGATGCCCGCTGCCGTATTCGAGCGATGGCTAAAACGATATCAATCGCGAAATCAGCGTTAACTGGCTTTGCGTAAACCCGCCGCATGATGGCGGTTTTGCAGTATAACCAGACGCTCCATATAGGCGATATCTTTTGGCTCGAGGCAGAATGCGGCATCAACCCAGTCTTCTGTAATGTCCATCAACTCGCTGCGGGGCAATTGCAGAACGCGTGTACGGGCACGTAACATTGATCTTATACCGTTCAATTTTGGCCGCAGCGTGTCGATAAATGTCCTGACAGAGACGTAGCTTTGTCCAGGTTCAAACAGCACATCCACCAGCCCGTGCTGTTCGTACCATTCTGCCGTATGCGATTCCCCTTTATAGATGAGCTCCTCTGCCAGTTTCATACCGGAGCGACGTGCAACAAGTGAGTATCCCCCCATGCCCGGGAACAGGTTGAAGGCAATCTCGGGGAAACCTAAACGGGCATCGCGCTGAGCCAGTACGAAATGGTGCGCCAGAGCGGCCTCAAACCCGCCACCTAACGCACTGCCTTCTACCATTGCCAGCGTGATAGCCCCCGAATCAAACCCGCGTGATGCCGCATGAACGCAATCAACGCAGGCGCGTGCATATGCCCGTAACGCTTCCCGACGTCCGTTCTGAATGCACTCGACGAAGAACTGTAAATCACCTCCTGTATTGTACATTTCTGGAACCAGCGACCCGGTTATCCAAAAATCGACCTCAAAACCGGACTGACGCACCAACCATGAGAGGTTCATGATCTCCTCAATTAGCGCATGATTGAAGCAAGGACGCGGCTGGGCCTGCAGCATCATCCAGACTGTACGGCGCTCCGCCTCGTAATACCCTGATAACTGCGTGAAACGTTTAGAATCGGTAAACAGTGTGCATGTAGGCTGATTGATAACTGTCATAGTCTAATTCCTCTTATAAAAAAGCGCCTTGCGCGCAGTTTTAGACTAATCCACTCATTAAGCCCACTGCATGAGAGGGAATAAATTTATCACTGTTGTTTATGTAATTTAGTTATTGCATTTTTTCCCTTCTCTTTTGATCCTATTTTCTGCATCATTGAAAATATTAACTTTTCGCTCCTGGGGTGAGATTATGTCTACTATTGATGCACAAGCTGTAGCACAACGTATTGATACCGTGCTGGATATCCTGGTGGCGGGCGATTATCACTCTGCGATCCGTAATCTTGAGATCCTGAAGTCTGAACTTCTTGCTCAGAATGGCGCCGACATTGCGCCAGAAAACCGACAGCCAAAGGCGCCGTGGGAAGTTTAACCCCAGCGTTCCCGACCTCGTTCCGCTTTATTAAATGGATGCTATGAATTCCCGACAACAAATTATTTTGCAGATGGTCATCGATCAGGGGCGCGTAAGTGTGGTCGATCTCGCTAAAACCACGGGTGTTTCTGAAGTCACCATCCGTCAGGATCTTAATCTGCTGGAAAAACAGAGTTACCTGCGTCGTGCGCATGGATATGCTGTCCCACTCGACAGCGAAGACGTTGAAACGCGAATGATGAATAACTACGCGCTTAAACGTGAACTGGCAGAATTTGCCGCGTCTTTAGTGAACAATGGTGAGACCGTTTTTATTGAAAACGGCAGCAGCAATGCCCTTCTGGCGCGTACGCTTGCCGATCAAAAAGACGTTACCATCATCACGGTCAGCAGCTATATCGCGCATTTACTCAAAGAAACACGCTGTGAAGTGATTTTGCTGGGGGGAATTTACCAGAAAAAAAGTGAAAGTATGGTAGGTCCTCTGACACGCCAGTATGTCCAGCAGGTTCATTTCAGCAAGGCGTTTATCGGGATCGACGGCTGGCAACCGGAGACAGGTTTCACCGGCCGGGATATGATGCGTTCTGACGTAGTAAATGCTGTACTCGAAAAAGAATGTGAAGCCATTGTGCTTACGGATAGCTCTAAATTTGGCGCTGTTCACCCTTATACAATGGGGCCAATTTCTCGCTTTAGTCGCGTCATTACCGATGAACGTTTGAGCGACGTCCACCGTAATAAACTGGAAGATGACGGACTCATCGTCAATATTATTAAAACCCCCGCCTGAGCACATTATGCGCCCGACTTTCGGGCGCATACGCAGCCCATTCTCTGAGATGATTCCTAACCTCCCTTTAAGAGTTTTTACCTGTTTAAGCTGGCCTAAAGTCGTAAAATTAATGTTAGCGATATAACAGGAAGTGACTATCACCTGCGTGATTACGTAACGCCTGCGCGACCAGCTTTCGCGGAGAACAGAATTAAGTATTCGATTCGTCTATACTTAATGTGTACATCTTTCCGTGAATCGATAATTCAGGAGAAAGTATTATGACCTTAACCAGCAAAAAAGTAGCCGCCGCTGTTCTGGCAATCACTGTAGCAATGTCCCTGAGCGCTTGCTCTAACTGGTCTAAACGTGACCGCAACACCGCTATTGGTGCCGGTGCCGGTGCTCTCGGTGGTGCAGTATTAACAGATGGTAGTACGCTGGGGACATTAGGTGGGGCGGCTGTCGGTGGTATTATCGGTCACCAGGTTGGTAAATAATAATTCGATAAGCCATCCCCGATATTACTCTATTTAGAACGCATTTCAGGTCTGACTTACGCACGTATATAAAACAAGCCACGGCATTTGTCGTGGCTTATTTCTGTTAGCCGCCTGCCAGCTTAACTTTCATGCCTTTGGCTTCGAGCAGCGATTTAATTAAATCGCGTTTATCACCCTGAATTTCGATTATGCCGTCTTTCACGGCACCACCGCAGCCACATTTCTTTTTCAGTTCAGCCGCCAGCTTTGCCAGTTCCGCATCATCCAGATCGATCCCGGAGATAAGGCATACCCCCTTTCCTTTTCGCCCACTGGTCTGACGCTGGATCCGAACAATACCGTCCCCCTTCGGACGTTCCGCTTTCGTTTTCGGTTCGTCTATCCGTCCGCTTTCGGTAGAGTAAACAAGACGGCTGTTGGAATCTGTCATTACGCCCCCTTTTTCAGCGACGCGTTGATAGCCTTAAGGGTCTCTGCCGGGTTCGCAGACTGCGTCACCGGACGTCCGATGACCATGTAATCAACACCTGCAGCCAGTGCCTGTTCAGGTGTCATTATACGGCGCTGATCACCCACGTCGCTGCCTGCAGGGCGGATCCCCGGGGTAACAAGTTTAAAATCCTGACCCAGGACTGATTTGAAACGCACCGCCTCCTGAGCCGAACAGACAACACCATCAAGACCGCAATTTTGTGTCAGACGTGCGAGGCGCTCAGCATGTTCCGCAGGTGACAACGTCACACCCAGGTCGCGTAAATCACTTTCGTCCATACTGGTCAGCACGGTGACCGCAATCAGCAGAGGCGCGTCTTTACCTAACGGCAGAAGCGCTTCGCGGGCGGCCGTCATCATTCTTGCTCCACCCGACGCATGAACGTTAACCATCCATACCCCCAGCTCCGCGGCTGCAGCAACAGCGTGCGCCGTGGTATTTGGAATATCATGGAATTTAAGGTCGAGGAAAACGTCAAAGCCGCGCTGTTGCAGATCGCGTACGATTTGCGGCCCAAACAGCGTGAACATCTCTTTGCCAACTTTCAGACGGCAGTCGCGAGGATCGATACCGTCGACAAAGGCCAGAGCTGCGTCGCGCTTATTGTAATCAAGCGCAACAACAACAGGAGAATCCGTAATTACGCGGGAAATGGAGGAAGTAACAGACGTCATGACCAGCCCTTTTCGTCTATGGGCGCGCAGCGGCGCGGAACAGATAAACGGCGAGCATTCTACCTGCCGCCGCCGCAAATTGACAGAATCCATTTGTTTTCCTGCCAGGCTGGCAAACCGCACGGAGTTCAGGAAGCGGTAAACATCATCAGTATGTTGTAACTAAAATGCAGTGTTTTAAAAAATTACTGCCCGTCGAGGCCACGAATTGGCTTGATGGTGGACCATGCACGGCATGAAGGACAGTGCCAGTAGAGAGTATACGCCGTAAACCCGCACTTCTGGCAACGATAGCGCGGCTTGCTGCGCACCTGCTCGCCTACCATGTCGCGCAGCACCATCAGGCTCTCTTTAGCACGCCCCTCTTCAGCATCATTCAGGTGGTAATCCATCAGCTTATGGAATACCCGCATGGTCGGATGACGCTGCAACTGACGCGTAATATAAACCTGCGCGGTGTCGCTCCCCTCATACTTCTCAACCACGTCTGAAAGCATCAGCTCTGCGGTCGCACCGGTATTCTCTTCCACACAACGACGCAGGAACGCCACCCACTCTTCCTGCTTACCCAACTGTTGATAGCAGGTTTGCAGCATCTCCAGCGTTTCACTGACCAGCTCTTTGTCCTGGTCGATAACACGCAGCAAGCTTTCAACGGCTTTGGCGTAATCGCCATTCGCCATAAAGACGCGCCCCATCATGATCGAAATACGCGCGCTATTACGATCGGCGGCTGCGCCTTTCTTCAACAACGCCATGGCTTTGTCCATGTCGTCGCTGCCCATCTGCTGAAGGGCTAATTCGCAGTAGAAATGCGCTATCTCTACGCGCTGTTTATCTTTACCCAGCTTAACCAGACGTTCCGCGGTATCGATAGCTTTTTGCCAGTCGCTGGTGGCCTGATAAATCTGCAGCAGCTGCTGTAGTGCGCCGATACGGAAATCAGTTTCATCCACCAGCTGCGAGAACATATCTTCAGCACGATCGTACAGCCCTGCGGCCATATAATCCCGCCCCAGCTGTTGTACCGCAAGGAGTCGCTGGTCGTAGGTCAGGGAGGCACTTTCCATCAGGGTCTGGTGGATACGAATTGCGCGGTCAACCTCGCCGCGTGAGCGGAACAGGTTCCCCAGGGTGAGATGCGCTTCAACGGTTCCCGTATCCTCTTTCAGCATATCGAGGAACAGGTCTACCGCTTTGTCCTGCTGATTACTCAGCAGGAAGTTAACCCCCGCAACGTAGTCACGGGAGAGTCGGTTGGCCTCATCCTGCTTTGTTTGTTGCGCACTTCTGCGGCCCATATACCAGCCATAGGCTGCGGCTACAGGCAAAAGCAGAAACAACAACTCCAGCATAGTCGATTATTCCTTCACGACCGGCACACCAGAGCTTTCCGGAATGTCGGACGCAGGCGCAATGTTATTTTCGAGGCGTTTAATTTTACGTTCAGCGCGCGCAAGAGAAACACGGACTTTTAACCAGAAAAGACCACAAACCAGCCAGCCAATGGCAAAGCCCGCAGCAAATAAGACCGCCAGCAGGCTCGATACCCGGTACTCGCCCTGCGCCAGCAGATAGTTAAACGTCACCTGTTGGTCGTTTTGTGCACCCAATGTGACTGAAATGACAAAAATCGCCAATACCAGTAAGAAAATGAGTAAATATTTCACATTACTTCCCGTTATGTGGTTCAAGCGAATAAAGTGTGTTCAATTCACCGCAATCAGTCTTATAAACTACCATTTTAGTGACGGGCGCGAAACGGAAAAAGTAACGCGCCAGCTATGGATTTATGGGCGAAAGACGGATTATCAACCGTCAACCGTCACTTTGCTCCCTTTCGGCAATTTCTTCTTTCTCTTCGAGCGGTGGCGTTAACGGACCGCAGAGTCGTTCGGCAAGCCAGGTCGCCAGCGTGACCAGCAGCCATGAGATCAGCGTAGCGACCACCAGGTCCTGCGGCCAATGCATCCCCAGCAATAGGCGGCTGCCCATCACTCCGGTCGCCCAGGCCAGTAAAATCACGATAGTCACGGTTCGACGTCTCGGCCAGAGTAATCCAACGCCCAGTAACGCCCAACTGGCCGCAAACATGGTGTGGCCAGAAGGAAACGCGAACCCCGTCTCTTTTTGCCAGTGTTTACGCAAAAACTTCGGAATATCCTGCTGTTCAGCAAGCTGTTCTTTCACCAGTGCGCCACGATCTTTACGTTTTAAATTGTAGAATTCATCCACAGGAATATGGTGAGTTTTTTCCAGCCAGACGACAAAAGGCCGTGGCTCCTGAACGCGATCTTTAACCCAGGATTTCACGCCCTGACCAATCAAAATGGCAGCACCGAGGATCGCAAAAAGCATTAGCGCTGCCCGCAGTCGAAAACGCAGACACCACAGAAACCACGCGCAGAGAAGGACATGGGTAATAATTCCCCACGGCTGTGTGACGGTTTCCGTTATCCAATATAACGTTTTCAGCCATGCCGCATTCTGCCCAGGCTGCCACATCCAGCCCGAAACCCATACGGCCAGAGGCATAATCAGTAAAATGGCCGCACCTGCTGCCGTACGTCTGGCGATTGAAAGCATGTCTTCTCCTTTTTTGCTAAGCGTCACAATCATAACTGAAATTTATTCGATACGTGGATATGTCGGATCGTGCGTTTAACGTTCATATAGCATGGTGCCCATTAGGTGAACATGCTGAGCTTGTGGCAAAATGAACTGATACAGAAAGCAAAACAGGCGAAAGGCACGGCACGTGTCAGCCTACTCTGGAGAATCACATGCAGCTTAAACGTGTGGCAGAAGCCAAACTGCCAACCCCATGGGGCGATTTCCTGATGGTGGGATTTGAAGAACTGGCAACCGGACAGGATCATGTCGCGCTGGTGTACGGCGACATTTCAGGGCAGACACCGGTTCTGTCCCGCGTACATTCGGAGTGTCTGACGGGTGATGCGTTGTTCAGCCTGCGCTGTGATTGCGGTTTCCAACTGGAAGCAGCGCTGACTCACATCGCAGAGGAAGGCCGTGGGGTTCTGCTCTATCATCGTCAGGAAGGCCGTAACATTGGTCTGCTGAATAAAATCCGCGCCTACGCGCTGCAGGACCAGGGCTACGATACGGTGGAAGCGAACCATCAGCTCGGCTTTGCCGCCGATGAGCGTGACTTCACCCTGTGCGCTGATATGTTCAAGCTTTTGGGTGTAGATGAAGTTCGTCTGTTGACCAATAACCCGAAAAAAGTGGAAATCCTGACCGAGGCGGGGATCAATATCGTTGAGCGTGTACCGCTGATTGTGGGCCGCAATCCCAAAAATGCCCACTATCTTGATACCAAAGCCGCAAAAATGGGCCACCTGCTGAAAGAGTAAGAGCAAAAAGCCCGGCACGCGTGCCGGGCTGGTTTCGTCAATCCAGCATCTTACGAATCACGTAATGCAAAATACCGTCGTTCTGGTAATAGGTCAGCTCTGTTGCCGTATCAATACGACACCGGCACTCCAGTACCTCGGTTTTTCCGTCTGCCCGCGTTAATTTCACTGGCACCGTTTTACCGGGCTGTAAATTTTGCAGACCACTAATGTCAATCTGCTCCTCTCCGCTCAGGCCCAGCGTTTTACGCGTGACGCCCTGCGGAAACTCAAGCGGTAGGATCCCCATCCCAATAAGATTCGAGCGGTGAATTCGTTCGAACGATTCGGCAATGACCACACGAACACCAAGCAGACGCGGACCTTTCGCTGCCCAGTCACGGCTTGAGCCAGAACCGTACTCTTTCCCGGCGATCACCGCCAGCGGCGTACCTTCCTGTTGATATCTGACAGCCGCATCATAAATCGAAACGACTTCCGTACCTGGCAGATAGCGCGTCATGCCCCCTTCCACGCCCGGAACCATCTCGTTACGGATGCGAATATTGGCAAACGTCCCGCGCATCATGACTTCATGGTTACCGCGACGCGACCCGTAGGAGTTAAAGTCACGGCGTTCGACACCCCGACTTTGCAAATAACGGCCTGCCGGGCTGTCGGCTTTGATGCTCCCTGCCGGAGAGATATGGTCCGTAGTGACAGAATCTCCCAGCATCGCCAGAATGCGCGCGCCGTGGATATCTTTAAGCGGCGCAGGTTCAGCCTGCATTTCATCGAAGAACGGCGACAGGCGAATATAGGTCGAATCATCCTGCCAATCATAGGTATCCGACCCTGCGACGTTGATGGCTTTCCATTCCGGCGTACCTTCAAAGACTTCCGCATACTCTTTGCGGAACATCTCGGTTGACACTTTTTCAACGGCCAGCGCGATCTCACGCGAAGACGGCCAGATATCTTTCAGGTAGACCGGGTCATTCTTGCGATCGTGACCAATAGGGTCGGTCACCAGGTTGATATTCATGTTTCCTGCCAGCGCATATGCCACCACCAGCGGAGGCGAGGCGAGCCAGTTAGTTTTCACCAGCGGATGTATGCGCCCTTCAAAATTTCGGTTGCCGGAAAGGACTGCGCCTACCGTCAGATCACCCTGTTTGATCGCCGTTTCAATCGGCTCAGGAAGTGGGCCAGAGTTACCGATGCAAGTGGTGCAACCGTAACCCACCAGGTTAAAGCCCAGTTCGTCGAGATACGGTGTCAGTTTGGCCTGAGCCAGGTAATCCGATACGACTTTGGAGCCCGGTGCCAGCGAAGCCTTGACCCACGGCTGAGGTTTTAGCCCAAGCTCAACCGCTTTTTTGGCCAGTAGACCTGCTGCCATCAATACGCTGGGGTTTGAGGTATTGGTACAGGAAGTAATGGCTGCAATAACCACCGCGCCATCCGGGAGCTGATACTGATGCCCGTTCAGGACATAGTCGATCGGGCGATGATCTTTTTGCGCCACGTTCACTTCCAGCGCATTGCTGGCGGCAAACGCTTTGGGCACGTCAGTCAACGCGACCCGATCCTGAGGGCGTTTCGGCCCGGCAAGGCTCGCCTCAACGCTGCCCATATCGAGCTCAAGCGTGCTGGTGAAGACCGGTTCATCGCCCGGGTTGCGCCACATGCCCTGCGCTTTGGTATAGGCTTCCACCAGCGCGACCTGCTCTTCGCTGCGACCGCTAAGCCGCATGTATTCCAGCGTCACATCATCGATGGGGAAAAAGCCGCAGGTTGCACCATATTCCGGAGACATATTGGCAATGGTGGCGCGGTCGGCCAGCGGCAGCGAATCCAGCCCATCACCATAGAATTCAACAAATTTACCTACCACACCATGCTTACGCAGCATCTGAGTGACGGTGAGTACCAGATCGGTAGCTGTTATGCCCTCTGACAGTTTTCCGGTGAGCTTGAAGCCCACCACATCCGGGATGAGCATGGATACCGGTTGGCCGAGCATAGCGGCTTCGGCTTCGATACCACCAACCCCCCACCCCAGCACGCCGAGGCCGTTGATCATGGTGGTATGTGAATCCGTTCCCACCAGCGTGTCCGGATAAGCCACCCACTCTTTATCCTGCAGTTCACTCCAGACGGCTTTACCCAGGTACTCAAGGTTAACCTGATGGCAAATTCCGGTGCCTGGTGGCACGACGCTAAACCGGCTGAATGCCTGTTGTCCCCACTTCAGGAAGACATAGCGCTCGTGGTTGCGCTCCATCTCCAGACGCACGTTCTCGCCAAAGGCGTCGTCATCACCAAAGCGGTCGACGGTTACGGAGTGGTCAATGACGAGGTCCACAGGGGAAAGCGGATTCACTTTTGCGGTATCCCCGCCGAGGCGTTTAACGGCCTCGCGCATAGCGGCTAAATCAACCACTGCGGGAACACCGGTGAAGTCCTGCATCAGGACCCGGGCCGGGCGATAAGCGATTTCTCTGTCGGCGTGGGCATGCTTCAACCACCCTGCCAGCGCCTGGATATCTTCGAGGGTGACAGAATCACCATCCTGCCAGCGTAAGAGATTTTCCAGCAAAACTTTCAAGGACTTGGGTAAACGCGAAATGTCCCCAAGCGTCCTGGCAGCCAGCGGCAGGCTGTAGTAATGCCAGGTTTTATTTTCTGCCTGTAATGTGTCCTTACTGGCTTCGCGTAGGGTTAACGACATAAGCTCCTCCTTAATTACAGAGATGTCCTGACAATCATCAGGGCCGTAATTAAAGATAACACAAAGACGCTGTAACGTTTTGATAACAACCCAAATTGATAAATTCAGATGTGTTCAGAAGGTGAAAACAAAAAACCCCGCCGCAGCGAGGTTTTACAATTTAACGGAAGGCCAGCCAGATGAGCTGGCTCCAGAACAGAATCGACACGGTAAAAACGCCGATCCATGACCAGTATTTATGAGACGTCGTGTTATTCATCATAGGGACACCAGGCATTATTTATAAACGTTTCCGAGGTCGCCCTCAGTTCTATATTACTGATGTGTATTTATTAAAGAGTACAAAAATGCGGAGTCACTATTCAGACTATTTGCATCATTACGCAATCAACTAAATTATTGTTTTTTGGGTTCGTCTTCCGCGAACACATCAATAAAGGCTTGCTGCTGCGGCGTCAGTTTCCAGGATGCAGGCACAGTATTCGCAGGTGCTTTCCGCACCTTGTGACCATTGTCACGATGCTGACGCATCTGTTTTACCGTCTCTGTTCGTACCGTCAGTGCCATAGTTAACCCCAATATTTCCATGCCAGGAGAGCAACCACCGCCCAAAAGGAGGCGGAGACGAGAAAGACCGCCAGCCAGGCTTTACGCTTAAGCGCAGGATCCCTTTGCGGTTCTTCACTTCCAGAAGGCATTGCTAACCTCATACAATCGACATCGCTTATCATTTAGGACCAAACAATTGGTACAATTAATCATCTGTTGAGATAAATCCTAAAGAAACTTTAGCCGAAAAGCCAGTGAATTTATGCATTGGGAGGTATGAAATATTCAATCTTTTGACCAGAAATAAATAACTGAAAAGAAATATTTGCGAAGCGTCAAATTAGTTTCTACTTTTGTCGCCAATTCACGACATTATAACCCTGCAGATAAAATGGGTAATGACATTATATGGCAGGGGAAGCGTAGATGATGATAATTCTAATTTAGCTTTGAGACGTTATTTCGGTATCTTTCCCTGATGGAAAGATACCGGGAGTGATTATTTTGCCGGGAGTTTGATGTCTTTAAACATCTCTTCAATATCTTCATTCGAGCGTAATGCGACGGCAGTATCAACCACGTCACGTGTTAAATGCGGGGCAAAGCGCTGAATAAAATCATACATATAGCTACGCAGGAAGGTACTGCGACGGAATCCAATTTTCGTTGTGCTGTGGCTGAAAATATCGTGCGCATCAAGACGCACCAGATCGGGGTCTGAAACCGGATCAACCGCCATGCTGGCAATGACACCCACCCCAAGGCCAAGCCGTACATAGGTCTTAATAACGTCAGCATCGGTGGCGGTAAAGACAATACGCGGCGTTAATCCTGCGCGGTTAAAGGCTGTATCAAGTTCTGACCGTCCGGTGAAGCCGAATGTATAGGTCACTAAAGGATATTGCGCCAGCTCTTCAATAGTCACCGACCCTTTACCCGCCAACGGGTGATCGGGAGTCACCACAATCGAACGGTTCCAGTGGTAGCACGGGAGCATAACCAGATCGTCATACAGGTGAAGTGCTTCCGTCGCGATGGCAAAATCCGCGTTTCCCTTCGACACCGCTTCAGCAATTTGCGTCGGTGACCCCTGATGCATATGCAAAGAGACGCGCGGATAACGCTCAATAAAGCCCTTAATAACACCTGGCAAGGCATAACGCGCCTGGGTATGCGTCGTGGCAATATACAGTGAGCCTTTGTCCGGCCAGGTATGCTCCCCCGCCACAGACTTAATCGCGTCGACTTTAGAGAGGACTTCCCGCGCAATGCGGATGATTTCCTGTCCTGCCGGCGTTACCTGCGTGAGATGTTTGCCGCTGCGGGCGAAAATCTGGATACCTAATTCGTCCTCCAGCATACGCACTTGTTTGCTGATGCCAGGTTGCGAGGTATAAAGCCCCTCAGCGGTAGACGAGACGTTAAGGTTGTGATTCACCACCTCAACGATATAACGAAGCTGCTGTAATTTCATGCCAGACCATCCGATTTAGCGCATGCGGTCAATCGCTTAAGACGATTTAATAATAAAAAACAGATTAACTATAACCACTATATCATTTATAGCCTGACTGTATAGTACGGAACAAAAAATAATAACAAGGTAATAAAAAAGGGCCGGAAATCCGGCCCTTTTACAGGTAAGTTACGGTTAGGGAAGATTATTTCTTGCCTTCAACCCATTTGCCATCGACAAAGAAGGCTGACCATCCGGTCGCTTTACCCTCTTTCTCTGCCGCAACGTACTGCTGCTTAGTTTTACGGCTAAAACGCACCACGGTTTTGTTGCCTTCCGGATCCTGCTGTGGCGCATCGGCCAGATACCGCAGTTTCTCAGGCAGACGATCGCGGAAGCGATGCAACTCTTCCACCAACGGTGCGCGCGTTTCACGCGATTTCGGGAAGGTGTTGGCGGCAAGGAAGACACCTGCGGCGCCGTCACGCAACACGAAGTACGCGTCTGATTTCTCACACGGCAACTCAGGCAGCGGAACAGGATCTTCCTTCGGCGGCGCCACCTCACCATTACGCAGAATTTTGCGCGTGTTTTTACACTCGTCGTTAGTACACGCCATGTACTTACCGAAACGCCCCATTTTCAGGTGCATTTCAGAACCACACTTCTCGCACTCCACAATCGGACCGTCATAGCCTTTGATGCGGAATTCACCCTCTTCGATCTCGTACCCGTCACACGTTGGGTTATTACCGCACACGTGCAGTTTACGTTTTGGATCGATCAGGTAGCTGTCCATTGCCGTGCCGCATTTTTTACAACGGCGTTTGGCGCGCAGGGCGTTGGTTTCTGCGTCATCACCTTCCAGCACGTTAAGAACTTCGTTCTCAGGAACCAGGTTAATGGTGGTTTTGCAGCGCTCTTTTGGCGACAGCGCATAACCGGAGCAGCCAAGGAACACGCCCGTTGTTGCAGTACGGATCCCCATCTTGCGGCCGCAGGTTGGGCAGTCGATGCTGGTCAGTACCATCTGGTTAGGCAGCATCCCGCCTTCTTCAGGATCTTTCTCCGCTTTTTCAAGCTGACCGGTAAAGTCGCTGAAGAAGCTGTCGAGTACCTTTTTCCATTCCGCCTGATGGCTGGCAACCTGGTCGAGGCTGTCTTCCATCTGCGCGGTGAAATCGTAATTCATCAACTCGCGGAAGTTGGCTTCCAGACGGTCAGTCACGATTTCACCCATTTTCTCCGCATAGAAACGACGGTTTTCAACGCGTACGTAGCCACGGTCCTGAATGGTCGAGATGATTGACGCGTAGGTCGACGGACGACCAATACCGCGTTTTTCCAGCTCTTTCACCAGGGAGGCTTCGCTGAAGCGCGCAGGCGGCTTGGTAAAGTGCTGAGCCGGGATCAATTCGACCAGAGACAGCTCGTCACCTTTGTTAACCGCCGGCAACGTGCGGTCTTCATCACCTTTACGCAACGCTGGCATGACTTTCGTCCAGCCATCGAAGCGCAGGATGCGGCCACGCGCCTTCAGTCGGAAATCACCTGCGCCGACAGTCAGCGTGGTGGAGTCGTACTGCGCTGGCGTCATCTGACATGCTACGAACTGGCGCCAGATCAGCTGATAAAGCTTCTGCGCGTCGGCTTCCATGTCTTTCAGCGACTCGGCTAAAACAGAGACGTCAGAAGGACGGATCGCTTCGTGCGCTTCCTGAGAGTTCTCTTTGCTGGCGAACTGATTGGCACTTTCCGGCAGGTATTTCTTACCGAAATTGTCACTGATGTAGCTGCGCACCATGTTAACCGCGTCCTGGCTCAGGTTGGTTGAGTCGGTACGCATGTAGGTGATGTAACCCGCTTCATACAGGCGCTGGGCCATCATCATGGTTTTCTTTACGCCATACCCCAGACGCGTGCTTGCAGCCTGTTGCAGCGTAGAGGTAATAAACGGCGCACCTGGCTTGCTGCTGGTGGGTTTATCTTCACGCTCCAGCACCTGATAGCGTGCTTTTTCCAGCAGCGCCACGGCGGCCATGGTCTGGTCGCGGTTTTCAGGGCGGAACGGTTTGTCGTTCTGATGGCTCACCTGCAACGGCAGAGCGTCACCGCCCGGCGTGGTCACATTGGCGTCGACTTCCCAGAACTCTTCCGGCACGAAGGCTTTAATTTCGCGCTCACGCTCGACGACAAGACGCACAGCGACAGACTGCACACGACCTGCAGACAGGCCACGGGCAATCTTCTTCCACAGCAGTGGAGAGACCATGTAGCCCACAACGCGGTCCATAAAGCGACGCGCCTGCTGGGCGTTTACACGGTCGATATTCAGCTCGCCCGGCTTCTCAAACGCCTGGCGAATCGCATTCTTCGTAATTTCGTTAAACACTACACGGCTGTAGCGTTTGTCATCACCACCGATCACTTCCCGCAGGTGCCACGCAATGGCTTCCCCTTCGCGGTCAAGGTCGGTTGCGAGATAGATGTGGTCTGCTTTTTCAGCAAGCTGCTTCAGCTCGTTAACGACTTTTTCTTTCCCGGGCAACACTTCATATTGTGCATCCCAGTTATGCCATGGGTTAACCCCCATGCGGTTGACAAGCGCGCTACGTTCATCCTTTTTAGGCTTTTTGGCCCCTTTGGTGGAGGTAGAGTCTGCGCTCTTTTTGCTGGCTGAGCCACTGGTCGGCAAATCGCGGATATGACCCACGCTGGACTTAACCACGTAGTCATTACCCAGATACTTATTGATCGTTTTGGCTTTTGCCGGGGACTCAACGATGACGAGAGCTTTACCCATATTCACCTTTACCTAATTTAATTCTTCCAGGAATACGCCGCACGTTGATTTCCCTTCCGCTGACGGCGAGCCAATGATATTGCGGCCGCGTCAGGAGATATCAACCCCTTTGTCTTACCGGACGTCAAAGAAAACACGCCCAGGTGATTGAGTTATCGGGTATTTTTCTCACATTTCGTATAATTCGTGACGAATTCCCGGTCGAATGTCAAGCAATTCTGTTGCCAGAATGACGAAAGCGCACACTCTACCTGATAAAATTCGTTACGCAACTTTATTAGCATGCAAAAGCAAATCCCGCCAGCCAGGCCCCTGCTCCTTATCCCCTCAGATTACAGGGAAAATTTGCCCCCAAAGCGCGCTCGGCGTAGACTATTGTCACTGTTTAAGGAGTGGATTATGCAGAATACGACCCAACCTATTGACCGAGCCTCTCTGCTTATCGAAGCAAACAAGCTTATCCGTGACCATGAAGATACGCTGGCAGGCATTGAAGCCACAGGCGTAGAGCAGCGCAATGGCGTGCTGATTTTCAGCGGCGAATACTTCCTTGACGAACAGGGGTTACCGACCCCGAAAAGCACCGCCGTGTTTAACATGTTTAAATACCTGGCGCATACGCTTTCAGAGAAATATCACCTGGTCGATTAATGCAAAACGCGAGGCATGTGCCTCGCGTTATTGTTTACAGCAGCGGTTTTTGTCCGCGCTGCAGCCAGCGGAGCAGCAGGCGGTCCGCACTCTCTGCCGCACTGTTGGTGAAGCGGTCAAGCAGTCGCTTACGTTGGGTATAACGCACGCCGACCAGCTCACGCCCGTCCATCAGATTCAACAACAGGTCGTCACTGGTACCCACTTCATCCACCAGCCCTTTCTCCTGCGCCTGGATACCGTACCAGTGCTCGCCCGTCGCGACCTGTTCAATATCGAGCGTGGGGCGCATACGGTGCACAAAGTCTTTAAAGAGGTGATGCGTTTCATTCAGGTCTTCACGGAATTTCTGTCTCCCTTCTTCCGTGTTTTCACCGAGCAGCGTCAGGGTCCGTTTGTACTGACCCGCCGTGTGAAGTTCGATATCAATCTCTTTATTCTTCAGGAAACGGTTAAAGTTAGGGATCTGCGCGACCACACCGATTGAGCCAATAATGGAGAACGGCGCGGCAACAATTTTGTCCGCTACGCAGGCCATCATATAACCCCCGCTCGCCGCCACTTTGTCCACCGCAACGGTTAATGGGATCTGTTTTTCACGCAGACGCTGCAACTGTGAGGCTGCCAACCCGTAACCGTGAACGACACCGCCAGGGCTTTCAAGACGCACGACAACCTGATCCTGCGGGGTCGCCACGGCCAGAACGGCAGTCACTTCCTCCCGCAGCGAGGAAACTTCATGCGCATCCATACTCCCCTTAAAATCGAGTACATAGACACGTGGCGTAGCCTTATCCTGCGGCGCATTGAGCTTTGCTTTTGCCTTTGCCGCTTTGGCTTCCTGTTTGTGCTTTTTCTTCTGCGCTTTCTGCCACAGTTTTTGTTGATGACTATCAAGCAGCGCCAGAGACATATCTTCCTGCATCTCTTTATATTGCTCGCTCAGACGCGTGATGCGTAACTCCCCACGCTGACGCTTGCGCTGCGTCAGGTTGACAATCAGAACGGCAACCACTGCGATGGCAATGACAACCGTCGCGATTTTGGCCAAAAACAACCCATATTGAGAAAGTAATTCCACGCGTTCCACCTTGATTTAACCACGAATCTTTCACGGCAGTGTACAACAGCCCTGCCCATGCGTCTCGCTCGTGACATTACCTCTGCGAGCCGTCTTCAGGAATCCCCGGCCTGGAGTTTAAATATTTGCAAATTGTTAATTTTACAGTAATGCGTCCTGTAGACTGATTGAATTATTAGGCTAATTCGGGCATAAAGCCGAAAAGTCATCATGAAGGCGTCATCGCGTCACTGTACGCCTGAGGAGTCACCGTGCATTATCAACCACAAAAAAACCTGCTACAGAACCGGATCATTCTCGTTACCGGTGCCAGCGACGGAATTGGCCGCGAGGCGGCTCTGACGTACGCTGAATATGGCGCAAGCGTTATTCTGATTGGCCGCAACGAAGAGAAATTGAAAGGTGTCGCGCAGGAAATTGAAGCTGCTGGTGGAACACTGGCGGCGTGGTACACGCTCGATTTACTCACCTGCACTCCCGAAGTGTGCCAGGAACTCGCCCAACGCATCAGTACCCGCTACCCAGTACTGGACGGCGTGCTGCACAACGCCGGCTTGCTTGGGGATGTTTGCCCAATGGATGAACAGGATCCTGATACCTGGCAGCAGGTGATGCAGGTCAACGTCAACGGGACGTTTTTCCTTACCCAGGCATTGCTTCCTTTATTACTCAAATCTGAGTCAGGCTCGCTGGTCTTCACCTCTTCCAGCGTGGGTCGCGAAGGCCGGGCGAACTGGGGAGCTTATGCCGTATCAAAATTCGCCACCGAAGGCATGATGCAGGTGCTGGCGGAGGAATATCAGAGCCGCCATCTGCGCGTAAATTGCATTAACCCCGGTGGAACGCGCACCAAAATGCGTGCCAGCGCGTTCCCGACCGAAGATCCACAGAAGCTGAAAACTCCGGCTGATATAATGCCGCTCTATCTCTGGCTAATGGGCGATGACAGTCGCCGCAAGACAGGGATGACCTTTGACGCCCAGCCAGGCCGTAAACCAGGAATTTCCCAATGAGTGAAGAACGCCATCAGCAGCGCCAGCAGCGTCTGAAAGAACAGGTCGATGCTCGCGTCGCGGCAGCCCAGGACGAACGCGGGATCATTATCGTGTTCACCGGCAACGGTAAAGGTAAAACCACTGCCGCATTTGGTACCGCTACGCGTGCCGTCGGGCACGGGCAGAAAGTCGGTGTCATCCAGTTTATCAAAGGCATATGGCCCAACGGCGAGAGGAATTTGCTTGAGCCTCATGGCGTCGAGTTTCAGGTAATGGCGACCGGGTTTACGTGGAATACCCAGAACCGGGAAACCGACACCGCCGCCTGTCTCGCCGTCTGGGAACATGCCAAAAGAATGCTGGCCGATCCCTCGCTAAACATGGTGTTACTGGATGAGATCACCTATATGGTCGCCTACGACTACCTGCCTCTGGAAGCAGTGCTGGGTGCGCTGAAGAACCGACCTGCACATCAGACGGTGATCGTCACGGGGCGTGGGTGTCATCGGGATATTCTGGAGCTGGCAGATACCGTTAGCGAGCTGCGTCCGGTGAAACATGCGTTTGATGCGGGTATCAAAGCGCAAATCGGTATTGATTACTAAAAAAAGCCCGGTCACGCTGACCGGGCTTCTGTTTTAACCGTTGTTGTTACGGCTGCCGGAACGGCGGTTGCTGCTCACCTGGCTGTGGCGTTTCACCGCACGACGGATCTGATTCGCCTTCATGCGACGACGATCTTTCTCTACTGCCACTTTAGAGGTGGTTTCTGGCGTCAGACCAACCAGCTCGCGCAGATAGTTAGTTTGCGTCAGATCCAGTTCGGTATAACCGCCACGCGGCAGACCTTTTGGCAGCAGAATGTCGCCGTAACGGACGCGGATCAAGCGGCTCACCTGAACGCCAACGGCTTCCCACAGACGACGTACTTCGCGGTTACGGCCCTCGGTCAGCGTTACGTTGTACCACTGGTTAATACCTTCACCACCGGTAAATTTGATGGTTTTGAACGCTGCAGGACCGTCTTCCAGCTGAACGCCGCGCGACAGATCGCGCAGTTTATTCTCATCAACCTGACCAAAGACGCGCACGGCGTATTCACGTTCCACTTCACGGCTTGGGTGCATCAGACGGTTTGCCAGTTCACCATCGGTGGTAAACAGCAGCAGACCGCAGGTATTCACGTCCAGACGACCTACTGCAATCCAGCGAGCGCCACGCAGTTTAGGCAGACGGTCAAACACCGTCGGGCGACCTTCCGGGTCGTTGCGGGTACACAGTTCGCCTTCCGGCTTGTAGTAAGCCAGCACGCGGCAAATCTGTTCAGCGGACTCTTTTACGGAGATAAGATGACCGTCAATACGGATCTTCAGCCCCGGTACAATTTCTACGCGGTCGCCCAGCGTGGCGATTTTACCGTCCACACTCACGCGGCCCGCTTCAATAATGGCTTCGATTTCACGGCGTGAGCCGTGGCCGGCGCGCGCCAGCACTTTCTGTAACTTCTCGCTCATTGAGCTTCCTCAGGTGTCGCCTTCACAGGCGTCGAATCAGGTCAAAAGAGGGCTTACCCCTGCTTTGATGGCCGCGTAGTATATCTGCTTACACCATTACAAGAAAGGCTTAACATCACCCACGCCTTCACGAATCACTTCTGGTGCATCTTCGGTCAAGTCGACCACGGTGGTCGGCTGCTGTCCGAGATAGCCGCCGTGAATAATCAGCTCGACCACCTTCTCGAGACGATCTTTGATCTCTTCCGGATCGGACTCGGTAAACTCGCTCCCCGGCAGCATCAGCGAGGTCGAGAGCATCGGTTCGCCGAGGGTTTCCAGCAGCGCCTGCGCAATCGGGTTCGACGGTACGCGCATGCCGATGGTTTTACGTTTTTCCTGCAGAAGACGGCGCGGAACCTCTTTCGTCCCTTTCAGGATGAACGTGTAGTTACCCGGCGTATTGTTCTTAATCAGGCGAAACGCCACGTTATCCACATAAGCATAGGTCGACAACTCAGAGAGATCGCGACACATCAGGGTAAAGTTATGGCCGTCCGGCAGCTGGCGAATACGGCAAATGCGTTCCATCGCCCCTTTGTCTTCAATTTTGCAGCCCAGCGCATAGCCAGAATCGGTCGGATAGACAATGACACCGCCTTTGCGAACGATCTCTACGGCCTGGTTAATCAGGCGTGGCTGCGGGTTATCCGGATGGATATAGAAAAATTGACTCATACTTCCCTCTCTTCAATTTGCTGCGGCTGTTCCCAGAGCGTCCAGACAGGCTCAACGCCAGCGGGCAGCCAGAGCTTGCGCCCCAGTTCGATCCAGGCGCAAGGCTGATGGAAATCAGACCCTTGTGACCCAAACAGGCCGAACTGACGGGCATAAGTTGCGAGCTGCGCGCGCTCATTGGGCGCCTGCTGACACTGGGCGACTTCCATCGCCTCACCACCGCATTCGGCAAAGTGTGCCAGCAGTCTTTTCAGCCATTTAGCAGAAAGATTATATCGCCCCGGATGGGCCAGCACGGCCTTGCCACCAGAATGATGAATCACATCAATAGCTTGTTTTATTGTACACCACTGTGGCGGAACGTATCCGGTTTTCCCGCGAGCAAGATATTTTTTAAAAACATCCGCCATTGTCGTGGCTTTGCCCGCCTCTACCAAAAAACGGGCGAAATGACCGCGCGTGACCGCCCCGCCGTTCGCCAGCTTTTGAGCACCTTCCAGCGCGCCCGGAATATGCGCCTTTTCCAGACGTTCACCAATCATCTCTGCGCGCTGGTTGCGGCGCGTTTTTTGTTCTTGCAAAAAGGCCCGAAGTGCCGGATGGTCTATATCGATATTCAGGCCAACAATATGAATTTCATGGTTTTCCCAGACGGTGGAGATTTCGACACCGGACACCAGATTAAGCGCCAGCCCGCTGCGGGCGATTTCGGCGCGCGCCGCCGGAATGGCATCTGTCGTATCGTGATCGGTTATCGCCAGCGTACCGACGCGCATTTCAACGGCACGATGAACCAGGTCCTCGGGTGTCAGCAGGCCATCAGAGGCCTGTGTATGGCTGTGTAAATCATAAATAATCGCGTAGGTGGTATCGCTCAAAGCACTTCCCATAGCAGGTTGGAGACATCCGAAACCGCCATGATACCGACTTAACGTGAAATTCTGAAATCAAGGGTTGACAACTCGCCATCGAACTAGTTAACTAGTACGCAAGTTCACACGAGAAAGGTATCTGAAAATGACAGCACATTTCACTCTGCACGGTTGGTGGCGCACTTCCTGATCATCGGGCAGTGTCACGCGTCTGCGAAATGCAAACAGATACCCAGCCCGCTACTAAGCGGGCTTTTTTTTGAACAGAATAAATGAGAACAACATCATGCAAACAGCCAAACCACACCTCGAACTGCTAACCTGCGAGGCGGCCTATCGCCACAACCCCACCGCGCTGTTTCATCAGGTGTGCGGTGCTCGCCCGGCAACGTTGCTGCTGGAATCTGCGGATATCGACAGCAAAGACGATCTCAAGAGCCTGCTGCTGGTTGACAGCGCGTTGCGCATTACCGCTTTAGGTGACACTGTCACCATTAAGGCACTGTCAGAAAATGGCGCGTCGCTGCTGCCGCTGCTGGATACCGCCCTGCCTGCCGGAATTGAAAATGAACGTCATCCGGAAATGCGGGTTCTGCATTTCCCGCCGGTCAGCCAGTTGCTGGATGAAGATGCACGTCTCTGTTCTCTGTCCGTTTTCGATGCTTTCCGCCTGCTGCAAAACCTGGTGTCCGTACCGGAAGATGAGCGTGAGGCAATGTTCTTCGGTGGGCTGTTTGCGTATGACCTGGTCGCGGGTTTTGAAGATTTGCCGGAAACAGAGCAAGGCAACCGC
Source organism: Enterobacter sp. DVT3837 (assembly GCF_056238685.1). Taxonomy (NCBI): domain Bacteria; kingdom Pseudomonadati; phylum Pseudomonadota; class Gammaproteobacteria; order Enterobacterales; family Enterobacteriaceae; genus Enterobacter; species Enterobacter sp. DVT3837. Next base: position 547,439 of record NZ_JBWDLA010000002.1, on the reverse strand, counting down.
TGCCCTGACTACTGCTTCTACCTGGCGGAAACCTTGCTGGTGATCGACCATCAGAAAAAATATACCCGCATTCAGGCGAGCCTGTTCACGCCGTCTGTGTCTGAAAAACACCGTCTTGAACACCGCATCTCGCAGCTGCAGCAGCAAATGACAGAAGCACCGCCTGCGCTTCCGGTGCAGCGCGTGGAGAAGATGACATGTGACGTCAACCAGACTGACGATCAGTACGGCGCCGTTGTTCGCCAGATGCAAAAAGCGATTCGTGCCGGTGAAATTTTCCAGGTTGTCCCTTCCCGTCGCTTCTCTCTGCCCTGCCCGTCTCCGCTGGCGGCCTACGACGTGCTGAAGAAAAGCAACCCGAGTCCGTACATGTTCTTTATGCAGGACAACGATTTCACCCTGTTTGGAGCGTCACCAGAAAGCTCACTGAAATACGATGCCACCAGCCGCCAGATTGAGATCTACCCCATTGCCGGGACGCGTCCGCGCGGTCGCCGTGCTGATGGTTCACTGGATCGCGATCTCGACAGCCGCATCGAACTCGAAATGCGTACCGACCACAAGGAGCTTTCCGAGCACCTGATGCTGGTCGATCTGGCGCGTAACGACCTGGCACGCATTTGTACTCCGGGTAGCCGTTACGTCGCTGACCTCACCAAAGTCGACCGTTATTCATTTGTGATGCACCTGGTTTCCCGAGTGGTCGGTGAACTGCGCAGCGACCTCGACGTGCTGCACGCCTATCGCGCCTGCATGAACATGGGAACCCTGAGCGGTGCGCCAAAAGTCCGCGCCATGCAGTTGATTGCCGGTGCCGAAGGCCGTCGTCGCGGTAGTTACGGCGGTGCGGTGGGTTACTTCACCGCCCACGGCGATCTTGATACCTGTATCGTAATCCGTTCTGCCTATGTCGAAGACGGTATTGCCACCGTCCAGGCGGGCGCAGGCATTGTTCTTGATTCTGTTCCGCAGTCTGAAGCTGACGAAACACGCAGTAAAGCGCGTGCGGTACTTCGCGCCATTGCTACCGCACACCATGCACAGGAGATTTTCTGATGGCTGACATTCTGCTGCTCGATAATATCGACTCCTTTACTTATAACCTTGCAGATCAGCTACGTGCGAATGGTCATAACGTCGTTATCTACCGCAACCACGTGCCGGCACAGACGCTGATTGACCGACTGGCCACCATGCAAAACCCAGTGTTGATGCTCTCTCCAGGACCCGGTGCACCGAGTGAAGCTGGCTGTATGCCAGAACTGCTGACGCGTATGCGCGGAAAGCTGCCGATTATCGGTATCTGTCTCGGCCACCAGGCCATCGTTGAAGCCTATGGCGGCTACGTTGGCCAGGCGGGCGAAATTCTGCACGGCAAAGCATCCAGCATCGAACATGACGGTCAGGCGATGTTTGCCGGGTTGCCTAACCCACTCCCGGTGGCGCGCTACCACTCGCTGGTGGGGAGCAACATTCCAGCCGGGCTGACCATTAACGCCTCGTTTGAAGGGATGGTGATGGCGGTGCGTCATGATGCGGATCGCGTCTGCGGTATGCAGTTCCACCCGGAATCGATTCTGACCTCTAACGGTGCTCGTCTGCTGGAACAAACTCTCGACTGGGCATTACAGAAGCTGGAACAGACTAATACCCTGCAGCCGATTCTGGAAAAACTGTACCAGGCGCAGACCCTGAGCCAGCAGGAAAGCCACCAGCTCTTCTCCGCCGTGGTTCGCGGCGAGCTGAAACCTGAACAGCTTGCTGCTGCACTGGTGAGCATGAAAGTGCGCGGTGAAAGCCCGCAGGAGATCGCCGGTGCCGCTACGGCCCTGCTGGAAAATGCCGCTCCGTTCCCGCGCCCGGACTATCCGTTTGCCGATATTGTTGGCACCGGCGGTGACGGCAGCAACAGCATCAACATCTCCACCGCCAGCGCCTTCGTGGCGGCGGCGTGTGGTTTGAAAGTCGCGAAACACGGTAACCGCAGCGTTTCCAGCCGGTCAGGCTCTTCCGATTTGCTCGCCGCATTCGGTATTAATCTCGATATGAACGCCGAGCGTTCCCGTGAAGCGCTGGATGACCTGGGTGTCTGTTTCCTGTTTGCGCCGAAGTACCACACTGGTTTCCGCCACGCGATGCCGGTCCGTCAGCAGCTCAAAACCCGTACGCTGTTTAACGTACTGGGGCCACTTATCAACCCGGCTCATCCGCCGCTGGCGCTGATTGGCGTCTATAGCCCTGAACTGGTGCTGCCGATTGCTGAGACACTGCGTGTTCTGGGATATCAACGTGCCGCCGTGGTCCACAGTGGAGGAATGGATGAGGTGTCGCTGCATGCGCCAACGCTGGTAGCCGAACTGCGCGACGGCGAGATCCTGAGTTATCAGCTGGAAGCAGCCGACTTCGGTTTAGCACCGTATCACCAGGAAGCGCTGGCAGGCGGTACGCCGGAAGAAAACCGTGACATTCTGACGCGCTTATTACAAGGTAAAGGAGAGGTCGCTCATGAGGCCGCCGTTGCTGCCAACGTCGCCATGCTGATGCGTTTGCACGGAGAGGAAGACCTGAAGGCCAACGTTCAAAAAGTTCTGGATGTACTGCGCTCTGGTGCAGCTTACGATCGCGTTACCGCACTTGCGGCAAGAGGGTAAAGAATGCAGACCGTTTTAGCGAAAATCGTTGCCGATAAGACCATCTGGGTGGAAGCACGCAAGCAACAACAGCCGCTTGCCAGTTTCCAGAATGACGTCGTTCCAAGTAGCCGTCGTTTCTATGATGCCCTGCAGGGTGCACGCACTGCGTTTATCCTTGAGTGCAAAAAAGCGTCCCCGTCTAAAGGTGTTATCCGTGACGATTTCGACCCAGCGCGTATCGCTGGTATTTATAAGCATCATGCGTCCGCCATTTCTGTGCTGACGGATGAGAAATATTTCCAGGGCAGCTTTGATTTTCTGCCCATCGTCAGCGGCATCGCACCACAGCCGATTCTGTGCAAAGACTTTATTATCGACCCGTATCAAATCTGGCTGGCGCGCTTTTACCAGGCTGACGCCTGCCTGCTAATGCTCTCGGTGCTAGACGACGAACAGTATCGCCAGCTTTCTGCCGTGGCACACAGTCTGAACATGGGCGTGCTGACAGAAGTCAGTAATGAAGAAGAACTGGAACGCGCGATTGCGCTGGAAGCCAGAGTGGTCGGCATTAACAACCGCGATCTTCGCGACCTGTCGATCGACCTCAACCGCACCCGCCAGCTCGCGCCGCGTCTGGGCTCCGGTGTGACGGTGATCAGCGAGTCCGGTATTAACAGCTACGCGCAGGTACGTGAGTTGAGCCACTTCGCCAACGGTTTCCTGATTGGCTCCGCCATGATGGAACATGACGACCTCAACGCTGCGGTGCGCCGGGTGTTGCTGGGTGAAAACAAAGTGTGCGGCTTGACCCGCGAACAGGATGCCCGGGCTGCGTATGACGCGGGGGCGATTTACGGCGGGCTGATTTTTGTCGATTCATCTCCACGAGTTGTCAGCGTAGAACAGGCGCGCGAGGTGATAGCGGCAGCGCCGCTCAGCTATGTCGGCGTTTTCCGCAATGCGGATATCACGGACGTGGCGGCAAAAGCCGACGCTTTATCCCTGAGCGCGGTCCAGCTCCACGGTGATGAAGATCAGGCGTATATAGACGCTCTGCGTACCGCGCTGGCACCGCAGGTGCAGATCTGGAAAGCACAGACCGTAGGCGACACCCTGCCAGCGCGTAATCTTAATCATGTTGATAAATACGTGCTGGATAACGGTCAGGGCGGCACCGGTCAGCGTTTTGACTGGTCGCTGCTGAATGGTGAAAAGCTGGATAACGTCCTGCTGGCGGGCGGATTAAGCCCGGATAACTGCGTGGAAGCCGCCAAAACGGGCTGCGCAGGCCTCGATTTCAATTCAGGCGTAGAGTCGCAACCGGGTATCAAAGATGCCAGCAAGCTGGCCTCGGTATTTAAAACTCTGCGTGCATATTAAGGAAGAGAAGATGACGACATTACTAAACCCTTATTTTGGTGAGTTCGGTGGGATGTACGTCCCGCAAATCCTGATGCCCGCTCTGCGCCAGCTGGAAGAGGCGTTTGTCAGCGCGCAGAAGGATCCGGCATTTCAGGCTGAATTTACCGACCTGCTGAAAAACTACGCTGGTCGTCCAACGGCACTGACCAAGTGTCGCAACCTGACCGAAGGCACCAAAACCACGCTGTACCTTAAGCGCGAAGATTTGCTGCACGGCGGCGCACACAAAACTAACCAGGTGTTGGGTCAGGCGCTGCTCGCCAAACGTATGGGTAAAACCGAAATCATCGCCGAGACCGGCGCGGGTCAACACGGTGTGGCATCGGCACTGGCCAGTGCCCTGCTCGGCCTGAAATGCCGCATTTATATGGGCGCAAAAGACGTTGAACGTCAGTCGCCGAACGTGTTCCGTATGCGCCTGATGGGTGCAGAAGTGATCCCGGTTCACAGTGGTTCAGCCACGCTGAAAGATGCCTGTAACGAAGCGCTGCGCGACTGGTCTGGCAGCTATGAAACCGCGCACTATATGCTCGGTACCGCTGCGGGTCCTCACCCGTTCCCGACTATCGTACGTGAATTCCAGCGCATGATTGGTGAAGAGACCAAAGCGCAGATCCTTGAAAAAGAGGGTCGTCTGCCGGATGCGGTGATCGCCTGCGTCGGCGGTGGATCTAACGCTATCGGCATGTTTGCCGATTTCATCGACGACACCCGCGTTGGCCTGATTGGCGTTGAGCCTGCTGGTCATGGAATTGAAACGGGTGAGCATGGTGCGCCACTGAAGCATGGCCGCGTTGGGATCTACTTCGGTATGAAGTCCCCGATGATGCAGACCGACGAAGGCCAGATTGAAGAATCATACTCTATCTCAGCGGGCCTGGATTTCCCGTCGGTTGGGCCACAGCATGCGTACCTGAACAGCATTGGTCGTGCGGATTATGTTTCCATTACCGATGATGAAGCGCTGGAAGCATTTAAAACATTGTGTCGCAGCGAAGGGATTATCCCGGCGCTGGAGTCATCTCACGCACTGGCACACGCGCTGAAAATGATGAAAGAAAACCCGGAGAAAGAGCAGCTGCTGGTGGTTAACCTTTCCGGTCGCGGTGACAAAGATATCTTCACCGTTCACGATATTCTGAAAGCACGAGGGGAAATCTGATGGAACGTTACGATAACGCATTTGCAGAACTGAAATCCCGCCAGGAAGGCGCTTTCGTTCCCTTCGTTACCCTGGGCGACCCGGGCCCGGAACAGTCGCTGAGGATTATTGATGCCCTGATTGAAGCCGGTGCCGATGCGCTGGAGCTGGGTATCCCGTTCTCTGACCCGCTGGCGGATGGCCCAACCATTCAGAATGCGACGCTGCGCGCCTTTGCGGCGGGCGTAACGCCAACCCAGTGCTTTGAGATGCTGGCCGCCATTCGACAGAAACACCCGACAATCCCAATCGGCCTGCTAATGTACGCCAACCTGGTGTTTAACCGCGGGATCGATGAGTTCTATGCCGAGTGCGCACGCGTGGGTGTTGATTCTGTACTGGTGGCGGATGTGCCGGTTGAGGAATCTGCACCGTTCCGCCAGGCAGCAATGCGCCACAACGTTGCCCCGATTTTCATCTGCCCACCGAATGCTGATGACGAGCTGCTGCGCCAGATTGCCTCTTACGGTCGCGGGTATACCTACCTGCTCTCCCGTGCGGGCGTGACCGGTGCTGAGAATAAAGCCGCACTGCCGCTGCATCATCTGGTAGAAAAGCTGGCTGAATACCATGCCGCACCGCCGCTGCAGGGATTCGGGATTTCCTCTCCTGAACAGGTCTCGGCAGCGATTGAAGCAAAAGCAGCAGGGGCGATTTCCGGCTCGGCTATTGTCAAAATCATCGAGAAGAACGTTGATAAGCCCGAGCAGATGCTGGCCGAACTGAAAACATTCGTAAGCGCAATGAAAGCCGCAACCCGAAGAGCATAACCCCTTCGCCGTCTGGCAACTCCGCCAGACGGTTCCCTTCTTCTTTTTATACTCCCTCTTCACTTTACAGCATTAATATCAACTGCAATAAATAGCAAACTAATACTTAATTACCCACTTCACTAAACAGGCAGTCAACAATATCGTTTTGTCGATTTACTTATTATAAGGAAAGTATAATGTATGCGCATGTTTGCTATTGCAATAATATTTGGACAACATGTTGAGAAATTTCATTTTTGGCTGGGAAGAGTGTGACCTGAGTATTTACCGTCAGGCATATGCTACTTATGGCGGTAGTGTATGCACACATCCGGATGTGCTAACTTACCTTTCGAGCAAACGAAATAAAGAAATCAAGTTCTTTTGCAGAAAAAAAGATGGCATTGTCGTTTCATCAATTTATTCTATTAATGGGTCACTGAATCTCTACTCAAAATCACATCCTTTTGTTTTTGAGGATATAATTTTACCCAGCGCCACCCATTCAAAATCCTTTCTTCCCGTCAGGACGAAAAAACTTTCACCACTACAGAAAAGTTCATTCATCAACTCCTTCAGCAGTAAAATGCTGAATGATGAGATATGTCACATGAAACCGCTATTTTCTACAAAAACGGTTAGAAAAAGAAATGGGGAAAGGAGTCGTTTTCTCAAGCTTGGAGGTGAAATACTGGATGTGAACAATCTTTCCACTGACGAGATTTGCGACAGTTACATAGACTTGTTTAATGTTCGCTGGCGCGGCAAAGTATCGCCCTACCCAAGAGAAAATCTACTGGATGCCATTAATAGCTTGAGACATATGATTTTTGGATCCGCACTCGCAATCAATAAGAAAATCATAGCCATTGATTTAATATTTAAAACCGAATGCCCCGGGTGGATTTACTTCGACGACATCAATGGAGGATACGACCCTCAATACAATAATATTGGTGCGGGAAGCATCTTGCTTTGGGAAAATTATAATCGAGCCAGAGAACTGTGTGAGCAGAATGAGAAAAAAATCATTTTCTCTCTTGGGAAATACTTCAGCGGAATGGAGTATAAAAAACAGTGGTGCAACATTAGTCCATTGAGGTGTGTATTTTAATTACGTTTTGATGAAAAACCTCACGCTCACCTACTATAGTTAATCTATTGTCCCTTCACAAACACACTCACATTATGCTTTTTTCTGTCAGATCTTATTTTCACGGGCGCATGCGGTTAATGCTCGCCATTTTGGCCGGAGTAACCTGCTTTGTAGCCCTTCCCCCTGATCTGGGATATCTGCAACGGCTGCTGATAGGCTGGAATGTGCTGGCGTGGCTATATCTGTGCTTTATGTGGTTTCGTATGTTACGTACTGATGTGCGGGATATTCCGCATATTGCCAAAATTCAGGATGAGAGCGCGGGGCTGGTGCTGGGCATGGTGATAATCGGCTGCCTGGCCAGCATTCTGGCGATCCTCATTGAGCTAACCTCACTCAAGCACCTCACCGGATCGCCGCGCGTGCTGCATCTGCTGTTGACGGGCACCACGCTGGCCGTTTCCTGGGCCTTACTGCCCACCTCATTTGCGATGCATTACGCTCACCACCATTACCTGCACCGAACTAAAGACGTCATACCCATGATTTTTCCAGAAAAACCGGAGGAACCCGGTTACTGGGATTTTCTTTATTTTTCGTTCACCATCGCGGTAGCGTCACAAACTGCCGATGTGGCGACCGGTACCACCGACATGCGGCAAATTACGTTGCTCCAGTCGGTGATTTCTTTTGTTTTCAATCTGGCGATTCTGGGTCTGTCAGTAAACGTTGGAGCCGGGCTACTGAGCTAAACCCATCTGAATTTCCGCATCGAAGAAACAACTCAGTATAACCGGTGTTCAGTGCTATCTCTGTTCCGAAGTCGTGCTGCCGTTGGGTGAGCAGCACGGTTTAATGATTGAGGTCATAAAAACAGGCAGTATTTTGGAGAGCAGTTTTGGAGAAACAAAAAACGTTATATATTCCAGTCCGTTAAATCAACATACTCCTTCTGAGTTCAGAGGCTTTCTCATGTCATGGCAATACTTTAAACAGACTTACCTGGTTAAGTTCTGGTCACCTGTACCGGCCGTTATCGCGGCGGGGATCCTTTCTACCTACTATTTCGGCATTACCGGCACCTTCTGGGCCGTCACCGGCGAGTTCACGCGCTGGGGTGGGCAACTGCTACAACTGGCTGGGGTACATACCGAAGAGTGGGGTTACTTTAAACTCATTCATCTGGACGGCACACCGCTCACCCGCATCGATGGGATGATGATCATGGGTATGTTCGGAGGATGTTTAGCTGCGGCGCTATGGGCAAATAACGTCAAGCTGAGGCTGCCTAAAAGCCGAATCCGTATTCTGCAGGCGATTGTCGGCGGCATGATTGCCGGCTTCGGCGCGCGTCTGGCGATGGGGTGCAACCTTGCCGCCTTCTTCACTGGTATTCCTCAGTTTTCACTGCATGCCTGGTTCTTTGCCGTCGCCACGGCTATCGGCTCTTACTTTGGCGCAAAATTTACCCTTCTCCCGCTGTTCCGTATTCCGGTCAAAATGGTCAAGGTGAGTGCAGCTTCTCCACTGACGCAAAAGCCCTCTCAGGCCCGTCGCCGCTTCCGCCTGGGTATGTTGGTCTTTTTCGCCATGCTGGCGTGGGCGCTGTGTACAGCCCTGAACCAGCCGAAACTCGGTCTGGCGATGCTGTTTGGCGTGGGTTTTGGCCTTCTCATTGAACGCGCACAGATCTGCTTTACTTCGGCGTTTCGCGATATGTGGATCACCGGCCGCACGATGATGGCGAAAGCGATTATCGCCGGGATGGCGGTCAGTGCCATCGGCATCTTCAGCTATGTCCAGTTAGGTGTCGAACCGAAAATCATGTGGGCAGGTCCTAACGCGGTGATTGGCGGTCTGCTGTTTGGCTTCGGGATCGTGCTGGCTGGCGGGTGTGAAACCGGCTGGATGTACCGCGCCGTTGAGGGTCAGGTGCATTACTGGTGGGTGGGTCTGGGAAATGTTATCGGCTCGACGATACTGGCTTACTTCTGGGACGACCTCTCCCCTGTGCTTGCCACCAACTGGGACAAGGTGAACCTGCTGAGCACCTTCGGCCCCCTCGGCGGTCTACTGGTCACTTATGGTCTGCTGCTGGTAGCCTTTTTACTGGTTGTCGCACAGGAAAAACGTTTCTTCCGCAGAGCCACTGTTAAAAACCAAACGCAGGAGAATGCCGCATGAAAGAGATCGTGCCTGATTATCGCCTGGATATGGTCGGCGAACCCTGCCCCTATCCGGCAGTTGCCACACTTGAAGCGCTTCCGCAGCTCAAAAAAGGTGAAATTCTGGAAGTGGTGAGTGACTGTCCGCAGTCCATCAACAATATTCCGCTGGATGCCAAAAACCACGGTTACACGGTGTTAGATATCCAGCAGGACGGACCGACCATCCGCTATTTAATTCAGAAATAATGCTGTCACGGACGCCCCTATCTGGGGTGTCTCTCCCGCCTCAAAACCTGCCTTATATCCCACTTTGACCGCGAATACAGTGAATGTCATTACAACAGCACTACACTTTAAGTGGATAAAAAACAAACAGGAGGTGTGGCATGTTTAATTCGATTCTTGTTCCTGTCGATATCTCTGAGAGTCGCCTGACCGAACAGGTGATCCCTTATGTACAGGCAAACGCAGCAATCAGTAACGGTAAAGTTCATTTTCTGACGGTCGTTCCCTCTTTCCCCTACTACTCCTCTCTTGGGCTGGCCTATTCTGTTGAGATGCCAAAACTGGCGGAAATACAGCAGGAGGCGCTGGAGAAACTCAATGAGATGGTAAAACAGTTCAATTTGCCCGCAGAACGCGTTCAGACACATGCCATTTCTGGCGCGCCTAAAGACCAGATCCTGAAACTGGCAGACAGTATCAACGCAGACCTGATCATTATTGCCTCTCATCGGCCTGATATTACGACCTATCTGTTAGGCTCAAACGCGGCAGTCGTTGTCCGCCACGCAAAATGTCCGGTGCTGGTTGTGCGCTAGGGGAAATTCTGCAGAAAGACTGGCCGTTTTTTGGCCAGTCTCAGGAGATGAAATCAGAAACGATAACCCGCGGAGAACATAAATACCCACGGATCCAGGCGAGTACTGATACTTTGCTGCTGACCGCCTGCTTTGAAGCGTACGTCAGTATCAATATCCATGTACCAGACAGAGGCGTTAATTAACCAGTCACGGTTAATCAGATAATCAAGACCTACCTGCCCGGCCATGCCCCAGGAATCTTTCAGACTGAGGTCTGACAAACCAGCCTCTTTACCGGTATCGTTAAATTTCTCATCAAAGAAGGTCGTGTAGTTCACACCGGCGCCAATATACGGACGCACTTTGCTGCTGGCATCGCCAAAGTACCACTGCGCCATCAGCGTTGGTGGTAAATGGTGAACTGTGGCGATATCGCCTGTCGGCCCAAGGCCTACGCGATGGCGGAATGGCGTTGCAGCCAGAAGCTCAACACCAACGTTATCCGTCGCCATATAGGTGAACGTTAAACCTAACTGGGTGTTATTACTGACGTTAAAACCGCCCATACCCAGCACGTTATCCGATCCTTCCGTTGGGCGAACCGTAGCCGAACCGGCACGAATAAAGAATTCGCCTGCTTCATGCGCATATGCGCCGCCAGAGAGACTGCTTAATACAAGGGCTGCCACCGCTAATTTTTTCATATCCGCTCCATCGTTGTGGTTTTAATCGCGGGTGAGAATATACTCACAAATGAGTAATAAGTGATCTGCCGCAGATCACATTAAAACCAGTAACTTAACATTCATTGATCTGGGTTAATTTTTTGTGGCACATTGAAAAGCAATAAGTTGTTCCCATGTCAATTTTTGGCATTTCACAGTTACAAAATTTTCCCTTTTCCCCCTCTTGCTCTTCCTCTGGTGGCTGGATAATTTATCGCTCTCACAAGTTGATTTGATGCGTTCTTCTTTTGCAGGTGTGCCATGAGTGATACGAACCCGTGCATGACGTGCGGAGCCTGTTGTGCGTATTTTCGAGTCTCTTTCTACTGGGCCGAAGCCAGCGATGGTGGCGGTACCGTTCCGGTTCATCTCACAGAGCCGCTAACGCCTTTTCTGCGCTGCATGAGTGGCACCAACCAAAAACAGGTCCGCTGTGCAGCGCTACAGGGTGAGCCCGGGGTTTCGACCCGATGTTCCATCTATGAGGATCGCCCCAGCCCGTGCCGGGAATTTGCCATGTCTGGGGAAGATGGGCAGGTCAACGAAGCCTGTAACCGCGCACGCGCGCGCGTTGGATTACCGCCGCTTTACAAAGATATGCTTTTCCATACAAGCCTTGATGCTGCCACAGCAGGTGCATCCGGTGTACAATTGCCGGCTAATTAACACCTGCAATACTCAAGGAGAGTGCATGTCTATCACGGCGAAGTCTGTCTACCGTGACACGGGAAACTTTTTCCGCAATCAGTTCATTACCTTTTTACTGATCGCGTTGCTTTGCGCCTTTATCACGGTGGTGCTTGGCCATGCGTTCTCACCGAGTGAAGAACAAATTGCCAGCCTGAGCCAGGGCGACCACCTTGCAGGAAGCGTAGGGTTGTTTGAACTGGTACAAAACATGACGCCTGAGCAGCAACAAATTCTGCTGCGGGCTTCCGCTGCATCCACTTTCTCAGGTCTTATTGGTAATGCGGTGCTGGCCGGTGGCGTTCTGCTAATGATTCAGCTGGTGTCGGCGGGACATCGGGTCAGCGCTTTACGGGCGATTGGAGCCAGCGCACCGGTCTTACCTAAGCTGTTTATCCTAATCTTCTTAACCACCATGCTGGTGCAGATGGGGATTATGCTGGTCGTGGTACCGGGTGTGTTGCTGGCTATCGTGCTCTCTTTTGCCCCTGTGATGGTTGTGCAGGATAAAATGGGAATTTTTACCGCGATGCGCAGCAGCATCAGACTGGCATGGGCTAATATGCGTCTGGTGGCCCCCGCCGTGATCGGCTGGCTGCTTGCTAAAACGCTCTTGTTATTGTTTGCGCCGAATTTTGCGGTATTAACGCCTAATGTTGGCGCCGTGGTGGCGAATACGCTGAGCAATCTCATTTCAGCGGTACTGCTCGTCTATCTGTTCCGCCTGTATATGTTAATTCGTCAGTAATCCCGAGGCGGGGGGACATCGCTGTCTCCCGCCCCGCTCAGAAGATGGAATCACAGAATGAAGCAGTTTCTTGATTTTTTACCGCTCGCGGTGTTTTTCGCTGTCTATAAGTTGTACGACATTTTTGCTGCAACAAAAGCACTAATCGTTGTGACCGCCGTTGTGCTGATCTATAGCTGGATTCGCTATCGCAAAGTCGAAAAAATGGCGCTCATCACGTTCATTTTAGTGGCGGTGTTTGGTGGATTGACCATTGCCTTGCATGATGTTGAATTTATTAAGTGGAAGGTTACTGTTATTTATGCGTTGTTTGCAGCAGCATTACTGTTCAGTCAATGGTTCATGAAAAAGCCCCTTATCCAGAGCATGTTAGGTAAAGAACTAACGCTACCGCAGGTAGTCTGGTCGCGTCTGAATACTGCCTGGGCAATCTTCTTTATTCTCTGCGGTCTCGCTAATATCTATATCGCCTTCTGGCTGCCGCAGGATATCTGGGTCAACTTTAAGGTCTTTGGCCTGACCGCGCTGACGCTTATCTTCACACTGTTAAGCGGTGTATACATCTATCGTCATATGCCGCAGGACGACAACCACTGATTAATGACTGACCAGAACGTCAACGACAGGCGTTCTGGTCTATTCTCTCCGCACGCGAATCATAGTAGCATCCCGCCTGAAGTCTTCCGTTACGAGTTAAAACAATGACAACAACTAACGCCCCTCAGGGCGAACTGGTTTTACGCACACTGGCAATGCCCGCTGACACCAATGCCAATGGCGATATTTTTGGCGGCTGGCTGATGTCGCAGATGGATATGGGCGGCGCAATTCTGGCAAAAGAGATCGCCCACGGGCGCGTGGTGACGGTGCGGGTGGACGGCATGACCTTCCTGCGCCCCGTTGCGGTAGGGGATGTGGTCTGCTGCTACGCGCGCTGTGTCAAACGCGGCAACACCTCTATTTCCATCAACATCGAGGTCTGGGTGAAGAAAGTCTCTTCTGAGCCGATTGGGCAACGCTATAAGGCCACCGAAGCACTGTTTATTTATGTCGCCGTGGACAGCGAGGGTAAGCCTCGTCAGCTTCCGCAGGCCTGATCGACAGGCAAAAAAAAGCCTCCTTTCGGAGGCTTTTTTTATTCCATCTGCGCCCCGCCGTTCAGGCGGAAAACGATATTGACGATCAATCCGCTGCCAGGCTTGCCTGGCTCATAGCGCCATCTGCGCATCGCCGATTTCACTTCGCGCTCAAACATATTAGAAGGCTGAGCGGACAAGATTTCCACGTTATCCACGCGGCCATCCGCAGTGACGTCAAATTTTACCCGTACGCGGCCTTCAATACGTAAGGCCTGAGCTCGCGCCGGGTACTGAGGCTGGTTGCGACTTACGGCACGCGGGCCCGCTGGCGCGGTAACCGTTGGCTTTGAGGTCGTTGCCGTATTGTTCATCACCGGGCGTGAAGGCGCCGCATTTTCTACTGGCTGGGTCGCGCGCGGTTCAACCGGACGTTCCTCGCGTTTTGGACGCTCCTCGACCTTCTTCACCGGTTTTGGCTTCGGCTTAGGTTTTGGCTTCGGTTCAGGCTTGTGGATCACCACCGGCGCTTCCTTCGGTGGAGCCGGAACAGGTTCGGGCTCAGGTTCAGCCACCGGCTGTGGCGGCGGAGGGGCAACCTGCGGCGGTTCGAGATCCGCTGGCGATACCATCGTCACCGAAATCGGCTGCGCGGGCGCGGGCATTTCAATAACCTGATGAACCGAGGTATACAGCAAACCCGCCACAACAGCACCGTGAATCACGACAGAAAGCAGCGTCGGCCAGGGAAAGCGGCGAGGTAAATCAAGGGTCATCGAAGTCATATTCATCAACGTTAAAAAACCGAACCCTGATTTTAAATGCAAATAGCAATCATATTCAATAAGACACTTTGTTCTGGCGCAACTTTAGCGCATGAGAGGCCAAAAAAGCGCATTCAGATCAGGGTTTTAACATTGTTTTTATTTTACATTGCAGTCGTTTGCCCTTTCACATAACGTAACTGACACTTTTACCGGTTAAGGAGCTTCGCCGTGTTTTACGTGATTTACTCTGAAGATGTTGCTGATTCGCTCGACAAACGCCAGGCTGTGCGCCCTGCGCATCTGGCACGTTTGCAGCTGCTCCAGGATGAAGGCCGTTTACTGACCGCCGGCCCTATGCCTGCAGTAGACAGCAACGATCCGGGTGCCGCCGGTTTTGCCGGTTCCACAGTGATTGCTGAGTTTGAATCTCTGGAAGCTGCTCAGGCCTGGGCTGATGCGGACCCATACGTTGCGGCCGGTGTGTATGCGAAGGTGACGGTTCGCCCTTATAAAAAAGTGTTCTGATGTTAAAAGGCTCCAGCAGGAGCCTTTTTTACGTTAGACGTCTTTACACCGGGTAAATTGCTGCTCTGTCATCAGACTTCCCCACTGGTCCCCCTCCCACTCTTTGGCTAATCTGAAACCAAATAATTCATACAGACGTCGTGCGGCGGATAGTTTATTGAATGTCCACAAATGCACAGCAGAAAAACCCACGTTATCGCAAAAACCTATAGCTTCGGTCAGAAGTTTTTTCCCCACGCCAAATCCGCGACAGCCATCATCAAGAATAAACCAGCGAAGGTGAGCTTCCCCCGGTTCTAAATCTTCACCATCAATAGCCACCGAGCCGACAATTTTATCGTTCAATATTGCCAGCCAGACCTGATTACACGGCTTCTCCAGTCGCTCACTAAACTCGGCCAATCCAGAAGCCACTTTGGCCTCGAAGAAACGGCCAAAATTATGTTCCCGGGAATAATAACTGGCATGCATCTCCGCGATACGGCCAATCATGCCAGGCAGATAGCCCGGCACAATTTTCAGCGCGTCAGATTGAATCTCAACCGGCGTTTCACGGCCAGCCAGCAGCGCCCTGGCATAAAGTGAAAGACCCTGAGATATTGTTTTCTGTTGCAACGGATCCAGTGGTTTTATTGCAGTGAGCACCCGAGCGCTACTGTAGGTATTAATTTGTCTGACGGTTTCCTGCCCTTTTGCCGTCAGTCGTAGATACTTCGTTCTGGCGTCTTCACTGGAAACGACTTCTTCAAGTTCGCCTGCTGCAATAAGGCGTGCCAACATCCGGCTGACGCTGGATTTTTCCAGGCCTAACAGTTGCACCAGTTGACCAGCGGTCATTTCTTTCCGCAAATCAATTTCGACAAGTGTATGAACCGCCGAGGGTGAATAATTCGTTGAGGCCAGCGTCGAGGCCATAAAACCTAATTCGCGCACCATCAAACGTGAGGCGCTACGGATATCGCTGACAAGAGGGGTTTCGATGTGCATGTTATTGTCTCCGCCATTTAGTTGTACTATACAACCAAATGGCGGGAAGTTGTCAAACATTAAAAAGGCTCCCGCAGGAGCCTTTTTGTTTCTTCACATCAATGCAGCGATGCCAACCTTGCCGCAAACCCAACAAACAGCAGCCCTATCAGACCGTTCCCCAGCTTTGCCAGTTTCTTTTTGGTTTTCAGATAACGCGTCACAAACGCGCCAGAGAAGATCAGGAAGCTCATATACACAAAGCTTATTAGCTCCAGCGTTGTCGCGAGGATCAGGAAAGAAGTGCCGGTGCTCTGGGCATTCACATCAATAAACTGAACGAAGAACGATACGTAGAACAAAATCGCTTTGGGATTGGTCAGGCTTAACACCAACGAGCGTTTCATGATCGTACTGGCAGGTTCGGGCCCGCTCTCATGAGCGTTTTTTTGACGGTTCACCACCGACCAGAGCATTTTGCCCCCCAGCCAGAGCAGATAAAAAGCCCCGAGATAGCGCACGATGTTAAACAGTACCGGCGTGGTCTGGATTAATGCCGCAACACCCGCCCAGGCCAGAAACATCAGTACCGCATCGCCGATAAATACACCTGTCGCGGCGAGGTACCCTTTTTTAACGCCGTGACCAATCCCGGTTTTGAGCACAAACAGGGTATTCGGCCCAGGTACCAGCACGATAAAAAATGCGCCTACAACGTACGTCCAGAAATTCAGTACACCAAACTCCGCAAACACTTCTCCCTCCTTTTGCTAAAAACAACGGGAATATCGCTGCAAAAACGCTATTCCTAAAAATCAGACGCTATAAAATCAGTGGGCACCTTGCGGTGCCCTCATGGTTATCAGATATCCTGGACTGCGAACAGCAACGCATTGCGGTGCCGGGTCATTCCACATTTTCTGATGGCGTGAATACGCATATTGCGGCGGGATTGTGCTTCCAGCCAACGTGCCTTGCGACGACTCACCTGTCGCAACATGCGCCAGCGCCCTACTTCAGTTCTACTGCGCTTCATGTCTACAACTCTTTCTCTAACAGAGATGCCATTATAAACCCAACACTACAGCAAACCAGCGCTTTTACCTGGCGTTTTTATTTGCCAGATGAATCCTGATGCGTACACTCATAACAATACGCTTTCAAAAGGATTTTTTAACCTATGACAACCTTCTACACCGTGGTGAGTTGGCTGGTCATTCTGGGATACTGGCTGTTAATCGCGGGTGTGACATTACGCATCCTGATGAAGCGCAGAGCCGTACCCTCTGCCATGGCCTGGCTTCTGATAATCTACATCCTCCCGCTGGTAGGGATCATTGCCTATCTCTCTTTCGGTGAGCTTCATCTGGGCAAGCGCCGCGCCGAGCGTGCCCGCGCCATGTGGCCCTCGACCGCGAAGTGGCTTAACGACCTTAAAGCCTGCAAACATATTTTTGCCGAAGAGAACAGCAGTGTTGCCGCGTCGCTGTTTAAACTTTGCGAGCGCCGTCAGGGGATTGGCGGTGTCAAAGGCAATCAGCTCCAGTTGCTGACCACTTCTGACGATGTTATGCAGGCGTTGATCCGCGATATTCAATTGGCCCGCCATAACATTGAGATGGTGTTTTACATCTGGCAGCCCGGTGGTATGGCCGATCAGGTTGCTGAATCCCTGATGGCCGCAGCACGTCGGGGCATTCACTGCCGACTGATGCTGGACTCTGCAGGCAGCGTGGCATTTTTCCGCAGCCCGTGGGCGGGAATGATGCGTAATGCCGGTATCGAAGTGGTTGAGGCGCTGAAGGTTAACCTCCTGCGTGTCTTTTTGCGCCGGATGGATCTCCGCCAGCACCGTAAGATGATCATGATCGATAACTATATTGCCTACACCGGCAGTATGAACATGGTCGACCCACGCTTCTTTAAACAGGATTCGGGGGTTGGGCAATGGGTTGATTTGATGGCAAGAATGGAGGGGCCGATTGCCACCTCTATGGGTATCGTTTACTCATGCGACTGGGAGATTGAAACCGGTAAACGTATTCTGCCACCACCACCGGACGGCAATATTATGCCGTTTGAAGAGGCCAGCGGGCACACCATTCATACGATTGCATCCGGGCCAGGCTTCCCTGAAGATTTGATTCATCAGGCGCTGCTGACGGCAACCTACTCAGCCCGTGAATACCTGATCATGACCACGCCATACTTTGTCCCCAGCGATGACCTGCTGCACGCAATCTGCACGGCGGCGCAACGCGGTGTCGACGTGAGTATCATTTTGCCACGCAAAAATGACTCCCTACTGGTAGGCTGGGCCAGCCGGGCATTCTTTAGCGAACTGTTGGCCGCAGGGGTGAAAATTTATCAGTTTGAAGGCGGATTACTCCATACCAAGAGCGTTCTCGTCGACGGTGAATTAAGCCTGGTGGGCACAGTCAACCTGGATATGCGGAGTCTGTGGCTCAATTTTGAAATCACACTGGTGATTGATGACGCCGGTTTTGGCGGTGACCTGGCGGCGGTGCAGGATGATTATATCTCCCGCTCGCGACTGCTGGATGCCAGACTTTGGGTAAAACGTCCGCTGTGGCAGAGAATTGCCGAACGACTGTTTTACTTCTTTAGTCCGTTGCTGTAAAACGTGCCCAACGATGTTAAACAGGTAGTCATCATGGAAATGGATCTGAACAATCGCCTGACCGAAGACGAAACGCTCGAACAGGCCTATGACATTTTTCTCGAACTGGCGGTTGATAACCTCGATCCCGCAGACGTGATCCTCTTTAATCTGCAGTTCGAAGAGCGCGGCGGTGCCGAATTGTTCGACCCTTCAGAAGACTGGGCTGAGCATGTGGATTTCGACCTTAATCCTGACTTCTTTGCCGAAGTAGTGATTGGGCTGGCCGATGAAGATGGCGGCGAAATAAATGACATCTTCGCCCGCGTCCTGCTGTGCCGCGAGAAAGACCACAAACTGTGCCATATCCTCTGGCGCGAATAGTAAAAAAGGCTGCGATTGCAGCCTTTTTTATTTAATCCGGTAATTCGCTTCCGCAGCGGTTACAAAACCGTGCGCTGTGTTCATGCTCACCCTGATGACAATTCGGGCATTTGCGCTGCTGTTTGCGACTCTGAAAGGCACTGCTCATATGTGTGGTAATGAGCCCTGTTGGGATTGCAATCACCGAATAGCCAATCAGGATCAGCACTGATGCCACAATACGTCCCAATGGGGTATGCGGTGTGATATCACCATAACCCACGGTCGTCACGGTCACGATGGCCCAATAGACCGAGGCATTGAGCGTCGTGAAGCCATATTTTGGCCCTTCTATCAGATACATCAGCGCGCCGAAAACAATCATGACGATGGCAATAAATGAATAGAACAGAATAAGCTGGTGCCGTGCGCTGACTATCGCGCTCCAGAACACGTGCAATGACGGCATAAAACGCAGTAATTTAAGGATACGTAATACCCGAATGACGCGCATCGCTCGCCAGGCAAAGACGTAACTCAGGCTAATTTCCGGCCACAGCCACATCACATAGAGCGGCAGGATGGTCGCTAAATCAATAAATCCCCAAAAGCTGAAAACATATCTGGCCGGGTTGGGCCAGCAAATGACTCTCAGGAAATATTCCGCGGTAAAGACCAGAGTAATCGCCAACTCAAGCCAGACAAAAATATGCCACTCGTCAAACGTCAGGTGGTATTGCGTCCCGACACCAGACTCAATAAAGATCACAACCACGCTGAGCAGCGCAAATAAACCACAGAGGCCTTCGAAGCGTCTCCCGGATACGGTTTCAGGATCGAATAAAAAATGGTAAAGCCGCCGACGGGCGGGCGTGATTAAAAGCGACACAGTAACCTCGCAAAAAATAAGGGCTGACATCATGTCAGCCCTTGCGATTATAACGGGTCTACTTTCAGGCAGGAAACCGCATGTCGGAAACTGCCTTCCAGAACCGGTCGCGTTTTCGCACATTCCGGCCCGGCCATTGGGCATCTCGTACGGAAGACGCAGCCCGACGGCGGGTTAATCGGTGAGGGTAATTCCCCTTCCAGAAGCTGAATCGTTTTATTCTTTTCCAGATCGGGATCGGGGATCGGTACTGCGGACATCAGCGCTTTGGTATAAGGGTGCAACGGGTTGTGGTACACCTCATCATAGGTGCCCAGCTCCACTGCATGGCCTAAGTACATTACCAGTACGCGGTCCGAGATGTGTTTCACCACGGCCAGATCGTGCGCGATAAAAATGAGTGACAGCCCCATTTCACGCTGCAGTTTCTGCAGCAGGTTGACCACCTGTGCCTGAATGGACACGTCCAGGGCGGAGACGGGCTCATCACAGATGATCAGCTTCGGTTCGAGGATCAACGCACGTGCAATACCAATACGCTGACACTGGCCGCCTGAGAATTCGTGCGGGTAGCGGTTGATAAGGTTAGGCAACAGGCCAACTTTCATCATCATCGCCTTCACGCGATCGCGAACTTCCTGACGAGCCATCTTCGGATGATAAGTACGCAGCGGCTCGGCAATAATCTCACCGATGGTCATACGCGGGTTCAATGATGCCAGTGGATCCTGGAAAATCATCTGGATATCACTACGCACGTCACGCCACTCGTCAGGCTTCATCCCCAACAAGTCTTTACCCAGCCAGGCCACTTTGCCGCCGGTGGCTTTTACCAGACCAATAATGGCGCGCGCGAAGGTAGATTTACCGCAGCCAGACTCCCCTACCACGCCCAGGGTTTCGCCTTCGTACAAACGCAGCGTGACACCATCGACCGCTTTCAGGGTCTTAGATGGTTGCCAGAACCACTGTTTACCGTCTTTGATGTCAAAATGCACTTTAAGGTCAGCGATTTCGAGCAGCACATTGCGTTTTTCATCTAATGCGTTCATACCAACTCCTCCTGCGGCTTAAAGCAGGCGCGCAGGCGGCCTGGTGCAAACGCTTCCAGCGGCGGAGCGCTGTTGCAGATTTCCATCGCATGCGGGCAACGCGGCTGGAACGGACAACCTTTCGGCAGACGCAGCAGGTTTGGCGGGTTACCCGGAATGGTGAGCAGAGATTCCCCTTCCGCATCGAGACGCGGTACCGCATTCAACAGACCAATTGAGTACGGGTGGGCTGGGTGATAGAACACATCACGCGCGTTGCCATATTCCATGGTACGGCCGGCATACATCACCAGCACTTTGTCACAGATGCCCGCCACAACGCCAAGGTCGTGGGTGATCATGATGATCGCTGTGTTGAACTCGCGCTTAAGCTCGTTTAACAGGGTCATGATTTGTGCCTGAACGGTGACGTCCAGCGCGGTGGTGGGTTCATCAGCAATCAGCAGTTTTGGCCGGCACAGCAACGCCATCGCAATCATCACACGCTGACGCATGCCACCAGAAAATTCGTGCGGGAACATACGCATGCGCTTACGGGCTTCCGGCATTTTCACCGCATCCAGCATTTTGACTGACTCTTCAAACGCTTCCGCTTTGCCCAGACCTTTGTGCAGCATCAGGACTTCCATCAGCTGCTCGCCAACACGCATGTACGGGTTCAGCGAAGTCATCGGATCCTGGAAAATCATCGAGATCTGTTCGGCACGCAGCTTGTTCAGCTCATGTTCCGGCAGGTTGAGGATTTCACGTCCGTTGAATTTCGCGGAACCTCCGATAACACCGTTTGCAGCCAGCAGTCCCATCAACGCAAATGCAGTCTGGGATTTTCCGGAACCAGATTCACCAACAATCCCCAGCGTTTCACCTGCACGCAGGTCGAAGTTGAGATCGTTAACGGCGGTTACGTCTCCGTCCGGGGTTTTAAAGGTTACACGGAGATCTTTCACATCCAGCAGAAGTTTGCTCTGCTGTTGCGCCTGCGGCGCAGTGGCCGTTTCAATAATTGTCATGACGGCGCTCCTTAACGGTCTTTCGGGTCGAGGGCATCACGCAGGCCATCGCCGATAAAGTTGAAACAAAACAGGGTAACGACCAGGAAACCCGCCGGATAAAGCAGTAACCACGGAGAGACTTCCATGGAGTTTGCACCATCACTCAGGAGTGCACCCCAGCTGCTCAGAGGCTCTTGCGTACCCAGCCCCAGGAAGCTCAGGAAGGATTCAAACAGAATCATGCTTGGTACCAGCAGTGAAGCATAAACCACCACCACGCCCAGCACGTTAGGAACGATATGGCGAACCACAATATTACCGATTGATACGCCACCCACCTGCGCGGCTTCGATAAACTCTTTGCGTTTGAGGCTCAATGTCTGTCCGCGGACAATACGCGCCATATCCAGCCAGGAAACCATCCCGATAGCCACGAAAATCAACAGGATGTTCTGGCCAAAGAAGGTCACCAACAGGATAACGAAGAACATGAACGGGAAGGAGTTCAGGATTTCCAGCAGACGCATCATCACGGAGTCCACTTTACCGCCAAGGTAGCCTGAGAGTGAGCCATAGAGCGTGCCCACAATCACCGCCACCAGTGCAGCAGCGATACCAACCATCAGCGAAATACGGCCTCCGATAGCCACTCGTACCAGCAGATCGCGTCCGGAGGAATCCGTACCAAAATAGTGTCCGGACTCCATATCAGGTGCACTGGACATCATGCCCCAGTCGGTGTCGAAATAGGTAAATTGCGACAGCATCGGCGCCAGTGTCACAAACAGCGCGATGATCACCAGTACGGCCAGACTGGCTACCGCGGCACGGTTGTGCATAAAGCGGCGGCGCGCGTCCTGCCAGAGGCTACGACCTTCTACTTCCAGTTTTTCACTGAAGTTTTCCAGCGCCTCGCTGTTTTTCTTACTCAACATCATGGCGTGCTCCAGTTAGTAACGGATTTTCGGGTCGATGACGGCATACAGCACATCGACAATTGCGTTAAAGAGAATGGTCAGCGCACCAACGAGAATGGTCAGGCTCAGTACCAGCGAATAGTCGCGGTTGAGCGCGCCATTTACGAACAGTTGACCAATACCCGGCAGACCGTAGATCGTTTCGATAACCATTGAGCCAGTGATGATACCGACGAATGCCGGCCCCATGTAGGAGAGCACAGGCAACAGCGCCGGTTTGAGCGCGTGGCGGAAGATAATCCGACGCATCGGCAGCCCTTTAGCGCGCGCGGTTCGAATGAAGTTCGAATGCAACACTTCGATCATTGAACCACGGGTGATACGCGCAATGCTGGCGATGTACGCCAGAGATAATGCCACCATCGGCAAAATCATGAACTTTAACGCCCCGCCGTTCCAGCCACCGCCAGGTAGCCATTTCAGCGTGATGGCAAATATCATCACCAGTAACGGCGCGACAACGAAGCTGGGTATGACTACCCCAGTCATCGCCACCCCCATTACGGTATAATCCCATTTGGTATTTTGTTTAAGCGCGGCGATAACGCCTGCAGTCACCCCGAGAACAACGGCCAACAAGAATGCCGCAGCACCCAGCTTTGCCGATACCGGGAAGCTGGAAGCCACCAGGTCGTTAACGGAATAGTCTTTATATTTGAATGACGGTCCAAAATCACCGTGAGCCAACTGCTTCAGATAATTGAAGTACTGGGTGGAGATAGGATCGTTCAGGTGATATTTCGCTTCAATATTCGCCATGACTTCTGGCGGCAACGTACGTTCACCGGTAAATGGACTTCCCGGCGCAAGACGCATCATGAAGAAGGAAATTGTAATCAGAATAAACAGCGTTGGAATCGCTTCAAGACAGCGACGTAGGATAAATTTAAACATTGCCCGTACCTTCTGGCGTGTGCCTATATATTGTGACGTCGGTTAGACACCGTGGGGCGAGCGAACTCGCCCCACTCATTGCCATTAATGCTTGATAATATACAAGTTTTTAACGTAGATATTATCCATCGGGTCTTTACCGGTATAGCCACCTACCCACGGTTTCACCAGACGGGCGTTGACGTAGTAGTAAACCGGAACGATCGCGGAATCTTTATCCAACTGCAGCTCAGCTTTAGAGTACAGTTCAGTACGCTGTGCTTCGTCAGTTGTTTTCAGCGTGTCGCCAATCAGCTTGTCGAATGCCGGGCTCTTATAGTGCGCGGTGTTGTTCGAGCTGTCGCTCAGCATGGTGTTCAGGAAGGAGGTTGGTTCGTTATAGTCCGCACACCAGCCAGCACGCGCCACATCGAAGGTGCCCTGATGACGGCTATCCAGGAAGGTCTTCCACTCCTGGTTCTCCAGCTTCACGTTTGCGCCCAGGTTCTTTTTCCAGATCGAAGCGACGGCGATAGCCAGTTTTTTGTGCAGATCGGAGGTGTTATACAGCAGGCTGAAGGTCAGCGGCTTATCAGCAGTATAGCCAGCTTCGGCGAGCAGTTTCTTCGCTTCTGCGTTACGCTGCTCTTGCGTCTGTTTGAACCAATCTGGTTCAGTCAGTTTTGCGCCATCAGTGTATGGAGGGGTATAGCTGTATGCTGGCAGATCGCCCTGGTTTTTCACTTTGTTCACGATGATATCGCGATCCAGTGCCAGTTTCAGTGCCGTACGGACACGAACATCGGTGAATGGTGCTTTCTGGTTGTTGATTTCGTAGTAATAGGTGCACAGATACGGATCAACATGCACTTCTTTAGGAATTTCTTTTTTCAGCTTCTGGAACAGTTCAATCGGCATGTTGTTATAGGTCATGTCGATTTCACCGCTACGGTAGCGGTTAACGTCAGTCACTTCGGAAGAAATTGGCAGGTACGTCACCTGATTAATCACGGTTTTCGCGTTGTCCCAATATTGCGGGTTACGCTCCAGAACCATACGTTCGTTGACTACCCAGTCTTTCAGTTTGTAGGCACCGTTGGTCACGATATTGGCAGGCTGAGTCCATTTTTCACCAAATTTTTCCACTGCGGATTTTGGAACTGGAGATACAGACGGGTGAACAAGCAGCTTATAGAAGTACGGAACAGGTTCGCTCAACGTGACTTCAAAGGTATTCGCATCGATCGCTTTCACGCCCAGGTCGGTGACCGGTTTTTTGCCTGCGATGATGTCATCAATATTGGCAATGTGGCCATATTGCAGGTAGCTCGCATACGGAGAGGCAGTATTTGGATTCGCCAGACGCTGCCAGCTATAAACGAAATCTTCGGCGGTAACCGGCGTGCCGTCTGACCATTTCGCATCTTTACGCAGATGGAAAGTCCAGACTTTGAAATCTTTATTTTCCCATTTTTCTGCTACACCCGGAGCCGGGTGGCCGTCTACGTCAGTCACCAGCAGACCTTCGAACAGGTCGCGGTTAACGTTTGACTCGGGAACACCTTCAATTTTATGCGGGTCAAGAGACTGAACTTCCGCACCGTTGTTACGAACCAACGTCTGTTTTTCAGCCAGTTGAACACCTGCAGGTACGTCCGCAGCCATTGCAGCGTTGCCCGCGATTAGCGCAGTTAAAATCCCCGCCGCTACCAGATTTTTTTTTGTGATGATGGACATTGTGTTGGTACTCCACTCATTATAATGACTGGCCTTCGCCAGCTGTGTAATCCCCTGTTGGGGCCTGTACAGCGCAGGAGTTTTTTTTGCTGCTGCCAGGTTCTTCTTTTTTACTTCTTGCTATCACCGACTTTTTTATTACTGACCGCTCGTATGGCCGTCTTGCGTCGATTCTTTACAGGCCTCCCCTGTTTGAGACCTGCGCTGGATATCTGAGAAGAGAAGCATATGAAAATAATTCTCATCTACTTGTTTTATGCTGCAAAATAGTAGGCCGGAAAGTATCAAATGGCGTAAACGCACGCCAATACATTTTGCAAATTTGTTAAGCAATTCTCTTTTACGGTGAGAGCCGTATCGTTGAGGGCAGCCTTGCCAGACATCAAACGCCACTAAAAAACATGACATTCAATAAGATAGAGGAAACCTCCTCTACAAGCGCGTCGCTGCGCTATCATCGAGTGTTTTTGTACAAAAATTTAACAACTGGTTATTATTTAGCACATTCATCTAGGGGAATGTTGAAATTACTAATATCATTTCGGTTATCTCTCAGCAAGCCCCAGAGTATCATGTGAGTAAAATAACAGAGCGATCGAAGGTTTTCTGCGCAGGTGGGTTGGAAGGAAATTAATAACTTATTGAAATACAAGAGATGAACATTATTAGTAGAATTTATTATGATATGTGAGCATTTCAACTTTAGTTATATGATTTGCTGATAATCACGTAAAAAAACGGAGCTGTAGCTCCGTTCTTTCATATGAAATATTAGTGTAACAAGCCGGGGAAAATGCTTTTAATACCGGTGACAATAAATTCGATCCCTAACGCCATCAACAGCAGGCCCATGATACGCGTTATAACGTTGATGCCCGTCTGCCCCAATAAGCGCACCAGCCAGGGCGCCATACGGAATACTCCCCAGCAGCAGAGCGCGAAAATGGCAATGGCCACGGAAAAGCCAATCAAATGCATCAGGCTATGGTAACGCGTACCCCAGACAATCGTTGAACTGATGGCTCCGGGGCCAGCCATAAGCGGTAACGCCAGCGGTACCACGCCAATGCTTTCACGGATGGCAGTTTCTGACTTCTCCTGTTTGTTCTGTTTATCCTCACCCAGCTTACCGCTGATCATAGACATGGCGATGGTCACAACCAGGATCCCACCCGCAATGCGGAAAGAGTCGATCGAAATCCCGAAGAGCTGAAGAATGGCGTCCCCCAGAAAAAGGGAGGTGAGCAATATGATAGCCACTGACAGGTTGGCGGTGAGGTTGGTCTTGTTCCTGGCCGCCGCCGTCTGGTAACTGGTCATACTAATGAAGACAGGAATGATCCCCACCGGGTTGACCAGGGCAAACAAACCAATAAAAAATTTAAAATACGTTGGAAAATCAAAGAGCGTTTGGATCACGTTTTGCTCCGCTTATGCGCATGCCCGGGACTGACAATTTGTCATGAGAAATCGCGCTGAAGATACCCTTTTTATTAGCATACTTCACTCGAAATCTGTGCCAAAACGTTATCATTTCAGGATGTTAAACATATGTAGAATCAATGATAGCGCCACTTCCAATACTTACGTAATTATTTAACACTGGAAAAATCTCAAAGAAATAACCCTGCTGAAAGGTATCAGCTTGGGGGAAAATTGACGCAGATCATGATTTTCGTACTCAGAAGTGAGTAATCTTGGTTACACCCCAGGGAGGTCACCTGACAAAAAGGAATGATGCTAAAGTAAGGCTCTTTTAGTAAATTAGTGTGCTGGTGTAGAAAGTAACTCTTTGTTTTATTTTGTGTTACGCAAGTCATATCAGCTCTGTCTATACTGTCTGACGTATCGAGCGCTGGTTTACTAAAAGAGTTTAAACATTATCAGGAGAGCATTATGGCTGTTACTAATATCGCTGAACTGAACGCCCTCGTCGAGCGCGTTAAAAAAGCCCAGCGTGAATATGCCAATTTCACCCAAGAACAGGTTGATAAAATCTTCCGCGCGGCCGCTCTGGCTGCTGCAGATGCTCGAATCCCTCTCGCTAAAATGGCCGTTGCCGAATCCGGTATGGGTATCGTTGAAGATAAAGTGATCAAAAACCACTTTGCTTCTGAGTATATCTACAACGCCTATAAAGATGAGAAAACCTGTGGCGTGCTGTCTGAAGACGACACCTTCGGTACTATCACGATTGCAGAACCTATCGGCATCATTTGCGGTATCGTTCCAACCACCAACCCAACGTCTACTGCTATCTTCAAATCACTGATTAGCCTGAAGACCCGTAACGCAATTATCTTCTCTCCGCACCCACGTGCTAAAGATGCAACGAACAAAGCTGCTGATATCGTATTGCAGGCGGCTATCGCTGCAGGCGCACCAAAAGACCTGATCGGCTGGATTGACCAACCTTCTGTTGAACTGTCCAACGCACTGATGCACCACCCAGACATTAACCTGATCCTGGCGACCGGTGGTCCTGGCATGGTTAAAGCAGCGTACAGCTCCGGCAAACCAGCAATCGGCGTAGGCGCAGGTAACACTCCTGTTGTTATCGACGAAACGGCTGATATCAAACGTGCTGTTGCTTCTGTTCTGATGTCCAAAACCTTCGATAACGGCGTTATCTGTGCATCTGAACAGTCCGTTGTTGTTGTAGATTCCGTATATGACGCGGTTCGCGAACGCTTCGCCAGCCACGGCGGCTACATGCTGCAGGGCAAAGAGCTGAAAGCCGTTCAGGACATCATCCTGAAAAATGGCGCACTGAACGCCGCTATCGTTGGGCAGCCAGCGTATAAAATTGCTGAACTCGCAGGTTTCACCGTTCCGGCAACCACTAAGATCCTGATCGGTGAAGTGAAAGTTGTTGATGAGAGCGAGCCATTTGCACACGAAAAACTGTCTCCGACTCTGGCAATGTACCGTGCGAAAGATTTCGACGATGCAGTAGAGAAAGCAGAGAAACTGGTTGCCATGGGCGGTATCGGTCACACCTCTTGCCTGTACACCGACCAGGATAATCAGCCAGAACGTGTTGCTCACTTCGGTCAGAAGATGAAAACTGCACGTATCCTGATTAACACCCCTGCTTCTCAGGGTGGTATCGGTGACCTGTACAACTTCAAACTCGCTCCTTCCCTGACTCTGGGTTGTGGTTCCTGGGGTGGTAACTCCATCTCTGAAAACGTTGGTCCAAAACACCTGATCAACAAGAAAACCGTTGCTAAGCGAGCTGAAAACATGTTGTGGCACAAACTTCCGAAATCTATCTACTTCCGCCGTGGCTCTCTGCCAATTGCGCTGGATGAAGTGATTACTGATGGCCACAAACGTGCGCTCATCGTGACTGACCGTTTCCTGTTCAACAACGGCTACGCTGACCAGATCACCTCTGTTCTGAAAGCAGCTGGCGTCGAAACTGAAGTCTTCTTTGAAGTTGAAGCTGACCCAACCCTGAGCGTTGTTCGCAAAGGTGCTGAACTGGCGAACTCCTTCAAACCAGATGTGATTATCGCACTGGGTGGTGGTTCCCCAATGGACGCCGCGAAAATCATGTGGGTAATGTACGAACATCCGGAAACTCACTTCGAAGAACTGGCGCTGCGCTTTATGGATATCCGTAAACGTATCTACAAGTTCCCGAAAATGGGCGTAAAAGCGAAAATGATCGCCGTTACTACCACTTCCGGTACCGGTTCAGAAGTGACTCCGTTTGCGGTTGTTACTGACGATGCAACAGGTCAGAAATACCCACTGGCTGACTACGCACTGACCCCAGACATGGCGATTGTTGACGCCAACCTGGTCATGGAAATGCCGAAATCACTGTGTGCCTTCGGTGGTCTGGATGCGGTAACTCACGCTCTGGAAGCTTACGTTTCCGTACTGGCGTCTGAGTTCTCTGATGGTCAGGCTCTGCAAGCTCTGAAACTGCTGAAAGAAAACCTGCCAGCGTCCTACAATGAAGGGTCGAAAAACCCTGTAGCACGTGAGCGTGTTCACAGTGCAGCAACCATCGCCGGTATCGCGTTTGCTAACGCCTTCCTGGGTGTTTGCCACTCAATGGCGCACAAACTGGGTTCTCAGTTCCACATTCCTCACGGTCTGGCGAACGCCCTGTTGATCAGCAACGTTATCCGTTATAACGCGAATGATAACCCAACCAAGCAGACTGCATTCAGCCAGTACGACCGTCCGCAAGCACGTCGCCGTTACGCTGAAATCGCTGACCATCTGGGTCTGAGCGCTGCGGGTGACCGTACTGCTGCTAAGATTGAGAAACTGCTGGCATGGCTGGAAAGCCTTAAAGCTGAACTGGGTATTCCTAAATCTATCCGTGAAGCTGGCGTTCAGGAAGCTGACTTCCTCGCCCACGTAGATAAACTGTCTGAAGATGCCTTCGATGACCAGTGTACTGGTGCTAACCCGCGCTACCCACTGATCTCCGAGCTGAAACAGATTCTGCTGGATACCTACTACGGTCGTGAGTTCAAAGAAGGTGATTTAGCAGTGGCTAAAGTTGAAGCTCCTGCGGTAAAAGCTGACAAAAAAGCGAAGAAAAGCGCTTAACTGACAGTCTGATAAAAAACCCGCCAATGGCGGGTTTTTTTATGTCTGAAGAACACGGTGAAAATTATTTTCTGTTGTCGTGCTGAATCGCCGTCAGCGAGCCTACAGACAGCGCTTCTTTATAATGCTTACGGCAGACCGAAACATAGCGTTCATTTCCGCCTATCACCACCTGCTCACCATCTGCATAAGGCTTTCCGGCCTGGTCGAGACGAAGCACCATACTGGCTTTCCTGCCGCAAAAGCAGATAGTTTTGAGTTCGACGAGTTTATCTGACCAGGCAAGCAAATACTGGCTCCCTGCGAATAGCTCGCCACGGAAGTCTGTACGCAGCCCATAGCAAAGAACAGGGATATCGAGCTCATCTACCACCTCTGAAAGCGCATGAACCTGCTCACGCGTCAGAAACTGGCTCTCATCAACCAGAACACAATGAATAGGCTGCGTGGCATGCGCTGCGCGAATGTCCTCCAGCAGGTCAGTTTGCGGGTTAAACAGCCTGGCCGGAGACGAAAGGCCTATTCTGGAACTCACCTTCCCTGCACCAAAGCGATCGTCAATTTCAGCCGTATAAACAACAGTACGCATTCCACGTTCCTGGTAATTGTACGAGGATTGAAGCAGTGCTGTGGATTTTCCGGCATTCATTGCCGAATAGTAGAAATAAAGTTGTGCCATTGGCCGTAAAACCCTAATCAATGTGTAATATTCCCGATGATTGATTGTACCATATTTTGTCTGGTCAACAGCGACTCAGCGCACAGACGATGCGGTTCAGAGCGGAGTTAAGCACCCTCAGATTACGAAAATAATCCGTTAAAACAGAGAGTAAACGTAATCAATCAGGTCTATATGTTATAAGGTCAGTCAAACATAACACTTCATTTTATAGTGGAATCAATGTTCATTAAAATTCACTATTTATTAACTATTACTGTCTTAACATCGCTCAATGGAACTAATACAAAAGGCTGATATTTATCCGCAGCAACTATAATTCCTGCGGTAAATGTCACAAAAAAAGATGCAATCGAGCAGGTTGCGCAGGCTTACGCTGATAACAAGCGAGATTCCTGGGAGATGAAATTTAAGTTAGCGTAATTAATAATAGTGGCTTTATTTAGTATTTTTTGAATTCCTTACATTCCTGGCTATTGCACAACTGAATTTATGGCTCTATTATTAGGTCAACAAACCACCCCCCCATTATAAGTTTGAGATTACTACAATGAGCGAAGCACTTAAAATTCTGAACAACATCCGTACTCTTCGTGCGCAGGCTAGAGAATGCACCCTCGAAACGCTTGAAGAAATGCTGGAAAAATTAGAAGTTGTAGTTAATGAACGTCGCGAAGAAGAAAGCGCTGCAGCAGCTGAAATCGAAGAGCGCACTCGTAAACTGCAACAATATCGTGAAATGCTGATTGCTGATGGTATCGATCCAAACGAATTGCTGAACAGCATGGCTGCAGCTAAAACCGGCACCAAAGCAAAACGCGCTGCCCGTCCTGCTAAATATAGCTACGTTGATGAGAATGGCGAAACTAAAACCTGGACTGGCCAGGGTCGTACTCCTGCTGTTATCAAGAAAGCCATGGATGAGCAAGGTAAACAGCTGGATGACTTCCTGATCAAGGATTAATCAAGCCACATTCCATAAAATCCCGCGTAATGCGGGATTTTTTTTAACCACAATTTTATCACCAACATCCCCTTACACTCTGTCATAGAATCTTATTCGGCTATTGCCATCTCTTACATTCAAGCGGGATAACGAGTGTTATGGGCATAAAAAAACCGGTGGGCAACGCCTCACCGGTCTCAAACATTTGCTGCCTTGGTTATTTCTTAATACCCACGCTCTCTTTGAGCCAGGTTTTAAATTCTTCACCCAGGGTATTGTGGCGAATGCCATATTCAACAAATGCCTGCATATAACCGAGCTTATTACCGCAGTCATGGCTCTTACCTTTCATATGGTAAGCCTCAACGGTCTCTTTCTCGATCAGCATATCAATAGCATCGGTCAGTTGGATCTCATCACCCGCTCCTGGAGGCGTTTTAGCAAGCAGAGGCCAGATTTCCGCACTCAGGACATAGCGACCCACCACTGCCAGGTTAGAAGGCGCCGCGTCGGCTTTTGGCTTCTCTACAACGCCAACCATTGGCACGCTTTCGCCAGGCTCAAGGTTAACGCCTTTGCAGTCAACCACACCGTAAGCGGTTACGTCTTCAACTGGCTCAACCATAATCTGGCTGCTACCTGTTTCATCAAAACGCTTGATCATCTCAGCCAAATTATCCTGAGAAAGATCTGATTCGTATTCATCCAGAATAACGTCAGGCAGTATTACCGCCACTGGCTCATCACCGACAACAGGGTGGGCACACATAACCGCATGACCCAGGCCTTTAGCCAGCCCCTGACGAACCTGCATAATAGTCACGTGCGGAGGGCAAATAGACTGCACTTCCTGTAACAACTGACGCTTAACACGCTTTTCCAGCATGGCTTCAAGTTCAAAACTTGTATCGAAATGGTTTTCGATAGAGTTTTTTGATGAATGCGTAACCAGCACAATTTCAGTGATGCCGGCTGCGATACACTCATTAACGACGTACTGGATTAATGGCTTATCAACCAGAGGCAGCATCTCTTTAGGAATCGCCTTAGTTGCTGGTAACATCCTGGTCCCCAATCCCGCTACCGGGATAACGGCCTTTCTGACTTTCGAATTTAGGGCAGCCATTCAAATTCTCCTGAGCTGTTCAAGTTTTGAACTTTTATGCAATAAATAACGCGTTGAGTATATCAGCCTCGCCCCACAGTTCGGGTCTGAAAAGAACGCGTTGCCGATCAATTAGGATAAATACGCATGAATCTGGGCAGGGATAGTAGCACTCCCCACAAAACACAGGTAAAGCAATCTTAAAATTACGATCCAATTGCTTATTCCGTGGACAACATTAATCGTAACCGTCCCCCGGCACCCCAAATTTGGCACTGCCAGGAGGAGCAACGATGGCTAATTTGATTAAGATACGCTGTTCCCAGTGTCCCAAGCGGCACACCGTTGCTTACCTGAATATGATGTTCACCCGTATTCAGTGAGGCGTTGAGGCCCGCTGAAACGAGGATCAGATTCTTTAAACCACTATGGTAATAACCGACCAATAGCGGAAACTGTCCAGGCAAATTGGCCTGACGAAAAAGTTGGTTCACTTGTTTTAGTAAACTGCCCAGTTCCGGAAGCCGTTGCCCCTGATGCGATAGCTGCTCTTGCAAGAGACCATTAAATAGCGCACGAAGTAATAACGCCGCTAATACACCATTATCCCCTGCCCGAGTAACATCCAGGGAATAAAAAGCCAGGTCTGAATCAGACAGCGGTGCAATATCCAACACCAGCCCAGGTTGGTCCGCCGCAACCAGCTGGCGATAGTTTATCCGACAATGTGAAATAGTTTGCTGTACGGGCGGCTGAAGTTCCTGTAACAGTTTAGCCGCGGCAGGTGGATTACTTACCAGGGCATCCCAGTCCTGAAACAGACGTTCCTCTTCCTCTACCCGGGAATTAAACATGTTCGGATAAAGACAAGCTAACACCGTCTCTCGTAACCGGTTCAGGTCTTTGACAGGTTTAAGCAGGATATCCTGAACCCCAATTCGCAGCGCTTTGGCAATATCTGCCATATTCTCTGTGGCAGATATCACCAGAATCGGTGTCTGATTGCCTTCGTTACGCAGATGTTCAACCAGCTTCAGTCCGTTCATACGCGGCATCGCAATGTCACAAATCATCAGGTCCGGGGTGATGCTGACCATTTTTTCCAGTGCGTCTATGCCATCTTCAGCCAGCGAAGTGATTGCTCCCATTGAGGATAACCACGAATCCAGTAGCGATCGGAAAACGGCCTCGTCTTCAACAATCAAAATGTGTTTTCCGGCCAATGGCTGCGTCATGGTTCCTCCCCTGGCTGACAGTAATTAAATAGTGGCATGCTATCAGCACTACCGCCTGTCAGATTTTGCTGAAGTAATCAAAAAAAGGTGCTTAACGTGCTGTTCGCACAAAAGGCAACAGCTCATCCATTTTCTTTTCGACGGCTATCGAGCCCGCTGCGATGGCGGCCTCAGCTCGATGGAAATCAAGGGTAGATATTTGCGGACAGTACGGTTGAATCAGAATATCTGGAGGGTCGCCAGCCATGCGGTTTCGCTTAAGGCGATTCTCAAGAACCTGGATAGAGGTAGTCATAATTTCAATGGCCGTCGGCGCAGTCACAGAGCGTCGTGCGGCCATACGCCCGATTCGTCCACGCAAACGTTCATGCCAGGCCAGTTTCTCGCCTTCGGCATCTTCGCTCTGGAGATTCACCGGCATGAGATCTTGTTGCATCAGGTGGGCGTCATGCTGCAAATCCACGGCAATGACGATGTCGGCCCCCATCGCGCGCGTCAGGGAGATAGGGACCGGGTTAACAACGCCACCATCGACAAGCCAGTAACCGTTATGCGGAACAGGAGCCATTAGTCCCGGCATACTGCAGGAGGCACGAACGGCAAGATGAATATCACCTTCAGTAAGCCAAAGCTCGCGTCCCGTGCTGAGGTTCGTCGCAACAGCACCGAAAGGCATCTGACAGTCAGTGAAGTCTTCAAGAGGCATAACCTGGCGGAACTGGTTAAAAACGCGTTCGCCGCGCAACAGCCCACCACGCTGCCATGAGAGGTCCATCAGGCGCAGCACGTCCCAGTAGCTAAAGGAACGTACCCAGGTTTCAAGTTCCGGAAGCTTTCCGCACGCGTAAGCGGAGCCGACAAGCGATCCTATTGAACACCCTGCAACAATATCAACCTCAACACCCATCTGGTTTAAGGCATTAATCACGCCGATGTGTGACCATCCCCGGGCTGCACCTGAGCCCAGCGCCAGTCCAATTTTAACCTTTCTCATTAGCCCTGTTTTACGTCCCCTGGATTCCTGACATGACATCAACGCAACTGCTCAGTTAACATAGTGCTACCCGAAGCGTTTTACGCCCTTATTTTTTGTTCCAGGAAGAGAATCGTGTCTCAACTCTGCCCTTGTGGTAGCGCTCTGGAGTATAGCCTATGTTGCCAGCGATATCTTTCTGGCGATCAGGTTGCACCAGACCCGTCACACCTCATGCGTTCACGGTACACTGCTTTTGTGATCAAAGACGCAGACTATCTGATCAAAACCTGGCACCCGTCTTGCCATGCCGCCGATTTTCGCCAGGACATTGAAGCTGGCTTCGCCAACACGCAGTGGCTTGGACTGACCGTTATTGAAGCATCGGCCGGAAACGACGACAAGGAAGGCTACGTCAGCTTTGTTGCCCGCTTTATCGAGCGCGATAAAACGGCGGCCATTATCGAGCGTTCCCGGTTCTTAAAGGAAAGCGGGCAATGGTATTATATTGACGGAACGCGCCCACAGTTTGGTCGTAACGATCCCTGCCCATGCGGTTCAGGTAAAAAATTTAAAAAGTGTTGCGGGCAGTAATGCCTGACAACCCAGACTTCGCAAATACACAAACAGGATTTCCCGGCGATGCAATCACTACAACGTAAAGTTCTGCGCACCATCTGTCCCGATCAAAAAGGACTGATCGCACGAATTACCAACATTTGTTACAAACATGAACTGAATATCGTGCAGAACAACGAGTTCGTTGACCACCGTACCGGTCGTTTCTTCATGCGTACCGAACTGGAAGGTATTTTCAACGACACGACCCTGCTTGCCGATCTGGATAGCGCGCTGCCGGAAGGTTCCGTTCGCGAACTGACTCCCGCTGGCCGCCGCCGCGTCGTGATTCTGGTGACCAAAGAAGCACACTGTCTTGGCGATCTGTTGATGAAAGCAAACTACGGTGGCCTGGATGTCGAAATTGCTGCCGTGATCGGCAATCACGAGACGCTGCGCACGCTTGTTGAGCGTTTTGATATTCCGTTCGAACTGGTGAGCCACGAAGGTCATACGCGTGAAGAGCACGACGACCTGATGGCGCAGGCCATTGAAGCGCATAATCCCGACTACGTCGTACTGGCGAAATACATGCGCGTGCTGACGCCATCCTTCGTGGCGCGTTTCCCAAACAAGATTATCAACATTCACCACTCGTTCCTGCCAGCCTTTATTGGCGCACGACCTTATCATCAGGCGTACGAGCGTGGCGTGAAGATTATCGGTGCGACTGCGCACTACGTGAATGACAATCTGGATGAAGGTCCAATTATCATGCAGGACGTGATTCACGTGGATCACACCTATACCGCAGAGGACATGATGCGCGCGGGACGTGACGTTGAGAAGAACGTCTTAAGCCGTGCGTTGTATCAGGTGCTTGCCCAGCGCGTCTTCGTCTACGGTAACAGAACTATCATTCTTTAATCTTTCGGAAAATGAATTGATTAGCTTTGCACCTTTACGGATAAAAAGCAGCCAAACAACTTCATTTCCCTAAAGGAATGCTTTACAGGGGCGTCTCATTTGATATGATGCGCCCCGCTTCCGACAGGAAGCAGGCCAGTAAAAAGCATTACCCCGTGGTGGGGTTCCCGAGCGGCCAAAGGGAGCAGACTGTAAATCTGCCGTCATCGACTTCGAAGGTTCGAATCCTTCCCCCACCACCATCTCTCAGCAGTACCTCAAAATTTGAATTACCCCTGGTGGGGTTCCCGAGCGGCCAAAGGGAGCAGACTGTAAATCTGCCGTCATCGACTTCGAAGGTTCGAATCCTTCCCCCACCACCATCACTTTCAAATGACTCCAAATCTTCTGTTCGCACCCAGTATCATGTATTTCCGTAACGGGGAAGGATGAGAAGCTTCGACTAAGGTTCGATTCGAGCGCAGCGAGAAAGCGTTGCCGCAGGCAACGACCCGAAGGGCGAGGCGCAACGCGCCGAGTAATCCTTCCCCCACCACCATCATTTCCCAAAATCATAACAAAACCGAATCGACCACCTGGCGACAAACGACTACATCGGCGGCAAGCGTCTCTTCACCGGCGAACTCTTCACAATCGACGTATTGCACTGGGCATGTTCTGCCAAACCGTCCAGCAACCCATCAAGCTGCTCGATTGAACGCACCACCAGCCTAATCACAAAGCAATCTTCCCCGGTGACTTTGTCGCTCTCAATACACTCCGGCATCGCCTGAATGTATTTATCCACCTTATGCAATAACCCCGGTAAAGGCCGCACACGCACCAGCGCCTGCAGCGTATACCCCAGCGCCGCCAGATTAACTCGTGCGCCATACCCCTGAATCACACCACGCTCTTCCAGCCTTTTCAGCCGCTCTGCCGTGCTGGGTGAGGTCAGACCGATGCGTCCGCTGAGCACCTTCAAAGACATACGCGCATCCTCGACCAGACAGGCCAAAATTTGTCGGTCGATATCATCGAGAAGGAATTCCATCATTTTCACCTAATTTTAAAAAGCCATCACTGCATTTCACCTTATCTCATCCCTGTAAAACCCGACAGCGATTCTCGACAATAGCGTCATACAATCAGGAGGTGGATGATGCGTGATTTACATAAAGGCGTCTGGCAAATGATCCTGGCGATGTTAATTTCCGGCTCGATTGGCGCGTTTGTTTTACTTTCCGGTCTGCCAGTAACGGAAGTTGTGTTCTGGCGCTGCCTTATCGGAGCCATCGCACTGTTTATTTTTGTTCGGATGAGTCAAAAGCCGTTCAGTCCCCTCACCCGTACAACACTGTTACTGGCCATTCTCGGTGGTGTGGCACTCGTGGTGAACTGGCTCCTGCTCTTCGCTGCCTATGAACGAATCTCTATTGGTCTTTCTACTGTGGTGTATAACACCCAGCCGTTTATGCTGGTGCTGATGGGGATGTTTTTAGGTGAACGAGTCAGCCTGGTGAAATGGGGTTGGCTGTTCCTCGCCTTTGGCGGTGTGGTGATATTGCTTTCCAGTGAGCTGACCGGAGCGCATAGTGCCAACTGGCTGACGGGTATCGGTCTGGCAATGGCGGCAGCCTTCTTCTACGCAGTGACCGCCATTATCGCTCGTAAGCTACGATCCATTGCGCCGCAGCATATTGCCTTTATTCAGGTGCTGACCGGCGTGGTAATGCTTCTGCCTTTTGCCCACATGCTCTCATTATCAGGGGATTTTCCGTGGTCAATTTTGTTGACGCTGGGCATCGTCCATACCGGCATTATGTATCAGTTACTCTATAGCGCGATCCAGAAGCTGCCTACACCCATTACCGGCTCGTTGTCGTTTATCTATCCGGTGGTAGCGATTATTGTCGATAATCTGGTATTCGGACACTCGCTGAACCTGACGCAGCTGGCGGGCGGCGCACTGATATTGTTTGCTGCGGCTGGCAATAACCTGGGCTGGGGCGAAAAAAAACCCCGCGAGTGCGGGGTTGGGATCAAAACAGCAAATTAGCGACGGGCGCGTACAATCTGGTATTTGCGCGTCAGATACTCTACCGGCGCGCTCCAGATATGTACCAGTCGGGAGAACGGGAACAGCACAAACAGCGTCATCCCCAGCACCAGGTGCAGGCGGAAGATAAACGCCACACCGTCCAGATGCGACGACGCACCACCGTGGAAAGTCACCACAGATTGTGCCCAGCCGACCAGCTTCATCATTTCGCTGCCGTCCATATGCTGTGCTGAGAACGGAATGGTCAGCAGGCCCAGCGCGCACTGCACCATCAGCAGGGAAAGGATGAGGATGTCCGCTGCGGTAGTGGTCGCACGCACACGCGGGCTGAACAGACGGCGTTTCAACAGCAGTAAACCACCCACCAGCGTCATCACGCCGCAAGCGCCCCCTGCGATCATCGCCATCTTCTGCTTCACCTCAATGGGCAGCCACGCTTCATACATCCAGTGCGGCGTCAGCATCCCGAGGAAGTGACCGGCAAAAATCCCCAGAATACCGATGTGGAACAGGTTAGAACCCACATGCATCCCTTTCCGATCCAGCATCTGGCTGGAGGCAGCGCGCCAGGTGTACTGACCGTAGTCATAACGCAACCAGCTTCCCACCAGGAACACGGTGCCCGCGATATACGGGTAGATGTCAAAGAAGAACATATTCAGGAAGTGCATTATTGCCGTCCTCCGTTAGAGATATTCAAATATTGCGGGGCCACAGCGCCGGCAAAACGGCGCTGGTGAGCCGAGATTTCAGACTCGCCGCAGCTCTGGTCAGCAAAGAATTTCACCTGTTCTTCTTCCCAGACGGCATCCAGCGCCTGCGGCGTATCGTCGCGGGCTTCATCGGCGATTTTCTCCGCCACTTTTTCACTGTCGACAGATGCGTTAGCCAGTTTCACCAGCAACTCGAACAGTACCGCATAGCGGCTCTCGCGCTGCTGAAGACGCGCGCTGAGCAACGCCAGGATCGGCGCGATGTCCTGGAGACCACCGAGGGCCTCTTCTTTCGGCAACTGCGCCAGATACTCCAGATACAGCGGCAGATGGTCAGGCAGCTCGCGGCTGTCGAGTTGCAGGCCGTGCTGCTCATACTGCGCCATCAGGTCAACCATCGCCTGACCACGGTCACGGGATTCACCGTGAACATGTTCAAACAGCAGTAAAGAGGTTGCGCGACCCCGGTCAAACAGTTGGCTGTAATCCGCCTGCGCATCCAGAAGATCACGCGTTAACAGGTCCCGGAAGAAAATGCCCAATGTCTGGGCATCCTCTTTATCCAGGTTTTCAGATGCTGCGAGTGCATCGAAAAGTTCCTGTTGATGCTGCACAAGCGCAGCATCCGGGTACTCGAGCAAACGAGAAACGATAACAAGTTCAATCATGGGTGCGGCTCCGTTTTACTGGTCACATCCATGGCGTCGATGCGGCGGCTGTTGAACAGGTTGAATTTGCTGTCTGACCCGTGGCAACCGTCGCCAAAGGTAAAGCCGCAGCCGTTTTTCTCCGGGAAGGCTTCACGAGCCAGTTCACGGTGGCTGCTCGGTACTACGAAACGGTCTTCGTAGTTGGCAATGGCCAGATAGCGGTACATCTCCTGCGCCTGCGCTTCACTCAGACCGACCTCTTCCAGCGCACGGGTATCAATAACACCGTCTACCGTTTCCGCACGTTTGAAGTGGCGCATTGCCAGCATCCGCTTGAGTGCCAGCAGTATTGGCTGCGTATCACCGGCAGTCAGCAGGTTCGCCAGGTACTGAACCGGAATACGCAGGCTTTCCACGTCCGGCAGAATGCCGTTGCTGCCCAGTTCGCCCGCATCTGCAGCTGACTGAATCGGCGACAGAGGCGGCACGTACCAGACCATCGGCAGAGTGCGGTATTCCGGATGCAGCGGCAGCGCCAGCTTCCAGTCCATTGCCATTTTGTACACAGGAGACTGCTGTGCGGCGTCGATCACGCTCTGCGGTACGCCATCTTTCAGCGCCTGTTCAATCACTTTTGGATCGTTAGGATCGAGGAACACGTCCAGCTGACGCTGATACAGATCTTTCTCGTGCTCGGTGCTGGCGGCGTTTTCAATCGCGTCCGCGTCATACAGCAGCACGCCGAGGTAGCGAATACGACCTACACAGCTTTCAGAGCAAACGGTCGGCATCCCCGCTTCAATACGTGGATAACAGAAGATGCACTTCTCGGATTTCCCGCTCTTCCAGTTGAAGTAGATTTTTTTGTACGGGCAGCCGGTGATGCACATACGCCAGCCGCGACATTTATCCTGGTCGATCAGCACGATGCCGTCTTCTTCACGCTTGTAGATGGCGCCGCTCGGGCAGGTCGCCACGCACGCCGGGTTGAGGCAGTGCTCGCACAGGCGCGGCAGATACATCATGAAGGTATTTTCGAACTGGCCGTACATCGCCTTCTGCATGTTCTCGAAGTTCTGGTCTTTGGCGCGTTTCTCGAACTCGCCGCCCAGAATCTCTTCCCAGTTTGGACCGCTGGTGATCTTGTCCATGCGCTGGCCGGTAATCAGCGAGCGAGGACGGGCGATCGGCTGGTGTTTGCCTTCCGGCGCGTTGTGCAGATTCTGGTAGTCGTAGTCAAACGGCTCGTAGTAATCATCGATGCCCGGCAGATGCGGGTTAGCGAAGATTTTTCCCAGAAGCCAAGCGCGGTTACCCATGCGCGGCTGCAGCTTGCCGTTGATTTTACGGATCCAGCCGCCCTTCCACTTCTCCTGGTTTTCCCAGTCGGTCGGGAAGCCGGTGCCCGGCTTGCTTTCCACGTTGTTGAACCAGGCGTATTCCATACCTTCACGGCTGGTCCAGACGTTTTTACAGGTGACCGAGCAGGTATGGCAGCCGATGCATTTATCCAGATTCAGCACCATGCCGACTTGTGAACGAATTTTCATTTTACGCTCTCCTGTACCTGGTCATTACCTTCGCCGTCTAACCAGTTAATATTCTTCATCTTACGTACCACCACGAACTCATCGCGGTTCGATCCTACGGTGCCGTAGTAGTTAAAGCCGTAGGCCAGCTGAGCATAGCCACCGATCATATGGGTCGGCTTCGGCGTAATGCGGGTCACGGAGTTGTGGATCCCGCCGCGCTGCTCGGTAATTTCTGACCCCGGCAGATTAACGATACGTTCCTGCGCGTGGTACATCATGGTCATCCCGGCCGGTACGCGCTGGCTCACCACCGCACGCGCCGTCAGGGCACCGTTGCTGTTGAACACTTCGATCCAGTCGTTATCTTCAATACCCAGATCTTTGGCATCCGTTTCGCTCATCCAGACAATCGGACCGCCGCGCGACAGGGTCAGCATCAGCAGGTTGTCGCTGTAGGTGGAGTGAATACCCCACTTCTGGTGCGGCGTCAGGAAGTTCAGCGCCTTCTCAGGGTTACCGTTCGATTTCGCGCCCATCACGGCTTTCACGGAGCGGGTGTCGATTGGCGGACGGTACACCAGCAGGCTTTCACCGAAGTCGCGCATCCACTGGTGATCCTGATACAGCGACTGGCGGCCTGACAGGGTGCGCCATGGGATCAGCTCGTGAACGTTGGTGTAGCCCGCGTTATAGGACACATGCTCATCTTCCAGGCCTGACCAGGTCGGGCTGGAGATAATCTTGCGCGGCTGGGCCTGAATATCGCGGAAGCGGATTTTCTCTTCCTCTTTATTCGTCGCCAGGTGTGTATGGTCGCGACCGGTGAACTCGCTCAGGGCCGCCCAGGCCTTCACCGCCACGTGGCCGTTGGTTTCCGGTGCCAGAGTCAGGATCATCTCTGCGGCATCAATCGCCGTGTTCAGCATTGGCTGGCCTTTGGCCGGGCCGTCCGCTTTGGTGTAGTTAAGCTTGCGCAGCAGATCCATTTCGCTCTGGGTATTCCAGGCGATCCCTTTCCCGCCGTTACCAATTTTCTCCATCAGCGGGCCGATAGAGGTAAAGCGCTCCCAGGTTGCCGGGTAGTCGCGTTCAACCGCAATAATGTGTGGTGCGGTGACACCCGGGATCAGGTCACATTCACCCTTTTTCCAGTCCTTCACGTCCAGCGGTTGCGCCAGTTCGGCGGCGGAGTCGTGCTGGATTGGCAGCGTCACCACGTCGGTTTCTTTACCCAGATGCCCGACGCAGACTTCAGAGAATGTCTTCGCGATGTCTTTGTAGATATCCCAGTCGCTTTTCGATTCCCACGCAGGGTCAACGGCCGCAGACAGCGGATGAATAAACGGATGCATATCCGAGGTATTCATGTCGTCTTTTTCATACCAGGTCGCGGTTGGCAGCACAATGTCGGAGTACAGGCAGGTGCTGGACAGACGGAAGTCCAGGGTCACCACCAGATCCAGCTTGCCGTCCAGGCCGTTATCTTTCCATTCCACTTCTTCTGGCTTCACGCCGCCCTGCTTGCCCAGATCTTTCCCCTGAATACCGTTCTCGGTGCCCAGCAGATATTTCAGCATGTACTCGTGCCCTTTACCGGACGAGCCCAGCAGGTTGGAGCGCCAGATGAACAGGTTACGCGGATGGTTTTTACCGTTCTCCGGCTGTTCTGCCGCGAAACGAATGGAACCGTCTTTGAGAGACTTAACGGTGTAACCCACCGGCGACATGCCCGCTTTCTTCGCCTCTTCTGCAATGCGCAGTGGGTTGGTGCCCAGTTGAGGTGCCGATGGCAGCCAGCCCATGCGCTCTGCGCGCACGTTGAAATCGATCAGGTGGCCGCTGTAACGGGATTTATCCGCCATTGGCGAGAGCAGTTCTTGCGCGGTTACGGTCTCGTAACGCCACTGGCTGGAGTGATTATAGAAGTAGGATGTGCTGTTCATGTGACGTGCCGGACGTTGCCAGTCGAGGGCAAACGCCAGCGGCTGCCAGCCGGTCTGCGGACGCAGTTTTTCCTGGCCCACGTAGTGCGCCCAGCCACCGCCGCTCTGACCGACACAGCCGCAGAAGATCAGCATATTGATCAGGCCACGATAGTTCATATCGAGGTGATACCAGTGGTTCAGACCGGCACCGACGATGATCATGGAGCGACCGTGAGTCTTGTCGGCGTTTTCTGCGAATTCACGAGCGATACGGGTGATTTGTGCCCGAGGAACGCCAGTGATCTGCTCCGCCCACGCAGGGGTGTAGGCTTTCACCTCGTCGTAGTGAGTTGCGCAGTTTTCGTCGCCCAGACCACGTTCCAGACCATAGTTCGCCATGGTCAGGTCATAAACGGTGGTGACCAGCGCCGTGGAGCCGTCAGCCAGCTGCAGGCGTTTTACCGGCAGCTTATGCATCAGAACGTTCTGCAGCTCGACCTTGTTGAAGTGCTCGGAACCTTCACCACCGAAATACGGGAAGCCCACATCGGCGATCT
Organism: Enterobacter sp. DVT3837; assembly: GCF_056238685.1. Classification (NCBI taxonomy): domain Bacteria; kingdom Pseudomonadati; phylum Pseudomonadota; class Gammaproteobacteria; order Enterobacterales; family Enterobacteriaceae; genus Enterobacter; species Enterobacter sp. DVT3837. The sequence goes on along the minus strand of NZ_JBWDLA010000002.1, from coordinate 503,951 downwards.
CGTCCTGACTGCCCAGCATGCTCAGGCGCAGTTCCGTCTCTTCACCGGTCGTGCCGTTGCGTTGCTCAAGATTCCACTTACCCTTCTCGCCCCAGCGGAAACCGATAGAGCCGTTTGGCGCCACCAGCTCGCCGTTGCTGGTGTACGCAACGGTTTTCCACTCAGGGTTATTTTCCTGGCCCAGCGCGTCCACCAGATCGGCAGCACGCAGCGTACGGCCTGCAGCGTAGTAGCCATCACGCTCTTCCAGCATGACCAGCATTGGCATGTCAGTGTAACGACGCACGTAGTCGGTGAAGTACTGGCTAGGCTTATCCAGGTGGAATTCACGCAGCATGACGTGGCCCATCGCCATCGCCATCGCGGCATCGGTACCCTGCTTCGGTGCCAGCCACAGATCGCAGAGCTTGGCGATTTCCGCGTAGTCAGGGGTCACCGCTACGGTTTTGGTACCTTTGTAACGCACTTCGGTAAAGAAGTGCGCATCCGGCGTACGGGTCTGAGGCACGTTAGAGCCCCAGGCGATGATGTAGCTGGAGTTGTACCAGTCGGCGGATTCCGGCACGTCGGTCTGCTCGCCCCAGGTCTGCGGAGATGCAGGCGGCAGGTCGCAGTACCAGTCGTAGAAGCTCAGGCAGGTACCGCCGATAAGTGACAGATAGCGAGCCCCGGAGGCGTAAGAGACCATCGACATCGCCGGGATGGGTGAGAAGCCCGCTACACGATCCGGACCGTAGGTCTTAACGGTGTAGACGTTAGAGGCAGCAATCAGCTCGTTCACCTCTTTCCAGGAAGAACGCACAAAGCCACCGCGGCCGCGAGCCTGCTTAAAACTTTTCGCTTTGTCAGCGTCTTCGATAATCGACGCCCAGGCATCAACCGGATCGCTGTGCTGGACTTTCGCTTCACGCCACATTTTCATCAGGCGCTTGCGCATCAGCGGGTATTTCAGTCGGTTAGCACTGTAGAGATACCAGGAGTAGCTCGCCCCACGCGGGCAGCCGCGCGGCTCATGGTTTGGCATATCCGGACGAGTGCGCGGATAGTCGGTCTGCTGCATTTCCCAGGTCACCAGACCGTTCTTAACGAAAATCTTCCAGCTACATGAGCCAGTGCAGTTCACGCCGTGGGTCGAACGGACGACTTTGTCATGCTGCCAGCGCTGGCGGTAACCGTCTTCCCAGTCCCGGTTAGTCTCCAGAACCTGGCCGTGCCCATCGGCAAAGGTTTCGCCCTTCTGCTTGAAGTAGCGAAACCGGTCCAAAAATTTGCTCATCGGGTATCTCCTGTGTGGAGCCTGTGGCTCTCTAAATCGACATTGCTGATTTGCAGCGAAGGTAACGCCCTGAAAGAGGGGGAGAATTGATAACGATCAAGACGACGAGGGACTTTCAGGCGAGGTATTAGAGCGAATACCACCAAAGCGGTAGCTTTTTATTTTCCATATGGTGATGATTTATATGAATATTTTCATTTCTCCGTATAAAAAGAACAAGACGATTTAACATCCCAGGTATTAAGGGGTATAACCACCTGCAAAGCGATGGCGATCACAGTGTTACCCGCAGATTTCCTCTTCAAACCCGTCAGTATGTTGTAACTATTCACGAGCCAAAAAAAACGCGGCCCGAAGGCCGCGTAAACGGATAATCAAACTTACTTATTTTTCTTAGTATTACGGCCATATACCAGCCACGTGATCACAACGCAGGCGATATAGAAGACGAGAAAGACTTTCATTGCCCCCGCCGGAGAACCGGTCAGGTCAAGAGAGATACCGAACGCTTTCGGAATAAAGAAGCCGCCAATTGCGCCGATGGCAGAGATAAAGCCCAGCGCTGCCGCAGTGTCCGTCGCCGCTTCACGCATCGCCTGCTCTTCGGTTCCACCCTGCGCTTTTACGCGATCCATGGTCAGTTTACGGAAGATCACGGAAATCATCTGGAAAGTAGAAGCGCTGCCCAGCCCGGCAGTCAGGAACAGCACCATAAACACACCGAAGAAGGCGGTGAAGTTACCCCCCTGTCCGTCAGTTGGCAGCGTCAGGAACAGCAGCGCACAGAAGACAGCCATTACCACAAAGTTCACCAGCGTCACACGCGTCCCGCCCAGACGGTCAGACACCATGCCACCCAGCGAACGCGCCAGGGCACCAATAAATGGCCCAAAGAAGGCAAACTGTAGGATCTGAATGTCCGGGAACTGCGTTTTCGACAGCATGGCGAAGCCCGCAGAGAATCCGATAAACGAACCGAACGTTGCCAGATACAGCAGCGCCATTACCCACAGATGCCCGCGCTTCAGCACCGGCAACTGCTCGCTCAGTGACGCTTTTGACGCTGACAGATCGTTCATAAAGAACCAGGCTGCCAGAGTGAAGATCACCAGGAACGGAACCCAGATCCAGGAGGCGTTTTGCAGATACAGGGAAGATCCATCCGCTTGCTCAACGCCACCGCCGCCAAACGCTGCGAAAATGGAGACAGAGATCGCCAGCGGTGCAATCAGCTGCATCACGCTCACGCCCATGTTGCCGAGACCGCCGTTAATACCCAGCGCGCCGCCCTGTTTCGCTTTCGGGAAGAAGAAGCTGATGTTTGCCATACTGGAGGCGAAGTTCGCACCCGCAAAACCACACAGCAAGGAGATAATCACGAACACGCTAAACGGGGTAGACGTATCCTGCACCGCAAAACCGAGCCAGACACATGGTACGATCATGATACCGGTGCTGAATGCCGTCCAGCGACGGCCGCCAAACACCGGAACCATAAACGCGTAAGGCACTCGCAGCAATGCGCCGGATAAAGACGGCAGCGCGGTCAACATAAACAGCTGATCGGTTGTAAAGGTAAAACCGACTTTTGGCAGGTTTACCGCCACCGCACTAAACAACATCCAGACGCAAAACGCTAACAACAAGCACGGAACGGAAATCCACAGATTCCGGCTTGCTACACGATGGCCGCGCTGTTGCCAGAACGCCGGATCCTCTGGACGCCAGTCTGTAATAACGGCACCATTTTCCCTTTCGGGAGCGGATGAGTGACTCATAGACACCTCTGATTCTCGAATGATGCTGCAAACATTAGGGTTTTAGAGCGGCGGTAAGTTGATATAAATCAAAGGAAAAGTGGGAGGATTTGCGGCGCAAAAAAAGCTCTCATCCTTAATGAGTAGGTTATTACGGTAAAAAAGATGTGGTTTTTCACGGTGCTGACGTTTCCTTGCTACCCCCACCCCCTTCCCGTTACTCCGTTGGCAATTTGGGAGTAATCCTTTATTGGTATGGGTATACTCCAGGGTATGCACCAGAATAGCGCCATTCCTGCAAGCAGGCCACGTCAGGAGCACGGCAACTCTATGTTAAAAAGATGTTTATCTCCACTGACACTCGTGAATCAGGTCGCGCTGATCGTTTTGCTGTCCACCGCCATCGGCGTGACGGGCATGGCGATCTCTGGCTGGCTGGTACAGGGAGTACAGGGTAACGCGCATGCCATCAATGAGGCAGGCTCGCTACGTATGCAGAGTTACCGTCTGCTGGCATCGGTTCCTCTGACGCAGGGCGATCAGCACCTCATCGATGAAATGGAACGCACGGCGTTCAGCCCGGAACTGGAAAACGCCGCCATTCGCGCCGGTCAGCAATCTCAGCTTAAAGCACTCCAGGGTTACTGGCATAACCAACTGCAGCCAGGGCTGAAGCAGGCGCGCAGTCCAGAAGCGGTTGCGCATGACGTTGCAGGTTTCGTATCACGCATTGATTCCCTGGTCTCCGCATTTGACCAAACCACCGAATTACGGATTGACCGGGTAGTGATGATGCACCGTGCAATGGCGCTGTGTATGGGGCTATTACTCATCTTCACGATTGTCTGGCTGCGTGCACGGCTGCTGAATCCCTGGAAACAGCTGCTGGCGATGGCCCGAGCGGTCACCGCACGCGATTTTACCCAGCGCACGCATATCAGCGGGCGCAACGAGATGGCGATGCTCGGCCAGGCGCTCAACACCATGTCGGCAGAGCTCTCCGAAAGCTACGCGGTGCTGGAGCAGCGCGTTCAGGAAAAAACGGCCGGACTGGAGCAGAAAAACGAGATGCTCTCCTTCCTGTGGCAAGCCAACCGTCGTTTGCATATGCAGGTACCGCTCTGTGAGCGTCTCTCACCGGTACTGAATGGTCTGCAAAATCTGACCTTACTCCGTGACCTGGAGCTTCGGGTCTACGATGTTGAAGATGAGGAAAATCATCAGGAATTTACCTGTCAGTCCGATATGTCCTGTGATGACAAAGGCTGCCATCTTTGTCCTCGCGGTTTGCCGCCGTTGACGTCAAGCGGCACCACGCTGAAGTGGCGGTTGACGGACAACCACACCCAGTATGGCATTCTGCTGGCAACCCTGCCGGCCGGGCGTCATCTGAGTCACGACCAGCAGCAGCTGGTTGATACGCTGGTTGAACAGTTGACGGCCACGCTGGCGCTCGACCGTCATCAGGAAAAACAGCAGCAGCTGATCGTCATGGAAGAGCGCGCAACCATCGCCCGCGAGCTTCACGACTCCATCGCCCAGTCGCTCTCCTGTATGAAAATGCAGGTGAGCTGCCTGCAAATGCAGGATACGGAGATGCCGGAAAGTAATAAACAGCTGCTGAGCCAGATCCGCAACGAGCTGAATACCTCCTGGGTGCAACTTCGTGAACTGCTGACCACTTTCCGTCTGCAGCTCACTGAACCGGGCCTGCGCCCCGCCCTGGAATCCAGCTGTCACGAATTTAGCGCCCGATTGGGGTTCCCGGTGAAGCTGGATTACCAACTGCCGCCACGGTTTGTTCCGTCGCATCAGGCCATTCATTTACTGCAAATCGCCCGTGAAGCGTTGAGTAACGTGCTCAAACATGCCAGCGCGACGGCGGTAACCGTCACCGTCAGCCAGCACGCCAATCAGGTCAGGCTCACGGTTCATGACAACGGCCGCGGCGTGCCGGAAAATGCCGAACGAACTAACCACTATGGTTTAATCATCATGCGAGACCGCGCCCAAAGCCTGCGCGGTGATTGCCAGGTTCGCCGGAGAGAGACAGGTGGCACGGAAGTTGTTGTCACCTTTATTCCCGAGAAACCGCTCACTACTGCTCAAGGAGAAACCCATGACTAATCAGGAACCGGCATCAATTCTGTTGATCGACGACCATCCGATGCTGCGTACTGGCGTGAAACAGCTGGTCAGCATGGCACCCGATATCACCGTCGTAGGCGAAGCCAGCAACGGTGAACAAGGCATTGAGCTTGCCGAAGCGCTTGATCCCGATCTGATCCTGCTTGATCTCAATATGCCCGGCATGAACGGTCTGGAAACCCTCGACAAGCTGCGGGAAAAATCCCTTTCCGGTCGCGTGGTGGTCTTTAGCGTGTCGAACCATGAAGAAGATGTGGTCACAGCGCTGAAGCGTGGCGCGGACGGCTATCTGCTGAAAGATATGGAGCCGGAAGATCTGCTTAAAGCGCTGCAACAGGCTGCCGCAGGTGAGATGGTGCTGAGCGAAGCATTAACGCCGGTACTGGCCGCCAGCCTGCGCGCCAACCGCGCCACCTCCGATCGCGACGTCAGTCAGTTAACGCCACGCGAGCGCGACATTCTCAAGCTGATTGCTCAGGGTCTGCCAAACAAGATGATTGCCCGCCGCCTGGATATCACCGAAAGCACGGTCAAAGTACATGTGAAGCACATGCTGAAGAAAATGAAGTTAAAATCCCGCGTTGAAGCCGCTGTGTGGGTACATCAGGAACGGATTTTTTAAGCATTACTCATCCGGCAGCAGCCTCCAGCGCGGGTCGTCGCTGGGTAATGCGACCAGCGGTTGCACCACGATAAGCGTGATCTCATTGGAAGAGACGCGCTGGCCTTTCTCATCTTCTACCACTGCCGACAAGTGCCAGCGGTTAGTTGCCCCTTCCCGGCTATCCCAGGCAGGCATAATCACACTCCAGCCATCGCCGCTGTTGCTGTTCGCCGGTGATGTCAGGCTCAATGCCTGGGTATCACCCTGCCAGTGGATCTGACGAATACCATGCGTGCTGCGAATTTGTAGCTTCAGCATCACGGTCTCGCCCCCTTTCAGATCCCACGGTGGCGTAGCCAGATACACCGATAACGTTTTGCGCTGGCGGAACTCCATAACAGGCAGGTTGTCCCGCTCCGGCGAGTCGTAGCGGCTCCCGCGCAGGGAGCGCGTGGCGGCGACTTCTCCGGCAGAGACCTGCTTTATAAGCGGTACGCCGAAGCGATAGTTAAGCTTCAGCCCGAGATTATTTTGACTGACGCCACTCTCTCCCTGCTTATGGGCGGCCGTCAATGTGACCAGCGGAACAGGGGTATAGTTGAGCCCCAGATTTACCGCGACAGGGTTGTGATAGCCGGTTCCGGTATTGAACAGGTCGACGTTATCGCCAAAGTATTGCTCGAAGCTAACGCTGGTGTTCAGATGATGGAACCACGGCAACCAGGCTTTGGCGGTGACATCATACCCACGCGCCATGCGCTGCTCCTGTACGTCCGAGCTGTCACGCCAGCTGGCAAACGGCTGATAGTAGTTAGCAGACAGACGCAGATTTTCACCCCACGCTTCCGCGCCCAGCCCGGCACGCTGCAGGTTTTCATCCAGCAGGTTATCGTAAAACGTGTTGTAGCCCAGCAACCACTTGCCGGCGATCCAGCGCTGACCTACCCAGGCGTTACTGACCAGGCCATCCGTCTGCTGCGTCACGCCAAACTGACTCCAGCTCAGGTAACGGTTGTTATCATTCCAGGGGATAAACCAGCTCCCGCTACTGCCGTTAAATTTACCGTCGTCATTCACCAGCAAGTTTACGCTGGCGTTACCCCACGGGGAGAGCCAGGATTCAATCTGCTGGTTCACTTCCCCACTCACCGCATCACGTACCTGACCAAACGCAAACTGGCGCGCCTGCTCGCCCGTGGTCAGACCGTTATCGGTCATACTGGCTTCACCAAACGCTTTTGCCATTTCGGCCAGGTGTTTTTCTCCCTCGCCAGTTGGGGGGGCCATACCGAGATCGGGCAAACTATCCCCGTTGTTATCAAAGGGATTTTCTGCCTGATGCATAAAGGAATTCGGGGCACCGTGAACGGCTCCCGCCGTAAGAAGGGGGAGTAATAACAGAAAGCGAATGCAGGACGATACAGCCATCAACGTCGGGTTTAGCGCCTGGGTTTTGTTAAAGACGCTCTTACCTTAACGCTATTAAGAAAGAATTGCAGCCTTACGGGAAATTTCAGGAATATCCTGAAGTTTATTGTCGGCTGTAGACGGCGTAAACTTGGTAAACCCTATATTATTCGTGCCTTTTTAAGAACAGGAGTCAACATGCAGAAGATAGTGATCATCGCCAACGGTGCGGCTTACGGCAGCGAATCCCTTTTTAACAGCCTGCGTCTGGCTATCGCACTCCGCGATAAAGAGAGCGAACTGGAGTTACGGCTCTTTTTAATGTCGGACGCGGTCACTGCCGGGCTGAAGGGACAGAAACCTGCAGAAGGCTACAACATTCAGCAAATGCTGGAGATCCTCACCGCGCAAAATGTGCCGGTGAAGCTGTGCAAGACCTGCACCGACGGCCGCGGCATTACCGGGCTGCCGCTGATTGATGGTGTAGAGATTGGTACGCTGGTTGAGCTGGCCGAGTGGACGCTGTCCGCCGATAAAGTATTAACTTTTTAATAATAAACCCGTAAAAATATTATTTTCTTATGGACGCGGTTTCAGCATCAAGTTTACCTGCAAGGTTGCCGATAGGCATGGAAACAACACAGCAGGTATTTCACTTATGTTCAGATCGATTCGTGCACGCATCATCGCCGCGACGGCAGGCTGTCTGGTCGTCGCCCTTCTCCTTAATACCGTTATCAACTTCCAGGTCACGCGTCAGGATAACCAGCAGTCACAGCGCGATATCCTGACCAGCACCAGCGCCAGCCATAACATGGCGATTGCCGACTGGGTAAAAAGCAAAATGACGGTGATCGCCTCCGCTCAGACCGTGGCGCTGAGTGACGATCCGGTTCCGGTATTCAAACAGCTTGCGCAGGCGGGGGGATTCACCAACGTCTATGTTGGCTATGCCAGCAAGACAGCCAAATTCTCTGACCCAGCGGGCGTCCCCGCGGATTATGACCCGACCATTCGCCCCTGGTATCAGCAGGTGGTAAGCCAGGACGCCCCGGTCGTCACCGCACCTTACGTAGATGCCGGTACCGGGAAGCTGGTGGTGACGTTCGCCGTGCCGGTGAAAGAAAATGGCACCCTGAAAGCCGTGGTAGCAGGCGATGTGGCCATGGATAGCGTAGTCGCTAACGTGCGCGGGATCCATCCGACCCCGGCAAGTAGTGGATTACTTCTGACCAGCGATGGCACCGTGATTGCTGCCAATGATCCGGCGCTGACGCTTAAACCGTTTGCCGAGACGATCAAAGGTATCGATTTTGCGGCGCTGAAAAGCGGTAATCCGGTTGACGGCACATTCGATGACAAAGAAAAAACCTTTGTTGCGACGGCCGTGCCAGGCACTAACTGGATGTTAGTTGTCGCCCTCGACAATGGCGATGCGACATCCGGCATGCGTTCCCTGCTTAAAGCGTCGGCTATCTCGCTGGTGATCCTGGCTCTGCTGAGCGCCGCTATTGTTCACTTCCTGATTGCCCGTCTGCTGAAGCGACTGTCTGACATCCGCGACGCGATGCACAACATTGCTAACGGGACTAACGACCTGTCGCAGCGCCTGCCGGATGATGGTGAAGACGAAGTCGCGCAGATTGCACAAGCGTTTAACGCCTTCAGCGATAAGCTCTCCGTCGTCATGGTACAGCTCCGTGATGCCAGCGCATCGGTAAAAAATGCCGCGCAGGAAATTGCGGCTGGTAACCAGGATCTTTCCGGACGCACCGAACAGGCGGCATCCAGCCTGCGCGAGACCGCCAGTGCCGTGGAGCAGATCACCGCCTCCGTGACCCAATCGAATGAGTCTGCCGCAGAAGCCAACGACCAGGCGAGCAAAGCCTCAGCGGCCGCGGCGCGCGGTGGAGAGGTGGTATCGCAGGCAATCAGCACCATGCAGTCCATCGAAGTGGCATCCGCAAAAATTGGCGATATCACCAGCGTAATTGACGGCATTGCCTTCCAGACCAATATTCTGGCGCTGAACGCCTCGGTGGAAGCAGCACGAGCCGGGGAACAAGGGCGTGGGTTTGCCGTGGTGGCAGGAGAGGTGCGTAACCTGGCAAGCCGTAGCGCTCAGGCGGCGAAAGAGATCAAATCGCTTATCGATTCCACCACTGACAGCGTGGCAACGGGCTCCCGTTACGTGCATCTGGCAGGGGAAAGCATGAATGAAATCCGCGCCAGCATCGGCAGCGTCTCGGGCATCATGCGTGAAATCTCCATCGCCACCAGCGAGCAAATGAAAGGTATCCATGAGATCAACCATGCGGTAACCCATCTCGACAGAATGGTACAGCAGAACGCCGAGCTGGTTGTGCAATCCGCCGCCGCCGCGGGCGCCCTGCAGAGCCAGGCGGGTGACCTTGCTGAAACCGCCGGACATTTCCGCATTTAATTTTATCCCGGCGCGCGTTTAGCGGGTAAAACGCGCGCCAGCTGAAATTTTTAGGGATTTTGTCATTTTTGTTTAATCGTTATGCCATTTTTTGATCAAAATCAGCATCCCGGCCCCTCCCCTTTGGTGTTATGCAATGAGTGAATTGTGAACAACATCACGCTCGGATATGGCTGCAGGGAGAGCGTTGTTTAAGACTACGGGGTAAAAAATGGCACTGGTAAAAACAAGTTTGAAACTGTTTGGCGGGGATACGGTAGTGGTTCGTTGTTCAGAGCGCTGCCGTATTCATCTGATGAGTTCAAAAGCACAAAAACAATCGCAGGCAGATATTCTGACCGTGCAGGATGATAAAGCCTGGCTTACGGTGCCCTATACCGGCACATGGGATGTCCTGATTGACAGCCACAGTCAGTCACTGGAGCATTCTGTCAGCTACGTAGCAGCATAACATTAAACGCCCGGCGAGCCGGGCGTATTCTCAGGCAAAACCCGGTCGCAGCGAGCTGTTGAGCGGGTTCCCTTCCAGAAGTGCCTTCACCTTCACCACCAGTTCGTTCAGACAGTCGTCCTTCATACCGAGGCGTGTCAGCTCGTCATCAAGAGAGAAGAGATACTGCGCGTTAGTACCCAGCGGGCCACTGGCGGCAGCAATCAGCGGGGCAATTACCTGCGTACGGGTATCCGCTTCATACAGCGGATGGCGCGGATCCATAATAAAGACCAGCGCATTGACGGTACGTCCGTCGTCCAGTTCCAGCTTGCACCAGCTCGGCATATAGCAGCCGGTAATCATCTCGCGCTTCCAGAGCAGCGTGAGCTCCTCTTCCAGCGTGGCATCCGGGAGGCGATAAGCCACGCCCGTGGTGCGTCCGCCCTCTTTCAGTGCAAGCATGCGCCCAGGTTGACACGCACTGCCACGCCCGGCCGTCAGACGCAGGCAAAATGCGCGGTGCCAGCCCGGCAGCGTTCCCGTTGCCGATTCGACAAATTCCAGAGCCGGGTTCCACATCAGAGAGCCGTAGCCAAAAATCCATACCGGGCCATCATCCGGGCGGCAGGCAAGCGTGGCAGCGAGTGACGCCGCACGTTGTTCAGCCGACCAGAGAAGCGATTCCTCAATAGCACCAAATGCCGTCTTACAATCTGCCTTCATTAAGAAATCACGCGTTAACACTTTACACCTCCGCCACTGCATGCTTCCTTGCGACATCTGTAATTCGCCTTCCCGGCCTTAGGTGCTGGTCATTTTGCCAGCAGTTAAATAACGATAAGCAATTAGCGGACCAGTTGCAATACAACGGAAGTTCAACCGCCTGAAAAGTCAAAATGAAGGCAGCGAATAATTTCACGGCTATTTCTTTTTATGCCATTTATCGTCGTCTCCTTTCTCATATTCATGTTTTACTGCGGCCCAGGCGACTTTGTGCGCCGTCTCTTCACGGCTCGCATCATCCCGGCGATCTTCTTTATCTTTGTATTGTTCCCAGGCGCTATTAAACGCTTCTTTGTAGATATCCTGCGCATGCGCGGGCAGCACGTTTTGCACGTTATCAGGTAATTCGCGTTTCGTTTTATAGGGCATCGCTAACCTCTCTTTTAGTTAAAGAGATAAGTGTGGATGACGATATGTCTTGGTGCCAGTCGGTAAAAGTTTCTGAAGACATTACATTCATAATGCAATGATATTTAAAATATATTTAATGAAGATCGCATCTTATATGCATCAAAGATAAAAATTATCACAAAGGGTAAAACTAAGTAAAAATTTAGGGGTATTTAACAGAGATCTGTTAGTTTAATGACCTCAAAAATCTATCTATAATTACAAGCACCTGCATTGATGGAGAAGCACATGACAGCAACACACGAGGCGGTAAAGACCCGCCACAAGGAGACGTCACTCATTTTCCCGGTTCTGGCACTGGCTGTGCTGCTCTTCTGGGGAAGCAGTCAGTCACTGCCAGTGGTGGTTGGTATCAATATTCTTGCTCTGGTTGGTATTTTAACCAGCGCCTTTAGCGTCGTTCGCCATGCCGACGTATTAGCCCACCGTCTGGGCGAGCCGTACGGTTCGTTAATTCTTAGTCTTTCCGTTGTTATCCTCGAAGTTAGCCTGATCTCTGCGCTGATGGCGACCGGTGATGCCGCACCGACGCTGATGCGCGATACGCTCTACTCAATCATTATGATTGTGACAGGCGGTCTGGTGGGCTTCTCGCTGTTATTGGGTGGTCGTAAATTCGCGACCCAGTATATGAACCTGTTCGGCATTAAACAGTATCTGATTGCCCTCTTCCCGCTGGCGATTATCGTGCTGGTGTTCCCGATGGCGCTGCCGGGCGCGAACTTCTCCACCGGTCAGGCATTGCTGGTTGCGCTGATTTCTGCGGCCATGTACGGCGTATTCCTGCTGATTCAGACCAAAACGCACCAGAGTCTGTTTGTGTATGAGCATGAAGACGACAGCGACGATGACGACCCGCATCACGGTAAACCGTCGGCCCACAGCAGCGCGTGGCACACGGTTTGGCTGATCGTGCATCTGATTGCGGTTATCGCGGTCACCAAGATGAACGCCAATCCGCTGGAGACGCTGTTAACCGAGTTGAACGCGCCGGTGGCCTTTACCGGCTTCCTGGTAGCGCTGTTGATTCTGTCCCCTGAAGGACTGGGCGCGCTGAAAGCGGTACTGAATAATCAGGTGCAACGCGCAATGAACCTGTTCTTCGGCTCCGTGCTGGCGACGATTTCGCTTACCGTACCAGTGGTGACGCTGATTGCCTTTATGACCGGTAATGAGCTGCAGTTTGCGCTGGGTGCGCCAGAGATGATCGTGATGGTGGCATCACTGTTGTTGTGTCAGATTTCGTTCTCGACCGGACGTACCAATGTGCTGAACGGCGCGGCGCATATGGCGTTGTTTATTGCGTATCTGATGACGATATTTGCGTAGTCTTTTTACCATGCCCCATAAAAAAACCCGCCGAAGCGGGTTTTTTTATTAGTTGCTGGTATCCAGCTCGTCGAAGCTCTTCACCAGATCGTCAATCGCTTTGATCTGTTTCAGGAACGGCTCCAGTTTATCCAGCGGCAGCGCGGATGGACCGTCGCATTTCGCGTTAGCCGGATCCGGGTGCGCTTCGATAAACAGACCCGCCAGGCCGGTTGCCATACCGGCGCGCGCCAGCTCGGTAACCTGGGCACGGCGTCCGCCGGAGGCAGCACCAAACGGATCGCGGCACTGCAGTGCGTGCGTCACGTCGAAGATCACCGGAGACTGATTAGAGACGTTCTTCATCACGCTGAAGCCCAGCATGTCCACAACCAGGTTGTCGTAACCGAAGTTTGAACCACGATCGCACAGAATAACTTTGTCGTTGCCACCTTCGATAAACTTATCGACGATGTTGCCCATCTGACCCGGGCTCACGAACTGTGGTTTTTTCACGTTGATCACCGCACCGGTTTTCGCCATCGCGGCAACCAGGTCAGTCTGGCGAGCCAGGAACGCCGGCAGTTGGATAACATCTACCACATCGGCCACAGGCTGCGCCTGAGCGGCCTCATGCACGTCGGTGATCACTTTCACGCCAAAGGTCTGTTTCAGCTCCTGGAAAATTTTCATTCCCTCTTCCAGGCCCGGGCCACGGTAAGAGTTGATGGAGGAGCGGTTGGCTTTGTCAAAAGAGGCTTTAAACACGTACGGGATACCCAGTTTCTGGGTCACAGTCACGTAGTGTTCGCAGATACGCATAGCGAGATCGCGGGATTCCAGCACGTTCATACCGCCAAACAGCACGAACGGCAGGTCGTTTGCCACGTTGATATCACCAATGCTAACCACTTTTTGTTTCATAGGATCGCCTTATTCAGGTGTGAATCGGAATTAAGATTAATGCAGTGTAATTTGTTTGTGCGAGATCGCGTTGATCTGCGCGCGAATCATTTCGCTAATCGGATCTTCCGGACATTGTTCCACGAAATAACTCAAATCATTCAGCGCGACGTGTTCACAATCGAGCTGAGCATAAATAAGCCCACGGTCGCGAATTTCATACGGATCTTCCGGATTAAACTGCAGCAGCACTTCACTGGCACGCAAAGCCAGTTCCATCTGACGCTCTTCCATCAGCGCTGATTTCAGCGTATCCAGCAGCTTGCGGATCACTTCTGAGTTATCCGCCTCGTCGAGATCTTCGTTAAAAAGCTCGGCCACCGGGCTGATATTGCCTTTCAGCCAGACGTCCAGCGTATGCTCATCCAGCGTGTCGCCGTTAAACGGATTAATGAGCCACATCTCACCATCCAGCCACTCGGCACGCAGGATCATCTGCGTCGGGAAGATGACCGGCACCAGTGGAATATCCAGACGGTGTGCGACCCACAGCAAAATAGAGCCCAGCGCAACGGCACTGCCCTGACGATTTTTTAAGACCTGATCCAGCCATAATGCGTCAGACAGGCGATACACGCCACGCGTGTCGCAGAAACCCCATTCGCCGTAGAAAAGTTCCAAAAGCTTCTCTAATTGCCAGTCCTGCGGACGCGCCTGATTAATCTCTTCACGCGCCAGGCTGACCAGATTTTCCAGCTCATCGTAGACATACTGCGACGTAAAATCGTCACGGATCATCTCCGAAATCAGGATCATGCCATCGCAAAGCGGCACTTTATTAAATTCGAAATCGGCTAAGGACTTCATGACTTACCCCAGTAACGGTATTCTTGTGGTGGCGAGTTTAATGATGATGTACAGCACCACCAGACCCAGCAGAAAGGCAATAAATCCCACCTGCTGGCTGCGCGGACGACGACGCCCAAGCGCGATAAAACCCAAAACGATATAGATGATAACGCCAAACAGCTTTTCAGTCAGCCATGCGCCTTTATCAGTAAATGGCAGATAGCCGGTCTTCCACATGAGTCCGGCGCCAGTCAGGAACAGAACCGTATCGATACAGTGCGGTGCGACACGCACCCAGCGGGCATCCATCAGCGGATTGTTGCTGTAACGCCACCAGTAGCGCACGATGAAAAAACCGATGGTCAGCGCAACGGAAATCAGGTGAGCGGAAATAAGCACAGTAAACAGGCTCATCACCACTGCCCCAGCGTCAGACGTTCGTTGCCGCCGTAGTCGCGGCAGGTTTCCACTGCGGTGTAGCCTGCTTGCGTAAACAGCGCCCGCACGGCTTCTCCCTGCGTCCAGCCGTGCTCCACCAGCAGCCAGCCGCCGCGAACTAAATGCTTCCGTGACGTTGTCACAATGTGATCAAGATCGGCCAGTCCCTCGTTAGCGGCGACCAGGGCCGTCAGCGGTTCGAAACGGACATCTCCCTGCGCAAGATGCGGATCATGTTCGTCAATGTAAGGAGGGTTGCTGACAATCATCCCAAACGTGTGATTTTCCAGCGCGCTAAACCAGCTGCTGTGCAGTACGGTGACATTAGTCAGGCCGAGCCTGTCCACGTTACGCTTTGCCAGCGCTACCGCGTCTGGCATCACATCCACTGCCGTCACATCACAGTCCGGGCGTTCACTGGCAATCGCCAGTGCAATAGCGCCCGTGCCAGTGCCAAGATCGAGGATTCGACTGGCGCTAGCCGGTAAACGCGCCAGCGCCTGCTCGACCAGACACTCGGTGTCCGGGCGTGGGATCAGGGTCGCTGCCGAAACGTACAAAGGTAACGACCAGAATTCCCGCTCTCCAACCAGATGCGCCACCGGCTCACCGGCCTTACGACGGGCAAGCAGTATGGCGAGTTGCGCCTCCTGCTCAGAAACCAGCTGTGTTTCCCCAAAAGCCAGCAGATACGTGCGCGGTTTCCCCGTCACATGCTCAAGCAAGATTTCGGCGTCGCGTTTTGGACTCTCACTTTCTGAAAGCTCACCGACGGCCTGGCGTAACCAGCGCTGGAAATCCATTATTCCTGCTCGGACAGCGCCGCCAGCTGATCGGCCTGGTATTCCTGCACAATAGGCTCAATCAGCATATCCAGCTTGCCTTCCATCACTTCGTCCAGACGGTAAAGCGTCAGGTTGATGCGGTGGTCGGTCACGCGCCCCTGCGGGAAGTTGTAGGTGCGGTTACGGTCGCTGCGGTCGCCGCTGCCCAGCAGGTTACGGCGGGTAGACGCTTCTGCCTGCTGGCGTTTTGCCATTTCTACCGCGTGGATACGCGCACCGAGCACGGAAAGCGCTTTGGCTTTGTTTTTATGCTGCGAACGTTCGTCCTGACATTCAACGACAATACCGGTCGGCAGGTGGGTAATACGGATGGCGGAGTCGGTGGTGTTTACGTGCTGACCACCCGCTCCGGAGGAACGGAAGGTATCAATACGCAGGTCCGCCGGGTTGATGTCCGGCAGTTCCGCTTCCGGCAGCTCCGGCATGACCGCAACGGTACAGGCTGACGTATGAATACGCCCCTGCGATTCGGTGGCAGGTACGCGCTGTACACGATGACCGCCAGATTCAAACTTGAGACGACCGTATACGCCGTCGCCGCTGATCTTCGCGATCACTTCTTTAAAACCACCATGCTCGCCTTCGTTGGCGCTCATGATCTCCACACGCCAGCGGCGCGATTCAGCGTAGCGGCTGTACATGCGGAACAGATCCCCGGCAAACAGGGCCGCTTCATCACCACCGGTACCGGCGCGGACTTCCACAAATGCGTTACGTTCATCGTCCGGATCTTTTGGCAGCAACAGCACCTGGAGCTGCTGTTCCATCTCTTCCGAACGCACTTTCGCATCCTGCAACTCTTCCTGCGCCATTTCGCGCATTTCAGGGTCATCAAGCATCATCTGCGCAGTTTCAATATCTTCCTGAACCTGTCGCCAGTCAGTAAAGCATTTAGAAACATCACTTAACTGCGCGTATTCGCGAGAGAGCGCGCGAAAACGTTCCTGGTCCGCAATGGTCCCGGCATCACCGAGCAGCGCCTGTACTTCCTCATGGCGCTCGTGCAGAGCTTCCAGTTTAGCGACGATAGAAGGCTTCATAGGCGTAAGTGCACCTTGTCTTAGAAAATGGGTATAGGGCGCTATTCCAGCCCGAGGCTGTTGCGCAGAATAGTCAGGCGTTCATCATCCCCGTCACGGGCAGCCTGCTGAAGAGATTTGGTTGGGGCATGGATCAGGCGGTTGGTCAGTTTCCATGCCAGATCCTGCATAATAGCGTGTGCGTCGCCGCCCTGTTCCAGGGCCGCTAACGCTTTGGCTGTCAGGTCATCACGCACCTGCTCCGCCTGCCCGCGGTACTCGCGGATGGTCTCGCTGACGCTTTGCGCGCGCAGCCAGGCCATAAACTCACTGGTTTCCTGCTCAACAATGGTTTCAGCCTGCACTGCCGCCGCTTTACGCTGGGCAAGGTTGTGCGAAATGATACTTTGCAGGTCGTCCACGCTGTAAAGATAGGCGTTAGCCAGTTTACCGACTTCTGGCTCAACATCGCGCGGGACGGCGATATCCACCAGCAGCATCGGCTGATTACGACGGGATTTCAGCGCACGCTCCACCATCCCTTTACCGATGATCGGCAGTGGGCTGGCGGTAGAGCTGATAATAATGTCCGCCTCTTTCAGGCGTTCATCAATGTCGCTTAACGCCACCACCTCTGCGCCCACTTCGTCCGCCAGCACCTGAGCACGTTCGCGGGTACGGTTGGCGATAATCATCTTTTTCACTTTATGTTCGCGCAGATGGCGCGCGACAAGTTCGATGGTTTCGCCCGCACCCACCAGCATCACGGTAACGGTCGACAGGGATTCAAAGATTTGGCGTGCAAGGGTGCAGGCCGCGAAAGCAACAGAAACCGCACTGGCACCAATGTCGGTTTCGGTTCGCACACGCTTAGCCACGGAGAATGACTTCTGGAACATACGTTCCAGCTCACTGGCCTTCAGATGCCCTTTTTGCGAATCTGCAAACGCTTTTTTCACCTGCCCCAGAATTTGCGGCTCGCCGAGAACCAGCGAATCCAGCCCGCTGGCCACGCGCATCAGATGGCTGACGGCATCATTGTCCTGATGCCAGTACAGGCTATTGCGCAGTTCGTCTTCGTTGAGATTGTGGTAGTCGCATAGCCAGCGGATCAGCGCCTCGTGCAGGTTATCCTGCTCTTCCACACTCAAATAAAGCTCGGTACGGTTGCACGTCGAGAGCACCACGCCACCCTGCACCATAGGTTGTGCAAGCAAGCTGTCCAGCGCCAGGTCAAGCGTGTCTGGCGAAAACGTTACGCGTTCTCGCAGCGAAACCGGGGCTGTTTTGTGGTTAATGCCGAGTGCTAATAAGGTCATGTTGAGCGGGAGTAGTACCAGCGTTAATAAGGTTAGCAGAACGCATCATACAGGATGCGCGAGATCAATAAAAGAGACTGCACCCTTTCGGAGTAATAGGTTACATCGCGCTTTGAGATAATTTGAACGTAGACGGTGGGCCCCTTCAACGCTAGCATTAACAGTTATAACTGCAACGTATCTCAAGGATTTGTCCTCATTATGACCCGACTGATTCGCCTGCTGCCGCTGGCCGCACTGGTTCTGACCGCCTGTACTGTCACCCAACCAAAAGGCCCAGGCAAAAGCCCTGACTCTCCGCAGTGGCGTCAACACCAGCAGGACGTCCGTAATTTGAGCCAGTACCAGACTCGCGGCGCTTTCGCGTATCTCTCTGACGAACAAAAGGTTTATGCGCGTTTCTTCTGGCAGCAAACAGGCCAGGACAACTACCGTCTGCTGCTGCTGAACCCGCTGGGCAGCACCGAACTGGAGCTTATCGCAAAACCGGGCGAAGCGCAGATCACCGATAACAAAGGCCAGCATTACACCGCGACAGATGCCGAAGAGATGATTGGTAAGTTGACGGGAATGCCTATCCCGCTCAACAGCCTGCGCCAGTGGATCCTTGGCCTGCCGGGGGATGCCACCGACTACCAGCTTGACGATCAGTACCGTCTGAGCCAGGTGAATTACGCGCAGAATGGCAAAACCTGGAAAGTGGTGTACAGCGCCTATGACAGCAACAGTAAACCTTCTCTGCCATCGAATATGGAACTGACCCAAGGGAACCAGCGTATCAAGCTGAAAATGGACAACTGGATCGTTAAATGATGACCCACTGGCCCTCTCCGGCAAAACTAAACCTGTTTTTATACATCACCGGCCAGCGTGCTGATGGCTATCACACCCTGCAGACGCTGTTTCAGTTTATTGACTATGGTGACACGATCTCGATTGAGCTGCGTCAGGACGGGCAGGTTTGCCTGCTGACGCCTGTCGAAGGTGTGGCGCATGAGGACAACCTGATTGTCCGCGCTGCGCGCCTGCTGATGAGAGCGGCAACTGACTCCGGACGACTACCGACAGGAAGCGGCGCAGATATCCGCATTGAGAAACGTCTGCCAATGGGTGGCGGTCTCGGTGGAGGCTCATCCAATGCCGCAACCGTGCTGGTTGCTCTGAACCATCTCTGGGGTTGTGGGCTGTCGACGGACGAACTGGCAGCCTTAGGATTGACGCTGGGCGCGGATGTACCGGTGTTTATTCGTGGTCATGCGGCATTTGCCGAAGGTGTAGGTGAGATCCTCTCTCCGGTCGAGCCGCCGGAAAAATGGTATCTCGTTGCCCATCCCGGCGTGAGCATTCCGACCCCGGTCATCTTTAAAGATCCTGACCTGAAAAGAGATACTCCGGTTCGGTCAATAAAAACGTTATTAAATTGTGAATTCAGCAACGATTGCGAGGATATCGCAAGAAAACGTTTTCGCGAGGTTGATGCGGTGCTTTCCTGGCTGTTAGAATACGCGCCGTCGCGCCTGACTGGTACAGGGGCCTGTGTCTTTGCTGAATTTGACACCGAATCCGCCGCTCGTCAGGTGCTTGAGCAAGCGCCGGTTTGGCTGCATGGTTTTGTAGCGCGTGGGATGAACACGTCTCCCCTACAGCAGGCCATTCTGGCGCAGACTGAGTTTCGGTGACAACGTCACCCTGTTCCAGACGTTGCATCGCGCTCTTTAATACACCGCCTGGGTAGTATTCGCCTGGCCCGCACAGTTTGCGGCGAACGCTATCCACCACTGGACGCATGCCTGAGGTTCTTCTCGTGCCTGATATGAAGCTTTTTGCTGGTAACGCCACCCCGGAACTAGCACAACGTATTGCCAACCGCCTGTACACTTCCCTCGGCGACGCCGCCGTAGGTCGCTTTAGCGACGGCGAAGTCAGCGTACAAATTAACGAAAATGTACGCGGTGGTGATATTTTCATCATCCAGTCCACCTGTGCTCCAACAAATGACAACCTGATGGAACTGGTTGTTATGGTCGACGCGCTGCGTCGTGCTTCAGCAGGCCGTATCACTGCTGTAATCCCTTACTTCGGCTATGCCCGTCAGGACCGCCGTGTTCGTTCTGCACGTGTACCTATCACCGCCAAAGTTGTCGCTGACTTCCTGTCCAGCGTCGGCGTTGACCGCGTACTGACCGTTGACCTGCACGCAGAGCAGATCCAGGGCTTCTTCGACGTCCCGGTTGATAACGTATTCGGCAGCCCTATTCTGCTGGAAGACATGCTGCAACTGAACCTGGACAACCCAATTGTGGTTTCTCCGGACATCGGCGGCGTGGTACGTGCTCGTGCTATCGCGAAGCTGCTGAACGATACCGATATGGCGATCATCGACAAACGTCGTCCGCGCGCTAACGTTTCTCAGGTGATGCATATCATCGGTGACGTAGCTGGCCGTGACTGCGTGCTGGTTGACGACATGATCGATACCGGCGGTACGCTGTGTAAAGCTGCAGAAGCACTGAAAGAACGTGGTGCCAAGCGCGTATTCGCTTACGCAACTCACCCGATCTTCTCCGGTAACGCGGTAAACAACCTCCGTAACTCCGTCATTGACGAAGTTGTGGTGTGCGATACCATCCCACTGAGTGACGAAATCAAAGCGCTGCCAAACGTACGTACTTTGACCCTGTCCGGGATGCTGGCCGAAGCGATTCGTCGTATCAGCAACGAAGAATCCATCTCAGCTATGTTCGAGCACTAATCGAGCACGGCCAAAAAACCCGCTGCGGCGGGTTTTTTTGTCTTTAATATTTATTTGTATGATCAATGCCTCCTTCACCTGCCATTCACATGACAGATGATGCGCATCTGGAAGATAGATAATTGTGAAAAACGTAACCTCCTCACATGTTCTGCCCTTTCGCGCCCTCATCGACGCTTGCTGGAAAGAGAAGTACACCTCGTCACGCTTTGTACGTGACCTGATAGCCGGGATCACCGTCGGCATTATCGCCATTCCGCTGGCAATGGCGCTGGCGATTGGCAGCGGCGTTGCACCGCAGTATGGCCTTTATACTTCGGCCGTTGCCGGGATCGTTATTGCCCTGACCGGTGGTTCACGCTTTAGCGTCTCTGGACCGACCGCTGCCTTTGTGGTGATCCTCTACCCGGTTTCCCAGCAGTTCGGCCTGGCAGGCCTGCTGGTTGCCACCCTGATGTCCGGCGTCTTTTTGATTTTGTTTGGTCTGGCTCGTTTTGGCAGGTTGATTGAATACATCCCTCTTTCCGTGACGCTGGGGTTCACCTCCGGGATTGGTATCACCATCGGAACCATGCAGATCAAGGACTTCCTGGGCCTGCAGATGGCTCACGTACCTGAACACTATCTGCAAAAAGTCGGTGCGCTATTTATGGCGCTGCCGACCGCCAACCTGGGCGACGCCGCCATCGGGATTGTGACGCTGGGTACGCTGATTGTGTGGCCTCGTCTGGGCATTCGTCTCCCTGGCCATCTGCCCGCACTGCTGCTGGGCTGCGCGGTAATGGCCATCGTCAATATGTTCGGTGGCCATGTCGCTACTATCGGCTCGCAATTCCACTATGTTCTGGCGGACGGTTCACAGGGAAGCGGTATTCCGCAGCTGTTACCGCAGCTGGTGTTGCCGTGGGATATGCCCGGTTCCAGCTTCACGCTAAGCTGGGATTCCCTGCGCGCCCTCCTTCCCGCGGCCTTCTCAATGGCAATGCTGGGGGCCATTGAATCTCTGCTCTGCGCGGTGGTACTGGACGGCATGACGGGAACGAAGCATAAAGCTAACAGCGAGCTCGTTGGTCAGGGTCTGGGTAACCTTATCGCACCGTTCTTTGGCGGCATCACTGCAACGGCAGCCATCGCACGCTCCGCGGCAAACGTGCGTGCCGGGGCAACATCCCCCATTTCGGCAGTGATCCACTCCGCGCTGGTGATCCTCGCCCTGCTTATCCTTGCTCCGCTGCTCTCCTGGCTACCGCTTTCTGCCATGGCCGCCCTGCTGCTGATGGTGGCCTGGAACATGAGTGAGGCGCATAAGGTGGTGAACCTGCTGCGTCGCGCACCGAAAGACGACATTATCGTGATGCTGCTTTGTATGTCGCTGACCGTGCTGTTTGATATGGTCATTGCCATCAGCGTCGGGATTGTGCTGGCGTCCCTGCTGTTTATGCGTCGTATTGCGCAGATGACGCGTCTTTCCCCGGTGAACGTCGAAGTGCCTGACGATGTGCTGGTTCTGCGCGTGATTGGCCCGCTGTTCTTTGCCGCCGCGGAGGGGCTGTTCAGCGATCTCGAATCCCGCATCGCGGGTAAACGGATTGTGGTGCTTAAATGGGATGCCGTTCCGGTGCTGGATGCCGGTGGCCTGGATGCCTTCCAGCGCTTTGTGAAACGTCTGCCGGAAGGCTGTGAGCTGCGCGTGAGTAACCTGGAATTCCAGCCTCTACGCACCATGGCGCGCGCGGGCGTGCAGCCAATCCCTGGCCGACTCTCCTTCTACCCTAACCGTGAAGCCGCATTAGCGGATCTGTGAGTGGCCTGATGCAGAATAACGTCTCTGCATCATCACCCGGGTGGCCTGCTGGAGCGATGCAAGCACGGCAGGCACCATCCATATTCCCTTCATCATATGCGGTTCCTGCTTCATGTCCGTGCAAAAAAAACGACTCCCTCGGGAGCCGTTTCGGTGTTCTTTATCGTCGCACTAACTGTGCTTGTGCTGGTCGCGACGACAGCGCTTGTCGTAGTGGCGCACCCACCAGTATTTGTCACACACTTCCTCACGGCCGCTCATGCGAGCCCCTGCCAGCCACAATACCGCACCAATGAAGATGCTCAATATCGCGCCGTGCGCGAAGTATTGCGGGAGGTCAAGCTGCGGCAGTTGGTTTAAAATTGAATAACCCACGCCGGCTACCATCACGAACAGTCCCAACCCCATCAGCACGTTACCGAATAACGAAGCGTTTTTGCGTTTCATGTGTCACCTCCGGAACTTTGGGTTGTCAGGGGAAAAGCCCCTAATCCTTGTGTGTAAAGTATAGACAACGCCTCTTTTATGAGTTGCGTGAATGATCACAATTACCGATCACATCCAAACAAAAGTTTACAAATAAGACGTTGAACAGCTTGAAATTCTAATTGTTCAAATAAGAAATTATTCGTATTCCGCTGTGAAGATCGCAGAATTTTGTCAAGCGGCTCGTCAGACAGTAAACTACGCGCCAGATCTGGAACCCATTAGGAATTGAATCGTGACGATTAAACTGATTGTCGGCCTCGCCAACCCAGGCGCAGAGTATGCGGCAACACGCCATAATGCCGGGGCATGGTACGTCGATCTCCTGGCCGAGCGGTTACGTGCTCCTTTGCGTGAAGAACCTAAATTCTTTGGCTATACCTCACGTATCAACCTTGCTGGCGCTGATGTTCGTCTGCTGGTGCCAACCACCTTTATGAACCTGAGCGGTAAAGCCGTGGCGGCGATGGCAACGTTTTATCGTATCAACCCGGATGAAATTCTGGTGGCACACGATGAGCTGGATCTCCCGCCTGGTGTGGCAAAATTCAAACTGGGCGGCGGGCACGGTGGCCACAACGGTCTAAAAGATATTATCAGCAAGCTGGGCAATAACCCGAATTTCCACCGTTTGCGCGTGGGAATCGGTCATCCGGGCGATAAAAACAAAGTTGTTGGTTTCGTACTCGGTAAACCCCCGGTTTCTGAGCAGAAACTGATTGACGAGGCGGTAGACGAAGCGGCTCGCTGCACTGAAATCTGGCTGAAAGATGGGTTAACCAAAGCGACAAACCGCTTACACGCTTTCAAAGCGCAATAATCCGCCAGATCCGGCTTTTTTACCGCGCGTCATGCGGGTTACGTGTATAATAGGCGTAGTTATTTACTTTTCATCAATCGGTTATCATTAACGGATTGATTATCAAGATATTAAGGTGATTTAGAAATGGGATTCAAATGCGGTATCGTCGGTCTGCCAAACGTGGGCAAATCCACCCTGTTTAACGCGCTTACCAAAGCGGGTATCGAAGCGGCGAACTTCCCGTTCTGTACCATCGAACCTAACACCGGCGTTGTACCAATGCCGGACCCGCGTCTGGACCAGCTCGCGGAAATCGTGAAGCCGCAGCGCATTCTGCCAACCACCATGGAATTCGTGGATATCGCGGGCCTGGTAAAAGGCGCGTCCAAAGGTGAAGGTCTGGGTAACCAGTTCCTGACCAATATTCGTGAAACCGAAGCGATCGGTCACGTTGTGCGCTGCTTCGAGAACGACAACATTATCCACGTAAACAACAAAGTGGATCCGGCTGACGACATCGACGTTATCAACACCGAGCTGGCGCTCTCTGATCTCGACACCTGCGAACGCGCAATTCACCGCGTGCAGAAGAAAGCCAAAGGCGGCGACAAGGACGCGAAAGCGGAACTGGCTGCGCTGGAAAAATGTCTGCCACAGCTGGAAAACGCGGGCATGCTGCGCGCGCTGAAAAATCTGACGGAAGAAGACAAGGCGGCAATCAAATACCTGAGCTTCCTGACCCTGAAGCCAACCATGTACATCGCCAACGTTAACGAAGACGGTTTCGAGAATAACCCGTACCTGGACAAAGTCCGTGAAATCGCAGCGGCTGAAGGTTCTGTGGTTGTGGCGGTTTGCGCTGCCGTTGAATCTGACATCGCCGAGCTGGACGACGCTGACCGTGAAGAGTTTATGGCTGAGCTGGGTCTGGAAGAGCCGGGCCTGAACCGCGTGATCCGCGCAGGCTATGAGCTGCTGAACCTGCAGACCTACTTCACCGCTGGCGTGAAAGAGGTGCGAGCGTGGACGATCCCTGTGGGTGCGACTGCACCTCAGGCGGCCGGTAAGATCCACACCGACTTTGAGAAAGGCTTTATTCGTGCGCAGACAATCGCGTTTGAAGACTTCATCACCTACAAGGGTGAGCAAGGCGCGAAAGAAGCGGGCAAGATGCGTGCGGAAGGTAAAGATTATATCGTTAAAGATGGCGATGTGATGAACTTCCTGTTTAACGTCTGATTCGTCTTGAATGAAAAAAATCCACGCCCTGGCGTGGATTTTTTTCCGCGATAAATTCCCCGGTTAATATTAAATTTAAAAAATCCCTTCTTTGAGAGGATGATCTTTTATTCCTCCCCAAGGGTCATCTAGCAAAAACTTAGCAGCAATAGCTTCTTTTGCCGGCACAAGAGTGAAATTATAGTAAATTTCATCTCCTTCACAAATCTCATAAAAGAGTGAATAAACCTTATCGTTCACATCTATATTTAAATCGAATTTCTCAGTTGCAGAAGCGATTTGCAGCTTATCTTTATCCGTAATGAAAAATGGCACAACAATACAGCGCTGAGCATTTTCATCCATTTTAAAACCATTCTCTATTTTGATATTGACGTTTGCTCCAAACGCGTCCTCAGGTAATGGATCGAATATAACATAATCCTTGTGTAGAACAGCACCTTGAGAAACATTGCCTTTTCCCCACTGACTCAGCTTTTCGTCATAATCTCGGGATCGTAACAATATTTGACTATGCGAAATAAGTAGATCTACTGTTTGCATGCTCTTATCACTCATTATATTACCTCGACTTTTATTCTTGTTCCATCTGGCAGTTCTGATAAAACATTACCAATACTTGAACCTGCACCACGGTTATCACTAGGATCTATATATCTTACGCTAGCGCCATCACCGCCTTCTTTAAACATCGCCATAGGCCATTCATCACGATCATAACCTGGCTTAGTTTTGATATTTTTTAGACTCGTTTTCCTGTTAGCTTTCGCAGTGCCTCGTTGAATTGTTACAACCTTTGCATGTCCTAAATCGATCGCGTCTGATATGTGGCCAAACGTTGCAGGATATTCAGATCGTTTCAATTTCAAAACGTATTCGTAATTTTTTGACTTCGATTTTGTTAAAGTGCAACCAGCTAAACCCAGAGGATCTATCCAGGTAAGAGGGTTAACAGTATATTTATATAAGTTAATCCCCCCCGCCAGCCCTATCGGGTCCTGCTGCGTAAACCTTCCGCAGTCCGGGTCGTAATACCGGAACAGATTGTAGTGCAGCCCTGTCTCACGGTCCAGGTATTGCCCCTGCATCCGCAGGTTCTGAGAATATCCTGATAGCTGCGTCTCGCTTTCCCGCAGCAGCTTGCCCCAGGCGCTGTTCACCCCTTCCCAGCGCACCTGCCCCTCGATATCCGTCATCCGCTCCGGCGTACCGTTGGGCTGGCAGTGGAACCAGAAAATCTCCGGCGCATCCACGCCGTCAATACGTGCCAGCGGGTCGTAGCTGTCCTGGTCGCTGTAGACGTAGGTCAGCGGCACATCCCCGTGCACTTCCTGCAGCAGGCGGAACCCTTCCCAGACAAACCGGGTGGTGACCGGCTTGCCGACTGGCTGTCCGCCCAGCATCTGGCGGCGCGTTTTGCTGTTGCGGCGTCCGAGCGGGTCGTAGCGGAAGCTCACCTGCGTCTGCGGTTTATTGCGGTCCCGCGGCTGGCTGATGACTTCCGTCAGGCGATGCTCACCATCGTAGCGGTAATGCCAGCGGGTCTGGCCGTTATCCTTCTCCACGGTGCGGCCGTGAATGTCATAACGCCAGCGAATGCCGTTCAGCTGCGTCAGGCGGTTGTGCGTGACCTTCTCAGCAGACCCTTCGATCGGGTTACCAGCCGCATCCCAGCGCCACTGCTCCTGGCCGGGCAGCGTGCCGTCCTGAACTAGCAGCCGTCCGGCGCTGTCGTACTGCCAGCGGTACCAGCTGAACGGGTTATCGTCCCGCTCTTCCCGCACCAGGTTATTGCGGTAGTCGTAATCCCAGCGGCGGGACCAGCGGCGCGGCGACGGGCGCTGAGCGTTGCCGGTAAAGACGTCCCGGCGATGCAGTCGCCCAAGACGATCGTATTCGCTGCGGGTGGTCAGCAGCCCCTGGGTGCGACTGGTCTCCCGGTGAAGTTCGTCGCGGGTAAAGTCGGAGACCGACAGCTTATCGAGGGCAATGCTGAGCAGATGCCCGCTGCCGTAGTAGAACTGCTTCAGCTCGCGGCCATCCGGCAGCGTGATGGACGTGCGGTTGCCCAGCGCGTCATACTCCCACGCCAGCTCGCCGTGCTCGCCCGCCTCGCGCGTGACGCGACCGAGCGCGTCATATTCAAAGGCAAGCTCCTGCTCTGCCTCGGTGCTCCACGCGTGCGCTGAAAGCGCAGGGTGCAGTCCAATCCGGCTTAACAGCCCGGACGGGGTGTAATGGTAGCGGGTCTGCCCTTCCGGCGTGGTGCGGGCGACCAGCTGACCGCTCGCGCTCCAGGCAAAGGCGTGAGTAATGGCTTCGGGATGACCGGCGGCAAAGGTACGCGCTATCGTGCGCCCGCAGGCGTCGTAGCGATACTGCGAGGCCACCCCATCGAGCCCCACCTCTTCCAGCAGCAGCGAGTCTGCGCCCCAGCGGAACTGATACGCTTCGCCGTTTTCGTTTTCCAGAGCAATCAGACGCCCGCGGCTGTCCCAGCGGCGGCGAACCTCTTCGCCCCGGGTATTGCGGGTGGCAGTTAAGCGCCCTGCCTCATCGTATCTGAACTCACTCTCTTTCCCGTCGGCGCCAGCATGCTTCACAGGCAGGCCACGTTCGTTCCATTTGAGCGACTCTGTCCAGCCTTCCGGGCGATTGAGCTGCACCGGACGCCCTGTAGCGTCATAGCGGTAATGGGTCTCTTCACCGTCAGCGCTTATCTCAGTCGTCAGCCAGCCCAGCGGATGATAGTGATACCGGGTCGTGCGGCCAGAGCAGTCCGTCGCACGCACCACTTGTCCGGCCTCGTTGTACTCCTGGTAGCGGTTGTTCCCGGCGGCGTCCACCTCTTCAACCACCTGACCGAACTCATCCCGTCGCAGCTGCGTGGTCTGCCCCATCGGGTCCACCACGCGCTTCAGACCGTGATGTTCGTCGTACCAGAACCGGGTGGCACTGCCGTCGGCTTCAATGATGGCTGACGGCAGCGCACGGTGCTCCAGCCAGGTCGTGGTACGGGCATTGCCGTCGGCGTCGATCTCCTGCACCCGATTGCCCATGTCGTCGTAGACGAAGGTGACGACGTTCCCGAGCGGATCGATGCGTTGCGTGAGGAGCTCGTTGTCATCCCACGCGTAGCGCCAGTTCTCGCCGCGCTCGTCAACGTAGCGGACGATCAGATTTTGCGCGTTCCAGTAGTGCTGACGTTTCTGACCATCGTAGTGTTCAACGCTGGTCAGCCCGGCGTCCAGATCGTAGGTGAAGCGACAGCCATCCCCTGTGCTGGTGCGGTTTTCCACCACGCGCCAGTGGTCAAATTTTTTCCAGCGGTATTCACTTTCCAGACCGCCCGGCAGGCGATGCCAGACCATCAGGCCGTGGTCGTTATAGCGGTATTCACGCGTCACCACGCCGGAAGCATCCGTCGCGCTCGCCAGCTGTCCGCGCGCATCGTAGCGCCACTGCATCAGCGGCCATGTCTGGTTACCGTCAAAATGGCTGGCAGCGGTAACTCGCTGCGGGAAACGTTCATCTTCATAGCGCAGGGTGACATCTATCGCCCGCAACTCATCGTGCAGACCGACCAGCCTGCCGTGCTCATCCCACTCCGTCAGCAGCGCGTTGCCGTATTCGTCGCTGAGAGAGGCCAGACGCAGGATAGATGGCTCCGCCCGGGTTGGTTTATACAGACGCCACACCGCGCCATCATCGTCGGCAATCGCCACGTCGCCGCTCTCATTACGGCGGATAATGATGCCTTCGCTGATGCTGTAAAACGCGCGGTCAACCGACGGCAGCTCAAAAGTCAGCTCTCGTCCGGTTTCATCGAACCAGGTGGCGTTGTTCTCTTCCAGCGTCAGATAACTGTCAAAGGTAGTTGCCCAGCCCAGACCGAACAGCCCTTCGCGGGTGGTCAGGCTGTTATAGCTGCGCTGCCAGCGAAGCGGGAAACGCCCCGGCAGCGAGAAGTCGAGCTCGTCGTCGTCATTCAACACCTTCACGCCGGTGGCGGCGTGAACCGGATGCGAGGAGCCAAACACGGCATTGACGGCCATATCGGCCAGCATCCCGCCTCCGGCTGCCGCCAGCGCACAGGGCATGTTTTTCAGGATCTTGCCCGGACGCCCGCGCAGCAAGGATAGCGCAATCATCCCCAGCGCCAGCCCAGGCGTTTTGCCGCTTTTGATATCGCGGACCGTCAGCGTTTCGCCGCCGATGATCACGTTCGGGGAGACATCGTCGGAAACGGTGCCTTCGCAGGTGGTGCGATCTTTCGCACGCACAGCGGGTTGTCCGTTGATGAAGACGCTTTTGGAGCCTTCTGCCAGATACTGCGGCCCGGAGTGTTTTTCGCACGCCACCTTGTCTTCTTCCAGCGGCGAAGTCCCCGCAGCGGCAGATGCCACACTCGGCTGCCACATTTCACTGCCGAACTGTCCGGCGGCGGAAAGCAGCATACCCGCGTAATCGGCAAAGCTTCCCGGAGACTGCGGTTCGGGTGAAGGGGTATCCGCGGGCGTCAGCGTGCCCGCCGCGCGTGCAGCAGGGATCGCATTCGTCAGAACATTATTCGAGCCGGTGGTGATTTTACCCGCAGGCGATGGCGGGAAAAGTGCATTACCCAATCCCTCCGCAGCGTTGCTGATATCGTCGGTGATGCCCGCCACGTTTGCCAGCACACCGCCAATGATGCCGCTCAGCAAGCAGCTGGAACCAATCGCCGCCACGCCTGCGGCAGCAGCCCCCGCCCCCAGCAATGGTGCAGCCACGGTGGCTGCCGCGCCCACCGCCGCACCGATCACCGCATAGGCGGCACCTTCCGCCACAATGCTGGTGATGTCAGCAAAAATGCTGGAGTGAATAATCTCGTCGCCCTTACGGGCCGCGTTGTTATCGCTCATGCCTTACACATTCCGGTTGTCGTTTAGCGTCAGACTCTGCTTAAGCGCGCTCCAGCGCACCTCGTCCTCTTCGGTGAAGGCTCTGAGTGCCGAGAGGGTAAAAATCATCAATACCGGTTTGCCCGGTGTCTGAACGGCCAGCTGTTTTTGCCACAGGCGCTGGCCATTACGGTCAAAGGTGGTCTCGACTTCCAGCCCGTTAATTTTTCCGTCAGGCCCGGCTTTTACGTTGCGGAATTCGCTCTGGGCAATCTCACCCATCTGAGGACGCAGCGCATCCCACTGGCGGTGGAACTCTTGTTCGTAGTCGCTGCCATCCGGGATAACGCCGCGGCTGACCACCACGGACAACCCGCTTTCGTCATCACGAATAATGTTCATGCTGTTATCCTGCCAGGCAGCAGGGAATAGGGAAAATGAGCCTTCCTGAAGGGTGTATTTCATAAGTGAACTCGGGATGATGACTATTGAGAGAGGAATGGCCAATCCACGCTGGCCTGTTGGCTGGCTATTTTATTTTGTAAGCCAATGACCTGACTGGTCGACTAAAATATGGCTGCCTTTGCTGACAATCAATTTCGCGGGTGAATACGTCACGGTGTAAACGATTTCGCCATTGTTGTACGTTGAGCCAATAACTTTACCTGCGGGATCGCGCAACGTTTTTCCCTTTAAAGAGATCGTACTGTTATCACTTTTCCGTACGCCGAGGTAATACATCTGGTCACATTCACTATCAAACTGACCGCATTTACTTACCAGTGAAATAGCGAATTTTTCGGTATCCAGTATTCTGGTTTCAGCGTTATGAACCGAAGCGGCTTTACGTAACGTATAACGCTGCGGAGCATAATAATTTCCATTTTGAGGAGGAGTAGCTAAACGCCATTCCATTTCACTCCCCTTTATTTCCAGAACAGCATGTCCGCCCGTACCGCCAAACGATGAGTTGAACTCAACGTTCGCACGATTGCCAGCGATTGTACCGCTAAGATTACGCTCATCATCTTCCGGGCAATCTATGCGATTTCCCTGCCGGGAGATATAGCAATAAGAGCCAGTGATACGGTTGCCTGATTCAGCCAAACGCAGGGTTAACGTCGAATCGTTCCCGATTTCGCCAGCCCAATCCCCATCAAAAGCGAGTTTTGAATGGCTGTTCGTTGCAAAATGCATCGTCTTGAATCTGGCGGCCCATTGCTGAATATCGGCATGAATATCCGGACTATTATCAGATGACCGATATTGTATAACGTCCGACTCCGGAACCACCCAGGCCGCAAAGATTTTGCCGTCAGGATTGATGACCAGAGCTGATGCGTTCTCCTGATAAAGATCTTTTAGCCAGCCTTCAACAAACAATCCGCCACCTGGGGTGGTATGCGGTTCACCAAAGACATCAAAGTTATCAATAAACGTCTCATAATCTCGGCCCAGCGCCTTCCTGAGATTGTCTGTCACTGCACTGTCGTCAACGATGCGACTTACCGTATCGAGGTTATTGTACTGTGATAATTCAAGTGCAAATGACGGTTCAACAGTGCCAGTCAATAAAGCTGCGAGCAAGGCAGCTGCCAAATATTTTCTGGTCATAATCACTCTGAAGTACCATTATCGTAATTCATTGTTATTTTTGCGATCTTGCTGTCTTTAATCTCAAAAGAGAGCAATTTCTTACCCAATTCATAGGAAACCCACCGTTCCCCGGAATCATTTTCGACCAGACCGTCACCGTATGCTTTATTCAGTTCCGTCGTCGTTGAACCCACATGGATACCACGCGGCGTTTTGATATCCGCTACCGTCAGCGTAATCTGCGACACGATATAATCATCAACGCGTCTTTCCGCTTTATCCCACCAGAGATTGGAACTGAATATTTCTAACCCAGCCCTTTGATGCTGGTAGAATTTATAATTGGTTCCGTCAAAAGGAACCTCACCAACAAAATTCCCTTCAACCGGCACCTCGATTTTACGCGCAACGTCATGAGTCCACCTGTCGCCCAATGCGACAGTATGGTCTTTTACCTGCACAGAAAAATCCTGTTTTACTAAAACCTGTTGAGCCAATACTTCATAACTGCTCAGACAGGTCAACATCAGGGCACAGCAGAGATATGTTGGGATGCACTTTTTCACGTTATTTGTCATTTAAGGAATGTGTATTGCGTTTCTCACCACTGGAGAAAAATGAAGACTAAAGCAAGAGAGTCAGGTTTTTTCATGGTGAAACCGAAGCGGTGCAGCACTCAGATTCATAACGGATAACGTTTTAAGTGAGCGGCAAGCACCGCTCCTGCCTTACTCACCTTTGGTCGTAAATTTCTCCTGCACCGCCGCATCAATATCCCCTTTATGTCCCGCTCCCGGTGCCGTGGTACCTGGATTTGTACCGGAGGTATTCAGATGCAGCTTACCGCCTGTGGTGATATAACCATCGCCCTCAACAAAGAAGTTAAACTCTTTGCCGATCAGGTTAATCTTGCCGTTAGCATTCAGCTCAATAGCGCTTTCACCTGAGACCAGCCGCAGCTTCGTCCCGGAAGCAATGACATACTGCTCTACCGCCGCATCCAGCTTGCCTTTACCCGTCAGGATTTCGGTTCCGCCTTTTACGGCCTGGATTTGGTTTGCTTCCACCCGATGCAATTCATTTTTCTTAACATAATGGCTGCGCTCCCCGCCGACGCTGTGCGTTTCATCGTTTTTAACGCTGGTATCCATATTGCGCTCGGCCTGGATCCACACCTGCTCTGCACCTGCTTTGTCCTCAAAGCGCAGAGCGTTTGCGTTGTCGACGGAACCGTCTTTCGTGCGGCTCATAAAGCCCATCTGCGTAGCCGCAGCCGGTAGCGCCCACGGCGGCATGCTCGCGTCGTTATACACGCGGCCGGTAATAATCGGACGGTCCGGGTCGCCGTTGATAAAGTCCACCACCACCTCATCGCCGACGCGCGGGATTTGTACCCCGCCGTAGCCCTGGCCCGCCCACGCGCTCGACACGCGTACCCAGCAGGAGCTGGTGTCATCGCCCTTCGCCAGACGGTCCCAGTGGAATTTCACCTTCACGCGGCCATATTTATCCGTCCAGATACTTTCCCCCTGCGGTCCCACCACTTTCGCGGTCTGCGGCCCGTAGGTGCGTGGCCATGCCGTGGACTGCGCCGGACGGTAGACCACCGCCGACGGGATGACCGTGAAATCGGTACGGTGAATGGTTTCCCCCTCGCCGCTGGCATAGCGGTTCTCTTCGAGGTGGTAACCTGCGGCCGTCACCAGATACTCACCGTTATCGCTGAAGAACGGCGCGTTGGTTAACGTGAAGGTGTGGCCTGGCGCAATTCCTGCCGCCGTCGCGGTGGCCTGAATCTGCTGATGCTCCACCTGCCAGCGCTCCTGGCGTATACGGGCATAGAACTCCGCATGCCCTGTTTCCACAAAGCGACCCGGCCAGTCGTAGACGTCGATGCTGCCCGGTTTCGGTGACGCCGGGTTCTGCTGAGCCTGGAACAACCACGCATTCGGCTTGCGGAAGTCATAATCGTCGAGGCTGTAAATCCCCGGCGTGACGCTGTCCTCCAGCGCCCACTGGCTGATTCCCTCTTCGTCCGTACTGCCGCCGGACGGAGTCTGGTGGTAAGGAATCACCTCATAGCCACTGAACGGCTGATGCTGCGTCGCGGCGTCGGTCAGCACCAGCGTATGTTTGTCCGCTTCGTGATTAAAGTGATACGCAATCCCTTCCAGCTCCATCAGACGGCTGATGAAGTCCAGACTGGACTCCTGATACTGCACGCAGTAATCCCACACCCGGTAGCTGCCGGTGAGTTTATCCTCAACGTTGACCTGATGCTCACCCAGCAGGGTTTTCACAATCTGTGGCACCGTCTGGCCCTGGAAGATTCGCAGGTTACGGTCACGTTTCATCGGCCACAAATCTGGCTCTACCGTCAACTGATAGACCGCATAGCGGGTGCCCGTCAGTTCCACGGCGCTGACCCCCACACGTGTGACTTTGCCGTTGATGTAGCGGGAAGTGAGCAGATTCTGCGTCGGAATGGTGACCGTGACCGGCTGCCCCAGCAGTTTACTGCGGTCAATGCGCGCATCCGTGCCGAGCAGCGTCAGCGTCAGGGCGAACGATTCGGACATCGCCTCTCGGCCAGAAAGTTTCCAGAAAAGAAGCCCCTCGACCGGGAGCTGAACGGTAATTCGGTTGAGCATAATCGTTAATCCATATGGCTTATGCGATGTAGATAATTACGGCAATAAACGTACGATGATAATGGCTATTCTGAATCAGACTTGATATTCACAGAACAATATTTTTTCATTACAAATATGAGCGAACCAATTTTCACTATTTCAGAAAAAACAAACAGCGTGATATTGAGAGGGATAACACTCATTCCAAGACCGACTATAATCATCGGGAACAAGGTCACCGAACAACTCATGGTGAGCAGGCGCAGTACTTCCTGCGCCAGAGCAAACCGGACGGCATATCGGTGCGTTGTGAAAAAAAACCAGGCAGAGAAGCATAATGAAACCGGCCACAGAAGGTAAACGAGGTAAAAAAGCCCCGCCAATAAACCGTTTACCCCTCCTGCTATCAGCATAAAGATAATAACACCAAAGTTTCCGCCTGTAGAATCCCACCATGACTGAAGCAAGTGGTATGGGCCAATTGAATAAAACACAATACCAATGACATCCATAATGCCCCAGAAATAGAATATTTTATTTTTCGCGGTTATATTCACTCAATCCCTCTTTTGACCGGCTCTGGTGGCCACTTACCACCATGTCGAATAAGTGATTCTTTAATAGCAATAAGGTCTTTATACTCGTCGCTGTCTTTTTTTGTTTTTCTCAGAAAACGCTGCAACTGATTTCCTAATGTCCAACCATTATCAGCACGAATGTCAGGATCAGCCCCACGCTCCAGTAAAAGGAAAACATGATCGTAGGAATGAAAATCGAAAGCATCAATGAGCAGCGTATTACCAAGTGAATCCGTAATGTTGATATTACCGCCCCGGTCAAGCATCACTTTCAGCGTCTCGGTGTTTTTTGCTTCAATTGATTGAAAAATAATGGGTTTATCAAAAACGTAATCTTTTGCATTCGGGGATAAACCACCATCCAGCATCGCCTTTATCCACTCCCCACTGTCTGCCATAAGAACAAATTCTGCCGGGCTACTTTTTCCATTAGGCCTTGGTTGAAGCGGGTCGGCTCCAGCCCTTATCAGTTCCGTCACAATCTGTAGGCGCGGTTGCGTTTTCTTATCATAGAGCGTATTCATCAGCGCCCAAAAGAGCAGCGTCATGTCCTCTTTACCAGGTTTGTTGAGTTCAGTTGTTGCCACAAGTTTTTTTACATGACTCGTATCGCCACGCTCAATTGCCTCAGCCAGAAAAAGCTGTGAACCACTGAAATAATCCCGGGGGCCCTTCTCTACATCCCAATTGCACCCTGGTAAAAGGATTACTATTACTAACACGAAAAAATTTCGAAGAATCATTCGCCCCTCAGTGCTTGATAAAAGCACTATTTTACGCAGAAACTCCCTTCTGCACATATTTATAATATTTTAGGGAGTACAATTTTAGCGTTTCGGAGATTATGAATAAAATAAGATTAACCCAAACATTCGAGATACCAGTAACGCCCACCAGCAACGGGAATAATGAAACGGAACAACGGAATGATATCAATCGAAAAACTTCTTGAAACAGAGCAAACTTAACTGCCCAGTGCTTCCGTTTAAAGAAAAGAATTGCTGAGACAACAAAAGAAAGCAGAAGTCCTAGATCCAGGATAAAAAGGATCATTACGAATATGCCTGGCACTACAGCGTTGTGTGCATACCATAGATCAATAAATGATTGGGTATCCGAAATGACAGGTATTCTTCCCATTCGTACTGAGTTCACACAATAGAGTATGATGGCAAGAATATCCATACCACCCCAGAAAAAGAAAACCTTATCTTTTCCAGTCATGTCCTGCTTATCTCTTATTTTACTGGGACTGGTGGCCATTTACCGCCGTGCTTAATTAATTTTTCCTTTATCTTATTTAGGATTTGATAGTGCTCGTCATCTTCTTTTGTGTCAGTTAAAAGACGCTCAAGTTGATTACCTAAAGTCCAGCCACCTTTGCCAGGAATTGTAGGATCCGCACCACTATCCAGTAATAACAGTACATGCTCGTATTTACCGTAATCCATTGCATACATCAGTAAAGTATCTCCGAGCGAGTCAGTGACGTTGATATTTGCTCCTCTGTCAATCATGACCTTTAGTGTCCTGGTATTTTTTGCTTCAAGCGTGTTGAATATTATTGGCTTATTGAAAGTCTTATCTTTAGCATCAGTCGATAAGCCACCATCTAGCATTGCCTTTATCCATTCACCATTATCACTTTTCAGAACAAATTCAGCCGGGCTGCTATCACCTTTCTGAGTTTGCTGGAGTGGATCCGCTCCACTCTTTACCAGATCAGTTATTATTTTTAATTTCGAGACAGAATTTCGATCATTTATTGAGCATCCAACAGCCCAGAACAGCAGAGTCATATCATGTTGCCCTGGTTTGTTGAGCTCGGTTTTTGGGGCAAGTTTGTTAACTTCTTCGAACTTGCCACTTTCAATAGCCTGAGCCAGAACCAGTTGCTGGCCACCGAAGTAGTCTTGCGGATTTTGATTTGTGTTCTGTCTACATCCCTGTAACAAAACGATAAAAATCAGCATCAGACGAACAGCGAGATGCATATGCTATACATATCCTATTTAACTGGAGTCGGTGGCCATTTCCCGCCATGTTGAATAAGCGCCTCTTTAATTTCGTTGAGCTTCTTGTATAACTCGCTCCCCTCTTTCGCTCTATCCAGTTCGAGCTGCAATTGATTTCCCATCGACCAGCCACTTTCAGCTTTTATCTCAGGGTTTGCTCCACGCTGCAGCAAAAGAAGTACATGATCATAGGCTCCGTAATCAAGGGCATCAATCAACAGCGTTTTTCCTAATGAATCAATCACATTAATATTGCTTCCTTGATCAAGCATCGCTTGCAGCGTCTCTGTATTTTTTGCCTCAATAGTTTGAAATATAATTGGCTCATCAAAAATTTTATCTTTTGCATTCGGAGATAAGCCACCGTCAAGCATAGCCTTAATCCAGACACCGCTATCTGCTTTTAGCACAAACTCAGCCGGGCTACTCCCTCCATTTGGTCTAGGCTGTAAGGGGTCTGCCCCTGACTTAACCAGGATAGTAATTATTTTCAAATGGTTTGCCGTTTTTTTATCGTTTATTGAATTCATGACAGCCCAAAATAATAATGTCATATCTTCTTTGCCAGGCTTGTCTAAATCAGTCTCTGAAGCTAATTTCATCACCTCATCGACCTCACCATTCTCGATTGCACGGGCTATTGTTAGCTGTTGCCCGCTAAAATAATTGTCTGGTTTTAAATCCATATTTTGTTTACACCCCTGAACCATTAAAATGAAACTAAGCACTACCCAGCCTGTTAAAAATGATTTCACGCGCGGCTCCTGATAATAGAAATGTCTTCATCCTTCTGCTGTTCTATGCAGTCTATTGCCTGACCAATCCCATGTCGATCCAGCGGACCGCCTGTCCCACCGGGAAGATCGTGTACAACACCGGCAGCGTTAGGCATAATGGCAGAGATTTCTTCTTTGGCTATAAGTGTTGGGATGTGACCGTTCAACATTTTATAGTCTTCCACAAGATTCACTTCCTGAATTTTAGTCAGCAGTTCGCCTTCAACACGATAAGCCTGAATATTATCCTTATTACCGAGCAAGCTTCCGCCATACTTTTCAACAGTGCTTGAATGCAAACCGGCCGCATTAAAGGTCCATCCTGCTTGACCGCTCGCCACAGATGTAGCTGAAGCTAAACCACCTCCCAGAGAGTGCCCCGCAATATCTATTTTTTGACCTGATCTATATATTTGCTTACCAATTTGAACGGCTTTTCTATAATAATCAGATTCCATTCCTAATCCTTGAGCGGCATTATTTTTCCAGTCAGCCATGTTTTTCATTGGGAAAAACTCTGGCTCCCTCGAGCCTCTAAAGACTAAAGTGGGATTCATGTCTTTACCGAACACTTTGGGATCAGGCTGATAAACACGTGAAAGAAAATCAGGTGAGTTGGCCTTATCATAGAGCATGTTGCTTTTGAGACCTAATTTGTCTAACGCACTCGCATCATTACTAATATCCTTCCACCCCTCAGGCACCCCAGGCGTGGTTTCCAGCGGGTTCACGGTCTTATACACATTCTCCGCCAGTTTCGCTTTTTCTACCGCGATATTATTCGCCGCCAGGCGTTTAGCCGCAATCTGCGCGTCGGGATACACGCTATTGCTTCCCTTCGCAATCAGATCCTTACGTGCCTGCCAACGCTCTGCCTTGGTCATCTCCTGCAGTTGCGCCGCGTAGGTTTTACCGTCTTTGCCCGGTGTCGGCTTATCCGGCATCTGTGCCGTTTTGGATTTCACAACCTGCTTCGGCAGCACTGTTGGCGCAGGGCGAGAACCATAGGTTCGCACCATCGTTTCGTAACGATCGACAATGGTACTTACCGGGTACCAGCCCAGACCGTTCAACGAGGCGGCCTGCAGACGGCCATCGGCATTGATATAAAACATCTCCGTCACCGACGACCAGTTGCGATAGCTCTCGTCGATAGCAACGACCCTGCCCATATCGAGATCCTGCACAATCAGCTTACGGGTATCACGCCCTGACTGATAAGGATTCGCGCCTGTGATGGCGTGCAGCAAATCGTAGCGTGTGAACAAGGAGCGCAGCGAATTGTCAGGAACCGACATAATCCACTGCCCGGCAACGGACGGGCGGATAATTTTCGCAAAAAGCGCTGGCGAGACATTCTCATTGAAAAGATAGACAAACTTAATGTTATACATTCGCTCCGTCCTGTTACCTGTCCCTGTCTACCTTACTTATGGATTCACCAGCCAGGTGCCAGGCTTCGCAATATCCAGCGTCTGGCTACGCGTTCTTCCGTTGCCCTGCAATTCAATCTTCACTTCACCAGCGGGCAGCTTGA
The DNA here is from genome assembly GCF_056238685.1 of Enterobacter sp. DVT3837. Taxonomy (NCBI): domain Bacteria; kingdom Pseudomonadati; phylum Pseudomonadota; class Gammaproteobacteria; order Enterobacterales; family Enterobacteriaceae; genus Enterobacter; species Enterobacter sp. DVT3837. The sequence continues at coordinate 464,910 of NZ_JBWDLA010000002.1, read as the reverse complement.
GCGACGCATAGCCGTTGGTTGCCGGACGCAGCGCTTTTGTCTCGCCGTTTACTCTCAGCGTTTCGCCGTCGAGAATACGGATATAGACCAGGGCAACCGGGCTGGCGTCGACGGGCGGTGGCACCTGCTGCGCCGTCGCCTGTTCATTAACCTTCGCCGTTTCTGGCTTCACGTCTGGCGTGTTCGCGGCGGTTTCTGTCGGACGTGTTTCTGCCGGTGCCTGTGCAGCCTGCTCAGGCGCATCATGGCCGCCGCTAAACAGCATCGCTCCGGCGACAACGCCCACCAGCACACCTGCGGCAACCATCCCAGGGATCTTGTAGCGACGCCAGTCGAGTACAGAAGCCGGTTTTTCCTCTTCCACCGGAACCAGCATCGTGCCAGGTTTTTTCGCCGTCAGCACATCGTTGATACCGGCGACCGGCATCTCAATCAGCGCGGCGAACTCGTCGATTGACTGCGGACGGTCCTCCATGTGCAGCGCCAGCGCGCGGTCAATGGCCTGCAGCAGCGGAATGGAATAGCCCTGCGGCATGATTTCTACCAGCGGTTTGCAGGTGTCCTGGATAGAACGCACCACGCTGACCGGCGGCGGCGATCCCACAATTAGCGTACGCAACACCGCGCCGAGGGCGTAAATATCCGTCCACGGGCCCTGCTCGCTTTCGTTGTCGTCGGTGTACTGCTCAATCGGCGCAAAGCCAGGGCGCAACATGGTTTCCGTTTCGTCAGACAGGTTACCAATAGTGCGACGTGCGGAGCCGAAATCGAGCAGTACCGGCAGACCGTTCTCCTGAATTTGAATGTTATCCAGGGAGATGTCGCGGTGCAGATAACCCTCGTCATGGATGGTCTTAATCGCGCCAAACAACATCGGCAGCGTACGACGGATCCAGGCCTCGTTAATCAGCTCCGGCTTTTCTTCACGCAGGCGAGAAAGCGTGGTACCGCTGTAAAACAGCGTCCCCATATAGGCAGTGTCGTTTTGTACCCAAAAACGCAGCACATGTAGCAGGTTCGGGTGGTTAAAACGCGCCAGCAGACGGGCCTCCTGAATAAAGCTGTTCAGGCCTGCGGAAAAGGCTTTGCCAAAGCGCTCACTGCGCAGCACGAGGGTCATGTCATCGCCACGCACGGCGAGCGAAGAAGGCATAAATTCTTTGATAGCGATAGTGCGTTCGAGCTGATGATCCCACGCGCGATAGACGATGCCGAATCCGCCGCCGCCGATCACCTCTTTGATTTCAAACTCGTTGAAGCGATACCCGACCGGGAGCGCGTTTGGAACAGTCCGATTGTTATCATTATCCGTCATCTTTTACAGTTCTCTTGATGATTATTACGCGGCAAACTGACAGTGAAACTCGCCCTGCTCGCAGGTGACATGCAGACGTCGATACTGCTCGTCGCTGCGGCTGGCGGTAAGTAAGATCTGGCTCATCTGAGGCAGCAGGGTATTGGTCAGGATAGCGTCCACCATGCGACCACCAGACTCCACCTCGGTACAGCGCTGAACAATTTGTTCCACCACGCTGTCGTCAAACTCAGAAATAATGCTGTGATTCTCTTCCAGACGACGCTGAATGCGCTTGAGCTGCAGGCGAACAATCAGCCCCAGCATCTCGTCACTGAGCGGGTAGTACGGCACCACCAGCAGGCGGCCCAGCAGCGCTGGCGGGAATACTTCCAGCAGTGGCTGGCGAAGCGCGCCGCTCAGGGCGTCTGGCTCCGGCATCAGATCCGGATCGGCACACATGGCGCTGATCAGATCGGTGCCAACGTTAGACGTCAGAATAATTATGGTGTTACGGAAATCAATGTGGCGACCCTCGCCGTCTTCCATCCAGCCTTTGTCGAAGACCTGGAAGAAAATCTCGTGTACGTCCGGGTGCGCTTTTTCAATTTCATCCAGCAGCACCACGCTGTACGGACGACGGCGGACCGCCTCGGTTAACACCCCGCCTTCACCATACCCTACGTACCCCGGAGGCGCACCTTTTAAGGTGGAAACGGTGTGTGCTTCCTGGAACTCACTCATGTTGATAGTGATAACGTTCTGTTCACCGCCGTACAGCGATTCGGCGAGCGCCAGTGCGGTTTCGGTTTTACCGACGCCAGACGGGCCACACAGCATAAAGACCCCGACCGGTTTGTTCGGGTCGTCGAGTTTCGCCCGTGAGGTTTTGACGCGACGGGCAATGAGCTCCAGACCGTGACGCTGGCCAATAACGCGCTGGTTGAGCGTGTCGGCGAGGTTCAGCACCGCGTCGATCTCGTTTTTCACCATCCGGCCCAGCGGGATGCCGGTCCAGTCAGAAACCACTGCAGCGACCACGTTTTCATCCACCGCCGCGAACAGCAGCGGTTCATCACCCTGCAAGGCGTTCAGCGCCTGCTGCTGTTCCGCCAGTTGGCGGCGAAGCTCAGCGTTATCGTCGTCGCCCGCTGCAAACAGCGCGGCACGCAGGCGGATAATCTCCTGCACCAGGCTGCGTTCCTCTTCCCAACGCTGGGCCAGGGCTTCGCGCTTTGTTTCATACGCGTCGCGATCTGCAAGTAATGCCGTCACGCGATCGACGTCACCTGCCCCCACGCGGGCTTCGCGTTCCGCTATCTCAATTTCCACGTCCAGCGCGGCAAGGTGGCGCAGGCAGTCTTCCAGCTGCGCAGGTGGCGCGCTTTGGCTGACCGCGACGCGGGCACAGGCGGTATCAAGCAACGCAACAGCTTTATCCGGTAGCTGACGCGCCGGAATGTAGCGATGCGACAGCTTCACCGCCGCGCTGACCGCTTCGTCCAGCAACAGGACCTGGTGATGGGTCTCCAGCGGCGAGACGGTGCTGCGCAGCATCAGAATGGCTTTGGCTTCATCCGGCTCGTGAACCTGTACCGTCTGGAAACGACGGGTCAGCGCCGGATCTTTCTCAATGTATTTTTTGTACTCTGCCCAGGTCGTGGCCCCAATGGTACGCAGTTGCCCGCGAGCCAGGGCAGGCTTGAGCAGGTTCGCCGCATCACCGGTCCCCTGCTGGCCACCAGCACCAATCAGGGTGTGGATCTCATCAATGAACAGAATGATCGGCGTAGCGCTGGACTGCACTTCATTGATTAACGCCTGCAGACGTGCTTCGAACTCGCCTTTCATGCCTGCACCGGCCTGTAGCATGCCGATATCCAGCAGCCAGAGTTGAATATTTTGCAGCGGTTCCGGCACGTCGCCGTCGGCGATACGCAACGCCAGTCCTTCCACTACCGCCGTTTTCCCGACCCCGGCTTCTCCGGTCAGCAGCGGATTGTTCTGACGGCGGCGCATCAGAATGTCGACCATCTGGCGGATCTCTTCATCACGCCCGACCACCGGATCAATTTTCCCTTCACGGGCACGCGCAGTCAGGTCCTGACCATACTGGGCCAGCGTGCCCTGTGCAGCCGGTACCGCACCGGCTGGCACATCCGCCGCGGCAGCAGCCTGCTGCGTCTCTTTGCTGTTGGCGCAAATAGCGTCGAACTGCTCAATCAGCACCTCGACGTTAAGGCGAGTAAACTGTGCAGAGATGCTTTTCAGCACGTTAGCAAGATTCCAGGTTTTCAGTATGCCGATCAGCAAATGCCCGCCACGAATACGGCTGACGCCAAACTTCAGCGAGCCGAACACCCAGGCGCGCTCCACAGCGCTGTCGATATGTTCGGAGAGATCGGAAACGGAGCTCGCGCCGCGCGGAAGTGCGTCCAGCGCGGCCACGATATCACGCGTCAGTTGCTGCTCGTCGAGACCAAAGTGGCGGATGACCTGCTGCAGATCGCCGTCCTGCTGCTGCATCAGCTGATGCAGCCAGTGCACCAGCTCAACATAGGGGTTGCCGCGCAGCTTGCAGAACGCAGTGGCGCTTTCCAGAGAGGTAAATAACAGCGTATCCAGTTTGCCGAAAAGCACGGCACGGCTAATTTCTGACATGTTCGGTTCCGTTGATAACAATGCGTTAGAAAAATTATCGCTCTGCGCAATACACCAGGTCGCCACGCGGGACAGGCTGCGGCTGAAGTCCCAGCCAGGTGTTATAGCCTAATCGCCCGGCGCTGCCGAGCGTGGTGCCCTGTACCGCGTCTTCACGCAGGATCACCCGTGTTTCCCATTCAAACTCCACCCCAAGATACTGGCGCACCCAGTCGCGCAGCTCGGTGACCCACGCTTCGCCCGGCAGAAAACGGTTGTACTCCTCCGCGCTCAGCGGGCCAATGTCGATGCGAAACTTGTGCTGCACGTCGCGGACGGCAACGCCGAGAAACGCAGATTCGCCCAGACGAGGCAAACGACGTCCTTCGCCCAACTGCGCCTGCTCACGCGGTGAAAGCGGCATCCACTGCGGCACGTTGCTTATCAGTTTGACCGGCGCTTTAAAATAGTTGCGCAGGATCTTCTCCAGCCCCTCGGGATCGCGCCCGTGACGGGTCAGGTGCCCGGCGTGGGTAAAGCGTGCATGCGAGCTCAGGCTGCCTTTGTCCATCTGGCCCGGCTGTCCCATGCCAATCAGCGACGCCAGATACCCCTCAAAGCGCCTGTTGTCGGCGCGGTCCAGAGAGACTGCAGGCTGCGCATCCGCCCACGCGCGATAAAACAGCAGCGTCAGACGATGATGGAACAGATCGGCAAACGCGCTCAGGCTGGTGTCCTGATGATGATGAATACGCTCGCGGGCGTACTCGGTCATGTGTACCGGCAGCGGGCCGTTAGGGCCAAACAGGCCGAAACTGAGGATAGACACCTCATGCAGCCCGCTTTCCTCCCGCAGGCCGACCTGTGCCACCGTCGACGGCGCAAAACTCATCGACGGCTGCTGACCGATGCGTAACGGCTCAAACTTTGGCAGTGGCGCGCGTCCCAGCGGGTAGCGCTCGCCGCCCTGAGCATCAATACGCCTTAAGAGCTGGAACAGATCGTAGCGCCACGGGGTCTCGCGAACGCCATGCCAGAACGTATCCGGCAACGGTGTCAGGCGCTGGACGCGCAGCGGTGCGACAGCAACGTCACTCATAGCAGCGCCCTTTTACCCATCCGCGGTGCCCAGTAGCCGATCTCGCCGCGCTGCTGACTTTGCAGGGTGAACTCGGTGAAGCTGTTGATCGACACCAGCCGGGCAAACAGGCGCTCCAGCACGCTGCCAAAAAGCCAGGGGCTGGCACCGGAAAACGCCCGCTCATCCACCGTCAGGGTAATACCGATCCCACGGGCGAAAACGACCGGACCGGGTTCAGGAACACGACGATGAACGGGTTCCAGCACGCAGTGACGAACCCCTTCAACCTGACGCGCAACGGGCGTTTCTGCCAGGTTGGCATACAGCCCTAACAGCTGACGCAGCGCCGCCGCGCCCTCTTCATTTTCGCTGTCCATCAGGCTGAGGTAGTTCATCTGCAACTGGCTTATAAGCCGCCAGGTACTGAACCCTTCGGCCAGCGCCGGACGCGGTGGCGTTGGGCCTTTACGCAAGGTCAGGGATTTCACCGGCATGGAGTCGGCCATAATGAACTGCCCGAGCTCCTGCTGCAGCATCAGCGGCAGATCGCGGCTGGTGCACAACACCTCTGCAGAGATGTAGCGCAGGTTTTCCTGCCAGGGTGCATGCTGTTCATCCACCAGCGAAACAAAGACCTCCGAACCGATATAACCGGTACGGGTGCCGTACCGCAGAGCATGTTCTGAGAGCACGCGCTGTTCCCGGCGCTGAGAAAAATAGGCACCGTAATTACCCGCATCGCCGCTCCAGGTACTCCAGAAAGGACGAAACGTCTGGTCGTCACGCTGGCCGTCGGCGCTGCCGAAGATTTTATTCACGGCGTAAATTTCATAATCCAGCGGACGAATGTTATCCACCACCAGATGATATTCATGCTGGCCTTCGTTGAGCTTTTGCCGGGCCGCCACTTTCGGAAACAGATTGATCACCGGCGTACAGTGCAGCGCCAGATGACTGGCATCAACGACGCGCTCCAGCTGTTCATCCGACTTATCCAGCAGAATGAAAATATCGAAGGCTTTTTCGTCTTCGCAGCGCTCAATAAGCCTGCTCAGACCGCTCAGGCTGATGAAGCGGAAACGTGCCGGAAAAGCAAAATACTCCTGCAACAGGCGATAACCGTCAAAGTTACGCAGATCGTCCGGGAGCAGCGCCTGATCCGGTTCAAAGCCCTCCTGACGCAAAGCGTCAGATGCCAGCAGTTGTCGCTGCGGCTGAGGGCTGACCGTCTGGCAGACGATCCCGGCGTGGTGCTCCATCACCAGCTCCAGCAGCTTCAGCGCTTCAATGTCAGGACCGCCGAGGAAAAATTCCAGACGGTCGAAATCCAGGTGGCCGAGGTTTTGCGGGCCGTCGCAGGCGATGCGGATCCGTAACGCGCTGTTGATCCCCCGTTGGCTCAGGCCCAGCTGCGCCAGCGGCAGGTCAGCAGGCACCCCGCCCAGTTCGACTTTCTCGATTTTCAGCGGCAGCAGGTTGACCTCGTGCGCAGTGGTATAGCTGCAGGTCACGCCGGTTTTTTTCAGCGCCAGGCTGTCCATCATAGTGCCGCGCGGCACGATAAAGCCTTTGCTCAGATCGCCCCGGCTACTGTCTGGCTGGATTTCAGCAATCGCCATTGAGGGGGTCGGGGCGAGGTAGTTCGGTGCAATCATCTCCAGCAGGCGCTGAGAGAAGCGCGGAAACTCCGCATCCATTTTCATCTGCACGCGGGACGTCAGGAAGGCAAAGCCCTCCATCAGACGTTCGGTATACGGGTCCGCAACCTCGATGCCACGCATGCCCAGCCGTCCGGCGACTTTAGGGTAGCGTTCTGCAAATTCAGCCCCCATTTCGCGCAGGTAGGCCAGTTCACGGTTGTAGTATTCGAGCAGTTTACTTTCCATGATTACCCCGCATCTTTCAGTTCAAAATGGCCGTTTTCCAGATCGACATCGGTGCGAAACAGAAACTCCAGCGGGTATGGCACACACCACAAACGCCCTTTGATTTCGATGGACAGCACGTTGTGCAGATCCAGCGATGAGGTATCCGATACGCAGCGAACCTGCAGCCCTTGCGGCAAAATACGTGGTTCAAAATTGATGATGGCCTCAGTGAGCTTGCGCTGAATGTCGTGCCATTCGATATCCGACATGCGCTTCCCGGCCAGCGGCGCAACACCAAAGTTGATCACCGAGCGGTTGACGTGTGGCAACGCACTCAAATCACCGGACGCATCATGGTTAATGGTGTTAAACAGCCACTGCAGATCCCGCAGGACATTGCGACGCAGCGCAGCGTGGGTGATCAGATTGCTGTTGGCCGACTCGCGTTTTTTTTCCGGGTCGTTATCGGTGAGGCGATCCAGCAGTGAGGGCTGCATTTTATCGCGTGCCCCCACCTTCTCCTGCTTGCTGCGGGCTTGCCAGCCGCTGCGCAGCAGATCGCCTTCGCCAGCGGGATTACTCATCGGCTCCATCCGTCGCAAACGTCACGAGGCTTAGCGTCAACAGCGGGCTTTCGCTTTGTTCGCTCAGCCAGGCTTTCTGCCCCATCCCTTCGTAAAGGGTGGCGTCCTCGTCGAGCGGACGCCACTCGGTGGTGCGTCCCAGCTTGACCGCATCGGAGGCATCGGCCGCAAAAGGATAGCGCGCCGGGATCTGGCACACCTGTTCTGTACCGTCGGTCAGACGTACCAGCGCATGGCGCCAGACGAGATCGGTGACGCTGGCCGGGGCCTGGAAGCGGATTTCTGCGATGGCGCTAAACGGCAGCCAGAAATAGCGACCGTTCACAATGGTTTCACACACCGGGCCGAGGCGGGCATCGCCATCCATCAGCCAGTCAAACGTCTGTGTTTCCTCGTTTTCGAGGGTGAGGTGTCCCGGGTTTGCCTGCGCCTGTTCAAGGGCGTCCAGACGCAGTACCGCTGCTTGTTCGCCTTCTTCGCTCAGCGCCGCAGCAAGCGTGGTCAGCCACGGCCACTGGGTTTCAGGCATAGCCGGACGCGCTTGTCCCGCCATAACCTGCGCACGTTGCAACTCGCCCTGGATTGACTGCTCCAGCAGCGTAACCGTTGGCTTTGCCTGAGGCTTCAGCGCCAGCCAGCTTTTCAGTTGAGTCAGCGCACGCGTCCAGTTGCCGTTGAGGGTTAAAAACTGCACGAACGCGGCGCGGAGATCGGCATCTGCCGGACGGGCTTTGATCTCTGCTTCAAGACGCGCCAGCGCATCGCTGAGCGACTCACCCGCCAGGTGTTGATAGAGCGTATTCATAGCCATTCCTTAATTCGCCGCGCGCCACGCACCGACAGCCGGGTCGCGCAGTTGAGGACGCAGGGTATCAATCAGAACGATATTTACCGGGGTGCCGGGTGCAACCCATGCGCTCCAGGTTTTTTTCACTGCCGCAATACGCGCCTGCAGTTTTGCATCGTCGCTGGCGGTTTCACGGGAAATCTCCACCGCTACGGTGCCGTTACTCTTCCAGCTATTGAGGGTGTCGTCGTAAGGCAGGATCATCCAGCTCTGGTCGCTGTTTGGGGTGCTGAATACCATGCGCTCTTTGTTGACGGAGGTGATCAGCGCATTTTCCGGGTTGGCGCTTTGATTCAGCCCCGTTACCGGGAAGCCATGAATGTACGTCACTGCCATCTCTTGCTGCCCGCCGTTACGGGACTGCGAGATGACGGCGTGTCCGCTCAGCCAGCTCCCGTTACCGCAACGGGTGGTGTCAGTATCCGGAATAAACAGCGCCGGTGCTGAGGAGCCCCCTTCCCAGAAGGTGCGCAGGTGGCAACCATCCTGAAGGGTAAATTCCTGCCACGGCGTACGGTCGGCGGCAGCAGTTTGGGCGGCGACATTCTGGTCCGGCGGCACTAACGCACCGCTGGCAGGGGTTGCGGTTACGGTCGCTGCAGGGGCGGTCTGCTCCTGCTTCACCACCAGCGCCCAATCCTGTGCTTTACCTGCTGTGCCCTGTGCCAGCGTCGTGCCCGCCGGATCGTTAAGCGTCCAGTTGAGCTTATTCACTTTGCTGCACTGATGTTCCAGCAGAGAACCAAGACGTGGCACAAAGTTCTCCAGAACGGAAACGTCTTTCTTGCCGTTCGCCACAATACGCAGGGCCACCTCTGGCTTACACCAGCTCTGCGGCGTGTTGTCTTTGATGTTGTCGATCCAGATATCCAGCTTCTGCGCAGGTGACTGCACAATGCGGAAATTCTCAGCCTGCGCGGTGGAAGCCACCGTCAGAAGTGCCAAACCCGATAGCCAAAGTTTCATATCGTTCCTTGTGTGTCTAATCAGTTCCGCAGGGAAGAAATTGTGCTGCGTCAGAGAGTGTGTGCAGCAATGTGGTGTCCTGAGGGTTGCCCATCCATACCGCCAGGGCGGTATAGTTATCCTGCGCATTCCCCTCCTGCTCGGCATTCTTTTGAATAATTTGGTTCATTAAGGTCAGCCACTCTTGCGGCGTGTTGACCATGTGTAGCGATTGTTTCATCTGCTCTTCGCTGACGCCATGCCAGAAACCGTCTGTGCAGAGTAAAAAGGCATCGCCGTCTTCAACCTGAACCACGTCGCTATAGCTCGCTTCCGGTCCACCGTTTTCAATCCCCAGCGCCAGATACAGCAGGTTGCTGTTCAGGTTGTCAGTCTGGTGTCCTGCGTCTTTCATCTGTTGCACCAGGCTGTGGTCGGTGGTGACATGCCACAACCAGCCCCGACGAAACAGATACAGACGGCTGTCTCCGGCGTGCGCCCAGTACGCCAGACCGTAATCCCTGTCAATAAACAGGCTGACCAGCGTCGTGCCCATCCGGCGATAGTCCTGTACCGCCTGCTGTTCACTGAGAATGGTGCGGTTCGCCGTTTTCACATAGTCACGTATATGCTGCGCGTTGAGGTGCTTGTCGCCATCGAAGCGGGAGATAATGCTGTTGCGGGCCAGTTCAGCGGCGACGTCACCACCCGGCAGGCCCGCGATGCCGTCACAGACGACAAAGCAGGCTGAACGTTCCCCAATGGTTTCTCCCGTCTGATCCTGGTTGCTGGCGCGCGTCCCCTGGCGGGAGAGAGAAGCCGTTGCGATATTCATTTGTCTTCCGATCCGCTCTGTGAGTCTTTGTACTGATTCACCTCCATGTCATACGCATGAAGGAATGCTTCGCCAAACAGGGTATGGAAGTCATCCTCAATCTCGCCGGCCGTCTCACCATAGCTGCGGACAAAATAGTCCCACAGGGCGGCTTTGCGGCTGCCCGGTAGCGCCAGACGGGAGGTCATGCCGTTCTGCTTCGCCTGCTCTTCGAGCTGTTCCGGGTTAAAGGACTGCAGCATCGCGGCAATAATGGCGCGGATACCGGAGATCATGCCCAGCTGATGCGCCTGCAAATCGATCAGCGCGTCGCGCACGGATTTTGTTGGCGGCATAAACCCCGGCATCGGGGTGCCGAACATCTGGATCAGCACGGTTTTGCCGGTCGGCAACAGCTTGAACGGGTTGTTGGCATCGTCCAGCACCATGGTCATATCGGCTTTCACGCCGCGCTTGAGGATGGAGCGCGAGGAGAGCAGCGCCACGGTTCCCTGAGAGAACATACCCAGAATCTGCCCCAGCTGACGCATATTTTCACGGTCAAACTGCGGCACCGGCTGCATTTCATTCAGGCCCATGCCTTCCAGTAGCGCCTCCAGCAGTTCACCCTGCAACACATCGCCCTTCTCGCCATTGTTTACCGTGGCGGTTGAGGTGGCAGTGTTATTGACCGGATCGATACGCAGACGGCCCTTAGGGGCCTGAGCGCTACTGCGCGTCACAGCCTGCGGCGTAGGCATCGTGAAGCCTGCATAATCTGGTCGCGCGGGCGCTTCTTCTGCGCGTGGTGCTTCCTGCGGCTCAGGGGCAAACAGCGGAGAATCAGCCAGTACGTTGTCTTCCTGCTCAGGTTCAGACACTGGCTTATTGTCGATGATCTCATCCGGATGGGTTAACGGCGTGCCGCCCATCAGCCCGAGTGGGTCATCATTACGCGCAGCTGGCGCGCTGGCCTTGCCACCAAACAGGGCCAGCGGATCGAGTTCATCTGTCGCCTCTTCTTCTGGTGCGGGTTTACTCTCTACAGGCGGCACCAGTGTTGACGGGGTGACGTCATCGAAGATGCTCTCTTTTTTGAACAACGCTTCATCGCTGAACAGCGTGTCCGGATCGACATTCTTACGCTCAAGCTTAGGATCGCTGTCGTTGAACATCGCCAGCGGATCTTCAGCGTTACGCTCCGGGGCCGCAGGCTGGGAGAAGGGATCGTGCGAAGCTGCAGGCTGCGGTTTTGTGCGGTTGCTGGAGATACTGTCGGAGATAGAGAACTCCTGCATCAGGTTATCCCAGATTTCCGTTGGCACGGCTGTCGGCTCTGCTTTCGCTCGTGGCGCTGCACTCACAGGCTTCGGTTGCTGAGCGGGTGCGACAGTCGGACGTGCCTGCTGCTGCATGCTGGCCGCCATACGGCTCACGGGCTGCGTGTCGTGGATCAGCTCGGTCACTTCGAGGCGGTAGTCATCAATACCGAGAATGTCGCCATCCTGCAGTTCAACCTGACGCCCCCGCTCCAGCGGAATGTCATTTAATACCACGCGGGTGACGCTGCCACGGTTGGTCACGCGGCATTCACCCTGGGCGTCAACGTGAACAATGGCCTGCAGACGAGAGATAGTGCGGTCATTATCCGGCAATACCAGATTGTTATCCGTACCGCGCCCAATGGTGCCGCCCGGGGCGTAAAAATCACAGCTGCTTTGTGGCGGCTGATGACCGGGTTTCGTAGAAATAATCGTGAATCGCATGGCGTATTCCTGCTGGTATGATTAGCGCTCAAACGCTGCCGCTCTCGAGGGTGAAAACGGCGGCGTTTGGGGGCAAACAAAAAGTATTATTTAAATTTTCAATGTATAATTAAATTTCATTAACACCTGCTAGTATTAAAAGCAGTACAAACAAAACCGTGGCAATTTTAACTTTCCTGTTATATGAATTAACCCAAGATAATTCGAAGTTAGATAAAATAGTCTTGCAAGATTGAGGTTCAAGCCAGCGTGATTCCGTCAACTTTATACGCTTACCACGCACAAGCCTTGATAAAATTGTGGTGCGAAAACCAAATCCCCAAAAGCCAATATTTTTCCAGACCTGATAATCCTCTTCCTTGAGAAAATTCTTCTGGATTAGCAACTCATATATTTTATCAACCTGACCGGAATATTTCCGATAATCAATATAAAACGTCAGAACAAGAATTATAAAAACAATAAAAATACAAATAATAAAGGCAGAGTAAATATTATCAGAAATCACATTAGTCTCCGCTAAATATTAAATTATTCATTTGTTCTCCTACAAATCCTCCAACCTTTGTTCCCCCGGCGGCACCCACTGCGCCAACGACCAGACCACAAACGATTGTACCTGTTCCCGCTGTTGGTACGCCTAATGCAAGACAAACAGGAGCTGCAAGTGAGGAGCCTAACGCTGCACCAGCAACACCCCCCCCAAATTTGCTATATTCGCTTACTGCAACCTTGCCACATTCATGCTCTCTACCAAGGGTGCATGCATGATAGACTTCGTTAGTCGTATTCGCAAAAGAAAAACCTAACGCAACCCACCCACCTGCTTTCATATAAGCTGTAATTTTGGACGCTCGGTCGATATACGTTGAGTAGCCGGGAATCGCACCAATACCAACCGTACTCCATTCATGAACAATTGATTTTGTGGAAAGCCCCAATGCTCTTTTAAGATCCGCATAATCTCTAAATCTGAGCTGTTTTTTTGTTAATTTGTTTAATAGCGGCTTAAGTTGTGCAAGAAGAGCATTACGTTCTGCATAAAACTGCTGCCCAATAAGAGCGCCTTGTGTTCGATACTGATTTTGATATGTCTTTTCAATTTTAATCAAAATGTTTTCAATTTGTTTAAAGTAAGACTCCCCCGCACTACTTGCATTCCCTACTAAGGTATCCCCCCATGCAGTTATGGCGGCAATATTATCAAAGTTATTTTTAAAAAATTCAGCCGTATCTCCATCAATTGTAGCCAGTGCGTTATTTACTTTCTTTTTGGCAATAGCTAATCCATTAATCTGATGAGATTGATTAACACTCTGCGGATCAGCAACAATTAATATCTGCCCAGGCTTAACCCACGCTGTATCTTGATTTAGTTGCATAAAATATTCGGATTTTTCATTGCGTGAATTCCCAAACAGTTGTCTTGCCTGGAAATCCAGCGTACCCGGTTGCTGTACCACACAGTAACCCGGAGCAACATTTGACTGATTTGCCATGAAATACTCCTTTTGTCTATCGCATAATTAAATAGGGAAACGCTATTTTTGGGTACCGAGCAGCCGAATTGCGTTGCTATTGGCGATTAAGCTGCATTTCAATACCTGATAATTACCCGGTTCGGTACCGCCTACTGTCTCTTTAAGTAAGGAAGCAATCGCCTTGTCACCTTTTTCAAAATTCTCTGCAGGCAAATCGCTTGCTTCGAGCCATGCCGCGGCACTAGCCTCTGCATCGTCCTTCAGGATTTTACTATCTGCAATCTTGCCGATGCATCGATTTTGCACCCAGTTTTCAAAGATTTGTTGCTGAGAAAAAGCACTCACATCAAGAAGTGTTTGGGCATTAACAGCAGAAGTATTTAAAGCCAATACAATCAGCAGTAAACGTTTCATTTCAGGCTCCAGAAAGTTGCATTGGTAGGAATAACTTAAACTGGCCTGAGGGACCTTCTTCCAACATGAAACGAGCCGCATAGCGAATAGAATCGTTTTTCCCTGACACTTTCAGGGCAATATCATATTCTCCGGTTTGCCACAGGATACCGCGCCACTGGTTGCACTGCTGAGTATTTAACGTCACCACAGGGCTATACGTTGACGGCGGCGATATCGCTTTCCATTCATTTCCCGCGCGTTTCATTATGGTGGGCGAATGGCTGGTGACAGGCGCTTCTAACCCTGAATTAGCAGGGATAGCAAAACAGGGTTCATTATTTTTCAGCGTAACCGAAAGCGACTGATATTGTGCTGGATGAGACACACAGGCGCTGACCATTAACGTGACTGCAAACACACCGAATAACTTTTGCATAACCATGCCCGCCAATCCTTTGGGCTCTTGAGGTTGATAATGGCCGGGGAAAACTCCTCGGCCATATTTGCTATTACGCTTCTTTATTCTCTTTGATGTTCCAGCCAGCGCTGCTTTCAGCACCTTTACCACCAGACGTGGTCTGCTCCCAGTACTGCTGTTTCACTTTCGCAGCCTGGAATGCGTAGGTCACACCAACGGTATCGCCGTTATCTGCACCGGTGTACTGAACAGACGTTACCAGCACGTCTTCCAGCGTGATGCGGGTGTACTCCACCTGCTGGCCGCCCGCTTTACAGACGGACAGCTCAACTTTGGTCAGGTGTTTACCGCTGGCGCAGTGTTTCAGGATAGCGGTGGTGGATTTGTCGATCAGCGCGTTTACGTGCAGGTCGTTAAAGTTAACTTTACCGGCACCGCCGCCACCGCCAACGCTCATATTACCTGGCTGGGAAGCGCCCCAGGAGAAGGAGGTAATATCAGTCCAGCCGGTGTGGTTAGAATCTTTAGATTCGCCCGTAACACCCTCGACCTTCAGAAACATATCAATAGCCATAATATCTACTCTTCGTGGATGAACAATATTGCTTTCGAAAAAGCACTTATATGGCAAACAGGAAAGCATGGGGCTGAATAAAACCGTCCATATTTTACCTCTGCCTCATATCAAACGACTCATGTCATTTGACAGTCTTACACTCCCCCTGAATGAACGGAAAGAATGTGAAGTCTTTTACTACTCTGGGTTATCCTGAATCCAGGTACGATCAGGATCGCCAATGATAACCTGCGGAACCAGTTTATTCAGTTCGTCGCTATGATAAAGACGTAAACAGTTTAAGGTTACGCCGTTGACATCGGGTTTTCGCTCTGAATGAAAACCATTAATTTGATTTTTATATTTTTCGATGAGGGCATTCACTTTATCCGTACCATTTTCAGCATCAAAAGGTATCCACTCAATAAATGCGCTCGCACTTCGGGCCGCATCAGCAGAAAACTGACTGCCTTTATCTGCCACCTGAGCAAGACAGCGCGCCAGAACTAAATCTTTTAAAACCTGCCGGTATGTTTGCTGCTGATAAAAATCAGGATAGTTATTTCCAGCACACACATAAAAAGTCATAAACGCGAGGAAAAAACAGAAATGTTTCACCTTATATCCTTTGCCATATGCTCAGTAGCGCATCTGCCAGCGTGAGGCACTAACTTCTCTCTTTCCATTTCTCTGCGACAACGTATATCCCTATCGCTAATGCATTAAGTCCAGCACATAAGAACCCATGCATTGCGATTCGCGGAACATCATCCGGCCAGTCAAAGATAAACAGATAGTAGCCGGATACCGTCACAAACAGCATGAATGAAATTATTAGCAACGTATAAATGGCTAAATAGCTGATGAATTTTCGTATTAACGTTTTCACAGTCAAATTCATTAGCTATCTCGTATTAACCGAAAAGTTGCCGGCCCAATGGGCCGGCTACATTCATCACGCGTCTTTCGTCTTCAGCGACGGCAGTTTTGAAACCAGACGCAGGGAAACGGTCAGACCTTCCAACTGGTAGTGTGGACGCAGGAAGAACTTCGCGGCGTAGTAGCCCGGGTTGTCTTCGATTTCCTGCACCTGCACTTCCGCAGCCGCCAGCGGTTTGCGGGATTTGGTCTCCTGGGAGGAGTTCGCCGGGTCACCGTCTACGTAGTTCATTACCCAGTCGTTCAGCCAGCGTTCCATCTCTTCGCGCTCGCGGAAGGAGCCGATTTTGTCGCGCACGATGCACTTCAGGTAGTGCGCAAAGCGGCAGCAGGCGAACAGGTACGGCAGGCGTGATGCCAGACGCGCGTTGGCGGTGGCATCCGGGTCGTGGTATTCGGCCGGTTTCTGCAGAGACTGCGCGCCAATGAAGGCCGCAAAGTCAGAGTTTTTGCGGTGAACCAGCGGCATAAAGCCATTTTTCGCCAGCTCGGCTTCGCGACGGTCGCTGATAGCGATCTCGGTCGGACATTTCATGTCCACACCGCCGTCATCGCTCGGGAAGGTGTGGCATGGCAGGTTTTCTACCGCCCCGCCGGACTCCACGCCGCGAATCGAGGTGCACCAGCCGTACTCTTTGAAAGAGCGGTTGATGTTGGCAGCCATCGCATACGCCGCGTTCGCCCAGGAGTAACTGTTGTGGTTCGCGCCGTCGGTCTGCTCTTCAAAGTCAAAGCTGTCGACCGGATTAGTGCGAATGCCGTACGGCAGACGTGACAGGAAGCGTGGCATCACCAGACCCAGATAGCGGGCATCTTCAGATTCACGCAGTGAACGCCAGGCGGCGTATTCGGTGTTCTGGAAGATCTTGGTCAGGTCGCGCGGGTTAGCCAGTTCCTGCCAGGATTCCATCTGCATCACGCCCGGTGCGGTACCGGTGATAAACGGACAGTGCGCCGCAGAGCCGATGCGCGCCATTTCACCCAGCAGCTCAACGCCCTGCGGGCTGTGGTCGAAGTAGTAGTCACCAACGATGCAGCCAAACGGCTCACCACCAAACTGGCCGTACTCCTGCTCGTAGATTTTCTTGAAGATCGGGCTCTGGTCCCAGCCCACGCCTTTATAGCGTTTCAGGGTGCGGCCCAGCTCCTGCTTGGAGATGCTCATAAAGCGGATCTTCAGCATCTCGTCGGTTTCAGTGTTGTTCACCAGGTAGCTCAGACCGCGCCAGGCGCTTTCCAGTTTCTGAAACTCGTCGTGGTGAATGATCTGGTTCACCTGCTGAGACAGCTGTTCGTCGATACCGGCAATCAGGTTTTGAATGGTGCGGTAGGTGTCGTTGGAGAAAGTGACGGTATTTTCCAGCGCCTGCTGCGCCAGAGTTTTGACCGCGCTTTCTACAGCGGAACGCGCCTGATCGGTTTTCGGGCGGAACTCTTTGTTCAGCAGCGCGCTGAATTCATCCTGGCTGAACGCCTGACCCGCCTGCTGCTCATGTTGTTGAGTCTGGTTGCTCATCGATTATTCCTCGCTACCTTTCGCACTTTCGTCATTTTTCGGCAACTGGCTCAGGGATTTGAGCAGCGTCGGATCCTGGAGAATTTTCGCGATCAGCTCTTCCGCACCGTTTTTGCCGTCCATGTAGGTCAGCAGGTTGGAGAGCTGTGTACGGGCTTCCAGCAGCTTGTTCAGCGGTTCAACCTTGCGGGCCACCGCATCCGGCAGGAAGTCGTCCATGCTGTCGAAGGTCAGATCGACATTGAGCTTACCTTCGCCGGTCAGGGTGTTATCCACCTGGAACGCCACACGCGGCTTAAGTGCCTTCATGCGTTCATCAAAGTTGTCGATGTCGATTTCGAGGAATTTACGCTCGTCGACGGCCGGCAGGTTTTCAACCGGTTTGCCGACCAGATCGGCCATGACGCCCATCACAAACGGCAGCTGAATTTTACGTTCTGCACCGTAGATCTCTACGTCGTACTCAATCTGCACGCGGGGGGCACGGTTACGTGCGATGAATTTCTGCCCACTGTTACTCATTGCCATGATGTTCTCCATCAAAGATGCGCGGTGAAGTTGAAACGGCAGGCTCCATGCCTGTCGTCATAATGCCTGGACGCGTTATTCGCGGCGTCCAAAGATGTTTTCCAGTTGGTTAACGCCGTCCGGCGCCAGGTCGCGAATAATGTCCATAAAGTTGAGTTCTGACAGCCGCTGTACCCGTTCAATCATCAGCGGCGCAGGGTGGCTCGGTTCGTACTGCGCAAAATACTGCTTCGCTTTTTCCAGCATCAGCTGCGCGTCGGCGCGGCTGGTGACCTGCACACTGCGCCAGTCGGTGACCTGCTGAACGGGCTGTGCTGTCACCTGTTGCTGCTCAGCTTGTTGTTCAACCTGCGCTTCACGGTTTGGCAGCAGCTTGCTGATGTCGGTCACCTGACAAGCGCCGGCGACCAGCCCCACGGTTTTCAGCAGCTGCTCCATTTCGGGTACGCCGCTTTCACCGAGATACCCGGTGAGGAGATCGCGAATGGCCTGCAGCCGTTCGTGAATGACGATAACCGCGGCGGTACCCGGCTGGTCGCCGCGAGCCAGTTCGTCAATCAGCCGTGGACGACCGCCCGGATAATCCGGACATTCGGTCTTGCTGCCATCCAGCAGCGCCTGGGCATCCCGGAGCGAAATTTCATCGCCGTTTGAACGCAGCAGCGAAGCATTACGCACGGCGACGGTGAGGTCAGATTTATCGCTCAGCCCTGCCAGAGCGTTAATGCGATAGAACGGATCGGTTTCGCCATACTCTTCCAGCAGCGGATAAAGCGGCTCCCAGTAACGGCTGATGGCCTCCTGCACCAGCAATAGTCCGTCTGCGTAACCTGCCAGCCCGCGACGGCGGGTCCAGGCATGCGTGAGTGCCAGCAGTACGCGAAGATCTTTGGTGCGGGTCAGCAGGCTGGTGGCGTATTTTTCAACCGTGTTCCAGTCAGCAGGCTCCGCCGGGATAATGGTGTCGCCAAACTGCTGTTCTGCTTTCCCAAGACTTGCCTGATTCATAATCTGGAAGTCGGCGTCGTACTCCAGGTTTTCGCCGCAGGGCTTGTCGGGGCTTATTGGCGCGAGAAATTCTTCGATATTCATGAGATCCCTGCTTATTCAAACATGGGCGGATAGAGACCGTGACGGCCCGGGCGGGCGCCCCCTGCCGGGTCGAACAGCAGGGTGAAAAGCTGCCCGGTAAAGTTACCGCTGTGAACATGGGTGTACAGCGGATAACCATCGCAGCGGTTAGTCCACCAGTAGCTGGTCTGGCGTAGCGGATCAAAGCATTCCGCGGCCTGGGGCCAGCCCAGCGTGTTCTGACCGTCTTCGTCATAACCAATCACATCAAGGATGTCAGAACGCTTTTGCGGCTCAACGGGCTGCGGCGCCGGAATGGTCATCAGCATCTCATCCAGCTGTGAGGCGGAAAAACTATTGCGCACCGCGTGCAAACCCAGGCGCCCAATCTGCTGATACCAGCTTTCAGCCTGGCTGAGCAGGCTCGTCGACCACTCTGTCGGGGCGAAGCTCAGCTGAAGGCAAACCGGGTATTGTCGACCAACGCTGTCGCGGCCGGGCAGCAGACAGCCCATCTGGATCATCTGGCTACCCAGCATCGGGGGGACAACAAAATTCCAGACCGGCGCTTTGTGAAACTGGCGCTCGCCGCTGCGCTGCTCTTCCTGCTGCCAGGCCAGCAGACCAACCTGGAACCAGTGTGACCACTGGCGCTGTAAAGTGTCAGGAAAGCGACGCTGCAAAAAATCTCCGGCGCTGGGTAACTTGCCATACCAGCTGTAGCGGTTCATCGCAGGGGTATTCGTCATACGGCTGTCCTTGCGGTTATGGGCATGAGAAACGAGGAAGCTGGAACGGGTTGCGAATGCTGTTTGGCGCAAACTCCAGCGTGACCTGATGTCCGTCGACGTTGAACGTGGCCTGGCGGCTCAGGCTACCTGCCCCCGGGCTGGTGCTCGCTTTATCGAAAAAGCGGTTTAGCGCCCAGGCACCGTTGGTCACCAGCGTCGCCGTGCTGCCATTAGCCAGCCCCAGCTGCATACGTACCTGATTAGTACCACCTGGTCCTGGCCAGTTCATGATCTGCACCGCCTGAGGACCATGACTGTAGCGCAGTTGCTGGCCATCAACGTCCAGCGTCAGGTTCAGAATGGTGTTATCCATTCGCACGGTGCGGACCGTCACTTTGAAAGACGGGGTCGTGGCGCCATTAGCAAAGAAAGCGTCGCGAATGGACTGGGCCTGCTGGAACGGTCTCAGCAGCCCTTCGCTTCCCGGCAGCGTTTTGCCGTCAATGCCCGGCATAAAGCGCCAGTTTGCCTGCGTGGTATCCACTTTATTGGTCAGATTGTCGCGGAAGAAGGCGTCCATCAGCCCGGTTCCCGGCGCAAACATACGCGCGAGATCGTCAGGAGTGACCTCGGTGCTGGCGCTGCGTACCAGCGGGTAGCGACCGGCAATCGCCTGACGACAGAATCCGCCCACTTCGACATTGATCCGCTTACGCACATTGTCCAGATCGCGGCGCTGGGTATCACTGCTGGCCCCCACCGCCATGTTGCTGAACATGGTTTGCAGCCCACCCGGCAGACGACCGGCGCTGGCCTGCAGACGGCTGATCGCCTCTCCGCCCGGTGCCGGCATGCCGCTGTTGGCGGCGTCCTGGACGGCGGTCAGGTAACGATAAAGCTCGTCCACCTGCTTAAGAAAGTCATCAAAGACGATAGTCTTACCGCCCTTCTCCAGCGGTTGCGCCAGCTCAATCAGCGGGGCGTAGTGATCGGTAACCAGTTGTTCCGGTGACTGAGCGACAACGGCAGCTTGTGACGGAGCAGAGTTGTTATTGCTGAACAGCGTTTCCAGCGTGCGGGTAGCGCGGTTGCTTTGATCTTGTGCTTTACCGGCATTGTCTGCTGCTGGTTCATCACGAGACAGCGTCAGTACCTGACTCAGGCTCAGCACCAGACGGCGCAGCGGCGAGTTTGTGCCAGAAAGCAGGCGTGCGGTGTTGATACGCTGAGAAAGGTCGGCACTGTTGTTAAGCTGAATGTCGGCGAGCCAGGGATCCCAGTTCGCGATAAAGTCACGCATGTAGAGCTGGCGCACGGCGTTATCGATCTGCTTTTTATCTTCCTGCGCCGTGGCGGCTCCCAGCACCCAGGCATCGTCTTCATGCAGGGCGGTGGTGACGCTGTCAATCTGGCCGTTAAAGCTTTTCCAGTAGCCGTCCGGGGTATAAAGCCCCGGCACACCCTCACTCACCGGCTTGCCGCTTTTACGTGAAAACACCAGTTCGCTCTGTGGCCCTCCCAGGTCGGTAAGAGAAATCGGCTTCAGATTTTCATCATGTTCCAGCAGACGCTTCAGACGACCATATACGCGGGTGGAGAGCGGCTGCTGGTTGATCAGCGCTCTTTCGCGGGTAACCAGGGATTCGTCCTGGGCGTACGGGGAGGCCTGAATTTTCGGTTCCAGCAGCTGCGTCAGATGCCATTCAAGCTGTTGCAGTTGCGCCTTCGTGACGTTCTGCGGCAGGTTGCGCTGCAGATTGAGCATCACCCACGAATGCAGGAATTTGCCGTCGTAGTGCTTTGGCTGATACAGCATTTGATAGGCTTTTAGCGCTTCGTAGCTGTATTCCACATCGCTGCCGTTGTCGTTACGAAGCCAGGTGGTGATGTGCATGGCGACGGCAGGCAGCAGCATCTGATCCAACGCTTTCTGGTACAGAGACTGCGATGCATCACTGACGTCATCCCCACGATAAAGACCCATACGGCGGGATACTGGCGGATCGTTTACATCAAACGTGTCACTCTTCGGCAGGTCCACCAGACCATTGAGCAGCGGCAGCAGATCAAACAGGTCACGCTGAGGCTGGTTCTGTAACGCTTTGCTCTGCTGATCCAGCAGCGGCACCTTCGCATCAACCTCTTCCAGATACGCCTTGTTTTTGGCGTAGCTGGTCAGCCACAGTCCGCCGAGGATCACCAGCAGAGACAGCAGTGCTGCATAGCCGGACCAGATCACCGCCCGGTTGCGCAGTTCCCACCAGCGGTTTTCTCCGGCAATACCGGCCTCCTGGAAAATGACGTTTTGCAGCAGATTCTTGATGAAAAAGCTCTGGCCTTTCGCTCCTGGAATGGGTGCCTCTTTGCTGACTGCATCCCAGCTATCGCCCTCGGCACCTTCAGGTAAAGAGAGCGCGCGGTTCAATTCACCCATCACGCGGTCGAACGGCATGCCCTCCTGCGTCCCGCTGGCGAAGTAGATCCCGCGTGGGGAAAACTCGGTTTCGAAATTCGAACGGGCGAAGACCGTGCTCAGGTAGTCCGCCAGCAGCGGACGCAGCGCGGCAAACTCCTGCGGGAAGAGATAGGCTTCGGCGCGGGTTTTCGCGTCATGCTCTTTCAGCATGGTTTCCGGCAACCCGGCGTCCAGGCGCTGCTGCAGCAGAGAAAACTCCTGCTGGAAGTTGCCCATCAGGTCGTAATCGGCGTGTCTGGTTTGCTCCCACGGCAGCGTAAAGCCCCAGATCTGATCGCGCTGGGCTTTGTCGTAGTCGGCAAACCATGCACGGAAGCCTTTAAGCAGGTCAGCCTTGGTTACCATCACGTACACCGGGAAGCGAATGCCCAGTTGTTCATGCAGCTCAGACAGACGCTGACGCAGATTCACCGCCTGCTGGCGGGACGCCTCGGCAGACTGGGTGAGCAGGTCAGAAATGCTGATAGTGATGATGACACCGTTGATCGGCTGGCGGCGGCGATACTTACGCAGTAACCCCATGAATTCCAGCCATTCTCCGGCATCCTGTACCTGCTCGCTCTCCTGAGTGGTATAGCGACCCGCCGTATCCAGCAGCACCGCCTCGTTAGTGAACCACCAGTCGCAGTTACGTGTCCCCCCAATACCGCGCAATGCAGTCTTACCGAAACGATCGGCCAGTGGGAACTGCAGCCCGGAATTGACCAGCGCCGTGGTTTTACCGGAGCCCGGTGCGCCAATAATGACGTACCACGGCAGTTGATAAAGATATTGCGTGCTGAAGCGCTGCGTCCACTGGGCACTCTGCCCCGCTTTGCTGAAGTGCGCTTTTTTCAGCATCTGCGCGGCTTCATCAAAACGGCTGGCGAGGATCTGCTCCTCGCTGTTCAGTCGTTTCTGCGGATCCGCGGCTTCCGGTTTGCTCGTGTTCTCATTGAGCTTGTCCATCAGCTTGCGGTTCAGCCAGGCATTGTACAACCGCGGCAGGATATGGCCTTGCGCCCAGAGCAGATAGACCACAGCGATGCTGATAATGCGGTTTTGTTCAGACTCAAGCGGTCGGGTGTCCACGATGGACAACAGGGGACCGATCATCCAGATCACCGCCGCAAGCGCCGTTACGCCGAGGAAGCTCCACAGAATGCGGTTGGTCAAAATGGAAAGAAGTGTAGTCAGCATCCTTAGTTTCCTTGCGGCAATCCGTTCAGCTCAGCCTGTGTATTTTCAGGCGACACCAGCAGAGTAATTTCCACACGGCGGTTACGGGCGCGATTTTCAGGCGTCGTGTTCGGCGCCACCGGGTTAATTTCGCCCCGCCCTTCCGCTTTTACACGATCGGGCCGGGAGAGGCTTCCCTGCAGCATTTTCTGTACCGAGCGGGCGCGTTCCAGAGACAGTTCATAGTTAGAGGCAAAGCGCGCGCTGCGGATCGGTACGTTGTCGCTGTAGCCCACCACCAGAATTTTGCCGCTGACGTTATTCATCGCCTGCGCAATACGGTTAATCACCGGTTCATAGCGGTCACGCACAACGGTGGAGGCAGAGGCAAACAGCCCGTCACCTTTCAGGATCACGACGCTGCGGTCCGCTTCGTCTTTCACCGCGACCAGGCCCGCCTCGATTTCAGGTTTCAGGAACCCGCGCAGGTTTAACACCGCAGGTACTTGGCGAGCTGGCTGCTGGATGGTGGTTTCCGGCAGCTGGGACTGGTAAATCTTCGCCAGCACCGGGCTGGTGTTGTCGCCAAGACGCCAGTTAAGGACGATGTAGAACAGGCAGGCGATAAACCCGGCCAGCGCGACACAAGCCCAGAGTGGCACCATCGGACGCCACAGTTTGCGCAGCACCGGGCGATCTTCCGGATGGGGAGAAAGCGGTGGCGGATAGCTGCCACGTACGCCGCGGATCATCTGCCAGAGTCGCTGTTTGATCGTCTCGAGCTGGGTGCGGCCATTATCCAGCACCCGATAACGACCTTCGAAGCCAAGCAGCAGGCAGTAATTGATCATCTCCAGCAGCAGAATATGTTCACGCGGGTTCTGCGACAGGCGCGCCAGCAGCTGGAAGAATTTCTCGCCGCCCCAGGTTTCGTTATGAAACGTCACCAGCAGACCGTTACTTGACCAGACGCCGCTGCTTCCCCAGGGGGTCAGCGCAGCCGCTTCATCCAGGGCCGTACACAGGCAGTAACGTGCCCCGACGATCACCTCATAGGCGAGGCCAGCCTGCTGACAGCGGACTTCGAAACGGCGAATTTCATCGATCAGACGCTGGCGTAATGCCACCTGATCGTCATGAGACACCGAATGACGGATCTGCGGAATCGCATTGAGCAGCGGATTAGCGGCCGCCACCAGCGGATTGTTACTACTGGCTCCGGTAATCGCGGCATCACTGCCGGTATCCTGTCGTTCCTGCATATTTAGCGCTCGCTATATTATTCTGTCGGGCTACGGATGGCCCAAAACTCCATATCCAGCCCCGGGAATTCCCCTGCAAGATGCAGGGCAAATGCACCGGACTTATCCATCTCGTGCCACAGCTCACTGCCTTTCTCCAGCTCAAAGTAGCTGTAGCCCGCATGCCATGGGATCTGCGGTGGCGCAACCGGCATGGCGCGCAGCATAATGCCAGGCAGTTGCAACTGGACCAGATCGCGGATTTTCGATACCGGCGCGATCTTCATCTGGGCAGGGAAATAGGTTTGCAGGTGTTCGCCTGGCACACTGGCTTTTACCGCCAGTACGAAACCAAACTCGCGCACCATGCTGGTTTCAGGCACCGTAGCGATGTTCAGACCGTGAGAGCGTTCGTTAAGCGGCAGCTGAATCGCGTGATCTTCCATCACCAGCGACAGCCCCTGACGCAGCATCAGCATCAACTTACTGAAGCAGTTCGCGAGATCGTCATGATCGTAAATCGGTAGTACGTTTTCGGCGTGACGTTGCGAGGTCCAGGTGGCGAGTTCGGTGGCAAACGGCAGCCAGCTGCGCCAGAGCGTTTCCGGGTGCAGCAGCGGCAGCGTTTTTAAGTGAGAGACCTCGCCCAGATGGCGGTTCACCAGCGACAACAGCGTAAATTCGATCAGTTCAGAGGTGTTAAAGCGGCCAGGCTGACGCAGACGACCGCCAATCTGCTGACTGCGCTGCACCAGTAAGCCGTGCAGATCGTTGATCATGCTGTAGATCTGCGGGCTGTTATTGGCGTTCAGCATTGGCGGAATGTAGCTGTTATCGAGTCGCACGAGGTTATCGTTACGTTTCTCGGTCACTGCCGCCACGCCGATGGCGGTCCATTCTGCTGTCAGATCTTTTTCCAGCATCAGGGTCAGACGAAGACGGCCAAACTGGACGGTGGCATCCCCCACCGACATGGCGTTATCGTCTTCTACCTCTTGCTCAAAAGCGATGAAGCGCGCCAGAGAGGCCTGCTCTTCGCTAAAAATCACCTCTTCTCTCTCGCCACGGCGAACCGGCAGCGCGAGCACCACCTTTTCATTGGTGAGGTTGTCGGGGATTTTCAGCGGTGCAGGCCCGTTGCGCCCGTTACGCACCTGGAAAAAGGTGCCGTCCGGCAGCAACCCGCTGCAGTAGCTCAGGGCAATGCATCCCTGACGCAGCATGGCTTCATCGAGTTCAACGTCCAGAAAGCCCCAAAGATAGGACCGCTGTAGCGCACCCCATTCACGAACATGGTTGAGCAGATAGCTTTCAGCCCGCTGAAAATGGTGTGGACGCAGGAACATGCCTTCGGTCCAGACGACCTTTTCTGCTTTCGTCATGATGTGTTTCCTGTTTTAACGCGCGTTACTGACTGATGACACGAATGCCATTCACGTCGAGAAAAACGTTGGCCTGGAGTTCATCCGCGGACCATTTCCAGAACTGATAGAGATGATTTTCGCCTGGCACAGGCAGAGGGATTGAAACGCGCCATTTTTTGCCATCCAGCATCTGATATTCCGCCATCACACCGATATAGCGGGCCTCCGGAGAGCTTTGTCCGCTGAGGGTTTTCGACAGCTGTCCTGGCATCAGGAAGAACACATCGCTGTTCAGCAGATTCGCGCCAAGCGTTGCTGACGCGTTGTTCTGCAGGGAATAGAAGTCGCTGGACATGAAATCCGCATCGGATTTCAACAACAGTACCCGGACTTTAAGCGGCGCAGATTCATTGATTTGTGGATGAGCCTGAAACTGCAGATTGTAGCGGGAAGGGTCGCTGTGTGAAGACGACGTACAACCACTGACAAGGGTGAAAACCACCGCGTAAAAGACCAACCACAGCCGATGAAAATTTTTATTATTCATAAAAACACGCTCATAAAAGCCGTTTAGTTCAGGATCCAGGTACCGTTAGCGCTGTCTTTGCAGGCTTTGCTGTTGCCATCAACATCGACACAGGTTGCTTTTTTACGTGACTTAGGACGAATGGCCTGTTTACGCACGGCCGCGTCGTACTGATCGGCCTTGATAACGGCGCGCATCGGCACGTAACCAATCAGCTGGTCTTGTCCTTCATCGGCAAGCGCCATCCAGTAGTGTTCAACCTGCCCCAGCACCACGTAGGTTTTTCCGGTTTCCAGCGTACGGATAACCTTTCCGCCAAAGTCAGGACGGCTCATCACGGATGCCGGATACATGGCACGATACGGCTCATTGAGTTGGGTGAATTCTGCTGGGGGGGTAACGGCGTGACGGTGGGTTAAGGTGACGCCGTTGACCTGGCTGGTCACGATCGTATCGTCGTTGATCACAGGTTTCTGCGGCGCTTTACAGCCCGCCACCGCCATTACAAACAGAAGTGAAAACAGTACGCGCATTTTCATATGCTTTTCCGTAGCGATATTTCGATGATGAAGATGAGGGAATGAAGTTTGTTTTAAGTACAAAAGTTAAAACATGCAGGATATTTTCGGGGCGTGACTATTTTAAGGGCATAGCTACCGCACGAGCCCCTCAGAATAAGGCCCAGTGTCTTCCTGACATATTTTGACAAACAGCAAGCAAGTTTACATGAGCTTCGCATCAATTCAATATTTAACGCCCCGCAAGTGATGGTTAATGAAGCACCTGGCGCATTATAGGATTAATCTGACAAACAAAGTGGCGCAGTCTCAATGAGCTAATTATCAGGCAAACAACTAACACAACCACATGTTTTAACAAAAGAAAAACCCAAAAGAGAACCAGTTGCATTAACGCAGAAGCCCTATTTTCACCACTACCATAATTAGTAGAATTTCGTTTATTTTCGGTTTGCACAGAATATATTCATTATGAATTATTTGTTGCATCGATAGAGTATGTTTATTTTTTCCAGCATGGCACCTTAAATGAGATTAATTCGGTCATTGGCAGGCGTTTAATTTCACACCCCAAAATAAGTTTGTATTTTGTATGGTGATAACTGTCTATTCAGACATCAATTGAATGAATTAACAATTAAGCATGAGTAAACTTTTATGCTGCCAGAATGTTCAGATTTTTCTCTAAACCAACTTATGCTGAGGTTTACCGCTAGCTCACCCTTCCCGACTTTCATATGAAGTTTTACCGCTGCTACATCATTTTTTCTTCCTGCGTCATCTATCCCACCGAATGTGTGATAGATAAGATTTATTATCAAAATGATAAAATTTCGTTATAATTTCTTTAAATATTTAGATTACATCGTTGATAAATCACTGTAATAAAGAGGTATTTAAGATAAAGCGCTTTGCAACACCGTGTGCATTGATACACGTGCTGATCATTGCTTGCGCTTATTGCCTCCCACAGTGGTTTTACTGGTCCGACGGTGTATGAGTTAACGAGTCAGGAGTTGGTATGAACAAGAAAAGACGCTCAGTTCCCGGAATCAGGCACTATGACGGTCCTGCCGGAGGCTGGGGGGCGTTAAAAGCCACCGCCATCGCGGTGCGTACCCAAATGGATACCTTTGATGCCCCCGCGACGCTGCTGCGTACCAACCAGCCTGACGGCTTTGACTGTCCAGGCTGTGCATGGCCTGATAAAGAACACAAATCGACCTTCCAGTTTTGTGAGAACGGCGCGAAAGCGGTGACCTGGGAAGCGACCAGCAAACGCGTCACCCCGGCGTTTCTGGCCGAAAACACAGTTACCTCACTGCTGGCTAAGTCAGACTTTGAACTGGAAGGATACGGCCGTCTGACACATCCCCTGCGCTATGACCGGGCAAGCGATACTTTCAAACCTGTCGAATGGGACGAGGCGTTTCAACGCATCGGTGAGGTCCTGCGCGAGCTCGATCCGGATCAGGTTGAGTTCTATACCTCCGGGCGCGCCTCCAACGAAGCGGCCTACCTGTTCCAGCTCTTTGCACGTGAATACGGTACCAATAACTTCCCTGACTGTTCGAATATGTGTCACGAAGCCACCAGCGTCGGATTGCCACGCTCGATTGGTATCGGGAAAGGTACCGTTTCACTGGATGATTTCGATAAAACAGAGCTGGTGATCTCCATCGGTCACAACCCCGGGACTAACCACCCACGGATGATGGGTACCCTTCATGAGCTTGCGCGCCGCAACGTGCCGATTATCGTCTTTAACCCGCTACGCGAACGCGCTCTGGAACGTTTTGCGGACCCGCAAAGCGTCATTGAAATGGCGACCTACAGCTCGACAGATATCGCGTCGACTTACTTCCAGGTGAAGGCCGGAGGCGATGCCGCCGCGTTAAAAGGTATTGCTAAACACCTTCTGCACATGGAGGCCGAACGCGGTAACGTGCTCGACCACGCGTTTATTGCCGAGCACACCCAGGGCTTTGAGGACTTTGCTGCCGATATTGCCCATACGCAGTGGGACGAGATCGAGCGAGAGTCAGGGCTAAGCAAGGCGGCCCTTAAAAGCGTGGCCGACGCCTATGCGATATCCAGAGCCACTATCATTACTTACGGAATGGGGATTACCCAGCACAATAAAGGCACGGCTAACGTCCGGCTGATTGCAGACCTGCTGCTGATGCGCGGCAATATTGGCAAGCCCGGCGCGGGGATCTGCCCTCTGCGCGGTCATTCAAACGTGCAGGGGAACCGCACCGTCGGGATTAGCGAGAAGCCGACACCGGCATTTCTGCAGCGTCTGAAAGACGTTTTTGGGTTTGAGCCCCCTTCCCACCACGGCCATGATGCGGTGCAGGCAACGCAAGCCATGATCGACGGCCGCGCGAAAGCGCTCATCTGCCTCGGCGGTAATTTTGCCGTCGCGATGCCCGATCACGAGCGCGGTTTTCCGGCGATGGGGTCACTTGAACTCAGTGTGCACGTCGGGACCAAGCTCAACCGTACCCATCTGCTGGTCGGTAAAGAGACGATTATTTTACCGTGTCTTGGTCGTACAGAACTGGATGTCCAGGCCACCGGGCGTCAGTCCATTACCGTCGAAGATTCCATGTCGATGGTGCATGCCTCTTCAGGCAAGCTGAAGCCTGCTTCTCCACTGTTGCGGGCTGAACCGGCCATTGTCGCCGGCATGGCGAAAGCCACTCTGCAGACAACCCGCGTGGACTGGATGACGTTGATTGAGGATTACGACCGCATCCGCGATCTCATCGAGCAAACCATTCCGGGGTTCGAGAACTACAATGCGCGGATCCGCGTTCCCGGCGGCTTCCGCATGCCGCTACCGCCAACGAAACGTATCTGGCCAACCGCAACGGGCAAAGCGATATTCTCAATATTCGACGGCGTGCATGAAAATGCCAGTGGTGAAGGAGAGCATGTTCTGCGTCTGATCACGCTGCGCAGCCACGATCAGTACAACACCACCATTTACGCCCTGGACGATCGCTACCGTGGCGTTTTTGGCCGCCGGGATGTGCTGTTTATGAATGAAGATGATATGGCACAGGCCGGGCTGGAACACGGCGATCGCGTGGATATCGAAACCGCCCTCCCCGGCAGTGTTCAGCGTCTGGAAGATATTACCGTTGTGGCATACAGCATCGCACAGGGATCTGTCGGGGCGTACTACCCGGAAGCCAACGTGCTGGTTCCACTCGATTATCTGGATAAGGACAGCGGTACGCCGTCCTATAAATCGGTTCCGGTTCGCATCACCCTGCGCTCGAAAGAGATCCGCATGCTGTAAGGCTGTTCGCGCCGAGTAAACGATGGATATAAAACAGCTAAAATATTTGATCGCGCTCGATCAGACCCGCCACTTTGGTAAGGCGGCCTCGCAGTGCAACATCACCCAGCCGACGCTCTCCATGCGCATCCGCAGCCTGGAAGAGGAGCTTGGGCTGGTGCTGATTGTGCGCGGGCAGCGCTTTGAAGGCTTTACACCGGAAGGTGAACGCATTCTGGCATGGGCGCGTGCCTTGCTTGCTGCCCACGACGGGTTACAGGCCGAAGCCGCGCTGTGCAAAGGCCAGGTGGTGGGTGAGTTACGCCTGGGAATGGTCCCGCTGGCGAGCGTGGACCCGATGACCTTTATCCGCCTGTTGACGCAAAAATACCCGGAACTGACTTACAGCCTTTATTCCATGTCCTCGGCACAGATCGCCGATGGCGTCAGCCGCAATCAGCTTGAGCTGGGTATATGCTACCTCAACAGCATCGACACCAGCCTGTTTGACATTATCCAGCTGCCAAAAACGAAGATGGGCCTGCTGCACGATACGCGTCACTTTCAGTTGGATCAGGACACGCTGACCTGGCGCGACCTGATGGATTTTCCGCTGGGGTTCCTGACCAAAGGGATGCACTACCGGGCGCATATGGAGGCCAGCTTTAACGCAGCAGGGATCGAACCCAAGTCCGTTTTTGAGAGCGACTCCACGTTCCAGATCATTCAGGCGGTGCAGAGCGGCGTGTGCTGCGCCGTGATGCCGCTGAACAACGGGCTGGAAGACCTGAACAGCAATTTCAGGATAGTCCCCATCGCCGATGCAAACATTGAGGCGCCCGTCGGCCTGATTATGCGCAGACAGAAGCCCGTCTCCTCGCTGGCGCTGCGCTGTTTTACTGACGCTCAGGAGATTTTTCAGGCAGACAATGAAGCGTAAGCCTGGCGTGTCACCGCGCTAAAACCGCCGATCAACACCGCGTTGCAAACGTCCCGATTTTCCGGTGATTCCACCAGCGCGCGGAGCGCATCGCGAATGGCGTTAAGCGTTTCAGGCGAGGTGTTATGCGAGGTGATCAGCGGCAGCCCCGGCGTCAGAGGGGTACGGTCAATGACCGCGAGCCCCTCAAGCCGTTCCGGCTCGTGACGCTGGAGCAGCGCCCAGGTCACACAGTCGATGGCCGCGATATCACCTTCTCCGCGTTTGACATCAATCAGCGACTGGCGATGGCTGCCGCTGAATGTTGTTTGTGAGAAAAAATTGTCGTCAGCCACTTTTTTTCGCAGCGCACGGTAGCCGGACTGCGAGTCCGCGGAATTACAGACCGCGCGACGACCGCGAAAATCAGCCAGCGTGAGATGCCGATCCTCCGCACGCACTACCAGAAAACTGCGGTACTGGATCCCTTCGCAGCCCGAAGCGGTGTAGTGAAAACAGCCGACCACCTGCACGTCCGGTAGCAACGTCACCAACGGATAACCACAGGTCTGACTGAGGATAAGCTCAGGCTGTTGCCAGTGGGTCAGCAGATTTGATTCCGGCCAGCCGGGGACACGGTCAACGGACACACCACGTGCGACCAGCAACCTCTTTACCGTTAGCCAAAGCGCGCGGGTATTGGCTTGATCAACGGCATACATGGGAAATGCCAGCAGGTTACTCATCATTTGTCCTTTGTTGGCTCCCCGGATGAACGGTAACGTTAACGGGTCTGCTCCAGAACTGGCGGAACCATTCTCCATAGCCCATAACGAGAAAACCACGATTTCGCAGCCGATACGCATCCTGGTTTTGCTGGTAGATCGTCTTCAGTCCATACCAGGGTACGCCCGGTAAATCATGATGTACTGAATGGTAGTTGAGATTCAAAAACAGTACCCGCCAGAACAGCCCGGCTTCGTTAATGACGGAACGTGCGAGCGGGTCATCTGCGGCGCGATGTTCGAAAAACGATCGAACCTTGGTCAGCGCCAGCGCCGGATAACTGACCGCCAGTACAAACCAGACGGGTGAAAAGCCGGTCTGCGTCATCCAGGCGAAGAGAGCCACCAGCAGCAAAACGTGAACCAGCCACATTGATATTGCCCGCAGTTGAAGATGGCGAAATGCCGCCACGGCGCTGCCCAGTGTTTGAACGATATCCAGCAGCGGCGCCAGCACTATCCGCCCGGTAAAGGTATTCCGCGCCTGGATCACGCGCTTCTGCCAGGGGGAGAAGCGCGCCCAGCTCTCCGGCGTAAAATAGTACGACTCAGGGTCATCCACCGGATGGGTCAGGCTATGGTGCCGATGATGGGCAAGATGGGAGTCCCGGTACAGGCCGTACGGATACCAGACCGCCAGCGGGAGGGTGCCAAACAGCTGGTTAAGCCAGGCAAAACGCGTGGGATGCCCGTGGATCAGCTCATGCTGCAGGGACATGTACCAGGCGGTAAACCCGATGAGCAGCAGCGTGGCGGGCAGCAGGCCGAGCGTTTGCCAGAACGTCAGCGTGGCAAACCAGCCTGCATAAATAGTAACGATCAATAGCCACGTGGGCAGTTCGCTTCGCCACAGGAATCCCGACGCGAGACGGTGGATGTGATTACGTTGTTGTGGATGTAAATAGAGGGAGCTTCGATTACCCATTCCTTCAGACGCCGTTTCGCCAGAGACAGTGCCCTGACGATCGCGGATAACGTCTGAAATAACAAAGAACTTAAATCGCATTGCTTTGCCAGAAAGGTTCGATATTGCAGTCCAAACTTTGCCTGACGTTTTCCAGTCTATAAATCCAGGATATCTTTTTTCGCTCGGGATAAGGGTTTAGTTTTAAAGTCATCCGCATTGCCTGTTGTATCAAACAACATCATTTTTAGTTCATCATCGGAAATGTTTTTCTTAAGAATTGTACTCAGATGAGAACGATATCCGTCGTTGTGGAGAGCTTTTCTTTTGAGCCATAATGTTATCTCTTGCTTATGATTTTCATAGATAGACTCATGCCTGAAAACGTAACCCTTTAGGCGATCCTGCATAGACGCTTTGCTGGTACACACTAAAAAGTCGTCCTTTTCACCAAGCAGTCCCGACAGACTCGTTGGCACAATTTTAAAATACGTCTTTTCGACAGAGTCAGTCACATAAACTGATTTTAATGGATACAGTCTGTCTTTTTTTAGCATACTGTTGCAATAATAACAGGAAGGAACAAAATTGTGCAGCGAAACAGCGTATAAAGGGAATTTTTTTTGTGGATAAAAGTGATCTAAAGCTGCGACATTTTTTTGTTTCTTCTCAAAATGATAGAAATCGCAGTAGTTGCGGTTGCAGTATGGACATATGCGTAGATTGATATTTCTAATAACAAAGCTACGTATTTGATCGTCTATTTTTTTATAGGATATATGCTTGTTAATGTCATTGCTTAAGCTCCTGCGATATGAATCGACATTATCATACATCTTTTTATAGTTAACAGCCGTACGACATGCATCATCCGCAGGCATCGTCGAAAGTTGAGGTAAATATGGTTTTATATACTGTTCAATGACTCTACGGCGCTCCTCACGCAATTTCCCAAGATATATGTTAGAAGGTAATCCTTCTGAAACAAAAATATTTTTAAAAAAATCATAATAAGCTTCACTGTGGAGCAGAAATTGCATCACATTATAGTATTTATCAAAAAAAACGTCCTGCTTCTCTCTCAAGGCGCTGTCGAAAGGATTGATCAGGAGGTATGACAGCGCATCCTCAGTAAAATCCACGCTTTCGGATGAAACGCTTAATTTAAAAGGTTTTATTTTCTCGCGAAGGAGTGCATTATATTCCTGACAAAAATCACCGTCAAAAATACTTTCACTTGAAAACTCAATCATTGTAATTACTCCTTTCCAGTTCAATAATTCTTTTTTTGAGCCTTTCAATCTCCTTTTCATGTTGTCTTTGTGGATATTTAACATCCACCAATTGTTGCAGTTTTGATTGCAGGTACGGATCATCCACAAGCTCAATGATTCGAAGGCATTCAATTAATTCCTCAGATCCTTTCGGCTCTTCAGATGCAAGCATCTCTATGACGCCATCAATTTTTTTCCGGGCAAAGGCGCCAAGGGAGTTATCAAGGAAAAAGCTGTCACTAATGATATCAAATATATTACTACCAAATCCGAAATGACAATTTTCAGTTACCCTCCGGTTATTCTTCCAGACTAACTTTATAATATTTTCTTTAGGTAATTCACTAATGATATAAGGTGTGTGCGTAGCGATAACCACTTGTATTTTTACGTCCTCTTTAAATTGACTGAGCATCGTTATCAAATAATCAAAAAAACGTCTTATCCATTCCGGATGTAGATGCGCCTCATATTCATCAAGTAATAAAATGATATTTTTTGCTCGGTCATATGAAAGCTGATTGTTTATGGCATAACGAATACTTGAAATTTTTTCGACCAATGCCGTTTGCCCTGAACTCATCAGAGGAGAAGTGCATTTCACTGGTGTAGTAAAACGTGCTTTAGCTAACTCATCAAGAAGTGAAATAACATCATATTTATATGCTTCAGGTGTACAAGGGATAGCAAGTTGAATATATCCATGACTATTTTTAAACCACTCATCTGGTAAAGATTCGAGTATTTTGATCACGACTGGCCAATCGATCTCTTCATCTATCCCGATGATATCTTCTGCTACAGAGATAAAACGGAGCATAATATTTGACAGATAGTGTCGAACTTCAGAAAAATTCATAAGATCGCCGTCAAACAACTCTCCAATTTCATTAAGATAGCGTTCAACAAACTTCTGATCTACCTGTTCGTCTAAAATCTCTGTACGCCCAGGTTCCACGGTGTCAATAAAAAGGTCATTAATGAGCATTTCGATTAAATGCAAAATAAAATGCGGTTTACTTCCCTTTAGTCTTTCTGTATATATTGTATGTGGAAAAGGAATTTCCTCTTCAGTATAAAAATCCTTATCCCTGAATAACTTAAGGATTCTTTCAGAAGACATCCTGTTATTCCTGAAGTTGTTATTTATTTTTAATTCATAATGCCATTTTCGGCTTTTAAACTCTGCGAATTCTTCCTGGAAAGTCAAGAATTCATACATTGCCCTTGTCGAGATATTAATATATTCACGTTTGAATCCATAATTATTATACTCGGATTCATAACGCTGCCTTACCTTCATATCAGGATTAAAAAGAACCACTAACTTATTTTCAAAGTCGTTCGTATAATCCTGAAGATGGCTTTTGTAATAAAGTTGTCCGTCATGCTCAACAAGAATATAGGCAAAGTATCCTTTCCGGCGTTGGAGAATACTATCATCAAAAAGCTCCCCAGAACTAATTCCTTCTAGTGCATAGATTTTCCCCTCAATATGATAGAGGCAAAACCATACTGCTTCATCCGTGCGATAAATATCATTGAGGTCACTTTTTTTTAAACCTAACAGACGAAGGATGGTCGATTTCCCTACACCATTGCGTCCAACAATTGCAGTGACGTTTGATATTCCGCTACCAAAGAAATGGGTTAAATCTGTCGTCTTTTTCTCCTGCACGACTATTTTCTTTGTTGCAAAATCATACTCACAATGAATCTTTTGAGAAAGATTAAGTCCTAAAGCAAACTTTTCCCCCCAGCAGGAATGCAGATAAGAATAGATAAGTTCCATAAAATGCCCTTCAGATAGTGATAATTTCCAAAAAAACTGCGCAACATTTTCTTGCATTACCTTGTCATTATCGTCTGAAGATACAAAGTACTTTAGTGACATAACTGCGCAACGTTGCAGTGTTCTCCTGATCCGTATCGTCATTCTTATCCTTTACCGTGGAGTCAAACGATTCTACCCGATTCAGCCTCTTCATTATGCAGCTTGACTTATTCTGCAATAAAGGTACTTTTCAGGACATGAAGAAAATACTGATTATTGTTCCTGACGGCGGCATGCTGTTTGAAGCCGCCGGTATCGCTGACATTCTGATGCAGGCCAATCGACTGCATCCGGAAGGTATTTCGCATCCCCGCTATCGCATTATCATCGCCACCACGCAGCCTCACCAGGTGATCCACGGCCAGTCCGGTCTGAACCTGCTGGCGGACTATCGTCTGCCGGAACTGGACCCGCGTGAACCGCTGGATACGATTATCATCACCGGTCGCGGTATGAATGAACAGGAAAGCACCGCTGTGGTGGACTGGCTGCACCTGGCTGCGCCGCATGCGCGGCGGATAGCGTCAATTTGTGGCGGTGCGATGCTGCTGGCCCAGACGGGATTGCTCGATGGTCGTCGCGCGACCACCCACTGGCGGCTGCTGGAGACAATGCAAGCTCAGTATCCGGCTATCAGGGTCGAAAGTGGTCCGCTGTATGTTCAGGATGGTCCTGTCTGGACCTCTGGCGGCGTAAGTTCCGGGTTCGATCTGACTCTGGCACTGGTGGAAGATGACTATGGCTTTACCCTCGCCCGCGACGTGGCGCAGGATATGGTGATGTATCTGCGCCGCCCCGGTGGGCAACTGCAGTTCAGCCGTTATAGCCTTCAGCAACCCGGCGATTCTGGCCCGCTCAGTGCGTTGCAAACCTGGATCCTGCAAAACCTCACGGAAGACCTGTGCGTGGAAAATCTGGCCGGGAAAGCGGCGATGAGCCCGCGCAATTTCACCCGTGTGTTTACTCGTGAGACCGGGGTTTCTCCGGCCCGCTACGTCACTGAAGCGCGTCTGGCTGCCGCCCGACAGATGCTGGAGCAGACCCGGGATCCCCTTGAGCTTATTGCTGAGCGAACCGGGTTTGGCAGCAGTATTAATTTGCGACGCGTGTTTGAGAAACAGCTCCACCTCACACCGGGTGAGTACCGCCAGCGCTTTCATTGCCGGAAAATGGCGTAATCTGATCCTTTTTTGTCATTTACGCCATTCGACCTGACGCCTACAGTGACTCCAGACAACACAGATAAGGAGTGCACCATGGTTAAGGTCGGTATTAACGGTTTCGGCCGTATTGGACGTAATTTCCTGCGCGCGGCGCTGGGCAACGCGGATCTGCAGATCGTGGCCATTAACGATTTGACGGACAGCAAAACCCTCGCCCATCTGCTCAAACACGATTCCCTTCTCGGTACCCTGCCGGTTCCCGTTGAAGCGGCTGACGGCGCGTTGCAGGTGGATGGTCAGCGAATTACCGTATATAGCGAACGCGACCCGGCGAATATTCCGTGGCGTGATGCCGGTGTTGACGTGGTAATTGAGGCCACCGGCTTCTTTACTGAACGGGAAAAAGCGGCTGTGCATATCACCCACGGTGGCGCTAAGCGCGTTATCATCTCCGCTCCCGGAAAAAACGATGATCTGACGATAGTGATGGGGGTCAATCACGAGCAGTACGATCCTGCCCGGCATGTTGTCGTAAGCAACGGGAGTTGTACCACTAACGGCCTGGCTCCGGCTGCGCAAGTGCTACATCAACAGTTCGGGATTGAACATGGTCTGATGAACACGACCCATGCTTATACCAACAGTCAGGCGCTGCACGATCAGCCTGAAAAAGATCTGCGCGGGGCACGTGCTGCAGCCCTGTCAATCGTTCCGTACTCCAGCGGTGCGGCAAAAGCGCTGGGGAAAGTCATCCCTTCCCTGGACGGTAAACTGACCGGCTACTCCCTGCGCGTGCCGGTTCCAGTGGTATCGATTGTGGATTTAACGGTAACGCTAAGCCGTAACGTGACTGTTGAAGAGGTGAATGACGCGTTTCGTCACGCTGCCGCCAGCGGGCCACTGAAAGGCATTCTGGGATATAGCGATGAACCGCTGGTCTCCAGCGATTACCAGGGCGACCCACGCTCCTCAATTATCGACGGGCTTTCCACGCTGGTGATTGGCGGGAATATGGTGAAGATCCTGGCGTGGTATGACAACGAGTGGGGATTCTCAAACCGCCTGGTAGATCTGGCTTTGTGGATGGATAAGAAAGGGTTGTAACTCTGAAGCCGGGTAGCGATAACGCTTACCCGGCAAATTTATTACTCCGCCTTCACTCTCACACCCATAAACACAATCACCATCGCCGTCACCAGCAGGAAACCACTTCCGGCAAATACGCCGCTGGCACCGTTGAGGTCAAATACCGCCCCGCCCCCGGCCGCACCCGCACTGATTGCCAGCTGAATTGAGGCCACCAGCAACCCCCCTGCACTTTCGGCTTCATCCGGAACGGTGGTAGCAAGCCAGGTTGACCAGCCCACCGGAACCAGACCAAACGCAAAGCCCCACAACGCAACCAGGAATCCATCCAGCATCGCCAGATGACCAAACGCCACCATCGTGAGGGCGAGTACGCCCATCGCAAACGGTACCAGCGCCAGCGTCAGGCGCAGATTACGTGCCAGCAGGTGCCCGGCGACAGAGGTGCCCACAAAATTGGCGAGTCCAAAACCCAGCAGGATCAGTGAAATACTCTCAACGCTTACCTGACCTACTGTTTCCAGGAACGGACGCAGGTAGGTAAAGAAGGCAAAGTGGCCGCTGAAGATCAGGATGGTCGCCAGCATGCCGCCGATCATCCCCGGACGACGCAGCACCCGGAACAGCGTACTCAGGCTACCGCTGCTCTCCGGTTTCATGGAAGGCAGCACCCAGAGCTGCCACAGCAGCGCCAGCATACTTGGCAGAATGCAGAGAATAAAGACGTTACGCCAGCCGATCAGGCTACCCAGATAGCTTCCCAGTGGGGCAGCAACTACGGTGGCAATTGATACACTGGAGAAGATCACCGCCAGCGCTTTCGGCACTTTATCCGCAGGAACCAGACGCATCGTCGTGGCCGTCGACATCGCCCAGAATCCGCCGATGGCAACCCCCAGCAGCAATCGCCCCATCAGCAGGACGTGCAGGCTGGGCGCAAAAGCCACCAGCAGGCTGGAGATGATTTGCAGCACGGAGAAAAACATCAATACCCAGCGGCGGTCGATGTTTTTGGTGGCCGGCGTGATCAGCAATCCCGTGACCAGCGCCACCAGTGCGGTGGCGGTTACGGCCTGACCGGCCATCCCCTCACTTACCCCCAGGCTCGCAGCCATCGGCGTCAGCAAACTGGCGGGCAGAAATTCTGCCGTAATCAACCCAAACACTCCCAGCCCCAGTGAATAGACCGCTCGCCAGGCGGGTTTTGCAGGCGCGATGGCCTCTCTCGCCGCGACACATGAATTCATCTGTTGTTCTCCCGTTATTAAAATGTGACAACTGTCGCAAAAGCATAGAAGGTTCACCCTGGACGATCTATGACATATAATCTCCACTTATTGATTATTCGTCCGGAGTTGCGCCAT
Source organism: Enterobacter sp. DVT3837 (assembly GCF_056238685.1). Lineage (NCBI taxonomy): Bacteria > Pseudomonadati > Pseudomonadota > Gammaproteobacteria > Enterobacterales > Enterobacteriaceae > Enterobacter > Enterobacter sp. DVT3837. Next base: position 425,534 of record NZ_JBWDLA010000002.1, on the reverse strand, counting down.
GACCGTACAGTCACCCGACCTGATCAGCGAACTTTTACGCGGCATGCGCCTGTCAGGTGTGAAATACCGGCGCATCCAGGCCAGTGCACCGTTTGGCGTCGCGTTCCATCAGGCGCCCGGTAGGGCGCAGTTTCATTTTGTAAGCCACGGTAGCGCACTGCTGCGAATGGAGAGCGGTGCAACGTTCGAACTGAGCAGTGGTGACGCCCTTTTTATTCCTGCCGGCAATTCCCATGCCCTGCTCTCAGACGAGCAGGCGACCATTACGCCCATTAACGCCTTTCCCAGCGAGCCCATCTGCAGCTCGGTGTGTGCCATCACCTGCGAGCCCTGCCCGGAAAGCGAGAACACCATCATCTTTAGCGGGTGCATGGATTTTGAGCTGGGCGGGATGCAGCCGCTGATCAAGGCGATGCCGGAAGTGATGATGGTCAGCCGGTTGATGTCCACCTGGCCGGAGATCCATCCGTTGCTGGCGGCGATGGAGCGGGAATCCGTGGCGCGTCAGGCCGGGTACGCGGGGATCCTGGCGCGACTGGCCGACGTGGTGGCAGCGTTAATCGTACGTGGCTGGGTTGAAGGCGGCTGTGGCAAAGCCACCGGCTGGGTGCAGGTACTGCGTGACCCACGCCTGAGCCGCGCCATTTACGCTATGCACCAGCAGCCTGGCCTGAACTGGAGCGTGGCAGACCTGGCAAAAGAAGCGGGGACTTCCCGTTCTGTATTCGCAGAACGGTTTCTGGCGGCGACGGGAACTACGCCGGCAAAATATCTCAGCGAGCTGAGGATGAGGCTGGCCATTCAGTACATTCGACACGAAAATCAGCCGATTGAAACCGTCGCGCTGCGGCTGGGATACGGCTCTCTGGCGGCATTTAGCCGGGCATTTAAGCGCATTATTGGACATGCGCCGGGCACGCTGCGGGAAACCAGCCAGACGCCGGAAGAGGCCTGACCGAACAGCAATATTTAACGCGAAGCAGGCAATATTCGTCTAAGGTTTTCAGGTGATTGACAACAGCGGTCACGCTGTTTAGTGAAGACAGGAGACGAACTAATGATAAGACCTCGTACACTACGCCCTGCGTTCTTGCCCCTTGCGTTAGGCGGCGCGCTGCTCGGCGTAACGACATTGGGTTATGCCGACGATAGCCCCGCGACCCAGACAACCTCACCTGATATCTTGCTGGGCCCTCTTTTCAATGATGTGCAAAGTGCCAAACTGTTTCCCGATCAGAAAACCTTCGCTGATGCCATCCCTAAAAGCGACCCGCTAATGATTCTGGCGGATTATCGGATGCAGCACACGCAGTCCAGCTTTGACTTACGCCACTTTGTCGAGATGAACTTCACGCTCCCTGCGGAAGGGGAAAAATATGTTCCGCCTGCTGGACAAAGTTTACGTGAGCACATTGACGATCTCTGGCCCGTACTGACGCGCACCACGGATAAAGCCAGCAACATATGGGATTCCCTTCTGCCGTTACCCAAACCTTACGTGGTGCCCGGCGGGCGTTTCCGTGAGGTCTACTACTGGGACAGCTATTTCACCATGCTGGGCCTGGCGGAAAGCAATCACTGGGACAAAATCAGCGACATGGTGGATAACTTTGCGTATGAGATTGACACCTTCGGCCACATTCCCAACGGCAACCGTAGCTACTACCTGAGCCGCTCCCAGCCACCGTTTTTCTCAATGATGGTTGAGCTGCTGGCGACCCACGACAGCGATGCGCTGAAGAAATATCGTCCGCAGATGGAGAAAGAGTACGCTTACTGGATGGATGGCGTAGATGCCCTTCAGCCGGGGCAAGCCAGTAAACGGGTGGTGAAACTGGATGATGGCACTATTCTCAACCGCTACTGGGATGACCGCGATACTCCGCGCCCGGAGTCCTGGCTTGACGATGTGAATACCGCCAAAAGTAACCCTAACCGTCCCGCGACGGAGATCTACCGTGATTTACGTTCCGCTGCGGCTTCGGGCTGGGATTTTAGCTCCCGCTGGATGGACGATCCGCAAAAGCTCGGCACGATCCGGACCACCAGTATTGTGCCCGTCGATCTGAATGCCCTGATGTTCAAGATGGAAAAACTGCTGGCGCGGGCAAGCCAGGAGAGTGGCGATGCCGCCAGCGCGAGCAAATACGAAACGCTGGCAACCGCGCGTCAGAAAGCCATCGAGAGCCATCTGTGGAATGATAAAGAGGGCTGGTACGCCGATTACGATCTCAAGAGCAAAAAGGTGCGTAATCAACTCACGGCGGCAGCCCTGTTCCCACTTTACGTGAAGGCGGCGGCACAGGATCGGGCCGACAAAGTGGCAGCCGCAACCTCGTCTCGCTTGTTGAAACCGGGCGGGATTTCCACCACCACCATCAACAGTGGTCAGCAGTGGGATGCGCCAAACGGCTGGGCCCCGCTGCAGTGGGTGGCCGCGGAAGGTCTGCAGAATTACGGGCAAGAGAAGGTCTCGATGGAGGTAACCTGGCGCTTCCTGAAGAACGTTCAGCATACTTACGACCGCGAAAAGAAACTGGTCGAGAAGTATGACGTGTCGACAACCGGGACCGGTGGCGGCGGAGGCGAGTATCCGCTGCAGGACGGCTTCGGCTGGAGTAACGGCGTAACGCTGAAGATGCTGGATCGGGTGTGTCCGAAAGCGAAACCGTGTGACAGCGTGCCGGAAAATCAGCCTGCGGCAAATGATGAGGTGGCACCGGTGAAAGCGACGGCGCAGTAAGTGAGTATTGCCGGGTGGCGGCTACGCCTTACCCGGCCTACGTTTTGTACTCACCGGGCTTTGCTTAGAAACTGTAACTCGCCCCTAGCTGATACGTCCTGTCACCCCCAATCCAGCAGTTGGTCGCGTCGTAGCAGGTTAGCGTCTCTTTGTTGGTGATGTTCTGTGCGCTGGCCTTAAGCGTCAGCCCTGCCAGCGAAGGCATAATTTCCCCCATCCGGTACGAAGCCGCCAGATCGTACTGCGTTGCACCACCCAGTTTACCCGCATCGTTAGCAGGAGAGATTTCCATCGGCCCGGTGTAGCGTGCGCCCGCACCCAGCATCAACCCTTTCAACGCCGTGTTCTCAAAGGTGTAATCCCCCCAGAGATTAAAGGCATTTTCCGGCACCTGCGTTGGACGTTTCCCTTTGTACTTGTCATCTTCCGTATTGATCGCGTGGGTGTAGGCATAGTTAGCAATCAGCGTAAGGTTTTCCATCGGACGGCTGATGGCGGACAGTTCTGCCCCTTTTGATTCCACTTCCCCGGTCTGACGATAGTTCAGGAAGCCCGGATCGGAGGTGACGACGTTTTTCTGACGGATGTTAAACACCGAGGCGGTAAAGGTGGTGGCGTAGTCGGCCAGCAGATATTTTACCCCGCCTTCCACCTGCTTGCTGGTGGTCGGTTTGACGTCTTTCGCCACGAGCGTTCCCTGCGGTGACACCGGCGCAAAACCTTCTGAGTAGCTGATAAATGGCGAAATCCCGTTGTCGAAGGCGTAAAGCGCCCCCAGGCGTTTGGTAACGCGGTCCTGCGATACCCAGGCTTTATCGCCGTTTTGCAGATAGTTGGTGGTGACGGAGCGGTAATCGTCGTAGCGCAAGCTGCCCAGCAGATTGAGGCCGCCAAATTCCATCTGATCCTGCAGGTAATAACCGTTTTGCTGGTAGCTGAGACGGTTTTTCTGGGCGGTGTAGAGCCCCAGCGCGCTTTCCTGGATCTGCGAATAGTCAGGATGACGCATATCCATACCCGGCGTGGCCGACGCGTAGCGATAGTGGAAATGGGAGTTCAGCTTCTGATAGTCAAACCCGGCCAGCAGATGGTGTTTCCAGTCACCCAGCGTAACGGTTTTGGTCACCTGGTTATCGATGTTAAAGCTCTTAAGGTCTTCATCGGTGGTGTAGGCAAAGCGGTTGAGCTGGTATACCTCGCTTCCTGTCCCTGTCGCGTAGGCGCTGCGCTGGTGGGTATCAACGTCGAAATAGCGCGCTTTCTGATTAAAGCCCCAACCGCTGTCAAATTCGTGTTCGAAGCTGTAGCCCAACATCCACTGACGCTGCTTAAATCCATTCCACTCATCTCCGGCGTAATCGCGCTTGCCCGCGTATTTCGAGCGCAGGTAAGCGATCGGCAGAGGGTTAGACGGGGTCAGGCTCGGGGTATTTTGCGCCAGGGCATCCAGGGTGAGGCGGGTTTTACTGTCCGGTTGCCAGGTGACAGATGGGGCAATCAGGTAGTTTTCATACCGGGTAGTGTGCGGCTGATCGTCATTTTCCGTCGCTTTACCCAGCAGACGATAACTCCAGTCGCTGCCGGCAATTTGTCCGGTTGAGTCGAGATAGCCCTCTTTCAGATTACGGTTCCCGGTGTTAAAACCGACCTCAGTTCGGGCTTCTCGCTGCGGCTTTTTACTTTGAATATTCACCAGCCCGCCCGGCGAACCGCCGCCGTATAGGACCGATGAGGGACCTTTCAGGATATCAACGCTGTCTATTAACAGCGGATCGATGCGCGCCTTGGTGTTTCCGGTGACGTTATAGGGTAGTTGCAGCCCGTTGTAGAACTCCTGGTCAACGGTAAAGCCACGAATTTTATATTCGCTCATATAGGAGGTATTCCCCCGTACCTCCGTTGAGACGCCCGGGGCATAGCGCAGGATTTCATTCACCGAATTCGCGTGACGCTTTTCTATTTCCGGCGCAGAGAGGGTCGTGATGACCTGCGGCGTTTTACTTTCAGCAACGGCCGATTTCGTGGCGCTGTTCGTCCAGGCCGGTAGCGCGCTGCCCTGCTCTGAGCCCGTAACAACGATGGTGGATTCTTCGGCAATCGCCTGGGCCTGTAATGCCAGCGTGACGGCACCTGCCAGGGCGCACAGCGCAAAACGTGAGGTATTCATAATGTCGTCTTGTTGTTAGATACAATTAGGAACGACAATTATTATCATTTAGATTAGCAAATCAATACTCCGGTAAAAAAACGGCCCTCCGCAGAGAGCCGTTTATGTCAATTTATGCTCGTCGCAGTAACCTGAATATGACCAGCACCACAATGGCACCCACGACAGCGACCAGAAAACTGTGCAGGTCGAAACCACTTATGTTGCCTCCAAAGCCAAACATCGTCGCCAGCCAGCCGCCCACAACCGCACCAACGACCCCGAGTACACAGGTCAAAATAAAACCGCCACCATCACGCCCCGGCATGATCAGTTTGGCAATAGCGCCGGCAATTAGACCAAAGATAATCCAGGCGATGATACCCATAGCGATGCCCTCTTGCAGGTTTAACGCGTGCGCAGAAAACCTTCTGCACAGCTAACTTAAGTATAGGTCATCGCCGGAAAACCATTTTCATCTCACCGACTTATCTTTGCTTAAACAGGCAAAAAAAACTCACCGGTTTGTATTAAGTTTCATTGTTGATTGCCGATAACGCTAAGACAGTCTGTCATCTTTCAAGGAGCCATCCGGCGTGAGTCATTACAGTGAGCAGTTCCTCAAGCAAAATCCGCTGGCTGTATTAGGGGTATTACGCGACCTGCAAAAAGGCGAAGTGCCGCTGCGCATCAGTTGGTCGAATAATCAGTTCATCAGCAAGATCCTTGATGCCTCGCAGGAGCGGCTGGTTATCGACCTGGGCAGTCAGGAGTATGAAAACCGTGCCGCACTGAAAGCGGAAAATATCGCAGTGATGGCCGAAACTCAGGGTGCGAAAGTTGAGTTTGTGCTGCCACGACTGGAACTGAGTGAATACCAGGGGCTTCCTGCTTTTGTTACGCCTCTTCCCACCAATCTCTGGTTTGTCCAGCGTCGTGAGTATTTCCGCATCAGCGCTCCACTTCAGCCAGCCTATTTTTGTAAGGCCAAAATGCCTGACAAAAAAGAGATCCGTTTCCGCCTCTTCGATCTGTCTCTGGGCGGTATGGGCGCGCTGATGGATACCGCGACTCCTGAGGGATTGGTTGAAGGCATGCGCTTTACCCAGATAGAACTGGATATGGGAGGCTGGGGTCGCTTTTATTTTGATGCACAGCTGATTGCCATCAGCGATCGCAAAGTCGTAGACAGCAAAAATGAAACTATCACTACGCCACGCCTGAGCTTCCGTTTCCTTAACGTGGGGCCCGGCGCAGAGCGCGAGCTTCAGCGTATTATCTATTCACTGGAGCGGGAAGCGCGGCAACGCGCCAATAAAGTTCTGTGAGAAAAGTCGGGCAGCGTAACCGCCGCCCGTCTACGGCATTACATAGCATCCATCGCTTTCTGAACTTTCCAGATATAACGAGGTGCCTGTGGTGCCGGGTGATTCTTAGCTACATGCTCAAAGAACTCATCTTTGTCCATACCATTAATTTCTGCTATCGCCTCTTTCCGGTCAGAGGAGAAGGTTCTGAGCAACGCGCCGGCACCGTTTACATAAGACACCACCAGCGCATACTGCATCACTTCCGGGTCCTGAATCCCCTTCAGCACCCCATGCTCCATAATGCTCAGGTAGGCGGTCCCCATCGAAATGTTGCGTTCCGGGTTCTTCAGCTCACTGGTCGACGGCTGCCCGCTCCAGCCCATGTAACGGTAGACCTCTTTTCCCGCCGTTGACGCTTTAAGCTGCATCAGCCCCACCGCGTTGGATTTGCTGACGAGCGTTGGATTACCGCCGGACTCCACCGCAATAATCGCCGTGATCAGTCGTGGACTAACGCCCCAGGCCTTTCCGGCTTGTTCACTGATCGGCATCCACTGCATGGCCCGTTTTACGGGCACTTCAGGGTTCCAGGGCGGGTTTTGATAATCATGTTTTGAACTACAGCCAGCAAGCAACACAATCAAAAAAGCAAACCATCTCAATTTCACGTCATCTATCCTTATAGCCGGTCATCGCGGTGCGCCGCCTCTTGAAGCAGGCGGCGTATAAGCGGCATGATATAGACAATTAGTTTCTCATTCAGCAAGGAATTGCCATGTCTCAGTTTCATCTCATCGCGCCCTCGGGTTACTGCATTAACCAGGACGCGGCACAACGGGGCGTTCAGCGCTTGCTGGAATCCGGCCATCAGGTAGAAAATCAGACGATTATCCCCCGCCGTCTTCAGCGTTTTGCCGGAACGGAAGCGCAGAGGCTGAATGATATCAATAGTCTGGTGAACCTGAAGGGCGAAAACCAGATTGTGCTCGCGGTGCGCGGGGGATACGGTGCGAGCCGCTTACTGGAGAGTATCGACTGGCAAGGGCTGGCGCAGCGCCAGCTGCAGGATCCGCTGCTGATCTGCGGACACAGCGATTTCACGGCGATCCAGCTTGGGCTGCTGGCCTTGCATAACGTCATCACCTTCAGCGGCCCGATGCTGGCGGGTAATTTCGGTGCGCCGGAGCTGGACCCCTTCACCCAGGAGCATTTCTGGCGCGCGCTGCGTAATCCCACCTACAGCGTGGAGTGGCAAGGCAATGGGCCGTACTGGGAATGTGAAGGCCAGCTCTGGGGCGGCAACCTGGCGATGCTGGTCTCGCTGATTGGTACGCCGTGGCTACCGCAAATTGAGGACGGCATTCTGGTGCTGGAAGATATCAACGAACATCCGTTCCGCGTTGAGCGTATGTTATTGCAGCTTTATCACGCCGGGATCCTCGAACGTCAGTCCGCGATTGTACTGGGCAGTTTTAGCGGCTCAGCACCGAATGATTATGACGCGGGTTATTCTCTTGAGACTATGGTCGACTTCATTCGCTCGCGGCTGGATATCCCGGTTATTACGGGGCTGGATTTTGGCCATGAGCAGCAGACTGTGACCCTGGCGCTGGGCGCACACGCCGCCCTGATTCATGATGATTCAGGCAGTCGACTAACCATCAGCGGCCATCCTGTCATAAAGGCATAAAAAAACCGTTTAACCCCCTTAATAAAACGCTGTTGCCACCGTTAATATGTTAGGGTTTTAGTAACAGCGTTAACATTGAGGTGGGAGAAAGACAACATTGGATGCCGCAGCGATAATCAGCCTTTTCATTCTGGGTTCTGTGCTTGTAACCAGCAGTATTTTATTAAGTTCATTTTCATCGCGTCTCGGCATACCTATTCTTGTTATTTTCCTTGCCATCGGCATGCTGGCTGGCATTGATGGCATCGGCGGTATCCCATTCGATAACTACCCTTTCGCTTACATGGTGAGTAACCTCGCGCTGGCGGTGATCCTGCTGGACGGCGGGATGCGCACCCAGGCGAGTTCGTTCCGCGTGGCCTTAGGGCCTGCACTGTCGCTCGCCACGGTCGGTGTGTTGATTACCTCTGGACTGACCGGGATGATGGCCGCGTGGCTTTTCCATCTCAATATCATGGAAGGTTTGCTGATTGGCGCTATCGTTGGCTCAACCGATGCCGCAGCCGTGTTTTCCCTGCTCGGCGGAAAAGGGCTTAACGAACGTGTCGGTTCCACGCTTGAGATTGAATCCGGCAGTAACGATCCGATGGCGGTGTTTCTCACCATCACGTTAATCGAGATGATTCAGCAGCACGAAAACGGGCTGAGCTGGATGTTTGCCTGGCATATTCTGCAGCAGTTCGGTCTGGGTATTTTCATCGGTCTGGCGGGAGGATATCTGTTACAGCAGATGATCAACCGTATCTCGCTTCCTCTGGGGCTTTACCCTCTGCTGGCGCTGAGCGGCGGCATTCTGATTTTTGCCGTTACCACGGCGCTGGACGGCAGCGGCATTCTGGCGGTTTATCTCTGCGGATTCCTGATGGGCAACCGTCCGATTCGCAATCGTCATGCTATTTTGCAGAATTTCGACGGTCTGGCATGGCTGGCGCAAATCGGCATGTTCCTGGTGCTGGGTCTGCTGGTCACGCCGTCAGACCTGTTGCCGATTGCCGTTCCGGCGCTGTTGCTTTCAGCATGGATGATCTTCTTCGCCCGTCCGCTGTCGGTGTTTGCGGGCCTGCTGCCGTTTCGCGGTTTCAATCTACGTGAACGGGTTTTTATCAGTTGGGTGGGGCTGCGTGGTGCGGTGCCGATTATTCTTGCCGTCTTCCCGATGATGGCCGGTCTGGATAATGCGCGGTTGTTCTTTAACGTGGCGTTCTTCGTGGTACTGATTTCCCTGCTATTCCAGGGAACCTCACTCGGGTGGGCAGCGAAAAAAGCCAAAGTGGTGGTCCCTCCTGTCGGCTGGCCGGTTTCCCGCGTGGGGCTGGACATTCACCCTGAGAACCCATGGGAACAGTTCGTCTATCAACTAAGCGCCGACAAATGGTGTGTGGGAGCATCGCTGCGCGATTTACATATGCCGGCCGAAACGCGTATTGCCGCCTTGTTCCGTGATAATGCCCTGCTGCATCCTACCGGCAGCACTCGTCTGCGCGAAGGCGATATCCTGTGTGTCATTGGCCGCGAGCGCGATCTGCCTGCGCTGGGCAAGCTGTTCAGTCAGTCACCACCGGTGGCGCTGGATCAGCGCTTCTTTGGTGATTTTATTCTGGAAGCGAGTGCCAAGTTTGCCGATGTGGCGCTGATTTACGGTCTGGATGAAGGGCTGGAGTACCGCGACAAGCAGCAAACGTTAGGGGAAATCATTCAGCAACTGCTGGGTGCAGCCCCCGTCGTTGGTGACCAGGTGGAGTTTGCCGGGATGATCTGGACGGTAGCCGAGAAAGAAGATAACGAGGTCAGGAAAGTTGGCGTGAGGCCAATGGACGAGGAAGCGGAGTAGTTGTTTTTTTGCCGGGTAAGCGCTAGCGCTACCCGGCGAATATATGTTACACCGTCACAACCGGCACTCTTGGTGCCAGCGCGCACATTAATTCGTACCCCACCGTTCCCGCCGCGGCAGCCACATCATCAATTTTGATTTCGTTACCCCACAGCTCAACCGGTGAACCGATCCCCGCCTGCGGGCATGGCGTCAAATCAACGGCCAGCATATCCATAGAGATGGTACCCACCGTACCGGTGCGCACACCATCTACCAGGACTGGCGTACCGGTCGGGGCGATGCGCGGGTAACCGTCGGCATAGCCGCCCGCCACAATACCAATCCGTTGCTCGCCCTTCGCCCGGTAACGGCTGCCGTAGCCCACCGTGTCACCGGCCTTCAGCGTCTGCACGCCAATAATTTCACTGCGCAGGGTCATGACCGGCTTCAGGCCGCTGTTGGCGATATCCTGCCACTGACCTGACGGAGATGCGCCGTACAAGACAATCCCCGGTCGTACCCAGTTATAGTGGGCTTCAGGATGCCATAGCGTGGCGGCTGAGTTTGACAGCGAGCGCGGACAATCCAGCCCTTCAGCCGCCTGCTCAATACGCACCATGGCATCGGCAATGCCATCAGGTTTTTCCGCATCGGCAAAGTGCGCCATCAACGTCATTTCACCCACATTCTTCAGCGCACGCAGCTGTTGCCAGACGGTGTGCACCCGCTCAGGCTGGAAGCCCAGGCGGTTCATACCGCTGTTGACCTTGAGGTAAATATCCAGCGGCGCATGCAGTTTTGCATCCTGCAGGGCTTTAATTTGCCAGTTGCTGTGAACGCTGGTGGTCAGACGGTACTTATCAAGTAACGGCAGGTCGTCGGCGTGGAAGAAACCCTCAAGCAACAGGATGGGCCCTTTCCAGCCGCGTTCACGCAGCAGAATGGCCTCTTCCAGATTCAGTAACGCAAAACCGTCGGTCGCGCTGAGGGCGCTCCAGATACGGTCAATACCGTGGCCGTAGGCATTCGCTTTGACCACCGACCAGACGCGTGAACCAGGTGCTGCCCGGCGAACAATTTGCAGGTTATCCTTCAGGGCCTGCAGATCCAGCTGAGCCAGAACAGGACGGGACATGACGACTCCTTAGTTATGCGCGCCGTGCAGGTGCTGTGGACGTGACGGCGTAAACCCTGATTGATAGCGTGCGGCGCTTAAATCGTCAAACGGAATGGCCGGCGTGCGCCCGGAAATCAGGTCGCTCAGCAGTTGACCAGACCCGCAGGCCATCGTCCAGCCAAGCGTGCCGTGTCCGGTATTGGTCCACAGATTTTTAAACGGCGTGCGCCCAACTATCGGTGTGCCGTCGGGAGTCATTGGACGCAGGCCGGTCCAGAACGTTGCCTGCTCAACAAAACCCCCGCGCGGGAAGAGATCCCCCACCACCATCTCCAGCGTTTCACGACGCGGCTTCAGCAGCTCGGTGTTGAAGCCGACAATCTCCGCCATGCCGCCGACGCGGATGCGGTTATCGAAGCGCGTAATCGCAATCTTGTAGGTTTCATCCAGGATGGTCGACACGGGAGCGCCGCTCTCCTCTTTCACCGGAATGGTCAGCGAGTAGCCCTTGAGCGGATAGACCGGAATATCGAGAATGCCTTTCAGCATGGCAGTGGAGTACGAGCCAAACGCCATGACGTAAGCATCAGCTTTGATCACTTCGTCGCCGCACTTCACGCCGTAAATCTTTTCCCCTTCCGACAGCAGCTTATCGACAGAGGTGTTAAAGCGGAATTTCACCCCCGCCTGCTCACACATTTGTGCCAGACGTTGCGTAAAGAGCTGGCAGTCACCGGTTTCGTCATTCGGCAGGCGCAGACCGCCCGTCAGTTTGTGCGTCACTTCCGCCAGGGCCGGTTCAACCTGACCAAGCTGGCTCGCTTCCAGCAGCTCGTACGGTACGCCGGCATCTTCCAGCACGGCGATATCGCGGGTCGCATTTTCGTACTGTTGCTCCGTACGGAACAGCTGTAGCGTCCCGCCCTGACGGCCTTCGTACTCAATGCCGGTCGACGCGCGCAAGGCTTTCAGGCAATCACGACTGTACTCCGCCAGACGCACCATGCGCCCTTTGTTTTCCATGTAGTGGCGGGTGTCGCAGTTGCGCAGCATCTGCCACATCCACTTCAGCTGAAATTGGGTGCCGTCAAGGCTGATGGCCAGCGGCGCATGGCGCTGGAACATCCATTTAATCGCCTTCAGCGGAACACCGGGTGCCGCCCACGGCGCCGCATAGCCCGGAGAGATTTGCCCGGCGTTTGCCGCGCTGGTTTCAAGCGCTGGACCGGATTCACGATCGATAACGGTTACGTCATGTCCCGCCTGACTTAAATACCAGGCGCTGGTTACGCCAACGACACCACTTCCCAGTATGACAACACGCATAGCCACTCCATTATGTGCAAAAGAACAATCTTCTAATTACAGATTGATAACCTAGTTGAAAATATTATTCAACATATGACTTTTTTATGGTGACTTACCTCACACATCCCCCAGCATCAGGGGATAGTGCTAATTTGGGATCTCCTGCTGCGCGTTATTTTTAACCAGCATAATATGCTGCGAGACACCGTTTATTTGCCGTATCAAAAACGCGAAATCGCAAAGAAAAAATTTCTGCTCCAGCACGCTTTTTAACACGTTGATCTATGCTTGAAAGGAGGCTCTCCAGACAGAGAGAGCACCCACAATGAGGGCGCGCTAATGGCTACTATTGATTCCCTGAACAAGGACAACACACGTCTGAGCGATGGACCCGACTGGACCTTCGAGCTGCTGGATGTCTACCTCGCCGAAATCGACCGGGTAGCAAAACTGTATCGCCTGGATACTTATCCGCATCAGATTGAAGTCATTACGTCCGAACAGATGATGGACGCCTACTCCAGCGTCGGGATGCCGATTAATTATCCTCACTGGTCGTTTGGTAAAAAATTTATTGAAACGGAACGGTTGTATAAGCACGGGCAGCAGGGGCTGGCGTATGAGATTGTCATCAACTCCAACCCGTGTATTGCTTATTTGATGGAAGAGAACACCATTACCATGCAGGCGCTGGTCATGGCGCATGCCTGCTACGGACACAACTCCTTTTTCAAGAACAATTACCTGTTCCGCAGCTGGACGGATGCCAGTTCTATTGTCGATTACCTTATCTTCGCCCGTAAGTACATTACCGACTGCGAAGAGCGTTACGGCGTGGATGAAGTGGAAAAACTGCTCGACTCCTGCCATGCGCTGATGAACTACGGCGTGGATCGTTACAAACGTCCGCAGAAAATCTCCCTGCAGGAGGAGAAAGCCCGGCAGAAAAGCCGCGAAGAGTATCTGCAAAGCCAGGTGAATATGTTGTGGCGTACCCTGCCGAAGCGTGAGGAAGAGAAAGCGGTGGCCGAAGCGCGTCGCTATCCGTCCGAGCCACAAGAAAACCTGCTCTATTTTATGGAGAAGAATGCTCCGCTGCTGGAACCATGGCAGCGTGAAATACTGCGCATCGTGCGCAAGGTAAGCCAGTATTTCTACCCGCAAAAACAGACCCAGGTGATGAACGAGGGCTGGGCGACATTCTGGCACTACACCATTCTCAACCATCTGTATGACGAAGGAAAAGTCACCGAGCGGTTTATGATGGAATTCCTGCATAGCCATACCAATGTGGTGTTCCAGCCGCCGTACAACAGCCCGTGGTACAGCGGGATTAACCCGTACGCGCTTGGCTTTGCCATGTTCCAGGACATTAAACGTATCTGTCAGTCACCCACAGAAGAAGACAAGTACTGGTTCCCGGATATCGCCGGTTCTGACTGGCTGGAAACGCTGCATTTCGCCATGCGCGACTTTAAGGATGAGAGCTTTATCAGCCAGTTTATGTCGCCGAAGATCATGCGTGATTTCCGCTTCTTTACCGTTCTGGACGATGATCGGAATAATTATCTGGAGATTTCAGCGATCCATAACGAAGAGGGGTACCGTGAGATCCGCTCTCGCCTCTCTTCTCAGTACAACCTGAGCAATCTTGAACCCAATATTCAGGTATGGAACGTTGATTTACGCGGTGACCGCTCTCTGACGTTGCGGTATATCCCGCACAACCGCGCGCCGCTGGATAAAGGGCGTAAAGAAGTGCTGAAGCATGTGCATCGCCTGTGGGGCTTTGACGTGCAACTTGAGCAGCAGAATGAAGATGGTAGCGTGGAGTTACTTGAGCGTTGTCCGGCGCGGTTGAATACGCTGTAGCTCTGCCCTGTTTGTCTGCTAAGCGTCGCGCCATCCGACGAAAAAAAACCTCTCATATGAGAGGTTTTTTATTTAACGACTTTGAATCGCTAAATCACCCGGTAGCGTTTTCTGCATACGGTGCCAGATTTCACCGGAGTCGTGGCCGTAGCGACGCACGGTTTCATAGACCTGATCGTGCAGGCCTTCAGAACAGAGCTTGCTCAGCTTATGGTAGAAACCCAGTGCCAGGCTGCGGGCTTCCGGATTAGCAAAATAGTGGCGACCAATGCGGGTATACAGCCCTTTCATACCGTTCAGAATAAGGCCGTAAATTGGGTTGCCAGAGGCAAACGCCAGCCCACGGAAGACGTTGTAATCGAGGGTTGCAAACGCATCTGCGTGATCTTCAACTTCGTTCGCACTGGCCAGTACAGCAAGAGCGTCTTCAGGATGCTGACGAAAAGCGGTACGAATAAAGATCGTCGCGATGTTGGTGCGAACAGAAAGCAGATTATCGATCAGCTGCGGCACGCTTTCATGGTCGAGACGCGCCAGCGTTTCAAGAATGTTCAGCCCGGAAGTTTCCCAGAAGTTGTTCACTTTCGTTGGTTTGCCGTGCTGAATCGTCAACCACCCATCACGTGCCAGTCGCTGGAGCACTTCACGCAGCGTGGTGCGAGTGACGCCAATCAGTTCAGAGAGTTCGCGTTCAGCCGGAAGAATGGATCCCGCAGGAAAACGATTATTCCAGATGCTTTCAATGATGTACTCTTCCGCGAAACCCGCCGGGCTCTGCGCCTTAATGACCATAGTGAGATTTCCATTACACAGCTTTAGCAAATTGGACTCATCATACCAGAGGCACGCTGTAGCAGATAGCGCGGCAAAGAGAGAAAAGAGGGATCGCGGTTTCATTTTTGTGAAATTTACAATACTGACTTATCCACCTCCAGGCCGCGATTTTTGCGTATACTCATGTTTTGTCTGAGTTGACGGGGAAGGACGTCTGTCGTGGAAATTTCTTTTGGGCGCGCAGTGTGGCGCAATTTTTTAGGCCAGTCACCCGACTGGTACAAACTGTTATTGCTGGTGTTCCTGGTCGTTAATCCCATCATTTTTATTGTGAGCCCGTTTATTGCCGGCTGGTTGCTGGTGGCCGAGTTTATCTTTACCCTGGCAATGGCGCTGAAATGTTATCCCCTGCTGCCGGGCGGATTGCTGGCGTTTGAAGCGGTCGTTATCGGTATGACCAGCGCAGAGCATGTGAAAGCAGAACTGGCCTCTAATCTGGAAGTGCTTCTGCTGCTGATATTTATGGTGGCCGGTATCTACTTCATGAAACAGCTACTGCTGTTTATCTTTACCCGCCTGCTGCTCAGCATTCCGTCGAAAACACTTCTGTCGCTGGCCTTCTGCGTGGCTGCCGCGTTTCTTTCGGCCTTCCTGGATGCCCTGACGGTCGTTGCGGTGGTGATAAGCGTTGCCGTTGGATTTTACGGCATTTACCACCGGGTGGCCTCTTCGCGCCCCGGTGACGATCTGCTGGATGACAGCCAGGTTGATACTTACCACCGGGAAGTGCTGGAACAATTTCGCGCCTTCCTGCGAAGCCTGATGATGCATGCCGGCGTCGGCACCGCCCTGGGTGGCGTGATGACAATGGTGGGTGAACCCCAAAACCTGATCATTGCCAAAGCGGCAGGCTGGCATTTTGGTGATTTCTTCCTGAGAATGGCACCGGTGAGTATACCGGTTCTGATCTGCGGTCTGTTGACCTGCATGCTGGTGGAGAAGTTTCGTCTCTTTGGCTATGGCGCACAACTCCCGGACCCGGTGCGTCAGGAACTGCATAAATTCGATCTGCAAAGCCGTAGCCAGCGGACGCGCCAGGAGACACTGCGTCTTATTGCGCAGGGGATCATCGGTGTCTGGCTTATTGCCGCGCTGGCGTTTCATCTTGCTGAAGTGGGGTTGATTGGTCTCTCGGTTATTATCCTCGCCGCCACATTTACTGGCGTAACGGATGAACATGCTATCGGCAAGGCGTTTACCGAAGCCTTGCCGTTTACCGCGCTGTTAGCTGTATTTTTTGCCGTTGTGGCGGTAATTATTGACCAACACCTCTTCGCGCCAATTATTGCCTTTGTTTTACAGGCTGCACCGGATGCTCAGCTCTCGCTGTTTTATCTGTTTAACGGCCTGCTCTCGTCGATATCCGACAACGTCTTTGTCGGGACGGTCTACATCAATGAGGCTAAAGCGGCCATGGAGCAAGGCGTCATCAGTACGGGGCAGTTTGAGCTGCTGGCTGTGGCGATCAACACCGGCACTAACCTGCCGTCGGTTGCGACCCCTAACGGGCAAGCCGCTTTCCTCTTTCTGTTGACCTCCGCGCTGGCGCCACTCATACGACTTTCTTATGGCAAGATGGTCTGGATGGCCCTGCCCTATACGCTGGTGCTCACGATCGTGGGATTGCTTTGCGTCAAAATTACCCTCATTCCCTGTACGCAATGGTTGATACAAGCGGGTATACTTGCGGCGCAATAAAGTATGCATCTCGGGCAGTTCGCTGCCCGTTTGCCTTTTCGCACGATAAACATCCAATTACGTTTTATTTCGTCAGGTACAGGTGGCGCGAAAAACGAATTCGTTTACACTGCGCTTTCTAAGCATGTTCCAGGGAAATGATTATGTTGAGATTTTTAAACCAGTGCTCCCGCGGTCGAGGAGCGTGGTTGTTAATGGCCCTGACCGCCTTTGCGCTGGAAATGGTCGCGCTGTGGTTCCAGCATGTAATGGGACTCAAGCCTTGCGTGCTTTGTATTTACGAACGCTGCGCATTGTTTGGCATTATGGGGGCGGGTCTGGTGGGCGCGATTGCCCCGAAATCACCGCTGCGCTATGCCGCAATCGCTATCTGGTTGTACAGCGCCTGGAAAGGGATTGAACTCTCCTGGCAGCACACCATGATGCAGTTGCATCCGTCACCATTTATGACCTGTGATTTCGCCGCCCGCTTCCCGAGCTGGCTACCGCTGGATAAATGGCTGCCGCAGGTGTTTGTTGCTTCCGGCGACTGCTCCGTTCGTCAGTGGGAATTCCTGACCCTGGAGATGCCGCAGTGGCTGGTGGGTATTTTTGTGGCCTACTTCGTCGTGGCACTGCTGGTGCTGATTGCTCAGCCATTCAAACCGAAGAAACGCGATTTGTTTGGAAGGTAAACGCAGCGCTACCCGACATACAGCAAACAATAAAAAACCCGCCTCGGCGGGTTTTTTATTTCAACTCAACGGTTGGGATGATTCATGATGTGATCTTCCCAGTCCCGAACCTCGGACTCTTTCACCGCAATGTGGCGCACTGAAATGCGCTCACCGTGCATCGCCGCTTTCGACCCCGTCAGCAGCGGGTGCCAGTTCGGTAAACCTTTCCCTTCCGCCAGCAGGCGATACGCGCAGGTATGCGGCAGCCATTCGAAGGTTGGCAGATTATCGCGGGTTAATTTGATGCAGTCCGGCTCAAACTCGAACCGACGCTCATAGTTACGGCACTGGCAGGTTTTGATGTTCAACTGTTTGCAGGCAACGTTGGTGAAGTAGATTTCGTCAGAATCTTCATCCATCAGCTTGTGCAGGCAGCACTGCCCGCATCCGTCGCACAATGATTCCCATTCCGCGTCAGTCATGTCATCAAGAGTTTTGCTTTGCCAGAAAGGGATGTCGTTCATCAGGATGTCCACACGTCAAAAGAAAGCGCACCTTATAACGAGTCTGGCACGTTGTTGCAAGTTTTGCCGCCCTCTTCAGGCGGCAAGATGCAGTTACAGCACGCGGGTTTTCAGCGACAGGCCGTTAAAACCAACCTCAAGCTCATCCCCGCTGAGTAGCGGGCCAACACCTTCCGGTGTACCTGTCAGGATCACATCACCCGGTTTCAGGGTAAAGAAGCGGCTCATATAGGCAATCAGCGGTAGGATCTTGTGGATCATATCGGCGGTGGTTCCCTGCTGGCGGAATTCACCATTAACCTTCAGGGAAAGCGGCGTATCCTGCGGGTCAGCAGTGAACTCGCCCACTGGCACAAAACCGGAGATCGGGCAGGAATTATCAAACCCTTTGGCTTTTTCCCACGGCTGCCCGGCTTTTTTCATTTTGCCCTGAACATCACGCAACGTGAGGTCCAGCGCAACGCCGTAGCCAGCAATCGCTTTTTGCACGTGCTCTTCAGAGGCCTGACGCAGCGTCGCGCCGATCAGCACGGCGAGTTCGACTTCGTGGTGGACTGAACCCAACCCCTGCGGCAACGCCAGCGGTTGACGGATATCACAAAGCGCCGTTTCTGGCTTAATGAACAGAACCGGCTCTTCTGGCGTCGCGCTGCCCATCTCCTGAATATGTTTTGCATAGTTGCTGCCCACGCAAACCACTTTGCTGACGGGATAATCCAGTAATGCACCTTGCCAGTTATGATGTTGATACATGGTCGACCCCTAAACGGTTGATGTGTTGTGTCCAAAAACAGTTGAGACTATTTTTTTCCGTTCGCCTCAAGATGCTGTTTTAATAAATTTTCGGGCGGCGGCGGAAGCTGTAAATAATAGCCCTGCTCGGTTAATGCCGTTTTCACTTTTTCCAGATCGGCATTCACCAGCGTCTTACGACCATCCAGCGGCAGCAGCATCGCCAGCTGCGGTCGGCCAAAGCTTTTCATTAATTCTTCAGGCACGCGGGAAAAATCGTCTTTCTTTTCGACATAAAGATAGGTCTGGTCACGACTTGTACTTCTGTAGATCACACAAAACATGTTTTTACTCTGAATTAATGGGTGGTTGCTTGCCTCAATATACTCCTGACTATAACATGCCTGATACTCTTCGGAATATCGCAGCGAGTGGTTGCGGTTAATAGCAAATTGAGTAAGGCCAGGATGTCAAACACGCCCATCGAGCTTAAAGGCAGTAGCTTCACCTTATCAGTGGTACATTTGCATGATGCAAAACCCGAGGTTATTCGTCAGGCGTTAGAAGACAAAATCGCCCAGGCTCCCGCTTTTCTGAAACATGCCCCTGTTGTTATCAATGTCAGCGCGCTTGAAGCACCGGTTAACTGGAAACTTCTCCAGCAAGCCGTCTCCTCGACCGGTCTGCGTATTGTGGGCATCAGCGGCTGCAAAGATGCTGAGTTGAAAGCGGAAATTGACCGTGCGGGGCTGCCACTTCTGACTGAGGGCAAAGAAAAAGCCTCACGTGCAGCACCTGTTGCCGTCCAGACGCCCCCTTCCGTGGTGCAAAACGTTACCCCCGTCACAAAAACGCGAATGATTGATGTACCGGTTCGTTCCGGTCAGCGCATTTATGCACCAAACTGTGATCTGATTGTTACAAGCCACGTCAGTGCTGGCGCAGAGCTGATTGCAGATGGCAATATTCACGTTTACGGTATGATGCGTGGACGCGCGCTCGCGGGAGCAAGTGGCGATCGGGATGCGCAAATATTTTGTACTCACCTGACGGCGGAACTGGTGTCCATCGCAGGTGAATATTGGCTGAGCGACAAGATCCCAGCCGAATTTTATGGCAAAGCGGCTCGCCTGCTTCTGGCAGACGACGCGTTGACCGTTCAACCGTTGAATTGATCCCTTTTTAACAAGGAATTTCTATGGCACGCATTATTGTTGTTACTTCGGGTAAAGGAGGCGTTGGCAAGACCACCTCCAGCGCGGCCATCGCTACTGGTTTGGCCCAGAAGGGAAAGAAAACCATCGTTATCGACTTCGATATCGGTCTGCGTAACCTCGACCTGATCATGGGATGTGAGCGTCGCGTCGTGTATGACTTCGTGAACGTCATTCAGGGCGATGCCACGCTGAACCAGGCGATGATTAAAGACAAGCGCACCGAGAACCTCTACATTCTTCCGGCCTCTCAGACGCGTGACAAAGACGCGCTGACCCGTGAAGGGGTGGAAAAGGTGCTCGACGATCTGAAAAAAATGGATTTCGACTTCATTGTCTGCGACTCCCCTGCCGGCATCGAAACCGGTGCCCTGATGGCGCTCTACTTCGCTGATGAAGCGATCATCACCACCAACCCTGAAGTTTCATCCGTGCGTGACTCAGACCGCATTCTGGGGATCCTCGCCTCTAAATCCCGTCGTGCGGAAAATGGCGAAGACCCGATTAAAGAACACCTGCTGCTCACCCGCTACAACCCTGGCCGCGTGAACAAAGGTGACATGCTGAGCATGGAAGACGTGCTGGAGATCCTGCGCATCAAACTGGTAGGCGTTATCCCGGAAGATCAGTCCGTGTTACGCGCTTCTAACCAGGGCGAGCCAGTGATCCTTGATACAATGGCAGATGCAGGTAAAGCGTATGCTGATACTGTTGACCGTCTGCTGGGAGAAGAACGTCCTTTCCGCTTCATTGAAGAAGAGAAGAAAGGTTTCCTCAAACGCCTGTTCGGAGGATAAGTTATGGCATTACTGGACTTTTTTCTCTCGCGGAAAAAGAACACCGCCAACATCGCTAAAGAACGTCTGCAAATTATCGTGGCGGAGCGCCGTCGTAGCGACGCCGAGCCTCATTACCTGCCGCAGCTGCGTAAGGATATCCTGGAAGTGATCTGTAAGTATGTGCAGATTGACCCGGAGATGGTCACCGTACAGCTGGAGCAGAAAGACGGGGATATTTCGATTCTGGAGCTGAACGTTACGCTTCCGGAAGCGGAAGAGTCACGTCCGTAGGTTTGTGATTTTGTAGCCCGGTAAGCGCAGCGCCGCCGGGGGAATATGCCGGGTATTTCACCCGGCATATTTATTAGCGCGGATACCCTTCCAGCAGCGTATTCAGGCGATCGGCCATCAATTCTCCGCGCCATCCTGCCACCATTTCCGGCAAACCATTTTGCGGTTTCAGCTTCCAGTGCCAGTTCAGCAGCTGGTTAATCTGTCGGCGTGAGGCGAGCAGTTCCGCACTCAGTTTGCTTTCCGTTGCGACGACCTGCACCAGCGCTTTGATATCCTTAAACGCTTTACGGTAGCCCGGCATATCCATCAGATTCAGCAGCGGTTCCGGCAACGCATCTTCCGGCAGCTCCTGCGCTTTTGCGACCAGCGCCAACAGGGTTTTGCCGTGGAAACGGATTTCGCTGCCCGAAAGCCCAATGCTGTCCAGCTCGCCCATGCTGCCAGGCATATAGCGCGCGACCGCCCAGAGATGTTCTTCGCGAACTACAAAGTTAACGGCAAGATCGCGCTCGCGGGCTTTGCGCAGACGCCAGTCCGCTAACAGCTGCAGGCACGCCAGCTGACGCGTACGCAACTGCCAGGCATTACTGATATCGCGCCAGGCGTCTTTCGGGTCAACCACTTCCTGACGACGTTGCTGCGCCATACGACACTCATCCAGGGCCGCAGCCAGCCAGCCTGAAGCTTCCGCCTCTTTCATCAGCTGTCCGGCAATAGGCAGCAGATAAAATACGTCGGCTGCCGCGTATTCCAGCTGACGCTCAGTCAGAGGGCGCGCCAACCAGTCAGTACGGGATTCGCTTTTGTCCAGCGTCAGGCCCGTATACTCCTCTACCATAGCAGCAAAGCCCCATGAGAGCGGACGATTGCTGAATGCCGCCAGGATCTGCGTATCAATCAACGGCTGTGGCATGATGCCAAACGTGTTGAGAAATACTTCCAGATCTTCACTGCCTGCGTGCAGGTATTTCGTCACGGCAGTATCGAGCAGCAGGTCACGCATCGGCGTCCAGTCGGTAATACCGAGAGGATCGATCAGCGACACATGTTTACCGTCGAACATCTGAATCAAACCCAGCTGCGGATAGTACGTCCGGGTACGAACAAACTCGGTATCCAGGGCAATGGCAGGAAAGTCGCGCGTCACTTCGCACAGCGAAGCCAGCTCGTCATTGGTCGTGATCATCTGGTAATTCAAAACGGGTTCTCTTTTGTTTGCGCCCATAAAAAACGCCGGCTTAACCGGCGTCTGGGCGATTAGCGTGAAGCTCAGGCCTTATTGTCTACTTTGCCACGGGCTTCGTCACGTAATTCTCGTCGTAATATCTTTCCGACGTTGGATTTCGGCAACTCATCGCGGAATTCAACCAGCTTCGGTACCTTGTAGCCCGTCAGTTGGCGACGACAGAACGTTACCAGCTCCTCCTCGGTGAGAGAGTGATCCTTCTTGACCACAAAAATTTTGACTGCTTCACCACTGCTGCCGGAAGGAACCCCTACCGCCGCCACTTCGAGTACGCCGCTGTGCTGCATGACGACATCTTCGATCTCGTTCGGATAGACGTTGAACCCGGACACCAGGATCATATCTTTCTTACGGTCAACGATGCGCAGGAAGCCCTCGTCATCCATCACTGCGATGTCACCCGTGTGCAGCCAGCCGTCTTTGATGATTTCGTCGGTCGCATCGGGACGCTGCCAGTAACCCAACATCACCTGTGGCCCTTTGACACACAGTTCTCCCGGCTCGCCCGGTGCAACTTCGTTATCGTCATCATCGACCAGTTTGGCTTCTGTCGAAGGCACTGGCAGACCAATGCTACCGCTGTGGTAGTCGATATCATGTGGATTGACGCTAACCAGCGGAGCACATTCCGTCAGGCCGTAGCCCTCCAGCAAATACTGACCGGTGAGTTTGACCCAGCGCTCGGCGACCGCCTGCTGAACCGGCATGCCGCCGCCCGCAGAGAGATGCAGCGTGGAGAAATCCAGCTGCTGGAACTCTTTGTTATTAAGCAGCGCGTTAAACAGGGTATTCACCCCGGTCATGGCGGTGAACGGATATTTTGCCAGCTCTTTCACCAGGCCCGGGATATCGCGCGGGTTGGTGATGAGGATGTTCTGACCACCCAGCTCAATAAACAGCAGGCAGTTCATGGTCAGCGCAAAGATGTGATACAGCGGAAGCGCGGTGATCACCACCTCTTTGCCCGGATGCAGCAGTGGCCCGTAAGTGGCGTTCACCTGTTCAAGGTTAGCCAGCATGTTACGGTGGGTCAGCATCGCGCCTTTCGCCACGCCGGTAGTCCCGCCTGTGTATTGCAGAAACGCAAGATCTTCTGCCACCACGTCGGGTTTCACATACTGCATACGATAGCCCGCATGGAGCGCACGGCGGAAGGAGATAGCATCCGGCAGATGGTATTTTGGCACCAGGCGTTTGACGTATTTGATGACAAAGTTAACCAGCGTGCCTTTGGCGGTGGAGAGTTGATCCCCCATACGCGTCAGGATGACATGCTTAACCTGGGTTTTATCGACCACTTTTTCCAGCGTGTGGGCAAAGTTAGAGACAATCACTATCGCCGCCGCGCCGCTGTCGTTCAGCTGGTGTTCCAGCTCACGCGGCGTGTACAACGGGTTAACGTTGACGACAATCATCCCGGCTCGCAGGATACCGAACAGCGCCACCGGGTATTGCAGCAGGTTCGGCATCATCAGCGCGACGCGGTCCCCTTTTTGCAGCCCCAGCCCTTCCTGCAGATACGCGGCAAACGCCCGGCTACGCTCCTCAAGTTTACGGAACGTCATCACCTCGCCCATGTTCACGAAAGCGGGTTGATCGGCATAACGCCTTACCGAGTGTTCAAATAATTCAACCAGGGATTGATAACGGTCAGGATTGATCTCGGCAGGAACATCTGCGGGATAACGGTTAAGCCAAACCTTCTTCAATGCATCACCTCTGAAATGAGTGTTCGTCGTCATCACAACCCCGATAATAAACAGTTTGTTAACATTATATTAACTCAGCGTACCAGTTTATTAATTGTTCAGATTTAAGGTTGCGAAGCGCGTCACTCTTTTTTTTCGTCTTGTCCGTAAAAAAACAGAGACAGCGGCTGAGCCGCTGTCTCTTTTCCAACAATAACAGTAAGTTACTCAGTAACGATAGTCTGTACCTGTGCAGGTCCTGGGTTATACCAACCCCAACCCGGGTAGCCATAACGATAAGGATGCGGCCCCCACATCCACGGGTCGATCGGCTGAGGCGGCATGATCACCTGCTGTGCCAGCCGCCAGCGTTTATACCCGTTAACCTGCATGGTCATGAATTTGTACGGCGTGTTGCCGATTTTGCCCTGCACGGCACCGGTAATTGGCCCGACGACGGTCACCAGCTGCCCGCGAAAATCGACCGGGTCAAGGAAACCACTGACGTCCGCATAAATACGTCCGCGAGAGGCTTCACCCAGAACAGGCCTTGCACCGCTGTCCAGCGGGACGGTCGCGATCTCCAGACGGGTTTTCCCCTGCTGATTTTGCACGTCGATCACCTTGCCGCCAAAGCGGGCTTCCTGGCCGACGTACAGCTCAGGCGCATTCATCACCCGAACCAGATCCTGCTGTGGCGTTGGGCTGCTGCCCTTAATCGCATCAGGAACGGAAACGCATCCGCTCAGTGCTATGGCAACTGCGCCTGCCATAATAAGGCGTACTACTTTGGTCTGAACCGCCATGATGCGACTCCTTTTTCTCAGTTCCTGTTACTGAGATTCACTCGCGGCCCGGAAGTTTCTTCCACGCGACGGTGTTTCGCAAATAAACCGGCTCCGCGTGTTCAACGGCAACGGTTTTTCCTTCTGCGAGCAGCTGGCAGGCAATCGGAAGCATATCTTCCGCAGCCGGCAGCAGCATGTTGCCGTCTACCAGCGTCACCCCGGTATCGTGCGCCATCTCGGGCCACGCAGGCCAGCCGGTGCCAACGGTCGCCCATTCACCGGACAACTGTTGCAGCCTTTCAGTGACCGCTTCCGGCTTAAGCACGGCTTCCGTCTCTTCACCGTGCCACACGCCGTTTTCATCGCGCGTATATTCGGCCCAGTAGACTTCACCCATGCGGGCATCAATCGCGGCCAGCACGCGCGTTGCTCCGGTCATGCGCCATGCACCCTGCGCCATGGTGGCGAGAGTAGAGACGCCGATCATCGGCAGCGCAGCGCCCAACGCCAGCCCCTGCGCAATGCCAATCCCGATGCGTACGCCCGTAAAGCTGCCAGGGCCACGGCCAAAGGCCAGCGCATCGAGGTCGGTTAAGGAGGTGTTGCCCTGGGTTAAAATCGCTTTTACCAGGGGCAGAATGCGTTGGGTGTGTTCCCGTGGGCACTCTTCGAAATGGGCAGAGATAGTACCGTCGTCCCACAGGGCAACGGAACAGGCCTCTGTAGCGGTATCAATAGCCAGAATTCGCATCAGTTGTCGCGCTCTCGCAAGGGTCAGTCACAAAATGGCGCGCATCTTAGCACACTCCGGGGCAAATTACTCCGCCGTTGGGTTTGCGAGGAAACGCACCGCGCGTTTTATGTCCCGCGTGCGCGGCGCGGGCGGCAGGCTTGCAAGGAAAGTGGCACCATACGGGCGCATCACCAGCCGGTTATCGCAGATGACCAGCACACCGCGGTCGGTCACGTCGCGGATCAATCGCCCTACCCCTTGCTTAAGGGTGATAACCGCATCCGGCAGCTGGACTTCATCAAACGGATCGCCTCCGCGCAGGCGGCAATCTTCCATGCGCGCTTTCAGCAGCGGATCGTCCGGAGAGGTAAACGGCAGTTTATCAATAATCACCAGCGAGAGCGTGTCCCCGCGCACATCCACCCCTTCCCAGAAGCTGCTGGTGGCCACAAGGAGGGCATTACCGGCGCTGACAAACTGCTGCAGCAGTTGCCCTTTGCTGGTTTCACCCTGTAACAGCACTGGCAAGGTCATGGTGGCACGGAACTGCTCAGCCAGGTCTCTCATCATGGCGTGAGAAGTGCAGAGCATAAAGCAGCGGCCATTGTTGGCCTCAATCATCGGTTTTAACATCGCCGCCAGGTGACGGGCTGCACCGGGCTGATTCGGTAATGGCAAATTGCGCGGCACGCAGAGCAGCGCCTGTTTTTCGTAATCGAACGGGCTTGGCAGCAGCATCGACTCCGCCTGTTCGATACCCAGACGCTCGGTAAAGTGGTGCAAATCGTCATTCACCGAAAGCGTTGCCGAGGTGAAGATCCAGCTTCCCGGTTTTTGCGCCATCACCTCTTTGAATTTATCCGCTACGGTAAGCGGTGTCAGGGCGAGGGTGAAATGACGTGAGGTACACTCATACCAGTAGCTGAAACCCGGCTGGTTAATCTCTTTCAGCCGTTTAAGCCGCCCGCGATAGAGCGTGGCGCGCTCGAAGGCGGCATCCAGCAGCGCGGAGCGTCCGAGCGACAGTTTTGCCACGTCGTAACAGAGCTCAAGGGCATCATCCAGCAGCAGCAGTGCGCGCTGGATATTTTTGTCAGCCAGCAATTCACGCAGGTTGCCACGATAGCCCGGCTCGCCAAGCTGTAAGCGAAAATCCTGCGCGCTTTGCGCCAGACGGTCGGCACATTTCTGTAGCTGCTGGGTATCTTTTAATTCAGTACGGTAAGCAATGGTGAAATCTTTGGCCAGATCCAGTAGCTGACGGCTGGAGAGCGACTGACCGAAATACTGGCTGGCGATATCCGGTAACTGGTGGGCTTCATCGAAGATCATGACGTCCGCCTCGGGGATCAGCTCGCCGAAACCGCTGTCTTTGACCACCATATCGGCGAGAAACAGATGGTGGTTAACCACCACCACATCGGCATCCATCGCCGTTTTGCGCGCTTTCACCACAAAGCAGTCTTTATACAGCGGGCAGTCGCTGCCAAGACAGTTATCGTTAGTACTGGTCACCAGTGGCCAGGCAGGAGAGTCTTCAGGCACGCTCGCGCAGGTGCTGATATCCCCTTCTTCGGTCTGGTTCGCCCAGGCGCGAAGAATAATAACGTCACTCAGGGTTTGCACCGGCAGATCGCCGCCCGCCAGCGCCTGCTGCTCAAGACGTTCCAGACAAAGATAGTTGGAGCGCCCCTTCAGCAAGGCCAGACGGCCTTTGTATTTCAGCGCTTTTGCCACGGTGGGTAAATCGCGGCTGTAGAGCTGATCCTGCAGCGCTTTCGACCCGGTGGAAATGATCACCTTCTTTTTCGCGCGCAGCGCCGGAGCGAGATACGCGTACGTTTTCCCCGTGCCGGTTCCGGCTTCGACCACCAGCGGCTGAGCCTTATCGATGGCGCGTGCAACGGCGTGCGCCATCTGACGCTGTGGTTCACGCGGTTTGAAACCAGGGATGGCCTGTGCTAATTGACCTTCAGGGGAAAAATCGTCTGCCACGTTGTTCTCTCACTGTATTTTTGCACAGGGATTATGTCAGCCCCTTCTCTCCAGTGCCACCCCAAATAGTGACGACAGCGGAACAATATGGCAGTCTTGCCGCCTGATGACGAAAAATAACGAGGAAACGTTTATGACAATTGTGCGCATTGATGCCGAAGCCCGCTGGTCTGATGTGGTGATCCATAACCAGACGCTCTACTACACCGGCGTACCGGCTAACCTGGACGCAGATGCATTCGAGCAGACGGCAAATACCCTGGCGCAGATTGACGCGGTGCTGGAAAAACAGGGCAGTGACAAATCCCGCATTCTGGATGCGACCATTTTCCTGGCAAACAAAGACGATTTTGCGGCGATGAACAAAGCCTGGGATGCGTGGGTTGTGGCGGGTCACGCGCCTGTACGCTGCACCGTACAGGCCACGCTGATGAAACCGGAATACAAGGTTGAGATTAAGATTATCGCGGCAGTGTAAGCCGGTTATTCTTCATCTTCATCTTCATCTTCATCCTCAAAACGCGCCACGATCCGCTCGCCGGTATGGGTGGCGCGCAGTTCCTCCGCCACCTGGGCAATCGCCTGCCCGCTGCTCATCCCCTGGGACATTAACTCCTGAATTCGCTCAACCGCTTTCTGCTGCTGTTCATGGCTCAGAGAAGGTAAACCTGCAAACATCGTCAACTCCTGCTAAATTATTGGCGCTAATTATTTCACGCTGCCCGGTAGTATGCCACACATGAACATGCGCTTCCCCACTGTTATTACCCTGCCCTGGCGTACGGACGCCGCTGAATTCTGGTTTGCTCGCTTGAGCCATCTTCCGTTTGCGATGCTGCTGCACTCCGGCTATGCGGACCACCCGTACAGCCGCTTCGATATTCTGGTCGCCGATCCCGTCAAGACGCTGACAACCGATGACCTGCCGTTAACCGACGATCCGCTGATGCAGCTTCAGCAAGAAATTAACGCGCTGGGCTTATCTGCCACCCCCAACCCGGACCTCCCTTTTCAGGGTGGCGCGCTGGGCCTGTTTGGCTACGATCTGGGTCGTCGTTTCGAAACGCTACCTGAACATGCGCAGGCTGATATTTCCCTGCCCGACATGGCCGTGGGGCTGTATGACTGGGCGTTAATTGTTGATCACCAGAAAAAAACGGTTTCCCTGCTGAGCCATCGTGACGTGCAGGCGCGTCTGGACTGGCTAGAGGCGCAACAGGCTGCACCCGCAGAGACGTTCATGCTGACCTCCGACTGGCGCTCGAATATGAGCGCCGCGGATTATGCCGAAAAATTCTCGCGCGTTCAGGCGTATCTGCAAAGCGGTGACTGCTACCAGGTTAACCTTGCCCAGCGTTTCCAGGCGACTTATGAAGGCGATGAATGGCAGGCATTTACCCGCCTCAATGCCACTAACCGGGCACCGTTCAGCGCGTTTATTCGCCTGAAACAGGGGGCAATACTCAGCTTGTCGCCTGAGCGCTTTATTCATCTGGCAGAGGGTACGATCCAAACCCGTCCGATTAAAGGCACATTGCCGCGTCTTACCGATCCCGACGCCGATCGTCAGCAGGCAGAAAAACTGGCCACCTCACCGAAGGACCGCGCCGAAAACCTGATGATTGTTGATCTCATGCGTAACGATATAGGCCGGGTGGCCGTTGCGGGCAGCGTACGCGTGCCGGAACTGTTTGTCGTCGAACCTTTCCCGGCGGTGCATCATCTGGTCAGTACCATTACCGCGCGTCTGCCCACTTCTCGCACCGCCTGCGATCTGCTCCGCGCCGCGTTTCCTGGCGGTTCCATCACCGGCGCACCCAAAGTGCGGGCCATGGAGATTATTGATGAACTGGAACCGCACCGCCGCAACGCCTGGTGCGGTAGCATTGGCTATATCAGCCTCTGTGGCACGCTGGATACCAGCATCACGATCCGCACGCTGACGGCCTGCAACGGAAATCTTTACTGTTCGGCCGGAGGCGGCATTGTTGCCGATAGCCAGGTCGATGCGGAATATCAGGAAACCTTTGATAAAGTTAACCGTATCCTGAAACAACTGGAGTAATCTCGGGTGGAAAAAGAGAACCTGACGCTGGATGACTTTTTATCACGTTTTCAGCTATTACGGCCGCAGGTCAACCGCGAAGCGCTTAATCAGCGTCAGGCAGCCGTACTGATCCCGGTCGTGCGTCGCGCGCAGCCGGGCCTGCTGCTCACCCAGCGTTCTCCCCATTTACGTAAGCACGCGGGTCAGGTCGCCTTTCCAGGAGGCGCAGTCGACAGTTCCGACGCCTCGCTGATTGCCGCCGCGCTGCGGGAGGCGCAGGAAGAGGTTGCCATTCCGCCAGAGGCGGTGGAGGTTATCGGCGTGCTGCCGCCCGTCGACAGTGTCACCGGGTTTCAGGTCACGCCAGTGGTTGGCATTATCCCGCCGGGCCTGCAGTATCACGCCAGCGTTGATGAAGTTTCCGCGGTGTTTGAAATGCCGCTGGATGAAGCCCTTCGACTGAGTCGTTATCACCCGCTGGATATTCAGCGTCGCGGACATGACCATCGGGTCTGGTTGTCCTGGTATCAGCATTATTTTGTCTGGGGCATGACGGCGGGGATTATTCGTGAGCTGGCGTTGCAAATCGGCCTGAAGCCTTGACTATACTTTACATTCCACCCTCTTCTGCCAGGTTTGCGATCTGCGTCGCGCTATTAGCAAAACCCATCGTTAACCATTAGTTTAATTCATGTGAATAGTTAAGCCGAGGTCGGTGTTCCCTCTTACACTATGCGCAGTTATAACATCGTTACTGGAACCCCGGTAACCCTGTCAGGAGTGTGAAAGTGATTAGTATATTCGACATGTTCAAAGTGGGAATTGGCCCTTCGTCTTCCCATACTGTTGGCCCGATGAAGGCCGGTAAACAGTTCGTCGATGATCTGGTCGAAAAAGGATTACTGGAAAGCGTTACCCGTGTCGCCGTGGATGTTTACGGCTCACTGTCATTAACGGGTAAAGGCCACCACACCGATATCGCCATTATTATGGGTCTGGCAGGCAATATGCCAGATACCGTTGATATTGATGCCATCCCGGCATTCATTCGCGACGTGGAAACACGTGGCCGCCTGCTGCTGGCCAACGGCCAGCAGGAAGTCGATTTCCCGCAGGATGATGGCATGCGTTTTCGTAGCGACAACCTGCCGCTGCATGAAAACGGCATGACCATTCACGCTTATAGCGGTGAAAAAGAGATTTACAGCAAAACCTACTACTCCATCGGCGGTGGCTTTATCGTCGATGAAGAGCATTTTGGTAAAGACAGCGTCGGCGACGTCAACGTACCGTACCCGTTCAAATCGGCTACCGAAATGCTGGGTTACTGCAAAGAGACCGGTCTTTCACTGTCCGGTATGGTGATGCAGAACGAACTGGCACTGCACAGCAAAAAAGAGATTGAAGACTATTTTGCGAACGTGTGGCAAACCATGCGCGCCTGTATCGATCGCGGGATGAACACCGAAGGCGTTCTGCCGGGTCCGCTCCGCGTGCCGCGTCGTGCATCCGCCCTGCGCCGTATGCTGGTGACCACGGACAAGTTCTCCAACGACCCGATGAACGTGGTCGACTGGGTAAACATGTTTGCCCTGGCGGTTAACGAAGAAAACGCCGCAGGGGGTCGTGTCGTGACTGCGCCAACCAACGGCGCGTGTGGCATCGTTCCGGCGGTGCTGGCCTACTACGATCACTTTATTGAGCCCGTGACCCCGGACATCTACATCCGTTATTTCCTGGCGGCAGGTGCCATCGGTGCGCTGTACAAAATGAACGCCTCAATTTCTGGCGCTGAAGTCGGTTGTCAGGGTGAAGTGGGTGTGGCCTGTTCGATGGCGGCAGCCGGTCTGGCAGAGCTGTTGGGAGCAAGCCCTGAGCAGGTCTGTGTGGCGGCTGAAATCGGTATGGAGCATAACCTCGGTCTGACCTGTGACCCGGTCGCGGGCCAGGTGCAGGTACCGTGCATCGAGCGTAACGCGATTGCCTCAGTGAAAGCCATCAACGCCTCGCGCATGGCGATGCGCCGTACCAGCGAACCTCGCGTATCGCTGGATAAGGTGATTGAAACCATGTACGAAACGGGCAAAGACATGAACGCGAAATACCGTGAAACGTCCCGTGGTGGCCTGGCTATTAAGGTGCAGTGCGACTAATACTCTCTTTCGCCCATCTGCAACGGATGGGCGAATTTCCCTCCTGTTTCTCGTCTCCTTCTGCTTTCACCACTACACTTTGTACTGTTGCGTCCGGCTTTTGTGGCTGGTGGCTTATCAGGCGCCCGTTCATGCAAACAGCACAAACGATCATTAAAAACTATCGCCGAAAACGCGTTATCGTCTGTGTGACGGTCGCGCTCCTCACGCTCATCCTGACATTAGGTATTCGCTTTATTTCGCAGCGGAACGTCAACCAACAGCGGATCCTCGATTTTACCAGCCATACCGTTCGCTCCCTTGATAACATACTGCTTTCATTAGAAAACCGTCGCAAGGTGCTGCAGTCCCTCGTGGGTCAACCCTGCCCTCAGGTGCACCTTGCTCTGCGAAAGCAGGCAGCCATTTTGCAGACCGTGCGCTCCATTGCCCTGATTAAAGACGGTATTCTCTATTGCTCCAGTATTTTCGGTAGCCGCGATGTGCCGGTTCGTGATTTCCTGAAAGAATTACCCGCCAATACGACGAAGTTGATTTTATCGACCGACCAGTGGCTGCTTAAGGGCAGTCCGATTTTGATCCAGTGGTACCCTGTTTCCGGTGACGGTGAAGATGGCGTTATTGAAATCATCAATATTGATCTGATCACCAAAATGATACTGGAACCCCAGCGTCCGCTGATCGATGACGTGGCGCTGACCGTGGGCGATCGCTTCCTGCGTTATGGTCAACGCGTCACTGATAGCCTGACATTTGATGAAGATGGCGCTATTTTCCAGCAGTCATCAATCCGTAATCCTTTCTCCATTACAGTAAGCGGGCCGGGTCCTGGACAACTCGCCTTAAAGAGCCTGCCAGCCCAACTGCCGCTGGGGTTAATGCTGAGCCTGTTGCTGGGATATCTCGCCTGGCTCGCTACGGCAAACCGGATGAGCTTCACATGGGAGATTGATATGGGGATTGCGGCGCGGGAATTTGAGCTTTTCTGTCAGCCGCTGGTGAATGCCCGTACTCAGGAGTGCTCCGGCGTTGAGATCCTGCTGCGCTGGAATAACCCTCGTCAGGGGTGGATCTCCCCGGAAGTGTTTATTCCTCTGGCAGAAGAACACAACCTGATTGTTCCCCTGACCCGTTACGTCATCGCCGAAACTGTGCGCCAGATAGGTTACTTTCCTTCCAGCGCAGGTTTCCACATTGGGATTAACGTCGCCGCCAGCCATTTCCGTCGCGCTGTGTTGATACAGGATCTGAACCACTTCTGGTTCAGCGCACACCCGCGCCAGCAACTGGTGATTGAATTAACGGAACGAGATGCGTTGCTGGATGCGGATTATCGCACTGTGCGTGAGCTCCATCGTAAGGGGGTGAAACTCGCTATCGACGATTTTGGCACCGGGAACAGTTCCCTCTCCTGGCTTGAAAAACTGCACCCGGACGTTCTGAAAATTGATCGGTCGTTTACCACTGCAATTGGAACTGATGCAGTAAATTCAACGGTGACAGACATCATTATTGCTCTGGGTCAGCGGCTGAATATCGAACTGGTTGCTGAAGGAGTCGAGACAGAGGAGCAGGCGCGGTATTTACGCCGTCATGGGGTACCTGTCCTGCAGGGGTTTTTCTATGCGCGGCCTATGCCACTGCGAGATTTTCCGCAATGGCTGGCGGGAAGCGCCCCCCCGCCAGCACACCATAACGGACACATCGTGCCTTTAATGCCGTTACGTTAAGCAGACTTACTCATCTTCATCGTGGACAGAGTGTTCTTTAACAATACGAACCATATCAACGCGATAGTCGTTGGCTTCAACGATGGAAATGTGCAACGGCGGCAGTTCGATAACATCCCCCACTCGTGGGATTTGCCCGTTAACCGCGATGACCAGACCCGCCACGGTGGCAATGTCCTCTTCATCGTTGACCACGTTTTCCAGCCCCAGGGTGTGCGAGAGCGCATGCAGATCGGTTGTACCTTTAACCAGCCAGCCTTCGCCGTCAGCCACGATCTCAGGTGTTTCGTCTGCATCCGGGAACTCACCGGCGATCGCTTCAAGCACGTCCAGCGGCGTCACCAGCCCCTGTACTACGCCAAATTCGTTAGTGACGATCACAAAGCTACCGCGAGCACGGCGTAGCACGCCCAGCAGGTTGATTGGATCTAACGTTTCCGGCACCACAATCGCAGGTGAAGCAGCGGCGATGGCTTCGACGTTGACACCCTCTTCCAGAGCCACCAGCATCTCTTTCGCACGGACGACACCGATGATCTCATCCAGCTCACCACGGCAAACCGGGAACAGGCTGTGTGGTGACGAGAGCAACTGCCGACGAATTTCATCCACGCTCAGGTTGGCATCAACCCAGCTGATTTCACCGCGCGGGGTCATGATCCCACGCAGTGAACGCGAGGCCAGGGAGAGTACGCCGTTAATCATGTAGCGCTCTTCTTCCACAAACGCCCCTTCAGGGACCGGAACCGGGTGACGGTTTTCGGAGTCAGACTGGACGTTGACCTGTCGACGCCCCCCCATCAGACGCAGAATGGCGTCTGCAGTACGGGCGCGAAGTGGCTGATTTGACTGCTGTTTAATAAAGTTACGGCGCGCAATCTGGTTAAACAGCTCAATCAGAATTGAGAAGCCAATGGCTGCGTACAGGTAGCCTTTCGGAATATGGAAACCGAAGCCTTCCGCCACCAGGCTCAGACCAATCATCAGCAGGAAGCTCAGACACAGTACCACTACCGTCGGATGCTGATTCACGAAACGCGTCAGCGGTTTCGAGGCCAGTAGCATAACCGCCATCGCAATAACAACAGCCGCCATCATCACCGGGAGATGGTTCACCATACCGACGGCCGTGATCACCGCATCCAGCGAGAAGACTGCATCAAGCACCACGATCTGCATCACGACAACCCAGAAGCTGGCATAGCCTTTACCGTGTCCATCATCGTGCTGACGGTTTTCCAGCCGCTCATGCAGCTCTGTCGTCGCTTTAAACAGCAGGAAGATCCCCCCCAATAGCATGATCAAATCACGGCCGGAGAAGGTGAAATCCATGACGGAAAAGAGCGGTTTTGTCAGCGTTACCATCCACGAGATGACGGACAGCAGTGCCAGGCGCATGACCAGCGCCAGCGACAGACCAATCAGACGCGCTTTATCACGCTGTTTTGGCGGCAGTTTGTCCGCAAGGATGGCGATAAACACCAGGTTATCAATGCCGAGAACAATCTCCAGCACCACCAGCGTGAGCAATCCCACCCAGATTGACGGGTCCATTAAGAATTCCATGACAAGCTCCTGCTAAAGGAATGACGAAACGGTGCCCCACTCAATGTGGGCAAAACAGAGGCAAACAGAGTCGATAGGTGGCGAGGAGCGCCGGTGAAATAGGCGCGAGGTGGCCTGGTAGATGACTGACGTCGGTGACGGTCCATATAGTGGGCTGTAGCCCTATACTCCTGAACAATTAAACGGAGGCTAAACATATCAGAGACAATATCTGTTTAGCAAAGATTTACGTTCCTTTGCAAAAATTCGATAAGACTTAATTCTTGACGAGTAATTTCTCGATTGCGAAAGCTAAATTACGGATCTTCATCACATAAATTATTTTTTCACTATCTAAAATAATTCGCGGAAGTCTTAGTTTTTTGAACTCTAACCCTTATCTGAATCGATTCGGTTCGCCAATACGATTCTCAGTACGACTGCCTGGCAGGCGTATTAATGATAATAAAAGGAGGTAGCAAGTGACCATTGCTATTGTCATAGGCACACATGGTTGGGCTGCTGAGCAGCTACTCAAAACAGCAGAGATGCTGTTGGGCGAGCAGGAAAACGTCGGCTGGATCGATTTCGTTCCCGGTGAAAATGCCGAGACGCTGATTGAGAAGTACAACGCCCAACTCGCGAAGCTGGATACCAGCAAAGGCGTGCTGTTTCTCGTTGATACATGGGGAGGCAGTCCGTTCAATGCTGCCAGCCGCATTGTCGTCGATAAAGAGCACTACGAAGTTGTCGCCGGGGTGAATATCCCGATGCTGGTGGAAACCTTCATGGCGCGCGACGACAATCCCTCTTTCGATGAGTTGGTTGCACTCGCTGTGGAAACCGGCCGCGAAGGCGTGAAAGCGCTGAAAGCACAACCGGTCGAGAAACCCGCACCGGCTGTCGCAGCGCCAAAAGCTGCTGCGCCGGCAAAACCGATGGGCCCGAACGATTACATGGTTATTGGCCTTGCACGTATTGATGACCGCTTAATCCACGGTCAGGTCGCTACGCGCTGGACCAAAGAGACCAACGTTCGACGCATTATCGTCGTCAGTGATGAGGTTGCCGCCGATACTGTACGTAAAACCCTTCTGACTCAGGTTGCTCCTCCTGGCGTTACCGCGCACGTGGTGGATGTCGCCAAGATGATCCGCGTTTATAACAACCCGAAATATGCGGGTGAACGCGTGATGCTACTGTTCACTAACCCGACAGACGTTGAGCGCATTGTTGAAGGCGGCGTGAAAATCACCTCCGTTAACATCGGGGGTATGGCATTCCGTCAGGGCAAAACGCAGGTCAACAACGCCATTTCGGTTGATGCGAAAGATATCGAGGCATTTAACAAACTGAATGCCCGCGGTATTGAGCTGGAAGCCCGTAAGGTTTCCACGGATCAGAAACTGAAAATGATGGATTTGATCGGTAAAGTTGGGAAATAAGCCCGCGCCGGTTTTCACATAACGCTTATGTAATAGGAGAAGTGCAATGGAGATTACCACTCTTCAGATTGTGCTGGTGTTCGTCGTCGCATGTATTGCGGGTATGGAATCCGTACTTGATGAATTTCAGTTCCACCGTCCTCTGGTGGCCTGTACGCTGATTGGTGCCGTTCTGGGTGACATGAAAACCGGTATCATCATCGGTGGTACCCTTGAAATGATCGCCCTGGGCTGGATGAACATCGGTGCGGCGGTTGCGCCTGATGCCGCGTTGGCTTCCATCATTTCTACCGTTCTGGTTATTGCCGGTCACCAGAGTATTGGTGCGGGTATCGCCCTGGCGATCCCGCTGGCAGCAGCAGGCCAGGTACTGACCATCATCGTTCGTACCATCACGGTTGCTTTCCAGCACGCAGCGGATAAGGCGGCCGAAAATGGCAACCTCACGGCGCTGTCCTGGATCCACGTTTCATCGCTGTTCCTGCAGGCGATGCGTATCGCTATTCCGGCGGTCATCGTCGCGATTTCTGTCGGTACCAGTGAAGTGCAGAGCATGCTGAACGCCATTCCAGAAGTGGTCACCGGCGGCCTGAACATCGCGGGCGGTATGATCGTGGTAGTCGGTTACGCAATGGTCATCAACATGATGCGCGCAGGCTACCTGATGCCGTTCTTCTACCTCGGCTTCGTGACCGCTGCCTTCACCAACTTCAACCTGGTTGCTCTGGGTGTAATTGGTGCAGTGATGGCGATTCTCTACATCCAGCTGAGCCCGAAATACAACCGCGTTGCGGGTGCCCCAGTGCAGGCTGCTGGTAACAACGATCTCGATAACGAACTGGACTAGCAGGTGAGCGAAATGGTTGATATGACAAAAACTACCACCGAGAAAAAACTCACTCCGGGTGATATTCGTGGCGTGTTCATCCGTTCTAACCTGTTTCAGGGTTCATGGAACTTCGAACGTATGCAGGCGCTGGGCTTCTGTTTCTCCATGGTGCCGGCAATCAAACGCCTTTATCCGGAAAACAACGAAGCGCGCCGTCAGGCGATTAAGCGTCACCTGGAATTCTTTAACACCCATCCATATGTGGCGGCTCCCGTTCTGGGCGTAACGCTGGCGATGGAAGAGCAGCGTGCGAACGGCGCAGAGATTGACGATGGTGCCATCAACGGTATTAAAGTCGGTCTGATGGGTCCGTTAGCAGGTGTCGGTGATCCTATCTTCTGGGGTACCGTTCGTCCGGTCTTCGCGGCACTAGGGGCTGGTATCGCGATGAGCGGCAGCCTGCTTGGCCCGCTGCTGTTCTTCATCCTGTTCAACGCCGTGCGTCTGCTGACCCGCTACTACGGTGTGGCATACGGTTACCGTAAAGGGGTGGACATCGTTAAGGACATGGGTGGCGGCTTCCTGCAAAAACTGACTGAGGGGGCGTCTATCCTCGGCCTGTTTGTGATGGGGGCATTGGTTAACAAGTGGACACATGTGAACATTCCGCTGGTGGTCTCCACCATCACCGGGCAGGATGGTCAGACCCGTGTCACCACCGTGCAGACTATCCTGGATCAGCTTATGCCTGGCCTGGTGCCGCTGCTGTTAACCTTCGCCTGCATGTGGTTGCTGCGTAAGAAAGTTAACCCACTGTGGATCATCGTTGGCTTCTTTATCATCGGTATCGCGGGTTACGCTGTCGGCCTGCTGGGCCTGTAAAGCAATAACGTTAGACGCCGGGGGCTTGCCCCCGGTTTTTTTATCTGTTCTTCGGAGGATGAATGACTGTCACGGACATCGTATTGGTTTTATTTATTGCTGCCCTTCTGGCTTACGCGATCTATGACGAGTTCATCATGCCTCGCCGCCACGGCGAGACGCTGCTTTCCCTTCCTCTTCTGCGACGCGGACACGTAGATGCGTTTATCTTCACGGGTCTCATCGTCATCCTTATTTACAACAACATCACCAGCCATGGTGCAATATTAACCACATGGTTATTATGTGCGCTGGCATTAATGGCGATTTATCTGTTCTGGATCCGCACGCCAAAAATCATTTTTAAATCCCGTGGATTTTTCTTTGCCAATGTCTGGATAGAATATAACCGTATTAAAGAGATGAATTTATCGGAAGATGGAGTACTGGTCATGCAATTAGAGCAACGCAGCCTGCTTATTCGTGTTAAGAATATTGACGACCTGGAAAAAATATACAAATTACTCGTTAAAACTCAATAAGTTATATATATAGCATCGGCTATATTTTGTGTGTATTTTACGCAATAAACATAGCCTAAGCTATATTACTCTTTTTCTTTCTACCTATATTTCTTAACGATACATTCACCCTTAAATAAAAATGAAAATCGTTATCAACAAGCGTTTGAAATAATGCCTCTCCATTGTTGTTTTATATTCTCAAAATATGTTAAGGTTGCGCCCGTCGTTGGGGAGTAGCCGATTTCCTGTTCTCAGGAAATGTACGTGTCAACATACTCGTTGAAAAACGTGGCGCGTACGGATCGCTTTCTGCACATCTTATGTGCGTTGTGATCAGGCGAGACCATAGATACATCAACTGCTGTTTACTGGGGGCAGTGATGTGTCATATGGATATCTCCCGGTCTGGACGCTGTTATGAATATCTCCGCTACCATCCTTCTTGCTTTCGGCATGTCCATGGACGCGTTTGCCGCCTCCATTGGTAAAGGTGCCACGCTCCACAAACCAAAATTCTCTGAAGCATTACGCACCGGTCTTATCTTTGGCGCGATTGAAACGCTGACACCGCTTATCGGCTGGGGTCTTGGCATGCTCGCCAGCCAGTTTGTGCTGGAATGGAACCACTGGATTGCGTTCGTGCTTCTGGTGTTTCTTGGCGGCCGAATGGTCATTGAAGGTTTTCGCGGCAATGACGATGAAGACGAGGAGCCTCAACACCGCCACGGTTTCTGGTTACTGGTAACCACAGCCATTGCTACCAGCCTTGATGCGATGGCTGTCGGTGTCGGGCTGGCATTTTTGCAGGTCAATATTATCGCTACCGCGCTGGCTATTGGCTGCGCAACGCTGATTATGTCCACGCTGGGAATGATGGTCGGTCGGTTTATCGGCCCGCTACTGGGTAAACGCGCCGAGATTCTGGGGGGGATTGTGTTGATTGGCATCGGAGCCCAGATACTCTGGGCACACTTCGCCGGTTAATCTTCGCGCTGCCAGACGTGGATACTGAAATCCGTCTGGCAGCGAAATGTTGAGTGTGCAGCTAGCGCTTCCCATACTTCCGGTTTTGCCCGCCACGCGAACGGCGTCATCTGCAACAACGCAACGGCCTCTTCTCCTTTAAGCTTCATTTCATACGCCACGCTTTGCTCCTGCTTCAGGCTAAAACCGGCCAGCTGTTCAGAATGAGGGGCATGGAGACGCACTTCGTCGTAGATCAGCCCTTTCAGCTCCATCAGATGACGCGGGCCCGGCGTCACGGTGACTACCCATCCGCCCGGCTTCACCACGCGAGCCAGCTCTTCCGCCTTGCAGGGCGCGTAAATGCGGATAACAGCGTCCATGCTGGCATCGTCAAACGGCAGACGGTGGCTGGATGCCACGCAGAACGTCACGTCGGTGTAACGTTTTGCTGCTGCGCGAATCGCCACTTTCGACACGTCCAGACCGAATGTCAGCGCGCCCTTCTCACGGGCAATCTCGGCAAACCGTGCGGTGTAGTACCCTTCCCCGCAGCCGATATCGAGTATGGCGGTGGCAGAATCAGGCAGAATGTCATTCAGCCTCTGCGCGACGGTCTCCCGCAGCGGCAGATAGTGCCCGGCATTCAGAAACGCGCGACGCGCCTGCATCATCTCTGCACTGTCGCCGGGATCGCGGGAGCGCTTATGCTGCACCGGCAGAAGATTCACGTAGCCTTCTTTTGCCATATCAAACTGATGCCCCTGCGGACAGGTATAACTTTTATCTGAGTGTGTCAGGGGGGCGTGGCAAAGGGGGCAGCTGAAGGACATGGTGACTCCGGAGCATATTCAAAGGGCGAAGTGTACCGCTATTCGCCCTGGTTATAAACGCCCGGTTAACGCATAACGATAAGGTGATCTGAACCCGCCGGTAAACCATCGGGTTTCACATTCTCCAGACGCAGCACGTTTCCCATAATCTCGCTGAAAACGGGCGCGGAGACGGCACCGCCATAGTATGCCCCGTTTTGAGGGTCGTTAATCACGACCACGAGCGCAAAGCGTGGATCGCTGGCGGGCGCAACACCTGCAGTGTAGGCGACGTATTTATCGACATACTTCCCGCTATCATCAATTTTCTTCGCCGTACCGGTTTTCACCGCCACGCGGTAGTCACGGACGGCTGCCTTAACGCCTCCCCCACCAGGCAGTGCCACACTCTCCATCATGTGCTCCACTTCATGAGCGATTTCCTCTGGCATGACGCGTTGTCCAATTACGGGTGGATCGATACGCGTGATTGAGAGAGGACGCTCAAGCCCGTAGCCGCCAATGGTGGCGTAAACATGTGCCAGCTGGAGCGGTGTCACCATCAGCCCGTAGCCAAAGGCAAACGTCGCCCTGTCGAGCTGGCTCCAGAATTTACGCTGTGGCAGTAGTCCCGCACTCTCCCCCGTTAAGCCAAGCCCCGTATTTGTACCAAAACCAAAGTTCCGGTAAGTATCAATAAGATGCTGGATCGGCATCGCCAGCGAGAGGCGGGATACGCCTGTATCGCTCGATTTTTGCAGGATCCCAGTCATGGTCAGTTCAGGGTAGTAACCCACATCGCGGATACGATGCCCGTCGAGAGTATACGGATGGGTGTCAATCACGCTGTCCGGCTGGACCAGCCCCTGCTGCAATGCAGTCATCAGCACCAGCGGTTTGACGGTAGAACCAGGTTCAAACATATCGCTGATCGCACGGTTACGAAAATCGTTTATTGTTGCGCCTTCGCGATTATTGGGGTTGAAATCCGGATAGCTCGCCATGGCGAGTATTTCCCCGGTTGGGATATTAATTAACACCGATGCCCCGGATTCGGCCTTATTCCAGGCCACGGCATTATCAAGCGCATCTTCGGTAATGGTTTGCAGCCGCTCGTCGATGCTCAACTGGATGTTATGCGCCGGTGCAGGAGCAACTTCTGTCAGGTTTTCTACCACACGCCCGTAGCGATCCTCTCTTACCTGCCGGACCCCGGCCTTCCCCGTTAACTGAGCGTTGAAGCTTTTTTCCACACCTTCAATACCCTGCCCGTCAATATTGGTGAAACCAATCAGATTCGCTGCCACATGCCCGGCGGGATAAAAACGACGAGACTCATCACGTAAATTGATACCCGGCAAATTCAGTTTATCGATCCACTTTGCCTGTGCCGGGTCGACCTGGCGGGCAAGGTAAATGAAACGTCCCTGTGGATTCGCGTTGATGCGTGTCGAGAGCGTAGCCAAAGAGAGATGTAGCGCATTCGCCAGCGCTTGCCAGCGCTGATCAAAGCCGACTCCCCC
Source organism: Enterobacter sp. DVT3837 (assembly GCF_056238685.1). Taxonomy (NCBI): domain Bacteria; kingdom Pseudomonadati; phylum Pseudomonadota; class Gammaproteobacteria; order Enterobacterales; family Enterobacteriaceae; genus Enterobacter; species Enterobacter sp. DVT3837. The sequence continues at coordinate 383,922 of NZ_JBWDLA010000002.1, read as the reverse complement.
TTTCGCCAGTACCGTTTTTGGATCGGCCCATACGGCCCTGACTGGCACACTGACCGCCAGTGGTCTTCCTTCACGATCCTTGATCATGCCGCGTGGAGCATCAATCGGCAGTTCCCGGAGTGACCGCATATCCTCTTGCTTCACCAGATTGTCTGGCTTGATGATTTGCAGCCACGCAACACGACCCAGTAAAAAAGCCAGACTACAAAAAATGGCAAAACAGAGCAGCGCAAAACGCGCCGGAGTGAAATTTCCGGCTGTCGTAAGTATCTTCTTCTTCACCTGAACCCCAGGACAATTTAACAACGCCCTGATTTAACGGGAAAAGCCGAGCAGAAGGAGCCGAAACAGTGCTACTAACCTCGCAGCTTTGCAACAAGTTACTAACAAGTACGGGGATGGTAATATTTTGAAAGATAAAGGGCATAAAAAAGCCCCGCGTTATGCGAGGCTTTATGTCTGAGAGTGAAGTGCTAAGCGCTTCAGTCAGCAGTGGTTCGATCAGATAGCAGTTACGTTAACTGCAGCTGGGCCTTTCTGGCCGTCCTGAATTTCGAACTCAACGTTCTGGCCTTCAGCCAGAGTTTTGAAGCCGTTACCCTGGATTGCAGAGAAGTGTACGAACACGTCTTTACTGCCGTCAGCAGGAGTAATGAAACCAAAACCTTTAGACTCGTTGAACCACTTAACTTGACCTTTAATCTTTGCCATTTGCAAAATTCCTTAGAGTGTTTTCTTAGCCCGCAGGCATTAACTGAGATAAAACTGAGACATTACTGCATGAGGCACTAATATAAGGTTCGGCAGAGAAGCGGTATTCAACGACAACGTGTTTACTCAGGACTTCTTTACTGAAAATGCCACACATAAACAGAACTGTACCTCGTTTGACCCAAAACGTGTTATCACACACAATGTTTAATATGGCAAGCCATTTTTAAACATGTCTCGATCCGCCGCACAAATTCGAACACTGCCTGTCAGGTTTTGCACAATTATGCGCATAACATACAGGCAATTCTACTTCGTTACAGAGACTCAACGTTGCTTTCGCAGTCGCTGTAATCTAAGACTTTTTTAACATAGCTCAATCATTCCAGTGCGTCCAGCAGCCGGGAAAAGAAATCTTCAAAATTGATTGAGTTAGAACAATTTGTGAAAACTTATGCTTAAATCATTGTAACGACACGGCATTGTTTCGCAGAAAATACAATGTTAATAACCTGCAGTTGACTGTATTAAAATTCATCAGCTAATAAGCCGTGTTATGCACCAAAATAATGAAATTTTTATGACTCTGCATCAAAACAAGGCAAGCAAAACGTTTCGATAAAAATAAAATATTCATTATCGCGTTCACATACAGAATATATGCAACAATTTATCGCTTCGTTTATAAGGATAAATATTCACCAATTTTCAGTATCCTTAAAGAACTATCAACTGGTGCTAAATTATCTAGCGCAACCGTTAACTCCCTCACTGGGTCATCCAGCGCATCATCTGCCAGTTCAAACACGCCCCAGTGAATAGGAAACGCCAGAGGGCAGCCCAACTGTTGCCATAACGCAACGGCAGATTGAGGGTCCATATGATGTACAGCCATGAACCATCGTGGGGCATAAGCTCCGATAGGTAATGCAGCAGCGTCAATTCTCCCCAAACGCTCCGGTATCAATAGCAACTCAGGCGAATAACCTGTATCACCGCTGAACCAGAAACGGTGATGCCGCCCCTCAAAGACCCAGCCGCACCACAAGGTGCGATTTCGATTCCAGGGTGTTCGCATACTCCAGTGCTGTGCCGGAACAGCACTCAAGGTTATCCCTTGCCAGGTGAAACTCTGCCACCAGTCGAGCTCAACCACACATCTTGCCCCCCGGCGGCGAAACCAGTCGGCCAGACCTAAAGGTACAAACAGACTCACGTCAGGGAAGCGTTTAAGGATCCGACGGATAGTTGCGTCATCAAGATGATCGTAATGATTATGGGAGATAACGACGGCATCAAGCTGATGAAGTTGATCGACAGAAAGTACCGGAGGGGTCTTACGTTGTGGTCCCAGAAATGAGAGCGGAGAGGCACGCTGTGAGAAAACCGGGTCAGTGAGGAGAATATTGCCGTCTATCTGCAGCAGCACACTCGCGTGTCCCAGCCACCATACCCCATCCTCATGAGGTTGCATAAGATCAACCGGTTGCCACCACTGACGTATAAAATCCTCATAACCGAGTGCGGGCGGTCTGGGCAAACCGGCCTCTTTACGCGCTTTTCGCCAGCGCTCAAGGTCACCGGGCTGATGCCCGACAGGACGGGTATTACGGAAACCATTCGGCGTGTGATGTTTCAGGGAGGGGTCATACCAGGGATTTTTCCAGACCACAGCCACCTCCCAGGACAAAAAGATTAACGCTCAGCCACCAGGCGGATAAAGTCGTCTTCGTCTTTGTCGTCTTCAGCGACAGCGTCTTTCGGCGCGTCTTTCTCTTCCGGTTCGTTAGCCTCACACAGACGGCGTAACAACGCATTTTGACGTTTTTGCTGATCGAGCAGCGCTTCAAGCAGTTCGATCTGCTCGTTAGTACGTGAACTGGCCCGGTTAACGAAAAACCAAATGACCAGCCCCACAAGCAGAACGACCAAAGAAATCATCAAGGATGCCACATTCAGCAGCCCTGAATTCAGTAACTCACCCATTTCACCACCTCAATAAAAACGTCTATTTTACCACTGGCGCGAAGGAAGGAAATCACCTTGAGAAAAAATGCGTGTTACCACGGAATAAACTTATTTATTGCGCAAACGCCGCTAAAGAACTGTACATCCTGATCGCACATCACATTGATGGTCTGCGTCCATAGCACCACGCACGCTACCAGCACGATAACCAGAATTACCCAGCGTATTTTTTTCACTCCACACTCCGTCAAAAGACCTGATGTAACCAGGTTATCACGGTTATCTTAAACAAGGGCTAACTGTACCGACATCAAGCCTTTTTCAGAATCATGCACTTGTTTCATTACGTAAACCGTTTACGCTTGCTTAATGATAACAACGATAAAGAGGCATTGATGCGCTTAATCATTCGAACAATTGTTGTACTGGCCATCGTCTGGATTGGCCTTCTGTTAACCGGTTATGGTGTGCTGGTGGGAAGCACTGAAAACGCAGCAGGATTAGGCATTCAGTGTAAATATTTAACAGCACAAGGAGTAAGCACCGCGCAGTATCTGCATACTGACAGCGGAATCATTGGCCTGACTAATTGCCCGGTACTGCGTAAAACATCCGTCGTGATCGATAATGGCTAATCAGCCAGGTTAACAGCAAAATCGCCGCAATACTCGCGGCGTTTTTTATGCTAACGAGGATTAAAACGGATAGTCGTGATACCCCATCTGCTCGGAAATCTTACGTGCTGCGGTGTGCAGAATAGCCACATACTCGTGCAATCGCTCCTCAGAGAAGCGCAACGTCGGGAAGGAAATACTGAGCCCCGCAATCACGACGCCAAAGCGGTCAAATACCGGAACACCAATACAGCGCAGCCCCTCTTCCTGCTCTTCGTTATCTTCGCCATAGCCTTGCTCACGCACCTTGTCGAGCACGGTTAACAGCGCATCCGTGCTGGTAATGGTTCGTGCCGTACTGCGTTTGTACTCCACGCCATCAAGGATCTGTTTCACTTCTTCACGATCGCGCCACGCCAGCAGAACCTTACCAATGGCAGTACTATAGAGTGGGTTACGGCGGCCAATGCGTGAATACATGCGCAGGTTGTACATGGAGTCGATTTTATGGATGTAAACAATACTGTCTTCATCCAGTGCTCCCAGGTGGATGGTCTCTTTGGTCAGACGGGAGATTTCACGCATCTGAATATCCGCGCTGCGGATCAGGTCAACATTTTGCAGCGCACGGGCACCCAGTTCGAAGAGTTTCAGCGTCAGAGAGTATTTTTCAGACTCGCCTTCCTGCGCAACGTAGCCCAGTGACTTCATGGTTTGCAAAAAACGATAAACGGTGCTTTTCGACATCATCACACGCTGCGACAACTCTGTAATACCAATTTCACGCTCTTCCCCAAGCGCCTGTAAGATGCCAAACACCTTCAGCACGGAAGAAACAGAATCTGGCTGTTTATCCAAATCCGCAATTGCCATTTACCACCTCATAGAGAGTGTTTTATAAAAATCAGAATCGGTTTTTATTATAAGTTCCCGTCATGTCACCTGCAATCAATCCGCGTTTACTTCGTTACAAATCTGCGACATATCGCGGCTGTAACAATGCTAAAATAGTTACCCTGAGAATAATTTCACGCTGAGCTTTTTTAATCCTAATGGAAAAGACCTTTTCCGATGGCCTGCCTTTACCCCAGCGGTATGGCGCTATAGCGACCATCATTATCGGTATCTCAATGGCCGTCCTTGACGGCGCAATTGCGAATGTGGCCCTGCCAACCATCGCCAGCGACCTGCATGCCTCCCCTGCCAGTTCGATATGGATAGTTAACGCCTATCAGATTGCAATTGTTATTTCCCTGCTCTCGTTCTCTTTTCTGGGCGATATGTTTGGCTACCGTCGGGTTTATCAATGCGGTCTGGTGGTTTTCACCTTCACCTCATTGTTATGTGCCCTTTCTGATTCGCTACATACCCTGACACTTGCACGTATTGCACAAGGTTTTGGCGGTGCAGCGCTCATGAGTGTTAACACAGCGTTGATCCGCTTAATTTATCCGCAGCGTCATCTGGGACGCGGCATGGGGATAAACTCGTTTATTGTTGCGGTCTCTTCTGCCGCCGGGCCAACCATTGCAGCAGCCATTCTTTCCGTCGCGTCCTGGCAATGGCTGTTCGCCATAAACGTGCCGCTGGGCATCGTGGCTATCTTCTTTGCCCTACGCTTTCTTCCCGCTAACGGCCCCAAAAGTACAATGCCGCGCTTCGACGTCGTGAGCGCGATAATGAATGCCCTCACCTTTGGTCTGCTGATTACTGCCCTGAGCGGTTTTGCACAGGGACAATCCCTGATGCTTACCAGCGCGGAACTCATCGTCTTGCTGGTGACAGGTTTCTTCTTTGTTCGCCGTCAGCTCACGCTTCCTGTGCCGTTACTGCCAGTTGACCTGCTGCGCATTCCCCTCTTTTCGCTCTCCATTTGCACATCTGTCTGCTCATTCTGCGCCCAGATGCTGGCCCTGGTCTCTCTGCCTTTCTTCCTGCAAAGCGTAGTGGGACGCTCTGAAGTGGAGACCGGGCTGTTGTTAACCCCATGGCCGCTGGCTACGATGGTAATGGCACCGCTGGCGGGTTACTTGATTGAACGCGTCCATGCCGGTTTATTAGGTGCTCTGGGGCTGGCTGTGATGGCAACAGGCCTTTTCGCGCTGGCACTACTGCCGTCATCGCCTTCCGATCTCGACATCATCTGGCGCATGATCCTGTGCGGAGCCGGGTTTGGCCTGTTCCAGTCGCCTAACAATCACACCATTATTACCTCAGCGCCGCGTCATCGCAGTGGAGGGGCCAGCGGTATGTTAGGCACCGCGCGTCTGTTAGGGCAAAGCAGCGGTGCTGCTCTGGTCGCTCTGATGTTTAACCTTGCCGGGCAAAACGGTAATCACATTGCGCTCCTTAGCGCAGGAGCCCTTGCTACCCTCGCGGCTATCGTCAGCGGTCTGCGCATTACCCAGCCCAGAGCCCAGGCATAAAAAAAGCCGGGCGGAGTCTTCTCCTGCCCGGCTTATTGCGGTTCTTCGCGTTACTTCATGTATTCCCCACTACGCAGCGCTTCGATACGTTTATCCAGCGGCGGGTGAGACATAAACATTTCACTCAGTGACTTCGATTTACCGTTAATACAGAAGGCCATCATGCTGTTCGCTTCCTGCGGCTCGTAACTGGTTTTCAGACGCTGCAGCGCAGCAATCATTTTCTCACGCCCAACCAGTTTTGCGGAGCCGGCATCCGCGTGGAATTCGCGGTGACGGGAGAACCACATGGTGATAATGCTTGCCAGAATACCGAACACCAGCTCCAGTACCATGGAAACTGCGAAGTAGATCAGCGGATTACCGTTGCTCTCTTCACCTTCGTCGCGGTTGCCACCCATAAAGCCTGCAGCAATCTGCGCCAGAATACGGGAGATAAAGATAACGAAAGTGTTCACCACGCCCTGAATCAGGGTCATGGTCACCATGTCACCATTTGCGATATGGCTGATTTCGTGAGCGATAACCGCTTCGGCTTCATCACGGCTCATGTTCTGTAACAACCCGGTGCTGACGGCAACCAGGGATGCATCACGACGAGCACCCGTAGCGAACGCATTAATGTCCGGCGCGTGATAAATAGCGACCTGCGGCATGGCAATCCCAGCCTGACGGGATTGCTGAGCAACCGTATTCATCAGCCACTGTTCCATATCGTTACGCGGCTGTTCAATAACCTCACCACCTACCGATTTCAGTGCCATCCACTTCGACATCAACAGTGAAATGAAAGAGCCACCAAAACCAAACAGCAGCGCCATAATCAACAGACCCTGAACGCTGCTCGACTGAATTCCTGTCAGGCTTAGCACGAGCCCGAAAACCACCATGACCGCAAGGTTGGTGAGCAGGAAGAGCGCGATTCGCATCATAATTTTCTTTTAACCTCAGTTTAACAAAACGCACTATGCGATTACCCACATCGTATGGGTATTGTGGCTATTTTCAAGCATCAGGCGGGCGTAAGTCACCAGAAAGACACAACTTTACACAATTGGAAACCAGCCTGACGGAAGGATGCAGAACAAAAAGAAACAGGCACAATTTCTTGTGCCTGTTGGGAGATTATTTTGCCGGAGCAGGTTGTACGGCAGGTTTCTCTTTTTCAAGATTCGCAAGGTCGAGTGCAATATGCACCGTCTCATCCAGATAAGGATCTGGCTCCTTGTAATCTTTTGGCAGATCGTCCAGTTTCTTGAGCAGAGGCTTGCCTTCCCGTTTGAAGCGATCGTTGATACGCGCCAGACGCGTTGCATCGTCTTCATTGTTCTCTTTTTCACGCTGAGCGTAGTTCAGAGAAACAATATTCCGTTTATCTTTCAGAGCATTGAAACGTGCAATGTCCTTCATGATGTACTGGAATTCCGCATCTTTCGCAATACGGTCATTATGCGCTTTCAGCAGTTCAGGACCAAACTGCGTCATATCACCCGCTTTCACGTAGGTCGCCGCGTTGATGCTGTCCCACGGTAACGCGTTATCTTCAAACTTCTCGCCCGTTTCCGTCTCTTCCGTGCCTGTCGGCATCATGATATCCGGCGTCACGCCTTTACGCTGCGTACTGCCACCGTTCACGCGGTAGAACTTCTGAATAGTGTACTGAACCGAACCCAGCGCAGGCCATTCAGGGCGCAGCATCTGATCGTAAATACGATTCAGAGAGCGATACTGTTGAACGGTGCCTTTACCAAACGTCGGTTCACCCACGATCAACGCACGGCCATAGTCCTGCATTGCGGCAGCAAAGATCTCAGACGCTGAAGCACTGAAGCGGTCCACTAAGACCACCAGCGGGCCTTTGTAGTAAACCACACCATCGTTGTCGGCATCTTCACGGACTTTACCGTTGTTATCGCGCACCTGAACCACAGGACCAGATGGAATAAACAGGCCAGAGAGCGAAACCGCTTCCGTCAGCGCACCGCCGCCGTTACTGCGCAGGTCGATGATAATGCTGCTAACGTTCTGCTTCTCAAGCTTCTGCAGCTGCACTTTCACATCGTCGGTCAGCCCTACGTAGAAGCCCGGGATATCCAGGACACCCACCTTCTCTTTACCCACGGTTTTCACCGACATTTTCACCGCGCGGTCTTCCAGACGGATACGCTCACGGGTCAGGGTAACAATACGGGTTTTAGTGCCTTTTCCTGCAGGCAGCACTTCCAGACGAACCTTGCTGCCTTTCGGGCCTTTAATCAGCGCCACCACATCATCAAGACGCCAGCCGATCACATCAACCATGTTCTGACCGGTTTGTCCCACACCCACAATGCGATCGCCTACGCTTATCGCTTTGCTTTTGGATGCTGGGCCACCCGCGACCATCGAATTGATCACGGTATAATCATCATCCATCTGCAGCACCGCGCCGATACCTTCGAGAGACAGGCTCATTTCAGTATTGAACTGCTCGGTGTTACGCGGGGAGAGATAGTTGGTATGCGGATCGATTTCGTGAGCAAAGGCAGTCATTGCCAGTGAGAAGACATCCTCACTGTTGGTCTGCGCCAGACGACGAATAGCAAATTTGTAACGACGCGTCAGCGTGTCACGGATCTCTTTTTCATCTTTGCCGGTGAGCTTAAGGCTCAGTTCGTCATATTTAACTTTTCCGTCCCACAGCGCATTCAACTCGGCTTCATCTTTCGGCCAGGGTGCTTTACTGCGATCCAGATTAAAGGTGTCATTGCCGGTGAAGTCCATCGGACGTTCCAGCACTTTCAGCGCGTACTGGTAGCGTTCAAAGCGGCGCTTTTGCGACAGGTTATAGAGATCGTAGAACAGATCCAGCTTGCCTGAACGCAACTCATCACCCACCTCAGATTTACGCTTAGCGAACTGCTCGACATCGCTGGCGAGCAAAACGTTATGGCTGTAATCCAGCAAGTTCAGATAGCGGTCAAAGATTTTGGCCGAAAAGGCCTGATCGAGATCGAACTGACGATAGTGCGAACGGGTGAAACGTGAGGTTACGCGCTCACTCACCGTTGCGTGCTGGGTTTCTTCCTTAAGAACCGGAATTTGATCAACACGCGTGATATCGTCCACTGCGAAAGCGTGACCTGTTATGGCAAACAGGCCCGCCAGCGCGGTGAGCTTAAAAAAAGTGTTCATGCCAGGCTTGGCCTCCGTTTCAGAACAACAAGTGTTCTGCGCGTACAATCATTGACATACCAGAAGTCAGCTGTACACGAACGCCATCTTTGGTGATTTCCAGTACAGTGGCGTCCATAGCATTGTTACCCGCTTTTACCTTCAGCGCCTGACCAACGCTCAGGGCGTTAATGTCTGAAACCGGGGTATGACGCGGCTCTTCACGAGGGGCGCGCGGGGCTTTCGCTGCAGGTTTGTCAGCACGCGGTTTGCGATCGTTATTATCATTACGACGCGGTGCAGGGCGTGGTTTACGCTCACGACGAGGCGCTTCTTCCTGGCCGTTTGCCGCTGCGGCTTCGCGTTTTTTCGCTTGCTGTTCAGCACGTTGTGCCTGAACGCGTGCTTTGGCTTCTTCCAGCTGTTTACGCGCGTGTTCAACGTGCTGCTCATCCAGCTCACCACAAGGGTTGCCATCGAGATCCACGCGAGTCGCGCCCGGTTTGATACCGTACAGGTAACGCCAGCTCGAAGTATAAAGACGTAAGGCGGAACGCAGCTGAGTTTTGCTGAGGTTCATTTCCCCCTCAACACGTGCCACCAGATCCTGAAAAATACCGACTTTCAGGGGACGAGCTTCACCTTCAGCACTGAAGCACTGTGGGAAACGCTCGGCCAGAAATGCGATAACTTCTTTACTGCTATTCAACTTAGGTTGATTTTCCATGAAATTTCCTGATTACAACGGACGTTGCCAACAAGCGCAGGCATGAACAGGCGTCATTATAATGACGCTATCAGTAAATGCTACGTTATCCGTTGATTATCCTGCGACGCTCGCAAAGAATTTTTGATAATCGGTTGCAGCGAGAACGTTTTCCAGGTTTGCCACCAGCTCGCGCAGTCCCTGTTCGTCCTCGGCTGTAAAGCGACTGAAGACCGTACTGTCGATATCCAGAACGCCAATAATCTGATTTTTTACCACCAGTGGCAGAACGATTTCAGAATTACTTGCAGCGTCGCAGGCAATATGTCCGTCAAACGCATGAACGTCTTCCACACGCTGTACCTGATTCTCGGCGACCGCGGTACCACACACACCGCGCCCTACCGGGATACGTACGCAGGCCAGCTTGCCCTGGAATGGCCCCAGCACCAGTGTTTCACCTTCCAGAAGGTAAAATCCAGCCCAGTTAACGTCACTGAGACGTTCAAACAGCAATGCGCTAGTATTTGCCAGAGTGGCTAAGAAGCTGGTCTCGCCCGCCATCAATGCCTTAAAATCGCGGTTCAGATCCGCGTAGAATTCTGTTTTGTTCATTATTCAATCACTTAGTTGTCTTACAAAATTACCGCATAGCCTATTAAAATAAGCATTAAATGCGCTCATGCTCAAGATGAATCAGTTCATGAGTTATTATAACTTTCAACAATACTTATTTGTGCGCAGCTGATGGCCTTAAAAACAACCAAAATTACGCCGACAAAAAAGATAACTGTCCATACGGTAAGCGAAGCTTTGCCTCGTGCACATTATCAGCGTTGCCCCCAGTGCGATACGCTTTTTATGTTGCCGAAGATGAAATCGCACCAAAGTGCCTTTTGTCCCCGCTGCGATGCCAAAATTCGTGACGGCCGCGACTGGTCTTTGACCCGCCTCGCCGCCATGGCCGTCACGATGCTGCTTCTGATGCCTTTCGCGTGGAGCGAGCCGCTCCTTAAACTCTATCTGCTTGGTGTACGCATTGATGCCAACGTTCTACAGGGTATCTGGCAGATGACCCGGCAGGGTGATCCGGTAACTGCAGCTATGGTGCTTTTTTGCACCGTTGGCGCGCCGCTGGTCCTGGTCGCGGCGATTGCGTATTTGTGGCTCGGCAACATTCTGGGTATGAACCTGCGACCGGTGTTGCTGATGCTGGATAAACTCAAAGAGTGGGTCATGCTGGATATCTATCTTGTGGGTGTTGGCGTGGCGTCAATTAAAGTGCAGGACTACGCGTTTCTGCAGCCAGGCGTCGGACTCTTTGCTTTTATCTGTCTGGTATTGCTCAGTATCCTGACGCTCATCCACCTGAACGTCGAACAGCTTTGGGAGCGTTTTTATCCTCAGCGCCCAGCCACACGTCCGGATGAGAACCTCCGTGTCTGTCTGGGTTGCCACTATACCGGGCTGCCCGACGCGCGTGGCCGCTGTCCACGCTGCCATATTCCTTTGAGACTGCGGCGCAACAACAGCCTGCAAAAATGCTGGGCGGCGCTGATTGCCTCCCTGGTGTTTCTGATCCCGGCCAATATGCTACCGATTTCCATTATTTACGTGAATGGTGCACGCCAGGAAGATACCATCCTCTCAGGCATTATTTCCCTTGCGCACAGCAATGTGGGGGTGGCTGCCATCGTCTTTATTGCCAGTATCCTGGTGCCGTTTACCAAAGTGGTGGTGATGTTTACGTTACTTATCAGCATTCACTTTAAATGTGAGCAGGGGCTACGTACCCGTATCCTGCTTTTGCGGTTCGTCACCTGGATTGGTCGCTGGTCGATGTTGGATCTGTTCGTGATTTCGTTGATGATGTCGCTGATTAATCGTGACCAGTTACTTGCTTTTACAATGGGACCCGCGGCTTTTTATTTCGGCTCAGCGGTGATATTGACTATTCTTGCTGTGGAATGGCTGGATAGCCGCTTACTTTGGGATGCACATGAGTCAGGAAACCCCCGCTTCGCCGACTGAAGCGAGAATTAAAACAAAACGCCGCATTTCGCCATTCTGGTTGCTGCCTGTCATCGCCCTGATGATTGCGGGCTGGCTTATCTGGACGAGCTATCAAGATCGCGGGAGTACGGTCACCATTGATTTCCAGACCGCCGACGGTATCGTCGCCGGGCGAACACCCGTTCGCTTCCAGGGGGTTGAAGTAGGTACGGTTCAGGATATCTCCCTTGGAAAAGGGCTGAACAAGATTCAGGTGCGGGTCAGTATTAAATCAGACATGCAGGATGCCCTGCGCAGCGAAACGCAATTCTGGCTGGTCACGCCGAAGGCCTCTCTGGCAGGTGTTTCCGGTCTGGATGCACTGGTGGGCGGTAACTATATCGGCATGATGCCAGGTAAAGGTGAACCGCAGGATCACTTTGTTGCCCTGGATACACAGCCCAAGTACCGCCTTAACAACGGCGATCTGATGATCCATCTGCAGGCGCCGGATCTCGGTTCTCTGAACAGTGGCTCACTGGTTTATTTCCGTAAAATCCCGGTGGGTCGCGTTTACGATTACGCCATCAACCCGAATAAACAGGGTGTCACCATTGATGTGCTGATCGAGCGCCGCTTTACCAATCTGGTTAAAAAGGGCAGCCGCTTCTGGAACGTATCCGGCGTGGATGCCGATCTCAGCCTGAGCGGTGCAAAGGTGAAACTGGAGAGTCTGGCTGCGCTGGTGAATGGCGCCATTGCCTTTGATTCCCCTGAAAACTCAAGCCCTGCCACCGCTGATGACTCGTTCGGATTGTACGCTGACCTGGCGCACAGCCAGCGCGGAGTGATTATCAAACTCGTCCTGCCCGATGCGAAGGGGCTTAAAGCCGGTTCAACACCGCTGATGTATCAAGGGTTGCAGGTCGGTCAGCTTACCAAAATGACGCTCAACCCGGGCGGCTCGGTCACCGGCGAAATGACCGTTGATCCGAGCGTGGTCGATCTTCTGCGCGAGAAGACGCGTATTGAAATGCGCAGTCCAAAGCTATCACTCAACGATGCCAGTATCAGTAGTCTGCTGACGGGAAATACGTTTGAGCTGGTGCCCGGTGAAGGTCAGCCCAGCAATAGCTTTGTGATTGCCCCGGCCGACAAAGCCTTATTGCAAAAGCCGGGTGTCGTGACGGTCACGCTGAATGCGCCAGAAAGCTACGGTATTGAAGCCGGCCAGCCGTTGATTTTGCACGGTGTTCAGGTAGGACAAGTTCTTGAGCGTACGCTTACCGAGAACGGCGTGAGCTTCTCGGTCGCCATTGACCCGCAATACAGCAACCTGGTCCATGGCGACAGTAAGTTTGTGGTTAACAGTCGTGTCGACGTGAAAGTAGGTCTGGACGGGGTGGAGTTCCTTGGCGCCAGCGCCAGCGAATGGGTCAACGGCGGGATCCGCATTCTGCCGGGCGATAAAGGCCCTGTGCGTGACAGCTACCCGCTGTATGCCAACCTGGATAAAGCGATTGAAAACAGCCTGAGCGATCTTCCTACCACTACGCTGACATTAAGCGCCGAAACATTGCCGGACGTTCAGGCAGGCTCCGTTGTGCTGTATCGCAAATTTGAGGTCGGGGAAGTGATTACCGTTCGCCCTCGCGCGGACGCATTTGATATCGAGCTGCATATCAAGCCGGAGTATCGCAAGCTGTTGACGCCAAACAGCGTCTTCTGGGCTGAAGGCGGTGCAAAAGTTCAGCTCAACGGTAACGGGCTGACGGTGCAGGCCTCCCCGCTTTCACGCGCGCTGCGTGGGGCAATTAGTTTCGATAACCTCAGCGGTGCAGGTGCGAATCTGCGCAAAGGGGATAAGCGTATTCTCTTCCCGTCCGAAACCGCAGCACGTGCCGTTGGCGGGCAGATTACCCTGCACGCTTTTGATGCGGGAAAACTGGCTGAAGGGATGCCAATCCGTTACCTGGGTATTGATATCGGGCAGATCCAGAAGCTGACGCTGATCACCTCGCGTAACGAGGTGCAGGCCACCGCCGTGCTCTACCCGGAATATGTACAGACGTTCGCCCGCACCGGTTCGCGCTTCTCGGTGGTGACGCCGCAAATCTCGGCCGCAGGCGTTGAGCACCTCGACACCATCCTGCAGCCGTATATCAACGTCGAGCCTGGCCAGGGCAATGCCCGTCGTGATTTTGAGCTGCAGGAAGCCACAATCACTGATTCGCGCTATCTTGATGGTCTGAGCATTGTGGTGGAGGTACCAGAAGCTGGTTCGCTCAGCATCGGCACGCCAGTACTGTTCCGCGGTATTGAGGTGGGCACAGTGACCGGTCTGACGCTCGGGACACTCTCCGACCGCGTGATGGTGGCGTTACGGATAAGCGAACGTTACCAGCATCTGGTGCGAAATAACTCGGTATTCTGGCTGGCTTCCGGCTATTCGCTGGACTTTGGCCTGACGGGGGGGGTCGTGAAAACTGGTACCTTCAACCAGTTTATTCGCGGTGGGATTGCGTTTGCCACACCACCGGGCACACCGCTGGCACCGAAAGCGCAACCGGGTAAACACTTCCTGCTGCTCGAAAGTGAACCGAAAGAGTGGCGTGAATGGGGAACTGCTCTGCCGCGTTAATCTCAGGGCTCCGGTGTCAACGCGCCGGAGCCTTTATGCTACACTGCGCACCTGAACTTTTCCCTGTGGTGTACCCGTGGCTCAAAACTCCGTATTTCTTCCTGAACAATTCCTCGCGCAAATGCGTGAGGCGCTTCCTTTTCACCTGTCGTTAGACGATTTTATCGCCGCCTGTCAGCGTCCGTTGCGCCGAAGTATTCGCGTCAATACGCTAAAAATCAGCGTCGGGGATTTTCTCGCGCTGGTATCCCCGTACAACTGGCAACTGACGCCAGTACCATGGTGTGCTGAAGGGTTCTGGATCGAGCGTGATGACGAAGATGCCGTGCCGCTGGGAAGTACCGCCGAGCATCTGAGCGGGCTGTTTTATATTCAGGAAGCCAGTTCAATGCTGCCAGTTGCCGCGTTGTTCGCCGATGACAACGCGCCTGAGCGGGTGATGGATGTGGCCGCGGCACCCGGGTCGAAAACCACGCAGATTGCCGCCCGGATGGGTAACCAGGGGGCAATTCTTGCCAATGAGTATTCCGCCAGCCGCGTCAAAGTGTTGCATGCCAACATCAGCCGCTGCGGTATTCATAATGTTGCCCTGACACACTTCGACGGGCGCGTGTTCGGTGCTGCCCTGCCGGAAGCCTTTGATGCTATTCTGCTGGATGCTCCCTGCTCCGGGGAAGGTGTGGTACGTAAAGATCCTGATGCGTTAAAGAACTGGTCTGTTGAAAGCAACCTTGAGATCGCTGCTACCCAGCGTGAGCTGATCGACAGCGCATTTCATGCACTGCGGCCAGGCGGCACGTTGATTTACTCCACCTGCACACTGAACCGGGATGAAAACGAAGACGTCTGTCTGTGGCTGAAGGCGCAATATCCCGATGCCGTCGAGTTTCTGCCGCTCAACGATCTGTTCCCCACGGCAAAAGAGGCCATCACGCCTGAAGGATTCCTGCATGTTTTCCCGCAGATCTATGACTGTGAAGGTTTTTTTGTTGCCCGACTGCGTAAAGCTGTCGCCGTTGATCCCCTGCCCGCTCCAACGTTTAAGGTCGGCAATTTCCCGTTCACACCGCTGAAAGGCCGAGAGGCCGAGCAGGCCACCCTCGCCGCCAGAAAAGCCGGGCTTTCCTGGGATGAAACGCACCATCTCTGGTTACGTGAGAAAGAGATTTGGCTTTTCCCGGCCAGTATTGAACCGCTTATTGGCAAAGTACGTTTTTCCCGTATCGGGATCCGTCTGGCGGAAGTTCATAATAAAGGCTATCGCTGGCAGCATGAGGCTGTTATCGCCCTCGCCGGACACGAGAATACGTTCGCGCTGACACATCAGGAAGCCGAAGAGTGGTACCGTGGTCGCGATGTTTATCCTGCCAGTACGCCATCGAATGATGAAGTTGTGGTTACGTATCAGGGATACCCGTTGGGGCTGGCTAAAAAAGTGGGCTCACGACTGAAGAACAGCTATCCGCGTGAACTGGTGCGAGATGGTCGGCTGTTTACCGGTAACGATCGCACCGCCTGAAAAAAAGCGCATTTTTTTACTGGCGATTTCGCTCTCCTTGTCTACGATCAAAAATGGATGGCCGTACTGGTCATACCAGATTTTGACAATCGACCCGGAGAGCAATATGACGAAAACCAGCGTGCGTATTGGCGCTTTTGAGATCGACGACGCAGAACTGCGCGGCGAAATACAAGGCGATCGAACGTTAAGTATTCCCTGCAAATCCGACCCGGATTTGTGTATGCAACTCGATGCCTGGGATGCGGACATCAGCGTCCCGGCAATTCTTGATGGCGAACACTCTGTCCTTTACCGTGAGCATTACGATAGCAAAACTGATGCCTGGGTCATGCGCCTTGCCTGACCTAAAGAGAACCCGCCCGAAGGCGGGTTATTTATTACTGCAGTTGTGCCAGCGTAAAGTAACCGTCAAAAACAGCCCCCGTGTCGATATAGTGTAAATTATCAAAATCATACCTTCGGTCGACAGGCGTATGTCCGAACCAGAAATGATCCGCTCCGCGAATTCCCTGCCCTTTACCCACCATAAACCCCATCAACCGATCGCGATCCCATAATACGCGCTGGGCGCTTACCGGTTTTTGCCAGCGGTATTCCTCCGCAGGATAATCAGCATGGGCGATCACATTCAGGCCATTTGCACAGGTGATCTCGATAATATGCGGCAAACTGCGACAGGCATTGAGCAGCGATAGCGCCAGCTGTTGCTGCTCACGTTCAAGGCGTGCAAACCACATTCCGCCATTCATCGTCCAGAGCGCAAAATCATTATTATCCAGGCTGTCGATTGCCATTTGTTCATGGTTGCCGCGCACCGCGCGAAACCATTTTTCATTGATTAGCGCCAGGCATTTAACGCTGTCAGGACCACGATCAATCAAATCCCCGACGGAGATCAGTAAATCCTCGTATGGATTAAAATGACGACGTTTCAGTTCATCCATCAGCCACTGGTAACAACCATGAATGTCGCTAACAACCCAGACGTGACGCCACCTCCCACCTTCTAATCGCTGATACATAACACCTCCTGTAGCGAGTATAGTTGCACCAGACTTATCCGGAGAGACGCAATCCAGCAGTGCTTTCCACAAAGCTAAACAAACAGTAAACTAAGGATAAATAAATATTTCACCAGTATTAATCCAGTTTTGCATGCCCCCTAAAATATGCAATGCATAAAATTTGAGGTTTTCCCGTGTCAAATACGCGCCTGCAAGACGATGCAGCACATTCGCATCGTACCCATATCATTTCCGAACTGGTGAAAGGTCAACTCGTCCCAGGCCCTATCTGGCAAAAACGCGAGTATCGACTTAAATTTCTGTTGCGTTCGCTGCTTTTCTGGTCTTCAACGCACCGAATGCTCGATGCGCTGGCCCGCCGCGACGATTTTGACCAACTTCTGGCCTCGCAAATCACGCTGCCAAGTAAAACCCATCGTCAGTATCTGATGCGTGGCATGAACTCCAACGCGCGTGCCGACGCTATCATTAGTCATTATCAGTGGATTGACTCTCTGAAAGATGCCGGGCTGGTCAACGCTTTAACTGGCCCCCAGGAGCAATCTATTGTTGAGTTTCATGCAAAAGATGGCGTGAGCTATAACGTCAATGCCATGAACGCCAGTAAAGCGGAGCGCGAAGGCGAGTGTACGCTGTGGCTGCGAGACAATGAAAATACCCTGCTTGCGAGCGTGACCTTTTGCGTCGCCCGGGAAAACGGGGAATATGTGCTGGTGATTGGCGGTCTTCAGGGACCTCGCCGCAGCGTGTCTCGTGATGTGATCAAGCAGGCAACACGAGCCTGCCACGGCCTTTTCCCTAAGCGAGTATTAATGGAGGTGCTTTTCCAGCTGGCAACACTCTCCGGTATCAAAGCGATTTATGCCGTCAGCGATGAAGGGCATATCTTCCGTGCTCTGCGTTATCGCCTGAGTAAAGGCCGTCATTTCCACGCCAGTTACGATGAGTTTTGGGCCTCTATCGACGGTCAAAAGCGCTCAACATTCAGCTGGCAGCTGCCCTTGCAGATGGAACGTAAATCCCTTGAGGAGATTGCCAGTAAAAAACGTGCCGAATATCGCCGTCGCTTTGAACTCCTTGATGAAATTGAGGCATCTGTTAAATCGCGCTTCTAAGCACTGCATAGGCTTTCGCTGACTGCGCACAAAAATTTAACAAAACAGGCAAAAAGGGCTGGACTTCCGCATGCTGTGTTGTGTTATGTTTTAGCAAGACACACACAGTGTGCACGCTGTAAAAGAAAGAAGGCGTTGGATTTATTCGTTTACTTTCATACAGATAAAAAGAGACCGAATACGATTCCTGTATTCGGTCCAGGGAAATGGCTCTTGGGAGAGAGCCGTGCGCTAAAAGTTGGCATTAATGCAGGCTAAGTCGCCTTGCCTTTTAAGAATAGATGACGACGCCAGGTTTTCCAGTCCACAGCTAAAGCGGCCTGAAAAAAAGCGTAAGAGCATCATAAAAAGTAAAAAACCGCAGTGCTTTCGCAAGCATCTGCGGTTTTTTATTGGAAACCTGAACATTAACAGAGCTTGTCGGCACGCTCGATAAACGGTGCCAGACTCATCTTCTGTCCCGGATGAGCCGGGTCATCAATCTGAATAACACTGATCGGCTGGCCGCTACTCTTACCGCTAGCCACCTGCTGCTCTGCGGTCTCATTTAACGGGTATTGCACCAGCGTACTTGGGTTGATCGCATATAATGCATGACCCGGACGGCAAGTCAGCATCACCTCTTCGCGATTGAAAGCCCATTTGTCTTTACCCACCTCAAAACGGCTGACGGTAATCACCTGCGGTGCAGCCAGAGCACTCCCCGTGCAGGCCAGTAATAAGAGAGAAAGTACTGTCTTTTTCATATGCTATTTAACCTTATCAGAAGGGTTCCCAGGTAGCGAACAGACTGACCGTTGCCAGCACCAGCGTTCCCAGCACCACCTCTGCCTGTGTCATCCTGATAAAAATCTGTTGCGCTTGTCCGGTCTCCGGACGAAACCGTGGCACCAGAAAATACCGATTTGCCAGTGCAATTGCTACCATCAACGCCACCAGCGCACATTTGAACAACAAAAACCGCACGTAGTCAGACTGCCATGGGATCTGGATGCCAGTGATAAACAGCGTGTTGATAATGCCAGTGAGCAGCACACCCGCAACGGCATAATGGCCGACACGCGAGAAACGCATCATGGTGTAGATAGCGGCATTTTGCCAGCGCCCTTTCGCCAGACGCATGCAGAACAGCAGCGGAAGTAATCCGCCAAGCCAGGTTGCGGCACACAGCAGGTGAAAAGCGTGATTAAGACGCTGCAAAGCCCCTGTCGGACCGTCGCTCATCGCCGCGTGCCCTACCCCTGCCAGCAGAATAAGCTGCCCCATTGCGAGCAATAACAGCCGGGAACCTTTCAGGGGAGCGAGCCATGCAGCTCCGACAGTAATGGCAGCAAGAATCATTTGCCACAGCCAGACGCTGCCAAACTGCGTCGTCAGCACGCTACGCCAGATCTCCGGGGAAAAGACATCTCCCCAGCCACTGCCCATCAATCCCCCCTGAAACATAAACATCAGGAGTGCAGCACCCAGGCTGATTAAAGACGCCACTTTCTGCTGTAACTGGAAACGCCGGGACATCAGGCGGTGGAGTGAGGAAGGAGCAAACCAGACGCTGTAAAGCGCATTGCCAAAAATGAGCATCAGCGCCCCGAAATGGATAAATCGCAACCCGACATAAAACAGGGCCAGCATGCTATTTCACGCTAAAGTGGTAGCTGCCTTTGGTTTTATGGCCGTCTACGGAGACCACATGCCAGTCGACCTGATAGGTCCCGGGCGTCAGCGGTTGTTCCAGCGGAACCGTCAGCTGAGCGTTGTTCTTTTCGTCTCGTTTAACCGTACCTGTTTTCATGACCTGCTTTTGTGCATCCGTGACCAAGACTCCACTAAAACCAGGTTCGATACCTTCCGAAAAAATCAACGTAAGGAGCTGGGGTGGTGTCACCTGGCTGTCTGCCGCCGGGGTTTGCTGTTTAAGATGAGCATGCGCCAGCACAGAAGGCGTCATGACCAATGATGCCAGAAAGGCAAGCGCGCATACCGCGCGGGAAGTGGTTAGTCCCATCGCAATCATTCCTTTTTGTTATGTCTGTATGCTAAAGAATAACGCTGTATAATAAACGAGTCGAGGATCATCCCGCCTCCGCTTGTCATCATCGTGCAATCGCGGTAACGTTGCCGCCGCATAATAAGGAGAAGGAAATGAAGATCAATCTGGCCACCCTTCCTCAGGACGAGATGGATAAAGTGAATGTCGATCTCGCTGCCGCAGGCGTCGCGTTTAAAGAGCGTTACAACATGCCCATCGTGGCTGAGGTTGTTGAACGTGAACAACCGGCTCATCTGCGCGACTGGTTTCGCGAAAGATTAATTGCCCACCGTCTCGCATCGGTCAACCTCTCTCGTTTGCCCTACGAGCCTAAAGTTAAATAAGCTTAAAAAGTCGTTACACTTCCTTACGCGGAATATGCCAGGATAAGAAAACCCTGATTAATTTAGGTGTATTCTTAAAATCGCTGCGACTCAGTGTATAAGGAAGTCACGATGTCACAATGGAATATTGCCGCAGCCCAGTATACCGGGCAGCATCACAGTGTAGATGACCATGTTGCGCGCCACCTCTGCTTCATCGCCGAAGCAGCACGCCAGCAATGCGATTTGCTGGTATTTCCTGAACTTTCATTAACGGGCTCGGGCACAACGGTATTACCTCCTCCCCCCAGTGATGCGCAGCTTGAACCCCTGCTTGACGCCGCACATTTTTACCAAATTACCCTCATTGCCGGGCTCCCTCTTGAACGGAATGGTCAGCGCCAGAAAGGACTCGCGCTGTTTACGCCTTCCAGCCAGGATATTCTGCGCTACCCGCAGGGGAGCGGTGCAAGTCTGGTTCCGGGAGATAAACAACTTAGCATCATTGATGCGCATACCGATTCACCCAATCTCGATTCACAGGCGGCGCTGTTTACCAGCTGTCAGTCTGTTGTTGATTATCGCTGGCGGCAGTCCATCAGCACCCTGCAGCGCTTCGCACATAAATATGCGATTGCCGTGTTAATGGCTAATGCGTGTGGCGGCAGCGCGTTATGGGATGAAAGAGGTCAGTTGATTGTCCGCGCGGATAAAGGCGAGCTCTTGCTGACCGGCACGCTCGGCAGACAGGGTTGGCAAGGCGATATCATTCCTTTAGGCTAAGCGTTTTAAGCTCAGGAGTTTTCAATGCTGCGCGTCATCGATACCGAAACTTGCGATCTTCAGGGCGGAATTGTGGAAGTGGCCTCTGTCGATGTGGTTGACGGTAAAATCGTCAACCCAATGAGCCATCTGGTGCGCCCTGATCGCCCCATTAGCCCGCAGGCTATGGCAATCCATCGCATTACCGAATCAATGGTGGCGGATAAGCCGTGGATAGAAGAAATTATTCCACACTATTACGGTAGCCCGTGGTACGTCGCGCATAACGCCAGCTTTGACCGCCGGGTGTTGCCCGAAATGCCAGGGGAATGGATTTGTACTATGAAGCTGGCGCGTCGCCTCTGGCCGGGGATCAAATACAGTAATATGGCGCTGTATAAGTCCCGCAAGCTTAGCGTCCGTACACCTGAGGGGCTTCACCATCACCGCGCGTTGTACGACTGCTATATTACCGCCGCGTTACTCATTGATATTATGAATATCTCTGGCTGGACGCCGGATGATATGGCAACGATCACCGGTCGTCCTGCGCTTCTCACCACCTTTACCTTTGGCAAATATCGCGGTAGAGCGGTGTCTGATATTGCGGATAAAGATCCGGGCTATCTGCGCTGGCTTTACAATAACCTCGACAAAATGAGCCCGGAACTGCGCTTAACGCTGAAGCACTACCTGGGCGAAGCTTAAGGCTCTTCACCGCCTGGCAGCGTTCCCTGCGCCAGGCCAATCAGGAAGGCATATTCCAGGGCGACGCCTTCATAGGTTTTGAACCGCCCTGATTTCCCTCCATGCCCGGAATCCATATCGGTACAGAGCAGCAACAGATTATCATCGGTTTTTAGCTCCCGCAGTTTTGCCACCCATTTTGCTGGCTCCCAGTACTGCACCTGCGAATCATGCAACCCGGTGGTGACCAGCATGTGCGGATAGGCTTTTGCCTCCACGTTATCGTACGGGCTGTACTCTTTCATATAGCGATAGTAGATCGCATCCTGAGGATTCCCCCACTCTTCGAACTCCCCCGTCGTCAGGGGAATGGATTCATCGAGCATGGTCGTGACCACATCGACAAACGGAACCTGCGCGACAATCCCTTTGAAGCGATCGGGACGCTGGTTGATCACCGCCCCCATCAACATGCCGCCCGCGCTGCCCCCCATCCCAAAGCAGAGATGCGGATCCCCGTAGCCTTGCTCAATCAGCGCATCACAAACATCGAGATAGTCATTGAAGGTGTTTTTCTTTTTCAGGAATTTCCCGTCTTCATACCAGTGCTGCCCCAGTTCACCGCCGCCGCGCACATGGGCGATAGCGAAAACGAAGCCACGATCGAGCAGACTTAACCTACTGCTGCTGAAATCGGCATCCATGCTTGAGCCATAGGAACCATAGCCGTAAACCAGCAGTGGGTTTTTCCCTTTCCGGAAATGCGCCTGGTGGTAAACAAGTGAGACCGGAACTTCCACGCCATCGCGGACAGTGACCCACAGGTGCTCGCTGCGGTAGTTTTCAGACTCAAACCCTTTGACCTCGGTCTGCTTAATCACCTGACGCTGGCCGGTATCCATATCCAGCTCAAACAACGTGTCCGGCGTGGTCATTGAGGAGTAACCGTAGCGCAACCGCGACGACTCGGGTTCAGGGTTGAAACCAATCCACGTCACATACGCTGGGTCGTCGAACGCAATCCCCACCACTTCCCGGGTTTTACGGTTGATTTGCCGGATACTGGTCAGCCCGCGCTGACGCTCTTCCACCACCAGCCAGTCGGTAAACAGAGTGAACCCTTCCAGCATCACTTGCTCCCGCGCGGGAATAAGCACCTCCCACTTGCGCTCATCGCGCACTTTGGTTTTATAGAGACCAAAGTTTTTGCCCTCGCGATTAGAGCGCAAATAAAAACTGTGCTGGAAGTGATCCAGACTGTACTCATGATCCTTGCGACGCGGCAGAAAACAGAGCGGCTGGGCATCAGGTAGTTCGGCGTCCAGCAGCAAAACCTCAGACGTCGTCGCGCTGGCGAGGAAAATAATCACATAGTGGCGTGAGGAGGTTTTATGCAGGCTGACATAAAACGTTTCGTCTTTCTCTTCATAGACCAGTTCGTCATCGGCAGAACCCGTCCCTACGGTATGTCGCCACACCTGATAAGGCAGTAGCGTGGACGCATGCTTTTTGACGTAGTAGACGGTCTCGGAATCATTCGCCCAGACAAAATCCGGGGAGACATTTTCCAGCATTTCAGGATACCAGTTCCCGGTGTCCAGATTGCGAAAACGCAGGCCATACTGACGGCGGGAGAGGTAGTCCTCAGCCAGCGCCATAATCGTGTTGTCAGGTGAAATGGACATGCCACCCAGCGTATAAAATTCGCTGTGGGCGGCGCGCTGGTTGGCATCCAGCAAAATCTCCCACTCATCCCATTCGGCACTTAACACGGGTTGTCGTTGGTAGATGGGATACTCGTTGCCGGGCTCGTAGATATGACGATAGCGATAGCCATTTTTGGTCCAGGGCGCGGAGATATCATGCTGAGGAATGCGCTGCACCATTTCATTCAGCAGTTGATCCTGAAGTGCCTGCTGGCTGGACATGACCTTGCGGCCATAGTCGTTTTCCTCGTGCAGGTAGTCGAGCACCTCTGGCCGGGAGCGAGAATCGTCCCGTAGCCAGTAATAGTTGTCTATACGCGTATCGCCATGCGTGGTGATCGCATAAGGAGTACGTCGGGCTTTCGGTGGCATGTCATCATTCTTTTAAGTTTTACACCCTATAAGGTTGGCAAAACCCACGCATGATGCAAGCGAAACAGTTTCTCAGCCGCGACGCTATCCCTGTAACGCTTTTTTTTGTTCCCGGATATCCTGCTCAATACCCTCGCGTACATCCTGCGGGATCTTCAACGCATCGCCGAGGGCATTGAGGTAGCTACGTTCCATAAAGTGGTCGATATCAATGGCGGCACAGCTGAGAAAATAGAGTTCAAGCGCCTCTTCCTCATTCTTCACACTCTGCGCAAGACGCTGTGGATCGAGCGGCTGTTCAATCGCCTGCGCCACCAGGGCTCTGCCCTTCTCTTCAACACCGGCTTCGCGAAGCTGCTGCTCAATCGCCGACCGTTCTTTATCGTCAATATGCCCGTCACTCTTCGCGGCAAAGACCAGCGCAAGGATCAATCGTTCGGTACGCAGATCCAGCGGCGAGGTGTGCTCGCTATAATGCGGTTCATCGCAGTGTGCAGCCCGTACCCTGTCTTTGTATTTATTCCATAGTACGGTGCCTGCGATGGCCCCGCCACCGGCCAGCAACGCGCCAGTACCATATTTTGCCAGCAGCTTACGTGAGGATTTATTCGCGACTAAAAGGCCTGCCAGCCCGCCAAGTGCGCCGGGAACCAATAGTTTACTGAGCCCCTGCTCGCCAGACGACGATGCTTTCTGTCCTAACAGCGATTGCAACTGATTTAACCAACCAGACATGGTTTCCCTCACTTAACGGTGAACATATTTCACAGCGTAAGCGAGCAGGCGTCAGGAAATGTCTGGATGGGCTAAAGATGCGCAAATTTCTTCCCCCTCCCTTAGCCCTGCACAAGACACACGCAAACGTTTTCGTTTATACTGCGCGCATCTTTTTCAGGGGGAATGTTATGACTCGTTTAGGCACTGCGCTGCGACCAGCAGCGACGCGTGTGATGCTGTTGGGATCGGGCGAACTTGGTAAAGAGGTCGCCATTGAATGTCAGCGTTTAGGTGTGGAAGTGATTGCCGTAGACCGTTACGCCGATGCTCCTGCCATGCACGTCGCCCATCGTTCTTATGTGATTAACATGCTGGATGGCGATGCCCTACGGGCACTGATTACGCAGGAGAAACCCGATTTCGTGGTCCCGGAAATTGAAGCCATCGCCACCGATACGCTGATCGCTCTTGAACAGGAAGGCCAGCGCGTGGTGCCCTGTGCCAAAGCGGCAAAACTGACCATGAACCGGGAAGGTATTCGTCGTCTGGCAGCGGAAGAGCTGGGGCTCCCCACGTCGAGCTATCGGTTTGCTGGCGATAAGGCCGCATTCCTGAAAGCCGTCGAGGAGATTGGCTACCCGTGCATCGTTAAGCCGGTGATGAGCTCCTCCGGAAAAGGACAGAGCTTTATTCGCGACAGCAGCACCCTGGATAACGCGTGGGATTATGCCCAGCAAGGTGGTCGTGCCGGAGCGGGTCGCGTGATTGTCGAAGGTGTCGTGAAATTTGATTTCGAGATCACTCTGTTGACCGTCAGCGCCATTGATGGCGTCCATTTCTGTGACCCAATTGGCCACCGTCAGGAAGATGGCGATTACCGTGAATCCTGGCAGCCGCAGCAGATGAGTGCCCTGGCACTGGAACGTGCGCAGGCGATCGCCCGTAAAACCGTACTCGCGCTGGGCGGCTATGGCCTGTTTGGCGTAGAGCTTTTCGTCTGCGGAGATGAGGTTATTTTCAGCGAAGTCTCACCTCGCCCGCATGACACCGGCATGGTGACGCTGATTTCGCAGGATCTCTCTGAGTTCGCCCTGCACGTACGCGCGTTCCTCGGATTGCCTGTTGGTGGCATCCGTCAGTACGGCCCGGCCGCTTCCGCAGTGATCCTGCCGCAATTAACCAGCCAGAATGTCACGTTTGATAACGTCGACGGCGCAGTAGGTGCAGGGTTACAGGTGCGTTTATTCGGTAAACCGGAGATCGACGGCACGCGTCGTCTTGGCGTAGCATTATCCACCGGGGATAACGTAGAAGACGCCGTGGCGAGAGCGAAAACAGCCTCCGCAGCTGTTAGCGTAAGAGGATAAAAAAACGGGCCGAATGGCCCGTTTTTCATGCTGCGTATAACTTACTGCTGCGCACCTTCAACCGCTTCACGAGCCAGTTTAGTAATGCGATCCCAGTCGCCCGCTTCCAGCGCATCCGCCGGAACCAGCCATGAACCACCGATGCACAGCACGCTTTTCAGTGCCAGGTAGTCACGGTAGTTAGCAGGAGAGATGCCACCCGTCGGGCAGAAACGAACCTGAGCGAATGGACCCGCAATCGCCTGCAGCGCTTTGGTGCCGCCGTTCGCTTCTGCCGGGAAGAATTTGAACTCTTTCAGACCGTAGTCCATACCCAGCATCAGTTCAGATACGGTGCTAATGCCAGGGATCAGCGGAATCGTGCCTTCGGTTGCCGCTTTCAGCAGAGACTCCGTCAGGCCCGGGCTGATAGCAAACTGTGCGCCCGCTTCAGTCACTTCCGCCAGTTGCTGTGCATTCAGAACGGTACCCGCACCGACGATGGCGTCCGGCACTTCTTTAGCGATTGCGCGAATGGCATCCATCGCGCAGGCGGTGCGCAGGGTGACTTCCAGAACACGAACGCCACCGGCAACCAGCGCTTTCGCCATCGGTACCGCATGCTCCAGTTTATTTACCACGATAACCGGCACGACAGGGCCAGTGGTCATGATTGCTTCTGCACTTGTTTTCCAGTTTTTCATCAGTGTCTTCTCTCGCCAGATCGTTAAAATCAAGTCGTCTTAAAACGTAATACAGGTTGCGCCCTGCTCAGCACCAGAGAGTTTCTCACGCAGCGCACCAAACATTTCGCGCCCTGTCCCCACGCGCGATGCGCTCAGGTCAGGAATATGTGGCTTACGTGCCGCCAGCTCTGCGTCATCCACCAGCAGGGTTAACTCACCTGTCTGACCGTTTACGCGGATCATGTCGCCGTCACGCACTTTCGCCAGCAAACCACCGTCGTAAGCTTCAGGTGTCACGTGGATGGCTGAAGGCACTTTACCGGATGCGCCAGAGAGGCGTCCATCCGTCACCAGAGCAATTTTGAAACGGCGGTCCAATAATACACCAAGTGGCGGCATAAGTTTATGTAATTCTGGCATCCCGTTGGCCTTTGGCCCCTGATGGCGAACGACCACCACGCAGTCTTTATCCAGAAGACCGGCGTCAAAGGCAGGTAATACGTCGTGCTGGCTTTCGAACACTACCGCCGGTGCTTCGATAATCTGATTCTCTTCCGGTACGGCAGACGTCTTCATCACCGCGCGTCCGAGGTTGCCGCTGAGCACTTTGGTACCGCCATGAGGAGAGAACGGTTTGTCGATGGTGGCGATAACCTGTGCATCAAGAGAGGCATTCGCCCCTTCGCGCCAGTCCAGCTCGCCGTTATTCAGCCACGGCTCCTGGGTGTAGCGTTGCAGACCAAAGCCCGCCACGGTATTTACATCTTCATGCAGCAGACCGCCTTTCAGCAGCTCGCGCATCAGCAGCGGCACACCACCTGCGGCCTGGAAGTGGTTAATGTCAGCCGGGCCGTTCGGGTACAGGCGCGCCATCAGCGGCACCACAGAAGAGATCTCGGAGAAATCATCCCAGTTAATCAGAATGCCCGCCGCACGCGCCATGGCCACCAGGTGCATGGTGTGATTGGTTGACCCCCCCGTTGCCAGTAACGCGACGATACCGTTAACGATGACTTTCTCGTCAACCATTTTGCCCATTGGCATCCATTCGTTGCCATTACCGGTCAAACGCGTCACCTGACGGGCAGCAGCTTCGGTCAGCGCCTGGCGCAGCGGTGCATCCGGCTGGATAAAGGACGAGCCCGGAAGCTGCATCCCCATGAACTCTACGACCATCTGGTTAGTGTTAGCCGTACCGTAGAAAGTACAGGTTCCCGGCGCATGGTAGGACGCGGCTTCTGCCTCCAGCAGCGCCTGACGGTCTGCTTTCCCTTCTGCGTACAGCTGACGGATACGCACTTTCTCTTTGTTTGGCAGGCCGCTTGCCATCGGGCCGGATGGCACGAAGATCGCAGGCAGATGACCAAACGACAGCGCAGCCATTACCAGGCCCGGGACAATCTTGTCGCACACGCCGAGATACAACGCGCCATCGAACATGTTGTGTGACAAGCCAACCGCTGCAGACATCGCAATCACTTCGCGGCTCAGCAGGGAAAGCTCCATTCCGTCCTGACCCTGCGTCACGCCGTCGCACATCGCCGGAACACCGCCCGCCACCTGGCCCACGGCATTCACGCTGTGCAGCGCTTTACGGATGATATTGGGATATACCTCATACGGCTGGTGCGCGGAAAGCATATCGTTATAGGAAGTAATGATGGCGATGTTGTTACGCAACATGCTTTTCAGCGAGGCTTTATCATCGGGTTGGCAGGCGGCGAAACCGTGTGCCAGGTTACCGCATGCCAGCTGAGAGCGGTGGACGGTGTTACTTTTAGCTTGTTCAATCCGGGCGAGGTAGGCCGAACGGGTCTCTTTCGAGCGTTCAATAATGCGCTGTGTTACGCGTAACAATGTCGGATTCATAAATGCTCCTCTAATTTATCTGTCCGTGCTCAGGAGTTTACAAAGTCGCTGGCAGTTGTTAACAACGCTGAAACGCTTGCTGTCCGGAGCTCAGGGGCAAAATCACTTCCGGCAGTGTAATAAAAAAAGCTCCGCGGGTGAATCCACACGGAGCTTAAAAGTTTAAAAATTATGCCACTAGCTGTGTTAGATCATGTTACCGGTAAAATAACACTTTCGAGCTAGAGGATGATCTTACTCAAACTCGTTCCAGGAGCGGCCATCGCGGGTGATCATCGCCACGGACGCGACTGGCCCCCAGGTGCCTGCCTGATACGGTTTAGGCGCATCCTGATCGGCTGCCCAGGCTTCGGTAATGGAGTCAACCCATTTCCAGGCCTCCTCCACTTCGTCGCGGCGCACAAACAGCGCCTGGATACCGCGCATGGTTTCCAGCAGCAGGCGCTCATACGCGTCTGCAAGATGCGTCTGGTTGAAGGTTTCGGAGTAACTCAGATCCAGTTTGGTGGTCTGCAGGTTGTGTTTATGGTCAAGACCCGGCACTTTGTTCAGGATCTGAATATCAACCCCTTCGTCCGGCTGCAGGCGAATGGTCAGTTTGTTCTGAGGCAGTTCCTGCCAGGACTCTTTGAACAGGTTCAGTTCCGGGTTTTTGAAGTAGACAACCACTTCGGAGCATTTGGCTGGCAGACGTTTACCGGTACGCAGATAGAACGGAACCCCCGCCCAGCGCCAGTCGTCGATATCCACGCGGATCGCCACAAACGTCTCGGTGTTGCTGGACTTGTTCGCGCCCTCTTCCTCCAGGTACCCAGGCACTTTTTTGCCTTGCGCAAACCCGGCGGTGTACTGACCACGAACGGTCTTCTCACGTACGTTAGAGCGGTCGATACGGCGCAGTGACTTCAGTACTTTCACTTTTGCGTCACGGATGCTGTCAGCCGTCAGGTCAGACGGTGGAGACATAGCAATCATGCACAGAATTTGCAGCAGGTGGTTCTGGATCATGTCGCGCATCTGACCGGCCTGGTCAAAGTAACCCCAGCGCCCTTCAATCCCCACCTCTTCCGCCACGGTGATTTCCACGTGGTCGATAGTGCGGTTGTCCCAGTTGTTCACAAACAGGGAGTTAGCAAAACGCAGCGCCAGCAGGTTCAGGACCGTCTCTTTACCAAGATAGTGGTCAATACGGTAAACCTGGCACTCTTCAAAGAACTCGCCTACCTGATCGTTAATTTCGCGGGAGGTTGCCAGCGATGTACCCAGCGGCTTCTCCATCACCACGCGCGCCGGCTTGGCGTTCAGTTTGGCTTCGCCCAGACCTTTGCAGATGGCACCAAAGGTGCTTGGCGGCATGGCGAAATAGTTAATGGTGACACGATTTTTCTGATCCAGCATGTCGCCCAGGCGGGAAAACGCACTGATGTCGTTCACGTCCAGGTTACAGAAATCAAGGCGTCCGCTCAGCGTATCCCACAAACTTTCATCGATTTTCTCTTTCATGAACGTTTCGAGCGCTTCACGAACGACTTTGGTATAAGCGTCCTTGTCCCATTCGGCGCGCCCTACACCCAGGATACGGGTATCTGGATGAAGTTGGCCTGCTTTTTCCAGTTGATACAGGGAAGGCAGCAATTTCCGGCGTGCAAGATCGCCTTTCGCGCCGAAAATGACCAGGTCACATGCCTGGGCTGTTTGCGTTACCGCCATGTCATTCTCCTCAGTTGGATCACCTGGTACTTCTGCCAGGTATCGTTGTAATTTTATTACAATGCACTGTACTGCTTTTACGTCATTCCCGAAACCATTAGCGCTTATCGCCACGTGCTTTACCGCGATTTTTCGCCATTCCGGTGCTTTCGGAGGTGCAATGACGCAACAACCGTCGATTCTTTGCGCAACAAGGGCCCGGCAAAACCCGACGCCGATCAAGTAATGAAAAAAAACAACAACATTATCTTGTCGACTGTTACCCTTTATGGAAGCCACAGGGGTAATATCGGCTAAATCGAATCACGATTTCACCCATTTATGAAATCGTTTACACCCATGAGCGTCATGTTAACAATGAACATGCTGGAAAAAATCCAGTTTCAACTGGAACACCTTAGCAAATCCGAGCGAAAAGTGGCCGAAGTTATTCTCGCGTCTCCCGCTCAGGCGATTCATTCAAGCATCGCCGCTCTGGCGCAGGAAGCGAGTGTCAGCGAGCCAACGGTAAATCGCTTCTGCCGTAGCCTGGAAACGCGCGGCTTTCCTGATTTTAAACTGCATCTGGCACAAAGTCTGGCTAACGGCACACCTTATGTTAATCGTAATGTGGATGAAGACGACAGCGTTGATGCCTACACAGCGAAAATATTTGAGTCAGCCATGGCCACACTTGACCACGTCCGCCAGAGTCTGGATATGAGTTCGGTGAATCGAGCGGTGGATTTACTCACCCAGGCCAAGCGGATTGCATTCTTTGGTCTTGGCTCATCGGCAGCTGTGGCGCACGATGCCATGAACAAATTCTTCCGCTTCAACGTACCTGTTATTTATTCAGATGACATTGTGTTGCAACGCATGAGCTGTATGAATTGCAGTGAAGATGATGTCGTGGTACTGATTTCGCACACCGGACGCACCAAAAGCCAGGTGGAACTGGCCCAGCTGGCGCGTGAAAACGATGCCATGGTGATCGCTCTTACGACGGCGGGTACACCTCTGGCCCGTGAAGCGACGCTGGCTATTACCCTCGACGTACCGGAAGACACCGATATCTATATGCCGATGGTCTCCCGTCTGGCGCAGCTCACTGTGATTGACGTGCTGGCGACCGGTTTTACCTTACGAAGGGGCGCAAAATTCAGAGATAACTTGAAGCGTGTCAAGGAAGCGCTTAAGGAATCGCGTTTTGATAAAGAATTGCTTATAAAGAGCGATGTTCCCTGATAGTTGATAACAAGACGTAACGAATAATTACGATGTAACGATTTACGGCATTCGGTCCACTCTCTGCCGCCTTGCGGCAAATGAAGGCCGATTCAATGTTCACGCAACACCAAAGTTGTTTCAGTCAACGGAGTAATACATGTCCAGAAGGCTTCGCAGAACCAAGATCGTAACCACCTTAGGCCCGGCCACCGATCGCGATAATAATCTCGAAAAGATTATCGCCGCAGGTGCCAACGTGGTGCGTATGAACTTCTCTCACGGTACGCCAGAAGACCATAAATTACGTGCCGATAAAGTGCGTGAAATCGCAGCAAAACTGGGGCGCCATGTTGCCATCCTCGGCGATCTGCAAGGTCCTAAAATTCGTGTATCGACCTTTAAAGAGGGAAAAGTTTTCCTCAATATCGGCGACAAATTCCTGCTTGATGCCAATCTCGGCAAAGGTGAAGGCGATAAAGAGAAAGTCGGGATTGACTATAAAGGCCTGCCGGCTGACGTGGTACCTGGCGATATCCTGCTGCTCGACGACGGTCGCGTACAGCTGAAAGTGCTGGAAGTTCAGGGCATGAAAGTGTTCACCGAAGTCACCGTCGGCGGCCCGCTCTCCAACAACAAAGGTATTAACAAACTGGGCGGCGGCCTCTCTGCAGAAGCGCTTACCGATAAAGACAAAGCGGATATCGTTACCGCTGCGCTGATCGGCGTTGACTACCTGGCCGTCTCCTTCCCACGCTGCGGTGAAGACCTGAACTATGCGCGCCGACTGGCACGTGATGCTGGTTGCGATGCCAAAATCGTCGCTAAAGTTGAACGCGCGGAAGCCGTTTGCGATCAGGACGCCATGGACGACGTGATTCTCGCCTCTGACGTGGTGATGGTTGCCCGTGGCGACCTGGGTGTGGAAATCGGCGACCCTGAGCTGGTGGGTATCCAGAAAGCGCTGATTCGCCGCGCACGTCAGCTGAACCGCGCGGTGATCACCGCCACTCAGATGATGGAATCCATGATCACCAACCCAATGCCAACCCGTGCGGAAGTCATGGACGTGGCCAACGCCGTGCTGGACGGTACCGATGCGGTTATGCTTTCAGCGGAAACCGCAGCAGGCCAGTATCCTGCAGAAACCGTGGCCGCCATGGCGCGCGTTTGTCTGGGTGCTGAGAAGATCCCAAGCATTAACGTCTCTAAACACCGTCTGGACGTTCAGTTCGACAATGTGGAAGAAGCGATTGCGATGTCCGCCATGTACGCTGCCAACCACCTGAAGGGCGTTACCGCAATCATCACCATGACCGAATCTGGCCGTACCGCGCTGATGACCTCCCGTATCAGTTCCGGCTTACCTATCTTCGCCATGTCCCGTCACGAGCGTACGCTGAACCTGACGGCGCTGTATCGCGGTGTTACCCCTGTTCACTTCGATAGCACCAATGACGGCGTGGCTGCGGCACACGACGCCGTAAACCTTCTGCGTGACAAAGGCTATCTGGTATCCGGTGATATCGTCATCGTGACCCAGGGTGATGTGATGAGCACCATCGGCTCAACCAATACCACTCGCGTTATGACAGTAGAGTAAGTCAGTCTCTGTTAAAAAGCCCTCTCCTTTAAGAGAGGGCTTTTTTTATTTCGTTGGAAAAAGCTCTTTGCGTTTATACGGCTCTTTTTCGCCTGGCTTACGCGTTTTAAGCAGTTTCAGTATCCACGTGTACTGCTCCGCATGCGGTCCCACCAGTATTTCCACCTCTTCGTTCATTCGACGCGCAATGGTGTTATCGTCTGCAGTGAGCAGATCATCCATCGGCGGACGAACTTCAATGCTCAGACGGTGGGTATTACCGTCGTAGACCGGGAAAAGCGGAATAACACGGGCACGGCACACCTTCATCAGACGGCCAATCGCAGGTAGTGTCGCTTTGTAGGTCGCGAAGAAATCCACAAACTCACTGTGTTCCGGGCCGTGATCCTGATCCGGCAAATAGTAGCCCCAGTAGCCCTGACGTACGGACTGAATAAACGGCTTGATACCATCATTACGCGCATGAAGGCGACCACCAAAACGGCGACGTACCGTATTCCACACGTAATCAAAGATCTTGTTGCCCTGATTATGGAACATTGCCGCCATTTTTTGTCCCTGCGACGCCATCAGCATAGCTGGAATATCAACGCCCCAGCCGTGCGGAACGAGAAAAATGACCTTCTCGTTGTTGCGACGCAACTCATCAATGATTTCCAGACCTTTCCAGTCAACGCGATCCATGACTTTCTCCGGCCCTTTCAGCGCCAGTTCAGCCATCATCGCCATCGCTTGTGGCGCAGTGGTATACATGGCATCAATAATGGCCTCCCGCTCTGCGTCGCTCTTTTCCGGGAAACAGTAGTAAAGATTAATCTGCGCGCGGCGACGGGCACTTTTGCCTAAGCGTCCGGCCAGGCGACCTATTTTGCCCAGCACAGGATCGCGTACAGAAGCTGGTAACATCGCAATACCCGCAAATGCATAAACGCCAAGCCAGGCACCCCAGTTACGCGGGTGACGGAAAGATTTTTCAAACTCGGGAATGTATTCAATATTGTTTTTTTGGGTTTCCATGCTGGATCCAGGGTCTGATGACGCAAAATTTTATTCAGATAGTGTAGCGAGGCAGTCGCCCACGCACAAAAGAAAAAGCCGGCGCACACTGACACCGGCTTGTTAAACAACACAGAAGGCTTAGTCTAAGCTCAGCTGCGGCACCACCTCTTTCACCTGCGCCAGGTAATCCGAACGATCTTTACCTGTCAGGCCTTCGGTGCGCGGCAGTTTCGCCGTCAGCGGGTTCACGGCTTGCTGGTTGATCCATACTTCATAGTGCAGGTGCGGGCCGGTAGAACGTCCGGTATTGCCTGACAGCGCGATACGGTCACCACGTTTCACTTTCTGACCCGGTTTGACCAACAACTTGCGCAGGTGCATATAGCGAGTCGTGTAAGTACGACCATGACGCACCGCAACATAGTATCCAGCTGCTCCGCTGCGTTTGGCCATGACCACTTCACCATCACCCACAGCCAGTACCGGTGTACCCTGCGGCATAGCAAAATCAACGCCACGATGCGGTGCAACACGCCCGGTGACCGGGTTCAGACGGCGCGGATTGAAGTTAGAGGAAACGCGGAACTGTTTCGCCGTCGGGAAGCGCATGAAGCCTTTCGCAAGACCTGTACCGCTGCGGTCATAGAACTTGCCGTCTTCAGCACGAATCGCGTAGTAATCTTTGCCCTCTGAGCGCAAACGCACGCCCAGCAGCTGGCTCTGCTCGCGCTTACCCTCCAGCATTTCGCGGGACATCAGAACTGAAAACTCATCACCTTTCTTCAGCTTGCGGAAATCCATCTGCCACTGCATGGCTTTGATGACAGAACTGATTTCAGCGCTGGTCAACCCTGCATCTCGGGCACTGGAAACAAAGCTTGCGCCCACGGTCCCTTTCATAACGCTATTGACCCAGTCGCCCTTCTGCATTTCGCTGGTCATTTTGAAACCGTTTGCAGTGCGTTCGTAGGTGCGGGTTTCGCGGCGAGACATTTCCCAGGTCAGACTCTGCAGATCGCCATCTGCCGTTAATGTCCATGAGAGCTGTTGCCCTATTTTCAAATTACGGAGATCTTTATCTGCAGCCGCCAGCTGGCTGATATTGCCCATGTCGATGCCGTACTGGTTCAGTACGCTACTCAGCGTATCCCCTGTAGAAACAACGTATTCGTGGGTCCCTGCGTCGCTCTCGGTTTTATCGTCCAGTTCATCTTGTGGGATAGCTTCATCTTCCTGAGCCGCCTGATCGATAGGCTCACTGGCTTCAGGCAGCAAAGAACGGATTTCGCTCTTTTCGAGCTCGATGGTTTTGATGATAGGGGCAGAACTCGGGTGGTAAACATAGGGCCGCCAGACGGCGACCGCTAAAGTGAGAACTGTAAGCGACCCCAGCATAACGCGATGGGGTCGAGGCAGATTGTTAAATGCCAGGGCGACAGAGCGGGCTATCTGTTGCACGTATTCACTTCCTCGTTAATCTCCTTTCAGGCAGCTCGCATACTGGTTCGCCAGTTGGCTGAGAAACTGCGAATAGCTCGCTTTGCTCAACTGGATATTCGTTCCTAGCGGGTCAAGGGTCCCCATGCGCACGGATGTCCCCCTGGCCACGGCTTCTACGACCGCTGGCCTGAACTGTGGCTCAGCAAAAACGCATGTCGCTTTTTGCTCAACCAACTGTGTTCTGATTTCATGTAAACGCTGCGCACCAGGTTGAATTTCAGGGTTGACGGTAAAATGACCCAGCGGGGTCAGACCGTAGTGTTTTTCGTAATAGCCATAGGCGTCATGAAAAACGAAATACCCTTTTCCTTTCAACGGTGCGAGCTCAGTACCTACCTGCTTATCGGTTGCGGCTAATTGTGCCTCAAAATCCTTCAGGTTGGCGTCTAGTTTGGCTCGACTTTGCGGCATAAGTTCCACTAATTTGTCATGGATTGCAACCGCTGAAAGCCGCGCTATCTCTGGGGATAACCAAAGATGCATGTTGTACTCGCCGTGATGGTGATCTCCATCACCTTTTTCGCCGTCTGCAGCATGATGGTCATGTTCGTCGCCGTCGTCATCCGACCCTTTCATGAGCAACGGTTTCACGCCAGGGAGTTCGGCAATCGCGACCTGTTTTTCGTCAACTATCTGTTTCGCTGACTTCTGCATAAACGCTTCCATTTCCGGACCAATCCAGACGACTAAGTCCGCGTTTTGTAAGCGCTTTACATCTGACGGGCGCAGGGAATAGTCATGCTCGGATGCACCATCAGGGAGCAGAACCTGGGTTTCCGTTACCCCGTCTGCAATGGCAGATGCGATGAATCCAAGCGGTTTAAGCGAAGCGACAACCGCAGCGTTAACATCTTGTGCGGTTGTACCCCAAAGGGCAGCGGATAATGCTGCGAAAAGAAGCGTATTTTTATGTAACATAATGCGACTAATCATCGTAGTGAATGCGTGGAATGTGATATTATAACATTCGTTGACTTCTTCAAGCTTAAAATGACATGACGACATTGGTTTCTCTTGAAAATATTTCGGTCTCATTCGGGCAGCGCCGCGTCCTCTCTGACGTGTCGCTCGATCTGAAGCCCGGCAAAATTCTGACGCTGCTCGGTCCCAATGGCGCCGGAAAATCTACCCTGGTGCGCGTGGTGCTGGGTCTGGTCGCACCCGATGAAGGCGTGATCAAGCGCGAGGAAAAATTGCGTATTGGCTATGTGCCGCAAAAACTTCACCTCGACGCCACGCTGCCGCTGACGGTCAGCCGTTTCCTGCGTCTGCGCCCCGGCACCCGTAAAGCCGATATTCTCCCGGCACTGAAACGCGTGCAGGCGGGCCATCTTGTCGATGCGCCTCTGCAAAAACTGTCCGGCGGTGAAACGCAGCGAGTTTTACTCGCCCGCGCGCTGCTGAGCAGCCCGCAGCTGCTGGTACTGGATGAGCCGACTCAGGGTGTGGAT
The DNA here is from genome assembly GCF_056238685.1 of Enterobacter sp. DVT3837. Classification (NCBI taxonomy): domain Bacteria; kingdom Pseudomonadati; phylum Pseudomonadota; class Gammaproteobacteria; order Enterobacterales; family Enterobacteriaceae; genus Enterobacter; species Enterobacter sp. DVT3837. Next base: position 347,083 of record NZ_JBWDLA010000002.1, on the reverse strand, counting down.
GTGAATGGTCAGGTTGCGCTTTATGATTTGATCGACCAGCTACGTCGAGAGCTTGATTGCGCAGTGCTGATGGTGTCCCATGACCTGCATCTGGTCATGGCAAAAACTGACGAAGTGCTGTGTCTCAACCACCATATTTGCTGCTCCGGCACGCCTGAAGTGGTGTCAATGCATCCGGAGTTTATCTCCATGTTTGGCCCTCGCGGTGCTGAGCAACTGGGCATTTATCGCCATCATCATAATCATCGCCATGATTTACAGGGACGAATTGTCCTGCGCCGGGGAAATGGACACTCATGATTGAACTGTTACTGCCTGGCTGGTTAGCCGGGATTATGCTTGCCTGCGCCGCGGGCCCACTCGGCTCGTTTGTTGTCTGGCGCAGAATGTCCTATTTTGGCGATACCCTGGCGCATGCCTCTCTGCTGGGCGTCGCTTTTGGTCTGTTACTGAACGTCAATCCTTTCTATGCGGTGATTGTGGTCACGCTGCTCCTTGCCGCGGGTCTGGTCTGGCTGGAAAAACGCCCACACCTCGCCATTGATACGCTGCTTGGCATCATGGCGCACAGCGCCCTGTCGCTGGGTCTGGTGGTCGTTAGCCTGATGTCGAACATTCGCGTCGACCTGATGGCCTACCTGTTCGGCGACCTGCTGGCCGTGACGCCAGAAGATCTGATCTCTATCGCCATTGGTGTCGTCGTGGTGCTCGGCATTCTGCTCTGGCAGTGGCGTAATTTGCTGGCGATGACCGTAAGTCCGGATCTGGCGTTTGTTGACGGCGTGAAATTGCAGCGCGTGAAGTTGCTGCTGATGCTGGTAACAGCGTTGACTATTGGTGTGGCGATGAAGTTTGTTGGAGCGCTGATTATTACCTCCCTGCTGATCATTCCTGCAGCAACAGCGCGCCGCTTTGCCCGCACGCCAGAACAGATGGCCGGTGTGGCCGTGATTATCGGGATGATTGCGGTAACGGGTGGATTAACCTTCTCGGCGTTTTATGACACGCCTGCAGGGCCGTCTGTGGTGCTGTGCGCAGCGGTGCTGTTTATTTTCAGTATGATGAAGAAGACGGCAAGTTGACATCGAGGGCGCTGATGCCCTCACCCTGCCCCTCTCCTACAGGGAGAGGGAATTAAACATTATGGCATTGCCGGTGGGGTAATGCCGAAGTGATTCCACGCCCGCACCGTGGCCATGCGTCCACGCGGAGTACGTTGCAGGAAGCCCTGCTGGATCAAATACGGTTCGAGCACATCCTCAATTGTCTCGCGCTCTTCCCCGATTGCCGCCGCCAGGTTATCCAGCCCGACTGGCCCGCCAAAGAATTTGTCCAGCACCGCCAGTAGCAGCTTGCGGTCCATGTAGTCAAAACCTTCCGCATCGACGTTCAGCATATCCAGCGCCTGAGCAGCAATCTCGGCGGAAATGGAACCATCATGCTTCACTTCGGCAAAGTCACGCACGCGGCGCAGCAGGCGGTTGGCAATACGCGGCGTACCGCGGGAACGCTTCGCCACTTCAAACGCGCCCTCTTCGCTCATTTCCAGTCCCATATAGCGGGCGCTACGGCCAACGATGTGCTGGAGGTCCGCCACCTGGTAAAACTCAAGACGCTGTACGATACCGAAACGGTCGCGCAGCGGAGAGGTCAACGACCCGGCGCGGGTTGTTGCGCCAATCAGGGTAAACGGTGGCAGATCGATCTTGATAGAGCGCGCAGCCGGGCCTTCACCGATCATGATATCCAGCTGGTAATCTTCCATCGCCGGATAGAGCACCTCTTCCACCACCGGAGACAGGCGGTGAATCTCATCAATAAACAGCACGTCATGGGGTTCAAGGTTGGTCAGCATCGCCGCCAGATCGCCTGCTTTCTCCAGCACCGGGCCGGAGGTAGTACGCAGGTTGACGCCCATTTCATTGGCGACGATATTCGCCAGCGTGGTTTTCCCCAGTCCCGGGGGACCAAAAATCAGCAGGTGATCGAGTGCATCGCCACGCAGTTTTGCCGCCTGGATGAAAATCTCCATCTGGGAACGTACCTGCGGCTGGCCAATGTACTCATCAAGCAGCTTCGGGCGGATCGCACGATCCACCACGTCTTCTGCCTGAAGGGAGCCTGCCGATACCAGGCGATCTGCTTCAATCATCCTTTACCTCACAATGCAGCGCGCAGCGCTTCACGAATCAGAGTTTCACTGCTGGCATCCGGTTTGGCGATTTTACTCACCATACGGCTGGCCTCCTGAGGTTTATAGCCCAGTGCCACCAGCGCAGCAACCGCTTCCTGCTCGGCGTCATCATCCGTCGCTGGCGCGCCAGGCGAGGTCAGCACCAGATCGGTCGCAGGGGTAAAGAGATCGCCATGCAGCCCTTTGAAGCGATCTTTCATTTCGACAATCAGACGCTCGGCGGTTTTCTTGCCGATCCCCGGAAGCTTAATCAGCGCTGCGGGATCTTCGCGCTCAACAGCATTCACAAACTGTGGAGCTGACATACCGGAGAGAATTGCCAGCGCCAGCTTCGGCCCGACACCATTAGTTTTAATCAGCTCGCGGAACAGGGTACGTTCCTGTTTGTTGTTGAAGCCGTACAGCAGTTGAGCATCTTCACGCACCACAAACTGAGTAAAGACAATCGCCTCTTTACCCGCGTCCGGCAGCTCGTAGAAGCAGGTCATCGGCATATGGACTTCATAGCCCACGCCACCCACTTCCAGCAGCACTAACGGGGGTTGTTTTTCAATGATGATGCCTCTGAGTCTGCCTATCACGTGACGCTCCTGCGTTCTGGAAAAATTAACTGCCGACATAATAAAAAAAGGCTGGATAAACATCCAGCCTGATTTTTCATTATCGTAACCTGCCTCGCGCCAGATTGAGCCGCGACTCGCTCATTTGCATCGCGTTCTGGCTGACGTGACAGTGGGTAATCGCGATAGCCAGCGCATCCGCGGCGTCCGCCTGGGGGTTCGCGGGGAGCTTCAACAAGGTGCGCACCATATGTTGTACCTGGCTTTTCTCCGCGCTGCCAATCCCCACCACCGTCTGCTTGACCTGCCTTGCCGCATATTCGAACACAGGTAAATCCTGGTTTACGGCTGCAACAATGGCCACACCGCGCGCCTGACCGAGCTTTAATGCCGAATCAGCGTTTTTGGCCATAAAGACCTGTTCGATGGCGAAATAGTCTGGCTGGAACTGGGTTATAATTTCTGTCACACCTGCGTAGATCAGTTTCAGGCGTGACGGCAGATCGTCCACTTTGGTGCGAATGCACCCGCTGCCGAGGTAGGTTAGCTGGCGTCCCACCTGACGGATAACGCCATAGCCGGTGACGCGTGAGCCGGGGTCAATCCCAAGGATAATCGACATCACGCGTCTCCCGTTAACGGTTTACACGCTCTCATCAGAGAGTCGCTGCAACCTCATCAGAGATTTCACCGTTGTGATACACTTCCTGCACGTCGTCGCAGTCTTCGAGCATATCGATCAGGCGCAGCAGTTTCGGTGCAGTTTCCGCATCCATGTCCGCTTTGGTTGATGGGATCATAGACACTTCAGCGTTGTCTGCTTTCAGACCCGCCGCTTCCAGCGCGTCACGTACCGCCCCCATCTCTTCCCACGCGGTGTAGACGTCGATTGCGCCATCATCGAAGGTCACAACGTCTTCTGCACCGGCTTCCAGTGCCGCTTCCATGATCACATCTTCGTCGCCTTTCTCGAAGGAGATCACGCCTTTCTTGCTGAACAGATAAGAAACGGAACCGTCAGTTCCCAGGTTACCACCGGTTTTGGTAAACGCGTGACGCACTTCGGCTACGGTACGGTTACGGTTGTCGGACAGACACTCAACCATGACCGCAGTACCGCCAGGGCCGTAACCTTCATAAATGATGGTTTCCATGTTCGCGTCTTCATCACCGCCCACGCCACGTGCGATTGCACGGTTCAGGGTGTCACGCGTCATGTTATTAGACAGCGCTTTATCAACCGCCGCGCGCAAGCGCGGGTTAGAAGCCGGATCGCCGCCGCCCAGACGTGCCGCTGTTACCAGCTCACGAATGATTTTGGTAAAGATTTTACCGCGTTTGGCATCCTGTGCCGCTTTACGGTGTTTGGTGTTGGCCCACTTACTATGACCTGCCATAAAAAGTTCTCCAAAAATCGCGCCTTCTCAGGCTGCGTTAATTACAAATTCTTCAATCGCCTGCCGGTTGCTCCACGACTTGGTCAGAGCGGCGGCATCCGCCGCACTTACCCAGCGGTAGGTCAGGTGTTCGGTAAACACAACCTCACGTTCGTGGGGGAGTGCAAGACAGAACCACGATTCCGTATTCCGCTCGGTACCCGGCGCATAGCGATGACGTAAATGGCTAAAAATTTCAAACTCCACCGTGCGCTGACAGTCCTTCAGGGTCAGTTGCTCGCGGGCAACATCAATGGTGACCTCTTCCTTTACTTCACGCGCGGCGGCCTGCAGCGCGGTCTCCCCCACTTCCAGACTGCCAGTTACCGACTGCCAGAAATCAGGGTCATCGCGCCGCTGCAACATCAGCACCCGCTTCGTGTCTTCTGCATAGATGACCACCAGGACCGAAACGGGCAGCTTATATGTCATATCAGTTTTTCTCTTCCTTCTTCACCACTTCAATGCCCAGCTCGGCCAGAGAGGCCGGGTTAGCAAAACTTGGTGCTTCGGTCATCAGACACGCCGCGGCAGTGGTTTTCGGGAAGGCAATAACATCACGAATGTTATCGGTACCGGTCAGCAGCATGGTCAGACGGTCAAGACCGAAGGCCAGACCCGCGTGCGGAGGCGTACCGTATTTCAGGGCGTCCAGCAGGAAGCCGAATTTCTCGCGCTGCTCCTGCTCATTGATGCCCAGAATGCCGAACACGGTCTGCTGCATGTCACCGCTGTGAATACGCACGGAACCACCGCCCACTTCGTAGCCATTGATGACCATATCGTAGGCGTTCGCCACAGCATCTTCCGGTGCGGCTTTCAACTCTGCGGCAGTCATGTCTTTCGGCGAGGTGAATGGATGGTGCATTGCGGTCAGACCACCTTCACCGTCGTCTTCAAACATTGGGAAGTCGATAACCCACAGCGGTGCCCATTTGTTCTCGTCGGTCAGGTTCAGGTCTTTACCGAGTTTCAGACGCAGGGCGCCCATCGCATCGGCAACCACTTTCTTGTTGTCTGCGCCGAAGAAGATCATGTCGCCGTCCTGCGCGCCAGTGCGCTCAAGGATCGCTTCCACGATGTCCGCGTTCAGGAATTTCGCGACCGGGCTGGTGATACCTTCCAGACCTTTTGCACGCTCGGTGACTTTAATATAGGCCAGACCTTTCGCGCCGTAGATCTTGATGAAGTTACCGTAGTCGTCAATCTGCTTACGGCTCAGTGCCGCACCGCCTGGTACACGCAGCGCAGCTACGCGGCCTTTAGCATCGTTAGCCGGACCAGCAAATACCGCAAACTCAACGGATTTAACCAGATCAGCAACGTCCACCAGCTCCATCGGGTTACGCAGATCTGGTTTGTCAGAACCGTAGCGACGCTCAGCTTCAGCGAAGGTCATGATTGGGAAATCGCCCAGTTCAACGCCTTTCACGTCGTTCCACAGGCTACGCACCAGAGCTTCCATCACTTCACGCACCTGCTCAGCGGTCATGAAGGAGGTTTCCACATCGATCTGGGTAAATTCTGGCTGGCGGTCAGCACGCAGGTCTTCGTCACGGAAGCATTTTACGATCTGATAGTAGCGATCGAAACCAGACATCATCAGCAACTGTTTGAACAGCTGTGGAGACTGTGGCAGCGCGTAGAATTTACCTTTATGCACGCGGGATGGGACCAGGTAATCGCGCGCGCCTTCCGGCGTGGCTTTGGTCAGCATCGGGGTTTCGATATCCAGGAAACCGTGGTCATCCATAAAGCGACGCACCAGACTGGTGATTTTCGCGCGGGTTTTCAGGCGCTGAGCCATTTCCGGGCGACGCAGATCCAGGTAGCGGTACTTCAGACGTGCTTCTTCAGTGTTGACGTGGTTAGAGTCCAGCGGCAGCGCTTCAGCACGGTTGATAATCACCAGATCGGACGCCAGCACTTCAATTGCGCCGGTCGCCATGTCTGCGTTGACGTTTTTCTCGTCACGCGCACGAACGGTGCCGGTGACCTGAATGCAGAACTCATTACGCAGCTCAGAAGCCAGTTTCAACGCATCTGCGCGATCCGGATCGAAGAACACCTGAACGATACCTTCGCGGTCACGCATATCAATGAAGATAAGGCTACCAAGATCACGACGGCGGTTGACCCAACCACACAGGGTTACCTGCTGTCCAACGTGGGACTGACGCAGCTGCCCGCAATATTCTGTACGCATGAGATATCCCTTAATTAGCCGCAGGCTAAATGTCGCCTGGTATGCAGGCTACTATGTCGCAGCTTTCTGTATGTCACAACTGGATGAAAAAAGGCGGCTATTATACTGGAAATTCCGCCGGACGATAAGAGCGAACCTCGGCCTGAAGGTCGTTTGCTGCACTCTTATTGCGCATTCTCACAAAAATTAACAAAATTATCCGACCGGTAACAGGCCATCACGTCGTATGGTGTAGCGGAAGTGATTAATTTAACTGGAGTGACTATGTTAACACTCGATACCAGCAAAACCGCGCTTGTCATCATTGATTTACAGGAAGGTATCCTGCCTTTTGCCGGAGGCCCGCACACCGCAAATGATGTGGTCAGCCGCGCCGCTCGCCTGGCGGAAAAATGCCGCACAAGCGGAGCGCCTGTTGTCATGGTGCGCGTCGGCTGGTCCGCCGATTTTGCCGAAGCCTTAAAACAGCCCGTCGATGCGCAGATTGCGGCGCATTCGCTACCGGAAAACTGGTGGACGTATCCGGTCTCACTCGGCAAGCGTGACAGTGATATCGAAGTGACTAAACGCCAGTGGGGCGCGTTTTACGGTACCGATCTGGAGCTGCAGCTGCGCCGTCGCGGAATCGACACCATCATTCTTTGTGGCATTTCCACCAACATCGGCGTGGAATCTACCGCCCGCAACGCGTGGGAACTGGGCTTTAACCTTGTTATTGCAGAAGATGCCTGCAGCGCGGCCTCCGCGGAACAGCACCTGGGCAGTATGACTCACATCTTCCCGCGCATCAGTCGTGTGCGCAGCACTGACGAGATTTTAAACGCGTTATGATGTATGTGGGCCTGCCCCAATGGTCGCACCCGAAATGGGTGCGCCTTGGCATCACCAGCCTTGAGGAATATGCCCGACACTTCAATTGCGTCGAGGGTAACACCACGCTGTATGCACTACCCAAAGCAGAGATTGTTGAACGCTGGCGCGAACAAACAACCGATGATTTCCGCTTCTGCTTTAAGTTTCCGGCAACCATCTCCCATAACGCGGCCCTGCGTCACTGCGATGATTTGACCGTCGAGTTCTTGAACAGAATGTCGCCGCTGGCAAACCGCATAGGTCAGTACTGGCTGCAGCTTCCCGCCGTCTTTGGCCCACGCGATCTGCCCGCGCTTTGGCAGTTTCTGGATACACTTCCCCGGGAATTTACCTATGGGGTTGAAGTCAGGCATCCTGCATTTTTTGCCAAAGGTGAAGAAGAGAAAGCGCTCAATCGCGGTCTGCTTGAGCGCTCAGTCAACCGTGTGATCCTCGACAGCCGTCCGGTGCATAGCGCCATTCCGCATAGCGAAGCCATCATTGATGCGCAACGCAAAAAGCCCAAAGTGCCTGTTCATGCCATCGTGACGGCTCATCACCCTATGGTCAGGTTTATAGGCAGCGATAACATGCAGCAAAATCAGGAGATGTTCGCCGTCTGGCTGCAAAAATTAGCGACGTGGGAACAGACCACCACGCCATATCTCTTCCTGCACACCCCGGATATCGCGCAGGCACCTGAACTGGTCGATGCTCTCTGGCAGGCCTTGCAGGCTGCGGTACCGTCCGTGGGCAGCGCCCCCGTCATCCCACAACAATCTTCTCTTTTCTGATATCACCCCCTATCATAGTAAAGTGCCATCTGCCAAAAAACAGGGAGTTTGTATGGTCAGCGCGCTGTATGCGGTATTAGGTGCATTGCTACTGATTAAGTTTTCATTTGATGTTGTGCGCCTCAGAATGCAGTACCGCGTCTCTTACGGTGACGGCGGATTTTCCGAGCTACAAAGCGCTATCCGCGTTCACGGCAATGCGGTCGAATACATCCCGGTGGCGTTAATTTTGCTACTGTTTATGGAGATGAATGGCGCAGAAACCTGGATGGTGCACATCTGTGGCCTGCTTCTGCTTGCCGGCCGACTAATGCATTATTACGGTTTTCACCACCGCCTGTTTCGCTGGCGTCGTTCCGGCATGAGTGCGACGTGGTGTTCACTTTTGCTGATGGTGCTGGCTAACCTTTGGTATATGCCGTGGGAGTTGGTTTTCTCCTTCCATTAGCGCACAATACGCCACTTTATTTTTCCCGGATTTTTTACGTTATGTCAGATCGCGACACGCTTTTTTCCGCGCCTATCGCCAGCCTGGGCGACTGGACCTTCGATGAACGGGTAGCCGAAGTCTTCCCGGATATGATCCAGCGCTCTGTTCCCGGTTATTCCAATATTGTCTCTATGATCGGCATGCTGGCTGAGCGCTTCGTTCAACCCGGCACGAAGGTCTATGACCTGGGCTGTTCGCTTGGCGCGGCAACGCTGTCGGTACGTCGTAACGTTCACCACGAAGGCTGCCGGATCATTGCCGTGGATAATTCCCCCGCCATGGTTGAACGCTGCCGTCGCCATATTGATGCTTACAAAGCCCCTACCCCGGTGGACGTCGTAGAAGGTGATATCCGTGAGATTGAGATCAATAACGCGTCGATGGTGGTGCTGAATTTTACCCTGCAGTTCCTGGTGCCTGAAGACCGTCAGCTGCTGCTGGACAAAATTTATAAAGGGCTGAATCCTGGCGGCGCGCTGGTCCTTTCCGAAAAATTCAGCTTTGAAGACGCCGAGGTTGGCGAACTGCTGTTCAATATGCACCACGATTTCAAGCGTGCGAACGGTTACAGCGAGCTGGAGATCAGTCAGAAGCGTAGCATGCTCGAAAACGTGATGCTCACGGACTCCGTGGAGACCCATAAAGCGCGTCTGCGTCAGGCAGGATTTGAGCATAGCGAACTGTGGTTCCAGTGTTTCAACTTTGGCTCCCTGGTGGCACTGAAAGCGGGGGTTCCTGCATGATTGAGTTCGGCAACTTCTATCAGCTGATTGCGAAAAACCACCTTTCCCACTGGCTGGAAACCCTGCCGGCGCAGATTGCTACCTGGCAGCGCGATCAGCAGCACGGCCTGTTAAAGCAGTGGTCAAATGCAGTGGAGTTTCTGCCTGAACTGACACCTCACCGTCTGGATCTGCTGCATAGCGTGACCGCAGAAAGCGCAGAGCCTCTTTCCGCCGGGCAGACTAACCGCATCGAAACGTTGATGCGAAACCTGATGCCCTGGCGCAAAGGACCGTTTTCACTATACGGTGTGAACATCAATACCGAATGGCGCTCAGACTGGAAATGGGATCGCGTTTTGCCGCATCTGTCCGATCTGACCGGACGTACCATTCTGGATGTCGGCTGCGGCAGCGGTTACCATATGTGGCGCATGATTGGTGCAGGTGCGCATCTGGCGGTAGGTATTGATCCGATGCAGCTGTTCCTGTGCCAGTTTGAGGCAGTGCGTAAATTGCTGGGTAACGACCAGCGCGCACACCTGCTGCCGTTGGGCATTGAGCAACTGCCAGCCCTGAAAGCCTTTGATACCGTGTTTTCCATGGGCGTGCTGTACCACCGCCGTTCCCCGCTGGAGCATCTGTGGCAGCTTAAAGATCAGCTGGTCAGCGGTGGCGAACTGGTGCTGGAAACGCTGGTTATCGAAGGCGATGAGAATGCGGTTCTGGTGCCGGGTGACCGTTACGCGCAAATGCGAAATGTCTACTTCATCCCTTCCGCGCTGGCACTGAAAAACTGGCTTGAGAAGTGCGGGTTTGTGGATGTACGCATTGCAGATGTCTGCGTGACGTCAATCGAAGAACAGCGCCGCACCGACTGGATGATTACCGAATCGCTGGAGCAATTCCTTGACCCGGCCGATCACAGCAAAACCGTTGAAGGCTATCCTGCGCCGATGCGTGCGGTATTGATTGCCACGAAGCCGTAGCCTTTTAGCCGGGTGGTGGCCAACGCAGCTGCGGCTTGAAATATGAAGGATAAAAAAAGGCCCCTGTTGAAATTGCAGGGGCCTGGTACAAGCAAGCATCATATTGGGCGACATGATGCGCGGTAAAAATCGGTACGTTGCTACACGTGATGACGCTCAATCAGCGACTTCATTTCCGCAACCGACTCTCCCTCTACACCGTAGCGTGAATACTCATCCGCTTCAGCATCTGTCGACATTGACAACCCTGTATTGCGATAACGCATGGGAGACGGCATCCACTTGCCTGCCGAGCTGTGAAGCTCCTCTACCCCGGCGTTTAAAAACCGTTCCAGATTGCTGGCACGGACACCCGCACCCGCCATTATTATTGGAACACCAGAATGGGCTTTTAGTTCCGTAATTAATTGCAGACCTTTTTCCGCAGAGGACTGCTGCCCCGATGTCAGAATGCGTGCCACGCCCAGTTCAGCAAGCGAATCAAATGCTTGCAGGGGGTCTTTGCACATATCAAATGCGCGATGGAAAGTCACTGCCATCCCTTTCGCGGCATCCATGACCTGGCGCATACGTGGCATATCGACCTGACCATCTTCATCAAGCAACCCGATAACCAACCCGGGAAATCCCAGTTCGCGAACCAGAGTGATATCTTCAAGCATGGCACTGAACTCGCCCGACGTGTAACAAAAATCACCGCCGCGAGGACGAATAATCGGGTGAACGGGAATGGTGACGGCCTGACGGGCAGACTTCAACATGCCGTAGGATGGCGTCAGCCCACCCTCTTTGGGTGCCGCGCACAGTTCGATGCGATCAGCACCGTGTTTTTGCGCAGTCACGGCACACTCCACGCTGTAACAACAAATCTCCAGCAGTGCCATTTAATCCTCCTGAAAGCCCACTAAACAAATCATCATGACACGCCGCCCGTTTTTAGTCCCGGCGTTGACTCACAACTCTCACGCTTCACTGGCAACAATCTGCTCAATGGTCCACGGGTGAAACTTCACGGTGACCTGTCCGTCCGTGACGGCCAGCGTCGGGTTAGGTAAACGCTCGCGTTCGCCTTTGGGTGAACTCGTTTTGACAAAAATCCCCGGTTTGCTTAAGCCTTCATCAGATAACAAGGCCAGTGCGCGCGCGTTCAGTGTTTCTGGCTCACCCGGCAGAACAATTTCGATATGCTCCCAGCCTTCGTGCGGATAACGTTTTTCCCCCGGCCACGGCAGTTCAATCACAGTGAATTGCCAGTGCGCTACCTTCACGGGTTCATGCAGTTTAAACAGGCATATTGGGCGACCGTTAATAATGTTCTCAGAGAGCAGCTCACCGCACTGTTCAAAACCTCGACGCCAGCGGTCGGCGGTTGCATTTTGATGACAGCGCAAAGAGATGTGATCCGCTTCAAGCGGTGCGATATCCAGACCAAGGCGGGTGGCAAGTTCTGTGAACGCCTGGGTGAAGCGCGGTAAATCTGCGGAAATATCATGCAGTTCGTCAATGGAATGCCAGTTCGCCATAAGTCAGTCTCTTTTCATGTCGCAAAGCCGCTAATTTACTCTGTTGCCCAGTTTTGACCAACCGCAGAATACGGCTTTTTATGACTGCATGATTATGCACGCCTTCTTAGCCTGGATTCTGAACAATCTTCGGCCCGCGCAATGCTGACGCCAGAGGGCATTTGCAGTATACTCCCGCCCTAAATTCTATAACTGGCGCGGGTGGTTGTGAGCCCGCATCAAAAAAGTAAGGTATCCAGGTGAATATTCAGGCTCTTCTCTCCGAAAAAGTCAGTCAGGCACTGATTGCCGCAGGTGCACCTGCGGATTGCGAACCGCAGGTTCGTCAGTCAGCAAAAGTACAGTTTGGCGACTATCAGGCTAATGGCGTGATGGCAGTGGCTAAAAAACTGGGCATGCCGCCGCGACAACTCGCTGAGCAGGTACTGACGCATCTGGATCTCACCGGTATCGCCAGCAAAACCGAAATCGCCGGTCCGGGCTTTATCAACATCTTCCTGGAACCTTCTTTCCTGGCAAGCCACGTTGACGCGGCGCTGAAATCTGACCGTCTGGGTGTCTCCCAGCCGGAAGCGCAGACCGTCGTGATCGACTATTCTGCCCCGAACGTGGCGAAAGAGATGCACGTGGGTCACCTGCGCTCCACCATCATTGGTGATGCTGCCGTGCGTACCCTCGAATTCCTCGGTCACAAGGTGATCCGCGCGAACCACGTGGGCGACTGGGGTACCCAGTTCGGTATGCTGATTGCTTACCTGGAAAAACAGCAGCAGGAAAACGCGGGTGAAATGGCGCTGGCCGATCTCGAAGGGTTCTACCGCGAAGCCAAAAAACACTACGACGAAGACGAAGCCTTTGCCGAGCGCGCGCGCAGCTACGTAGTAAAACTGCAGGGCGGCGACCAGTACTTCCTCGAGATGTGGCGCAAGCTGGTTGACATTACGATGTCTCAGAACCAACTCACCTATAACCGTCTGAACGTCACCCTCACCCGTGACGATGTGATGGGTGAAAGTCTCTATAACCCAATGCTGCCGGGCATTGTGGCTGACCTGAAGGCCAAAAATCTGGCAGTTGAGAGCGAAGGCGCAACGGTCGTGTTCCTTGATGAGTATAAAAACAAGGAAGGTGAACCGATGGGCGTGATCATCCAGAAAAAGGATGGCGGCTATCTCTACACCACTACCGATATCGCCTGTGCAAAATACCGTTACGAAACGCTGCATGCCGATCGCGTGCTGTACTACATCGACTCCCGTCAGCACCAGCACCTGATGCAGGCGTGGACCATCGTGCGTAAAGCCGGTTACGTGCCGGATTGCGTTCCGCTGGAACACCATATGTTCGGCATGATGCTCGGTAAAGACGGCAAGCCGTTCAAAACCCGTGCGGGCGGTACCGTGAAGCTGTCCGACCTGCTGGACGAAGCGCTGGAACGCGCCCGTCGCCTGGTGGCGGAGAAGAACCCGGATATGCCTGCCGATGAGCTGGAAAAACTGGCGAATGCCGTGGGTATCGGTGCGGTTAAATACGCGGATCTTTCCAAGAACCGTACCACCGACTATATCTTCGACTGGGATAACATGCTGGCGTTTGAAGGCAACACGGCGCCGTACATGCAGTATGCCTACACCCGTGTGCTCTCTGTATTCCGTAAAGCCAATATCGACGAAAGCGTACTGGCGAATGCTGCCGTGACCATCACTGAAGATCGCGAAGCGCAGCTGGCAGCGCGTCTGCTGCAGTTTGAAGAGACACTGACGGTTGTGGCGCGAGACGGAACACCGCACGTGATGTGTGCTTACCTGTACGATCTGGCAGGCCTGTTCTCCGGCTTCTACGAGCACTGCCCTATCCTGTCTGCGGAAAGCGACGCGGTACGTAACAGCCGCCTGAAGCTGGCGCAGCTCACGGCGAAGACCCTGAAGCTGGGTCTGGATACCCTGGGTATCGAAACCGTAGAACGCATGTAATACAAAAAACCCGGCAAGCGCCGGGTTTCTTTTTTCACACCGTTAACGATAGTTAACGATGACAGCGTTACTCTGAACTTTCAGCGCCGGAATCAAACGCCCTCCACCCGGTACTTCCCAGATAAAACGCAAAGGTTCGATGGCCGGCACGCCATTAAATGCCTGTGTGGTGCCGTTCTCTCCGTCAATTTCCGTGCAGCGAGTCTGAGAGCAGAGACGTACCCGCAACCCTGCTGGCGTTGGGCCAATCAGCCTGTAGTTCCACACCACAAGCCCCATCTGGCCGGAAACCGGCTCAGAGGGCGATAACGGGTTTGATGACATGGCAACCCCACGATTGCTGAGGGTCACGCCCATGCTGCTCGCCTGCCAGGTCCCTTCCCCGGCAGCCTGCGCCACCAGCGGGAAGAATAAGATCCATAACCACTTACGCATTATTTTCCTCCAATCGTCGCGGTCATGCGGATATGACGGTTATCCGACAGCTCCATATTTGACAGCACGACCAGTTGGTTCAGGCTACGACGCAGGAAGCGCGACAGCAGCGGACGCAGCGCATGGTTAACCAGCAGCACCGGCGGTGCTCCCAGCATCTCCTGACGCGCCAGCGCCTCCTGCGTTTGCGCCAGCAGGCGGTCCGCCAGACCCGGTTCCAGCCCGCCGCCACCCTGCAAGGCCTGCAGCAGCAGACGTTCAAGCGGCGTATCGAGACCAATAACCTGCACTTCTCCGGTTCCAGGGAACCACTGCTGGGTAATCGCGCGCCCCAGCGCCACGCGCACCACCGCGGTGAGCTCATGCGGATCGTTTTGTAACGGCGCATGTTCGGCAAGGGTTTCCAGAATGGTACGCATATCGCGGATCGGTACTTTCTCGTCGAGCAGGTTTTGCAACACTTTGTGCAGGGTAGTCAACGTCAGCACGCCCGGCACCAGGTCTTCCGTCAGCTTCGGCATCTCCTGCGTGACGCGGTCAAGGAGCTGCTGCGCTTCCTGACGTCCAAACAGCTCTGCCGGGAATTGGCCAATCAGGTGATTAAGATGGGTTGCCACCACGGTACTGGCTTCGACTACCGTATACCCCTGAATTTGCGCCTGCTCTTTTAGCGCACTTTCAATCCAGATCGCGGCCAGACCAAAAGCCGGATCGATGGTTTGCTCGCCTGGCAATGTGCCTGCGGCGGTGCCGGGGTTAATCGCCAGCCAGCGTCCCGGATAGGCATCGCCGCTGCCGATTTCAACGCCTTTCATCAGGATGCGATAGCGCGCGGGCGGCAGGTCCATATTGTCGCGGATGTGTACCACCGGCGGCAGGAAACCCATGTCCTGGGCGAATTTTTTACGGATACTGCGGATGCGGCCAAGCAGTTCGCCATCCTGCTGGAAATCGACCATCGGGATCAGGCGATACCCAACTTCCATACCCAGCGAATCTTCCAGCTGAACGTCGTTCCAGGTCGCTTCGACAGCCTGGGTGTTCTCCGGCATTTTAACCGCAACAGGCTCGGCTGCCGGTTGGGTTTCACGCCCTCGCATCCACCAGGCAAGACCCAGCAGTGCCGCAGTGAACAGCAGGAACACGAGGTTTGGCATACCTGGGACCAGACCGAGTAACCCCAGTACCGCAGCGGCCAATAGCATGACGCGCGGGTTACTGAAGAGCTGGCCGACCATCTGCTCGCCAACGTCCTGATCGGTACTCACGCGGGTCACAATCACGCCCGCCGCCGTAGAGATAACCAGCGCCGGGATCTGCGCGACCAGACCGTCACCGATGGTCAGCAGCGTATAACTTTCTGCCGCATGGCCCATGTCCATACCATGTTGCAGAACACCGACCAGCAGGCCACCCACCACGTTGATCACCATGATCAGAATGCCCGCGATGGCGTCACCGCGCACAAACTTACTCGCACCGTCCATGGAGCCGTAGAAGTCCGCTTCCTGCGTCACTTCCGCACGGCGTTTTTTCGCTTCATCTTCCGCGATAAGACCGGCGTTCAGGTCGGCATCAATCGCCATCTGCTTGCCTGGCATCCCGTCCAGCACAAAGCGCGCGCCCACTTCGGCGATACGCCCTGCACCCTTGGTGATAACCATAAAGTTGATGATAACGAGGATCACGAACACCACGATACCGATGGCGAAATTACCGCCTACCAGGAAGTGGCCGAAGGCCTCAACCACTTTACCCGCCGCAGCCGCACCCGTATGACCTTCCATCAGAATGATACGCGTGGAGGCCACGTTCAGCGCCAGTCGCAGCAAGGTGGTAAACAGCAGAATGGTCGGGAACGCCGCGAACTCAAGGGTACGCTGGGTGAACATCGCCACCAGCAGCACCATGATGGACAACGCAATGTTGAATGTGAAAAGCAAATCGAGGATGAATGCCGGGAGCGGCAGTACCATCATCGACAGAATTAGCAGGATGAGAATCGGCCCGGCAAGGATCTGCCATTGGGTCGATTTCAGGTTGCCGGGCAGGCGCAACATTGCCACCAGATTAGCCATCAGTGTCCTTCTCGTTCAAAAAATCCAGCGCTTCAGGCACCGGAAGGTTCTCAGGTTTCACAGGTCGTTGTCCGCCAGCCAGACGCCAGCGCTTCAACTGCCATACCCAGGCCAACACTTCCGCCACGGCGGCGTAGAGTTGTCCGGGGATCTGTTGTCCAATTTCCGCATGGCGGTATAAGGCACGCGCCAGCGGAGGGGCTTCCAGGATAGGTACACGGTGTTCAGTACCAATCTCACGAATGCGAAGTGCTATCAGACCCGCCCCTTTCGCCACCACTTTCGGCGCGCTCATTTTGTTTTCGTCATAGCGCAGCGCAACGGAATAGTGTGTCGGGTTGGTGACGATCACGTCAGCTTTTGGCACGTCTTCCATCATGCGTCGACGGGCAGCGGCGCGCTGCATCTGGCGGATACGCCCTTTGACGTGCGGGTCACCTTCCATCTGTTTGTATTCGTCACGGATATCCTGGCGTGACATGCGCAGTTTCTTGAAGTGGGTATAAAGCTGGAAGATCACGTCAAAACCCACCATCGGAATAATGCTGAGCACCACCAGCAGCGCGCAGAGTCCGACCAGGTTCAGCGCATTGCTCATTGCGGTGAGGGGGGATTCACTGATAAGACGCATCATTTCCGGCCAGTGGTACCAGAGGTAAAACCCCGCTGAACTCCCCATCAGTACCGATTTGAGAATGGCTTTGAGCAACTCCGCCCCGGTCTGCGCAGAGAACATTTTCGCAATGCCCGGCAGCGGGTTCAGTTTGGAAAATTTCGGCTGCAGCGATTTGGCACTAAAGACCAGACCACCCAGCATCACCGGCGAAACCAGCGCGACCAGCACAACCCCTGTAATCAGCGGCAGCAGTGCAACCATCGCCCCTTTTATTAGCTGGATAATTTGGCTGAGGATCAGATTCGGGTCATTGACCATGCTGTGGTCAAAACGTAAGCCAGTAGACAACATTCCCGCCAGCTTGCGGGCGAGCGACTCCCCACCCCACCAGATAATGCACACCCCTACGATAAGGATCAGCAGGGAAGTCAGTTCTCGGGATCGGGGTATCTGCCCTTCCTCACGCGCCTTTTCTAGTCGGTGGGGTGTGGGGGCTTCCGTTTTGTCGTCGTTCTCTTCTGCCACAGTGCATGCCCAACCTATTAAGTCACGGGTATCATGCCAGTGCAGCGAAAATCCAATGGCGGGAAAAGCCCGTTTATTCGGGCTCTTTTCAGTGATTTTGTCGTAAACCGCCTCAGACGGTGTTAACCCTCTGAGGCGGAATGGACAATCAGAAGCCGAGGCTGTCG
Organism: Enterobacter sp. DVT3837; assembly: GCF_056238685.1. NCBI lineage: Bacteria > Pseudomonadati > Pseudomonadota > Gammaproteobacteria > Enterobacterales > Enterobacteriaceae > Enterobacter > Enterobacter sp. DVT3837. Next base: position 329,523 of record NZ_JBWDLA010000002.1, on the reverse strand, counting down.
AGCAGATCGTCCACCTGGTCCTGGCTTGCTACCACGCCCGCTTTGCTGGCGTCGAGCTGTGGACCATTGAGCAGGCTTTCGTTCTCGCGTTTTGGGCGGGCTGCAGGCTCTGGAATATTCTCCAGCAGCACCATCAGCAACTGACGTTCAATCTCCTGGATAACATCCATCATGCGCTTGATAACCTGACCGGTCAGGTCCTGGAAATCCTGCGCCATCATGATGTCCAGCAGTTGTGCGTTGGTGAAGCTGGTATGGCCAGGAACATCCCCCAGGAACTGACGGGTATCGGTAACCAGTTCACGGGCGTCCGCCAGTTCGATCGGATTCTCAAACCACTCATCCCAGCGTTTTGTCAGCGCTTTCGCGCCCTTTTCCATCGCGTCCTGGTGCGGTTGTGACGCTTCAACGCTGTTCAGCGCACGTTCAGCCGCCTGAGCAGTCATCTGCACGACATAGTCCAGGCGATCGCGCGCATCAGGAATGGCTTCCGCCGCTTCGGCAATCGCCTGATCCAGCCCCAGTTCACGCAGGCTGTCACGCAGCATGCGCGTCAGGCTGCCGATGCGTACGATGATATCGCTCGGCGAGTGTTCTTCAACGGGTTTCATAGCAGGTTGCATCATAACCAACACCTCACATGCCGAGTTTCTCGAAGATCTTGCCGAGCTTCTCTTCCAGGGTCGCAGCAGTGAATGGCTTCACCACGTAGCCGCTTGCGCCCGCCTGTGCAGCGGCAATGATGTTCTCTTTTTTCGCTTCTGCGGTGACCATCAGAACCGGCAGAGACGCCATGCCCGCATCTGCACGAATGGTTTTCAGCAGTTCCAGACCATCCATGTTTGGCATGTTCCAGTCGGAGATAACAAAACCAAACCCACCCGCCTGCAGTTTGTTCAGCGCATCAACACCATCTTCTGCTTCTTCAACGTTGTTGAAGCCCAGCTCCTTCAGCAGGTTGCGTACAATGCGACGCATGGTGGAAAAGTCATCCACAACCAAAAACTTAAGCTCTTTATCCGCCATCTAATTCTACTCCTGAGTCAAATACGTATTGCCTGTCCGGCACTGATTTTCGCCAACATCTGCTGGCTTACCTGGCTAAGATCGACCACTTCGCTCACGCCACCCATATTGATGGCCTCGCGCGGCATGCCGAACACCACACAACTTGCTTCATTCTGCGCAATCGTCCAGGCGCCAGCCTGGTGCATTGCAAGCATTCCGGCGGCACCATCGTTGCCCATCCCCGTCAGGATCACCCCAACGGCGTTGCGCCCCGCATGTTTCGCCACCGAATGAAACAGCACATCCACCGACGGACGGTGCCGGTTGACCGGCGGCCCGTCATGAATTTTGATTTGATAGTTAGCGCCGCTGCGCGCCAGCTCCATATGTTTGTCACCCGGCGCAATATACGCATGCCCCGGGAGCACGCGTTCGCCGTCTTCCGCCTCTTTCACGCTGATCTGACACAGCTTGTTCAGACGTTCAGCGAACGAGCGGGTAAAGCCAGGCGGCATATGCTGAGTGATCAGAATACCCGGACTTGAAAGCGGCAATGGCTGGAGTACATGACGAATTGCCTCTGTTCCCCCGGTTGACGCCCCAATCACCAGCAGTTTTTCCGAGCTGAGCAATGGACCCGCCTTCAACGTTGCCGGTGCAACCATCGGTTTGTGAGCGGCGAGTTTCGCTCGCGATGCGGTACGGATCTTCTCTGCGATCATCTCGCTGTAGGCCAGCATTCCTTCACGAATGCCGAGCTGCGGTTTGGTGACAAAATCCACCGCCCCTAACTCCAGCGCGCGCAGCGTGATTTCCGATCCTTTTCCCGTCAGGGAGGAGACCATCACCACCGGCATCGGGCGCAGTCGCATTAATTTTTCCAGAAAATCTATGCCATCCATGCGCGGCATCTCGACATCCAGCGTTAGCACATCGGGGTTATATTTTTTAATTAAATCCCGCGCTACCAGAGGATCGGGCGCAGTGGCCACCATCTCCATGTCGCTGTGGCTATTGATAATTTCAGTCATGATCTGACGCATCAGCGCTGAATCATCGACAGACAACACCCTGATTTTACTCATGCTTTTTCCTTACTCAGCGCATATACCGTTTGCCCACGCAGGCTAAACTCACGCACGAGGTTGCTGAAGTTTTCCGAGTGCCCGGCAAACAGTAAACCGTCAGGCTTGAGCAACGGAACAAACCGACGCAGAATGTCCTGTTGCGTCGTTTTATCAAAATAGATCATGACGTTACGGCAAAAAATAGCGTCAAAAGGTCCCGGCACGTTGTACTGCTTATCCAGCAGGTTAACGGGCGCAAATTCGACGCAGTTCGCCAGTTCCTGGCGTACGCGTACCAGGCCTTCATGTGGACCGGTTCCACGCATGAAATAACGCTGAAGCTGTTGCGGTGACAGCGTTTTCAACTCATCCTGGCGATAAACACCGTTACGCGCCTTCTCCAGTACCTCGGTGTCGATATCGCTGGCGTAGACTTTCCAGCGTCCGGGTGCCATGCCCAGGGTATCGGCAAGGGTGATTGCCAGCGAGTAAGGCTCTTCACCCGTCGAGGCTGCCGCGCTCCAGACGCGATACTCCCCGGTGCGGCGACGCGCGTGCTCTGCCAGGACCGGGAAGTGGTGCGCTTCACGGAAAAACGCCGTCAGGTTCGTGGTTAATGAGTTAATAAAAGCCTGCCACTCGGCGCTGTTCTGGTTCGCTTCGAGCATGCTCAGATAGCGACCAAAGTCATCCAGCCCCAGCGTACGCAAGCGCCGCACCAGACGGTTGTAAACCATGTCTCGCTTATGATCCGCAAGCACGATCCCCGCACGCTGGTAGATTAACTGACATATCCGACGGAAATGCGCGTCGGACAGCGCGAGGCGCTGTGTCATCTGCAACAATAATGACGTTTGCCCGGAGGGCATTGGTGATGTCATAGCGCCTTCTTAATTACATTCAGGATACAACTGGCACGGCCTGCGACCGCCCGACTTCTGTTACTGCTTCAACGTGCTCTTTCACATTAAATACCGCGACCAGTCCGGTGAGATGATCCGCCTGGCTGGCCAGCTGATCGGTTGCCGCTGCCGCTTCCTCAACTAACGAGGCGTTCTGTTGCGTGACCTGATCCATCTGACTGACTGCCTGAGCAACCTGCTCAATCCCGCGACGCTGTTCGTCCGACGCCGAGGCAATTTCGCCCATGATGTCGTTCACCCGCGTGACAGAGGTGACGATCTCGTGCATGGTTTGTGCCGCCGTATCGACCAGCGTAGAGCCCTGCTGGACGCGTGAAACCGACTCTTCTATCAGCACCTTAATCTCTTTCGCCGCGTTGGCACTTCGGCTTGCCAGGTTACGCACTTCACCCGCCACCACCGCAAAACCACGACCCTGTTCACCGGCGCGCGCCGCTTCGACAGCGGCATTGAGCGCCAGAATGTTGGTCTGGAACGCGATACCGTCGATCACGCTGATGATGTCACCAATTTTCTGCGAACTGGTGGCAATCTCCTGCATGGTGCTCGCAACATGAGACGCCTGATCCCCACCCTTTTTCGCCGTCATTGCTGCCTGTTTCGACAGGTCAGACACCTGACGCGCGTTATCGGCGTTCTGACTTACCGTCGCAGTCAGTTGCTCCATACTGGCTGCCGTCTGCGCCAGCGAGGCCGCCTGCTGCTCGGTACGGGACGAGAGATCGTTATTACCTGCCGCAATCTCTGAAATCCCGGTGTGCATGGCATAACTGCCCTGACGCACATCGGATACCGTTTCCCGCAGCGATCCCTGCATCGCCTTCAGGCTGGCAAAGATCGCCGAAATTTCGTTCTTGCCATAAACCGCCACCGGACGCGCCAGATTCCCCTTTGCAATACTGTCGAAGTGGCTGCTGATAATCGCCAGCGGCTGCACAATCATTTTGCGAGACCAGATCAGTGCCCCGCCGGTCAGCAGCGCCGCCAAAATCACCACCACGGCAAAAATCACGCCGGACATGTGGTAGCTCATTCGACTGTCTTCCCCTGCGCGTTTAACAAACTGGTTAATATCCTGCTGCCACGCGTTGAAGCTGCCATCAAACGCCGCCTGAGACGCCTGAACCGGTGCGGTCATAAAATCTGACAGCTGGTTGTTCTCAAGCCAGGTTGCCTGGTGATCCAGATCGCTGTACCACTGTTCAAAGTTCTTTTTCATGGCAGCCTTTAGCGTTTTCTCTTTCTCGCTAACGGCTTCCTGCGCCGTAAAGGCTTTAAACTGCCCGTCTGCCTGTTTCAGACTGTCACGCGCGGTCGCCATCAGCGCTTTGATGTCATCCGGCGGATAACTTAGCGCGGTTAAGGTTCCCGCCTTGTTCAGCGCAGTGCTTGCCTGCAACAGCACGGCACGTGTTTGTGCCAGTGCGGAGCGCTGCTGATTACTCGCCTCAACTTCCTGCAAATTCTGATAGCCATCGCGAAACGCCCAAAAAGACAACCCGTTACTGCCAACCTGCAACACACCGCAAAGGATCAGAATCAAAAACAGTGTGGTCGAGATACGAATACGATTTAACATCCACGCTCCCATCAAGCGGCAAGCAGCCGCGGTTTAATTGTCAGTCAAAATGTTTCCCAGTTTTCATCTTGTCCGGTCGTCGCAGCACGGGTACGGGTTGCCGCTGATTCTGCAGCGGGCACACGATAGGTGGCTTGCGGGGTGACCGTGTTTCCAGCGAGTGAAGCGAGACGAAACGCCGAGACGGCCATCTTCAGACGGCTCGCCTGGTCTTCCAGGGCAGCGGCCGCCGCAGCGGACTCCTGCACCAGCGCGGCGTTTTGTTGTGTCACGCGATCCATTTCCGATACCGCCAGAGCAACCTGGTCGATACCACGACTCTGCTCGTCAGATGCAGAGGCGATTTCACCCATGATGTCCGTTACGCGAGTAACAGCATTCACGATGTCATTCATGGTTTCCCCGGCACTTTCTACCAGCACGGAGCCGGTATCCACGCGGGAAACGGAATCCTCAATCAACGCTTTGATCTCTTTCGCCGCATTGGCACTGCGACTGGCGAGGTTACGCACTTCACCCGCGACCACGGCAAACCCACGCCCCTGCTCGCCCGCACGTGCCGCTTCCACGGCGGCGTTCAGCGCAAGGATGTTGGTCTGGAAAGCAATGCCATCGATGACGCTAATGATGTCGGCGATTTTCTTCGAGCTGTCGGCGATTTCGTGCATGGTTTTCACCACGCCATCCACCACGCGACCACCACGTTGCGCCGTCTCAGAGGCACTTTCAGCCAGTTGAGAAGCCTGACGGGCGTTATCGGCGTTCTGCTTCACGGTCGCGGTAAGTTGTTCCATGCTGGCGGCCGTCTCTTCCAGGGCGGAAGCCTGCTCTTCAGTACGGGAAGAGAGATCGTTATTCCCCAGCGCAATTTCGCTGGTGCCGGTATAGATAGCCTCCGACCCGTTTCGCACGTTGGCGACGGTTTCAATTAATGAACGCTGCATATGGTCAACGCTGTTGGCCAGTTCGGTGATCTCATTGCGCCCGGAAACGGTCAGCGTTTTGGTCAGGTCGCCTCCGGCAATTTCACGAATGTGGGCAATGACGCGACCGAGAGGGTTCAGCAGGATATGGCGAATGCCGTACCAGACCGCGACCAGCACAATGACCAGCGCCAGCGCCATCACGGCCATCTGCCATTTCGCAAAGCGATAGTCATTCTGGCTTTCGGTAAAGGCCGAGTGATACAGATCGCTACTGACCTTCGCATATTCCCCCAGCGCCGCGCCGAGTGCGTTTTGCATCCCTTGCGTTGGCTGTGCGAAATAGGCGTCCATGTTGCCGCTTTCCAGGAACTGAATCAGCTCCGTCAGACCGGCATTGTAGGCGTTGTATTTTTCGTCAATATTCTGGCTCACCTGCTCCATAGCAGGCTGCGGGGTGATCTTTTTGAAGGCGTCGTAATGTTTTGCGGCGTCAGCGAGAGTAGCACGGGCATTTTTCAACAGATCGGTTTTCGCGCTGCTCTGCTGATTATTCGGATCCATCATCATGCGCGCGGACGAGCGGCTCAGATTGATACGCGTTTGCAGCATCAGATCCCACGTCGACGTGAGTTCACTCTGCTGCAGGCGGAGATCGTTCGAGGCCGCGAAACTGTCCTGGTTCTGTTTTAATGACGAGAAAAAAAGCCCGCCGGAGATGAGCTGAAGAAGTGCGAAAATGACCAGCACCATCATGAGCATTGTGACAACGCGGATACGGTTCAACATACAACACCTTCTCATAGATTTATTAACGGTGTTATCGGCACTGCCCACAGGAACTTTACATTTGAGAAAGGGAAAAGCGCGGGTTAAAACGCCACGTCGACAATCAGCGTATCGGTGTAGGTTCCGGCGGGGGGCGTGGCCTGATTGATCAGGACTTTCGCGGTGTAGTTGTAGGTGCGCAGTAAACCATCAGTACTGACCTGCGACGATACCGCGCTGGACCAGCGCTCGCTGCCGCTTCCCCCCCAGCGGTTACTGGTGGCTTCTTTATAGATGTCGTAGCTCATAAAGTTGCTACCATTCACCATACGCCGTACGTTGTTCAGCGCGTTGGCACCGTTATTGATGCCGATGGTATACGAACTTCCTTTGGTACAGGTGACGGCAATCGCCTGTGAGACGGTGGGGAAACTTTGCACCAGCGGCGCGCTGTTGAAGCTCACGTCCGGCGTGGTCATCGCGCTGCAGTCATTGGTGACGGTCATATCTAACAGGATGGTGGTTGTCGAGGTTCCCGTCTGATTGATTGTGCAAATGCCGAGCGCGCCCACGGAGCACACGCTGTAGTTAATGCTGAAGGTTAACTGCACCTGATATGGCCCGGCAGTGACGTTTTGCCCGGCGACGGTGCGAAAATAGAGCGGAATGTTGTACTGCTTTGACCCCAGCAGCCCCAGCAAGGTATTCCCACTCCAGGTATACGATTTACTTATCTGTACCTCGCTGCTGCTTGCGCACCCCGATAGACCGCACAATCGCGTGGGGATCACGTCCGTAATGGTCGCATTATCCGTCCGTTTCATGGTGGCCCGACTGCTGCCCGAGACCGATGCCGAGCTATAGGTCAGCGTCACTGAGTCGCTGGTCAACAGATTCAGTATGGCATCGCACGCCACCACCAGCGTGCCCGTGGTTTCGACCTCTCCGCTTCCGCTGAGTGCGAACGAGGTAACGCTACCAAACGACGCATTGACCGTGCTGATGTTACACGCCGCCCAGCCGCTGCCAGAGAACAGCAACAACATCAACAGCAGCAAGCGTTTCACTGTCCCTCCCGACAAACCAGAGGACCGTAGGTTTGCAGTTTGTGTTGCGGATTGGCACTCACCGTCAGCGTGACCGAGCAGTGCTTTCCGTCAGGGGTGATAACGTCGAGCGGGTTCACATCACTGAGATTTTCCAGCCAGGCGATACCGTCATACCCTACCACCGCATTGCTACGCGATGCGCGTCGGACCTGGCTTCCCACCGGAATAGCCTGTCCCTGCGCATCATGCAGAATAACGCTCGCCACCCGCTCCTGTTCCATCGGGAAATCGACCAGGTAGCCGCTATGGCGGCGGATCGCAATCCGGCGTTCGGTCTCTTTCAGCCGGGTATCCGCAGGCAAATTCAGCGTATTAATCCGGTAACTGGCCGGATAATACGCCGACACCCCGCTCACCAGCAGATAACCGTTGTTATTGGTTTTACCGACGGGCTGGTTCTCGTAGCTGACCGGGACATCCGGGTGACCATCGGTACTGATGACCACAAAGGCATCGTTGATTTTGTTGGCCGCAAACAGCTCGCCGTCCATCAGAACAATCGCCCCCATCGCCTCGCCCCACCAGGTCATGTTGTCCTTTTCACCATAACCGCCTCCCTGTAGCTCAATGTTGTTATTGCGCCAGCCCAGCGTTCCCTGCTGATAGTCACTGGCTTTCGACTGGTTAGCCCATGCCATGTTCCAGCTAAACCCGCCGTCGGAAGGCATCGAGTGGTTATAGTTGATGCGCTGCGTGCTGCCCGCATCCGGGGTGTTTTCGAAAGTGACGGCGGCGCTGTCACGCGCCCCCAGCGGCACCTGCAGCGACAACGCCACCGTCCAGTCTCCCTGCTGCTGGTCCCGGCTTGCCGCCAGATAAATACTGCTCGCACCCCACAGATTACGGCTCCAGGAGAGATTCAGCAGCTCGGTTTTTTGACTGTCGAAGCTCTCTACGCCGATCCAGGCTGCGCCAATATTGCCGTACTGCCCCAGATTAAAGGTGAGAGAATACTGATCCGTATTGCGACTAAAACTGGCGATGGGTTTGTCATTTTCGTCATAGACCGTCGGCTGGTCGTAGAGAGCCAGATTGCCAAAGCCGCGATCGCGCCGCGTGTGCTGGGTTGCCACGCTAAACTCGCTGGTGCTGTACTGGTAACCCCAGTTGATTTGCCCGCCTGCATCACCGCGCATGCGGCTTTGCGAGTAAGAGGTATTCACCACGCCAAACTGTCCGAGTTTAACCACAGTGCCAGCTCCCCCTAACACCAGCTCTTGTGCCCCTTCCGCATGCCCCTCCAGCGTGAGCCAGTCCGTCAAACCATAGCGATATGAACCGCTGCCTGCCGCAGGGCCGTAGTCAAAATTCCTGATGCCATAATTACGCCGCAGGCTTCCGAGCGTCACGGCCCCGTCGCTCAGGCCTTGTTTTAACAAATCACTGGTGACATAAAACGGTAGCGTGGTACTTACCTGACGACCCAATGCATCGGTGGTGACCAGCACCGCATCCCCAGCACCGTTGATATAGGGCAGATTAGTCAGCGTAAATGGCCCCGGCTGGAGCTGAGTTGAGCCGGACCGATAGCCATTAATAAAGAGATCAACCGAGGTGGGTACCGCGGCTTCTCCCGAAAATTCGGGTAGCGGCCATGTGACCAGGTCCGGACGCAGGGAGAAATCCCGTCCGTAACTTATCCCGCCCATACGTACGCTGGTACTCCAGCTCAGGGCGTCGCTGATCACATCCCCGGCACTCCAGGAAATCGCCTCATCCTCATTTGTGAATAGCAGAGTGGTGTCATAGCGGACATATCCTTCCTGCTGACCATTATTCCCGGTGAAATTTTCCCGGGCGTAGCCGGTAGAGGAAAACGAGCCGTTCTCGTTAAAGTAGCGGAATTCGTGCCAGAGCGACGCCTGACCACCAAGATGTTCCGTGTGGTTGGTGTAGAGATCATAATTCAGCAATGCCCCGCGTCCAAAGTGCGGTTTGCTCTGCGCCGTTTGTGTGCTGAACGGCGTCACGCGGGTCGTGACCCAGTCGCGGGGAACGGTCAGCAATAACCGTTGCGCAGCGCTGTCATACTCCACCCTAACCTGAGAAAGCGAAGAGAGATTAACGTCCCCGGTTGGTACATGCTCAGGGGGAAGCCCTGCGCGTAACAAATCTGCGCTGGAGATATAGAAAGCGCCTTTACGTTGCGTCACAGGCACCACCAGACCGGTATCGTAGTGGTTCAGCACGAGGGCGAGCTGGAAGACCGCCTCATCATTGATCGCCTGAGCCTGGGGGGGCGGCGGTAAACTGTCGTCGCCGGTTTCAGCCCAGGAAGTGGTACTGACGCAAAGCAGTATCATCATCGCCGGTTTCAGTTGACGGGCGTCGACTGCCATTGTGCGTCCCTGGCATTAATTTGCGCACTCATCCGGTCTGGCTGGCGAACCCCGGCGGGTATTGGCCAACTGCGGGTGCTGCCGGGAAGAACGTAACCCAGTAGTCCATCCGCTACCGTGTGTTTCCGACCTCCCTGCTCCAGCGCCACCTGGCTCAGCCTGACATGGACATCACCCCGATTTCTGACCTCCAGCGCAGGCTGCCCCTCCGCGCGCGTCACCCGCCAGCTCAGGTTTTGGGTTTCCGCCAGCGCGTGATGCGCGCCTTCTTTGATGGTCGGGATCCCCTGTCCATACACAAACAAAGGGATGGAGTAACGCATCTGCAATTTGAGGCCGATGGCAGGTTCGGCTTTGGTATCAGGCTGAGGGATTTCATCTACGATAATGCGGTAAGCCTGTTCGACACCAGCGGGAACAGAAACCTGTTTGATAAGGCGAATAAGCTGCTTGCTGCCAGTACCAATCGTGACGATGGGCGGGCTGGCGACCACATCCTGCTGCGAGGTATAACGCTCGTGTCCGTCCTCCTGCTTCCAGCGCACGATGCGGACCTGCATCGTCGTGGCGCTGTTTCCCTGATTCTGGATCCACAGTTCCGTGGCGTTGGCGTCTGCAGCAAGCCACGGATCGATCGGCCAGAGCAGAATAGTCGCCGCCGCCTGCACCTGGCCGGTTACCGCAGCCATACCCAACGCACCCGCCAGACATACCGGTCTGAAAAATGGCTTCATCAACACTCTCCCTTTATTACCATGACAAGGTCACGGTGAGTTGATCGGAATAGGTTCCTGCCGGGCTAAATCCGGTCAGTAGCGCCACGCCAAAAAGCGGCAGCGCGATGTTATTGCTGTTGGTATACGTCACCGGTATCGCCTGGTTTACGCCAATTTCGCTGTTCGCGGCCAGCGAGCTGCTGCTGTAGAGCCGGTACGGCACCAGTTCTGTTCCACCGGACCGCTTCATCCGACGCACGGATGAAAAATTTTGACCGCCATTAATGCTCATGCTCAGCGCCACGCCCGGCGTACAGGCGATAGACAACGCCCCGTTTGGCACAAAGCTGGTGCTGACCGGCGCGCTCTCGACGCCGTTATGGGTGCCAAAATCCAGCGTACCGAGAAGCCCTCCGCTGCCGGTGGCCACCGCGCATCCCGGTACTATCGTCGCGCTGACCTTAAAGGACTGTGATGTCACCGCGTCCGCAGAGGGCATCACGAGCAATCCGACAATCAGCGCGAAAAAAGGCTGCACGCGTCCCTCTGCGCGTTTGCGCAGACCTGTGAGAGTTGCCTTCATGGCGGTTCGGGACTAATAGGTGACGCTGACGTTAATCGTGTCGGTGTAGGTTCCCGGGACGACCGTCACGCTGTTACCACCGCCGGTAATACGCCCGTAGAGGGTGTAGCTATCCACGCCTCCGGCCGTAGAGGCGATCGGCAACGCGGCGTTATTGGCAATCACGGTGTTAAACCCGCTGTCGCTGTACAGGCTATAAGCCACGCCCTGTGCCGCGTTGGCCGTATTAACCAGATAGCGTTCAGGCGTACCCGGCGAACCGACAACGGAGCCGGGCGCGGTGGAGTGGGTATTACCGGTGATCGCGACCGTATAGCTTGCGGTCGTACATTGAATGGTGAAGGTGTTTCCACCGCTGGCGCCGCTCAGCTGCGTCGTAAGAGTGGAAAAGGTAGCCGGATGGGTACCGAAATCGAGCGTACCGAAGTTAATGCCACTTTGCGCGGGCGATCCGTTTATCAAACAACCGTTTGTCAGCGTCAGCGTCGCGCCGATGGTGCCGCTGCTGGTAACGGCCAGCGCCTGATGGGCCGTTGTTGCAGTCAGTAAGCTGCCTGCGCAGATCAAAAGGAGTTTTCTTTTCATTTACCACCCTCCAGAAGACGTCTCCGTTCCCTTGCCGCATTTTATTTTTGTCGTTCAAGATGTTAGCCCCGCTTAAGGTTCCTTTGAGGGGGTTATTGAGAATTTAGTTTATGGATATCGCTTCTACCACCTGCCCCATGACGCATAAGCCGAATGTCTTATTGACGAGGTATTTCTATAAATAACAGTCAGTTGAACTTTAAAAAACAGAGATTTTATTTTATCCACAGAGAATATATCCGCAATAATGTGATATTGATCACAATATATCGTCAGTGAATTAACAACAAAATTAATAAAACTTAAAAAGGAGTTGTATCCCCCTACACTTTGCGTCAATTTATGTGCCGAATAATTTCCCGCGTCGTAATAAAAAATTTATATGTATCGACTCGGGCTACATCTAAAGCGCATAGAGGGTCTTTTTTCGTGGCAAGTGCAAACAAACTCACACTCTTCATCGTGATTTTCATGCTGGCGGGTATTCTTTCAGGGGCAGCAATTCATGAGTACGCATCTGCGGATGCTATTAAAGCCTGGTCGGATAATATTACCCTTCTGACCGATATCTTCCTTCGCCTGATCAAAATGGTGATTGCACCTTTGGTCTTCAGCACGTTAACCGTCGGCATCATGAAACTGGGTGAAACCTCCACCATTGGCCGCGTTGGCGGCAAAGCGATGGTGTGGTTTATCAGCTCATCCGTGCTGTCTATTCTGGTGGGGCTGTTTATCGTCACGCTCGAGCATCCGGGAAGCGGTCTGAACCTGACGATCCCAACCGAAGCCGTCGATACCGGTCTGGCCGTTGGGGGCATGACGCTGAAAGCCTTCCTGTCTCACACCATTCCAACCAGTATCGCAGGGGCGATGTCGAACAATGAGATCCTGCAGATTGTGGTGTTCTCGATGTTCTTCGGCATCGGCGGCGCGTCGCTGGGACAGAAATTCAACGCGCCACTGGTTGCCGCGCTGGATGTGGTTTCCCATATCATGCTGAAGGTGACGGGTTACGTGATGTACGTTGCGCCACTGGCCATTTTCGCGGCGATTTCATCCGTTATTGCCACTCAGGGTCTGGGCATTCTGTTGAACTACGCCTCCTTTATTGGTGGCTACTATGTTGCCATTCTTCTCACCTGCATGGTGCTGCTGGCCGTGGGTTACATGGTACTGAAAAAAGAGGTGTTTCGCCTGGTCAGTATGCTGAAAGACCCGGTACTGGTAGCGTTTACCACCAGCAGCTCTGAAGCGGCCTATCCAAAAACGCTGGAACAGCTGGAGCGTTTTGGCTGCTCGCGCAACATTGCCTCTTTCGTTCTGCCGATTGGCTACTCCTTCAACCTGGTGGGTTCGATGGTGTACTGCTCTTTCGCCTCGATGTTTATCGCCCAGGCGTACAACATTCACCTGAGCTTCTCTGAAGTGACGGTATTGATGCTGACCCTGATGCTCGCTTCAAAAGGCATTGCAGGCGTACCGCGTTCATCGCTGGTCGTTCTGGCGGCGACTATTCCAAGCTTCAATATTCCGGTGGCCGGTATTCTGCTGCTGATGGGAATTGATCACTTCCTGGATATGGGTCGCTCTGCAATTAACGTTCTGGGGAATGGTATCGCGACCGCGATGCTGTCGCAGAATGAAGGTGCGCGGGAAGCGGAAGCTGAGCTGGTGGAGCAGGAAGCATAAGGGTATGAAAAAGCCGGGTGGCGGCTTCGCCTTACCCGGCCTACTAATGGCTCGAACACGTAGGCCGGGTAAGCGTCAGTGCTACCCGGCTTTGTTTTACGCTACATGACTCGCCGCGATATCCAGCAGTGCCATCTCATCGCTGTTCAGCAGCTTCTCAATATTCACCAGAATCAGCATACGCTCGCCGAGCGCGCCCAGACCGGTCAGGTATTCCGTCGACAATGTGACGGCAAATTCCGGTGCAGGACGGATTTGGTCAGAGGTCAGGGAAAGCACATCAGACACGCCATCCACCACGATGCCCACTACGCGCTGCCCCAGGTTCAGAACAATCACCACGGTGTTGTCGTTGTAGTCAACGTCGCCCTGGCTGAACTTCACGCGCAGGTCAACGATTGGCACAATCACACCACGCAGGTTGGTGACACCTTTAATAAAAGCAGGCGTGTTAGCGATGCGGGTAACCTGGTCGTAACCACGGATTTCCTGCACTTTCAGAATGTCGATACCGTACTCTTCGTCACCTAAAGTGAAAACCAGGAATTCCTGCCCTGATGGCTCGCCCGCCAGTTTCGTTACATTACTCATACCGGTCATGTTATTACCTTCTACTTAATCAGGCGGCTGTGTACGCCACACGTTGTTCACGATTTAATCCCTGAAGCGCCGATACGTCGACGATCAGCGCCACGCTACCATCACCCAGAATGGTCGCGGCAGAAATACCTGGTACCTTGCGGTAGTTGCTTTCGAGGTTTTTCACCACCACCTGGTGCTGACCAATCAGCTGATCAACCAGCAGCGCGTAGCGACGGCCCGCACTTTGCAGGATCACAACGATACCCTGCGTGGCCTCTGTCTTCGCCCCGTCCACTTCAAACACTTTCCACAGTTCCACCAGCGGCAGATACTCACCGCGCACTTCGAGAACACGCTCGCCACCCGCCAGCGGATGCAGATCTTCCTCACGCGGCTGCAGCGATTCCATCACGGCGTTCAGCGGCAGAATAAAGACTTCGTCTGCCACTTTGACTGACATACCGTCCAGAATTGCCAGCGTCAGCGGCAGCAGGATGCGAATGGTGGTGCCAGAGCCCTGCTTAGACTGGATCTCAACGTGACCGCCCATCTCCTGGATGTTACGTTTCACCACGTCCATGCCCACACCGCGCCCGGACACGTCGGTCACTTGTTCCGCAGTCGAGAAGCCTGGCGCAAAGATCAACATGCCCACTTCTTCGTCGGTCATGTTTTCATTGACCGCCATCCCCTGCGAAATCGCTTTTGCCAGGATGCGTTCACGGTTAAGGCCCGCACCGTCATCGGTCACTTCGATGCAGATGTTCCCACCCTGGTGTTCCGCAGAGAGGATCAGATTGCCGACCGGAGATTTCCCGGCGGCAATGCGGTTTTCCGGCAGTTCGATACCGTGGTCGAGGCTGTTACGCACCAGGTGTGTTAACGGGTCAATAATGCGCTCGATCAGGCTCTTATCCAGTTCGGTTGAGCTGCCCATCAGGGTCAGTTCAATCTGTTTATTCAGTTTGCTGGCAAGGTCGCGGACCAGACGCGGGAAGCGGCTGAAGACATATTCCATCGGCATCATTCGGATGGACATGACCGATTCCTGCAGATCGCGGGCATTACGCTGTAATTGCCCCATGCTGGTAATCAGATCGCCGTGCGTGACCGGGTCCAGTTCGTTTGAACGTTGTGCCAGCATTGACTGAGTGATGACCAGTTCGCCCACCAGGTTAATCAGCTGGTCAACCTTCTCAACGGCAACACGGATGCTGGTGGATTCACTGGAACGCGCAGCCGGTTTTTCACCACGGCCTGGCGCCGCAGCCTCTTTTGGCACGGCTTTCAGCGCCGGAGCCGCAGGCACAACGGCCGGTGCAGTACTCTGAGCAACAACAGCGACCTCTTCTGCTGGCGTTTCGACAACGGCTGTTTCGGTTTCGAAGGCAATCTGGTCGGCTTCAATGACGAAGCACAGCACCGCCACGATATCGTCCTGGCCAATACCGTCATCAAGCGTCGCAGCAAGACTGTCTTTGCCTTTTACCACATTGCTTAATGTCGCCAGATTACCCAGCTCTTCTTCCAGCAGGTTAACTTCATTCTCTTTCAGGCGTGACAGCACAACGCGCAATTTGCCCGCTTGTGCTTCGGCAGGGGCAGACTCCTGGGCGGCAACGGCATCGACAACGCTCAGTTTTGCGGCCGGAACAACGGCTGCTGCAACCTCACCTTTTGCTTCCAGCGCGAGCTGGCGCAGCGCATTGCAGATGTATTCAAAGCTGGCGGCATCAGGCTCTGCCGAGCTTTTATAGGCGTCGAGCTGTTCCTGCATAATATCTTTGGTTTCCAAAAACAGGTTGATAATATCGGTATTGAGCTGCATCTCACCGCGTCGTGCTTCATCAAGCAGGTTTTCCATCAAATGGGTCGTTTCCTGCAGGATGGTAAATCCAAACGTTCCGGCTCCGCCTTTAATGGAGTGCGCCGCACGGAAGATGGCATTAAGCTGCTCAGAGTCTGGTGCTTCAGGCACCAAATCGAGCAAGTGTTGCTCCATATCGGCCAACAACTCGTCGGCTTCATCAAAGAATGTCTGGTAAAAATCGCTAATATCCATGCTCACGCTATCACCTCGGATTGGCTGGTGGCGATGTTGGAACGGCAGCCGAAGGAACGGCCCCAGGCTGTTTTAAATCGTCCAGTGACTCATTCTGACTTTCGGCGTTTTCATGCAGGATGGCCTGCTCCGCCTGCTGGTTCAGCACTAAAAGACTGATACGACGGTTGATGGCGTCATCCGGCCCGCGGTCAGAGACACGCATGGTTGCTGCCATGCCGACCACGCGCAGTACCTTGCCATCATCAAGCCCACCGGCCACCAGCTCGCGACGCGAGGCGTTGGCACGATCGGCAGAAAGCTCCCAGTTGCTGTATCCCTTCTCTCCACTGGCATACGGGAAATCATCCGTGTGTCCTGACAGGCTGATTCGGTTAGGAATGCCGTTCAGCACCGGCGCAATAGCACGCAAAATATCGCGCATGTACGGCTCAACTTCCGCACTCCCGGTCTTAAACATTGGGCGGTTCTGGCTATCAATAATCTGGATACGTAACCCTTCCTGTACCAGATCGATTTTCAGATGCGGACGCAGCGCGCGCAGTTTTGGATCTGCTTCAATCAGCTGATCGAGATCGCCACGCAGTTTCTTCAGGCGCGCCTGCTCCATCTTTCTTTTCAGCTCGTCGATGTTCGGCTCTTTTTTCACCTCACCCTTCTGCTGGGTGTAATCATCGCCACCGCCCGGGATTGGGCTGTCGCTGTTAGAGATGCGAGGCCCACCGGCCACCGCCGTCGCCAGCGGCGTTCGGAAATATTCCGCAATCTGGATCAGTTCTTTCGGGCTGGAGATGGAGATAAGCCACATCACCAGAAAGAACGCCATCATTGCAGTCATAAAATCGGCGTACGCAATTTTCCACGAGCCGTGTGCGCCATGCCCGCCGCCCTTATGCTTGCGTTTTTTTACGATGACGATCGGATGGGACTGGTTTTTCATGCGTCCTCAGTTGTCGTCTGTTGGTTTGGGTTTTTCACCGCACGCACGTGTTCTTCAAGCTCGATAAACGACGGACGCTCGCTGGAGTAAAGCGTTTTACGGCCAAACTCAACCGCGATCGGTGGCGCATAACCGTTGAGGTTAGAGAGCAGCGTGATCTTCACGCACTGCATCATTTTAGTCGTTTCCGCGCTCTTCTGGCGCAGAACGCTTGCCAGCGGAGAGATGAAGCCATACGCCAGCAAAATACCGAGGAAGGTACCCACCATCGCATGGGCGATCAGTGCGCCCAGCTCAGCGGCAGGACGATCCGCCGAGGCCAGGGCGTGAACAACCCCCATGACAGCGGCAACGATACCGAACGCAGGAAGGGAATCGCCCACCAGCGCCAGGCTGTTGGCCGGCACTTCGGATTCACTTTCGTGGGTTTCGATCTCTTCGTCCATCAGCGCTTCAATTTCGAAGGTGTTCATATTGCCGCTGATGATGAGTCGCAGGTAGTCGACGATGAAATCCAGCATCATGGCGTCGGCAAGAATGCGCGGATAGCTGGCAAAAATTTCACTCTCTTTCGGGTTTTCGATATCGCGTTCAAGAGAGAACATGCCCTGTTGACGTGACTTCGCCATCAGGCGATAGAGCAGCGCCAGCAGGTCCATATACATGCTTTTGGTGTATTTCGAGCGACGGAACAGCAATGGAATCGCTTTCAGCGTGCCCTTGATCGATTTACCGTTGTTACCAACGATAAAAGCCCCTACCCCTGCGCCGCCGATGATAATAAGTTCAGCCGGTTGATAGAGTGCTCCAAGGTGCCCGCCGGTCATCATGTAACCGCCGAAAACTGTACCGAGAACTACCAGGTAACCTAATAAGATAAGCACGACATCATCCTTCCGCTAGTGACTATGGCAAGGACGTTCAGTTCGCAGCGTTTACCGTTTGCGGGGTAAAAAAAAGCAGCGGTAATTGCTTACCGCTGCTGGAATCTTGCCCACACGTTCGGGTTAAACAGCTTGTTCGATCTGTTCATCCAGCAGTTGTGGAATAATATCGGCAGCATCCCGGGAAAGTTTACGTCTTTTTACTGCACGGGATGGAGGCTGACATAAACTACAGGCGAAGCTGCCTGCAGGCTGATGAGCATGGGTAATAAAATTGCCATCGCAGCAATTGCAGCGCGACAGTTCAAGCATTTCGCTTTCAACAAAACGCACCAGCGTCCATGCGCGGGTCAGCGCCAGCAGTGGACCATCTTCCTGCTGTGGGCATTGTTCAAGGTAAAGTTTGTACGCTTTGATCACAGCGTCAACGCCGCTACACAAACCGGTTTTGAGAAGATACTGCCAGGCGTTACAGAACATGGATGCGTGGATGTTCTGCTCCCACGTCATAAACCAGTCGGTAGAAAACGGCAGCATGCCTTTCGGCGGGGGACTACCACGTAACTCTTTGTACAGTTTGATGAGACGACCACGGCTCAACTGAGTCTCGCTTTCCAGCATTTGTAAACGAGCACCCAGTGTAATCAGCTCCATGGCCAACTGTATGTCACGCGCTTCCTGAACAATGCTTTTTTCGCTCATTGCTAGGCCCTTTTCTTACGGGCTGCGTCATCAGGCTGGCTGATTTCGTTAAGCAAGCGAGTGGAGAGAAGTATACCGGTATGGATCTGTTGAAGATCGTCAACACGGGATTCCTGCGTCAGACGCGTTATTGTCTGTGAATCATCGAAACGGAACTGACAAACCAGCTGATTCGTTTCGGCCAGTTTAACCATCTGAGGGAGGGTTAACCCCCCCAGCATGGTTGCCATTTCTTCGTTAATACCCAGACGAAACATCGCGGACGCCTTGTCCTGACTAATCAAACGCTGCGCGAGCAGTAAATACGACAAATTGATGTCATAGATATGTTTTAGCAACTCGGATGTATGCATTGTTCCCATCCCGAATAACCAACTATTATTTTTATGCGGAAAGACCGCACCCCGTGATGTCGCCGGGAAATCACCCGGTATAAAAAAGAAAAGGCCAAATGCATAGTTGAATTTAGGTTTGTATTCATTTGATACACGCAAGAGAAGAAACGCCGTTGCGCCTCTTACATCTTTTATCATTTCTTACAAATAACTAAGATTTTTCCTAATTCGACGCAAACTCTACTCGTCAGATTTGATACATACAATGCAGCCTTCCTCAAATTTAAAAAAAATGTGATCCACGTCACATAATTTAAGTGAATATCACCCATAAATCCATCAGTATGACTTGTAATTTGTTCAAATATCGAACAATCAGTACTGTTTTGTATTCTTAAATGCCGAATACTCATGCAGAAGGGTGAACATAACTGGCATATCACGTGCTTTGCCTGTCATTCCCGGTGTCTGCAATCGTTCACATCCCGAGAATGTCCTGGATACATTTTTCTTACCTCGAAAAAACATATACTTATGCGTAACGCTCAAAAAAAATGTTTCAGTATGTGATCATTCGAATTGTGTTTATAACGCGTTAAAATGATTTAATAGTGGAAGAGTAAAATTGTGTGATTTACGTTAAGTTGTTAATTTTTTTCATTTAGGCGTATTTTTCAGTTATTCTTCTTATAAGAATAATTAATGAATAATTATGATAAGCTTCACACTAATGTCGTATTCAACTCTTGCAGAACCAGGGGATTCGCGGTAAAGGTGGGCAGACGCAGTCTGTCAGACATCTAAGGAGTGCACCATGAGTTACTCCCATCTTCTTGTTTCTGTTGCTGTTTCACCCGAAAGCCATCAGCTTGTCGCCCGGGCAGTTTCCATTGCCAGGCCCCATAATGCCCGCATCAGCCTCATCACTCTCGCGGCCGAACCCGAAATGTATAACCAGCTGGCAGCCCCTATGCTTGAAGATATTCGGGAGGTACTTCAGGAATAAACACAGCAATTTCTGCGGGAGCTGGCTGAAAAGGCACAATATCCTGTTTATGAGACCGTTATTGCAACGGGAGAACTTAATGCACATATTCTCGACATGTGTCGTAAACAGAATATTGATTTAGTGATATGCGGGAACCACAACCATAGCTTTTTATCGCGCGCGGCATGTGCGGCGAAATCTATTGTTGCTTCAAGTCAGGTCGATGTGCTGTTAGTACCTCTTGGGGGAGATTAATCCCCCAGTAGAAAATCAGGCGAGTTTAGGAAATGTCGCGATCTTTTTTTGCAGATCACCATCCTTACTTTTCGGGGCGATATCACGTAAATCCTGAATAAAATTCGCCTGCCAGTGATTAATGTCGTTCTTACGGATCGTCTCCATCATTTCGGCATGCCGGGAAATGCGCTCTGTAAGCGGCATTGTCAGGGCGCGGTTCAGGGCGTTAGCCACATCATCCCGATCGTAAGGATTTACGATAAGCGCTGAAGTGAGTTCATTTGCCGCTCCGGCAAACTGTGAAAGTACCAGTACACCCGGGTCGGCAGGATCCTGGGCCGCCACATACTCTTTCGCCACCAGGTTCATCCCGTCACGCAGCGGCGTGACCAGGCCAACGTCTGCATAGCGGAACACTTTCATCAGGATTTTACGGTCAAAGTGTTGATTCAGATAAAAGAGCGGCGTCCAGCCCAGTTGGCCATAGCGGCCGTTAATGCGCCCCGCTTCTGTCTCCAGCTGATGCCGAATGTCCTGGTAGGCCTGAACTTCGCCGCGCGACGTTGGTGCTATCTGCGTATAGCGAATTTTACCGTGGTGTTGAGGGTATTTATCCAACAGCGTTTCATATGCCAGAAAGCGTTCCGGTAACCCTTTGGAATAATCAAGTCGCTCTACCGAGAAGATATTTTTCACATGCTTAAGTTCATTCTTAAGCTGCGCCAGCTTTGATGGCAACGGCCCGGCGGCCTGCTCCGCAATCTCGTCGGGTTCAATCCCAATCGGATACACTTCGGTGTGGAATGTTTTCCCCCATGCGGTATGCGTTTTTCCACCTTTGGTCACCAGGCGCGTTTTGCCTGACACAGAATCCAAAAACGCAAGGCGATCATTTTCAGTCTGGAAGCCCAACAAATCGTAATCACATAGCGCCTCCAGCAACGCTTCATGGGGTGGTAACGCGGTAAAAATCTCCGGTGTCGGGAACGGGATATGCAGGAAAAAACCAATCCGGTTATTTACGCCCCTTTCCCGCAATTCTCTGGCGAAGGGAAGCAGATGATAATCGTGGATCCATAAAATATCGTCTTCTTCGATTAAAGGCAGCAGTTTATCCGCCAGCAGCGCGTTGACTCGCGTGTAGCCTTCGAAGGATTCACGCTGGAATTTAACCAGGTCAAGACGGTAGTGAAATGCAGGCCACAGAACGGCATTCGAGAACTGCGAGTAATACTCGTCATAGTCTTTCTCTTTTAACGCGAACGATGCCCACGTAATATTTCCGCGCGTCACTTTTTTGAGCGGTTTTTCGTCTTCACTGATTTCACCACTCCAGCCAAACCACAGCCCGCCAGCAGCTTTTAAGGCACCTAACACCCCTACCGCCAGGCCACCCGCGCTGACTTTTTTATCATCAGGCGGCGCGATTCGGTTAGAGACGACGACTAAGCGACCCATAATGGTTTCCCCCTTGGTTTTGCGCTATTTGTTGTTGTTGCTGGTTAGCGATGTCAGATATCCACTGCCAGACGCTGGCGACATCCACCAGCCGCCATTGGGCAACAGTGTCGCCGGGCCCAACCTTAACGGAGATCCCTCGGGCCTGATTCACCACGCGGAACCCTGCTTCGTCGGTCAGGTCATCCCCAAAGAAAACGGGCGTCCGGCCCTTAAAAGGTTCCTCCGCCATAAACGCGGTGATGGCCGCGCCTTTATTGATCCCTTGCGGTTTTAGCTCCACCACGCATTTACCCGGCTGTAACGCCAGTTGCGGGTGCGCATTCGCAATTTCTCTGGCAAGGGCAAGCACGCGCTCTTCATGTTGTGGGGCCTGACGATAATGCAGAGCAAAGGCCATGCCTTTAGCTTCCAGTTCTGTGCCCGGCAGTTCTGCCAGCGCAGCAGAAAGTTTCTCCTGAAGACGTTGTGTGAGTGCATCGGGAAGTGAAACGATATGCGTTTGATCATGGATGTCGCGGCGCTCCGCTCCGTGTACACCGGCCAGCGGAAAGTGGTAAGGACTGGCGAGCATATCCAGCTCGGCCATTGAGCGCCCTGATATCAATGCCAGTGCTCCCTCATTCATAAGCGAGAGCTGATGCAAATCCTGTAATACCGCATCCGGAATAGACACCTGATCGGGGTGCGGTTTTATCCCGGCGAGCGTGCCGTCGAGATCAAAAAAGAAAGCATAGTGTCCGGACAGTACAGGCGGTGCGGTTAACAAGTCAGCCACCCTTTTCCTCCTTACGGTTTGCGAAAGGTAAACGCCTTTACCTCTTTCATAGCCATGTAAGTATAGACAGTGTGACGTGGCTCGCCATTTGACAACCGCCCCGCCAGTTTTACTGGCGAGGCGGTTAAGGGGTCAACTAAGGTTATAAGTTGAGCAATAAAAGACGGGAAAAAGCGTTATACGGTACGCTTCGCTTTTTGCTTGTAACGGTCGAAAATCACCGCTGCCAGCAGGATCAGGCCACGAACCACGTACTGAGAGAACGGGGAAATATTCAGCAGGTTCATGGCGTTCTCTACCGTCCCTAAGATCAGGATACCGGCCACCACATATGAGATTTTTCCGATGCCGCCCTTCAGGGAAACGCCCCCTAAAACGCAGGCCGAAATGACGATCAGCTCGTAACCGATAGAGGTCATGGGTTGGCCGCTGGTCATGCGTGATGCCAGAATAATGCCCGCGGCGGCAGAAACCAGCCCCGAGAGCACAAAGATAATAATCTTGGTTCGCACGACCGGCACCCCAGCCAGACGCGCCGCTTCTTCATTGCCACCAATCGCCAGCGTATTACGGCCAAAGGTGGTCCGGTTAAGCAGGAAGCCGAACAGGATCAGGCAGGCTACGGTCAGCCAGATAGGCGCAGGCAGACCGAGCCAGTTGGCGTAACCCAGCGTAAAGAAGCGCTCGTCTTCAATCCCCACCGCTTTACCGTCGGAAATAATATAGGCCAGGCCTCGGACAATTTGCATTGTGGCAAGCGTGGTGATCAGGGCATTTATCTTCAGACGCGCAATGACAAAACCGTTGACCAGACCGCTGATGACGCCCAGTAACAGACCGGCCAGGACGCCGATCCACAGGCTTTCAGTCATGTTGATCACCACTGCCGTGGTCACACCCGCGCAGGCAATAACGGACGCCACCGACAGGTCAAAATCGCCGGAGGCCAGGCAGAAGAGCATGCCGCAGGCCACCATCCCTGACATGGAAATGGCCAACCCCAGCCCTTTCATATTAATGAAAGTGGCAAAATTAGGAACAAAGATCGCACAGGCGAGGAACAGCGCGGCAAAGACCACCAGCATGCCGTACTGATCCCAGATGCGTCCAAAACTGAAAGCCGACTTCGGCACTCCGGATGTAGTAACAGAGGACATCATTAACTCCTTACTCAGGCGACAGCCTGGCTGACTTTAGGCATAGCGAGGTTCAACGCCTGTTGTTCATTCGCCTGTTCATGAAGTAATTCACCGGCAATTTCACCTTCACGCATCACGACAATGCGGTCGGCTACGCCAAGCACCTCCGGCAGATCGCTGGAGGCGAAGAGCACCGCCACGCCGCGTTTTGCCAGTTCATAGATCACGTTATAAATTTCGTGTTTTGCCCCCACATCAATACCGCGCGTTGGCTCATCTAATAAAATGACCTTCATATCTTCCGACAGCCAGCGGCCTAAAATAGCCTTCTGCTGGTTTCCGCCGGAGAGATTCATGATCAGCTGTTCCGGGCCAGGCGTTTTGATATTCAGCGAACGAATATGGTGGTCGGCATTGCTCGACTCCCAGCTATCGTTAATCAGGCAACCGGCGCGGATAAACTTACGGCGGGCGGAAATATTGATGTTATCGCGCACCGAATGAACCGGAATAATCCCCTCCGCTTTACGGTCTTCCGGGCAGAGCATCATCCCCGCCCTGATCGCGTGGGCCGGTTTCTGAATATCTACCCGCTCGCCGTCAATGGAAACCTGACCTTCGGTAATCCGGGTACCGCCGAATAACCCTTTCATCAACTCGCTGCGCCCCGCCCCCACCAGGCCAAACAGTCCGACGATTTCACCGCTGCGTACTGACAAGGAGATTGGCGTACGCACGCCTGGCGCTTTTACGCTATCCAGACGCAGGCGTTCAGGGCCATACTCGCGCGGCTGCCAGTGATAAATGTCACCCAACTCGCGGCCAACCATCGCCTGAACAAGCTGGTCATGGTTAACCTGCTTCATGTCGGTAAAGGTGCGTACATAGCGTCCGTCTTTAAAGACGGTAATGGCATCACTCAGGGCGAATATCTCTTCCATACGGTGCGAAACGTACAAAATGGTGCGGCCTTCCTGACGCAATTCACGGATCACACGGAACAAATTTTCGATTTCACGCGCGGAGAGAGAACTGGTGGGTTCATCGAAGGCTATGATTCGGGCGTTACGCGCCAGCGCCTTAGCAATTTCAACCATCTGCCACTGACCAATGGAGAGATATTTCAGTGGCGTCTGGGGATCAACGTCCAGGCCAAGATGTTTAAGCTGCAGCCCCGCTTCATAATTAAGTAGCGAACGATTCACCACGCCGCTTTTATGCGGAAGCTGTCCTAAATAGATGTTTTCTGCCACGGTCATCTCAGGGATGAGGTGCAGTTCCTGATAAATAATGGCTACCCCGGCGTTGAGCGACGCCGTGGTATCGGCAAACGCCACCTCGTCTCCGCGAATAGCCAGCGTGCCGGTCGTCGGCGTGTAGTTACCGCTGAGGATTTTCAACAGCGTGGATTTTCCCGCGCCGTTTTCGCCCATCAGGGCGTGAACCTGGCCGGCATAGCAGTCGAAACTGATATCGGTCAGCGCATTAACACCGGGGAAAGTTTTACCGATGCCGCGAAAAGAGAGATACGGCTCAGACTGTTGCATAACGTCTCCGTGATTCCAGTAGTGTGTACATCTGGCCCCTCACAGGAATGAGGGGCACAATCACAGCGAATTACTTACCGCCCAATCCTTTTTTCGCCAGTTCCTCTTTGAAGTTATCGCGGGTGATCAGCACCACGTCAGTCACTTCGGTAAATTTCGGCGGTTCAGCCCCTTTGGTTACCCAGTTGTAGAGCATCTCGCTGGATTTGTAGCCGTGAACGTCCGGGCTTGGCAGCAGAGAGCCATAGAAGCCAGTGGCCTGCGCTTTGGACAGCTCGCTGACTGCGTCAACGCCGTTGATGCCGATCCCGATCACGTCAGGCGCTTTGAAGCCCTGGCCTTCCGTCGCGCGTACTCCGCCCAGCACGGTATTGTCGTTCATCCCGACCACCAGCCAGTGTTTCACCTCCGGATGCTGAACCAGCATGGAGTTCGCGGCGTCGAAAGCACCCGGGATATCGTTGGATTTGGTGGGGACTTTGTAGATCTGTTTTTCCGGGAAGCCGGCTGCTTTCAGCGCGTCCATGGAACCGGAAGTACGGCGGCGAGCCGTGTCCAGTTCGTCCGCAGTAATGGCCATCACAGCGGTTTCTTTCACATCCCAGCCACGTTTTTGCATCTCTTTATAAAGTTCCTGGCCCTGACGTTCACCGATTTTGGTCGCCGCCATCATCACCAGAGGGACGCTGTCCATCGGTTTGCCTTTGGCGTTAACGAACTGATCGTCAACCGCAATGACCTTCATGTCGTAACCACGCGCTTTCGCCGCGATTGCCGATCCCAGTTTTGGATCGGGTGTGCAGATAACGAAACCTTTCGCACCGCTGGCCGCCAGGCTGTCGATGGCATTCAGGGTTTTTTCACCGTCAGGCACGGCGATTTTAATCACTTCAAAACCTAAATCTTTTCCGGCTTTATCTGCGAATTTCCACTCAGTCTGGAACCAGGGTTCTTCGGGCTGTTTTACCAAAAAACCGAGTTTTAAATTCTCAGCGATAGCGGATTGTGACATAACGGCAGCCAGACCGATGGCCGCCAGCGCTTTAGTAAATTTGTGCATGGTAAACTCCAGCTTTAGCATTCTTTTCTGTAGGGAATATGTGCGTGCTTCTTATTTAATCGGACTTAAAACAAGGCATTAGCGCTTACCTCGTCATAAGCGTTATTGCTGGTGATAGTTTTAGCGGGAAATTAATCATCCATAAGAGAGCCCCATCACACCGCAGAATTACAGTAATTGCGTACATAAATTCAGCGATAAATGACATAAAAAAGGCAGGATTTGTCAGACAAATGAAAGAGGGTTAAGCAGAATTATCCATAAGATTAGCTAAGAAATCCCTGACACCGTCCGCTGGGAAAAATGGCAACCAACGAAAAAAAAGATCAAACAGCGTTTCATCACAAATGCACGGGAACCACATCAGACTGTTATTCTGCAGAAATTGATTTAGCGCAATTTTTCCCGCGTATCATATATTCGCAATGAATAATCTGTATTTCATTTTTTCTCAGAGCATTATTCCGACTTAATATTTACGGAAGAACATTAGCATGCGACAAATTAAAATAACAATTAATTATCAATGGTTTATGCTATATTTACCTTATGAAAATCCATTTGCAAATTTGTAGTATTTTAATTTTTGTAATGTATGGTAAAAATAAGGTGTTTAGGAGTTTTCTTACCCCGGAGACAAGGGTATGCTTATTTATATCGAACACAGGAAGTGAATTTTAGATCGATTTTAGAAACTGCGGAAATTGTATATCTGCGAGTTCTTCGTCAATGCCTGACGCTCAGGTTAAGCAGCGGACATCTCGTCCCACAGTCAATAAGGATATGAGTATGGCTACCCCAACGATGATGCAAAAACTAAATGCGCAGATGAACCTTGAGTTCTATGCGTCCAATCTGCACCTTCACTTAAGTGCGTGGTGTGCTGAGAACAGTCTTACGGGTTCAGCAACATTCTTCCGTACTCAGGCACAAAGTAACGTCACGCACATGATGCGCGTCTTTAACTTCATGAAGGCCGTTGGCGCCAATCCTGTTGTTAAAGCCCTTGATACCATTAACGATGACTACTCCTCCCTGGAAGAACTGTTCCAGAAAACGCTTGAAGAGTATGAGCAACGTTGCACCACTCTCAGTAAACTGGCCGATGAAGCCAAAGCGCAGCAAGACACTACCACCCTTAAATTCTTACGCGACATGGACAAAGAACAGCAGCAGGACGGCATGCTGCTGAAGATACTGGCGGATGAACTGCGCAATGCGCGACAGGCAGGGTTATGCCCGGAACAAACTGACCGTCACCTGCTCGGCATTGTGACGGTGCAACATCACTGATCCCTTTTAACCTGCTCCCGTCCGGGCGCAGGTTCCCCATCTCACCGCCAACCTTCTGCTTTTGCTGAAATTTAACAAATCAGATCTTGCTCCCAATGATTATCCACACAACATGTAATGATTTATTTAATTACATAATCATTGACGAGGGAGCATCATGATCACCATCGAGTTTGTTGTCATTCTCCTCTGCCTGCTGACAGGTACACGTTTCGGCGGTATGGGGCTGGGGTTAATAAGCGGTATTGGGCTTTTTATTTTGTGTTTTGTTTTTGGGCTGCAACCTGGCAAGCCCCCGGTTGACGTCATGTTGACCATCCTCGCGGTGATTGGTTGTGCTGCTACTCTGCAGACCGCAGGCGGTCTCAATGTCATGATGCAATTTGCAGAGCGCCTTCTGCGTAAACACCCGCAGCACATCACACTTCTCGCCCCCTTTACTACCTGGATGCTGACTTTTCTGTGTGGCACCGGGCATGTGGTCTACACCATGTTCCCGATCATTGCAGATATCGCCCTGAAAAAAGGGATCCGCCCGGAACGTCCAATGGCGGTAGCATCCGTGGCCTCGCAGATGGCGATTACGGCATCACCGGTTTCCGTTGCCGTTGTATCGCTGGTGTCCATCCTGGGCGCTCAGCATGGAATTGGCCATGCGTGGGGCATCCTTGAAATACTTGCAGTGTCAGTTCCTGCTTCACTTTTCGGTGTAGTCATCGCTGCCCTGTGGAGTTTGCGGCGCGGGAAAGATCTGGCCGACGACATGGATTTTCAGGAGAAGCTTAAAGATCCAAAGCAGCGCGAGTTTATCTATGGCGGAACAGAGACGTTAATGAATCAACGTTTTCCAAAACAAGCCTACTGGTCCACGTGGATTTTCTTTGCCGGTATTGCCGTAGTGGTGCTGCTGGGCGCATTCCCGGAATTACGCCCCGCCTTTGAGCTGAAAGGCAAAATGACGGCGCTGTCGATGAACCTTGTCATTCAGATGATGATGTTAATTGCAGGCGCCGTAATGCTGATGGCCTGCAAGGTCAATGCCTCTGCTATTTCTAACGGTGCGGTATTCAAAGCCGGAATGGTGGCGATCTTCTCGGTGTTCGGCGTGGCGTGGATGAGTGATACCTTTTTCCAGGCGCATCTTGACGAGTTAAAACTGGCGCTGGAAGGCGTTGTGAAAAGCCACCCGTGGACGTATGCCATTGTACTGTTTCTGGTGTCGAAGCTGGTGAACAGCCAGGCCGCAGCGCTGACGGCCGTTGCGCCCATGGGCCTGATGTTGGGTATTGAGCCGAAAATGCTGATCGCCTTTTTCCCGGCGTCATACGGCTATTTTGTCCTGCCGACCTACCCAAGTGATTTGGCCTGTATCGGTTTTGACCGTTCAGGAACGACCCGCATCGGCAAATTTATCATCAACCACAGCTTTATTCTGCCAGGGCTGATTGGTGTAAGTTGCGCGTGCGCGGCAAGCTACCTGCTGGTCCAGACGTTCTTCTGATGGCATTGAAGGGCGACAAATACTGTCGCCCATTTCCACTCTTCAGTGAGACTCACTCTGCGGCGTGAATCGCAGCTCAATCAGCGCAATGGCTTTTTGGATGGCACGAAGCGTAACCGGATCAGCCGCTGCCGGATGACTGGCGAAATCAATGTTTTTCAGCTGAGTAGACATCTTCTCGCGCACTTCAACCGGCGCAATAACGTCCAGGACATCAAGGATTTGTTTGATAACCAGCTGACAGGCGACAACGTCAGAGACCAGTTCCTGATCGGCACTCAGGTTTTGAGACATGGGGGCTTTCTCCTTATTTAAAGGCCGCCATAGTAGCAAAACGCAGGCTCTTTTATCTCCCCTTCGTCACGTACAGGTACAAAAAAACCGCCAATATTAAATGTACCGGATGCGGATTACATTCAATTCCATCCCGTTGCAAAGAGAGAGGGCAGATTGTCCGGCTATTCCAGGCATTGCAGCAAACATCTGCAGGTACGATAACGTATTTCCATCCATTCAGAGCGAACCATGAAAAGAGTCATCGTAGCTGGCACGATCCTGCTGCTCGCGGGGTGTAGCATTAACCGCCAGGCTGAGGTCAGTAGTCTCGACGCGCCCAACGGCATAGTCCGCCTCGACTACGGCCAGGCGGCGCTACAAAATGCGTATTCTGATGAGTATGTGAATAACGGTACGGCGGTAAAAGCGTGTCAGAGCATGGGGTATGCCACCGCCTCTGCCTATGGCCAGCCCATCAAAACCTGCACGCTGATTAGCGGCTCTCTGTGTCTGAACGAGAGCGTGACTATCCAGTATAAATGTATGGGTTTTGCCGTTAACCCTAAGTCAAATAATCCGTGGTATTAATCAGGACTGCCAGTGTTTGCTGGCAGTTTATTTCATTACGAACAAAAATAATTCTCATTAATAAATACAAAAATCGTCAATGCGTTTTATTCCCATTCGTATTTTAAATAAAGAAATAAAAATTTTACGTTTTGCAAATAATTAAATAACAAATTATAGTATCGCTCATTGTGAATCAGAAATAATAACCGGGAGCGCCACTATGCTGAAAACTGAAATGATCGACAAGCTCAATGCACAAATGAACCTTGAGCTTTTTTCGTCCCTGCTCTACCAGCAGATGAGCGCCTGGTGCAGCTTCCACAGTTTCGAAGGCGCGGCTGCGTTTTTGCGTCGTCACGCTCAGGAAGAGATGACCCATATGCAACGTCTGTTTGATTATCTGACAGATACCGGCGCCCTGCCGCGCATTGAGAACGTGGCATCACCGTTTGCTGAGTACACATCTCTCGATGAACTGTTCCGCGCGACCTACGAGCACGAACAATTAATCACACAGAAAATTAACGAACTGGTTCATGCGGCAATGACCAGCCAGGATTATCCAACCTTTAACTTCCTGCAATGGTATGTAGCTGAACAGCACGAAGAAGAGAAGCTGTTTAAATCCGTCCTGGATAAATTATCTCTGGTGGGTAAATCTGGTGAAGGTCTTTACTTTATTGATAAAGAACTTTCTACCCTCGATACGCAAAATTAATTCCAGCGCGGTGCCGAAAATCGGTGCCGCGTTTTTTTACTTACATTCCCTGCATCAAAACCCTCATTGTATTTCCTGTTCCCCTTATTAACGTTACGTCTGGATGACGCCCCATGCATGATCGCAGAGCGCTCGATTTCGTAAACATTTCATTACACTACTTGTAACGGTGATTTGACGAGTTACCGCTTTTCCCTTACTCTGCGCCGCAGATTTTGTCGCGATTACGAATCGTTGTAGAGGAAAGCGTGAAAAACAGAACCCTGGGAAGTATTTTTATCGTCGCCGGAACGACGATTGGAGCAGGAATGCTGGCAATGCCCCTGGCAGCCGCAGGCGTGGGGTTTGGGATGACCTTGCTGCTACTTGGCATGCTCTGGGCGTTAATGTGCTACACCGCACTATTGTTGCTTGAGGTGTATCAGCATGTGCCAGCCGACACCGGTCTGGGTTCTCTTGCAGCACGCTATCTGGGACGCTACGGTCAGTGGATAACCGGCTTTAGCATGATGTTCCTGATGTACGCTCTGACTGCCGCCTATATTAGCGGCGCCGGGGAGCTCATCGCCTCCAGCGTCAATGACTGGTTCGGCTCCGATATTACCCCGGCAACCGGCGCCATTTTCTTTGCGCTCATTGGCGGTGGCGTGGTCTGCGTGGGGACATCGCTGGTCGATCTGTTTAACCGTTTTCTGTTCAGCGCCAAAATTCTGTTCCTGATTGTGATGCTGGTACTGCTCGCGCCGCATGTACACAAGGTCAACCTGCTGACGCTGCCGCTGGAAAAAGGGCTGGCGCTTTCCGCGATCCCGGTCATTTTCACTTCGTTTGGTTTTCACGGCAGCGTGCCGAGCATTGTCAGCTATATGAACGGCGATATTCGCAAGCTGCGCCGTGTCTTTGTTATCGGCAGCGCAATCCCCCTGATTGCCTATATTTTCTGGCAACTGGTGACGCTGGGCAGCATTGACTCTTCGACCTTTATTGGACTGATGGCGCAACACGCCGGCCTGAATGGTTTTCTGCTGGCACTGCGCGAGGTTGTGACCTCCCCACATGTGGAACTGGCGGTACACCTGTTTGCCGACCTGGCACTGGCCACGTCGTTCCTGGGTGTTGCGCTGGGCCTGTTTGATTACCTGGCTGACCTGTTCCAGCGTCGCAATACCGCGGCTGGACGGTTGCAGACGGGCGCAATCACCTTCCTGCCACCGCTGGCCTTTGCGCTGTTTTACCCACGCGGGTTTGTGATGGCGCTGGGTTACGCGGGGGTGGCACTGTCGATCCTTGCCCTGTTGCTCCCTTCCCTGCTGGCATGGAAGAGCCGTCAGCAACATCCTCAGCAAGGGTATCGCGTGGCGGGGGGAAAACCGCTGCTGTGTATCGTGCTTGGCTGTGGCGTGGTGATTATTCTGGTGCAGGTTTTGATTGCAGCGGGAATGCTGCCTGAAGTGGGTTAAAAACGGGGGTTAAGGGGAAACTACCAGCTACCATAGGGGTATGTTTACCCTTTGATAAAACCCCTTATGTCCTGATAAGGCAGAGACTGCGCTTACGCGGATTCAGGAAAACATCAGAGAGTTGAAAGAAATTCAGTCGGTGATTTCAGATTTATAAACAATACGCGGGCACGAGGCCCGCGATATTGCTTAACCCCCAATTGAAAAAACTCAGTGAACACTAACATAGTATTTCCTTCGGGAAGGAATACGTATTGACATATACATTCTCATAAATTCTCGGTTCATCTTTCAATGATTTAAATTTATTATGCATACACCATTGTTTTTTGTTAGAACAATCGAAATCTAAATCAACACACAGTCATTAAGGCTTTGTTGAATAAATAAGATTTCGTGCGAACGACCCTGTAGCTGGCTGGATTTTCAGGCAATACGCACGCTTTCTGGCATCCCAGCCTTTGTCATCCTGTTCAACGCACGCACCATGGCCATAGCTTCCGCTACCTGACCATCGTAGTCACGCAGCGTCAGTGAATCTCCCAACAACTGCTTCATTCTGTACATTGCCGTTTCCGCTATCGAGCGACGGTTATATTCCGTTGTCCATTTCCACCGTGCATTGCTTCCGCTCAGCCGCTGATTAGCAACGGCACGGTTGCGGTCTGCGTACTCACCGGGCCAGTAACCTGCTCCTTTTCGGGGAGGAATAAGCGCGCTGATTTTTTTGCGGCGCAGTTCATCGTGACAGAGCCGGGTATCGTAAGCCCCGTCTGCCGCGGCTGCCCTGATTTTTCTGTGAGTCTGCCGGATAAGGCCCGGGAAGGCTTCTGAGTCCGTGACGTTATTCAGCGACAGGTCTGCACAGACAACTTCATGTGTGTTGCTGTCAACAGCAAGATGCAACTTTCGCCAGATACGACGGCGCTCTTTGCCGTGCTTTCTGACTTTCCATTCGCCTTCACCAAAGACCTTCAGCCCGGTGGAATCAATCACCAGGTGTGCGATTTCACCCCGGGTGGACGTTTTGAAACTGACATTAACCGACTTTGCCCGCTTACTGACACTGGTGTAATCCGGGCAGCGCAACGGAACGTTCATCAGGGCAAAAATGGAATCAATAAAACCCTGCGCAGCCCGCAGGGTCAGCCGGAATACGCGTTTAATCACCAGAACGGTGGTGATGGCGAGATCAGAATAGCGCTGGGGCCTTCCTCGTGATGAAGGCGTTGCCGACTCATACCAGGCCTGAATCGCCTCATCATCCAGCCAGAAAGTGAGGGAGCCACGGTTGATGAGAGCTTTGTTGTAGGTGGACCAGTTGGTGATTCTGAACTTTTGCTTTGCCACGGAATGGTCTGTGTTGTCGGGAGGATGCGTGATCTGATCCTTCAACTCAGCAAAAGTTCGATTTATTCAACAAAGCCGCGCAGGCGAGACGCGCTGGGTGGTGCCTGAGAAATTCTTTGATCAATTCGCAAATGTGCTGGAAAAAGTGCCGCCACTGCCTGGCGAAGAGGCCATGTACGCTCAGTACCGCCATCTGGTAGAGGCCGGGAAGAAAAACCCTGAGGTGCGCAAATGGATGGATGAAACAGCCATCGAGACGGATAAAACGGTTATTGCAGAATTCTTTAAATGGAAGAATAACGGCGTACCTGCCGGCAATGGCTGGAACCGTTCTAAAAATAACGCCGAGTTCGGTGTGGACTACTACAACCGAACCGGCACCTCCAAATCGAATATGTTCGATAACAAACCGAACGAAACCCAGTATTTCTACACCGACAATGATGCCGCAAACGTACAGCTTTCCGGAGCCCATGACTACACGGTAACCTTCGCAAAAGGCGAACTTCCTCCTGTAAAAGGGTTCTGGTCACTCACGCTTTACAACAGCAAGCATCTGTTTAGTCCAAATGAGCTTAACCGTTACTCTCTGGGGACGAAAAATAAAAATCTGAAGTACAACGATGACGGCTCTCTGACACTGTACGTCAGCAAAAATCGCCCATCAGAGGATAAAGTGAATAACTGGCTTCCGGCACCTGACGGTAACCTGTCACTCTATATCCGCGCTTACTGGGGAGAGCAGTCGATTCTCGATGGCACCTGGCAGCCACCGAAAATTGAAACGGTAAAATAAGCCTAACTAATGACCCTTTGTTTAAAACTTAGGGTCGTTTTACTTACATATACACAAGGTCTACTTTTCGCTTCAGACCGAAATCGATCGTTACGCTTTGGTCGAGTTCAGATGAGCAAATTCAGTAAACCACTGCAAAGGCTCTAGTCACGCATAGGGGAAACAGGAAAATTACTGTAGTGGAGGGTGGAAAAGGCAATAAAAAACCACCTTTCGGTGGTTTATACGACACTGCTTATCATTGATTTTATTCTTCTGTTCCCATGGTAGCCGGAGTGGGACTTGAACCCACACAGCGCGAACGCCGAGGGATTTTAAATCCCTTGTGTCTACCGATTCCACCATCCGGCCAGGGAAGAAAGTGGAGGCGCGTTCCGGAGTCGAACCGGACTAGACGGATTTGCAATCCGCTACATAACCGCTTTGCTAACGCGCCGTTAAATCTTTCAAACTGACACCCGCTATTGCGCATGTCTTTAATCTGGAGCGGGAAACGAGACTCGAACTCGCGACCCCGACCTTGGCAAGGTCGTGCTCTACCAACTGAGCTATTCCCGCATGTCATCAAGTTGACTTATAACCACTTGATTTCATTATCGTCCGGCTTGCTGTGCCGCCGTTCGATGCGTTGCATTCTACTGATATGACGTTATGAGTCAACGTTATTTTTTGCATCCCAGGATCGTTTGCTGAAAATTACGGCGAAACGATCACTGATCAAGCAAATCCCCGCGGGCAGCGTTCAAATATTGCAGCATTGACCACAGCGTCAGCACTGCCGCAACCCACAGCAGGCCAATCCCCGCCCACTCAACCCAGGCGTTCGGACGCCAGAGCATCCAGACCAGCGCAGCCATTTGCGCAGTCGTTTTCACTTTACCAATCCAGGAGACCGCCACGCTGCTGCGTTTACCCAGTTCAGCCATCCACTCACGCAGTGCAGAGATAATAATTTCACGGCCGATCATCGTCGCCGCAGGCAGCGTCACCCACCAGGTATGATAATGCTCGGCCACCAGTACCATCGCGATAGCGACCATCACTTTATCAGCAACGGGATCGAGAAAGGCACCAAAACGAGTACTTTGATTCCAGCGACGTGCCAGGTAGCCGTCAAACCAGTCGGTGACTGCTGCAATCAGGAAGATCAATGCACAGGCGAAAGGTGCCCAGACAACCGGCAGGTAAAACGCCAGTACAAAGAACGGAATAAGCACGACACGAAAGAGAGTGAGCAACGTAGGGATATTAAATTGCATAATGACGGTAACTGTTTGTTGTCAGTAAAATTTAGCTCTATGTTGCTACAGAGCCCTCAATGTTTCAACGAGTAGTAGATCTTTTCTGCCAGCCCTTGCGAAATACCCGGCACTTTTGCAATTTCCTCCATGCTGGCGTTGAGTAATCCTTGCAATCCACCCATATATTTCAGCAGCATCTGACGACGTTTTGGCCCCACGCCTTCAATCGTTTCCAGGGTACTGGTATTTTTTACCTTTGCCCGTTTTTTACGATGACCGCTGATAGCATGATCGTGTGATTCATCGCGAATATGCTGAATGACATGCAACGCCGGGGAGTCCGGCGGCAGGCTGAACCCCTCACCTTCCGGCTCGAAGAAAAGCGTTTCCAGACCAGCCTTGCGATCGGCCCCTTTTGCGACACCCAGCAGCAGCGGATGGTTTTTATCCCAACTGACATCAAGCGATTCAAATACCGCTTTCGCCTGGCCGAGCTGCCCTTTCCCACCGTCAATCAGGATCACATCCGGGATTTTGCTCTCTTCAATCGCTTTACCATAGCGACGGCGCAGCACCTGATTCATCGCCGCATAGTCATCGCCCGGCGTGATTCCAGTGATGTTATAGCGGCGATACTCGGCGCGCAATGGGCCATTGGCATCAAACACCACGCAGGACGCTACCGTCTGTTCACCCATCGTATGGCTGATGTCGAAACACTCCATACGCTTCACTTCCGGCAGCTTCAGCAGCGTCGCCAGGGCGGTTAAGCGCTGGCTCACCGTAGATTGCTGAGACAGCTTCGTCGTGAGCGCCGTCGCCGCGTTGGTTCGTGCCAGCTTCAGATAACGCGCGCGATCGCCACGCGGTTTGGTTTGTACGTTAACCCGACGACCGGCGAGTTCAGAAAGCGAATCGGCCAGCAGCGTTTTATCACCGAGGTTAAAATCAAGCAGGATCTCCGATGGCAGCGTGCGCATCTGGCTCCCCTGCAGATAGAACTGGCCGACAAAGGTTTCCACCACTTCACCCAGCTCGGTGCCGCCAGGCACTTTTGGGAAATAGCTGCGGCTGCCGAGCACTTTGCCCTGACGAATAAAGAGAACGTGCACACAGGCCATCCCGGCGTCAAAGGCCACGCCGATGACGTCGAGATCGTCACCAGTATTTGAGACAAACTGCTTCTCAGTGACTCTGCGCACCGCCTGGATCTGGTCGCGGATACGCGCTGCCTCTTCAAACTCGAGTGCGGCGCTGGCTTTTTCCATCCGTTCGATCAGCTGCGTTAATACCTGATCGTCCTTTCCAGCCAAAAACAGGCGCACATAATCAACCTGCTGAGCATACTCTTCTTCACTCACCAGCCCGGCAACGCAGGGCCCCAGACAACGCCCAATCTGGTACTGCAGGCACGGACGCGATCGGTTACGGTAGACGCTATTTTCACACTGGCGGATCGGGAAAATTTTCTGCAGCAGCGCCAGCGTCTCGCGAACGGCATAGCCGTTAGGAAACGGTCCAAAATATTCACCTTTCGCATGCTTTGCACCGCGGTGCATGGCAAGACGCGGATGGGTATCACCGCTCAGAAAGATAAATGGATAGGATTTATCATCACGCAACAGGACGTTATAGCGCGGCTGGTAGAGCTTAATATAGTTGTGCTCAAGCAGCAGCGCTTCGGTTTCGGTATGCGTGACGGTGACATCAATGTTCCGAATGAGTGAGACCAATGCTTCGGTCTTACGGGAGGCAAGGTTGCTGCGGAAATAGCTGGAGAGGCGTTTTTTAAGATCTTTTGCCTTCCCCACATAGATAACCGTGCCGCCAGCGTCATACATGCGATAGACGCCAGGCTGGCTGGTTACGGTTTTCAGAAACGCTTTTGAATCGAACACATCGCTCACTGACTTAACAACGTCTCCGCATTACACAAACCATGTCGGATGGCCAGATGAGTCAGTTCGACATCACCATGAATGTTCAGTTTACTGAACATCCGATAACGATAGCTGTTCACCGTTTTCGGGCTGAGATTCAGTTGCTCCGAGATCTCATTCACCTTCTGACCTTTGGTGATCATCAGCATAATCTGCAATTCACGCTCAGACAAACTGGCGAACGGTGATTCGTTTTTCTCAGGCTCGATCTGACTTAGCGCCATCTGCTGAGCAATGTCGGAGGCGATGTAACGCTGTCCGGCAAACACAGAGCGGATAGCATTAACAACTTCTTGTGGTGCGGCACCTTTACTCAGGTAACCCGCAGCACCCGCCTGCATCACTTTCGCGGGCAGAGGATTTTCGGTATGCACGGTCAGCATGATGACTTTCGTATCGACGAAAGTCCGCGCAATTTTGCGTGTTGCCTCGAGTCCACCGATACCGGGCATGTTCATATCCATCAGCACCACATCGGCCGAGTTTGTGCGGCACCATTTTACGGCATCTTCCCCACAGCACGCCTCACCGGCAACTTTAATACCTTTAATATCTTCAAGAATGCGTCGTATCCCTGCGCGCACCAGTTCGTGGTCATCAACAAGAAGGACGTTGATCAAAGGAAATGTCTCCAGAATAGGGATAACGCTACTGAGTGATAATTTGGTTTATATTAACGGTTTTCCTCACAAGATTAAAACGTTAAAAAACTGGCTATTCGATTTTGCTCTCGTTTCTGGAAATTAGCCTGTACAGGCTCTGGAAAGCGGGTCCGTGCATTCAGGGCTTTTGCGGCTATTTTTAAGCATCTGTATTCAAATAGTTACAAAAAAATTGCAGAGATTCCCCACCAGAAAACAGCATTCAAATTTTTGTAAC
Organism: Enterobacter sp. DVT3837; assembly: GCF_056238685.1. NCBI lineage: Bacteria > Pseudomonadati > Pseudomonadota > Gammaproteobacteria > Enterobacterales > Enterobacteriaceae > Enterobacter > Enterobacter sp. DVT3837. The sequence goes on along the minus strand of NZ_JBWDLA010000002.1, from coordinate 291,498 downwards.
AATAATTAACGGCAAGCGAACCGGACATAAACAATTAATAGCCACTGGCTGTCGCTCAGTTTACGGGCACGCTCTGTTTACGCAATTAAACATCTGCGTAAAAGTACGAAAAACAACCGCTGCATTTTTTGCTGCAGCTTGTGGTATACTCCGCCGCCTTGACTTTCGTCGTCGCGCTTTAGCGCCGTTTAATAATGAGGAAAATAAATGAGCACACCTGAATTTGCCACTGCGGAGAATAACCAGGAACTGGCACAGGAAGTAAACTGTCTGAAGGCGTTGCTAACACTGATGCTACAGGCGATGGGCCAGGCTGATGCCGGTCGTGTGATCATTAAAATGGAAAAACAAATCGCACAGATGGAAGACCAGGCGGAATCAGCGGTATTTGCCAACACCGTTAAGCAAATCAAACAAGCCTACCGCCAGTAATAAAAAACGGCTGGATGCATTGCATTCAGCCGTTAGCTCGTCTGGCACGCAGAACGTAGAGTTTAATCAGATCAGTCCCGTTGCCGCCGCATAGCACGCAATCTGCGTCTTGTTTGGCGCGTTGAATTTCTTCTGCATATTCTTCTGATGGAAGTTAACGGTATTCTCCGAAATTGAAAGAATGATCGCTATTTCCGCTGACGTCTTCCCTTCCGCGGTCCATTTCAGAATTTCGCGCTCACGCTTGCTGAATTTCATTTCAGGCTGCATGACCATCTCATCTTCAAAACGGGTCAGCGTGGTTAAGGCCATTTGTACCAGCATCTGCAAGCGTAATTCTATTTCTTCGCTGGCTAAGGGTATTTCCAGCACACTAGTACGAGAAACAGACAGAAAACCGAGTGCGTGATTCGGCAGCATCAGACACTGCGTTATTCCTTTACGTAAACCGTGGTCTTGCGCGCTGCTCCATAATTCCTGAGCATCCGCAAATAATTCATCGGTCCAGGGTAAATGACCATGAATGAAATTCTCGGGTTTTAACACTGGATCAACCGTGAAATAGTTCGCAGATTGATATTGCGCCATCCACTGCTTTGGGTAAGTGGTATGCACTGCAATCTTAGGACGCGTAAATGGCACGGGATGACGCACACAGAGTGCGTAATAATCAAATTCAAGCGCCTGAGTTTGTCTCTGTAGTTCCTGATATACCTCGTCGGCACAGGTCAATTCCTGAAACCGGAGGGAGCAATCCCGTCGCCAGGTGAAAAAGTCTGAATCCTTCATACTTACTAAATGAAGCCTCTGAAAAGATAATCATTATTATGGTGAATATAAATTAACACATAAAACTTATTTCTAACTACAAAATATCGGCAATAGCACAATTAACTTTACTATTGATAAGGTTTATCCGAGCTGGATGGAATAAAAAAACATGGGATAAGGCGATAAAGGAGAATAATTTGCCCCAGACTAAATTCCTGGAGCAAATTAGTGCAAAAATGCTACTGCATGAGGAATTTTTCCAGGAACTGTCGAGTTCGCGGATGCTGAGGGTTAGCAAACAGGCTTTTCGCCGGCCCCTGCTCCACAATTCGCCCTTGATCCATGAAGATGGCTCTGTCGGCAACATCGCGGGCAAAGCTCATTTCATGGGTCACGATAACCATCGTACGTTTTTCCTGAGCCAGTTGACGAATAGTGTTCAACACTTCCCCCACCAGCTCAGGGTCGAGTGCAGAGGTAGGCTCATCAAACAGGATCACGTCAGGACGCATGGCCAGCGCGCGCGCGATTGCCACGCGCTGCTGTTGCCCCCCTGACAAACGGCGCGGGTAGCTGGTCTCTTTACCCGCCAGCCCGACTTTGGCAAGCAGTTCACGCGCTCGAACTGTTGCTTCCTCTTTTGATTCCCCTTTCACAATTACCGGCCCTTCAATAATGTTTTCCAGCACCGTGCGGTGCGGGAAAAGATTGAAGTTCTGAAAAACGAAGCCAACATGCTGGCGCAAACGGCGAATTAAGCCTTTCTGCTGACTGATGGATTTGCCGGTATCAATGGTTATCTCACCGACACGGATGGTTCCACCTTCCGGCTGTTCGAGCAGGTTAATACTGCGCAGCAGTGTCGTCTTTCCCGACCCACTAGGACCGATAATTGCCACCACTTCACCCTGTTCAACTTCAAGATCAATCCCGTGGAGCACCGTTTGACCGTGGAATTTTTTCACCAGGTTTTTGACGTCGATAGCACTCATTTTGGATCACGCTCCTGGCGGTTTAGCTGGTTTTCGAAGTAGTTTTGCAGGGCGGACAGCACCGTCGCCATCACCCAGTAAATCAGCGAGGCCGCCAGATACATCGTGAAGACTTCCAGCGTACGCGAGGTAATGAGCTGCGCCTGGCGGAACAGCTCAGGCACCTGAATCGTCGCCGCCAGAGAAGTATCTTTCACCAGGCTGATGAAGCTGTTGCTGAGTGGTGGAAGCGCGACTCTGGCAGCCTGCGGCAGAATTGCCCGGCGAAGTGTCTGCCATGGCGTCATACCGATACTGGCGGCCGCTTCCCACTGCCCTTTGTCAATGGAGGAGATGGCCGCACGCAGCGTTTCTGAGGTGTATGCCGCGGTATTGAGCGACAGGCCAATCATTGCCGCCGGAATCGGATCCAGCTCGATACCAAACTGCGGTAAACCGTAGTAAATCATAAAGAGCTGAGCGATAAGTGGCGTACCGCGAAACACAGAGATATAAAAACGCGCCAGCCAACGCACCGGTAAAACCGGTGACATGCGCATTAAGGCCAGCACAAAGCCCAGCACCAGCCCAAAGAACATCCCGCCAATACTGAGTTGTAACGTAAATACCGCACCTTTTAGCAGATACGGCAGCGAATCAATAACCAGTTGAATACTTTCTTGCATTATTATTTTTCGACCTGATATTTAGACATGAGGATGGTAGGCAAACAGCGCAGGTGCCCCACCTGTATGGACAAATAAAATTGGCCCTTCATCCTTAAAGCGTTTCTGTGCAATGCCATCAATAAGCCCGGCCATCGCTTTACCGGTATAGACCGGATCAAGCAAAATACCCTCAAGGCGAGCCAGCAGCTTAACCGCTTCCATGCCCTCTTCGTTAGGCGTGCCGTAACCCGGCGCAAAGTAGTCATCCCAGAGCACAATATCGGCCTTTGCCTTGAGCTCCAGTTGCTCTGCCACCGCCTGCTGCAAGGTGACCACTTTCGGTTTCTGGTCCGCGACGCTACGAGAGACCGTCACGCCAATCAGCTCAGCATCCGGTAGCAACTGCTCAAGCCCTACCGCCAGCCCGGCATGCGTGCCCGCACTGCCTGAGGCCACCACGACGGATGAGAGGTTAACCGCGCCCTCGCACTGCTGAGCAATTTCCAGCGCGCTTTCCACATACCCCAGCGCACCCAGCGCGTTCGAGCCACCGACAGGAATAACGTAGGGACGAAAGCCCTGCGCTTCCAGACGTGTCGCCAGTTCATCAAGCTGTGCGGTCGGGTCGTTCAAGGCATCCACCATCTCAACCTGCACGTTAAAGAGATCTAACAGCAGACGGTTACCGTTGGTCAGATAGTTTTCAGCCCGCGTCCCAATCGGGTTCTCCAGCAAGGCCACGCAATGGAGCCCGAGTTTTGCTGCCACTGCCGCCGTCTGACGAACGTGGTTGGACTGAATAGCCCCGGCAGTAATGAGCGTATCCACCCCTTCGCGCAGCGCATCAGCCGCCAGAAACTCCAGCTTGCGCAGTTTGTTGCCACCCATTGCCATTGGCGTCACGTCATCACGCTTAATAAAAATATCGCGTCCTAAATAATCAGAAAATCGCGGCAGATACTCCAGCGGAGTCGGTGCGCCGATAAACTCCAGGCGAGGAAAGCGCGTTAAATTCTGTAGTGACATGGGTTCTCCGGTAGCTCAGACAAAATGTGATATTTTTCATTATGCACGCAGACGCGTAAGAAATAAAAAAGGCGCTTTTAAAAGCGCCTTTTTTTAACGTCAGAAATTTATTTCGTGACGTCTGCCCCGAACCACTTCTCAGAGAGTGCTTTCAGACTTCCGTCTTTCTGCATATCAGCAATCGCGGTATCAATGGCTTTTACCAGGTCTTCGTTGCCTTTACGAACGGCCACACCTGATTCCTGACGAGAGAACGCATCACCCGCTACTGCCAGGGTATTATTGGTTTTCTTCACCAGATCCAGCGCCGCCAGGCGGTCAACCAGAATCGCGTCAATACGGCCCACGCGCAGGTCCTGGTATTTCGTCGGGTCATCATCATAGGTGCGGATATCCACGCCCTGAACGTTCTGGCGCAACCACTCTTCGTAGTTGGTTCCCAGACCCACACCGACTTTCTTCCCTTTCAGGTCTGCAGCGGTTTTGATGGTACCTTCGTTGCCTTTCTTCACCAGCGCCTGAATACCGGACACGGTGTACGGCGTAGAGAAGTCATACTTCTTCTTACGCTCGTCAGAAATGGTCACCTGGTTAATCACCACATCAATACGTTTAGAATCCAGCGACGCCAGCATACCGTCCCATTTGGTCGGTTTCAGGGACGCTTTAACGCCAAGGTGCTTCGCCAGTTCTTCTGCAAACTCCACTTCAAAACCGGTCAGCTTACCGTCATCGCCCTGGAAGCTGAACGGAGGATAGGTTCCTTCCAGCCCGACCAGCAGCGTACCGCGCTCTTTTACTTTATTCAGCAGGTTTTCTGCGGCGAACGTTTTCACGCTCATGCCCGCAACCAGCGCAACGGCCATAACACCCATCAGCGCCTGACGACCCAGAAGTGCAAATTTCATAAATACCCCGATATAGTGGAATTTTTACGTAGTGTAGAGAAATCGCCTGCAACGTCAAAGGCGACTGCGCTACATCTTATTCTTTTTTAATATATATCAGAAGTTGTTCCGGCGAGCGCTTTCTGCTTCATAACACCCGGCATTTGCACCTTGTATTGTGCATACTTGCGCAGCGCAATACGGTAATTGTTGGTGCTGGTTGCAGGCAGCCACGGCTCCAGATTTTCATCCAGATAACCGGTCTTCAGCAGATCGCGGGAAATGTTGTTTACGGTCAGATGTTGCCCGAGGCGACGCAGGCGAACGACATATTCGCGAACGGTCCCATGGCTCATCTCCGTTTGTTCAAACAGGAACTGTTTGAAGCCGATAATATCGAAGAAGTCGCTTTGCTCTTTGCAGTGGAGATCGCCACAGAAACGGCAAAGCGCCACCCACTCTTTCTGTTCTTCGAGCCATGCTGATTCATCCATCAACGTGTCGAGACGAGAAATCGCGATCTTATTGACGATTTCGCCACGACGAACCAGCGTGATACGATCGAGTAACTTGTTACAGTGGGCGCAATGCGTCTGGCTGTGTTTAAAGTCTTTCAGGTAGCGGCTTAAAGGCCGTCTTTTAGATTGCTGCACCGTCATGATAACTCCTGGTTGTCAATACGTTGTGCGGCATTTCCCAGGTGAATTAATCACCTATAACTTACCCAGCTTTGTTCGTAAGCGTTTAATGGCCTGGCTGTGCAACTGGCTCACCCGCGATTCTCCCACCTCCAGAACAGCGCCAATCTCTTTGAGGTTTAGCTCTTCCTGGTAATAAAGGGTCAACACCAGTTGCTCGCGTTCCGGTAAAGCTTCAATCGCTTCCATTACGCGCTGGCGTAAATTGCCTTCCATTAAATGGTGTAACGGGTTTTCTTGCTGATGCTCATCCGTCACCAGCTCGATGCTATCGCCATGCTCTTCGCGCCACTCGTCATAAGAGAAGAGTTGGCTATTGTTGGTATCGAGCAACATCTGACGATACTCTTCAACAGCAATGCCAAGACGTTCCGCCACTTCAGTTTCCGTTGCGTTACGTCCCAGTTCCTGTTCCAGCTGCCCTATCGCATGCGCCACTTCGCGGGCGTTACGGCGAACACTGCGCGGCACCCAGTCGCGGCTGCGCAGTTCGTCCAGCATCGCACCACGAATACGCTGAACTGCGTAAGTCGTAAATGCCGTTCCTTGCAGAGCGTCGTATCGGTCAACTGCATTCAATAACCCGATACCGCCCGCCTGTAGCAGATCGTCCAGTTCCACGCTCGCCGGCAAGCGCACCTGGAGGCGCAATGCTTCGTGACGCACCAGCGGGACATAACGCTGCCACAGCGAGTGTTTATCCATTACACCTTCAGCGGTATAGAGTGAATTCACGATAAACAGCCCTGCGTTAGTTGAGTTATCGGCATGATTATCCGATTCTGCAGAGGTTTTAATCGGGTGAATAGTGGGTGAAATGAGGGGTTATTTGGAGACTAAAAAAATTTCAAGCACTGTTGAAGCGCCACCATGCACGAATCGTATGAACAAAAGGAAATTAACCTCGTTTTTCGATGCATAACTTTGCTCAAGCAACCGCGACAATAGACTTCATTTGCCTTAGGTGACGAGCATGAAAGCAGAATACACATCTTTAACTAAACTTTATGAATATATTGCAGATACTAATGCCAGAGTAATTTCGTTTGATTGCTTCGATACTCTTTTCTGGCGAAAAACGGCTTCGCCTATAGATGTTTTTACCGTCATTGACCCGTCAATAGATATTGTCAGTCGGGTACAAGCTGAGCAACGTGCACGCGCGAAAAAAATGCTTAATTGTGGTCACTCAGAGGTAAATCTAGCTGAAATATACAAGCAATTATTCCCATTAGACAATCCGATCATTCTTGATGAATATATTCAAAAAGAGATTGCCGCAGAAATAAAACATGGCTTTCTACATGCGCCAACCATAAATATATTGAAGCTTGCGAAAGAGAAAAAATATAAAACCATCATTGTCAGTGACACTTACTTTAATAAAACACAATTAAGGCATATTATAACATCGTTGTCACCTGAAGTTTCAGATTTAATTGATGATATCTATTGTTCCAGCGAACACGGTGTTGGAAAGACGACAGGACTATGGGGTAAAGTTTTAAATAAAGAAAAAATACCTGCTGCGCAGTTAATTCACATCGGTGATAACAAAGCAGCTGATTTTATTTCACCAAATAAATTGGGCATTGAAGCCATTCATTTTCGCCATACTCATAAGGAAATAAATAAAGTTTTTAGACAACGAGAGAGCGTAGCGACTCTCATCTTCCCTAAATTACGCAAGGAAGCACCTATCCCTAACTTGTGGCATGGTTGGTTTTCAGAAAATGTCGATGATGATACATCGCCACAAAAATTAATTGGCTGGAGTGTTCTCGGTCCAACGCTGCGTAGCTTTGCAAAGAAAATTTTTGAAGATTATAAAAAGAAAAATAATACAAAAGTTGCTTTTTTAATGCGGGATGGTTTTATGCCACGCTCAGCATTTAATATTTTATACCCGGAAATAGAAACGCATGATCTTAATATTTCTCGTTTGTGTTCTATTCGCGCAAGTTTCATATCAAAAGAAAGTGTTAGTGACCATCTCATTACTCTTTTTAATAATATAGATGATGACATTGCGAATCAATATGTTAATGATGAGACACTAAATTTAGTGTCCAAACACTTTGGTATTAATCAAAAAGAGATGATGCCACTTAAAAAAAATATTAACCAAGGAAGCTATAAAATCAATGAGCTAATAAAAATAATTCTCAGTGAAAATTATACACAGCATATTATTTATAATTCCAAGCAATATCGTAAAAAGCTAATTAAACACATTATAAACAGTACGGGAATTAAGGCTGGAGATCACTTATTATTAGTTGATTTAGGTTACGAAGGCACAACACAGAATTTATTGCAAACAATTTTACAAGAAGAGTTATCTATTAGTATTTCTGGTTGTTACATGATTGTTTCATATACCCCAGAATGGAAAAATAACCGAACGGGGATGGTGAACCCTGAGACTTTTGACTGCCGTACAATAAAAGCCTTGACAAACCATATTGCAATTTATGAATCCCTTTGCTCATCTCATAGGAATTCAACTGTAGATTATACTGACGAAGGTATTCCTGTAGGCGAAGAACCAAGCATCAGTCAGAAGCATCTATCTTTAATAAGAGAGATACAGAACGAAGCATTATATTTTATCGGTTCACCCGCTACCAATTTGGCATACGAAGCGGAGTATGAAATTACTTCCTCAATCATTGACTTATTCCGTTTTATTTATTTCCCAACAGAAAACGAAATACGCTGCTTCAGTAATATGAAATTCGATATCAATCTTGGCTCTGAACAGACTTCAACACTCTACAATCTAAGTAAACATAATTATCAGATGAAAAAATTCGGACCTTCTTTACTAACTGATAGTAATGCCAATATAAATATTACTAATACCCCAACAGAATTACGTTATGGTGGTATAGAACAATCTATCGCACTCCTAAGCAGTTATCGCTATGGGCTTACTTGGTCCTTAACCGATGCTTCCTACCGCAAGAAAATGGTTGATGTTCTTTATATTAACAACACTACTGTTGTTACAAAAAAATTAACCGCTATGTATACTCATGAAGGATGTTACTCTCTCTACATTCCTATAGTTACGGCAGAAATAGTAATGAAATTGAATGATAAGTATAATGGTATAGAACTGATCTCTGTATCCAGAATCAAAACAAATCTCGTATACAAAATATACAATGATTCTCAAATGCAAGAGCTAACTATAAATAATGATTGGTTTATAGATGGCGCTGATGTGGTAAAAGGTATAATCACAGGCCTTACCCCTACCTCGATTTTATACTTCAGACCTCGCAATTCCCGCAATGATGATGTTATTCATATTGTATATCGCCCCATTGGCGATAGCTGTGACGCGGAGATTGTAAATGGATGATTTTTTCTCCAATGGGCTTGTTTTAGCATTTAATAATGTACCTGTTGAAGTAGATGATAGTGTTTTTTTATTCTGGGAAACGCTGTCTTTAGAACTTCAAAAAAAACAAATGCATTTAATTGTTGCAACTACTACAGAACTACCTGATGCGTCTTTTTTTACAATCCCCATACACTATCACATTGCGGATTTATATCACCAAGATGCCAATAATATTGTTCTGCAAAATTCTAATTTTATTGCTACGGAGGATATTCTTAGCTCATTATCTACGCAATATCATTGTAGTCTATCTATTTCACATGAAATTGCTAATTGTGGCATAGCATTTTATAGTGAGTTGATCACCGCCATTAAGCCAGCAACTATAATTGGTTGGCAAAGTAATGATATAACAAATTGGATTCTACGTAATATTGCATTACAGAGAGGTATCCCTTTTTGGTCAATGGAGCGTGGATTCCTAAAAAATACATTGATGATGGATATTGGGGATAATTACCTTCAATCAGAATTATTAACAAGCTTGATGATAGAGAATTTATATGATAAATACGTGCCTGAACCTGAATTGTGGGAGAAACTAAAATCCATAGTACTTGATAAGCATAATCTTGTCGGAAAGTACCACTCAACTGCTTTTAAAGAAACTGTTCGATTCAAAGCAGAGTATGGTATTCCTGAAAAAAGCGCTATTATCGCGATATTCAATCATGGGCCTCTCGGACTTGCTGTTAAGCATAGTAATAGCCGATACCGTGCCATCAATAAACTGAAAACTGATGAAGTTAATGAAAAGATAAACGCGATAATCAAACAGTGCATCAAAAGAAAAATTTATATCACTTATCAGGAGCACCCGCTATCATTATATGATAATACAGGAATTAAATTACCTAATTCACCTTATATTATAAAAACAGAAGAGAATATACATACTCTTCTGAATGCTGCTGATTACTATCTTTTTACACAATCAACTATTCAGTACGAAGCAGCTTTTTATCAAAAACCTATGGGACTTCTTTCAAGAAGTGTTCTCGGTATACATGGAGGAGTCTATGAAAGTGATTGCTATGATGATATAGATGAATTTCTAAATGCTCTTATTACTGACAAGGACTACGAACTACACCAGCAGCGTTCGAAAAAATGGCTATCATTTATCTATCATTATTTTCTTATAAAAAATGATGATGAAAACAGAGGAAGTGAGAGTCAGCGTGTCAGCAATCTTTTAGCTCGCTATGGCCTTCCAGTAAATATAGAAATCATTTACTCCCTTGAAAAATTCATTGCGCGTTGGTGCAATCATTAAATCACCCAAAAGGAGCTTCTATTTTTGCTTGTTAATGTATTCAGAGATAAATATCCTGTAAATATTTTTAGTTCCCAATTACCTTTAGCTCGCAATATATTATCTCTTAACGTTTAATAACCAATCATAATGGTTCAGTTGTTGGTTGAAATTAAAGGTCACTTGGGGTGAGTGGCCTTTATATTACCACTCACCCCACACAAATAATATTTAACCTCGAATGCGTAACTTAATAAAATTACAAAAGTCATTACAATCCTTATTTTTAATAAATAAAATAAAGCATCACAATTTTAAATTAACATTACGAATCACTTGTGGCCAAAAATGGGCCACCAAGTTACGAAAACACTATTCCCTCTCTCACGCCGACCCCTTAAAATCACTATTTTATATTTACCTTGCTTAACCCACGTTATTCATGTAGCGTCCCAGACACCAGAACTTTTAATTCCTATTTCTTAAGTTTTTGATCACCTAACTACTCGTTAAACATCAGACTATTTTTGCCTTTCACATATCCCATTAAATCTGACACACTCATCTTCATTGGGTTTGACTTGCCCCCAGGATTTGAAAACATTCAGTTATTAATATCGGTTGGATCTTATTCGCACTTTCTGTTTCGCCAGCCCACTACAAATTTAGTTGAAGACTAAATAGCTGCACCTAATACCGCTACTCTTTTGCCAGCCCATGTTTTCCTCCCGGAAATGGGCTGGCGGTTTCCATAAGATACCGTACCTTTTTTCAGTAACTGCCACATCGACGGCACTGATGCTTACGCGTTTTCGTATCATGAAGTGCCTGCCATAACTGATCTACGTGGTTCACACACGTTGAGTAAACAGGTTGATAAATCACGCTGAGCTTCGGGTTCGCTTTCAGCCAGCACAGAGTCTCACGGCTTTTATGGATAATATAGTTATCCACGATTAGAGTGGTGGTTTCGGCTCGCCGGTATGTCACTTTGAGATGCTTTAATAGACTTAAAAATAACGAGGAGATTTTACAGCTGCCTCCAACGTAGCTGACTTTCCTCTGCCAGTAAGTAACGCCCCGGCCAGAAAGTATTTTTCATTCTGTCCCAGCGTAACGACTCGCTTTTGCTGGCCGCGAAGCTGCCAGTATGCGCCAATTTTGGGATTGAAATGAATATCCACTTCGTCTTCATAAAAAACCGGAAGTACTGTGCTTCATTCGCCCAGTGCTTTATGGATTGCTTTTTGCATCAGGCATCGTTCGTCACAGGGAATTGGTGCTATGATCGGCATCGCTCAGTCCGGTTGGTGGTTTGTTTCTTTTTGGCGATTGTTCAGATCGCACAATCCGGGCTGAGTTCCCTCAAAGTGATCTACAATTCCGCGCAGCTATTTAGCTGGGGATTATCTATATTCAATAATAAATATATTCCGGCATAGCCGGAGGTTTTTCATATGCGCCTGTAAGGCTCTGTTAGCAGCCGCGCCCTAACAGGCGCATCGCAATCTGATATTTGCATCTTTTGCATCTATGGATTACTTACGGCCTGTGAACGGGCTGCCCGGATACGAGATCGCTAACTGCTCTCCCATTTTATCCTCTTCCAACTGGTGCTTTATGTAGTCCTGTATCTTCGCCGTGTTCTTACCCACCGTATCGACATAGTATCCCCGGCACCAGAACTCCCTGTTTCTGTATTTGAATTTCAAATCGCCAAACTGCTCGTAAAGCATCAGGCTACTTTTACCTTTCAAGTACCCCATGAAGCCCGACACACTCATCTTCGGTGGGATCTCCAGAAGCATATGGATATGATCCACACAGCATTATGCTTCCAGAATATTCACGTTTTTCCCCTCATATAGCTTTCTTAAAATCGCTCCTATCGCTCTACGTTTCTCTCCGTAGAACGCCTGTCTGCGGTACTTTGGTGCAAAGACTATGTGATATTTACAGTTCCATCGGGTGTGCGCTAAGCTCTTTTCGTCCCCCATTGGGACCCCCTTTTGATTTTTTGTTTCTCTCTTGCAGTTGCCAGACCGCAGTTGTTTTAACAAATCAAAAGGTTTTTTTATAACTGACTCATAGCTGAAAGCTTTCCGGAACCCCCAGCCTAGCTGGGGGTTTTCAGTGCACAAAAAAGCCAACCTTTAGGTTGGCTTTTTGAATATAAGAACTAAAAATTTATTAACGCAGCAGAGACAGAACAGTCTGTGGAACCTGGTTTGCCTGAGAAAGAACAGAAGTACCAGCCTGCTGCAGGATCTGCGCGCGGGACATGTTGGAAACTTCAGTTGCGTAGTCAGCATCCTGGATACGGGACTGAGCAGCAGACAGGTTATTAGAGGTGTTGTTCAGGTTGTTGATTGCAGAAGTGAAACGGTTCTGCACCGCACCCAGGCCAGAACGTGCTTTATCAACTTTAGCGATAGCGGCATCGATAGTTGCCAGATCGGTAGACTTCATGGATTTAAGGTCGATGCTTTTCACAGCCAGAGTAGTAGAGTCCGCTTTAGCACCGCTCAGGTCAAGATCTATGGTGTCTTTGTCGTTTGCGCCAACCTGAATTTTAACCACACCAGAAGCACCTGCAGAACCGTCGAGCAGTTTGATACCGTTGAAGTCAGTTTTGCCCGCTACGCGATCGATTTCAGCCAGACGTGCTGTAACTTCATCCTGCAGAGAGGCCAGGTCAGATGTGCTGTTGGTACCGTTGCTTGCCTGAACAGCCAGCTCACGAACACGCTGCAAGTTGTTGTTGATTTCGTTCAGAGAACCTTCAGCAGTCTGCGCCATGGAGATACCGTCGTTGGCGTTACGTGCTGCCTGAGTCATACCTTTGATCTGAGCGGTCATGCGGTTTGCAATCGCCTGGCCAGCGGCATCGTCTTTCGCGCTGTTGATACGCAGACCTGAAGACAGACGCTCAATAGCAGTGCCCAGAGAAGACTGAGATTTGTTCAGGTTGTTCTGAGTGGTCAGGGACAACAGGTTAGTATTGATAACTGCCATAATTTTCTTTCCTTCAAAAATTGGGTTTTAGGTCCGGTGCCTAACACTCACAGCGTCTCTCACCGTCAATAAGGTTATCGACGGGTCCCCAAAAGACTTTAGAATCAATTTTGAAAAAATTATAATTAACTGATTTTTAAGGTGTTTATTTTTAAAAAGCAATTAAGGTTCACTATCGACTTATTATTTACGGCTTTTTAGCGCAAGGAATAGACACACTTTTCAATGTGTTTTCAGCGCGCTGAAAATTACCCTAAAGTGCAATCCTTGCATTTACCCCACCGGGACCTGTCTATTCTTTGGATTATTTTTTTCTCACCATCGTAAACTTTTACGTTAAGAGGCCGATAAGAGTCCTGAACTACTTTCGTATTTTAAGGAAAATATGCATGGCTACTATCAGTAACCTCGGGATAGGTTCTGCAGGACTCGGGGATTTATATAATCAGTTGGATGCAGCAGAAAGAACCAAGCTGACGACGATTACTTCCCAGCAATCAACGTATAACGCACAGTTAAGCGCTTACGGCAAACTGCAGAGCGCCATGACATCGCTGCAGACTGCCACCGCTGCGCTGGGTAAAGCAACCACCTGGAACTCCACGTCTGTTAGCAGCACGAACACGGCCTTTACAGCCACAACGACCGCTGACGCATCCGTGGGTTCTTTTGTTGTCAACGTCAACCAGGTCGCGAAGGCACAGGCTCTCACCACGGGCTCCTATGCAAACAACACGGATCTTCTGGGCGATACGACAGGTACGACACGTAAAATCACTATCACCCAGCCGGGTACGAAGACACCTTTAGAGGTGAACTTGGCGGATGGCGATACCTCTCTGGCAGGGATCGCGAGCGCCATTAATAAAGCGAACGGCAACGTCACCGCCAGCGTGATTAAAGCGAAAGACGGCGATTACCGCCTGATGCTGTCATCGAAAACCACCGGTACGGATGGGGCGATGACGGTTAGCGTTACGGGTGACGCCAAACTGCAAAGCGCAATTGGCTACGATTCAACCACCAAAACGGGCGCACTGACGGTAAATACCGATGCGCAAAACGCGATTGTGGTGGTGAACAACATCTCGATTGAGCGCCAGTCGAATACCATCACCGATGCGCTGCCAGGTATGACCTTCTCGCTGAAGGCAGAAAGCAAGGCCGACGAGACACTTGAGGTGAGTCGCGCAACAGATGCTAACCAGAAAGCCATCTCTGACTGGGTAACCGCATATAACTCGCTGCAGTCCACCATTAACAGCCTGACGAAATATGTTCCTGTCGACGCAGGTTCAGGAAGCCAGTCCACCAGTAACGGTGCGCTAGTTGGCGACGCGAACGTGCGTGGTATTCAGTCTCAGCTGCGCGGCCTGCTGACTGAAGTGCAGAGCGGTTCCGTTCAGATCATGGCTCAACTGGGCATTACCCAGGATCCGGTAAAAGGGTCTGACGGTACGGTCGGTAACCTGAAAATTGATACCGATAAACTGAAAAAAGCGCTCACCGACAACCCTACCGCCGTACAGCAGTACTTTGTGGGCGACGGGAAAACAACCGGTATGGCCACCCAGATGAGTAAAACGCTGGATACCATGCTCAGCACCAGCACCGGTAGCGCAGGTGTGATCCAGAACGCAAAAGACGGGATCAATAAGACGCTGAAAACGCTGGGTGAACGTTACGATGCGATGGAAGCCACTATTGATGCCACCATGGCGCGTTACAAAACGCAGTTCACCAGCCTGGACGTATTAGTCACCAAAATGACCAGTACAGCCAACTATCTGACCCAACAGTTCTCACAAAAGTAGTCGTAGCCTTCAGGAGTGGATATGTATAAGACCTCTGGTGTTCAATCCTATCAACAGATAGGTGTAGAAAGTGCAGTCATGAATGCCAGTCCACACCAACTGATTGTCATGCTGTTTGACGGGGCGCATAGCGCCCTCGTCCGCGCGCGTTTGTTCATGGAAGCCGGGCAAATTCGTGAAAAAGGTGAGGCTTTATCTAAAGCCATCAACATCATCGACAATGGTTTAAAAGCAGGACTGAACATGGAGGTTGAGAGCGAGTTGTCCGGTAATCTTGCCTCCTTGTACGAATATATGGTTCGACGTTTGTTACTGGCGAATGTCAGTAACGACGTAGACGCAATTGTTGAAGTCGAGGGTTTATTAAACAACATTGCGGATGCGTGGAAGCAAATTGGCCCCAATGCGTCCTCTATTTCAGGATAATTTTAATGAATAATCCCAGCGCAGCGCTTAGCCACTGGCAGGCGTTACATGCTCAGAGCATTGCTATGCTAAATCTCGCACATTCTGGTCAATGGGATGCGCTTATCGAGCAGGAAATGCATTACGTTCAACTGGTGGAAAAGATTTCGCAAACGCCCATCATGTCATGCCCTCCGGCTCAGGTTGAGCAAGCGCGTGCGCTGCTGGAAATGATCCTTGAGAATGAGAATACGCTAAAGGCGCTGCTGAAAGTCCGGATGGACGAACTGCGCAGTCTCATTGATCAAACCGGTAAACAGCAATCCATCACATCTACCTATGGAAAGCTGTCAGGGAATATTCTTTATCCAGAAAGTTTGACCCGCGACACACAATTATGATTTCTTCATCCATACTCCAGAAGTCAGCCAAACGGCTTCTGGAGCACGGACGATGAAAAACCCCACCCTGTTACAATGTTTTCACTGGTACTACCCTGCTGGCGGTGAATTGTGGCGAGAGGTCACGGCATTAGCCCCCAATCTTAACGAAATCGGCATCAATATGATCTGGCTGCCCCCCGCTTATAAAGGCGCGTCTGGTGGGTATTCGGTTGGGTATGATTCTTACGACTTATTCGATCTCGGTGAGTTTGACCAGAAAGGCAGCATCGCCACCAAATACGGCGACAAAGCACAGTTGCTGGAAGCCATTGACGCGCTTAAAAGCAACGACATTGCGGTGCTGCTGGATGTGGTGGTGAATCATAAAATGGGGGCAGATGAGAAAGAGTCTGTCCGCGTTCAGCGTGTAAACGAACAGGACCGCACGCAAATTGATGACGAGGTCATCGAGTGTGAAGCCTGGACACGTTACACCTTCCCTGTCCGCGCCGGGCAATATTCGCAGTTTATCTGGGATTACAAATGTTTCAGCGGCGTCGACCATATTGAAAACCCTGCTGAAGACGGCATCTTTAAAATCGTCAACGACTACACCGGCGAAGGCTGGAACGATCAGGTTGATGATGAAATGGGTAACTTCGATTATCTGATGGGCGAAAATATCGACTTTCGCAATCACGCCGTCACGGAAGAGATCAAATACTGGGCCCGCTGGGTCATGGAACAGACGCGCTGCGACGGTTTTCGTCTGGACGCCGTTAAACATATTCCCGCCTGGTTTTACAAAGAGTGGATTGAACACGTACAGGAAGTCGCGGACCAGCCGCTGTTTATCGTGGCGGAATACTGGTCCCACGAAGTGGATAAGCTTCAGGCCTATATTGACCAGGTTGAGGGTAAAACGATGCTGTTTGACGCCCCCCTGCAGATGAAATTCCACGAAGCGTCACGCCAGGGACGGGATTACGACATGAGCCAAATCTTCACCGGTACGCTGGTGGAAGCCGATCCGTTTCATGCGGTAACCCTTGTGGCTAACCACGACACCCAACCTTTGCAGGCCCTGGAGGCACCGGTCGAACCCTGGTTTAAACCCCTGGCTTATGCGTTGATCCTGCTACGGGAAAATGGTGTGCCGAGCGTCTTTTATCCCGATCTCTTCGGTGCCAGTTATGACGATACGGGGGGCGACGGTGAAATGTACCATATAGACATGCCGGTCATTGAGCAGCTCCACGAATTGATCCTCGCTCGTCAGCGCTTTGCCCACGGCGTGCAGACGCTCTTTTTTGACCATCCTAACTGTATCGCCTTCAGCCGCAGCGGTACCGAGGACGATCCCGGCTGTGTGGTCGTGTTGTCAAATGGTGACGATGGAGAGAAAGTGATTTGTCTTGGGGAAAACTACGGTAATAAAACGTGGCGTGATTTTCTCGGCAATCGCGAAGAGACCATCACCACGGCCGCGGATGGCGAAGGGACGTTTACCTGTAAAGGCGGGAGCGTCAGCATTTGGGTAATAGAGGAAGCGCTGTAAAAACAATGCCGGGTAAGCGTCAGCACCACCCGGCAAAATTGGTTAAGGCGCCTTACTCTCCAGCGGATTTTTGCTCAGGTAATCAGCACACTCAACCGTTGGGCGGTCGACTTTCTGCAGCTCCAGTCCGTCGTACTCAAGCGTTAAACCATCACGTTCCAGCGGATAGATATCCAGCTTGCGGGTTACATTGTAATAACTGTCTGAACGCAGCATGATTTTACCCGGCACGGCAATCACGCGCTGCCACTGACGGCAGTCAAGCGTATCGCCCTCTTCCGTCACCACCAGCGTGGCAATCGCCTCCGGGCTGACCATTTTGCTCTGCGGCCCTTTTGACTGCCAGTATCCCGCCAGCTCCGCCGGAACAGGATGCTTGATCACTTCTTTATAGTTATCGACCTGAACGCACCCGGTCAGTGCCAGCAGCGCACCAGCAATTGCTATTTTTTTCATCACCTTTCCTGCATTCGAAGAAAAAAATATTGTGGCATTAAAGCGCTAAGGCTGCCAGCGAAGATCGACAGGTCTTAAACCTGCATCCCCATGACATGAGCATACATTTTTCATAATCGACAAAGATCGTCCAAGAGCGCACTAAATAACAGACGGTTGCAGTCTTCGAAAACATCAGTCGTCTAAGTTCACCTTAGATCGAGTGCTGTTTTATGTCCCACCCATGCCCCATTACATCACCGGGCAGTCGTCGAACTCGCCAGAGCGAGCATCGTTGATGCTGTACGTGATCACTCCAAACACCGGACGAGATGTGTCAGATGATTCATCCTTCAACGGTAACGGCTCCCTTCTTCCATTTTCAGGGTTCTCCAGGCAAGGATGAGGTTGCGTCCTGTAACGCATAATCCTGAACTCACCATCAATAGCACAGACAAGCAGAGAACCATCTTTAGGTGTCAGTGACGAATCAACGATAAGCATGGCGCCTTTCATGATTCCGGCGCGCAGATATGTCGTGCCTGCCACCATCATGTACGTGGCTGATGGATGAGTGATAAGGCGCTTGTCGAGTGATATGCGCTCTTCAACGTAGTCTGCTGCAGGACTCGGGAAACCCATAATGCACCTCCGATAACAACTGTATGCATATACAGCACATTCAAAATTGAGGGTCGATCAAGTGATCATCTGATGCTAAACTTCCGTCCTTTCAGAATTGACTGATTTCTCTCATGTTAAAGCTATTTAGCCGTTATGTTTCAGTTGGAGTTATCAATACTGCCCTGCACTGGATTTGCTTTGGAATGCTGTTTCACTTCTTCGGTGCAAGCCAGGCTCTGTCAAACGTTATCGCATTTTGCATTGCAGTGACGTTTAGCTTCTTCGCTAACGCAAAATGGACGTTCAAATCAAGGGCAACGTCAGGTCGCTATATGGCGTTTGTGGTGTTCATGGGTGTTATGGCGGCTTTAACCGGATTTATCGCTGATGCTATCGGATCTCCGCCAGTTGTTACTTTGATAGCGTTCTCAGGATTCAGTCTAGCCGCCGGGTTCATATACTCAAAATTCATTATCTTTAGGGATGCGAAATGAAAATTTCTTTGGTCGTTCCCGTCTTCAACGAAGAAGATGCGATACCTATTTTTTATAAAACAGTTCGTGAATTTGAAGAACTCAAGCCGCATGAAGTCGAAATCATCTTCATCAACGACGGAAGCAAAGACGCGACAGAATCCATCATTAACGCGCTCGCTATAGCTGATCCGCTTGTAGTTCCGCTGTCTTTCACGCGAAATTTTGGCAAAGAGCCAGCGCTGTTTGCTGGGCTGGATCATGCTACCGGTGATGCAATTATCCCGATAGACGTTGACCTGCAGGACCCAATCGAAGTCATCCCTCACCTGATTGCGAAATGGCAGGAAGGCGCGGATATGGTTCTGGCTAAACGCTCTGACCGATCTACCGATGGCAGACTGAAGCGTAAGACCGCCGAGTGGTTCTATAAGCTCCACAACAAAATAAGCAATCCTAAGATCGAAGAAAATGTGGGTGACTTCCGTCTTATGTCCCGCGAAGTGGTAGAGAATATTAAGCTTCTGCCTGAGCGCAATCTCTTTATGAAGGGCGTGTTGAGCTGGGTAGGCGGCCGTACCGATGTTGTTGAATATGCCCGCGCAGAACGTGTTGCTGGTAGCACAAAATTCAATGGATGGAAGCTATGGAATCTAGCGCTTGAGGGTATTACCAGTTTTTCAACATTCCCTCTAAGGGTATGGACATATATCGGGCTTGTCGTTGCTGGTCTTTCATTCTTTTATGGAGCATGGATGATTATTGATACCATAGCTTTTGGAAACCCTGTAAGAGGGTATCCTTCTCTACTTGTTTCAATACTTTTCCTTGGCGGAATACAGTTAATCGGAATAGGTGTTTTGGGTGAATACATTGGTAGGATATATATAGAGACTAAGAAAAGGCCAAAATACATTTTAAAACACAGAGGTGATAAGTGAAACATCAAATGTCAAATAAATACATTTATTTTTCTGTATGCGCAATATTTCTTTCTGTGATTTACGTGTTGAATTATTACACACCGCTTCAGTCAGATGATTATGGGTATGCAATTATTGGATTTAATTTAGAAGCGCATTTGCATCATTATCTGACATGGAGCGGAAGGGTTGTTGCTGATTTTATAAGCCCAGCATTACTACAAATAAATAACAAATTTCTTATAGCAGCAATTCAAACATTTGGTGTATTGCTGGTTCTTCTTTTAATTTCCAGATTTGATAATAAAGCAAAAAGCTTGTATATATTATCAGTGATTTCAATTGTTTTTTTCCTTTCTCATCCAAGTTTTGGACAATCAAACTTATGGATTGTCGGTAGTGCAAACTATTTATGGACTTCAGTTTTATATGTTTTTGTAGCTAAAGAGGTAATTGGTTATGCGCAAAATAAAAAAATTAATCCTGTTGTCTATCCCGCATCATTATTAGCAGGATGTACAAATGAAAATGCAAGTCTCGCATTAATAGGAATAATTCTACTTGGTGCTTTATGCTCTTTTATAAAAACAAAAAGAATTGACTATAAGCTTTTGTCAATTTTGATTTTAACAATAATAGGTGCGATTTTTTTATTGGCAACGCCAGGCAATGAGACGCGAATGATGGATCCATCATTCGCACAATGGCGCTCACTTTCTTTAATAGAAAAAATTGACTTGCACATTTTCCATAGAATGCCAGATGTATTTAAATCATCTAAACTAGCTTATATAATTGCTATAGCTTCAATTTTATTATGCGTTCGCATTGAACAACCAAAATTAATCACAAGAGAAGGTAGACCTACTGACTTATTAGTTTCTGTGGTACTTTTATTTGCCTCAGTAGGTTGCTCTTTGGTTATGGTATTTTCTCCAGCGTTTCCTGATAGAGCAAAGACTCCATCATTTATATTCTGCATTATGTCCATCGCATATTCATTAAACTATCTAAGGCATGAGATTTTAAATAACCGCATCATCAAGACTTTGTACGTCACAACTTTCATCGTTTTCATAGCTGAATCAATTTCGGTTGTATCTGTATATCACTCCATTAACTTACAGAATTCAATGCGCCTTAAACTGATAGCGGAAAGCAAAAATGAAACAAAAACACTAATACCAGAGTTTTATTTCAAGCCAATGCCTAGCTCCACATATATGTTTGACACATGGACAAACTTTGATGCCATGTCAAAATACTATAACAAAAAGAATATAGTTGCCTATGGAACAATATTTGATTATTCAGTAATAGATGATGATAATTTTAAAACCCACGATAGTAGCGACATGCTTACAAAAAGTGGATTAAAGGGAATTTATATTTACACAGAAAAATATACATTCAATACTGTTTTTTTGTTTGAATTAACACATCAAGAAAGACTGTCTGAGTTACCTAATCAGCGTTTCTTTTTCCATATCACTGATATAGCAGGAAATTATCACAATTACGATTTCGATCCTAATTACACGTATGTAAATGATAGAGTATTCCTTTACGCAAAATTAGACAACATGCCATCATGGTATATTAAAAGCGTATCATTTGGGTCATTTGACTCAACATCACCAGCTAAAAGATATTCTCAATTAGACTTTACACTTTAAAAACTAGGGCGTAAATTACGCCCTAAATTTCAAGAACCGTAATACGCTTTAGATCTAGCCAGCACATCCCAATCCTTTAGATTCGATGGGCCTTGCACTGCAACATTTCCTACGCATGGATTAACGTTAGCTAATTGAATATTAATCGTCTGATTTTTTGGCAGGTCGAAGGATAGGTATGCAATACCATTATCGTCTGAAACTAAACCTTCAAAAGGTATGTTCAGGGTAAATTTCTGCAAACCCCATGAAGGCCCAGCAGTAAATTCACCAAATGAGTACGCCCTTATTACTCCGCCTCCCGGTGAGAATGCGAGAATAAGCGTCACTGCCACCTTCGTAGGGACTGATGGATTGCCATTAATCATCATGAATGACAGCGTAACGTTTTTCCCCTGACACTTGAAAGCGTCTTTATCAAGTATCATCTGAAGTGATTTATTGTCTGCGTTGGCTGTCGGAACGACAATTCCAATATTTGTGCCTTCGTGCGTAAACTGTGTATCGTTACTCATCAGGTTACGATAAAAATTAGCAGTGGCAGCGCCATTGGAAGTGTACGCCCAGAAATCAAACACTCTGGCCTGTGAAGCTACGGATGAGAAAGTGAAAGAACTGCCATTTCTTGACAGTCTTCCACTACCGTTGATTCCCATGTTTTCAACAGGTTTAAGACTTTCCCAGAGCTGAACCAACGCATTCTGCTGATGAACCTGAATGGCTGGATAGCATACATCACCATACGTATTATTGATGCTTGGCTTACCGGATATTATGTTGGTAAATACCAGCGGGTAATTATTGTCGTAATCAAAAAGATCGATGCGTCCGAGATTACAGTCCCTTAACACTATATCTGTCCTACCCGGTTTCATAAAGCGACAATTTGAGGGAGGATAACCTTCGCTTGTCATAAAGTTATGAGCATTCCAATAAAGAGAGTTTCCGCCTATTACACCACCTTTAAAATAATGGTCATCAGGTACCACTGAATCACCCGGTAATCCGCCATAGGTTATTACAGTCTCACACTCCGGATAAATTGTCTCATGGTACCCATTTATTCTTGGGCTAAAAGCAAATGCCCCTAACTGGTGGGTGGTAATGGTGCCAACTTACTGATTTAGTGTACGATGGTGTTTTTGAGGTGCTCCCGTGGCTTCCATCTCCATCAGTTGTCCCTCCTGCTCAGCTACTGAAGGCGTGGTGCGTAACGGTAAAAGTACTGCCGGACATCAGCGCTATCTCTGCTCTCACTGCCGTAAAACATGGCAACTGCAGTTCACTTACACCGCTTCTCAACCCGGTACGCACCAGAAAATCATTGATATGGCCATGAATGGTGTTGGATGCCGGGCAACCGCCCGCATTATGGGCGTTGGCCTCAACACGATTTTACGTCACTTAAAAAACTCAGGCCGCAGTCGGTAACCTCGCGCATACAGCCGGGCAGTGACGTCATCGTCTGCGCGGAAATGGACGAACAGTGGGGCTACGTCGGTGCTAAATCACGTCAGCGCTGGCTGTTTTACGCGTATGACAGGATACGGAGGACGGTTGTGGCGCACGTCTTCGGTGAACGCACTCTGGCCACACTGGAGCGTCTTCTGAGCCTGCTGTCGGCCTTTGAGGTCGTGGTATGGATGACGGATGGCTGGCCGCTGTATGAATCCCGCCTGAAGGGAAAGCTGCACGTAATCAGCAAGCGTTACACTCAGCGAATTGAGCGGCATAACCTGAATCTGAGACAACATCTGGCAAGGCTGGGACGGAAGTCACTGTCGTTCTCAAAATCGGTGGAGCTGCATGACAAGGTCATCGGGCATTATCTGAACATAAAACACTATCAGTAAGTTGGAGTCATTACCCTGGTGGGTTACCCTCCACCCCTGCGCTACACCGTCAAAACGGTAGTCAGCGCCACCAACATCAAAGCAAACACCACCAGATCGACTACCTTCGATGTGCAAGTATACATCTGTGCCGACGTGCAAACGTGAGTTACCGTAATCTACAGTGCCATCTTTCATTTTTCCGTTAGCGCTCAGGAAATTTACCGCAATTGATTGAGAGTTTGAGTGACGAATATTATCTACCGTGATATCCCAGCATTGGCCCCATAACTTCACCTGATAGAAACTCTCTGAACCGTAGTTTATAAACCTCAACCCTATCAATCTTGGGTTCGTTATAAACTCATTAAACACAATTCCATGATCTAGCAGGCTTCCGGTAAACGTGAACAAACCATGGCCGATAAAACCGTAAGTCACATGTAATTTATGATCAACACCACCACCATCACCATTAAAAGTGATTCCATCAGGACCGAATTTTATTTGATTGCCTGCCCCCGCATACTCTAACTTCGTATCTCCAGTACTAGAGAATACAACTGGACGGGTAAACCATAAAGTTGATGAATGCTTGAACCACCCTGATGGAAATTCGAGAGTTACTGGTCTTCCATTATGTTCAGTATTAGTTACGGAGTTGACAGCAGCTACCATATTTATCATCTGAGCAGTAACATCACTACCTGGTGTATATAGGTCAGGAAGATAATCAGCAGCGTATATCACGTCACCGCTGCGTTTTCGTGAACGATCCAGTTCATCAGCTACTGTACCATCACGATATCCAACCAAGGTTGCTTTACCGTCTGAAAGCAAATCGCTTCTCAGGGAAGCATCTCCAACAGATATCCATTTCCCTAGACCAACACCGCCAGTAGACTCAGGGGTAGAGCCAGCTGGTACATTTTTTGGGAAAGATGCATCCCAACGGTAATACTCACCCGTAGCTTCAAGGCGCAAAACTTGGTTAGGTAGAATGAGATTGTTGCCGTTTTCGAAGCTGTCGAGTGTAATGTACCCAAAAGCTGAAATAGCCTGTTGAGCTACCCAGCGCAAACCCTCGATTGTGTAATGTTTTTTGCCGAATCTGTCTTCATATTCATACTGAAGTGAGGTAACAAACTCATCAATTTTCCCAGCGTTAAATTTCAAATCGCGAGGTGATTCACTTGGTACTGAATCTTGTGTTGGTTGCGTAGCCATATTGATTCCATAAAAAAACCCGGCACGGTGGCCGGGTTCGGTTGGTCGGGGAAGGTCTTATTGGTAGATGGCGTCGCTGTATTCCGCGACGGTCAGAGATACCGTGTTATCTGTGTTCGGTTTGATGCTGTTGACCGTCCATAGCTGGCTGTCCAGTTCCTCTACTGTCGCAATGAGATAGCGAGAAGGAAGCTGCACGGTGTCTCCGTTCCAGATGTTGAGCTGTATGTTTGGTATTGCCGCGGTGAAGCCTTATTTAGTATCGCTACGGGCCGTTGCCGGATAGCGCAGGGTCGGGTTGCCCTCACTGTCAGTGACAAGCGCATACATCGAGCCAGTAAACGCGATCGGCTCACTGGTATCGAAGTTATTCCCGGCGCGGCCAGTGATGTAACCATCCTGCTGGTTGCTGTCGTAGATGTCCGGCATCTGAATGACACTTCCGACCTGGATAATGCCGTCCTCGAACACTTTGGCGTTCATCTTCACCCGTGAGTAAATCAGGCGTTTTGTTTCGCGCAGCGCACGTTCACGAGCCTGATACTCATTACGAAAGCCGACTGTCTCCAGCTTGTTCGGGTTCTCCGCTTCTTGTTCGACGATAGCACCGTTGAGCACGCGGTAGTTGATGTACGTCTTGTTGTTCGTTGTCGGGTGGACATAAGACACCTGCACGCCGTCATAGCCGCCAGGAAGAGTGGCTTCGTACGTAATTTTGTACTCGTCAGTCTTCATGTTTACCCGGTTGAATGCTGCCGCCGGATAATCCACTTTCTGGTCACGGGTAAACGTCAACACTCCATCATCCCAGTACGCCACGACAGACGCTGCATTACAGATGGCCTGCACGCGGTCGCCCAGCGAATCGTTCTCGTCGTCAAACGTGTAGTCGAAGTAACCCAGACGCTCATCAGTCAGGCTTTCAGCAATCGAATACAGCCCGTACAGGTCAATGCTGTTGACCGACTGCTCTCCCATCATCAGCCAGGTGTGCGCCACCGCATCGGCGAACGAACGCGAAGGCCGCAGAGTATAATCCACGGTCTGAGTATTCAGATCGTATGTAATGGTGTGACGTGTCACCAGAGCATTGTACTTGCGGTCACGACTTCCCAGAGCGTTCTCTGTCGCCCTAACCTTCACGCGGACAAGTGTATCGGTGGGATGGACAACGTTTGTGCGCACGTTTACGGCGTGGATCTCTTCCAGTTTGAGTATCGATGCGTCACCAGAGTTATCCGTGCGCTGCAGGTTAATGGCGTACTTCCCGAATCCACCTGTCGGTATAATCTTGTCCGTACGATAGAACATCTCGCTGTCCTGTTTGTGCCATGTTGTCTGCTGAAATATCAGCGTCTGCTGGGTGCCAGGGATCATGTTGTAGTCGTCGTCTATTTTCCACAAAACGACTTTCCAGTTTGTCTGCTTCTTGGGCCCGAGGCTGCTTTGGGTATGGATCCACAATTCTGTTGATTCCACGGGAGAAAAGAACGGCCCGACTACAAGCGCCTCATTATCGTTCAGCACGAATGTGGTCGTGTTTATCGTTGCGCCAGCAGGAATATCAGGAGGACCGTCCAGATCTCCCATCGTGAACGTATACCAGCGAACCGGATTTATCACCGCGCCGTCGTTTGTTTCTACAGCAGAAACAAGTGTCCCTGAAAACGTGGCATCAGTCGTTACCGACCCGGATGCGGTTGCATACGTCACGTTGATAGTGAACGTTACAGCGTGAGGCAGAACCAGGCCCATGAAATAATCGAACTCAGCCTGTTTAACGATTTTCATCGCTATCTGACCACCGGCATACGTGCCGCTGACCACGGTGTTTGCCGTCGCAGTTTCGACAGGGAATGACTCGCCCTGGTTCGCGCCAGGAACTTCCTGACCATCGACATCATCGAAGCTGTAACCTTCGTTAATCGCCGGAACAACCTCTCCCGGCTGAATGAACTGGTATTCGGCCCCGCCATACTTCCAAGACTTGATTCTGAGTAGCGCACAGACTCGTAATTGTACTTTCCGATCCCGATACACATCCATTCAGTCACGTATTTCTTACCGCCGTCACGCACGCCCGTGCTGATGTATTCAAACAGTGATTCCTGAATCAGATCGGGGAATGAACGCACCTGGCCGTAGATATCCGGCTTGGCTTTGTAGACGCGAGCTGTGTTTGTCTGTCCGGTCAGACTATTGTTCGGTGAGTCGACGGTATTGCCGCCAGTGTTGGTGATGGCCGGTTTCGGTGCCAGAAACGAAAACACCTGTCCCACTACTTTGAAGATCGGACTCAGAATATCGCCGACGATGCCCTTTGGCTGGTCGAATAACCGAACTCCTGATAGAGCCGCTGGCGTTTGGTATTACTGGTGCCGTTAAACAGCATTGAGAGGTTTTTATTCCGCTCCCTCTCAGTGCTGGAGTTACTGGCGCGCTGTTGTTTCATTTCGCTTTCGGTCACGATGTCCTCCGTCAGCGCGATCGCACCAACATGCCGGTGATTTTTTGTGGTGAATGCAGTACTCGGTAGCGGGTAACTGCCTGCACAAGTTGGTTATTCACAGGAAGTCCTCCCATCCCTCACGGCTGTTCCAGTGCGGCGTTTCCTGCTCAGCACGTCCACGCTTAGCCAGCGGGTTAACTCGGGCGTTTCTAATCCAT
Organism: Enterobacter sp. DVT3837; assembly: GCF_056238685.1. NCBI lineage: Bacteria > Pseudomonadati > Pseudomonadota > Gammaproteobacteria > Enterobacterales > Enterobacteriaceae > Enterobacter > Enterobacter sp. DVT3837. The sequence goes on along the minus strand of NZ_JBWDLA010000002.1, from coordinate 264,346 downwards.
ACCCTGAAAGCGGAATTCCAGTCGATCAGCAGCGTGCCGCGGGAAAGGCAGTGAAATTGGTGAAGAGATTGACGGAAGCAAAGTGTGGGATTTTGTCCGCGACAGGAAGATCTCCCAGGTAGCCAAATACTGCGAAGGCGACGTTGGGCGCGTGCGAGAAATTTATAAACGCCTCAATTTCACCGAAGAAGTCTAACTCATCAGGCTTGAGGTGCATCGTTATGACTCACGCTCACGACGACATCAGGGTTAGCACACTGTGCCTTCCCTTCATTGGTAACGGATGGCTAATGCCATGGGGTGAAGTGGTCAGCAATCCATTAAAGGCGCAGCGGCTCGCTGAGGAATATCGGGAAAGGCAGGAGGCGGCATGATTCATTTTCACGGCGGCCCTATTACGCCGGACACATGCGCCCTGAAGGCATGGAAAGGCAGGCACGCTTTCATCTCCTTCGCCAACCCCGGCCAATTAGCCCTGGCCAGCGAAGTCACCCAGTCTTTCGCGCTGGATAACCGAAGAAAAGCTCGTCGAGATTACCGGCCTTCGCCCGGGCACTATCGAGCGGGCCCGAAAAAAATGCTGGATGGTCGGCCGGAAATACCTTCACGTCTCACCTGACGGCGTGCCGAAGAAAAACAGCGAATGCATGTACAACCGCAAAGCTGTCGACCAGTGGGTTGAGAGTATGTCAAAGAAACAGCCGGGTGCGCGCCAATGAAGATCCGTTTATGCTTAGCAGGCTCTTGGACGTCAGGAGGGAATAATGGCTAAGTCAGCATACCCAACAGGCGTGGAGAATCATGGCGGTACGCTCCGCACATGGTTCATCTATAAAGGCAGCCGGGTGCGTGAAAACCTCGGCGTGCCGGATACACCAAAAAACAGAAAGGTCGCTGGCGAGCTGAGCGCGTCGGTGTGCTTTTCGATTAAAACCGGCAACTTCAACTATGCGGCCCAGTTCACGGACTCGCCGAACCTGAAAAGGTTTGGGGTGGAGAGTAAGGAAATTACCGTGCTTGAGCTGGCGAACAAGTGGCTTGAACTGAAGCGCATGGAGATCAGCACCAGCGCGATGTCACGCTATTCATCTATAGCGCGCAACATGGTGCCACGTATCGGCGGGGACAGGCTGGTTTCTGCGGTGACCCAGGAAGACCTACTGTTTATCAGGAAGGAATTGCTTACCGGTTATCAGACGCTGAAGGCTGGTCACAAAACACCAGTTAAGGGACGGACAGTCAGAACGGTCAACAACTACATGAAGACCATGGCTGGCATGTTCAAGTTCGCTGCTGAAAGCGGTTATGTGAAGGTTAGCCCGTTCAACGGGATCGCCCTTCTAAAGCGCTCACGTTGCGAACCTGACTCGCTAACGCGAGATGAGTTTGTCAGGATGGTAAATGCCTGCACCACCCAGCAGCTGAAAAACATGTGGTCGCTAGCCGTATACACCGGCGTGCGCCACGGCGAGCTTGTGTCGCTGGCCTGGGAAGATATCGACCTGAAAGCAGGAACGATGATGATCCGTAGAAACCACACGTTAACGAAGGAGTTCACCCTTCCGAAAACAGAGGCTGGAACGGACCGCATCATTAATCTTATTCAGCCGGCGATCGACGTGCTGAAGAGCCAGGCCCAATTAACACGCCTGGGTAAGCAGTATCAGGTAGAGGTGAAACTACGTGAGTATGGCCGCACCGATGTGCATCCGTGCACGTTCGTGTTCAACCCGCAAATCGGATTGCGTAAAGGCCGTGCAGGGCATCATTACGCAGTGGGATCATTAACCAGTCTTGGGAAGCGGCAATGCGACGTGCCGGGATTCGCTATCGCAGAGCATACCAGTCCAGTCACACGTATGCATGCTGGTCGTTGGCTGCCGGTGCTAACCCGAACTTCATCGCGAAGCAAATGGGCCACACCGACGCGCAAATGGTTTACCGGGTGTACGGATCCTGGATGGCTGAAAATAACCAGGACCAGGTACTCATCCTCAACCAGAAATTGAGTGAGTTTGCCCCATCCATGCCCCACGCTGTGGGATCGGATGGTTATTAATAATAAATATCATTAGGTTAGATAACCTAAACCTGCATCCCCATCACTTCCTGGTAAGCCGACACCAGTTTGTTACGCACCTGGATCCCCATCTGCAGGGACACTGAAGCTTTTTGCAAATCGGTCATCACATCATTCAGGGCCACACCCGGTTCACCAAGGGTGAACTTCTCTGCCTGGGTCCGTGCGGCGGTCTGGGTATCGCTGATACGGTCAAGAGCGGCATGCAGTTGCCCTGCAAAGCTGATGCTCGGCTGTTGTTCTGCCACATTCTGATTACGGGCCGTCATCGCCGTTGCCTGCAGCTGACTGATTACCCCTTCAATACCCTGTATAGCCATGACTCTCCCCTGGATGGTTTTTTACGCGGTCAAGACTAACAGCTTGTCAATAAGATAATGGCGGTAAATAGCGTGAAAAAACCAGGTTATTTGACGCATAGAAAATCACGAATCATCAAATAATGGCAGGGCCATCAATATGGAACTTTTGTCGTGTTTGCCGACCCGGGAGTCAGTTTTGTTTCTCTACACGAATAACGTAAACCACCAGGATTTAAGAGGTGCGCAATGAGTGCAACAGCATCGACAGCGCCACAAAATAAATCACTCGAGTGGATGAACCGCCTTCGCGCGAATCCTAAAATCCCGTTGATCGTGGCAGGCGCTGCCGCAATTGCGATCCTTGTAGCGATGGTCCTGTGGGCGAAAAGCCCTGATTACCGGACGCTCTACAGTAACCTTTCCGATCAGGATGGCGGTGCCATCGTCACCCAGCTTACCCAGATGAACATCCCTTATCGCTTTGCCGATAACGGGGGGGCACTTGAGGTTCCTGCGGATAAGGTGCACGAACTGCGTCTGCGTCTGGCGCAGCAGGGGCTGCCGAAAGGTGGCGCAGTCGGTTTTGAACTACTGGATCAGGAAAAATTCGGTATCAGCCAGTTCAGCGAGCAGGTGAACTACCAGCGTGCGCTGGAAGGCGAACTGGCTCGTACCATTGAAACATTAGGCCCGGTGAAAAGCGCCCGTGTGCACCTGGCGATGCCTAAACCTTCTTTATTTGTCCGCGAGCAGAAATCACCTTCCGCCTCCGTTACCGTGAATCTCGAACCTGGCCGCGCGCTGGACGAAGGGCAAATTAGCGCGGTGACGCATCTCGTCTCCAGCGCTGTCGCCGGTCTGCCACCGGGTAACGTGACGCTGGTTGACCAGAGTGGTCATCTGCTGACGCAATCCAATACCGCCGGTCGCGATCTGAATGACGCGCAACTGAAATATGCCGCGGATGTTGAAAACCGTCTCCAGCGTCGTATTGAAGCGATCCTCGGTCCGGTTGTGGGCAACAGTAACGTGCACGCGCAGGTGACCGCGCAGATCGACTTCTCTAATAAAGAACAGACCGAAGAGCAGTACAGCCCGAACGGTGATGCCGCTCAGGCGGTGATGCGTTCTCGCCAGATCAATTCGAGCGAACAGTCTGGGGGGGCATACCCTGGCGGTGTTCCGGGTGCGCTGTCTAACCAGCCTGCCCCTGCTAACGCAGCACCTATTTCTACACCTCCGGCAAACCAGCAGAACGGTCAGCAAAATAACCAGCAGACTACGTCAACGGCCAATAATGCCGGTCCGCATACCAGCAGTCGTAACGAAACCACGAACTACGAAGTGGATCGGACGATTCGCCACACTAAACTGAACGTGGGCGATATTCAGCGTCTTTCTGTTGCGGTAGTGGTGAACTACAAGACGCTTCCAAATGGCAAACCGCTGGCGCTGACAGCCGAGCAGATGAAGCAGATCGAAGACCTGACCCGTGAAGCAATGGGTTACTCCGAGAAGCGTGGCGATAGCCTCAACGTGGTGAACTCACCGTTCAACGCGGTGGATGAGACCGGTGGTGAATTGCCGTTCTGGCAACAGCAGGCGTTTATCGATCAGCTAATGTCCGCGGGACGCTGGCTGCTGGTGCTGATTGTCGCGTGGCTGCTGTGGCGTAAAGGCGTTCGTCCGCAGCTCCAGCGTCGAGCTGAAGCCGAGAAAGCCGCTCGCGAACAGATGAGCGCGCGTCAGGAAGTGGAAGAAGCGGTTGAAGTACGCCTCAGCAAAGATGAACAAATGCAGCAACGCCGTGCTAACCAGCGCATGGGCGCTGAGGTGATGAGTCAGCGCATTCGCGAAATGTCAGATAACGATCCGCGCGTCGTGGCGCTGGTCATCCGCCAGTGGATGGGTAACGAACATGAGTAATACGCTTACAGGCACCGATAAAAGCGTCATCCTGTTGATGACCATTGGCGAAGATCGCGCGGCAGAGGTGTTTAAACACCTCTCCCAGCGAGAAGTGCAAATTCTCAGTGCGGCCATGGCCAACGTGCGTCAAATCTCCAATAAACAGCTGACCGAAGTGCTGTCGGAATTTGAGCAGGAAGCCGAACAGTTTGCCGCGCTCAACGTCAACGCCAACGACTACCTGCGCTCCGTGCTGGTCAAGGCGCTGGGCGAAGAGCGTGCTGCCAGCCTGCTGGAAGATATTCTGGAAACGCGCGATACCGCCAGCGGTATCGAAACGCTCAACTTTATGGAACCGCAGAGTGCCGCCGACCTTATCCGCGACGAGCACCCGCAGATTATTGCCACCATCCTTGTCCACCTCAAACGTGGTCAGGCAGCCGATATTCTGGCGCTGTTCGAAGAGCGTCTGCGCCACGATGTGATGCTGCGTATCGCGACCTTCGGCGGCGTGCAGCCAGCCGCACTGGCGGAGCTGACAGAAGTACTGAACAACCTGCTCGACGGTCAGAACCTCAAGCGCAGCAAAATGGGCGGCGTGAGAACGGCGGCGGAAATCATCAACCTGATGAAAACCCAGCAGGAAGAGGCGGTTATTACCGCAGTACGCGAATTCGACGGCGAGCTGGCACAGAAAATTATCGACGAGATGTTCCTGTTCGAAAACCTGGTCGAAGTGGACGATCGCAGCATCCAGCGCCTGCTCCAGGAAGTGGACTCCGAGTCGCTGCTTATCGCCCTCAAAGGTGCCGAGCAGCCACTGCGCGAGAAGTTCCTGCGCAACATGTCTCAGCGTGCGGCAGATATCCTGCGCGACGACCTTGCCAACCGTGGCCCGGTACGTCTGTCTCAGGTGGAAAACGAACAGAAAGCGATCCTGCTTATTGTTCGTCGTCTGGCGGAAACCGGCGAGATGGTGATTGGCAGCGGAGACGACACCTATGTCTAATGAGATGCCGTGGAAGCGCTGGACACCGGACGATCTGGCACCTCCCCTCTCCGAATTCACGCCAGCGGTGGTATCGCCCGTGGAGCTCGACCCGGACGCTGAGCAGCCCGAACTGAGTGAAGAGGAGCAACAAGCACAGATGCTGGCTCAGCTGCAAATGCAGGCGCACGAGCAAGGCTACAATGCTGGTCTGAACGAAGGCCGACAGAAGGGCCACGAGCAAGGGTATCAGGAAGGTCTGGCGAAAGGGTTAGAGCACGGTATTGATCAGGCGCGTCAGCAGCAGGCCCCGATCCATGCCCGCATGCAGCAGCTGGTCAGCGAGTTCCAGCACACGCTGGATGCGCTGGACAGCGTGATTGCCTCACGACTGATGCAGATGGCGCTGGAAGCCGCGCGTCAGGTTATCGGCCAGACGCCGGTGGTGGATAACACTGCGCTGATCAAACAAATTCAGGGGCTGCTGCAACAAGAGCCGCTGTTCAGCGGTAAGCCTCAGTTGCGCGTTCACCCGGACGACCTGCAGCGCGTGGAAGAGAGCCTGGGGGCGACGCTAAACCTGCACGGCTGGCGTCTGCGCGGCGACCCGTCGTTACATCACGGCGGCTGCAAAGTCTCTGCCGATGAGGGTGACCTGGATGCCAGCGTGGCTACCCGCTGGCAGGAACTGTGTCGCCTTGCGGCACCGGGAGTCGTCTGATGACCGCACGCCTCACCCGCTGGCTCACCACGCTCGACAACTTTGAGACGAAGATGGCGCAACTGCCATCTGTTCGTCGTTATGGGCGACTGACGCGCGCCACCGGGCTGGTACTGGAGGCCACCGGCCTGCAGCTTCCGCTGGGTGCGACCTGCGTCATTGAGCGTCAGGATGGTCTGGAAACGCGCGAAGTCGAAAGCGAAGTGGTCGGTTTTAACGGCCAGCGTCTGTTTCTGATGCCGCTTGAAGAGGTGGAAGGCATTCTTCCCGGCGCACGCGTATACGCCAAAAACATTATCGGTGATGGACTGCAGAGCGGGAAACAGCTGCCGCTTGGCCCTGCCCTGCTGGGCCGCGTGCTGGACGGCAGCGGTAAACCGCTTGACGGTCTGCCTTCACCGGACACTACGGAAACCGGCGCACTCATTACTCAGCCCTTCAACCCCCTGCAACGAACGCCTATTGAGCATGTGCTGGATACCGGCGTGCGTCCGATCAACGCCCTGCTGACTGTAGGTCGTGGACAACGTATGGGCCTGTTCGCCGGGTCTGGCGTGGGGAAATCCGTCCTGCTCGGCATGATGGCACGCTACACTCAAGCCGATGTTATCGTCGTGGGTCTGATCGGCGAGCGTGGGCGAGAAGTTAAAGACTTTATCGAAAACATTCTGGGGGCGGAAGGTCGCGCCCGTTCGGTGGTCATCGCCGCACCGGCAGATGTCTCGCCGTTATTGCGTATGCAGGGTGCAGCGTATGCCACCCGTATCGCCGAAGATTTCCGTGACCGCGGCAAGCACGTGCTGCTGATCATGGATTCCCTGACCCGTTACGCGATGGCACAGCGTGAAATCGCGCTGGCTATTGGTGAGCCTCCGGCGACCAAAGGCTACCCGCCTTCGGTATTCGCCAAGCTCCCTGCTCTGGTAGAACGTGCAGGGAACGGCATCAGCGGCGGCGGCTCCATTACCGCGTTCTATACGGTACTGACCGAGGGAGATGATCAGCAGGACCCGATTGCCGATTCCGCGCGTGCGATCCTTGACGGTCACATTGTGCTGTCGCGTCGTCTGGCCGAAGCCGGGCACTATCCGGCCATTGATATTGAAGCCTCTATCAGCCGCGCAATGACGGCGCTGATAACCGAGAAGCACTACGCCCGCGTGCGTAATTTCAAACAACTCCTCTCCAGCTTCCAGCGTAACCGCGATCTGGTCAGCGTGGGGGCGTATGCCAAAGGCAGCGACCCGATGCTCGACAAAGCGATTAACCTGTGGCCGCAGCTGGAGGCGTTTTTGCAACAAGGCATTTTTGAACGTGCCGACTGGGGAGATTCAATTCAGGCACTGGAGCTGATTTTCCCGCAGGTGTAACACAGGTGGAGGGCGAAGGTTATGGCGCAAAACAGCGCGTTATCAACGCTGAAAGATCTGGCTGAAAAAGAAGTTGATGATGCCGCATTGCAGCTTGGCGCAATGCGACGCGGGTGCCAGCAGGCTGAAGAACAGTTGAAGATGTTAATCGACTATCAGCATGAATATCGCACCAACCTCAATACCGATATGACACAGGGCATTGGCAGTCAGCGCTGGATTAACTATCAGCAGTTTATCCAGACGCTGGAGAAGGCGATAGAGCAGCATCGCCAGCAGCTTAACCAGTGGACCCAGAAAGTGGATACCGCGCTGAATTTCTGGCGCGAGAAAAAACAGCGGCTGCAGGCCTGGCAAACCTTACAGGATCGGCAGATTGCAGCCTCGACCCTGGCGGAAAACCGTCTGGATCAGAAAAAAATGGATGAGTTTGCCCAGCGCGCATCAATGAGGAAACCGGAATGATCACACTGCAACAACTGCTGATGAGCGACAGCGACCTGTCAGGCGGCACGCTGACAGGGAAAGGCACTGACGGTGCGCAAGACTTTCTCTCTCTGCTGGCGGGCGCCCTGACGGATGCAACCGGCAAAGGCAAGGATGCGCCACTGACCCTGGCTGACCTGAAAGCCGCCGGCAGTAAGCTGTCAAAAGTTGCTCAGGACGCCAGGGGCGATACCACGCTGCAGGCTAAAATAACGGACCTGCTCTCGCGTCAGGGTGTGCTGAATAGCGATGAAGCGTCCTCAACCACGCCGCTGGAAACGCTGGTCTCCGGACTGACGCCGCTTTCAAAGGGAGATGCCCTGAAGACCCTGAATACAGCCAGCAAAGATGACAGCAAAAGCGAACTGAGCGAAGAAGAACTGGCAGGTTTGAGTGCGCTGATGGCGATGCTCCCCCACCAGCAGACCAGCACAGCTCACGCGGCAGGCACTGACGGTATTACCGCGAAGTCTGTTCTGAGTTCAGCGACGCTTGCACAGAATGGCGCGGGACAATCGTCCCAGAACACCCCGCTGGCAGGCCATGATAAAGCCCAGCTTTCTGCGTCGTATCAGAGTCAGGGCAAACACAGCGACCCTGTTCTGCCTGACAACGCGCCCGCGACACCGGCTGTAACCGCTGCCGTGGAGAAACAAGAACTCGCCAGCGCGTCGTCTTCAACATCGCCGACCGCAACCCTGGCGCCAGTGATGTCCAGCCACGCGACCAGCCAGCCGGCCGCCACCGTTGCCACTGCGCCGGTGTTAAGCCAGCCTCTGGGAACTCACGAATGGCAGCAATCCCTGAGCCAGCACATCACGCTGTTCACTAAGCAGGGACAACAGACAGCGGAGCTGCGTCTGCACCCGGAAGATCTGGGTCAGGTGCAAATTTCGCTTAAACTGGATGATAACCAGGCGCAACTGCAGATGGTCTCGGCGCACAGCCACGTGCGTGCAGCACTGGAAGCAGCCCTGCCGGTACTACGGACATCGCTGGCTGAGAACGGTATTCAGCTTGCGCAGAGCAGCGTCAGCAGTGAGAGCTTTGCCGGGCAGCAGCAGTCCTTCTCCCAGCAGCAACAGCAGGCTTCGCGTTCCGGTAATACCGGCGGATTTAATGAAGAGAGTGATGAGATACTGCCTACCCCTGCCGCCCTGCAATCCGCAGCACGTGGCAACAGCGCCGTAGACATCTTCGCCTAAACGCCAGAGGTAACGTGATTATCCCCGTCTTTTCCACGCTTTGACGTCGGCAGGACACGGGATAATCACCTTATTAAGCTGTACCGAAACAGGAAGCTCGTATCAGATGACTGACTCCGCTATCACCAAAAAAAGTAAGCGTTCCATCTGGATCCCGCTGCTGGTGTTGATCACGCTCGCCGCCTGCGCCACCGCGGGCTATAGTTACTGGCGTATGCAGCAGGAACCTTCGACCGCTGCGGCCAAAGCCGAACCAGCACCACCGCCGGCACCGGTATTTTTCCCTCTCGATACCTTCACCGTGAATCTCGGTGATGCGGATCGTGTGCTGTATGTCGGTATTACGCTGCGCCTGAAGGATGAGGCCACGCGTGCGCGCCTGAATGATTATCTTCCTGAAGTGCGTAGCCGCCTTCTGCTGCTGTTCTCTCGTCAGGATGCTTCGACGCTGGCCACCGATGTCGGCAAGCAAAAGCTGGTCGACGCCATTAAACAAACGCTGGCGACCCCGCTGGTAAACGGCCAACCTAAGCAGGAAGTCACTGACGTTCTGTATACAGCCTTCATTCTGCGGTAACGACATGGGCGACAGTATTCTTTCTCAGGCAGAAATCGATGCGCTGCTTAACGGCGACAGCGATAAGAGTGATGATCCGCAACCGGGTCTTGGCGGCGATAGCGATATTCGCCCCTATGACCCGAATACCCAGCGTCGCGTGGTACGTGAACGTCTGCAGGCGCTGGAGATCATTAACGAACGTTTTGCACGTCAGTTCCGTATGGGACTGTTTAACCTGCTGCGTCGTAGCCCGGACATCACGGTCGGTGCGATCCGTATTCAGCCGTATCATGAGTTTGCCCGCAACCTGCCGGTGCCAACCAACCTTAACCTGATTCATCTGAAGCCGCTGCGCGGCACTGGACTGGTGGTGTTTTCGCCAAGCCTGGTGTTCATTGCGGTGGATAACCTGTTCGGCGGCGACGGGCGTTTCCCGACCAAAGTAGAAGGTCGTGAATTTACCCACACCGAGCAGCGCGTGATTAACCGTATGCTGAAGCTGGCGCTGGAATCTTACAGCGACGCGTGGAAAGCCATTAACCCACTGGACGTGGAGTACGTACGTTCTGAGATGCAGGTGAAATTTACCAATATCACCACCTCTCCAAACGATATCGTCGTCAACACACCGTTCCATGTAGAAATCGGTAACCTGACCGGGGAATTCAACATTTGCCTGCCGTTTAGCATGATCGAACCGCTGCGCGAACTGCTGGTTAACCCCCCGCTGGAGAACTCACGCAACGAAGACCAGAACTGGCGTGAAAACCTGGTACGTCAGGTTCAGCATTCGCAGCTTGAGCTGATCGCGAGTTTTGCCGATATCCCGCTGCGGTTATCCCAGATACTGAAATTACAACCCGGCGATGTTCTGCCGATAGAAAAACCCGACCGCATTATTGCCCATGTGGATGGTGTCCCGGTGCTGACAAGCCAGTACGGCACACTTAACGGTCAGTATGCGTTACGCGTTGAGCACTTGATCAACCCGATATTGAATTCGCTGAATGAGGAACAGCCCAAATGAGTGACATGAACAATCCGTCCGATGAAAACAGCGGAGCACTGGACGATCTGTGGGCTGACGCGTTAAACGAGCAACAATCCACCCCGAGCAAAAGCGCGGCGGATGCGGTATTCCAGCAGCTCGGTGGGGGTGATGTCAGCGGCACGCTGCAGGACATCGACCTGATTATGGACATCCCTGTTAAGCTGACCGTGGAACTGGGACGTACCCGTATGACCATTAAAGAACTGCTGCGCCTGACGCAGGGTTCCGTGGTGGCGCTGGACGGTCTGGCCGGTGAGCCGCTGGATATTCTGATCAACGGTTATCTGATTGCCCAGGGTGAAGTGGTGGTGGTTGCCGATAAATACGGCGTTCGCATCACCGACATCATTACCCCATCAGAACGTATGCGTCGTCTGAGCCGTTAAGCATGAAAACTCAGGCAACAATATCACAACCTTCTGCCGTCCCCGGCTCACCTCTGCTCCAGGTGAGCGGGGCGTTGTTCGGTATTATTGCCTTTATTCTTATCGCCGCATGGCTGGCGAAACGCGTTGGTCTGGCGGGTAAAACCGCCGGTACCCGCGGTCTGAAGGTCAGCGCCAGCACCACACTGGGGCCACGGGAACGCGTGGTCATTGTCGATGTGGAAGATGCGCGTTTGGTTCTGGGCGTCACTGCCTCAAACATCAACGTATTACATAAACTGCCGCCCGCGCCTGTTCTGGTGAACGAGCGCGCAGACGCCCCTGCGGATTTCCAGTCCGTTATGAAGAGTTTGCTTAAGCGTTCCGGGAGATCCTGATGCGCCGTTTGTTATCCCTTACGCTTGCGGGCGTGGGTCTGTTTGCTCCCGCGGTTTATGCGCAACTGCCTGGTCTGGTCTCAACGCCCCTCGCTGGCGGCGGCCAAAGCTGGTCGCTCCCGGTTCAGACACTGGTTTTCATCACCTCGCTGACGTTTATTCCGGCCATCCTGCTGATGATGACCAGCTTCACCCGCATCATCATCGTCTTTGGTCTGTTGCGAAACGCGCTAGGAACCCCTTCCGCACCGCCAAACCAGGTTCTGCTGGGTCTGGCGCTGTTTTTGACCTTTTTCATTATGTCGCCGGTGATCGATAAGATTTACACCGACGCCTACCAGCCGTTCAGCGAAGACAAAATCTCCATGCAGGAGGCGCTGGATAAAGGCGCTCAGCCGTTACGGGAATTTATGCTTCGCCAGACGCGTGAAGCGGATCTGGCGCTCTTTGCTCGCCTGTCCAACACCGGTGAGCTTCAGGGTCCGGAAGCGGTTCCGATGCGTATTCTGCTGCCTGCCTATGTCACCAGCGAACTGAAAACCGCGTTTCAGATTGGCTTTACCATTTTTATTCCGTTCCTGATTATCGACCTGGTGATCGCCAGCGTGCTGATGGCGCTGGGTATGATGATGGTTCCTCCCGCCACCATTGCCCTGCCCTTTAAGATCATGCTCTTCGTGCTGGTCGATGGCTGGCAGCTGCTGGTCAGTTCTCTGGCCCAGAGTTTCTACAGTTAAGGAACGGCGATGACACCCGAATCGGTCATGATGATGGGCACGGAAGCGATGAAAATCGCGATAGCCGTTGCCGCGCCTTTGTTGCTTGTCGCGCTGGTAACCGGTCTGATTATCAGTATTCTGCAGGCCGCCACGCAAATTAACGAAATGACGCTGTCATTCATCCCGAAAATCATCGCCGTGTTCGTGGCGATTATCGTTGCCGGGCCGTGGATGCTGAACCTGTTGCTGGACTATATGCGCAACCTGTTTACCAATCTGCCGTACATCATCGGCTGACCTGACGATGCTGCACTTCACCAGCGACCAGTGGGTTCAGTGGCTTGGCGTCTATTTCTGGCCAATGCTGCGCATCATGGCGCTGATCTCAACAGCCCCGATTCTCAGTGAGAAATCGATCCCCAAGCGTGTCAAAGTGGGGCTGGGCATTATCATTTCCATTATCGTCGCGCCCTCTCTCCCTCCCGTGGATATTCCGATTTTCTCGGCCAATGCGGTATGGGTGGCATTGCAGCAGGTGATGATTGGCGTCGCCGTCGGCTTTACCATGCAACTCGCCTTTGCCGCCGTGCGCACCGCAGGGGAACTCATCGGCCTGCAGATGGGATTATCGTTCGCCACGTTCGTTGATCCCGGCAGCCATCTCAACATGCCTGTGCTGGCGCGCATTATCGACCTGTTGGCCATGCTGTTGTTCTTGTCGTTCAACGGTCATCTGTGGCTCATCTCCATGCTGGTGGATACGTTCCATACGCTGCCAATTGGTGAGAACCCGGTGAACAGCAATGCTTTTCTGGCGCTCACCCGTGCCGCAGGGCTGATATTCCTGAACGGGCTGATGCTCGCGCTACCGATTATCACACTGCTGCTGACAGTAAACCTGGCATTAGGTTTACTGAACCGAATGGCGCCGCAGTTATCGGTGTTTGTCATTGGTTTTCCGCTGACGTTGACGGTCGGAATTTTATTAATGTCATTACTCATGCCACTTATCGCCCCCTTCTGTGAACATTTATTCGGCGAGATATTCAACCTGTTAGCGGATATTGTCAGCGAACTGCCACGTAAATAATAGCCCTCACTATTGATATTGTCTTTCTGAGGATATTCCTAAAATAAAACCTGAAAAACATCTTCCAGGATATATCTGACGCGGTTTAATTGTTTCTAAGCACCTCACAATACTTAATAATTACTTTACTTTAAGAAGATTCCTGGCAAATTATACGTAACTTTACGGGATAGTGAGTCCGCCTGAAAGTCTTTGTCATGCTCACAGGTTTATTATTTTTTTCCATCCCGTATGGCTGTTTTGAGCTCTCAGGCAGATGGTGAATTATCGTTACGCATTGAGTGAGGGTATGCCATGTCAACGATCATTATGGATTTATGCAGCTACACCCGGCTAGGGTTAACCGGGTACCTGGCAAGCAGAGGGGTAAGAAAGAGAGACATCAACGATGCACACACCGTTGACGAACTCGCAGCCGCTTGTGACGAACTAAAACCAGGCGTGGTGTTTATTAATGAGGACTGTTTCATTCACGATCCAGCCAACAGTCAGCACATTAAGCAAATCATTAATCAGCATCCAAAAACCCTGTTTATTGTTTTTATGGCGATCGCGAATATCCATTTCGATGAGTATTTATTGGTCCGTAAAAACTTATTAATCAGCTCTAAATCGATTAAACCAGAGTCGCTGGATGACATTCTGGGTGATTATTTGAATAAAGAAGTTAAAAATGTAGGAGCGGTTAACTTACCCACCCTATCATTAAGCAGGACTGAATCAAGTATGCTGAGAATGTGGATGGCGGGCCAAGGAACTATTCAGATCTCAGACCAGATGAATATTAAAGCTAAAACCGTTTCGTCACACAAAGGAAATATTAAAAGGAAAATTAAAACGCATAATAAGCAAGTGATCTACCACGTAGTACGCCTGACCGATAATGTGACGAACGGGATTTTCGTCAACATGCGTTAGTCGCTTAAGACCCTGTGCACCCTACCTTTGATCTCTGGCCTGGCCAGAGATTTTTGCTTCTGAGACGTTGTCGGGTACGCGCTGTGCCACCCGACGCCGAGCTACTCTGCTTTCTCAACAAAAATACCGTCAGGATGCCCCAGTTCGTTAAAAAACCAGATGCCAAGCGGGTAGTCTTCCAGTGATACCAGGTACATTGTGCCTTCGCTAAACTCTTCAATTGCCAGTACCACACCCGGGCGGCGCGGCCCACCGTCCGTTTTAACGGTTACCCGATCGTTGACCTTCATACATTCCTCCTCTGGTTTTGAGCCAGTGTAGAACAAAACGCAAAAACGCACATCGCCGTCCGGCGCGAATGGCGTTTTTTTACACAGGCTATACTTAACCCTGGACACGTTTGTAGGTTGAAAGAGGAGTCCCGTAATGAAGACCGACAAAGCGTACAGCGACACCATCAAACGCGACGTCGAAGTGGATGTCGATGCCCTGCTGGCCGCGATCAATGAGATCAGTGAATCAGAAGTCCGCCGTATGGACGATAATTCTGACCGCGTCATTGTTAACGGAAGGGATTATCACACCTATCGTGAACTGGCTGAGGCCTTCGAGCTTGATATTCATGACTTTAGCGTGTCTGAAGCAAATCGGTAGCACGAAAAAAATCCCGGTCATGGGGATGGCCGGGATCAAAACTTGCTTATGCAAGAAGCACTTGAAATTCGTTACACCAGGAAACCTGATGTACATGCCACACTATCCCCAACAATTTTGCCTGACAAGCATATATTCTCGGAATGAATATAACATTTTTAACATATTGATTTTTGTTATGAGCGATAACATACGCCGAATGCGGGTTTGCCTGGGATAGTTCCCTTTTCCAGGATTTCCCTTTCCGTTATTTTTTAGGAATATTCTTAATCTCTGACGCATCCGTTATCTGGAGCCACTATGCCTTCACTGCAGGACACGCTGCTGATTTTTTCTGACCTGGATGGCTCGTTGCTGGATATTCATACCTATGACTGGCAGCCAGCGATACCCTGGCTCGACAGGCTGCTGGATAACCAGGTACCGGTCATTCTTTGCAGCAGTAAGACGGTGGCAGAGATGCTTGAGATCCAGCAGGATCTGGGGCTGGAAGGTTTACCGCTTATTGCCGAAAACGGCGCAGTGATTCAGCCTGATGTCCGCTGGGAAATGGGTCAGCGCCACATCAGAGGGATGTCGCACCAGGATATCCACCGGCTGATTGAACAAATCCGCCTGCAGTTGCGCGTTAAATTCACCACCTTTGACGACGTCGATGAACGGGTTATCAGCGAGTGGACCGGGCTGACGCGCTATCGCTCAGCCCTTGCACGTAAGCATGAAGCCTCCGTCACGCTTATCTGGCGCGACACCGATGAGAAAATGGTTGAGTTTGAAGAGGTGCTGGCGCGAAGTGGCCTGAAATGCCTGCAAGGCGCCCGTTTCTGGCATATTCTGGACGCCCGCTGTGGTAAGGACGTTGCGGTTAACTGGCTTATTGAGCAGTACCGTGAGCAGGAAGATATCACTCATGTCACCCTGGGACTCGGTGATGGCCCCAATGATGCCCCCCTGTTGGACAGCATGGACTTCGCTGTCGTCATCAAAGGGATAAACCGACAGGGTATCGTGCTGCGAGACACTTCCCCTGCGCGGGTCTATTACACTCAGCAGCCCGGACCGGCTGGCTGGAGTGAGGGGCTGGATCACTTCTTGTCGTCATCGCGCCAGATAACCTGATTACGTCCCCCCTGTTTTGCCAGATACAGACGGGTATCGGCAATCGACTGCAGCTGTTCAAAGTTGTAGTTCCCTTTTTCATGAGCACAGCTCACGCCAAATGATGCAGTGATATGTAATGTGGTGCTTTTTTTCACCAGAATCTCTTTGCTGTCAATCCTTGCGCGGATGCGCTCTGCTACCACCGAGGCCTCGGGAAGCGCCACCCCAGGTAATACCACGCAAAACTCTTCCCCGCCGACGCGCCCGGCGACATCGTTTTCACGCAGTCCGCTGGCAATAATCCCGGCAGCATGAGACAGCACCTTGTCACCCGCCTGATGACCAAAGCGGTCATTGATGCTTTTGAAATGATCCAGATCGATCTGAATCACGGAAAACGGTAGCGACTGTTGCTGGCATTGTTGTGCCAGTATTCTGGCCCGTTCGAAGAGCGCACCACGGTTATTCAGACGGGTGAGCGGATCATGCCAGGCCTGCCACTGCAGTGAGCTTTGCAGTGCATACATGTTGCTCACCATTCGGCGGATCACCAGCCAGGAGATAAGCAGCATGGCCGTAAAAAGTGCCCACAGCAGAGCCAGCACAATGCTGATGCTACCGAAATCACCCTGAACACCTTCATGCAGGGTATGCACTCGCAGAACAACGCCATCAAAGTGATCGAGCCGTTCCCAACTGATAAAACGACTGCCGAGACGGACTCCGCCTTCCGTGTCACTTTCAATGGCATGCGCGATTTGCGCCATTTCACGTTCGTCAAAACGGTTCATCAGGCTGGCCGGAGATTCCGAAGAGGCAATCAAGTTGAGGCGCGAATCGTACAGCTGATATTCCCCTTCGGCATGATCGTCCGTTGCATCTGCCAGCAAACGCTTCATGGTGCTAAACGAAAAATCCATCGCCACTACGCCGTACCAGTAATGTTCGAAATAGATGGGTATGCTGGCCGTAATCATGCGTTCGTTGCCGGTCCAGGAGGACGCGGTAGAGATAAACCAGCGCACCGCCCGCGCACGATTGTTACGTTCAGACTGCTGCGTAAACCAGGGCTGGGTCACCAGGTGGTAATAACGCGTAATGATGTCGTCACTCTGCGCAGGCGTATCCGTGGAAAGATAAAACCCGGCGCGGGAGATATAGATAATCCGCTCTTCATTCTGTACCGTCGATGAGGCCAGACGTAGTAAGTAACCGACTTCAAGTGCAGCAGAAATTTCATTACGGATACGTTCATCGTCACGGTTGAGGAGTACCGTTTTTTCAACAAAGGCGTCTGATACGCCATTAATGGGGAGTGTGCGTTCTTTATCCACCGCCAGTTGCCAGGCAGGTCGATTCCGGAGGAGGTCAAAACGATCAACAGCCTGATGCAAAACGTCAAATGCCAGCGGTTTCTGCAGTGCGTCCCGCATGCTGTTGCGGAAAAATAGCGCCTTATCAACGCCAAATTGCAGCTGTCTGTCGAGCGAGCTGGCAACCGTTTCCAGATGATTGCGCTGGCTGGAGATATAGGCCTCTTCCAGCACCACCACCTCGCGCCAGGTCAGAAGAGTGGAGAAGATCAGTACGACGATAAAACAGGAATTAACAATCAGGCCAGGGTTGCTGCGCTTTTGCAGCCATTGAAAAAAAGATCGTCTTACAACAAATGTATCGCGCTGCACACACACTCTCCCTGATGACTGCCTACACCCGGTACCTGAAATAAAAAACGCCCGACAAAGCCGGGCGTTATGTGATTAAGCCTTGTCTCGTTTCTGCTGCCCATCACCCGGCTGAAGCTCATCTTCACGAAATGCTTCCCGCTTGATGCTGTAGCCATCGTGCCACCGACACTCCACCATTCCACTGGAATACCCGGTGACAATCATACGTGGGCCGCCCTTCTTAGGCTTAACTTCATCACTGACCAAAAAGACCATACCTGCCTCCTGTATCAGGGTGAAACTTTTTCAATTTAGACGAGGAATGGTCTTTTTGCATCTGTAACAGGTAGCAATTAGTGCGCCGTGCCACGCATTTTTTCGACCAACTTTACTGCCGCCACCACGATAGCGCCAATGATAAAGCCCAACACAAGATTCAGCAGCGTGGGCAGAATCGCCGCGACAACAGCACCCTGCGCAGTGGAGAAATGTTCGATAGCGTGATGCAATGGCGCAATACCGTGCACCACAATACCGCCGCCAACGAGGAACATCGCCAGCGTGCCGACCACGGATAAACTCTTCATCAGCCAGGGCGCCAGCACCAGTAAGCTTTTGCCTACCCCTTTTGCCACCGCGCTTGATTTCTCTTCCAGCCAGTAGCCGATATCATCCAGCTTAACGATCAACCCCACCAGACCGTACACCCCTACCGTGACCAGAATAGCGATCCCGGAGAGGATCAGAACCTGGTTCATCAGCGGTGCTTCAGACACAATCCCCAGCGTAATGGCAACGATCTCAGCAGAGAGAATAAAGTCGGTACGAATAGCCCCTTTCACTTTATCGCGCTCAAAGGTTTTCGGATCCTGCGCGGCCAGTGCTTCAAGACGCTGCTGGCGCATTTCAGGCGTATCGCTCTTATTACGTGCCGCGAACGAATGCAGGACTTTCTCGACGCCCTCGAAGCATAAAAATGCCCCACCAATCATCAGTAACGGCGTGATGGCCCAGGGAATAAACGCGCTGATCAGTAGCGCCAGTGGTACCAGAATCACTTTATTCAGGAATGAACCTTTCGCAACGCCCCACACCACCGGCAGTTCACGATTAGCCCTAACCCCACTCACCTGCTGGGCGTTAAGCGATAAATCATCTCCCAGAACGCCTGCGGTTTTCTTCGCTGCCAGTTTCCCCATCACTGAAATGTCATCCAGCAAGGTGGCAATATCATCCAGCAATGTTAATAAGCTACTTCCTGCCAAAATCTCAATCCTTCTTTTTTTGCTAATGTAGTGAATAGTATGGAGCAAAAGCGTGAACCCGGAAACAGGCACCTTTCGTCAACAAAAAATTCACATCAACCACACAATTAAAGGGCTCGCCAGCACGATAGTTTTCGCGTTTACTATCAGCGACCTTTTTATTTCGTCGTGAGGGATTATGCGTTTCCGGCAATTGCTACCGCTCATTGGGGCACTTTTTTCACTGTATATCATTTGGGGTTCAACCTACTTTGTCATTCGCATCGGCGTAGAAAGCTGGCCGCCGCTGATGATGGCGGGGATTCGCTTCCTCTCGGCTGGGGTGCTTCTGCTGGCATTCCTGCTGCTACGCGGTCATAAACTTCCCCCACTTCGCCCGCTGCTTAATGCTGCATTGATTGGTCTGCTGCTGTTGGCCGTGGGCAATGGTTTTGTGACCATTGCCGAGCACCAGAATGTACCGTCAGGGATCGCCGCCGTGGTGGTTGCCACCGTCCCGCTGTTTACCCTCTGTTTTAGCCGCCTTTTTGGCATTCGTACCCGCAAACTGGAATGGCTGGGGATTGGCATCGGGCTTGCTGGCATTATTCTGCTCAACAGCGGCGGTAACCTGAGCGGGAACCCATGGGGCGCCGTGATTATTCTGATCGGCTCTATGAGCTGGGCGTTCGGTTCCGTATACGGCTCCCGTATTGAGCTGCCCTCCGGCATGATGGCTGGCGCAATAGAGATGCTCGCTGCGGGGATTGTGCTCTTACTCGCCTCAACGCTGACGGGAGAAAAGCTGACGACAATGCCGGGTCTGTCGGGCTTTCTGGCGGTCGGTTATCTGGCGCTGTTTGGATCGCTCATCGCCATTAATGCCTACATGTTCCTGATCCGCAATGTTTCTCCGGCCGTCGCCACCAGCTATGCCTATGTCAACCCGGTCGTGGCCGTGCTGCTCGGCACAGGATTGGGCGGTGAAACGCTCTCGTCGGTAGAATGGCTGGCACTCGGGGTGATTGTTTTTGCTGTTGTGCTGGTCACGCTGGGCAAATATTTGCTGCCTGCCAAACCGGTTGTCACACCTTGCGAGGTGGAAAAACCGTAAGCGGATGAATACCCTGTGTGTCGATCTGCGCGGTCTGACCGCCGCCGCAGATCCACTCTTCCAGCCGTTCCGTGAGATCGGCATCGTTCAGTTTTAATCTGCCTCTCAGGGCACACTCCCAGACGATCAGCACTCGCCAGCCCTGAGCAATAAGCGTGGTGAGATCCCGGTTGTCACGATCAACATTTTTACCAATTTTCTCCAGCCAGAAATCGGTGCGTGTCGCCGGAACCTTGAACAAGTAGCAGTCGTGATGATGCCAGAAACAGCCGTGGGTAAAGATGATGCACTGGTACGCGTCGACAACGAAGTCCGGGCGACCCGCAAGCGAAGGATCCTGCACGCGGAAATCAACGCCGGCCTGCGTCAGAAGCGCGGCCAGGCGTTTTTCAATTGCGGTATCACGCGTGCCGATGGCACGCATGTTTTTACTGCGTGTTGCTTTATCGTGAACATCCGTCATTGACGGCCTCACTCTGACGTAGCGCCACAGCCTGTTTGATGCGGGAGGCCAGCAGTTTTGCCACCGCCGCAAACGCGGGAACCACCACAGAATTACCAAACTGGCGATAAGCCTGCGTGTCCGAAACCGGAATGCGGAAGCTGTAGCCTTGCGGGGTCTCAAACCCCATTAACCGGGCGCATTCCCGAGGCGTTAAGCGCCGTGGACGGTGACGCTGGTTGTCCGGGTCGTCGAAATTCTGCTCGCCAAGCGCCTTGTCCCAGCCTCTGTCGATCAGAATTTCTGCACCGTCCTTATAGTAGCGGGCAGAAAGCGTGCGGGTGACGCTGTGCGGATCGTTTGGGTTGACCATCCCAAAACCGAAGCCGTTGCCCTTCGCCTGATGTTTTTTGGCATAGCGGTAGAGGTATTTCCACAGCACCGGAGTGAGGATAAATTTCGCGTCGACGACAGGCTCCAGCAGCTCAGCCACGGTGGGACGGTGCGCCGGATATAAAGAAGGAATATCACGCAGGGTGAAATCCCCCTTCAGATTGAGATCGCGGCGGAAACCCACCAGCACGATTCGTTCGCGATGCTGGGGCAGAAAATGTTTCCCATCAATGATTTTTGGGTCATCCGCGCCCATGTCCTGTGAGTCGGCCACGTCATAGCCCAACTCGTCCAGCGTTTGCATGATGATGCGGAAGGTTTTTCCACCATCATGGCTCTTTAGATTCTTGACGTTTTCCAGCACAAAAATCGCCGGGCGTCGGGCGTCAATAATGCGGGCCACATCAAAAAACAGCGTTCCCTGGGTATCACAGGCGAAACCGTGGGCACGTCCGAGGGCGTTCTTTTTCGAGACGCCCGCCAGGGAGAAAGGCTGGCACGGGAAACCCGCCAACAGCACATCATGCGCCGGGATCGTCTGGCGAATGTGCTCCGCGGCTTGTGCATCGCTCACGCCACTTTTATGGCTCAGGGTGACATCGCGGATATCCGCGTTGAAATGATGTTCATGCGGATCGCAGTACCAGTTTGCTTTGTAGGTGCGCACAGCATGTTTGTTCCACTCGCTGGTAAACACGCACTGACCGCCGATGGCTTCAAAGCCGTGTCGGATGCCACCGATACCGGCAAACAGATCGATAAAGCGGAAGGCATAATTCGGGTGCGCGGCTGAAGGGCGTGGAAGCAGGCTCTGCAGGTAACGAAACTCGCCTTCGCTCAGGCGACGCCCTGCCCGCTCGCTGGTCAGCAGTCTTTTCAGGATTGCCGGGCTCCAGTGGCTCTCACCGTGTGCCACCAGCTGATTTGCCAGGGTTTTAGCATCATAGATATCTAACAACTGGTGCAATAACGCCTGCACCGTTGCCGTTGATTTCTCAGCCTGCTCAGGTGCGGGCTCAGTCACTGATCGATTTTCCTGCATTCTTTTAACCGGACAATAAAGACTGGAAACAGATTACCACAGTTCATTTGCGCAAACTGCGACGGAAGCGGCTCTGAACCTGGCTATCCAGCCCGATGCAGTCGCCGTGTAATTCGGCACTGAGTTTCGCCATAAACTGGATCAGAAAATCGGCGTTGTGATGCGCGAGCTCGCGCCCGACATCCGTTTGCATTGTATCAGGCAAGCGCAACAGCTTGGTCTGAAAATGGTCAAGGGCAAACGCCCGGTCATCAAGGGCTCGTGCATCGGCGAACGGATCGTCAGCATTAAACAGTGCCACCCCCAAAGCGCCTGACACGGCAAAGACTCGCGCCAGACCGATGGCACCCAGTGCTTCCAGACGGTCTGCATCCTGGACAATTTTGGCCTCAATACTTTGCGGCGTCAGCCCGGCGCTGAAACTGTGTGCCTCGATGGCATGTTCCACTGCGGCATAACATTCGGACGGAAAATCAGGGAAATCGCATTGCAGAATGCTACGTGTCTTACGCGCCGCCAGACGGGATGACTGACTGCGTTCCGGATGGTTTTTTGGCAGGCTAACGATGTCATGAAAATAACATGCGGTCAGCACAACCAGCGGGTCAACCGTCTGGTTGTCCATAATTTTTTGCGCAGTCATCCAGACACGACGAAAGTGTGAAATATCATGAGCGGCGTCGTCGGTAGTGTGGTTTTCGTCGAGCCAGCGTTCAAAGCGGTGCTGCCACTGCGTAAGTTCCATGATCACATCCTGTCGGTGAAACGGTAACAATAGCAACTTTCCCCGCTGCTATCACCGGTTGTCCTGACGGGGACGCGTATACCAGGCAATCGCGCCCAGAATCAGACCGACGGTGCCCAGCACCATAAACCCCAGAATGGCTCCAAGCCACTTCCCGCTGGTCGACCCTAAATCACCGTCAGCCACGGTATCAGGCAGTGATGGAATTTTACTTACCACCCACGCGTAGCGCGCCATAGCCCAGACAAAGTAACCGCAAAATGCGTAGAACACCCACAGAGCCAGTTTGCCTCCCAGGCTACGTTCAATTTTTCGTTCCATCTTTATCCTTCACTCCACGATAGCTGCACTATCGTTTTCACCTGCTCACTTAGTTTTGTGACAATCATCACATTTTGTCATTAAACGCGGCAGTGTGGGAAGATTTCTTACGCTCAGTTTGCGTTAAGTTGATCTCAGGCAAGATTAACGGTTGTGTTATTTTTGCTCTGAAAGGGCGAAATATATAATTTCAAGCAATTATAAAAATGAAATAATAATAGCGTGAAATACTTAATAATAATTAACCCCTATATGTTCAATCGAATAATTCACAAGAAAAATAAAGCGACATTTAGAAATATTTTGCAATATTTATACGACTTTAATTACATTTATTTTTGAACCAAAATAACAATCCATAGAATAGTATCAGCCATGTAATTGCGGAGGGCAATTACATATATTCATATAAATTATCTTTAAAGGGAATATATAATGAAAAGAAAAGTTCTGGCACTTCTTGTACCCGCTTTATTAATGGCTGGCGCGGTAAATGCGGCAGAGATGTACAATAAAAACGGCAACAAAGTTGACCTGTATGGCAAAGTCGATGCACGTCATACCTTCTCTGACAACCCAGGTGACGACGGCGATGAAACCTATGTACAGATTGGTTTCAAAGGTGAAACTCAGATTACTCGCGATCTGATCGGTTACGGCCAGTGGGAATATAAAACCTACGCAAATGATACTGAAGGCGCGGGTGATAAATCCTTTAACCGCCTGGCATATGCAGGTCTGAAATATGGTGAATACGGCTCATTTGATTATGGTCGTAATTACGGCGTCGTGTACGACGTTGAAGCCTGGACCGATATGCTGCCGGTATTTGGCGGTGATTCTTACACCTGGACCGATAACTTTATGAATGGCCGTGCTAACGGTCTGGCGACTTATCGTAATAATGATTTCTTTGGTCTGGTTGATGGTCTGAATTTTGCGCTGCAATATCAGGGCGCGAATGAAGGTCAGTATGCTCAAGAAGACCAGGAAGGCACGAAAAATGGTCATAAAGATGTGCGTTTCCAGAATGGCGACGGCTTCGGCATGTCGACCTCCTACGACTTCTCTGGCGACCTGTCCGGCCTGAGCCTGGGTGCGGCGTACTCGTCTTCTGATCGTACTAACGAACAGGAAGCGGCAGGCCAATACAGCGCGCGTTATGCTAGCGGTAAAACTGCTGAAGCGTGGACCATCGGTGCCAAATACGATGCCAATAGCATCTATCTGGCGATGATGTATGCTGAAACCCGCAATATGACACCATACGGTGATTATGGTATCGCAGATCAGACCCAGAACTTCGAAGCGGTTGCCCAGTACCAGTTCGACTTCGGCCTGCGTCCATCCCTGGCATGGGTATACTCCAAGGGCAAGGACATGACTTACCCAGGCAACGCTAGCCACCCTCAGGGTCAGCATGGTGACATGGACCTGGTTAACTATATCGACCTGGGTATGACCTACAGCTTTAACAAGAATTTCTCTACCTATGTTGACTACAAAATCAACATGCTGGATAACGATGAAAGCTTCTACGAAGCAAACGGTATTTCCACCGATGACATCGTTGGCATCGGTATGACCTACCAGTTCTAATATCTAAAATACTAAAGCCCGCTTTCGCGGGCTTTTTTATGCCATTTGTCAGGCTCTACGGCGCTTCCTGCAACGCCACGCGAATAAATCCGTTATTCTGCGCCAGTAGCTCATGGGCTTTCCAGGCATCCAGCCCTGTCAGCACCATCAATACCGCTGTTTTACAGTTATGGTTACACCCTTCCAGCGCGGCTTTCGCCTCCGCCCGGGTACATCCGCCTGCTTCCATCACTATTGCGATTTGTCGCTCGGCCCATTTGGTATTGCTTGCCTCAAGATCCACACGCAGGTTGCTGTATGCGCGACCGGTTCGGACGGCCAATCCGGTAGCAATCATCGAGAGGATCATTTTCTGCGCAATCCCCGCTTTGGTATTGATATAGCCTGCGACCACATCAGCACCCAGTTCCGGGGCAATCACCATGCTCGCCAGTTGCGCCGCTTCACTTTGCGCGTCGCCGGTAATGACAGCAACCGAAGAGCCCAGCGACCATGCATGCCGCATCGCGCCCCAAACCCACGGTGTTTTCCCGCTAATGGTCACCGCCAGCATCATATCGTGTTCGCCAAAGGTGATGGCCTGCAGGTCGGCAACGCCACGCTCATAGCTTCCTTCTCCCTCGCCTGCTGTAACGGCAATGACAGGAGTTTTACCCGGAGCATATTCATCCGCTACCTGTTGCGCGACACGGCCCGACGGGCCTGCGCCAACAATGACTAAACGACCACCGTGGCTGAGGGTCGCGGCGGCGTTATCCACCACGCGGGCGATAGTTGTTAAACAGGGGGTAATAGCAGCAGTGATAAGTGCATCATCCTGGTGAATGACTTTCAGCATGTCCAGCGTGGACAATCTATCAATATTCATCGTGCTGGCGTGCCGTCTTTCCTTGACCGAACCGGTAAGCATAATGCTCATAAACAGCCTCCTTATTATGAGTACCCACACACTATAAAGTGTTTTATATGGATGACATGCGAGGAGGGTCACGAAAAGAGGAGCAAATCCACGCCTTTACATGGCTTTAAGAAAAGCGCGTCATCGGCGATAATTACCCCCTTTCTTAATCATCGCGGAGTGTTGATGAGCGATTTGCAGCCTTTCCTTCTGACGCGCAAGCGCCCCATGAAACTGAATACGCTGGTCACGTTGATGGTATGCGCGATTATTGCCTCTGTGCTGCTGGTGGTCTTTGCACTCTATTCAGTACAAATTACCCGGGCGACCCGCGATGATGTTAAAGATACCGCTCTGGGTATCGCCCGAACGCTGGCTAACAGCCCGGAGATCCAGCGAGGCCTGATGCAGCCCCCGCAGGCAGATATCATTCAGCCCATCGCCAAAGCCGTTACCCAACGCAACGATCTGCTGCTCACGGTGGTGACTGACATGCGGGGGATTCGTTACTCGCACCCGAACGAAGCGCTGATCGGCCTGCACTTTATTGGTAATGACCTCGAGCCTGCGCTGGAAGGTAAAGAGAATGTCTCCGTAAACCGTGGTGCGCTCGCCGAAGCGCTCCGTGTTTTCACCCCTGTTTATGACAGCCAGCACGATCAGATCGGTGTGGTGGTGGTCGGTATCTCTCTCAAAAAAGTGGAAGATCAGATCGCCCGCGGACGGATGAACGCCGTCTGGACCATCTTATTCAGTATCTTTATGAGTTCCATGGCGATTTGGGGTCTGGTTCGGGTACTGAAACGCATCCTGTTCGGGCTCGAACCCTACGAAATCTCCGCATTGTTCGAACAGCGTCAGGCAATGCTGCAGTCGCTCCGTGAAGGGGTGCTGGCTGTCGATATTCATGGCCGGGTGACAATGATTAATCAAACCGCCAGAGAGATTTTACTCCTGCCCTCAGGGAAGCAGACTGAAAACGCCAGCGCGCCGCTGCTGGCCAGCCTGCGGGAAGTCTCGAAAACGGGTATTGCCCGCCAGGATCAGGAGATCAGCTGTAACGGGCGGCTGTTGCTGTGCAACATGGTGCCAGTCAAAAGCCAGGATCGGGTGATCGGCGCGATCACCACCTTCCGCGATAAAACGGAAATCAGCCAGCTGATGCAGCGGATTGATGGCATGGTCAGTTACGTCGACGCCCTGCGCACCCATACACATGAGTTTATGAACAAACTGCACGTGATCCTTGGCCTGCTGCACATGAAACGCTACGACAAGCTGGAAGAGTACATCATTCAGACCGCGCACAATTACCAGACAGATATCGGTGAGATACAGAGCAAGGTAAAATCTCCGGTGATTGCGGGGTTCCTGCTGGGTAAAATAAACCGGGCGAAAGAAGCGGGCGTCACCCTGTCGCTGGCCGATGAGTGCCAGATTCCGGATACCGCCAGTGAAGAGCAGGTTGCAGTGCTGATCACCGCGCTGGGTAACCTTATTGAAAACGCACTCGACGCGATGGAAGGACAGCAGGAAGGCGAAATCACTCTGCTGTTGCATTATCAGAATGGCTGGCTCAGTTGTGAAGTCAGTGATGATGGCCCCGGTATTGATCCCACTCAGCTGGAGGCTATTTTTACAAAGGGATTCTCAACCAAAGGTGAAAACCGCGGTGTTGGGTTGTTCCTTGCTCGCCAGCAAATCCAGAACCTGGGCGGAGACATCTCCGTCGAGTCTGAGCCTGGTGTCTTTACCCAATTTTTTGTTCACATCCCCTGGGATAGCGAGAGGAATATCGCGTGATAAATGTATTAATTGTCGATGATGATGCCATGGTAGCTGACCTCAACCGTCTGTACGTCAACCGTGTTGAAGGCTTTAGCTGCTGCGGTGTCGCCTCTACGCTCAACCAGGCCGAGGCCTTTATCAATAACCCCAACCAGCCTGTCGACCTGGTGCTGCTGGACGTTTATATGCAGCAGGATAACGGGCTGGATCTGTTGCCCGTTATTCGCGCTTCGGGCCGCCCGATTGATGTCATTATGATCTCCTCCGCTGCTGACGCCGCCACGATCCAGACCTCCATCCATTACGGCGTGATGGATTATCTGATTAAACCGTTCCAGTTCCCACGCTTTGAGGAGGCACTAAACGGCTGGAAGGCGAAGCACAGTCTGATGGGATCGCACCAGTACTACGAGCAGGCCGACGTTGACAGACTGATCCACGGCGGAGCGCCAGAGCTGGCGGACAGCAAAAAGCTGCCGAAAGGGTTAACGCCGCAGACGCTGCGCACGATTTGTCAGTGGATTGATGCCCATCCGGAGACAGAATTCTCCACCGATGACCTGGCAGGCGCGGTCAATATCTCCCGCGTATCTTGCCGCAAATATCTGATCTGGCTGGCGCAAATCAACATTTTGTTCACCAGCATTCACTACGGTGCCACCGGGCGTCCGGTGTATCGCTACCGCCTCCAGCCGGAACAAACAGGCCTGCTCAAGCAGTATTGTCAGTAACGCAGTAGCTGTTATCCAGCAAGGTAAACCGGAAGTGGTGCGCTGAAGAGAGCACCACTTCTTTTGTTTTTGTCACAAAGATAGCTTCAATATCGGGGCGCGCGCGCAGCGTTGCACACCCCTTCTCTACGCCCATGCCGTACATCAACGTGGTCCAGATATCTCCATCAATGGAGTTTTTAGAAATGATGGTCACGCTATCCAGTTCGTTATCCAGGGGATACCCGGTGCGCGGATCGAGAATGTGGTGGTAGCGTTTGCCGTTTTGTTCAAAGTAGCGTTCGTATGTTCCGGACGTCACGACTGACATGTTCTCGACCGTCATCGTGCCGATCAACGCATCCCCGGCGAACGGTTTTTTGAGCCCCACGCTCCAGCCCCCTTCCGGCGAGCCTAATGTCTGGATATTGCCGCCGAGGTTAATCAGCCCCAGATCGGCCCCCTCTTTGTGCAGATAATCCCGAACTCTGTCGGCGATATATCCTTTGGCGATGGCCCCCAGATCGATTTCCATACCCGTGCTGGTCAGAAAAACGCTGCTGCGGGCCTCATCAAGGATGACATCATCAGGACGGGTAATCGCCAGCAGTGACGCTAATTCATCGGCAGGCGGAACGCTGTCTCCCTGAAAACCAATTTTCCAGCGCTTCACCAGCGGGCCAATGGCCAGGTTAAAGGCGCTGTCCTTGAG
This sequence comes from Enterobacter sp. DVT3837, assembly GCF_056238685.1. NCBI lineage: Bacteria > Pseudomonadati > Pseudomonadota > Gammaproteobacteria > Enterobacterales > Enterobacteriaceae > Enterobacter > Enterobacter sp. DVT3837. The sequence goes on along the minus strand of NZ_JBWDLA010000002.1, from coordinate 235,756 downwards.
GAGGCTTGCCGCTTTTGCACAGCGGATCAGTTCAAATACGGGTCGGCTGACGGTGACCGGATGCTGGCCTGCAGCATGATTAATGTCCATGACCTGCGAGTGCGCGCGGTTGACGGTGAGCAGATCTTCATACTGTTTGATCAGGCGAAACACGCGGGAAGCGAGGGCTTCGTCATGGGAGAAGAGTTTCAGGAGGATGGGTGAGCCCATCAGGACGGCGGAGTAGCTGTAAACGCGATGGCTATCAGGCATAGGATGTATCCTCAAATGTAACCCCGGCAAGCACAGCGCCGCCGGGGAATATGCCGGATGGCGCTGCGTTCATCCGGCCTGAGAAACAGGTGCCTTACCTCTTTTTCGAACGCATAGCCGCCTGGTGTCCAGCCAGAGTACCAAAAATAATGATATCTGCCACTGCGTTACCACCAATACGGTTACCGCCGTGGATCCCGCCGACCACTTCACCGGCAGCAAACGCCCCAGGCAGTACGTTGTGGTTGCTGTCCAGTACGCAGGTTTCGGTATTGATGGTCACGCCGCCCATGGTGTGGTGCACGCCTGGTGCAATCTGAATGGCGTAGAATGGCCCTTCGTTGATTGGCGCACGCAGCGCGGTGGTACGGCCAAAATCATCGTCATGCTGTTTTTCAACGAAACCGTTGTAACGTTCCAGCGTCGCCAGGAAAGCGTGGTAATCCATCCCCAGGGCCTCAGCCAGTGCTTTTGGTGAGCTGGCGCTGGTCACAAACCCCTTGGCGATATACTCATCTGCGGCTTTGTTTTTGGCACGAACATGTTCATCAAAGACGATGTAGGCGTATTTCTCTGGCAGCGCGATGATTGACGCCGAGACTTTATCGCGTGTCGACATTTCGTTGTAGAAGCGTTCCCCTTTCTGATTTACCAGAATCGCCCCGCCGCCGCGGATAGATTCGGAAATCAGATACGATGTTTTCTGCTCAACGGTTGGGTGAATCTGGATTTCGCCCATATCAACGGTGCCTGCACCAATACGTTCCAGCAGCGCAATACCGCCACCGGTCGCCCCTTTGTGGTTGGTGGTAACGAAACCTTCCAGGTCCGGACGGTATTTCACCACCATCTGGCTGTTGGCACTGAAACCACCGGTGGCAACAATGACACTTTTGGTTGCTACGGTAATAGTTTCATTCTCTTCGGTGGTCAGGCGCACGCCGGTGACTTCACCGTTTTCGAAGATAATATCGCTGACGGAGGTGTCCAGCATGACGTCGATGTTGCGTTTGTTGACGTTACGCACCAGACCGCTAATCAGGTAGCCACCCACCGCAGAGCCGTCTTTTGGACGGTGAGTACGGTCGATGCTCATCCCGCCGGTGGTGGTGATGTCGTTTAGCATAATGCCGCGTGTTGCCAGCCACTCAATCGCCTGCGGCGCGTTCTCAACAAAGCGGCGCAGCAGTTCCGGGTTGTTCTTGTTACCGCCGCCTTTCAGGCTTTCCTGGTAGAACAGCTCTTTGCTGTCCTGAATGCCCTTCACGCGCTGGAAGCGGGTTTCGGCGGCGTTCATCCCGGCAGAGGCTTTAATGGTGTTCCCACCGATGGTTGGCATTTTCTCAACAATCAGCACGCTTGCGCCTTCGTCGTGAGCCTGGATGGCGGCGGCCAGACCGGCACCACCGCTACCAACCACCACCACGTCCACGCTGCGGGTTTCATTCGGGTCGGCGCCCTCTTCTGCTGCCAGCGCTTTGCTGGATTTCAGCATTGCTTTCGAGACCGCTTTCTTCACCGCCTCACTCTGGCTGGTTGCGCCAGTGATGGCATCCACATGCGGGGTGTTGGCATCCAGAATGCGGGTACGGATCTCTTCAAAGCTTGTCACAAACTCAACGTCTTCGCTCGGACCCGATGCGAGTTCGATATCCGCAATGCGGTCGGTCTCCAGGCTGACGTTAATCACCAGCTCGTTAGCATCGTCCTGCACTTTCTCAACAAAGGTGCCCGGTTTGAATTTGGATTCACCCATGCTCATGTCGCGGATCATCGCTTCCACCAGCGAGAAGCGCCACAGCGGTTCAGGGATGTTCAGCTCTTCACGTTTGGTGCTGTCCATAAACAGCTCAAGGTTTTCACCGGCCGCGATGCGGTCAGTCCAGTCCGGGTAAGCGATGGTGGCGCGGCCAACGGCAATCAGGTCGTAACCGTGGTCCAGCGCTTCATTCACGTCTGACACATTCACCACGCCGCCCACGCCCATGACTGGAATTTGCGCCAGGGTCTCAGAGCGCAGGGTGCAGTATTTTTCGATAAGCGGAGTCGGGTCCTGGGTATCAACAATAGAAGGACGCAGAGTGGCACCCACGGAGAAGTGCAGATAATCCACACCGCGCGCCGCCAGTTTCTCCAGCAGGTACATGGTGTCTTCAAAGCGGATGCCCGGCACTTCCAGCTCTTCAGGGGAGAAGCGATAGCCAATAATAAACGCGTCGTCCGCGTACTGGCGCACCATTTTGTGAGTAATTTCCAGCACCGCTAGCGGGAATTTCGCACGGTTATCACGGCTGCCGCCCCATTCATCCGTGCGCTGGTTTGAGTTCGGGGAGTAGAACTGCTGGATCAGATAGGTATTGGCCCCGTGGATCTCGACACCGTCAAAACCGGCCTGAATCGCGCGGCGCACGGCTTCACCAAACTTACCGATCATGCCTTCGACTTCGGCAGTGGTCAGCGCAACCGGTGTCGCGGCACCGTCACGTGGAGCGGCAACTGCGCTTGGCCCTACCGGCGTACGGCCACCGATCAGTTTCGGGTCAACCATACGGCCGCCGTGGTAGATCTGCAGCAGGGCTTTAGAACCCTTAGATTTAATTGCCTCAGCGATTTTCGCCAGCCCGGCGATTTTCTCGTCATTATCAATACCGATCGCACCCGGGAAGGCAAGACCGAGATCGTCGACAAAGCAACACTCAACAATAATGGTGCCAATGCTGCCGGAACGGGCCCGATAGTACTCCACTAGCTCGCTGGTCACCGTACCGTCATAGTAGCCGGTACAGGTTGTCATTGGGGCCATTAACAAACGGTTTTTCAGTTCGGTACCATTCGGTAATGTGAAGGAACTCAGAATGCGTTCGTTAGTGCTCATAATAGAAAACTCCAAACTTTTAAAAATTAAGAATTCGTTATCGGATTGATTTTTTATTTCGTCGTTCTTTGCCGATGTCATGATATTAATATAATGATTTTTTTAGTTTCTAAAGCTATTACGTTAGTTAAAAAACTATTTAACCCCTTCAATAACACAAATAACACATTGGTGTTAGAGAATGTAATTCAGTCATTCACAATAATTTAAAATACGTTAAATAAAAATTGGTAAAACCAATTTCCAAATAAATAATAAAACAATCAAAAACAACAAGATAAAAAACAAAGAAAACATAAATGTTACGGAAATGATAAAACAAACCAATAAAACACGTAATACCCACATACGCCTGAGTGGTTATTAATAAAAGAATAAAAATAACGCTGCCATTCTGTTTTTTTGATCGTGATCAATAGTTATGGCATCCAAAAGCGCAATATAAAAACATCATCATTTTTTAATTTAGCGCAATCAAAAATGCGTTAAATCACTATTACTGAAAATACAAAAGCGCACCTTTAATAACTAAAAAAAGCAAAGAAACTTAAGAAAGCCATTTTGTTTTTCAGTACGACCGAATTTTTGACAACTTAAGACGTGAAACTATGAATACAAAAACTGCTGTAACGCCCCCTGTGGCGAACCAGGCATCAAATGGAAACGCAAAACGTCTGCTGATGATGGCACTGCCCGTCATCGTCGCCGTACTGCTGCTGTTTGTTCCGGTACCAGAAGGGCTGCCTCCTTACGCATGGCACTACTTCGCCATCTTTGTCGGTGTGATCGTTGGTTTGATCTTCGAACCGCTGCCGGGCGCGGTGATTGGCCTGACGGGCGTGGTGGCCATTGCGCTCTGTAGCCAGTGGGTACTGTTCAGCCCCGAACAGCTGGCCGACCCGAAATTCAAGCTGGCCGGTGCCTCTTTTAAATGGGCCGTGAGCGGTTTTGGTAACTCAACCGTTTGGCTGATTTTCGGCGCTTTTATGTTCGCCGCTGGTTATGATAAAACCCGCTTCGGACGCCGTCTGGCGCTGATTCTGGTGAAGTATTTGGGCCGTCGCAGCCTGACGCTCGGTTACGCCATTACCTTCGCAGATTTGCTGCTGGCACCGTTCACACCGTCCAACACCGCGCGTAGCGGCGGGACCATCTACCCGATTATCGCTAACCTTCCGCCGCTGTATGGTTCAAAACCAAACGATCCAAGCGCGCGTAAAATTGGTTCGTATCTGATGTGGGTGGCGATCACTGCAGCCTGTATTACTAGCTCAATGTTCCTCTCCGCACTCGCGCCGAACCTGCTGGCGCTGGCGCTGGTGAAAAGTACGGTTGGGATTGATATCTCCTGGGGTACCTGGTTCCTCGCCTTCCTGCCGCTGGGCATCCTGTTGATCCTGACCATGCCGCTGCTGGCCTACTGGTTCTACCCGCCAGAAGTCAAAGTGAACAACGAAGTGCCGCTGTGGGCGACCCGTGAGCTGGAAAAACTGGGCAAACTGTCCCGCAACGAAATCCTGCTGCTGGTATTCGTCTGCTGTGCACTGCTGATGTGGATTTTCGCTGCCGCATGGATTGAACCTGCCATGGCTGCCCTGCTCATCGTCGGCCTGATGCTGTGGACCGGCGTGCTGGAGTGGAACGATATCACCGGCAACAAAGCCGCGTGGAACACCTTCGTCTGGTTCGCCACCCTGGTTGCGCTGGCGGATGGCCTCTCGTCTACCGGCTTTATCAGCTGGCTGGGTAAAGAAGGTGGTTTGTTAATGAGCGGTATCTCACCGGGTGTGGCGACCATTGTCCTGCTGCTGGCGTTCTACCTGCTGCACTACCTGTTTGCCAGCACCACCGCGCACACCACCGCGCTGTTGCCAGCGATGCTGACCATTGCCTCCACCATTCCTGGCATGAATATGGAAGTATTCGTCCTGCTGATGGTGACCTCGCTGGGTGTGATGGGGATCATCACCCCTTACGGTACCGGCCCAAGCCCGATTTACTACGGTAGTGGTTACCTGCCAACCAAAGACTACTGGCGCCTCGGCACCATCTTCGGTGCCATCTTCCTGGCGGCCCTGCTGCTGATTGGTTATCCGTGGATGTCCATGATGTTCTGATTCCTGACCGCCGGGCTCATCCTCCGGCGGTTTTATTTTTGTGGAGCAATACGCTATGTCAAACAAACCGTTTATCTACCAGAACCCCTTCCCTCTCGCGCATGACGACACCGAATACTATCTGCTGACTAAAGAGCACGTCTCCGTTGCCGAGTTCGAGGGTCAGGAGATCCTGAAAGTCGAGCCAGAGGCGCTGACGCTGCTGGCACAGCAGGCTTTCCACGATGCTGCGTTTATGCTGCGTCCTTCTCATCAGAAGCAGGTTGCCGCCATTCTTCACGATCCTGAAGCCAGCCAGAACGACAAGTACGTTGCCCTGCAGTTCCTGCGCAACTCCGAGATTGCCGCCAAAGGCGTGCTGCCAACCTGCCAGGACACCGGAACGGCGATCGTCATGGGGAAAAAAGGCCAGCGCGTCTGGACCGGTGGCGGCGACGAAGCAGCCCTGAGCCAGGGGGTGTATAACACCTACATCGAAGACAACCTGCGCTACTCCCAGAATGCCGCGCTGGATATGTATAAAGAGGTGAATACCGGCACCAACCTACCCGCGCAGATTGATCTCTACAGCGTGGACGGGGACGAATACAAATTCCTGTGCATGGCAAAAGGTGGCGGTTCAGCCAACAAAACCTATCTCTACCAGGAAACCAAAGCGCTGATTACTCCGGCGAAACTGAAAAATTATTTGGTTGAGAAGATGCGTACTCTGGGCACTGCAGCCTGCCCGCCTTACCATATCGCGTTTGTGATTGGCGGTACCTCTGCGGAAAGCACCCTGAAAACCGTGAAACTGGCGTCCACCCGCTATTACGACGCACTGCCAACGGAAGGTAACGAACACGGCCAGGCGTTCCGTGATGTTCAACTCGAACAGGAACTGCTCCAGGAAGCGCAGAACCTGGGTCTCGGCGCACAGTTTGGCGGTAAATACTTCGCCCACGATATCCGCGTGATCCGCCTGCCACGCCATGGCGCGTCCTGCCCAATCGGCATGGGTGTTTCCTGCTCTGCAGACCGTAATATCAAAGCGAAAATCAACCGCGACGGGATCTGGATTGAAAAACTGGAACACAACCCGGGTCAGTATATTCCTGAATCTCTGCGCCAGCAGGGCGAAGGCGACGTGGTCAGCATCAACCTCAACAAGCCGATGAATGAGATCCTGGCGCAGCTCTCCGCGCACCCGGTCTCTACCCGTCTGTCGCTGAACGGTACTATCATCGTCGCGCGCGATATCGCCCACGCGAAGCTGAAAGAGTTGCTCGACAACGGCGAAGAACTGCCGCAGTACGTGAAAGACCATCCAATCTACTATGCGGGCCCTGCTAAAACGCCGGAAGGCTATGCGTCTGGTTCACTCGGCCCGACCACTGCGGGACGTATGGACTCATATGTGGACCTACTGCAATCCCACGGCGCGAGCATGATCATGCTGGCAAAAGGCAACCGCAGCCAGCAGGTAACGGATGCCTGCCATAAGCACGGCGGTTTCTACCTGGGCAGCATCGGCGGCCCGGCTGCGGTGCTGGCGCAAAACAGTATTAAGAGTCTGGAATGCGTGGCGTATCCTGAACTGGGTATGGAAGCCATCTGGAAAATCGAAGTCGAGAACTTCCCGGCGTTTATCCTGGTGGATGACAAAGGCAACGATTTCTTCCAGCAGATCCAGAACCAACAGTGCAAAGGGTGTTCACAGCGCTGAGCGCTTCCCGGCTTCCAGATGGTGACCATCGTCTGACTAATCCCCCGGCTGCCCACTTCGGTGCGCAGCCTTTTTTCGTTCTGCCACTGCACGGCATGAAAATGGGTTGGTAAGAATTCCTGGCCGCAGGCGGAGCCGTCCTTTAGCGCCCAGCCGCTGGAGGCCTCTCTGATGTTTAGCGCCATTGCCCGGGCGCTGCGCTAAATTGCCCCCGCCGGGTAATGAAGCGGTTACCCGGCACTTTCTGAAGCGCCCCTCTGCGCCACATCACAAAATCGCAATATCAGAGACTTACAGAATATTGGTGAATAAAAAGCCAACAACTTGTTAAGTTATTGTTGCCATTAATTGTATTTACACAGTGAATGGTATTCATGCAAAAAATGCATCAGCCGATGCGGCATTTGCGCTTATCTATTTCCTCGTCCTGATCCAGTTTTCAGAAACAGACGCGTAAAACGTCAACAATAACTGGAGATAACCATGTTTTCCTCAACCTCACCTGCAACCGTACGGTCTAAGGCGGGCGCGATACTTCGCGTGACGTCCGGCAACTTTCTTGAACAGTTCGATTTCTTTCTTTTCGGCTTCTATGCCACCTACATCGCCCACACGTTCTTCCCGGCGAGCAGTGAATTTGCGTCGCTGATGATGACCTTCGCCGTCTTCGGCGCGGGCTTTTTGATGCGGCCCATCGGGGCCATTGTGCTTGGTGCGTATATCGACAAGGTGGGGCGCAGAAAGGGGCTGATCGTCACGCTTTCCATCATGGCGGCGGGGACGTTCCTGATTGTGCTTATCCCCTCTTATCAAAGCATTGGTCTGTGGGCACCGCTGCTGGTGCTGACGGGCCGTCTGCTGCAGGGCTTTTCCGCCGGTGCAGAGCTTGGAGGCGTCTCGGTCTATCTGGCTGAAATCGCCACACCGGGCCGCAAAGGGTTTTACACCAGCTGGCAGTCCGGCAGCCAGCAGGTCGCCATTATGGTCGCCGCAGCGATGGGTTTTGCCCTGAATGCCCTGATGGAGGAGAGCGCCATTCGCGAATGGGGCTGGCGCATCCCGTTCCTGTTCGGCTGTTTAATCGTGCCGTTTATCTTCTTCCTGCGCCGCAAGCTGGAGGAGACGGAAGAGTTCAGCGCGCGCCGCCATCATCTGGAGATGCGTCAGGTCTTTAAAACGCTGCTTGGCAACTGGCAGGTGGTGGTCGCAGGCATGCTGATGGTGGCGATGACCACCACCGCGTTCTACCTGATCACCGTCTACGCCCCCACCTTTGGCAAAAAGGTGCTGATGCTCAGCGCCTCGGACAGCCTGCTGGTCACGCTGCTGGTGGCTATCTCTAACTTCGTCTGGCTGCCGGTGGGCGGCGCGCTGTCGGATCGCTTTGGCCGCAAGCCGGTACTGATTGCCATGACGCTGCTGGCGCTGGCGACCAGCTATCCGGCCCTGACGCTGCTGGCTAACGCCCCCAGCTTCTCCATGATGCTGAGCGTACTGCTGTGGCTCTCCTTCCTCTACGGCCTGTATAACGGCGCGATGATCCCGGCCCTGACGGAGATTATGCCTGCCGAAGTGCGCGTGGCGGGCTTCTCTCTGGCTTACAGCCTGGCAACGGCGGTCTTTGGCGGCTTTACCCCGGTAATGTCCACCGCGCTGATTGAATACACCGGTGACAAAGCCTCGCCTGGCTACTGGATGAGTTTCGCTGCCGTGTGTGCCCTGCTGGCCACGCTCTACCTCTACCGCCGCCGTGCGGTATCGCTGCAAAACACCGTCAAGTCACAGGAGGCAGTATGAAACGCACTTATCGCTATACCGCCAGCGCGCTGGTGCTGACGTTTCTGAGCGCCAATGCCTGTGCTCAGGACGTGAAGGTCATGATCTCAGGCGGCTTCAAAGCCGCCCTGGAAAAGCTGGCCCCGGAATATGAACACCAGACCGGGGATAAAATCGTGATCATCCCCGGCCCCTCAATGGGCACGACGCCGCAGGCGATCCCAAACCGCCTGGCGCGCGGCGAGAAAGCCGACGTGGTGATTATGGTGGGCGATGCGCTGGAGAAGCTCGAAAAAGCCAGCCAGACCCAGCCGGGTTCGCGAACTGAACTCGCGGACTCTCCCGTTGGCATGGTGGTGAAAAAAGGTGCGGATGTTCCTGATATCAGCAGCGAGGCGACCCTGCGTAACGCGCTGCTGCAGGCCAGCTCCATCGCCTACTCTGACAGCGCCAGCGGCAGGTACGTCAGCCAGGCGTTGTTCAAAAAGCTGGGAATAGAAAAAGAGGTGGCAGGTAAAGCGACAAAGGTCGAGCGTATTCCAGTTGCCTCAGAAGTGGCGAAAGGAAAATACGCCGTGGGCTTCCAGCAGGTCAGCGAGCTGCTGCCGGTTCAGGGCGTTACCTTTATCGGGAAAATCCCTGATAGTCTGCAGTACATCACGCGCTTCGCGGGTGCGGTCACCCGCCATGCCGAACATCCCGCGGAGGGGAAAGCGCTGCTGACCTATCTCGCCTCACCGCCCTCAAGGGCCGTCATCAAGGAGACGGGGATGATCCCCGTTACGTCCGGCGATACTGCTCGGTGATCTGCTTTTCCAGTTCAGCCGCTATGTAAGACTGGATGCGCCCCCGGCGCCGGATAAGCCCCACGGTGCGTTTCACTTCCGGCGCCACCAGCGGCAGATGGGTCAGCAGCGTATGCTCTGACGTCGGCATCGACATGGCGGGAACGGCAGCAATGCCAATCCCCGCCTCTACCATACCAAGCATCGTGGTGACGTGACGGGTTTCGCAGACGCTGGGGCGCTCGGGAACAATATCTCCCAGCATCCGATCGAGCAGGTTACGGTTACCTGACGTTTTATCGAGAGAGATATAATCCTGCTGATAAAACGCCTGCCACGTCAGGTGACTCTTTTGTGCCAGCGGGTGATCCTTTCTGCACGCCGCGACATAAACATCCTCCACCAGCGGAAAAAATTCGATGTCAGGCGGCAAGTTTCCTGCGAAGCAGATACCAAAATCCGCCTGGCTTCGGGCCACGGCGTCAATCACATTTCCTGCACTGCTATCGATGAGCTTAATGCGAACGCGGGAATAGCGAGACTGAAAACGACGAATCACGTCAGGCATAAAATAACAGGCCGCTGAGGGTACCGTGGCGACCGTGATAAGCCCTGTCCGTTCTTCACTGACTTTATCAACATCAGCCAGCATTGACTCTACGCTGTCGAGCAGCTGAGCGGATCGTTCAGCAAAGTTTTGCCCGTATAGGGTTAAGGCCACGCGGCGGGTGGTACGATCGAACAGCCGGTTTCCCAGCGCGGCTTCCAGCTTTTCAATCCTGCGGCTCAGCGCCGACTGGGATAAGCAGATAGATTCAGCAGCGACACGGAAGTTACCGTATTCCACTAACGCTCTGAAAGCATAGAGATCGTTAAGGTCAAAATTCACGGGCATGGCGTCTAAATGTCCTGTCAGGGAATACGCAACAAAGTCAAAAATAATAGCGTCTTATTGACCTACCGCAACCGGTTAGGTGTTGAAATTCAGATTAGCGTTCGTTGTGGTCAAGCTAACGATGGTTTCTCTTTGTCGGTGAATTCACTGAGACTACAGACAAGGCCACGACAGACGTCACAAAATGAAGGTGATGCCCGCAAACCGCTACCCACCGCTACGTACGAATGATAGTTTATTCAGGCTGGAATTGTCGCAGTGAGCGATTTTCTGGCATCTTAACCGAACCTGACTTTCCCATTTTTGTTCAAGTGACGAGTTTGCGAGCAAAGCGATGATAAAGTGGCCCTGGAAAACGAATGAGGCTGGCCGGGATGTGGCGCTGCCATGGGATGACGCGCTGACGATCCCTGTTCTGGCTAATCTAAACCCGGATGAACAATCGAAACTGGTTCAGCTGGCGGATCGTTTTTTGCAGCAAAAACGCCTGGTTCCGCTGCAGGGATTCGAACTAGACCCGCTGAAAAACGCGCGTATCGCCCTGTTGTTTTGCCTGCCGGTTCTTGAACTGGGTATCGAGTGGCTGGACGGTTTCCACGAAGTGCTTATCTATCCCGCGCCGTTCGTGGTGGATGACGAATGGCAGGACGATATCGGGCTGGTACACAACCAGCGCGTGGTTCAGTCCGGACAAAGCTGGCAGCAAGGACCAATTATCCTCAACTGGCTCGATATTCAGGACTCGTTCGATGCGTCAGGTTTTAATCTGATTATTCACGAGGTGGCGCATAAGCTCGATACCCGCAATGGCGATCGCGCCAGCGGCGTGCCATTGATTCCGCTTCGTGAGGTTGCGGGATGGGAGCACGACCTGCATGCCGCGATGGATAATATCCAGGATGAAATAGACCTGGTGGGGGAAAGCGCAGCCAGCATTGACGCCTATGCGGCGACCGATCCCGCAGAGTGCTTTGCGGTACTCTCTGAATACTTCTTCAGCGCACCAGAACTCTTCGCCCCCCGATTCCCGGCACTGTGGCAGCGATTCTGCCAGTTTTACCAGCAAGATCCCCTGCAGCGTTTACGGCAGAATGAGGATGCTGGCGGCCATTCTCCCCGCCAGGTCCATTAATTTTTTTCAGCAAGGGGACGCTCAGTTGATCGCACCCCTATGCTGAGCACTAAAAACATCAATGCCATGCCTAATGCAGCCATCGTTAAAAACTGTTCACCGTAAAAACGTGTCACTACAGGTACCAGCAGCGCGCTAACACCGTAGCCTAATGTGTGGCTGGTGGCGATCGCTCCCGCCCCTTTGCCCGTGGTTAGCCGATCGTTAAGCAGTAGCTGATATCCCGGTGTTGCCATGGCTGCCCCGAGCGACGTAATGACAATCCCCACGTAGAAAAGAGCCAGACCCGCCACAGACATCAACCCAAGCCCCACTACCATCAATACCGCGGCCATGCAGAGCAGTGTCACCGGGCTGAAATATTGCGGGCGGACCACCAGAAACTGCGCCGCGAGCGTTGCCAGCGCAGCCAGGCTCAGCAGGAGAGCAACATGATGGCTGATGTCCCGGGCGTTACCCTCCAGCAGCGGGCTAAGATGCGGTGACAGGCCAAGCTGCATTAAACTCACCAGGGCCGCCAGCAGCAGCGCCAATAACAGGAACGGCAGCATTGAAGCCCGCAAACGCGTCGACTGATGCGCCACTGGCGGTAACGGTGGGTCCGCCACTTCGCGAAGCACCAGCAGCAAAGCGATGAAAGGTGCAATCGCCATCAGCCAGAGCGGTGCTACCGGATTGACGCTGAGCATCAGCGCCGCCAGCGGTGGCCCAAGCAAACGACCACAACTCAGGCCGGAGCTAATTGTCGCCAGTGCGGTCATTCTTTTTTCCAGCCCCGCGCGCTGGATAGCCCACGTCTGAGCAGCAGGCACCAGACCTGAGACCGTCAGACCATAGAGCGTGCGCGAGAGAACCAACCCCGTCAGGCCCCAGACCTTATCCAGCATCCCGGCCGCCATCGCCCAGACCACCAGCGACATCACCCCGAAACTGACCAGATAGCCACTCAGCGAGGCCAGCATCACGACCTTACAGCCATGTCGCTCGCTCTGGCGTCCCCACCAGGGCGATGCGGGTAAAAAGAGCATGGATCCGAACATCAACAGCCCGGCCCAGACCGAAAGCGAAAGCCCTGTCTGGGTGACCAATTGCGGAAGCATGACCAGCAAACCGTTTTGCCCAATCCCTAATAAACCTGCACATAACGCCAGGGGCCAGTTGGCTTTTGGGGTGACGTTTTCCGTCAACGTTTTAGAGTCAGTGCGCATGAGAATGTGAACATAGTGTCAATAAATGTGTGGAAATCATGAAGTTTATGAAAACAAATATTGCAAAAATGGTTGCGACTGTAAACAGAATGAATATCATAACGAGAATTATTATCAATCATGGAATGAGGTTCATCTATGCGTACTCTGCCCCGCTCCGCCGGTACAGACGTTGCGGCCCAGTGTTTTTTAAACGCCCTGTTGCGTGAAACGAAGGACTGGCACTATCACTCCGCAACCTCTGCGGATGAGTTATCGCACATACATATTCCGCTTTCTCCAGCCCAGGCTCTTCGGGTTCCGGTACGGTATTTTTCCCCGACCCAGCATCATCAGTACTGTTTCCCGGCAACGCTTATCCAGAGTGACAATGACAGTAGTGACGCCGTCACATTCCACCAACTGGTTGATTTAATTCTTGAAAAACCGTCAATAAAAGGTTCGCTGGATGCCGATACGCTGGCGCGTTTTAAGCAACGCGCCCTTGAAAGCCACGCGCACACCTGGCAGGCGATTGATTTGCGCCACAGCTGGCCAACCCTGCGCGATAAACCGTTAACCTTTGCCGAAGCGGAACAGGCGCTGCTGGTCGGCCATGCATTCCACCCTGCGCCAAAGTCGCACGAGCCGTTTAACGAAACCGAGGCGCGTCGCTATTTACCCGATTTCGCTTCTCGCTTCCCGCTGCGCTGGTTCGCCGTTGAGAACACGCTTATTGCCGGTGACAGCCTGAATGTTTCCCTGCGCGAACGTTTACTGCGCTTTGCAGCCCAGAGCGCCCCTGAACTTCTCGGCCACTTCACCGACACCCGCTGGCTGCTGCCTATGCATCCGTGGCAGGCGGAGTACCTGCTCGGCCAGGAGTGGTGCCAGCGGCTGGTGACCAACGGTTCACTGCAGGATCTGGGTGAAGCGGGCGCACAGTGGCTGCCAACCAGCTCTTCACGCTCGCTGTACAGCGAAACCAACAGCGACATGATTAAGTTTTCCCTCAGCGTGCGCCTGACCAACTCCGTGCGCACGCTGTCGGTGAAAGAAGTTAAGCGCGGGATGCGTCTGGCTCGTCTGGCTAAAACCGAACGCTGGCAAGATCTACAGGCGCGCTACCCGACCATGCGCGTGATGCAGGAAGATGGCTGGGCGGGGCTGCGCGACGAAAACGGCGTGATTCAGGAAGAGAGCCTGATGGCCCTGCGCGTCAATCTGCTGTTTGATACTCCGGATACGCAAACCAATGTGCTGGTGAGCCTGACGCAGGCCGCCCCAGACGGCGGTGATAGCCTGCTGGCTGCAGCTGTACGTCGTCTGAGTGAGCGCCTGGATTTACCGCTCGCCCGGGCCGCGCGCTGCTGGCTGGACGCCTATTGCGACCGCGTATTACTTCCGCTGTTCAGTGCCGAAGCCGATTACGGTCTGGTCCTGTTGGCACACCAGCAAAACATTCTCGTTGAAATGCAGCAGGATTTCCCCGTCGGGCTTATCTACCGCGACTGCCAGGGCAGCGCCTGGACCGAGGGCGCCGACGCATGGCTGAAAGAGGCGGGCGAAACTGATGTGGAAAACCGCTTCGGTGAGAGCCAGCTGCTGCGCTACTTCCCTTACTACCTGCTGCTGAACTCTACCCTTGCCGTCACCGCAGCCCTCGCCGCCGCTGGTTTCGACAGCGAAGAAAACCTGATGGCACGCGTGCGTGACGCGCTGGCGGAACTGCGCCGCACGGCCAAGCAGACCCGCTGTCTCGACTACGTGCTCGACAGCCCGACCTGGAACTGCAAAGGCAACTTTTTCTGCTATTTGCACGATCGCAACGAAAACACGATTGCCGACCCGGCAGTGATCTATTTCGACTTTAGCAACCCGTTTTACAAGGAGAAGGTGTGATGGCTAACGCGAACATCGTTCATTCCGGCTACGGCTTTCGTTGCACCGCAACTGACACGCCCCTGCCGCTGACGTTGGGTCTCGACGGTAGCGCGGTGCTGGAGCGCCTGCGCGATATCCAGGACGGCTGGCTGGTTGAAGCGCTGGATCAGCTGTTTGTCGCCGCGCCTGCCCTCAGCGGGATCACCCTCCCCTGGGCTACCTGGAAGGATGAACCGCAGGCACAGGCACTGTTTAACCACGCGTGTGGCGATTATCTGGCGCGCGAAACTTTCTGGCAGCTGCCGCTGTGGCTGAAAGGTGAACGCCCCCTGGCCAGCGGCGGTATGCAGTTTGATGAGAGCCGTCAGCTGTACTTCCCGCTGCGTCCTCACCGCCCGCAGGGCGAGGTATACCGCCGTTATGACCCACAAATCAAGCGCACCCTCAGCTTCCGCGTGGCCGACGTGGCGCTGGACGGCGAGCGCTTCACCCACTGGATGAATAACCCGCGCGTCAATGCCTTCTGGGAGATGGCCGGCCCGCAGGCCGAGCAGGAAAACTACCTGCGTCGTCAGCTCGACTCGACCTATTGCTACCCGGTTATCGGCTGCTTCGACGACCAGCCGTTCGGCTATTTTGAACTCTACTGGGCTCCAGAAGACCGTATTGGTCGCCACTACCGCTGGCAGCCATTTGACCGTGGTCTGCACATGCTGGTGGGCGAAGAGAACTGGCGTGGTGCGCAATACATCCGTAGCTGGCTGCGCGGCCTTAACCACTATCTGTATCTCGATGAACCGCGCACCACGCGCATTGTCGCCGAGCCGCGCTTCGACAACCAGCGCCTGTTCCGCCATCTGGCGTCTGCCGGTTTTGATACCGTGAAAGAGTTCGACTTCCCGCATAAACGTTCGCGCCTCATCATGAGCCAGCGTCACCGCTTCTTCAGCGAGGTGGGACTGTGAACGCGCTCTGGCAAAAAGTGAACCATGAGATGGTGGCGAAGATCCTCGCCGAGCTGGAATATGAACGCACACTGCGCGCCGAGCCGCTTTCGTCGGACGCCTGGCGCATCACCATGGGCAACGAGTCCTGGCAGTTTCATGCCACGCGCGGGATCTGGGGCTGGCTGCATATCGATCCAAATAGCCTGACCACCACCAGCGGTGCCGCCGTGGAAGCGGAGAGTGCGCTGCTGCAGCTGGCGACGGTGCTGGAGATGAGCGATGCGCAAACGGCGGAGCATCTGGAAGATCTCTACGCGACGTTGCGGGGCGATATTCAGCTTTTACAGGCGCGTGAAACGCTGGATGCCGACGCGCTCATTCATCTCGACCCGGATGAATTGCAGTGCCTGATGAGCGGTCATCCTAAGTTTATTTTTAACAAAGGACGCCGCGGATGGGGTCTGGATGCGCTGCGCCAGTACGCCCCGGAATACCGCGGGCGTTTTCGCCTGCACTGGGTTGCCGTTCAACGTGATCATCTGGTCTGGAGCAGCGACGCCGATTGCGATATCAACGTCCTGTTGGCAAGCACTATGGACAACGCCGAACGCACGCGGTTTAACGACCGCTGGCAGACGCTGGGTCTCGACGAAAGCTGGCTGCCGGTGCCGCTGCACCCGTGGCAGTGGCAGCAAAAAATTGCCATTCATTTCCTGGCGCAGCTCGCGCGTGGTGAGATGGTGGAACTGGGGGAATTTGGCGATGAGTATCTGGCGCAACAATCTCTGCGCACGCTGACCAACGCCAGCCGTCGCGCGCCGTATGACATCAAGCTGCCGCTGACTATCTATAACACCTCCTGCTATCGCGGCATTCCGGGCAAGTACATTGCCGCCGGGCCGCTGGCTTCGCGCTGGCTGCAGCAGCAGTTCGCCACCGACGCCACGCTTACCCGCTCAGGCGCGCAGGTGCTTGGCGAACCCGCAGCCGGGTATCTGTCGCATCCGGGTTATGCCGCCTTGCCGAAAGCGCCCTATCGCTATCAGGAAATGCTGGGCGTGATCTGGCGCGAAAATCCGTCGTGTTATCTGCAGGACGGTGAACAGGCGGTGCTGATTGCGGCGCTGATGGAAACCGACAATGCCGGGCGCCCACTGATTGACGCGTGGATCAACCATTCCGGGTTAACTGCTGAAGCATGGCTGGAAAAGCTGTTTGCAGCGACGGTTATCCCCTTCTACCACCTGCTCTGCCGCTACGGCGTGGCGCTGATCGCCCACGGCCAGAACGTGACGCTGGTGATGAAAGACTCTATTCCGCAGCGCATCCTGCTGAAAGATTTCCAGGGCGACATGCGTCTGGTGGATGAAGACTTCCCGCAGGCACAAAGCCTGCCGGAGCAGGTGAAAGCCGTGACGGCACGCCTGAGCGCGGATTACATCATCCATGACCTTCAAACCGGCAACTTTGTCACGGTGCTGCGCTTTATCTCGCGTCTCACCCAGCAAAGCGGCATCAGCGAAACGCGTTTCTATCAGATCCTGGCCGGAGTGCTGCGCCAGTATATGGCGGCTCACCCGGATCTTGCTGAGCGGTTCGCGAAATTCGACCTGTTCAAACCGCAAATTATTCGCGTGATCCTCAACCCGGTCAAACTGACCTTCTCAGAACACGACGGCGGCAGCCGCATGCTGCCGAACTATGTCACCGACCTTGATAACCCTCTTTTTCTGGCCTCCCGGGAGTCAGCACAATGAAAACCTATGATTTCATCGGCATTGGTATTGGCCCGTTTAACCTCAGCATCGCCGCGCTGGCGGAAGGGCTGGACGGTTTTAGCTCGCTGTTCCTTGAGCGCAAGCCGCATTTTTCCTGGCACCCTGGCATGATGGTGCCGGACTGCCATATGCAAACCAGCTTCCTCAAGGATCTGGTCAGTGCCGTCGAGCCTACCAACCGACATAGTTTTCTCAACTACCTGGTACAGCGTAAAAAGTTCTACCGCTTTCTGACCACCGAGCAGCGCACCGTTTCTCGTGAGGAATTTGCCGATTACCTGTGCTGGGCGGCGGAAAACCTCACCAACCTGTCATTCAGCCAGCAGGTACAGCAGGTGAGTTTTGATGAGAAAAACGGCCTGTTTGAGGTGGTCACTCAGCGTGACCGCTTCCTGGCACGCCATGTCTGCGTGGGGATTGGCAAACAGATCAATCTTCCTGACTGCGTCACAACTCAGGACGATACCTGCTTCCACGCCAGCGAGATGATGCTGCGCACGCCGGATCTCGCGGGCAAGCGCGTCACTGTTGTCGGTGGCGGCCAGAGCGGTGCCGACCTGTTTTTGAATATTTTCCGTGGCGAGTGGGGCCAACCGTTGAGCCTGAACTGGGTATCGCGACGTAATAACTACAACGCCCTGGATGAAGCCGCTTTTGCCAACGAGTACTTCACGCCGGAGTACGTGGACAGCTTCTCCACGCTCGGTGAAGAGGCGCGCCGCCAGATGCTGCACGAGCAGAAGATGACCTCCGACGGTATCACCACCGAGTCTCTGCTGGCGATTTATCGCGCCATGTACCACCGCTTCGAAGTGCTGCGTGAAAAACCCTGGGCGCACCTTTTGCCGTCCCGCTCGGTGACCGAGCTTACGAGGCTGCAAAACGGACAGCGCCTGGCAATACAGCATCATCTCGACGGCGGACGCGAACAGCTGGAGACCGATGTGGTGATCTTCGCCACCGGTTACCGCAGCGTACAGCCTGCTTTCCTCGCCCCACTGTCTCACCGCCTCCATCTGGATACGGACGAAGCCTTCTGCATTAACAACGATTTCACCCTCGAATGGGACGGCCCGCAGAGCAACCGCCTGTTTGCCGTGAATGCCGGGATGCACCGTCTCGGTATTGCTGAACCCCAGCTCAGCCTGATGGCCTGGCGTGCCGCACGAATTTTGAATCGCGCACATGCTGACGAGCCGTTTGAGTTGGCTACCTCCCCTGGCGTGATCCACTGGCGTACCACCACCAGCCCGGAAAGCAGCCAGGTTTTTAAATCGTTATCAAAAACGACTGAGTACTGACACACAATCAGGATCGACATAACAATGAAACGTTCTCATCTTTGGGTTTTAAATCCTTGTTTGCTTGCAATGCTTTCTACCTCTGCGTGGGCGGAAGAACAAAAGGAAGAAAATATCGTTGTCTCCGCCAGCCGTGCGCATCGCAGCGTGGCGGAGATGGCGCAGACCACCTGGGTCATTGAGCGGGCTGAAATTGAGCAGCAGGTTCAGGGCGGAAAAGAGATTAAAGAGGTACTGGCACAGCTGATCCCGGGTATGGACGTCAGTAGCCAGGGGCGTACCAACTACGGAATGAACCTGCGCGGCCGTTCGATGATGGTCATGGTCGACGGTGTGCGCCTGAACTCGTCCCGTAGTGACAGCCGACAACTGGACTCCATCGATCCGTTCAACATCGACCGTATTGAAGTGATCTCCGGTGCCACATCGCTCTACGGCGGCGGCAGTACCGGCGGTCTGGTGAATATCGTCACCAAAAAAGGCCAGCCAGAGACTGAAGTTGAGTTCCAGACCGGAACAAAAAGTGGCTTTAACAGCCATAACGACCACGATGAAAACGTGTCGGCAGCCGTCAGCGGCGGCAACGACAATGCTTCCGGTCGCCTGTCGGTCTCCTATCAGCGCTACGGTGGCTGGTACGACGGCAAAGGCAACGAGGTGATCATTGATAACACCCAGACCGGCTTACAGTATTCAGACCGTATTGATGTGATGGGGACCGGCACCATCAACATCGACGATCACCAGCAATTGCAGCTGACGACGCAGTACTACAAAAGTGAGTCAGACGGTAAGCATGGGCTGTACCTCGGGAAGAACTTCTCAGCGGTAACGGGAGATGCTAACGCGTACAACAAAGGGAATCTCGACTCTGACCGCGTGCCGGGTACCGAGCGCCATCTGATAAACCTGCAGTACTCCAATACCGATTTCCTGGGTCAGGATCTGGTTGCGCAGATTTACTATCGTGACGAGAGCTTGACCTATTATCCGTTCCCGACCCTGACCAAAGGTGTGGTGACCAGTATCGGCGCCTCTCAGCAGAAAACCGATTTTTACGGCGGTAAGCTGACGCTGAACAGCAAGCCAGTGGATGATTTGAACCTTACCTGGGGTGTCGACGCCGACCACGAAACCTTCGATGCCAACCAGCAGTTCTTCAACCTGAGCAAAGCCGCGGCGAGTGGCGGCATGGAGCTGGACAACGCGTATAACGTAGGTCGTTACCCGGGTTACAGCATCACCAACCTCGCCCCGTTCCTGCAGGCCAGCTACGATATTGACGCCATCACCCTGAGTGGCGGCGTGCGTTACCAGTACACCGAAAACAAAGTAGACGACTTTGTCGGTTACGCCCAGCAGCAGGCCATCGCCACCGGGAAAGCCACCTCCGCAGACGCGGTACCGGGCGGGAAAACCGATTACAACAACTTCCTGTTTAACGCCGGGATCCTCGGTCGCCTGACCGAACAGCAGCAGGTGTGGTTTAACTTCTCGCAGGGCTTTGAAATTCCTGACCTGGCGAAGTACTACGGTTCCGGCACCTATCAGCTCAGCAATGGTCACTATCGCCTGCTGAATAGCGTGAACGTGAACGACTCAAAACTGGACGGTATCAAGGTTAACGCTTACGAGCTGGGCTGGCGCTACACCGGCGATAACCTGCGCACGCAGGTCGCGGCCTACTACTCGCTCTCGGATAAAACCATCACCATCAACAAGACGGACATGACCATTAACCTCGAAGACGACAAACGTCGTATCTACGGGGTGGAAGGTCAGGTGGACTATTTCTTCACCGACAGCGACTGGAGCACGGGCGCGAACTTTAACGCCATCAAGTCTGAAACCCGTGAAAATGGGAAATGGGAGAAGCTGACGGTTGACAGTGCCAGCCCGTCGAAAGCCAGCGCATGGGTCAACTGGGCGCCGGGCGACTGGACCTTGCGAGTACAGAGCACGCAGACCTTTGACGTCTCTGACTCCGACGGTAAGAAGATTGATGGCTATAACACGGTCGACTTCCTGGGTAGCTACGCCCTGCCGGTGGGTAAAGTCAGCTTCAGCGTGGAAAACCTGCTGGACAAAGACTACACCACCGCCTGGGGCCAGCGCGCGCCGGGGCTGTATAGCCCAACCTACGGTGCACCGGGCCTTTATACCTACAAGGGCCGTGGACGCACGTTTGGTCTGAACTACTCCGTACTGTTCTAATACCGCGCGCCGCCTGCGGGCGGCGCATTTTGCTGTGTAATTTCGAAGCAAATTTACTATAAAATCAGCGATTTGCTGAAATTGTCGGCAAACGAACGAAAAGTGCGTTTTCACCCTTTGACAAGGCGTACTGAGGTCGCTACTATGCGCCTCGTTCACACGATTCCTCTGTAGTTCAGTCGGTAGAACGGCGGACTGTTAATCCGTATGTCACTGGTTCGAGTCCAGTCAGAGGAGCCAAATTTGAAAAGCCTGCTTTTAAAGCAGGCTTTTTGCTTTTCTACGGCTCTGATGTTAACTCAGAATCGCATCCAGCCTGGCAATCACCTTAATCTCAAACTGGAATCCGTACAGCCACGTCACGCCGATCCCGGTCAACGTAGGGTAAGGCGCTTCTCCCCAATATTCTGGCAGGATACTCCAGATAGCGTCGAGGTTTGACTCGGGATCGACGACAAAGAGGGTAACATCAACCACGTCAGCGAACGTGCAGCCCGCAGCCGTAAGAACAGCATTAAGGTTATCGAATGCCAGCCGAACCTGCGCGTTGAGATCCTCTTCTGGCGAACCATCCTCCCGGCTACCAACCTGCCCCGAAACAAACAGAAAACCGTTGGATTTGATGGCCGGTGAATAGCGATTGCGCTCATAGAGCGCCTGGCGTCCGAAGGGAAAAACGGCTTCGCGTGTTGTCATGTTTGTACCTTTGTAATGGGGCGAAATCTGCCCGATGAACATAAAGACACTTTACAGGTGCAGGATCGGGCGGATAAACAAGCGACTTTGTCCATCATTGTTTGTAATATCCAAACAATCGGTGAAAAGAGAGGACAAGGGATGGACCGTTTCGATGCGATGCGCGCCTTTGCTCGCGTGGTGGAGGCAGGCAGTTTCACAAAGGCTGCCCAAACGCTTCATATGAGCAAAACCACGGTGACACAGCTTATTCAGCAGCTTGAAGCGCGCCTGCGCGTTAAGCTGCTCCATCGCACCACCCGCAGGCTCGGTGTCACTCCTGATGGCGCGGTCTACTACGAGCGCGTCATCCGTCTGCTGGCGGATATGGAAGATGCTGAAAACAGCCTGTCCAGTTCGGCGATGACGCCCAGGGGACGGCTACGGATAGATGTGCCCACTCCTCTCGCCCGCCTGGTGCTGGTGCCCGCGCTACCGGCTTTTCACGCGCGATACCCTGATATTCAGTTCGACATGGGCGTGAGCGACCGGGTGGTGGATCTGATCGGCGACAACGTGGATTGCGTCCTGCGCGGTGGCGAAATCAATGACCAGTCCCTGATCGCACGCCACGTCGGCGATTTGCAAATCGGTGTTTACGTCGCGCCAAGCTATGTGGAACGCCTCGGCGCCCCAGCGCATCCGCGAGAGCTGGAAAACACCGACCATCGCATAGTGGGATTCTTGTCCTCACGCACCGGTAAGATTGATCCTCTGGTACTGCGCTGTGAGAGTGAACATATTGAAATCACGGGAAGCTATCTGCTTGCAGTTGATGATGGCAACACCTACCTCGAAGCTGGGCTCGCGGGATTAGGCGTGATTGCGCTCCCCGTCTATATGGCGGCAGCGCATCAGACTGCTGGCTCTTTGATTCCGCTATTTGAAGACTGGCGTATTAATCCAATGCCCCTGTACCTGGCATTTCCGCCTAACCGCCATGTCAACGCCAGACTGCGCGTTTTTATTGATTGGATCGTTGAATTGATGCGGCAGCATGTCGCCATTACTTACAACAAGTGACGACATCCCTCCCCCCTGATTCGGTCAGCGCAGCGCTACCGGGCAAGCCAGCACTTAAATCTGATAATCAATCGCCACTTCTTCGGGTTCCATCACCTGCCGCTTGATCTCATCAACGGATAGCCCGGCATTGCATAGCTCGAGAAAGCGCCATACATAGTTGCGCTGCAGCTGCCCGCGTTTCAGGCCAAGCCATACGGTGTTAGCGTCAAACAGATGACGCGTATCAAGACGCACCAGGTTCCCGTCTTCACGTTCTCCACTGGACTGTTCCGCCACCAGACCAATACCCAGACCCAGTTCGACGTAGGTTTTAATCACATCAGAATCCTGCGCGCTCAGCACCACGTCCGGCGTTAACCCTTTGCGGTTGAAGGCCTCATCAATGCGCGAGCGCCCGGTAATGCCCTGGCGGTAAGTAATCAGTGGCCACTTAGCGATGGCTTCCAGCGTCAGGGGGGATACCTGATTCAACGGATGATCAATGGGAAGTAATAAACTGTGGTACCAGCGGAACCACGGGAACGCCACCAGCAGCGGGTCGTTGCTCAGGCGTTCACTGGCAATACCGATATCCGCTCCCCCGTTTTGCAGCAGCACTTCAATTTCCTGCGGCGTGCCCTGGATAAGCTCCAGACGGACATCAGGGAAAAGTTCACGGAACGCTTTAATCACCGGCGGCAGGCTGTAGCGAGCCTGTGTGTGGGTGGTGGCGATGGTGAGTACGCCCGAGGCATCATTGGTAAAGAGATCCGCCAGACGACGAACGTTGCTGGCCTCGTTGAGGATCCGCTCCGCGATGGTGAGCAATGCCTTGCCAGGCTCCGTCATGCCAAGCAGTCGCTTACCACGACGGATAAAAATCTCTATACCCAGCTCCTCTTCCAGCTCGCGGATATGGCGGCTCACGCCGGACTGAGAGGTATAAAGCATATTGGCGACTTCGGTCAGGTTAAAGTCCCGCCTGGCCGCCTCACGGATAATTTTAAGTTGCTGGAAATTCACGATTCACTCCGGCGCATCTGACATAGCTCTATTGTTAGAGTCAGCTGAGCTGCAGAACAAATAATAAAAACCAGCATCTTATTCTTTTATGGAATATTAACTCACGAGCTGCAGTTCACGGTTCTCCAGCGAAGGCTTGCTGACCAGCGACATCAAAATCTCTTTTACCGCCTGCGCCTGCGGTGACAGCGAACCGCGTGCGGACATGTTCAGCGACAAAGGTAAGCTCATAGACGGCGTTGTGATGCGCGCCATCCAGCCATTTGCCGCACTGCACAGCGAGCGTGCAGCGGATTCCGGCAGAACCGTCACGCCCATTCCGCTAGCGATAGCTGCGGTCAGCGTGGAGATAGAGTCGATTTCGCCAATAATTTTTGCCGTCAGGCGGCGCAGAGAAAATGCTTCATCCACGCGCACGCGCACGGCACTATAATCGCGCGGCAGATAGAGATTCATCTCAGCCACGGCGGTCAGGTCTACGCTCTGCCCCGGACAGTCGCGAGTGCCCACGAGGTAAAGATCTTCTTTCAGCAATGGCTGGCTGGTGATCCCGGCAACCGGGGAACGATCGTAAAGCACCGCCATATCCAGCTGGCCGTTGAGCAGCTTGTCATTGAGCACGGAACCGCTGTTTTCGTGCAGGTATACCAGCACTTCCGGCAGCTCGGCGCGCACGGCCTGCAGCAGCGGCATGGTAATAGACGATGCGGCCGTTCCCGGTGCTAAACCGATGGAGACGTGTCCGCTCAGGGTCTGACCGACATTATTCACCGCCAGCTGCGCCTGTTCACACTGGCGGAGGATGGTGCGTGCGTGGGTATAAAGGATCTTACCTGCTTCCGTTGGCGTAACGCCGCGTTTGGTGCGGATCAACAGCTGCTGATCCATCTCGCCTTCCAGAGTAGCCACCTGCTGGCTCAGCGCAGGCTGCGCGATGTGCAGCACTTCTGCCGCTTGAGTCAGGCTGCCGATATCGACGATTTTTACGAAGTATTTCAGTCGTCTTAAGTTCATTTTGCCCCCTGTTCGAAATGCTGTGCCGTAACCGGCTGTCGTTGTTGAACAGGTTTTGCAATATGAATGCCAGTTTTTCGAAGAGGTCTGATTTGTTGCTAAGCGGCTGAAAATAAGGAAACCTAATCATGGAGGGGCATTTATTACTGAAACAGCAGTTTATGATCTGCCCCATTAGAGGTATAACCGCACCATTACGGTGCATTCCGCTGTCAAAAACATCATTTTGCCGATTTTGTCAGCAAACGATCAAAAGGCGGTGCTCCACCCTTTGACAAGCTCGGCTGACGTCGATACTATGCGCCCCGTTCACACGATTCCTCTGTAGTTCAGTCGGTAGAACGGCGGACTGTTAATCCGTATGTCACTGGTTCGAGTCCAGTCAGAGGAGCCAAATTTGAAAAGCCTGCTTTTAAAGCAGGCTTTTTGCTTTTCTGCGCCAGGTAAAATTGCCGGGGGCGAAAAGGGCTTCACATGCCAAGCTTAACCGGCATCCCCGAGCGCCGTTCAAGTTCAGTTCCTGCGCCCTCGTTAATCAACTGCGTCCGCTGCGCGGCTGAAATTGGCAGAGGCACTTTTCGGGTCGATTCAAATTCCGCACGGTTACGTGATAATGGTTCATGCACTTCCACCCAGCGGCTACCGTCTGGCTCCGTGGTGACTTTAACGGGCCGATCGATAAGCTGTACTCGGGTCCCAACAGGGACATGATCGAAAAGGTATTTGATGTCGTTATTACGCAGACGAATACAGCCCTGGCTCACCCGCAGCCCGATACCGAAATTCGAATTTGTGCCGTGAATGGCATACAGCCTGCCGATATAGATCGCATACAGCCCCATTGGGTTATCTGGCCCTGCAGGGACAAACGCTGGCAGTGTTTTACCTTCAGCCGCATAGGCACGGCGCGTATTCGGCGTAGGCGACCAGGTCGGCCCCACCTGCTTACGCTCAACGGCCGTCACCCAGTTACGCGGTGTTTCACGCCCGGCCTGACCGATGCCGATGGGCAGCACCTCAACGGTGTTGCCGCCCGGCGGATAGTAATAGAGACGCATTTCTGCCACATTCACCACAATTCCTTCGCGGACAGTATCAGGCAAAATCAGCTGCTGAGGGATCGTTAATGTCGTACCTGATTTGGGGAGAAAAGGATCCACGCCAGGGTTGGCCTCCAGCATATTACTCAGCCCCAGTCCGTACTGCGCGGCAAAGGCTTCAAGGGGCAACGTGTTACCCTGTGGAACAGTGATGGTTATCGGAGCACCCACAAGACGGCTGCCTTCGGGTGGCAAGGTATAGGTCACGGCAAACGCGCCGGGAACGGCGGCACAAAGCGTGAGAACGAACGAGGCAAGTCGAATCATAGTGTCCTGAGCTCGAAAATAGAGAAAGCCTGAACGTAAGCAGGCTTTCTCAGTTTACGCTATTACGCCTCAGTTTTGCGCCACTTGCGTGTCAGAACTTTTTCCGCTTCAACAATAAGGAACATCACAAAACCAATCAGCAAGGTGATGACCCAGTAGCGGAACGGCAGCGCTTCTGTGCCAAACAGCATCTGCATGAAAGGTGCGTAGATAATGAGGAGCTGAAGCGCCAGCAGCACACCACTCACGATCCAAATCCCTTTATTTGCCAGCAGACCTTTGCTCAACGAGAAACCATCATTCACGCGGCAGTTGAGCATGTAAAACCACTGCGCCGTCACCAGGGTTTGCAGCAGCACGGTACGGATAAATTCCGCCGAGTAGCCACGCGGTTGCAGCCAGGCCTCCAGGATGAAGGCGCTGATGGCAATCATCAGGCCGACAAATACCACGCGCCAGATGGCATAGCCGTCCATCACATGCAGATTCGCCTTGCGAGGCGGTCGGTTCATGATGTCTTTCTCGCCCGCCTCGAACGCCAGCCCAAAAGAGAGCGTCGCCGATGTTGCCATGTTCATCCACAGGATCAGGACCGGCGTCAGCGGGATCAGGTTCCCCGCCAGCAGCGCGATGATGATCAGTAGGGCCTGCGCGATGTTGCTGGGGATAACGAACAGAATGGTTTTTTTCAGGTTATCGTAAACCCGCCGTCCCTCATGTACCGCGCGGGCAATAGTGGCAAAGTTGTCATCCGTTAACACCATGTCGGCGGCTTCCTTGGTGACTTCTGTCCCCTTAATCCCCATGGCGATACCCACGTCCGCCCGCTTGAGCGCCGGGGCATCGTTCACGCCGTCCCCGGTCATGCCCACCACTTCCTGTTTACTTTGCAGGGCCTGCACAAGGCGGAATTTATCCTCCGGGCTGGTTCGCGCAAAAATATCGTACTGCTGTGCGGCGTCGCTCAGCTGACGATCGTCCATCGCCTCCAGCTCACGTCCGGTGATAGCGCTTGCGGCGTTACCAATACCCAACATTTGCCCAATACTCATCGCCGTTTGCGGGTGGTCGCCGGTGATCATCTTCACGCGGATCCCCGCCTGCAGGCAGTCGGCAATCGCGGTAATGGCCTCCGGACGCGGCGGATCCATCATTCCGGCAATCCCGAGCAGGATCACTCCATCCTGCAGGTCCGGATGATCCAGCTCTCGTTGACCGTCGCGGGCGGGTTTCCAGGCCGCAGCCACCATGCGCAGCCCCTCACGGGCATACTCTTCAATCTTCCCTTCCCAGTAAGGCAGATCGAACGGTTGCATTCCGTCATTCGTCTGCTGGTACTGACAGAGGCGGAACAGCACGTCCGGCGCACCGGTAATCAGAATCACCTCTTCATCGCCCAGACGGTAAAGCGTGGACATGTATTTATATTGCGAATCAAACGGGATTTTACTGCGCATTTCGGTATCGAGCGGCGGGAGCTGAATTTTCGCCGCCAGCACCTTCAGCGCGCCCTCGGTCGGCCCCCCGGTGATTTTCCACAGCCCCTGCTCGTCTTTGATCAACTGGCTGTCATTACAGAGGTCGATGGTGCGCAGGTAGCGTTCCAGTAACGAACCCTGCACCACGCTGACGGGTGTCGGGTCGTCTACGGGGTGAATGTTCCCCACCGGTTCGTAGCTGTCTCCCTCCACGCGATAGGTCGTGTCAGCGGTAATCACCGCTTTGACCGTCATTTCATTCATCGTCAGGGTGCCGGTTTTATCCGAGCAGATGACCGTCATCGCGCCCAGCGTTTCCACCGTAGGCAGCTTACGGATGATGGCCTTGCGGCGCGCCATAGCCTGTACGCCAAGCGAAAGGATGATGGAAATGATCGCCGGCAGGCCTTCCGGCACCGCAGCAACGGCGAGGCTGATGAGCGACAACACCAGCTCGGAAACCGGCATATCGCGGAACAGCAGACTGAAGACAAACAGCGCCACCATCATCACCAGGATAGTGATGAAGATAGTCTTACCGAGCTTATCCATCTGCACCATCAGCGGCGTGCGGTGTTTTTCGATATCAGACATCATCTGATTGATGTGTCCAAGCTCGGTTTCGCCCCCGGTTGCCACCACCACGCCTTTTCCACCGCCGGAGCTGACGGTAGTACCTGAATAAAGCAGATTATACCGGTCACCTAAAGGCAATTCCCCGCTTAACACATCGCTGTTTTTCTCTACAACGGTGGATTCACCGGTCAGAATGGCCTCCTCCACGCGAAGGTTATGCGCTTCAATCACACGCAAATCCGCAGGAATACGATCCCCGGCGCGGATCACCACGATGTCACCCGGAACCAGCGTCGTGGTAGGGATCGTTTCATGATTACCTTGTCGAACCACCACGGCTTCGCTGGAGAGCATATTGCGAATACTTTGCAGCGATTTTTCAGCATTGCTCTCCTGAATGTGACCAATCAGTGCGTTAACGATGGCAACCCCGAGGATGACAAACATATCGACCCACTGGCCCATAAAGAGCTTGAGTAGTGCAGCCACCAGCAGAACGTAAATCAGCACATCGTTAAAATGGGCCAGGAAGCGCAGCCAGGCGGGTTTGCCTTTTTTTTGCGGTAACGCATTTTCACCATACTGCTGGAGTCGGACCGATGCCTCACTGCTGCTCAGCCCCTCCGCAGTGGAGTTGATATTCGCCAGGGTGTCGTCAACGGTTTGTTGATAATAAGGACGTTCAGGTTTTTCTGTTTTCATCGTTCCTTCCTCAGGTTCTTTTCAGAAATCACCTTGCTTTCATGCAATTAACGAATAACGAAAACAGGAACATGTGCGTAACGCACAATACTTGCCGCCTCTGACCCCAGGAGATGGGTTTGAATATTGGGATTTCGAGAGCCGACAATAATTGCCCCGGCAGCAAGTTCATCCGCCAGCTTAATAACCTCATCACGAACATTTCCGCTACGGACATGGAGGTGAACACGTTCTTCTGGCAAATTGAGTTTTTTGACCAGGTCAGACAGTTTTTCTTTAGAATTATTAATCATATATTCATCCATCTTGCGCGCATCTGAAATAAAACCACGCGTCAGTTCGGCAGAAAACTTAGGCATGACGTGCAGCAGATGAATGTCACCCGATGCGCTTTGTGCCAGGAACTGTGCATGCTGAAGGGCTTTATCAGCCAGGCTAGTCTCGTAAACATCCACCGGAACCAGAATATTTTTATACATATCGAGCATCCTTTTTATAACCAACACAGTAGTGAGTGAAGCAATAAAATGCATTAAATGCAGGGAGTTACCCTTAATGCCAGTTACGGGAAAAAAAGATGAATGATATTAAACGTAGCACAGGAATATCAGGTTTAACGCTTACCCACTGATATTGGTTATTTAACATTTATCTTTTCTCCAACTATGCTCTTAGAAAGACGCTCTATACAGCGCATGGAGGAATGAATGTACGGTTTAAGCCTTTTCCGTCTTGGTTTGTTTATTGCACTTGCCATTATTGCCAGCACGGCAATTGGGCTATTCACCTATATGGTTGTCACTGTTCTGGCAGAATAGTGTCACCCCCTGCCCTTGCTACGGAAGAAATAAAACAGTTATTTATTAGGGGAATACAGTGAACCGCTACCTCATTTTACCGTTCGTTATCCTAACGCTCACTGCGTGCGACCCAAAACCCGAGCAAGCCGCACCCCTGCCGCGAATGGTTAAAGTGGCGGAGGTAACTATCCCCGCTCACGCCCAGCAGCGTGTTTTTCCCGCACGTATTGAATCGGGTGATGCAACAGACCTCTCCTTCAAGCGAGGAGGTCAAATCGAGGCGCTCGATATACGTCAGGGTGCAGCCATTAAGCAAGGGCAGCAGCTCGCCAGGCTGAACGCCCGTGAAACCCAGCAGCGGGTAAACGACAGACAAACCGCAGCGACACTCGCCCAGCGGCAGTTCGAACGCTTCCAGACGCTGGCGGGACGCCAGGCTGTCTCGAAAGCAGAAATGGACGTACAGCGCGCGAACCGCGATTCGGCGAATGCAGCGCTGCAAATAGCCCGTGAAGAGCTGAATCAGATGACGCTCGTCGCCCCCTTCAGCGGGACGGCGGCCAGCGTACACGTTCGAAACCATCAGGTGGTGTCTGCCGGTCAACCGATTGCAACCCTGACCCGCACCGACCTGTTGGATGTGGTGTTTAGTATTCCTGAGAACCTGTTCAACACCTTTGATATCCGTAACGCGCAGTATCGCCCCGTGGTGAGAATTAACGCCATTCCGGATCGCGAATTTACCGCCGTCTACAAAGAACACTCGGGCAGCAGCGACAGCAATACGCTGACCTGGCAGGTGATTTTAACCATGCCCCGCCCGGACGATTTTCCCGTCGTGGGAGGTGTAAGCGGTACGGTTACCATCAATCTAACCAACCTTCCGGCTGGCGCAGGCGCTCAGGCGCTGGTTGTGCCGGTCGAGGCGGTCTTTAACCCGGACAATAGCCCGCGCAATGAACCGCACGTCTGGGTTGTGGCCGGGGAAGGCGACACGCTCCACCTGGAAGATCGCAAGGTCAGCGTGGGGCAAGTGACCACAGAGGGCGTGGTAATTACCAGTGGCCTTAAGGCAGGCGAACGCGTGGTGGCCGCTGGCGTAGGAGAGCTCCATGCTAACCAGCCGGTTCGCATCTGGACGCGTGAACGGGGACTGTAATGGATATCTCTCGTCAATTCATCAATAACCCCATTCGTGTCTGGCTGACGATCCTGCTGCTGGGCGTCGGGGGCATTTTCGCCCTGTTGAATATCGGCAGGCTGGAAGATCCCGCGTTTACGATCAAAACTGCTGTGGTCATCACCCACTATCCCGGCGCCTCTGCTCAGCAGGTTGAAGAGGAGGTTACGCTGCCGCTGGAGAATGCCCTCCAGCAGCTGCCTTATCTGGACAATGTCAGCTCCATCTCTTCAAACGGCCTGTCGCAGATCACCGTGAACATTGCCTCACGCTATCATTCGAACGAACTGCCGCAGATCTGGGACGAACTGCGCCGCCGCGTGGGCGATGCCTCACGCCAGTTCCCGCCCGGTGTTGTCACGCCCTTCGTGAATGACGATTTCGGCGACGTGTTCGGCTTTTTCTTCGCAATTTCCGGAGACGAATTCAGCAACCCGGAGCTGGTGCGTTACGCTGAGCAGCTGCGTCGCGAATTAATTCTGGTCCCCGGCGTCGCGAAGGTCGCAATTGGTGGGGCCATTAGCCAGCAGGTCAATATTGATATTTCCCTGACCAAAATGGCCTCGCGCGGTATTACGCTTAGCCAGCTTTCCGCCCTGCTGAGTCGCCTTAATGTGGTGTCCAGCGCCGGGGAGATTACCTCCGGCACGGAGTCGATTCGCCTGCATCCGACCGGTGAGTTTGAAAATCTTGACGAGCTGGCGGACCTGATTATTACGCCGTCCGGTACCGGGGCAGCGACGCGTCTGCGGGATATCGCCACGCTGTCGCGCGGGCTGAACGAGTCACCTGCCAGTATCTATCATGCCAACGGCAGAAAAGCCGTTACCATGGGCGTCTCGTTTATCCCTGGCGTGAACGTGATTGACGTGGGTCACGCCCTGGAAGCAAAGCTAAAACAGATGTCGGCGGAAAAACCGGCGGGAATACATATAAATCTGTTTTACGATCAGGCCGCCGAAGTGGGCCACTCGGTTAACGGTTTTATCATTAACTTCCTGATGGCGCTGGCGATTGTCATCGGCGTGCTATTGATCTTTATGGGCGTGCGCAGCGGGATTATCATCGCCTTTTCCCTCGCGCTCAACGTGCTTGGCACGCTGCTAATCATGTATCTGTGGGGCATTGAACTGCAGCGCATCTCGCTTGGCGCGCTGATTATCGCCCTCAGTATGCTGGTGGATAACGCCATCGTGATTGTTGAAGGAGTGCTGATTGCGAGGCAGCAGGGCTCCTCGCTGTTGAACGCCATTAACTACATCATCCGTCGCTCCGCGCTGCCGCTGCTGGGGGCGACGGTGATCGCCATCCTGGCGTTTGCGCCTATCGGGCTGTCGCAGGATTCTACCGGGGAATACTGTAAATCCCTGTTCCAGGTACTGCTGATTTCCCTGATGCTGAGCTGGTTCTCGGCGCTCACCATCACGCCGGTGCTGATTAAGTGGTGGTTGTTTAAAAACGACAGCGCGCCGGACAACGCCGACGAGTCAGATCCTTACGACAAACGTCTGTACCGCCTCTACCAGCGCCTGCTTAACACGCTGCTGCACTATAAGGCACCGACGCTGGTAGTGATGGCCGCCCTGCTGGCCACGTCTGTCTGGGGGTTTGGCGCGGTGCGGCAAAACTTTTTCCCGTCGTCCAATACGCCGATTTTCTTTGTCGACCTCTGGTTACCCTACGGCACCGATATCAAATGGACCGAGAAAATGACCAGCGATATTGAGAAAACCATTAACGGCCAGCCGGGCGTAGAAACCACCGTTTCAACCATTGGCCAGGGCAGTATGCGGTTTATTTTGACCTACAGCGGACAGCGGCAGTACAGCAACTACGCGCAGATCATGGTGCGCATGGATGACCAGCGCAACATCTCCGCACTGACGCGCTACGTCGACGAGTACATCGCCCGGAACTACCCGCAGGTCAACGCCAGCACCAAACGCGTAATGTTTGGCCCTTCCGGCGACAGCGCCATAGAGGTGCGCATCAAGGGCCCCGATCCTGACAGACTACGTCTGATTGCCAGCCAGGTGGATGATATTCTGGCACGCGATCCGGCCACAGGTAGCGTCAGAAACGACTGGCAAAACCGCAGCAAGGTGATCCGTCCTCAATATGTCGCCGCGCTGGGACGCGAACTTGGCGTGGATAAACAGGACGTCGACAACGCGCTGGAGATGAATTTCTCCGGCAGTCGTGCGGGGCTGTATCGCGAAGGGAGCGATCTGCTTCCCGTCGTGGTGCGCCCGCCGGAAAGCGAACGGCTGGACGCCAATCACCTGAACAACGTGCTGGTCTGGAGCCAAACCCGGCAGCAGTATATCCCGCTGAGTAACGTCGTCAGCCGCTTTTCGCTGGAGTGGGAAGATCCGCTTATTCTGCGACGCGACCGCTCGCGGGTGCTGACGGTTCAGACCGACCCCGATCCGCTTAGCCAGCAAACGTCAGGCGATATTCTCGCCCGGGTGAAACCACAGATTGACGCCCTCGCCCTGCCCCACGGCTACAGCATCGAGTGGGGAGGCGATGCAGAAAACTCCAGCGAAGCACAGCAGGGGCTCTTCACCACGCTGCCGATCGGGTTCCTGGTGATGTTTGTCATTACCGTTTTGATGTTCAGCTCGGTGAAAAACGCCGTCGCCATCTGGCTGACCGTGCCGCTGGCGCTGATTGGCGTCACGCTAGGATTCCTGGTAACCGGGATCCCGTTCGGCTTTATGGCGCTGATTGGTCTGCTGAGCCTGAGCGGGATGCTGATCCGCAACGGCATTGTGCTGGTGGAAGAGATCGAGCAGCAGAAAGCGCATAAAGATCAGCACGAGGCGATCGTTTATGCCGCCACCTCGCGCCTGCGCCCTATCTTGCTCACCGCATTTACCACCGTTCTGGGGCTGGCGCCGCTGCTGCTGGATGTTTTCTTCCAGAGCATGGCCGTTGTGATTATGTTCGGACTTGGGTTTGCGACAATCCTGACGCTGCTGGTACTTCCCGTGATTTATGCGTGCTTCCATCGTAAGGACAAAGCGGAACAACAATGAATGCGACAGGCCTGAACATTATCAAGACGCTGGGCTGTATGACGGCGGTCACCTTCTTCACCATCTACAATACCTGGGATCATTATGATTATGACTATCACTGGATCCTGGGGTTTTTAACCTTTATCTCGACCATCGCCACGCCGCTGTTTTTTGTGGTCGCGGGCTATCTCGACGGCCAGTCCCGACACGGTACCCGCTGGCAGTTGGGCAAGATTAAAAGCCTGGTGATTGTCTTTCTGTTCTGGATAACGATCTACTACCTGTGGGAACCGTATCAGCGCGGGTATTTAATCCAGCCGTGGTTCGTGTTTGCGTTTGTCGTGATTTATACCTTCCACCCGGCGGTGGAGTGGCTCAGCCAGCGACGCGCGCTGTTCTGCGGCGTGATTGCCGGCCTGCTGATCTTCTCCTACGGGTATGATTTGCTTTCAGCGCTCTATCCGGACGTCCACGTCTTTTCCCTTTCACCACAGTACCGCCTGTGGACATGGTTACTGTTTTACCTGACAGGGCAGCTTTTCTGCGATCCCCGCATCGCCGAGTGGATAAGCCGCAGGAATGTGGTCAGGGCCGCGGTTATCGCCATCCCGTTTATTTATCTCTTCACCTGGTTTTACGAGCGCCACTTCTTTTTTGCCCTGTTCAAGGCTGACAGAAACGCCTTTATCCTTACTGGCTCGCAAATCTACATTCTGATCATTGCGCTGGTGATCGCGGCGAACGGCGTGCGTTTTCGCCGCAATGCAGAATTCAAAGAATCCATTCTGGCCGCCATCAGCAAAACGATGACCGGCGTGTACATTGTGCACTACTCGGTGTTTCACCTGCTGACGGCGCTATTCCC
This sequence comes from Enterobacter sp. DVT3837, assembly GCF_056238685.1. Taxonomy (NCBI): domain Bacteria; kingdom Pseudomonadati; phylum Pseudomonadota; class Gammaproteobacteria; order Enterobacterales; family Enterobacteriaceae; genus Enterobacter; species Enterobacter sp. DVT3837. Next base: position 201,140 of record NZ_JBWDLA010000002.1, on the reverse strand, counting down.
GGTGACCTCTCTCGGTATGAAGCTGACCCTGATCGTGCTCACTTTCGTCACCTCGGTGCTGTTCTCCATGCTGGTGCTTTCAAATGCCGTAGCAAAAAAAGTGATCACCCTTTAAAAACCCAAGCGCAACCAGGCAAAGAGCACGTTACCGTTGTTATAGGTCCCGGGAATATAGGTGAACTGGACGGTAACGCGCTTATAGCCAGCAGAGAACAGCGGGAAGATAAACGGCAGGGGCACATAGTTCGCAAAATCATCGCGCGCCGTAATCCCCGCGGCGGCACCAAGCCCAAGCCGGAAGTCTTTGGCATTATCCAGATACCAGCCCTTCTCCCAGCCATAGCCCATCGCGGGCTGCCATTCGTTGTGCGAGTCTTTGAACATCATTGCGAAAAGCGCGCTCCAGTTGCCCTCTTCGTTGTAGCGGGAGACGCCCAGCCCGCCGCCCCACGGCATTTCGTTGTATTTGTCCGTTTTTTCTTTGTCGTACATAAAGCGCGCGTGCCAGCTCAGAAACGGCAGGTAGAGATCGTAGCGTTGAGGCTGCTCCCAGGTTTGCGAAATATCATCCGTCAGCGCATTCCACCAGCCGCCCAGACGCTCTTCGCCATAGACTTTGGGTTCAGCATGGAGCGGTGCCATGAATAAAGACAGGACAATCCAGAATGTCAGAAAAGTGCGTTGCATCGTTAATCCCTCAGCTTCCGTCACGCAGCGGTCTCTATAACTGTAAACCATTGATTGCGAACCAGAGCCAAACAGCCTGATTTATGTTGTAGCAGGTGTCGATGAAATTTATTTATTCTGCACTTTCCGGAAAGATAAAAACGTTTTCTCCAGCGTTCTGTCGCGGTAGTCTCATAGGTTCCGTTTATATGACGGCTGCTATGTGAGTGACCTTTTCTTATACCAATAATTAAAAATCAGTACAGACAGGACTACTATGGACTCCACCCTCATCTCCGATCGCCCCAACGAGGAGACCCCTTCGCTGAACCGCGCCCGCCGTGCCGCTTTGGGTAGCTTCGCTGGCGCCGTCGTCGACTGGTATGATTTTCTGCTCTACGGCATCACCGCCGCACTGGTGTTTAACCGTGAATTCTTCCCGCAGATTAGCCCCGCGATGGGCACGCTCGCGGCGTTTGCCACCTTCGGTGTCGGTTTTCTGTTTCGACCGTTAGGCGGTGTGATTTTCGGCCATTTTGGTGACCGTCTCGGGCGCAAGCGCATGTTAATGCTTACCGTCTGGATGATGGGGCTCGCCACCGCGCTGATTGGCATTCTCCCCTCGTTTACCACTATTGGCTGGTGGGCACCGGTGCTGCTGGTGACGCTACGCGCTATTCAGGGATTTGCCGTGGGAGGCGAATGGGGTGGCGCGGCGCTGCTATCCGTTGAGAGTGCGCCGAAAAATAAGAAAGCGTTTTACAGCAGCGGTGTGCAGGTCGGGTATGGCGTGGGTCTGCTGCTTTCTACCGGGCTGGTATCCTTAATCAGTCAGCTCACCACCGACGAACAGTTCCTGAGCTGGGGCTGGCGCATTCCGTTTATCTTCAGCATCGTGCTGGTGATTGCCGCCCTGTGGATCCGTAATGGAATGGAAGAGTCCGCTGAATTCGAACTGCAGCAGCGCGAAAAAACCGCCGTCAAAACGCGGTTGCCAGTGATGGAAGCCCTGGTTCAGCATCCTGGCGCTTTTCTGAAAATCATCGCCCTGCGCCTGTGCGAATTGCTGACGATGTATATCGTCACCGCATTTGCACTGAACTACTCGACGCAGAACCTCGGACTGCCGCGTGAATTGTTCCTGAATATCGGTCTGGTGGTCGGTGGGATCAGCTGCCTGACGATCCCCTGCTTCGCCTGGCTGGCAGACCGGTTTGGTCGCCGTCGCGTCTACATCACCGGGGCGCTGATCGGCACCCTCAGCGCCTGGCCATTCTTTATGGCGCTGGAAGCGCAGTCGATCTTCTGGATTGTCTTCTTTGCCATCATGCTCGCGAACATCGCTCACGATATGGTGGTCTGTGTCCAGCAGCCGATGTTTACCGAGCTGTTTGGCGCCAGCTACCGCTACAGTGGTGCAGGCGTGGGGTATCAGGTGGCAAGCGTGGTCGGTGGCGGGTTTACGCCGTTTATTGCCGCCGCGCTGGTGACCTTCTCCGGCGGGAACTGGCACAGCGTGGCGATTTATCTGCTGGTCGGTTGCCTGTTGTCCGCCGCCACAGCCCTGTTTATGAAAGAGACGAGCCACCGCTGATCTCACTTTTGTTTCACAGGCGTGTGACATACTATCGGGTAGAGTCGCACACCTGTGGAACAAGGAGACAGAGATGAATAATAAGGGCTCCAGCCTGACCCCGGCTCAGGCGCTGGAAAAACTCGACGCACTGTATGAACAGTCCGTCAACGCGCTGCGCAGCGCCATCAGCGAATACATCGAAACAGGGAAACTTCCCGATGAAAAGGCCAGAACCGAGGGCCTTTTTGTTTATCCATCGCTCTCTGTGACCTGGGACGGTAGCGCCAGTAATACCCCGAAAACCCGCGCCTACGCCCGTTTTACCCACTCCGGCTGCTATAGCACCACCGTCACCCGCCCTGCACTGTTCCGCCCCTATCTTGAAGAGCAACTCACGCTGCTGTATCAGGATTACGGCGCGCATATCGCCGTTGAGCCATCGCAACATGAAATCCCCTATCCTTATGTCATTGACGGTTCAGCGTTAACCCTTGACCGTTCCATGAGCGCGGGTCTGACCCGCCATTTTCCGACGACAGAGCTTTCCCAGATTGGCGATGAGACGGCTGACGGCATCTTCCATCCGGCGGAGTACGCTCCTCTGTCGCACTTTGATGCTCGCCGCGTCGACTTCTCCCTGGCGCGCCTGCGCCACTACACCGGTACGCCAGTCGAACATTTCCAGCCGTTCGTGCTGTTTACCAACTACACCCGCTATGTCGACGAGTTTGTGCGCTGGGGCTGCAGCCAGATCCTCGACCCGGAGAGTCCTTACATCGCGCTTTCCTGCGCGGGTGGGATCTGGATCACCGCAGAGACCGAAGCCCCCGAGCAGGCCATTTCCGACCTGGCGTGGAAAAAACACCAGATGCCCGCCTGGCACCTGATCACCGCCGACGGGCAGGGGATCACGTTGATTAACATCGGCGTTGGACCGTCTAATGCCAAAACCATCTGCGATCATCTTGCGGTACTGCGTCCTGACGTCTGGCTGATGATTGGACACTGCGGCGGGCTGCGTGAAAGCCAGCTGATTGGCGACTACGTGCTGGCTCACGCCTATCTGCGTGATGACCATGTACTTGATGCCGTTCTTCCACCAGATATCCCTATTCCAAGCATCGCCGAAGTACAGCGCGCGCTGTATGACGCTACCAAAGAGGTCAGCGGCATGCCGGGTGAAGAGGTTAAACAGCGCCTGCGCACCGGTACGGTCGTCACTACGGATGACCGCAACTGGGAGCTGCGTTACTCCGCCTCTGCGCTGCGCTTCAACCTCAGCCGCGCGGTGGCGATTGATATGGAGAGCGCCACCATTGCCGCACAAGGGTATCGCTTCCGCGTCCCTTACGGCACGCTGCTGTGCGTTTCTGATAAACCGCTGCATGGTGAAATTAAGCTGCCCGGCCAGGCCAACCGTTTTTATGAAGGGGCAATATCCGAACATCTGCAAATTGGTATTCGTGCCATTGATTTGCTGAGGGCCGAAGGTGACAAGCTTCATTCCCGCAAGCTACGTACCTTCAACGAGCCACCATTCCGCTAATAACAATAAGGAAAAAAAATGTACTCTACATCACCGTTAGCAGCCCTGCGTCAGTGGCTACAGGAAAATAATCTCGACGGGATGATCGTCCCGCGCGCGGATGCCTGGCAGAGCGAATACTGCGCGCCTTACGACGAAAAGCTGGCCTGGCTGACAGGTTTTGACGGCTCTGCTGGTCTGGCCCTGGTACTGAAAAACAAAGCGTTGCTGTTCGTTGATGGCCGCTATCAGGTTCAGGCCCGCGTTCAGGTGAATACGGATGAGGTTGAGATCCATCATCTGCACAACGAGCCGCTGGCAGAATGGTTATCCGCAAACGTTGAGGCGGGTACACGTATCGGCTTTGAAGCGCTGCTGATGACCAATACGGAGTTTGAGCAACTCTCTGCTACACCGTGCAAGCTGGTCCCTCTGAGTGCCTCTCCGTTTGACGTGCTCTGGACCGATCGCCCTGCGGCTCCGACAGGGCTTATCCGTGAAATGCCGATCGAGATGAGTGGCGAAAGCAGTGCTGACAAGCGTCAGCGCGTCGCCGCAGTGCTGGCTGCAAACAACGCCGATTATCTGGCCGTTACCCTGCCGGACAACATTGCCTGGTTGTTAAACGTGCGCGGTTCGGATATCCCATACAGCCCGGTTCCCCTCTCCTTTGCCCTTCTGGGCCGGGACGGGAACGTTGAGTGGTTTGTTGACAACACTAAGCTCAGCGCCCTTCCGGACGCAGTGCGTAATGCTTTCACCATTGCACCTCAGGACGCCTTTATCGCGCGCTGTCAGCAGAACGCCGAAGGCAAACGGGTGATGATGGATGCCGGTTCCGCGCCGGTAGCCCTGCGCTTTGCCATTGAGCCACAGGGGGAAATTGTCTGGCAAACCGATCCCATTACCCTGATGAAGGCCACCAAAAACCCGGTAGAACTGGCAGGTTATCGCGAATGCCATCACCAGGATGGTGCCGCATGGGTGAACTTCCTGGCGTGGCTGAGCCGTGAGGTGCCGCAGCGTGAGGCTGCGGGACAACCCCTGACCGAGCTGGAGGTTCAGGCGCAGCAGCTTGCATTTCGCAAGCAGCAGCCTGGTTTTATTGAACAAAGTTTTGCGACTATCTCCGCCTCCTCCAGCAATGCGGCGATGTGCCACTATCATTCGAGCGAAGCCAGCAACAAGCCCATCGGGCATGACCATTTTTACCTGAATGATTCCGGCGGTCAGTATGTTAACGGCACCACCGATGCCACGCGCACGCTGGCATGGGGTAAGGTCGCCCCGCAGCAGCGCCTGCACTACACTGCCGTGCTGAGAGGCTTCCTGTCGCTCATTACCCTGCAGTTCCCTTCCGGAACTCAGGGGCATCAGCTGGATGCGTTTGCGCGTCGCCCGCTATGGGAGATGGGGCTGGATTACGATCACGGTACGGGGCACGGCGTGGGGCATCAGTTGCTGATCCACGAGAACCCGCATCGTATCGCCAAAAAGGTCAACCCGTGGCCGCTGGTTGCGGGCAATATCATGACTATCGAACCAGGCTACTATCTCGGCGATAGCCACGGTATTCGTATTGAGAACCAGGTAGAGATTGTTGAAAGCCGCCCTGGATTCTGCAAATTCTCTTCGCTGACGCTCATCCCTATCGACTTAAGCCAGGTTGAGTTGCATCTGTTGAGCGAGCAGGAAAAACAGTGGCTGGATGAGTATCACCAGCAGGTCCGCGAGACCCTCTCACCACTGGTGGAAAGCGATGCACGCCCGTGGCTGGTTGAGGCAACGGCACCGATTCGCGTGTAATTTCGTGCGGTCTGGTGCCCTCACCCCATCCCTCTCCCACGGGAGAGGGAGCAAACACTAAAAACGGCAACAAGGTTGCCGTTTTGCGTTTACCTTGCGCAGAAAAGCAAAAAGCCTGCTTTAAAAGCAGGCTTTTTAAATTTGGCTCCTCTGACTGGACTCGAACCAGTGACATACGGATTAACAGTCCGCCGTTCTACCGACTGAACTACAGAGGAATCGTTGTGGAGGCTTATCTTAGCGGCGAAAAAAGTTTTGTCAAACCTGATCTTAGGGAAAATCGATCGATTGCTGATTCTGTCGTCAGTTTGTTGTAAATCCAAACATTTTTAAATTGAAAATACTTTGCAGGATTAGCATTTCTCCCCCATTATTTGAAATGGAGTTTCAACTTTTCTCGCTAAGGTCCATTTTGAACGTCACTGCTCCCCTGCGCCAGGTGATAACGCGCACACCATGGTACGCAAAACGTAAAAGTTATCGTGTTCTGTTCTGGCGTGAAATCACCCCTCTTGCGATACCTATCTTTCTGGAAAATACCTGCGTTCTGCTAATGGGGGTACTGAGTACCTTCCTGGTAAGCTGGCTGGGAAAAGAAGCGATGGCAGGGGTCGGGCTGGCGGATAGCTTTAATATGGTGGTGATGTCATTCTTCGCCGCCATAGATCTCGGGACGACGGTGGTGGTTGCGTTTAGCCTGGGTAAGCTTGATCCCAAACGCGCCCGTGAGGCGGCACGCCAGTCGCTGATGATCATGACCATCTTTTCAGTCATCCTCGCGGCAGTGATCCACTATTTCGGTAAAGAGATTATCGACTTTGTCGCGGGTGAAGCGACGGCCGAGGTTAAGGACCTGGCGCTGACCTATCTGGAAATGTCGGTCTTAAGCTATCCGGCGGCAGCCATTGCGCTGATTGGCAGCGGCGCGCTGCGCGGGGCAGGCAACACCAAAATTCCGTTACTGATTAACGGTGGGATGAACATCCTGAATATCATCATCAGTAGCGTACTGATCTACGGTGTGTTCTCGTGGGATGGGCTGGGATTCGTCGGTGCCGGGCTGGGGTTAACCATTTCACGCTATATCGGTGCGGCGGCCATCCTTAGTGTGCTGATGACGGGGATTACCCCCTCGCTGCGGCTTACGCTTAAAAGCTATTTCCGCCCCTTTAATTTCGCCATTATCTGGGAAGTCATGGGGATTGGTATTCCCGCCAGTATTGAATCGGTATTGTTCAACGGAGGTAAGCTGCTCACGCAGATGTTTGTTGCCGGGATGGGGACCGACGTGATTGCCGGTAACTTTATCGCCTTTTCCATCGCTTCCTTGATTAACCTGCCTGGTAATGCGCTAGGTTCGGCATCGACCATCATTACCGGTAAACGACTCGGTAAAGGGCAGATAGGGCAGGCGGAACGACAGCTGCGACACGTATTCTGGTTGTCGACTATTGGGTTAACGTTGATTGCCTGGGGGAGCGCGCCTTTTGCCGGGCTGATGGCCTCATTCTATACCCACGAAGACGATGTAAAAGAGGTTGTTAAGATCCTTATCTGGCTCAACGCGGCCTTTATGCCTATCTGGGCGGCTTCATGGGTACTGCCCGCCGGGCTGAAAGGGGCGCGCGATGCCCGTTTTGCCATGTGGGTGTCGATGCTCGGCATGTGGGGTTGCCGCGTTGTCGCGGGTTATACGCTGGGGGTGATGCTCGGATGGGGAGTGGTTGGCGTCTGGCTGGGGATGTTCCTTGACTGGGCCGTGCGCGGGGCGTTGTTCTACTGGCGTATGGTGAGTGGGCGCTGGCTATGGAAATATCCACGGAAGAATGCCTGATAAATGCGCGAAATGGAGAATAAATCGGCAAACAATCAGAAATATGCATTCTGCCTTTGACATCCCTGGGGAGCCTCGATAATATGCGCCCCGTTCACACGATTCCTCTGTAGTTCAGTCGGTAGAACGGCGGACTGTTAATCCGTATGTCACTGGTTCGAGTCCAGTCAGAGGAGCCAAATTTAAAAAGCCTGCTTTTAAAGCAGGCTTTTTGCTTTGCTGGTGAGGGAAAATATGAACGCTTTGTTTGTCTACGGCACGCTGCGCCCGGGCCACTCTAACGCACATATCCTTGAAAACATTGGCGGCGAATGGCAGACCGGTTTCGTAACCGGCACGTTCTATGAACGTGGCTGGGGAGCGGCGGCAGATTTTCCGGGGATCGTCCTCCACCCTGATGGCCCCCGCGTCGAAGGTTATCTGTTTATTTCCGATAACCTTGCCGCACACTGGCAAATGCTGGATGAATTTGAAGACGGTTATGATCGGGTTGAGGTCATGGTGACCACACCTGACGAGCAACAGGTTAAGGCCTGGATCTACCAGCTACAACCGCGCTCTGAGTCATAAAAAAAGGCTCTCTGTCACCAGAGAGCCTTTTTCACAATTCACTGCGATTATTCGCTTTTTGCTTCGCCGTTCTTGATTTCACCCATCACTTTCAGCTTCTTAGAGATGTCCCGACGCTCTTTAGACAGCTCAGCATTTTTGATGATGTAATCATCAACACGGTCTTCGTAGTCGCTTTTCATGCTGGCAATGATGCCCTGAATAGCTTCAACGCTCATGCCTGGCTTAATGTAGTCGCTCAGGTTGTCGAGCAGCAGAACACGTTTCTGGTTGTCACGGATCTTCTTCTCAACGTCCTGGATTTCACGCTGCAGTTTGTTTTTGCGGCGGAACAGGCGGACGAATTCCAGAACATCCTGGAACGAAGGCTTGGTAGTTTCCATTTTTACACCCCTGATAATGTGAGATTCGGATTCGTTAAAGCAACCGTTGTAACATTAACCTTACTGACAGCGGCCGCGAATGACAATGAGTATATCGTTTAAAGCTATCATAACCCCAATTGCTGCTGAATCGAAGCAGCAGGCGTCACATCCGCGTTTTATTTGCGCAGTGCGCGGCAAATCAGGTGTGATAACAGCTCAAGCTGTCGCGCCAGTTCCATGCTTAGCCAGACATAGCCATGAATAGGTGTTTCGGCCACGTTATCGCTCTGGCGTTCGTTGATTAACTGCTTCAGCTCAGCGACGATCTCATTCAGACGCTCGCTGTTCGCCAGTATAGGCTGCGGATTACCTTCGTAGAGCGCATGGGCGATGGTCAGCAGAGTTTGCTGCGTCATCCGCTGGGTCTCCTTGAGGGTCTGTGCGTTAAGCATCAACAGATGGCTCGGGCGAGAAGCCCAGTGCGCGTTAATTTGCAGTTCGAGCATGCAGACCAGATTGCGGCTTACCGTCTGGATAGCTTCGAAAATCGCTTTCTGAATATGGGTTTCTTTGCTGGCCGGGGTAATCAGACCGCGCATTTTGACTACATCGTTAAGGATGGCTTGCAGATGCTTTTCCAGCCGGGGGCGCTCAACCAGATTAGGGGAAAAACCGGCCTGATAGACGCGGTTAAACGCGGTGACGTAGTTGGCCATCTGAATACGCCAGTGCAGAAAAGCACGCTGCGGCCAGATACCGGTAAAGAGCATGGCCAGCAGTGACCCCAGGATAACATCCCCGCTTCGCCACAGCGCCGTGGTCATATCCCCGGCAGGGGCACCGACAACCACCGCGAGAGTAATCCCGATCAGCAGCGCCTGATACGGTCTTTTGCCCAACGCCAGCCAGCCGCACAGGAACATGGAGGCACCGCACCATGCCAGCATGACCGGAAACGAAATAAGCTCCAGCTTCAGGGCGATAAGCCCGAGTGCCGAGCCTAAAACAGTCCCACCAATTCGCTCAAAGGCGCGAGGAACAACGTTTCCCCAAAACGAGATGGGCCCCATCACCACTACCAGCGTGATCAGCGGCCACGTTCCTTCCGGAACATCCAGCAAGCGGACAAGGACAAACGTCAACACGAACGCCAGCGCGATACGACACCCATGCACCACTCGGTAATGTTTGTACAACCGAATTTCAAAAGGGGTTAATGATTTGTCGGGACGCACACCCGCTCTCCAGCTACACGGCAAACCACAATTGTACTGTGTTTTCAGCCGGGCGGATCACACCCGACTGAAAAACCCTTCATTTAGCAGGCTTAAACCGTTTTATGCTCAACGGCGATAAACATTTCGATATCCCAGTAGCCGTCTGCATTGCCATCATTAAGATAGCGCTCGAAACAGGGTTTAGGGGCAATCTGGTATTTATTGTCCTGTAGAAGGGAGTTGAAGAATTGATACCACGGGGTCGCAAAGTCGTAGTTTTCCACGCGCGCCATCGCCACGGCATAATCACCGGCCACGATTTCCGTCATCATGACGCCTTCGCTGTTTTCCGGAATAACGAAATCGTCCGGTACCGTCACAGCCGTATCACAGCGCAGTTTTTCTGCCGGAACTTCATCCGGGTTATCGTAATAAACTGCAACCCACTCAAGCGGCTGAATGTGGCGACCGTCCACCCACATCACCAGCTGTTCAAAGCCCTGTTTTACCGTTTGTTCCCACGGTCCAACCAAATGAAAACCGGCAATCTTACGTTTCTGTTGCTGCTTAATGCTGTAGTCCATGCTGCCTCCACCCATTACTGTATATTTATACACTATAAAGCAGATTTTAACTGTTCAGCAAACGAAGAGTGTTTATTATGTGAGCAGACTCGCAACCCTGCCAGTCTGCTCACAAGCATTAACAACGGTATTTAAAGTGAGTGATGAAGGTAATCGCTCAGACGAGAGAAGACACCGCCTTTATCAACGGCTTCCAGGGTGACCAGAGGCCAGTGTGCAACCACTTTGTCACGGTCATAGAGCTGAATCTCCCCAACCCGCTGATGCGCAGCAATCGGTGCTTCCAGCTCTTTTTTATCCAGCACATATTTGGCTTTGATGTTCGGGACTTCCGCTTTTGGCAGCGCCAGCCAGAAGTCCTGGTCGGTACCCAGTTTCACCTGCTCCTTATCGCCGTACCAGATACGCTCTGTACCTACTTTTTTACCGTTTTGCAGGATCTGCACCGTATCGAAATTCTGCTGCCCCCAGTGCAGCAGTTTACGGGCCTGGTCCTCACGCCCTTTCGGACTGTCGGCCCCCATCACCACCGCGATTAAACGGCGCTGACCATCAACTGCGGAAGCAATCAGATTAAAACCTGCGCCCGAGGTGTGCCCCGTTTTAAGCCCATCAACGTTCATGGTTTTATCCCACAACAGGCCGTTACGGTTTTGCTGGGTGATCCCGTTCCAGGTGAGGCTCTTTTCACTGTACATATGGTAAAAATCAGGTTCGCCATGAATGATGGCCCGGGAGAGGACGGCCAGGTCATAAGCGGAACTGTGCTGTCCTGGCGCATCCAGCCCATGAACGGTTTCGAAATGGGTATCGCGCAGGTTCAGCTTTTGCACATAGTCGTTCATCATCTTCACAAACTGCGGCTGCCCGCCCGCCACGTGATCGGCCAGCGCCACGCAGGCATCGTTACCGGAATCCACAATCAGACCACGGCTCAGGTCGCGCACGGTGACGCGATCGCCCTCTTTCAGAAACATCAGCGACGAACCGTCAAAAACCGGGTTGCCTTTTGCCCAGGCATCGCGCCCGACGGTCACAACGTCATCGGGGGAAATACGATGGCTATCAATGGCCCGATCAACCACATACCCCGTCATCAGCTTGGTCAGGCTTGCCGGATTACGTTGTTGATGTTCGTTGCCCGCCGTTAAGATTTGACCAGTCGTGTAATCCATCAGCACCCAGGAGCCAGCCTGAATAGCAGGAGGCTGCGGCGAAAAATCCAGTGGTTCGGCCGCAAAAGCAGATGAGACACTCGAAGCGAGTAAAGAAACAGCAATAAACAGACGGCGTTTCAACGGTATATCCTCAGGTCATTAAAAATCGCTGACCTTTTTACGGGAGTTCTGATGTCGTTACCTGGCTTAATTGCAAAAAAATGTGACAGGACGCAGATTTTTCTCTGAAGCTGACGCGCAAATTTGCGCGGCTGCGGCGCTTTTTATTCGGTCTGACCCGCACGATCGTTTACCATAGTGACGTCATTTTTTAACAGGATGGTATTACTGGTGTCTGACTCTGCCGCTCGCCCGACTTTTTTATTTCACGACTACGAAACCTTTGGTACGCACCCGGCGCTGGACCGACCGGCGCAATTTGCCGCCATCCGTACCGATGACGACTTCAATATTATCGGCGAGCCTGAGGTCTTTTACTGCAAACCGGCTGATGACTACCTGCCGCAGCCTGGGGCCGTTATGGTTACCGGGATTACCCCGCAGGAAGCGCGGGAAAAAGGCGTTAACGAGGCAGAATTCGCCCGACGCATCCACGATCTGTTCACCGTCCCCAATACCTGCGTGGTGGGTTATAACAACATCCGTTTTGATGATGAAGTGACGCGCAATATTTTCTATCGCAACTTCTACGACCCGTATGCCTGGAGCTGGCAGAACCGTAATTCTCGCTGGGATTTACTCGACATCATGCGCGCCTGCTACGCATTACGCCCGGAAGGTATTAACTGGCCGGAGAATGATGAAGGACTGACGAGCTTCAGGCTGGAACATCTGACGCGCGCCAATGGCATTGAGCACAGTAATGCCCACGATGCGATGGCAGACGTGTATGCCACCATTGCCATGGCGAAGCTGGTGAAAACCGCTCAGCCAAGGCTGTTTGAGTATCTGCTGAGCCACCGCAGCAAACAGAAATTGACCACGCTGATTGATGTACCGCAGATGAAACCGCTGGTGCATATCTCCGGTATGTTCGGTGCCTGGCGCGGCAACACCAGTTGGGTTGCGCCACTGGCCTGGCATCCGGACAACCGTAATGCGGTCATTATGGTGGATTTAGCTGGCGATATCTCGCCGCTGCTGGAACTCGACAGCGCTACCCTGCGTGAACGGCTTTACACACCGAAAAATGAACTCGGCGATCTGCCTGCGGTGCCGGTTAAACTGGTGCATATCAATAAATGTCCGGTACTCGCGCAGGCCAATACGCTGCGCCCGGAAGATGCTGACAGACTGGGCATTAACCGACAACACTGCCTGGATAACCTGAAAGTGCTGCGCGAAAACCCACAGGTGCGCGAGAAAGTCGTCGCCATTTTTGCAGAAGCAGAACCGTTCGTTCCGTCTGAAAACGTGGATGCCCAGCTATACAACGGTTTCTTCGGCGATGCCGACCGCGCGGCGATGAATATCGTCCTGCAAACCGAGCCGCGTAACCTGCCGGCACTGGATATCACGTTCGCTGATAAGCGCATTGAAAAGTTGATGTTTAATTACCGTGCGCGTAACTACCCGGGAACCCTCGATGAAGCGGAACAGGAACGCTGGTTGCAACATCGTCGTAATGTCTTTACGCCAGAGTTCCTGCATAGCTATGCTCAGGAGCTGGAGATGCTTTATGCTCAGTATGAAGGGAATGCTGAAAAACAGGCACTGTTGAAATCCCTGTTCCAGTACGCACAAGAGATAGTCTGAATTAGAGATATAAAAAAACCGGAGGCGATGGTCTCCGGTTTTTTTTAGTGCGTTAAAACTCAGGCAACGTCTTCGTACTGAGGAACCGGGTTGCGGAAGCTTTTTGTTACGCAAGCCAGGTAAATCAGACCGATAGCACCCCAGATCAGACCCAGAACCATAGAGCTCTCTTCCAGGTTAATCCACAGTGCGCCAACAGTCAGCGCGCCACACACTGGCAGCACCAGATAGTTGAAGTGGTCTTTCAGCGTTTTGTTGCGCTTCTCACGGATCCAGAACTGCGAGATCACAGAGAGGTTAACGAAGGTGAACGCCACCAGAGCACCGAAGTTAATCAGCGCAGTTGCTGTCACCAGGTCAAATTTAATCGCCAGCAGAGCAATAGCACCAACCAGCAGCACGTTCCATGCAGGAGTACGCCATTTCGGATGAACATAACCAAAGAAGCGAGTCGGGAACACACCGTCACGGCCCATCACGTACATCAGACGAGAAACACCTGCGTGTGCCGCCATACCGGATGCCAGTACGGTTACGCTTGAGAAGATCAACACGCCCCACTGGAAGGTTTTACCTGCCACGTACAGCATGATTTCAGGCTGTGACGCATCCGGATCTTTAAAGCGAGAGATATCCGGGAAGTACAGCTGCAAGAAGTAAGAGGCACCGATGAAGATCATACCGCCAATCAGCGCGGTCAGGAAAATCGCTTTCGGGATCACGCGCTCAGCGTCTTTGGTCTCTTCTGACAGAGAAGAGATACCGTCAAAGCCGAGGAACGAGAAGCACAGAATCGTCGCACCGGTGATCATCGGCACTACATGCGCACCTTCAGACCAGAATGGACGCGTGCTGGTCAGTGTACCTGCACCTTCACCGTGAGAAACACCGTAGATGATCAGGCCAACGATTACCGCAACAATACCCATCTGCAGAATAACAATCAGGGTGTTGAAGTTCGCCACGGTCTTGATGCTGCGCAGGTTAGAGATGGTCATAAAGGCCACCAGCGCCACAACGAAGATCCACGATGGTACGGAAGGTACCAGCGCTTCAAAGTAAATTTTTGCCAGCAGAATGTTGATCATCGGCATGAACAGGTAGTCCAGCAGTGATGACCAGCCCACCATAAAGCCTACCGCCGGGCTAATGGATTTCTGAGCATAGGTGTACGCAGAGCCTGCGGACGGGAAACGGCGAACCAGTTTACCGTAGCTCAGCGCAGTAAAGAGAATAGCGACCAGTGCAAAGGCGTACGCCGTTGCAACGTGACCGTCAGTAAGGCCTGATACGATACCGAATGTATCGAACAGCGTCATTGGTTGCATATAGGCCAGGCCCATCATAACAACCGGAATCAACGTAAGTGTTTTACGTAATTCCACGCGAGAGGTGTTTGGAGTTGCGTTATGCGACATAGTTATTCTCCTTTACGGTGATAACCGCCACGTAAGCGAAAAATTGCCCCATTTCTTTATTCCTCAGCGACAACAACTGTCGGATTTTAGTAAATATCTATCCGGTACGAAGCCCGGCCTCTTGGTTTTTAGTTTCGTTTCGTACATGCAAAAAAAAATAACCGACGCCTTTTATATCGTCGATTATTCATTTGGTTGCAGCGGCCGCATTTTGCCCCACATCGGATACAAAAGGCAATACTTTGCAATGCCCTGGGTGATTTTCTTTTTGCTAACTGGCTGATTTCTCGACGCTGGCCTGAGAGTAAACGGCAGCGATAGCACTATTTGCTAAAATTTCGTCTCGCCACCAGCTGCTTGCCAGTCCAGAGGTTTGTTCATTCCAGCCCACCCACGCTGATTCATTACTGCTTTGAGCAAGCACCTGTTTTTCAACCAGCGCCCCGCTATCAATAAACCGCTGCGCAAGATAACGAGGCAAATAGCCGCAACCCAGACCACTGATTTGCAATTCCAGCTTGGTTTTAAAATCAAAAACGGTAATGGCTTCCTGCTCATCAAGTAATTGCGAGGAAACCGCACACTCTGGCCGTGAACTGTCCCCCACCACAATCGCACGGTAGCCTTTAATAATCCGGCGATTAATAGGCTCCGGCTCCTGAGCAAGCGGATGATGCGGCGCAACGGCAAAAACCTGCTCCAGCACGCCCAGACGGGCAAAACCAAAATCACTCAACTGGGGAGGTTCATGGAGTGCACCGACGAAAATATCCGCCCTTCCCTGGATTAACGCATCCCAGGAACCGCCCAGCACACCGTTTATAAAGATAAGCCGGGTTACGCTGTGGTGTTGATAAAATGTCTCAATCAGCGGCGTAAGAAGCGAAAATGGAAAGGTATCATCGACTCCTATAACCAGCTCATTTTCCCATCCCTGATGAAGCTTGACGGCCTGCTTTTCCAGTTCGCGAACGGTATGGAGGACTTCACGTCCTTTTTCCAGCAGCATCTGCCCGGTACGGGTAAAACGCGCGCGGTGCCCGGAGCGATCGAGGATCTGAATATTGAGATCGCTTTCCAGTTTTTGAACGGTGTAGCTCAGCGCCGAAGGGGTTTTGTAGAGCTTTGCTGAGGCGGCTGCAAAGCTCCCTTCTTTTTCCAGTGCATCCAGAATAATAAGAACATCAAGCAGCGGTTTCATGCTCGCCCCCTTCTGGTGTGCGATCGTCTCCGCTGCGAGACTTATTCCATGGGCATCACCAGCGGATCGGGATACTGATACTCAAATCCCAGCTCATGGCAAATGCGATTGCCATCAACAATTTTGCCTTTGCTTTCATCCTTTGTCTCACCAAAAACCGGCGGAGCCAGGCCCAACTGACGTGCCATTAGCGGGTAAAACGTACTACGCGTCGGATGAGAAGGCGCACATATATTATAGATGTGTCCACCTTTTGGAGCCTGTAAGAGTAGCTCAATTGCGCCAATAACATCGTCAAGATGCACAAGATTGACAACATGTTGCCCGTCTGGCGCTGATTTTCCGGCAAAAAAACGTCCCGGATGGCGCCCTGGCCCCACCAGCCCCGCCAGACGGACGATATCAACCTGCGTGCCGGGTAGATTATGCAGCCAGTCTTCCAGCTCTTTCAGTACCTGGCCGCTCACGGTAACAGGATTGCGCCCGGAGCTCTCTTTCACCACACCTTCGACATCGCCATAGACTGATGTCGAGCTGGTAAAAATAATGCGCGGAACATGGTGTGCCAGCGCGCTGTCGACAATCTCCTGCATCGCCTGCAGATAAAACGACTCGCCCGGACCACTGCGCCGCGCGGGTAGCGTAATTACCAGCGCATCGACGTTCATCAGCGTGTCCAGATCGTCAGCATCACACACCAGCTCGGGTTCCAGACGCAGTTCGACACCATCAATACCGCACATACGCGCTGCTTCTACCCCATCCGCCGTGGTTTTGCTCCCGGTCACTTGCCAGCCTTTCGCGGCTAATGACATCGCCAGCGGCATTCCCAGCCATCCTAAACCGACAATCGCGACCTTTTTCATGCGAATTCTCCTGACTCGTACTCGTCTTTCATAAGGCTACGCCAGCCCGGCAGAACACACAATTCATAGCATCAATATGAAATGAATTAATGATCAAAAAAAGCCCTTGCAATATGTTGCACAACTGGTTTAGGTTAAAAGACATCAAATGAATAAGCATTCATCGAGAATTTATATGACACGCGTTCAATTTAAACACCACCATCATCACCATCATCCTGACTAGTCTTTCAGGCGATGTGTGCTGGAAGACCTTTGGATCTTCCAGTGGTGCATGAACGCATGAAAAAGCCCCCGGAAGATCTTCTTCCGGGGGCTTTTTTTTGGACCAAATTCAGACAGGTTAAAACAGGTTAACGAGGAATAAAGAATGTTAGATAACTCACGTTTACGCATAGCTATTCAAAAATCAGGTCGTTTAAGTGACGACTCACGCGAACTGCTGGCCCGCTGCGGGATCAAAATTAACCTGCACACCCAGCGCCTGATTGCTCTGGCTGAAAACATGCCCATCGACATTCTGCGCGTGCGTGATGACGATATCCCAGGCCTGGTGATGGATGGCGTCGTTGACCTTGGCATCATCGGTGAAAACGTGCTGGAAGAAGAACTCCTGACCCGCCGTGCACAGGGCGAAGACCCGCGTTACTTCACCCTGCGTCGCCTGGATTTCGGCGGCTGCCGCCTGTCGCTGGCAACGCCGGTCGATGAAGCCTGGGATGGCCCGGCTGCACTGAACGGCAAACGTATCGCCACCTCCTACCCTCACCTGTTAAAGCGTTACCTGGACCAGAAAGGCGTGCAGTTTAAATCCTGTCTGCTGAATGGCTCTGTTGAAGTCGCCCCGCGGGCAGGTCTGGCGGATGCCATCTGTGACCTCGTCTCAACTGGCGCGACGCTGGAAGCGAACGGCCTGCGCGAAGTGGAAGTTATCTATCGCTCAAAAGCCTGTCTGATTCAGCGTGACGGCGACATGGCCGATGCCAAGCAGCAGTTGATCGACAAGCTCCTGACCCGTATTCAGGGCGTGATCCAGGCGCGTGAATCCAAATACATCATGATGCACGCGCCAACCGAGCGTCTGGATGAAGTGATTGCTCTGTTACCAGGCGCCGAGCGCCCAACTATTCTGCCACTGGCGGGCGATCAGCAGCGCGTGGCGATGCATATGGTCAGTAGCGAAACCCTGTTCTGGGAAACCATGGAAAAACTGAAGGCGCTGGGGGCAAGCTCTATCCTGGTGCTGCCAATTGAGAAGATGATGGAGTAACGGCCATGGGTTTTAACACAATCATCGACTGGAATAATTGTAGCGACGCGCAACAGCGCGAGCTGCTGATGCGCCCGGCGATTTCTGCCTCAGAAAGTATCTCTCGTACCGTGGCAGAGATCCTCAATAACGTCAAAGCTCGTGGCGATGACGCGCTGCGTGAATACAGTGCCAAATTCGACAAGACTGAAGTGGATGCGCTGAAGGTTACCGAACAGGAAATCATTGATGCCAGTAATCGTCTGGGTGATGACATCAAGCAGGCGATGGCCGTCGCGGTGAAAAACATCGAGACCTTCCACACCGCGCAAAAGCTGCAAACTGTGGATGTTGAAACCCTGCCTGGCGTGCGTTGCCAGCAGGTGACCCGCCCGGTAGCGTCCGTTGGGCTGTATATCCCTGGCGGTTCGGCTCCACTGTTCTCCACCGTATTGATGCTGGCTACCCCGGCGCGTATCGCGGGTTGTCAGAAAGTGGTGCTCTGCTCTCCTCCACCGATTGCTGACGAGATTCTTTATGCGGCGAAGCTTTGCGGCGTGCAGCAGGTCTTTAAAGTGGGTGGCGCGCAGGCGATTTCAGCTCTTGCGTTCGGGACGGAATCCATTCCTAAGGTCGACAAAATTTTTGGCCCGGGCAACGCCTTCGTGACCGAAGCCAAGCGCCAGGTCAGCCAGCGTCTGGACGGTGCGGCAATTGACATGCCTGCCGGTCCGTCTGAAGTATTGGTCATTGCCGACAGCGGCGCTACGCCCGACTTCGTCGCGTCCGACCTGCTGTCTCAGGCGGAACACGGCCCTGACTCGCAGGTCATTCTGCTGACGCCGGATGCCGATATGGCAACACGCGTCGGCGAAGCCGTCGAGCGCCAGCTTGCTGACCTGCCCCGCGCCGAAACGGCACGTCAGGCGTTAGCCGCCAGCCGTCTGATTGTGGCGCGCGATCTGGCGCAGTGCATTGCCATCTCTAACCAGTACGGCCCGGAGCACCTGATTATTCAGACCCGAAATGCACGCGATCTGGTCGACAGCATCACCAGCGCAGGTTCGGTTTTCCTGGGTGACTGGTCACCGGAATCCGCTGGCGATTACGCGTCCGGCACCAACCACGTCCTGCCGACGTATGGTTATACCTCAACCTGTTCAAGCCTCGGCCTGGCGGATTTCCAGAAACGCATGACCGTGCAGGAACTGTCCCGTGAAGGATTTGCCTCGCTGGCATCCACCATTGAAACGCTGGCAGCCGCTGAACGCCTGACCGCCCACAAAAATGCCGTTACGCTGCGCGTTGCAGCCCTGAAGGAGCAAGCATGAGCATTGAAGAATTAGCCCGTGAAAATGTCCGTCAACTGACTCCGTATCAGTCTGCACGTCGTTTAGGTGGTAAAGGTGATGTCTGGCTGAACGCTAACGAATTCCCGACAGCGGTCCAGTTTGAGCTTTCTCAGCAAACCCTGAACCGCTATCCGGAATGCCAGCCAAAGGCCGTTATCGAAAACTACGCGCAGTATGCAGGAGTGAAGCCGGAGCAGGTGCTGGTCAGCCGTGGAGCCGATGAAGGTATTGAGCTGCTGATCCGCGCCTTCTGCGAGCCGGGCAAAGATGCGGTGATGTACTGCCAGCCTACCTACGGCATGTATAGCGTCAGCGCGGAAACCTTCGGTGTGGCGTGTCGCAACGTCCTCTCGCTGAAGAACTGGCAGCTGGACCTGCAGGGCATTGCCGATAATCTCGATGGTGTAAAGGTGGTGTTTGTGTGTAGCCCAAACAACCCGACCGGGCAGATTATCAACCCGCAGGATATCCGTACCCTGCTGGAGATGACGCGCGGCAAAGCCCTGGTGGTCGCTGACGAAGCCTACATCGAGTTCTGCCCGCAGGCGACGCTGACAGGCTGGCTGGAAGAATATCCGCACCTGGTCGTGCTGCGTACGTTGTCGAAAGCCTTCGCCCTCGCCGGTCTACGTTGTGGATTCACGCTCGCCAATAAAGAGGTCATCGACCTGCTGTTGAAAGTGATCGCCCCTTACCCGCTCTCCACGCCGGTTGCCGATATTGCAGCACAGGCGCTGACCCCACAGGGGATCAACGCGATGCGCGATCGTGTGGCGCAAATCCTGGAGGAACGTCAGTATCTGGTGACCGCCCTGAAGGATATCCCGTGCGTGGAGCAGGTGTTCGATTCGGAAACCAACTACATCCTGGTGCGTTTCACTGCATCCAGTGCCGTATTTAAATCTTTATGGGATCAGGGCATTATCTTACGAGACCAGAATAAACAACCTTCCCTGAGCGGGTGCCTGCGCATTACCGTAGGCACCCGAGCAGAGAGCCAGCGCGTGATTGACGCCCTGAAAGCGGAGAAAGTATGACCCAGAAGATCCTTTTTATCGATCGTGACGGCACCCTTATTTCGGAGCCACCAGCCGATTTTCAGGTTGATCGTTTCGACAAGCTGGCTTTTGAACCGGACGTGATCCCCGTACTACTTAAGCTGCAAAACGCCGGGTATAAGCTGGTGATGATCACTAATCAGGACGGTCTGGGTACCGACAGCTTCCCGCAGGCGGACTTTGACGGTCCGCATAATCTGATGATGCAGGTGCTGACCTCTCAGGGCGTGGTCTTTGATGAAGTGCTGATTTGCCCACACATGCCGGCCGATGAGTGCGACTGCCGTAAGCCGAAAGTAAAACTGGTGGAGCGCTATCTGACGGAAGATGTGCTGGATAAAACCAACAGCTATGTCATCGGCGATCGCATCACCGATATTACGCTGGCGGAAAACATGGGTATTGCGGGGTTGCGCTACGATCGTAACGGTCTGAACTGGGCGAAAATTGGTGAGCAGCTAACCAAACGTGACCGCTATTCCCACGTTGAACGTAACACCAAAGAGACGCAGATTGACGTGAAGGTCTGGCTGGATCGCGAAGGTGGCAGCAAGATCCACACCGGTGTGGGTTTCTTCGACCATATGCTGGATCAGATTGCCACCCACGGCGGTTTCCGCATGGAAATTACCGTAAAAGGCGACCTTTATATTGACGATCACCACACCGTGGAAGATACCGGCCTGGCGCTGGGTGAAGCCCTGAAGCTGGCGCTTGGCGATAAGCGCGGCATCAACCGTTTTGGCTTTGTCCTGCCGATGGACGAGTGCCTGGCGCGCTGCGCTATGGATATCTCCGGACGCCCGCACCTGGAATATAAAGCCGATTTCAACTACCAGCGCGTGGGCGATCTCAGCACTGAAATGGTTGAGCACTTCTTCCGTTCATTGTCATACACCATGGGCCTGACGTTGCACCTTAAGACCAAGGGCAAAAACGACCACCACCGCGTGGAGAGTCTGTTCAAGGCTTTTGGCCGTACCCTTCGCCAGGCGATCCGCGTGGAAGGTGACGCCCTGCCTTCATCGAAAGGAGTGCTGTAATGAATGTGGTGATTCTGGATACCGGATGCGCCAACCTGAACTCCGTAAAATCGGCGATTGCGCGCCACGGCTATGAGCCGGTGGTGAGCCGTGACCCGGACGTGGTGCTGCGCGCCGACAAACTCTTTTTACCGGGCGTGGGAACCGCGCAGGCCGCGATGGATCAGATTCGCGAACGCGAGTTGGTCGACCTGATCAAAGCCTGTACCCAGCCGGTGCTGGGCATTTGCCTGGGTATGCAGATCCTGGGCCGCCGCAGTGAAGAGAGCAACGGCGTCGACCTGCTGGGCATTATTGAAGAAGACGTGCCGAAAATGGCCGACCACGGCCTGCCTCTGCCGCATATGGGCTGGAACCGCGTTTACGCCAAAGCAGGTGATCGGTTATTTCGCGGCATTGAAGACGGCGCATATTTTTACTTCGTGCACAGCTACGCCATGCCGGTGAATCCGTACACCATCGCTCAGTGCAATTATGGTGAAGCGTTTACCGCAGCGGTGCAGAAAGATAACTTCTTCGGCGTGCAGTTTCACCCGGAACGCTCTGGCGCCGCAGGCGCGCAGCTGCTGAAAAACTTCCTGGAGATGTGATGATTATTCCCGCTTTAGATTTAATTGACGGCACGGTTGTTCGTCTTCATCAGGGCGATTACGGGCAGCAGCGTGACTACGGGAACGACCCGCTGCCACGTCTGCAGGATTACGCGGCTCAGGGTGCAGAAGTGCTGCACCTTGTGGATCTCACGGGCGCGAAAGACCCGGCGAAACGCCAGATCCCTCTGCTTAAAAATCTGGTTGCAGGTGTTGATGTGCCGGTACAAGTTGGCGGTGGCGTGCGCACTGAAGAGGACGTTGCGGCTCTGCTTGAAGCAGGTGTGGCGCGCGTTGTCGTTGGCTCTACCGCCGTAAAAGACCCCGAAATGGTCAAAGGCTGGTTCCGCCGTTTCGGCGCGGATGCGCTGGTACTGGCGCTGGATGTGCGTATCGACGAACAGGGCCGCAAACAGGTTGCGGTGAGCGGCTGGCAGGAGAACTCTGGCGTGACGCTGGAAGAACTGGTTGCTATTTATCAGCCCGTTGGCCTGAAGCACGTGCTGTGCACCGATATCTCTCGCGATGGCACGCTGGCCGGCTCTAACGTCTCGCTGTATGACGAGGTCTGTGCACGTTTTCCGCAGGTGGCTTTCCAGTCTTCGGGTGGAATTGGCGATCTGAAAGATATCGCCGCGCTGCGCGGTACCGGTGTGCAGGGCGTGATCGTTGGACGCGCCCTGCTGGAAGGAAAATTTACTGTGACGGAGGCGATTCAATGCTGGCAAAACGGATAATCCCTTGCCTGGACGTACGCGACGGCCAGGTGGTGAAAGGCGTGCAGTTCCGCAACCACGAGATCATTGGCGATATCGTCCCGCTGGCAAAACGCTATGCTGATGAAGGGGCTGACGAGCTGGTGTTTTACGATATCACCGCTTCCAGCGATGGCCGAGTGGTCGATAAAAGCTGGGTAGCGCGCGTAGCAGAAGTGATTGATATTCCATTCTGCGTGGCGGGTGGGATTAAGTCCGCTGACGACGCCGCCAAAATTCTCTCGTTTGGTGCCGACAAGATTTCCATCAACTCCCCTGCTCTGGCAGACCCGGAGCTGATTACTCGCCTGGCCGATCGCTTTGGCGTGCAGTGCATTGTCGTTGGGATCGACACCTGGTATGACGACGCAACGGGCAAATATCACGTTAATCAGTATACCGGCGATGAAAGTCGAACCCGTGTGACCCAATGGGAAACTCTCGACTGGGTGCAGGAAGTGCAGAAGCGTGGCGCGGGCGAAATTGTCCTCAACATGATGAACCAGGACGGCGTGCGTAACGGCTATGACCTCGAACAGCTGAAAAAAGTGCGTGCGGTTTGCCACGTCCCGCTGATCGCCTCCGGCGGCGCGGGCACCATGGAACACTTCCTGGAAGCCTTCCGCGATGCAAACGTGGACGGCGCGCTGGCCGCGTCCGTGTTCCACAAACAGATTATTAATATTGGTGAGTTAAAAACGTTCCTGGCCGGCCAGGGCGTGGAGATCAGGGTATGTTAACAGAGCAACAACAGGCACAGCTGGACTGGGAAAAAACGGGCGGACTACTGCCGGTGGTGGTTCAGCATGCCGTTTCGGGCGAAGTACTGATGCTGGGGTATATGAACCAGGACGCGCTGGCTAAAACGCTCGACAGCGGCAAAGTCACGTTTTTCTCGCGCACCAAACAGCGTCTGTGGACCAAAGGGGAAACCTCAGGTCATTTCCTGAACGTGGTCAGCATAACGCCCGACTGCGATAACGACACCCTGCTGGTACTGGCAAACCCAATCGGACCAACCTGCCACAAAGGCACCAGCAGCTGCTTCGGCGAGGCGAGTCACCAGTGGCTGTTCCTGTATCAACTGGAACAACTGCTGGCTGAACGTAAAACAGCGGACCCGGAGAGTTCCTATACCGCGAAGCTGTATGCAAGCGGGACTAAGCGTATCGCACAAAAAGTCGGTGAAGAAGGTGTTGAAACGGCTCTGGCCGCGACCGTGCATGACCGCGAGGAACTGACCAATGAAGCGTCTGATTTGATGTATCACCTGCTGGTGCTGCTGCAGGATCAGGAGCTGGACTTGACGGCGGTGATAGAGAATCTTCGTAAACGGCATAAATAAAAAAACCGGGGAATTTCCCCGGTTTTTTTTATCAATGCATCAGGCTTTTGGTTTGTAGTTGCGTAATGCGTTGCGCCCAAGCACCACTCCGGAACCAATTATTCCGCCCAGCAACACGGCAAGAATCAGAACAATCGCTTTTTTCGGGCTGTCACGACGGACAGGAAGGTCCGGCTTCATGACATAACGATAGACGTGGATAGTGTCCGGGTTTACGTTCAGCTTCTCGATATCCAGCAAGTTTCGCTTGGTCAGATAGTAAGCTGCTGAGAATACCAACGGGCGAGAAGCTTCGTTATCAATCATCGATTTCAGCCCCTCACTTCCCAACAGGAACATCGTTTCCTGCGTCACGTCCTGGGTTTGCTGAATCTGCGGCGAGGTGATTTTTGCTGCTTCAGCATTCTTCAGCGCCTCAGTAATCTGTTTGATGCGCAGATCTTTCTGCTCCTGAGCGACCTTCTCCTGGTTTTCCAGCGAATCGTTCAGGGTTTTAATCTGCTCTTTGATATTGTCCTTGAGGTCAACGGCGAGCTCTTTTGCCGTTTGCTCATCAACCTGCTGGATGTACTGAGCCAGTTGTTTTTGAGCAGCTTCTGCGGATGTACTGGTATAGGAAACACTTAACGGGAGTGGCTGTCCAGTCACAGTCGGTGTTATCGTCAGTTTTTCAGGTTCCTCCTGGTTCTCAAGCGCCTGAGATAATGCCGAGAATGAGGAGCTAAAGCGACCGATAGCGCGCGTTTGGTTGTCCAGCATCGAGGGAGCTGCACTACCATAGAGAATGTTCAATGCGTTTGAGTAGGTCGCTATCTGAGCCGCATCAGGTTGCGCAATAATCGCACTTGAAGTCCACTTTTCCTTCGCGACGAAGAGATATCCAATAGCCAGGGCGATAAAAACAATAACAAATATTGCTATCGTCGACTTGCCACGCCACAGTTGAAGCACTAAATCAAGTAAATCAATTTGCTCAGGGTCATTGCTTTGGCTGACCTGGCGATTGTCGTTTTGCGTCATACAATCCCTAACAGATTAAAAAGGGCAAACATAATTATGTTTGCATAGTGTATCTATTGCTGGGGATTTTTCTATAAGAATCCGATGAGTGATATCAGAAAGATGAGTTATGTAACTTACACCCTTCGCGCTATCATAGACGTCATGTGATGCGCTATGGCATCTGTAAGAATATGGGTTTATGAGGGAAGCTATGAAATTTTTGGTAACGGGTGCAGCGGGTTTTATCGGTGCTAATGTCAGTAAACGCCTCCTCGAGGCCGGTTATCAGGTTGTCGGTATTGATAATCTGAATGATTACTATGATGTCAACCTGAAGCTGGCGCGCCTGGAACTGTTAAAATCTGAGAGCTTCAGCTTTCACAAGCTGGAGTTGGCCGACCGGGAAGGTATGGCAGCGCTTTTCGCCAGCGAGAAGTTTGATCGCGTGATTCATCTGGCCGCACAGGCAGGCGTACGCTACTCCCTGGAAAACCCACATGTGTATGCGGATGCTAATCTTATTGGTCATCTCAACGTGCTGGAAGGCTGCCGCCATAACAAGGTTCAGCATCTGCTTTATGCCTCCTCCAGTTCTGTATATGGACTGAACCGTAAGATGCCATTCTCCACTGAGGATTCAGTGGATCACCCAGTTTCACTTTATGCCGCGACCAAAAAAGCCAATGAACTGATGTCGCATACCTATTCGCATCTCTACAACCTGCCAACAACTGGACTGCGTTTCTTTACCGTGTATGGTCCGTGGGGGCGCCCGGACATGGCGCTGTTTAAGTTTACGAAGGCGATGATTGAAGGCAAAAGTATTGATGTCTATAACTACGGAAAGATGAAGCGTGACTTCACTTACATCGATGATATCTCTGAAGCCATTCTTCGCCTGCAGGACGTTATTCCTCAGCCGGACACAAACTGGACCGTTGAGACAGGCTCTCCGGCATCCAGTTCAGCGCCATACCGTGTTTATAACATCGGTAACAGCGCGCCTGTTGAACTGATGGACTACATCACTGCCCTGGAAGATGCACTCGGTAAGAAAGCAGAGAAAAATATGATGCCACTCCAGCCCGGGGATGTTCTGGAAACCAGTGCCGATACCCAGCCACTTTATGACGCGATAGGATTTAAACCGCAAACCTCCGTTAAAGATGGGGTGAAGAACTTCGTCGACTGGTACCGCGATTTCTACAAAGTCTGAAAATAAAAAAACCCGGCAAATCAGCCGGGTTTTTTACGAAATAAAACAGAGAATCAGTCGCTACCGAACAGATCGCGGGTATACACTTTATCCGCCACGTCAGCCAGTTCTTCCGCCATGCGGTTAGAGATGATGACATCCGCTTCTTTCTTGAAGGCATCCAGATCGCGAATCACGCGGGAATTGAAGAACTGATCTTCCTGCATGGCCGGTTCATAAATAACAACCTCAACCCCTTTCGCCTTGATGCGCTTCATGATCCCCTGGATTGAAGAGGCGCGGAAGTTATCGGAGCCACTCTTCATGATCAAACGGTATACACCGACGACTTTCGGCTGGCGCGCCAGAATGGAATCAGAGATGAAATCTTTACGGGTACGGTTAGCATCAACAATCGCCGAAATCAGGTTGTTTGGTACCGCCTGATAGTTTGCCAGCAGCTGTTTGGTGTCTTTGGGCAGACAGTAACCGCCGTAGCCAAATGACGGGTTGTTGTAGTGGTTGCCGATGCGCGGGTCAAGACATACCCCTTCAATAATCTGACGGGTATTCAGTCCAAGACTCTCTGCATAGCTGTCGAGTTCATTGAAATAAGCCACTCGCATTGCCAGATAAGTGTTCGCGAAGAGTTTAATCGCCTCAGCTTCGGTGGAATCAGTAAACAGCACCTGAATATCTTTCTTCAGTGCCCCTTCCTGCAGCAGTGCAGCAAAACGTTCAGCGCGCTCAGAACGTTCGCCAATGACGATACGCGAAGGATGGAGGTTATCGTAAAGCGCTCTGCCCTCGCGCAGGAATTCCGGCGAGAAGAAGATATTATCAATACCAAACTTCTCTTTGATGGATTTGGTGAAGCCGACAGGGATAGTTGACTTGATAACCATCACCGCACGGGGGTTGATCGCGATAACATCTTTGATCACCGCCTCTACGGTTGAGGTGTTGAAGTAGTTAGTTTTTGGATCGTAGTCAGTAGGCGTCGCAATGATGACGTAATCCGCATCGCGGTATGCATCTTCTTTATCTGTCGTGGCGCGGAAATTCAGCGGTTTATTGCTGAGATAGTCCTGGATCTCTTTGTCGACAATCGGCGATTGCTTCTGATTGAGCATATCCACTTTGGCCTGCACGATATCCAGCGCAACCACTTCATGATTCTGAGCAATCAAAATGCCGTTAGAAAGACCGACATAGCCTGTTCCGGAGATTGTTATTTTCATTCGCTAATGACTTCTGTGAGTTAACTGTACTGATGGCCGCCAGACCATCGCGATAAACATAACTGTTGGGCTTTGTACCTCCTGGGAAACAACACTGTCAAGGCAAACCAGGAGTAATCGCGACGAGTGGGATGAGATTCAGACTACTTCGAGTAACACGCGGCATTTTTTGCATAAAAAAACCCGGAGACAGGCTCCGGGTTGAAATTACAGTGAGTTAGCTAACTAACTCACTCCATCCATTCGGTATGGAACACACCTTCTTTATCGGTGCGTTTATAAGTATGCGCACCGAAGTAGTCGCGCTGTGCCTGAATCAGGTTAGCAGGCAGAACCGCAGCACGGTAACTGTCGTAGTAGGCTACTGCAGCAGAGAAGGTCGGAACCGGGATACCGTTCTGGACAGCGTAGGCAACCACGTCACGCAGCGCCTGCTGGTATTCGTCCGCAATTTTCTTGAAGTACGGAGCCAGCAGCAGGTTGGCGATACCGGCGTTTTCTGCATAGGCATCGGTGATTTTCTGCAGGAACTGCGCACGAATGATGCAACCCGCGCGGAAGATCTTCGCGATTTCACCGTAGTTCAGATCCCAGTTGTTCTCGTCTGACGCAGCACGCAGCTGAGAGAAGCCCTGCGCGTAAGAAACGATTTTACCCAGGTACAGTGCGCGACGCACTTTCTCAACAAATTCAGCTTTATCCCCAGCAGGTTTGGCCTGAGGGCCAGACAGCACTTTGGATGCCGCAACGCGCTGCTCTTTCAGAGAAGAGATGTAACGCGCGAAGACAGATTCGGTGATCAGAGACAGCGGCTCGCCCAAGTCCAGAGAGCTCTGGCTGGTCCATTTGCCGGTGCCTTTGTTCGCAGCTTCATCCAGAATCACATCTACCAGGTATTTACCCTCTTCATCTTTTTTAGTGAAGATATCTTTGGTGATGTCGATCAGATAGCTGTTCAGCTCGCCTTTGTTCCACTCGGTGAAGGTTTCAGCCAGCTCTTCATTGGAGAGATTCAGACCACCTTTCAGCAGGGAATACGCTTCAGCAATCAGCTGCATATCGCCGTATTCGATGCCGTTGTGCACCATTTTCACATAGTGACCTGCACCGTCCGCACCGATATAGGTTACGCAAGGCTCACCATCTTCAGCCACGGCTGCGATTTTGGTCAGGATAGGTGCAACCAGTTCGTATGCATCTTTCTGGCCGCCAGGCATGATAGATGGGCCTTTCAAAGCGCCCTCTTCACCACCGGAAACACCGGTACCGATGAAGTTGAAGCCTTCAGCAGACAGCTCACGGTTACGACGGATGGTGTCCTGGAAGAAGGTATTACCGCCATCAATGATGATATCGCCTTTTTCGAGGTAAGGTTTCAGGGAGTCGATAGCTGCATCGGTACCTGCGCCCGCTTTTACCATTAACAGGATACGACGAGGCGTTTCCAGAGACTCAACAAACTCTTTCACCGTATAGAAAGGAACCAGTTTCTTGCCAGGGTTCTCGGCAATGACTTCTTCGGTCTTATCACGGGAGCGGTTGAAAACGGAGACGGTATAACCACGGCTTTCGATGTTGAGCGCCAGGTTGCGCCCCATGACTGCCATACCGACGACGCCGATCTGTTGCTTGGACATTACATACTCCTGTCAGGTGTGGTCACCACGGCTTGTGCGCGGCTTTAATGTGCTGTTGATGTTAACTCAATATCGTTTAGCTTGGTAGCGGCGTCATTTGAGATAACTACAAAATACTGCTAAACAGCAAGTTTAGTTCATATACCCAGAGATATTCTACGGATAATAACTGAAATGTTTAATTGCGAGTCCTTGAAATATTATAAAGCATTGAGAGCATTGTTACAGGGAGTAAGCGAGGAATAGAACGTATCAAGAAAATGCAAAGCCCGGAAAAGAAAGAATGCAATCCAAGATTTTTCTTAAGTATAAAAAGCTCCCACTCGCTTTTAATATATTTAACCCCCTTTCTTCTCCCTACCATCCCATTGCCAACACGAGCTTTAACGAGTGAGCAATCGATATTCCCAACTTTATATCCTTTAGCAATAACTCTGAGCCAAAGATTATAATCTTCCATAAGGAAATGATGTTGATAACCACCAAGTGATAAAATTTCTTTTTTTCTAAAAACCACAGTCATATGATTGAAAGGATTTTTTATTTTACAACACTCACGAATCTCAGCCTCTGACAAAGGAACTTTCCTGACTGATTTAACTTTATTCTCACATACTTCAAACTCATCAATTCCCGATCCTAGCAATATAAGGTCATTATCACTAAAAAAGAGAGGTATTTGTTTTTGAAAACGTTCAGGGAGGCAAATGTCATCTGAATCCATTCGGGCAACAATATCATATGAACAATGTGCAAGACCTTTGTTTAAAGCATTACCTAACCCGACGTTAACCGGTAACCTTACTATGTTGATATTCATTTTCTCAGACCATTTGAATACAACATTTTCTAATCCTGCATTAAGTGGACCATCAAAAACACAAACAATTTCTGTTGGAGACAATAATTGATTGGCAAGACTTGCAAAACATGTGTCAAGAAAGACTGGTTCTTCTTTATGGTATAAAGACATTAATACACTAAATGATTTTGAACTATCATTCATTAAGATTTACCTGCGCAGACAAGAACCTAAAGGTCATATAGTAAAATGCATAGATCGAAAACACATAAAATATATAACCACCAAAAATGTAGCAACAAGAAAGCCCAATAATAAGCAAAATGAAGTAATAGAGGTATCGACCGCTTTTTTTATTGGTGAGAAAAAAATCGTTAAAAAAATCAAAATCAAATCTTCTCTCGGTACATCTCTCAAGAGTATTAATCAGCGGGAATAATAAAATCATAAAAAGAAAGATAAAGACTTCACTCATTCCTGTAAATAACAATACTGGTGAGCAATATCTTAAAGTAACCAATATAAAATGCAATGGTATATTTAATCTACTTCTAACTGTGTTATATAATGCATATGTTGGAATTATTGCCCAACTGACCAGCAAAAAAATCCATGAACCATCATTGAAGGATAATGCAAAGGTTATTAATAACGCAACTAAAAAGCGGAAGCAATAAATATTTTTTTTATTATTTTCATAATATTGCAATTGCAGATAATCAAGCCTTAATGTTGGTGAAATCTCTTTTTTTATTGTTTCAGCATCATTGTATATATATCCAA
The DNA here is from genome assembly GCF_056238685.1 of Enterobacter sp. DVT3837. Taxonomy (NCBI): domain Bacteria; kingdom Pseudomonadati; phylum Pseudomonadota; class Gammaproteobacteria; order Enterobacterales; family Enterobacteriaceae; genus Enterobacter; species Enterobacter sp. DVT3837. The sequence continues at coordinate 170,527 of NZ_JBWDLA010000002.1, read as the reverse complement.
TCTCATACAAATTATAGACTAACAAGATAGCCAAGAGCGACTTAAATAAATTAATATATCTAAATTCTGGGTATACAAACAAAAAAGATAAAGAAACAGGGATTAAATAAATTATAATCCATGAAAAAAATCTTGTGATTGTTCGAAATCTAGTTTGCTTAGAATACCAGAATGGAAGATAAAAGATATTATAGCCTTTCACAATCACTCACTTTTAATTAAGTTAATAAGCCGATCATAGTTGATAAGTTTAATATTATTATCAATAAATGCCTTTTCATTCTTCAAGTTCGGAACACCAAAACCATAACTACATATTTTCAATATTTTAATATCTTGAATATTATCACTGATAAAACAGTAAGCATTATTGTTTTGCTCTACATCATCAAAAATTTTATTCTTATTAAAAAGGAGATCAAGGGTGATACGTCCTTGACAGTTTCCGTCTTTATATGCAAGTTTACTACTGTAGCAATTAATAGCATAATGCGATGCTACAACCTCAACAATGAAATCTAAGGAAGCAGAAATAATTGTTACCGGAATATGCTTACTTTTAGCACATTGCATAACATCAACAAGTTCCTTATTCTCTATAAAAATACCATTGGCTAGCATCCATTTCACATGTTCTCTAAGAAAATCAATGCTGTATCCATTTAAAAAACGGATCGCAATTCTTCGATTTAGATCTATTTTGGCTGAAAACAGCAATTTAAATATGACTCTCATTATAAATGAGGTGCTGAGTTTTCTGTAAAACCAATAGCGTTTATTTGGGTGATGGCTAAAGAAGGAATCCAGGAACATGAACGTTGTGTTGCCTTTGATTAAGGTATCACACAAATCAACGTAAACATGCTTAAACATTACTTTCTCCAATCAAAAAGTAGCCTGGCCAGGCCGATATATAAATATTTAGACTTAATACTTAATATAACTTTAGGTAGAAGTCTTAACGCATCTTTCTTGGAAGTCGAACCAAAATTAGAGAAATGTTCAAGGTGGATAAAATGAAGTGCTCTTTCATAAAAGGCTTCATCCTTATAATCCTTTAGAATTTTTATTTTCTCTAGCATCATCATTTTATAACGAGTATGAGTGTTATTATCATGAACTCGATACATTGTCAGGAGGTAAGGAATAGTAATAAACTTATAACCTGCATTGAGGAGTTTAAAATATAGCCAGATATCTTCAATCCTGATATCTTTTGGGAAGGTTATTGAGTTATGTTTAAAAACATCTACTCTATACAATTGTGTTGGAGAGTATAAACATATTCTATCTGTCAGTATATCGTTGAGTGTCCACCACTTAAAATCGACCATAGGTAGCAAACCACGTTTGTTGATTGAGCCATCACTATTGATTCTTATCATATTACCAAAGCAAGCAATGGCCTCAGGTTCTTTTCTTAATGCATTAACTTGTAATTCAATTCGATTCGATACCATAATGTCATCACTAGCAAAGAAACTTACAAACTCTCCACTAGCATGTTTTAAGCCTTCGTTAATCCCACCTGTAATCCCCGTATTACTTTCAAGAAAAATTGTTTTTACGTTACCGACGTTCTTGTATTCTTTTAATATCTCAGGTGTTGTATCCGAAGAGTTATTATCGACGATAATAAGCTCAATATCTTTATAAGTCTGACATAATATACTTTCGATTGCACTTTTTATAAACTGGTCATGATTATAAGATATTATAATGATAGAGACCCTATCACTCTGGTACTGCATGTTTTCTTCTCCCGTCGAGAATTGACAATAGCAAATAAATAATAAAAACTAAAATCAGCTGCGTATTAAACAGCATTGCATTAAAACTACTGAGAACGGTTGTTACGGACACAATGTAAAAACTATAAAAACTCATTGTTAATAAAGTTTTTTCTCTTGCTCTAAAATAGATGCATAACAAACTATTTACTATTCCACCGTACATACTTCCAAGAACAATTCCCATGTAACCGAAATTAGAGAAAGTCTCATGTGCAAAAAATCCATTTACATTCCAACCACCATTCGCCACCATACTTGGCAAATATTGGTTCATGAATATCTCTGATGCCCTGGCTGTTGGAGTGACATTAAGTATTTTGTTAAAAATAGTATCCATGCTGGATAACCCCAGCGAACTATGGGAAGAAAAATAATCTGCCGCATAAAACACCGCTGCCTCTTGAGCTATAAATAACCTCTCGATAAGAATATAAAGGAGGTAATCAGAATTATCAAATTGGAAAAGAACAATATACATTAGCAATATCAAGAAAAATATTAATACTGAGGAAAGTACATAAACCTTTTTACTAATTTTTCTTACCGATGAATATGAAACTAAAAGCCCCAAGAAATAAAAAACCAGAGGTGCTTTTTCCCCATTAATAGCCAATGTTAATATTGAAATGAAAGTGATAAAGACAAAAAGAAGAAAATGTTTTTTAAATCTTAGATATGCAATAAAACAATAATACGAAAGAATTATAGGTATAACACCTGCTAGTGTTTTGAAATATCCAATTCCAGAATAATTTTTTGTCACTTCCAGCCTTCGTATAGCAATTTGATCCGCAGAAGCCCCTTGGAATGCCATAAACAATGGTGCTGGATAAATTGATATTATGTAATACACAACTAATGCACAAGATAATATAAAGAGTGTTAGTGTTACCTTGCGACTGCTCATAATCATAGGACTGGAGTAATAATTTTCCCAGCGAATCATTCCCGAACGCTGCCCTGAACATAATGAACACAAAACTTCAACAACAAAAGCAGAAAGAAAGAATATAAAGAAAGAAATAGTAGTAATAAATAAACCAAGGTTTTTTGCCTCAGCATTATTTGCAATTGGCTCTATAAAAAATGAATCATCCATGAAGCCAGAATGTATTATAAATGATCCAATAATGCAGAATAGCAGCATCGACCAGTAAAGAACACAATAATAGTTGAGCCTTTTAAAACGAAATACACCCAAGTAGTACCCAGGAATAAAACTCAGTATTATTATAAGGAAATTTAGAGTAAACTCCATCTAGGATGCCTTTTTATATATGGACTGATAGAAGAAAAATGATGTGAATATCAGATATATAAAGTACGTTGCAGCATATGCCAAAGAAAGATAATGCCAGGACATAAAATAAACAATTATGGTTGTTGACACTGCAAGGACAACCGCTGATAAGATTTCACATGCTATAAAGACCTTCCATTTTTCTTTCGTTAATAGTGCAAAAGAGAAAATCCAACTAAAAACTTTGAAAAAATCTCCAACCATCTGCCAGCCAAATAGCGGTGACATGTTAACAAATGAAGGAGTAAAGAGTATATTTATAATATAAAACTTTAAATAAAAAACACAAAAGCATCCAATAGCTGTAACCGGCACTAGCAACTTAGATATATTGATTAGCTCATACTTATATTTCCTTTTCTCATGTGTTTCAGATAGTTTTGGCAAATAATAAAGGGTTAATGTAGTCGTTGCTAACATAATATTTATTGCGCTTATTCGGTTAATGGCTTCCCAATAACCGGATATCTCCCAAGAAATATTAGTACCTATAAAATTCCTAAGAAACATCTGAGTTAAAGGGACGGCTAAAGATGAGAACAAAGCCATAAAAGCAAATCGACTAAGACCTTTGACAACAGATTTGTTTAAATTCCCCGCCAAAAAACGAACTTTGAACCATTTTTGTTTAATAAAATATGAGAAGGTTATTATAAAATTTAATGATTGATTTATTGTTAATGCTATCAAGGCTCCTTTCAGGCCCATGCTAAATGCAAAAAGGCCAGTCACCACTAACACTAATATACTACTGGATATATTAAGTAATACATACGCTTTTATTGCCTTCATCCCATTTAGAATAGCCATCAAATAACTATTCAACATCATAAACACAAATGAGGTAGCAAGCCAATATGAAAGATTATTATCTATTTTGTCATTAAAAAAAATAACATTTATATCTTTAAAAAAGATCAAAATAATGATTGACACAAACAAGCTAGAAACAATACTGACTGTTCCCGCTGTTTTCCAAACATCTATTAATTCTTTTTCCTCACTTACATTTTGAGCTGTATATTTTGTAATGCCATTTGCAATTGAGCCCGCGGAAAATGTAGCGAGTGTTTGAACAAAACTCTGATACTGACCTATTATGGCATAACCACCAGGACCGACATAAATAGCTAGGACTTTATTAAGCCCTAGCATAGTCAGCATTTTAATTATTACAGAAATACCATTATAAAAACTGACTTTAATTAAATTCATGATTAGCAATTAAATTTATTTAATACATCAATGACATAACTAACTTGCTCTTCTGTAAGAGTGGGATCCATTGGTATTGAAATTACTTCACGGTGCAACTCTTCACTAAGCGGGAAACTCAAGTCTTTGAGTTCTTTATAAGCCAGTTGGCGATGAGGTGGCGTTGGATAATGAATAACGGTCTGGATATCATTATCTGTCAGGTAACGCTGAAGTGCATCCCTGTTCTTTGTCCTGATGACAAAGAGATGCCATACATGATTCTCTTCGCAGGTAATGGTTGGGAGTACTATTAATTCATTTTTAATTTCTTTTAAATAGCGATTTGCGATATTTCGTCTAATACAAATATCTTCATCCAAATAATTCAGTTTTACATTCAGGAAGGCAGCCTGAATTTCATCCAATCGACTATTTACACCTTTGAAATCATGTCTGTATTTTACTTTTGAACCATAGTTCCTCAAGTAACTTACCGTATCTGCTAATTCAGTATCATTAGTAGTTATAGCACCAGCATCTCCTAGCGCGCCAAGGTTTTTGCCAGGGTAAAAACTAAACCCGGCAGCATCACCCCAACTTCCGGCTTTTCTACCATCGATTGAAGCACCATGCGCTTGGGCACTGTCTTCCAATACTAATAGGTTATTATCTCTTGCAAAACTCATGATTTCGTCCATTGGGGAAATCAAACCATAGAGATGGACAGGGAGTATGATCCGCGTATTGGCAGTAATTTTGGATTTAATATTCTCAATTGAGAGATTATAGCTGGACTCATTTGGTTCAACTAAAACAGGCTTTAACCCTGCCTCGCTGATGGCCAGAATTGAAGCTATATAAGTATTAGCCGGGACAAGCACTTCATCATTTCTTTTTACTTTGCCCAGTTCTTGCCATGCTTTAAGAGTTAACGTCAGAGCGTCAAGCCCATTAGCAACACCTATAGCATGCTTAACGTTACAATACTTAGCGAAACTTTCCTCAAATGCATTTAATTCTGAACCTGAGATATACCATCCGCTTTCAATAACTCGTACTGCAGCTTTAATTAATTCATTATTGTAGCGTGCATTGGACTTCTGTAAATTAAGAAAATCAATCATTCTGCCTCCAAAAATTTCACGATTCTTGCTGGATTCCCTAAAACCAGAGCATTGTCAGGAACATCTTTCGTAACAACAGAACCTGCCCCAATCATACAATTGCGCCCAATCTTTACTCCAGGGAGAATAGTCGAATTTGCGCCAATCGATGAATTCTCACCAATTATAGTTTCATAAAATTGTGTATCATAATTTTTAGAACGAGGATATTTATCATTAGTAAACGCAACGCAAGGTCCAATAAATACATTGTCATGTACCCTTACGCCATCCCAGATATAAACACCTGATTTAATAGTTACTGAATTTCCAATGACAACGTCATTTTCAATAAAGCAGTTAGCACAAACATTGCAATTTTTACCAATTCTTGCCTCTTTGAGGACAACAACAAATTGCCATATATTTGTACCTTCACCAATAGATGTTGACTGGACATCACTTAGTTTATGTATAAACATCATTTTGCCGCCAATTTAAATGCATCGTAATCTCTGATATAATCAGATTCATCATATTCATTACTGGCTAAAACCATTAATACACAGTCGTCAGAAAAATCTGACATCTCCCTCCAGATTAATGAATTAACAAGTAATCCTTGAGCTGGGTTATCCAAAAGAACACTTACTCTTTCGTATCCATCATCTAGCGTAAAACGACACGATCCTCTGACAGGGACTACTAACTGTTTCAGATTTTTATGGGCATGGTAGCCTCTGACTACACCTTTTTTTGTATCAAAAATGTAATACACTCGCCTAATTTCAAAGTCTATATTCTTATCTCTTTCTAAAGAAACAAGAGCGCCCCTATCATCACCATGAACCTGTAATGGGATAAGTTGGATATTCATAATTCACCCTACTAATTTTATTAAATACTGACCATAATGATTTTTACAAAGTTGCTGGCCTCTTTCGAATAGATTTTCTTTTGTTAGCCAACCATTTCTCCAGGCGATTTCTTCAAGACAGGCAACCATCATCCCCTGCCGCTTCTGAACTGTCTCAACGAAGCTACCCGCTTCAATCAAACTATCATGGGTTCCTGTATCGAGCCAGGCAAAGCCACGCCCAAGTAGTTCCACATTCAACGCATTATTTTTTAAATACACTTCATTTACGGTAGTAATTTCAAGCTCACCTCGTGAAGAGGGTTTAATATTTTTAGCTATATTTATTACATCGTTGTCGTAAAAATATAAACCAGTCACAGCCCAATTTGACTTTGGATTTTTTGGTTTTTCTTCTATACTTAACGCTTTAAATTCTCTATCAAACTCAACGACCCCAAATCTTTCAGGATCCATTACCTGGTATCCAAAGACAGTGGCACCTCGAGAACGCTCACTTGCAAGTTTAAGTTTGGGAGTAAACCCTTGACCAAAGAAAATATTATCTCCAAGTACCAGACAAACGGAATCATTCCCAATAAAACTTTCACCAATAATAAATGCCTGTGCTAATCCATCCGGACTCGGTTGAATTGCATATTTGATTTCTATACCAAATTGGCTTCCATCACCGAGTAAACGGATAAAACCAGCCTGATCTTCTGGAGTGGTGATCACTAGAATATCTTTGATTCCAGCCAACATGAGCACAGAGAGGGGATAATAAATCATTGGTTTATCGTAAATAGGGAGTAACTGCTTTGATACACCCATTGTAATTGGATATAATCTGGTACCAGAACCACCAGCTAAAATAATACCTTTCATTACTTACGCTCTCTATAATTTTGCTCTATCCAGGACTGATAATTCCCGGTTTTCACGTTTTCCACCCACTGAATGTTTGCCAGATACCACTCTACTGTTTTGCGAATGCCACTTTCGAAGGTTTCTTGCGGTTTCCAACCCAATTCCCGACCAATTTTCTCAGCATCTATCGCATAACGGCGATCATGACCAGGCCGGTCAGCAACATAAGTGATCTGGTCATGATAGGAACCTTCCTTTGGCACAATTTCATCCAGCAGAGAACAAATAGTGTGTACCACATCGAGGTTTTGCTTTTCGTTGTGACCGCCAATGTTGTAGGTTTCGCCAATTTTACCCTGTGTCACTACGGTATAGAGTGCACGTGCATGATCCTCGACATACAACCAGTCACGGATCTGATCGCCTTTACCGTAAATTGGCAGAGTTTTACCCTCCAGCGCATTCAGAATAACCAGCGGAATCAGCTTTTCTGGGAAGTGATATGGGCCGTAGTTATTTGAACAGTTGGTGACAATCGTAGGGAAACCGTAGGTACGCAACCACGCGCGAACCAGATGGTCGCTCGAGGCCTTTGATGCCGAATATGGACTGCTTGGTGCGTAAGCGGTAGTTTCCGTGAATAGAGGCAACTCGAATGATGCAGAATGCTCATCAGGATGCGGTAAATCGCCATAAACTTCATCGGTTGAAATATGATGAAAACGGAAGGCTTTCTTAGCAGCATCATCTAATGTGGACCAATACCCTCGGGCGGCTTCCAGGAGCACGTAGGTACCTACGATATTGGTTTCAATAAACGCAGCAGGGCCGCTAATAGAACGATCAACGTGGCTTTCGGCTGCAAGGTGCATTACGGCATCGGGTTTATGCTCAGCGAAGATTCGATCCATTGCTGCCTTGTCACAGATATCAGCATGCTCAAAGGCATAACGATCGCTATCGCTGACATCAATAAGTGACTCAAGGTTACCGGCATACGTCAGCTTATCCACATTGACGACTTCGTCCTGGGTATTTTTAATAATATGTCGTACAACCGCTGAGCCGATAAAACCGGCCCCGCCCGTCACAAGAATTTTCACGTTATCTGTTCCGTCTGTTGGAAATGTCTGGATACTTACGCTCTGAACCCGATCGTTTTTTGACGGTTTCAGAAATTGAGCACGCTACCGCCCCTGGCTTAACAGCTACCAGTGCACTGAGCGATGTTGGATTAAATGATTCTGTTGCCTGGATTCAGGCAAAAACTGGCGTTAATTGTCGTCCTAAACGACCTCAGAAACAAGCACAAATCGCTACAAAGCTGTCGAGATTTAAACCCGATAACTCTATGTAATCATAGAATTAATAACAAAAAACGGCAGTCATCATTTGGGTTATATTTCAACACACCAAAATAATGACTGCCGCTTGTTCAAGTCGTGGCAGAAATATCAGTCGCTTGCCAGTAACTTCTCAATACGGGCCCTGAACTTCGCCCCTTCCTTCAGATTACGCAGCCCGTAATTCACAAACGCCTGCATATAGCCCATTTTCTTACCACAGTCATAGCTGTCGCCAGTCATCAGCATCGCGTCAACAGACTGCTTCTTCGCCAGTTCGGCAATCGCATCAGTCAGCTGAATACGGTCCCAGGCACCTGGCTCGGTTTTTTCCAGTTCGGCCCAGATATCGGCGTTCAGCACATAGCGGCCAACCGCCATCAGATCGGAATCCAGCGTCTGTGGCTGATCCGGTTTTTCGATGAACTCAACGATGCGACTCACCTGCCCTTCTGTCTCTAGCGCTTCTTTCGTCTGGATAACAGAGTACTCAGAGAGATCGCCCTTCATGCGTTTTGCCAGCACCTGGCTGCGGCCTGTTTCATTGAAACGTGCCACCATTGCCGCCAGGTTATAACGCAGCGGATCGGCAGAAGCGGTATCAATAATGATATCCGGCAGCACAACGATGAATGGGTTATCACCCACAACCGGACGGGCACACAGAATGGAGTGGCCGAGACCCAGCGGCTGCGCCTGGCGCACGTTCATAATGGTCACGCCTGGAGGACAAATAGACTGAACTTCCGCCAGCAACTGACGTTTAACACGCTGCTCAAGCAGAGCTTCGAGTTCGTAAGAGGTGTCGAAGTGGTTCTCTACCGCATTTTTGGAAGAGTGGGTAACCAGAACGATTTCTTTGATCCCTGCAGCAACAATCTCGTCGACAATGTACTGAATCATTGGTTTATCGACGATCGGCAGCATCTCTTTAGGAATGGCTTTTGTGGCCGGCAGCATATGCATGCCCAGACCTGCTACCGGAATGACTGCTTTCAAATTGATCATTATCTCTTCCACCTTAATATGGTTGACGAAGTATAAACCGTGTCAGGAAAAATGCCTGATGAAGAAAGTCTACTGCGTCAAATGCAAATCACGTTTGGCTCAGAACTCTGATTACTAAAACTCATTACGTCATAAGTGTGACCCAGAATCGTCGGAAACCCTATCAATAATGAAGATTAAAAACGTGATTCCGACAAATCCCAGATCATCCGTTGCTACTCAGAAACAAACGTGATGTCATCTTTCTTCTCATGCACGAACTCGTACTTCAACGTACGGTCCAGTCCTTGAGATAGGGTGTAAGGCGCTTTAAAACCAGAGGTGTGCACTTTAGTTGCATCAAACTGAGTGGTGGCACAGAATTTTTTTACACGTACGGAACTAATCGCATACTTCTTGCCGGTAACTTTGCTCAGAATATCAAAGCAATAACCGCCGAGCATCCCTAAAGGATAAGGGAGATGTACTGATGGGATTTTTTTGCTCAGGCTCTTTTCTACTTCGGCAACCAGCTGATTCATATTCAGATCGGGTTTATCGACATAGTTGTATACGTCGTAACCAGGTTTGACGTTGCTCAATCGGAATTTGATAAACTCAACAATATTACCTACATAAGCCATTGACTTATAGTTAGTTCCGGCGCCCACCATTGCGAATTTTCCACCCGCAATTTGCTTCAGAAGATTGAAGACATTGCCTCGATTGCGCTCACCAAAAATGACCGTTGGACGGATAATCGTAAGAGATCGCTCTTCAGGCGCTTTGTTGAACCATTCACGCAGTACCTCTTCCGCCTGCCACTTACTTTTGCCATAGTGGTTAAAAGGATCGTGCGGGTGAGATTCGTCAGGATTCACTTTATTGAGACCATAAACAGCAACTGAACTGGTAAAAATAATGTTCTTAACATTATTTTTTTCCATTGCTGCCAGTACATTACGTGTACCCTGTACGTTTACATCATAGTAGAGTGAAGTCGGGCTAACATCATCACGATGTTCGGCAGCTAGCAGTACCACCGTTCCGAAACTGGCAAGTGCTTGATCGAGCTGCTCCTGATTACGCACATCACCAGAAACAGTAATATCTGGATAGAAATGACTCTGCTGTTTGTCGAAGTTGGTAACATCAAACTCGGACTTAGAAATCTCGATCAAACGAGTCCCAACGAAACCGGACGCGCCAATAAACAAAACTTTATCGTTCATAAACCACTCAATGCGTTATGTGTGTTTGGCAAACCTCCGGGAGTCATGATATTCCGTGAGGTATCGCTAATGACAAGACAAATCTGGAAATTGTGGCACGGATTATAAACCCTAAAATCGCTGAGTTCAGTAACAAATTTTAGGTGTTTACGATGAGTCCGTGCTATGCCTCTTAAAAATTCACTTTCGCATTGATGGAAGCGCAAAATTCAGCCTTTCCACATTCACAACCTGCTGATCCACCCGGTCAATATCCACCGAGCTTTGTCCCTTCTCATTAACCGCTTTGATGTTCGCCAGCGACAGCAGCGTCTCGTCTTTGGCCATAAATTTGCCCCGAACGTCCTTACGCAGGTCGAAATTAATCTTCAGGGCAGGCCCCACGGCAGCTTCCTGCATAACATTGATATTTCGTAAGAAAAGATGCTGTGGCTTATTGTGCAGTTCCAGGGTAGCGCGCTGCATCTCAACGTTGGTAATCGCCACAAAAGACGTCGCGTTACCGGATGAAATTTGTACTCCGCGCAGCTTATACGCCAGCTGCCGATTATCCAGACGAATATTGTTGAGTTTGAAGTTCTGCGGAATGGACAAATAATCGCCTTTTATCACCCCGTAACCGATTAACATACCGGCACTATTGACCATATCGACATTATCAATAATGAAATTATCACAACCATAAATAGCGACGGTGGCGTTGTCTATTCCCGCCTTTTTACTGAAGTCAGGGGTTATGTTTTTGGCCTTAATATTGCGGATAACAAAATGTTTTCCGTTTTCAACGTGCACTAGCTGACGACAGTTGCTGCCCGTGATGTTTGCCACCACGAAGTTCTTGACGGTTTGTTTTTCCGGATAGTCATTATCATAAGTGCTCCCGGCAAGGCCAATGCCGATGCCCCAGTTGATCTTGCCGTTAGTGCAGTTAATGTTGTCGATGACATGGTCGGAAATCAGGATATTGCGGTCATTGATGGCCACGTTCCACTCGATCGCATCGCCCTGCAGGTGGCTAAATTTGCTGTTGGTGATGCGGGCACCGTCCACCTGATTATGGAAACCCTGGCGCAAGATGGCGTAGTTGGCCTGACTGACGCTGATGTTATCAATCAACAAATTGCGCATCACGCTCGGTTTCTTGCCGCCGATGTAGATCTGCGCCACAGGACCAAAACCGCTCATCGCCAGCCCTTTAATCACGCAGTCAGAGCCGCGAATGTCCAGGGTGATATTCTCTGTACGCCCCCCGCCTTCACCGATCACTTTGCTGCCTTCCTGCAACACAAAGCGGCCGCGGCCGTTGCCGGTTAATGCCCCGCGGATCAGCAGCGTTTTACCATCGGGAATGAAAATGCCCGTATTGATGTTTTCGCAGGTGAGTCCCGCAGGTACAACGACCGTATCACCGTCGTTAAACGCCTGCTTAAAGGCGGCAATCCAGTCGTTGTTATTGTACTGATTAACAGAGACCGTCTTTCCGGTTGCCGCCCGCGCAATGCGGGACGACAACAGCGGCGTGGCCGCCAGAACGGACATAGAAGAGACAAAGGTGCGTCGGGTAATCTTTTTCAGCATACAACCTCGGCGTTACAGCGTTTGCAGCAGGCTCGCTAACTGGCGATTAATCACCTGCTGGTTAAAATCGGTTTCAACTTTTTGTCGGGCATTGTGGAGCACAGGCTCCAGCGCCTGCTGGTCGATGTCGCTAAATGCCGCTAATCGATCGGCCAGCGCCATAGCATTATTCTCCGGCACCAGCCAGCCGGAATGGTCAGACTTAATCAGCTCCGGGATCCCGCTGTGCAGGGTAGAAACCACCGGAATACCGACGGCCATCGCCTCCATCAGCGCCACCGGAATACCTTCCATATCGCCATCGGCACCCGTCACCGAGGGCAGCAGAAACACATCCGCCTCATCAAGCATGGCCTTGACCTCGTGGCTTGGCTTGAAGCCCGGCATCTCGATGACGTCTTCCAGTTGATACTGTTCAATCAGCGTGCGCAGTCGACGCTCCCACGGTCCAATGCCGAGAATGCGATAGTGGAAATCTACCCCACGCGCTTTCAGCTGCCGGCAGGCTTCGATAGCCACATGCAGACCTTTCTTCTCCGTCAAACGCGCAACAGAAATGATCTGCAGCGGTTTACCCGGCACCTTCACCGGACGGCGGGTAAAGCGCGTTAAATCCACGCCCATACGAGAAACGGCTATTTTCTCTCCCGGACAGCCCATGTTTTTCAGGCGTCCAGCCCACAGGTCGCTGATGGGCAGCATCATGTCACCGCGTCGGAAAAGCTGCTGATACTCCGGCGTGTAGTGGTTCAAAACTTCGCGGCTGGAAATGTCGATACCGTGGAAAATGGTCGCAATTTTACCGTCAATCACGCCCAGCTCGCGCAGCTTCGCGGCGGTGACGCCCGCCGGGCCAAAGTGGGCGATAAACACATCCGCACGATACGGCTGCGCCGTTTGTCCGCAGATGGCCGACAGGATCAGATTGCGAGATTCGGACCCATAGCGGGAAACATTCAGCGCCCGCCATGTCGATGCACGATGGAATCCACGTAAAGTCTGGCTGGCGCGGTGGCGTAGCTTATTCAGCTTCCCGGACGGCTCATCCTGCAGCCAGCGGGTTTTCGCCTCCAGCCCATACTGGGTATAGGCCGCATGGGTGTTTTTGGTATCGCCCTTTTGCAGGGCGATAATCTCCACGTCATATCCCATATCGATAAACGCGGTGATTTGGTTCAGGACAAACGTTTCAGACGACAGCGGAAATTTCAGTAAGAAGAAACCAACCTTCATTTCCCCTCCCGGACACGGTCAAGCACCGATTTCACCATCCCAATCCCCTTTTCACGTTCGGCTTTCACCGCAACGGCCAGGCGTTCATTGATGGCAGGTAACTGACCCAGGGTGTCCCCCACCATCGCACCGAGCGAACCATCCAGCAGATGACGAATATCCACGGCCATTTCCGGCATTCCAAGCTGCTGCATTATCCCTGCAGACTTGTGCTCATAGTTGATGGCAATGGCTGGCGTACCGAAGTTCATGGAGATAATGGCCGAGTGCAGGCGCGTGCCCACCGTCAGGTCGCAGGCAGAGAGCAGCTTGCCCATCTCAAGATCGTTGAGTTCATCCATCACCACGTGATAACGGGACGGGTCATTAACCAGGCTGCGTAGATTCAGCGCGACCATGCGATCATCTTTATTGTAACTGTCGATACCGGTACAGGTGGAAAGCGCCAGTACCTGATAACCGCTGTCCAGCACGCGGTTCACCACGTCGGCGAAGGCTTTTTCATACGCCGCCTGCGTCGTGCCTAAACGTTTATCAAAAGGCGCCAGCTCGCGCAGGGTTATTGCGACGGTTTTCTGTGTCGCCGCCACGTCGAGCCAGTGCTGCACCGCGTAGCTTGCCTGGAAGCTGTCGTCCTGGTGATCCACCAGCCAGGCCGTGTCCACGCCGTGCTCAACTTTTGAGGTGTCGATCTCGCTGCGCTTCATCATCTCAAGGCTGACCGACTCGCGCAGGATCAGGGCATCGCAGTGGCCGAAGACATAGTTTGCCAGCTGGTTAAACTGCGGGTCCTGGAAGGGCCCGACGCTGTGACCAATCATAAACAGCGGCTTTTTCGCCATGAACGTACACAGCGCATGCTCAAACTGCGGCACGCCGTAGAGATCGACGAAGAACGAGCCGCCGACCTGGATAATGGCGTCGTAACCCGACAGTAGACGAACGAAATCGGTAAAGCCCTGCGCGATAGCAATGTTACGCAGCTTGCCGGTATCGGTCACACGGGAGAGGAGCACCTGATGCTGGTAGCGACGGCGCAGGACTTTCTTCACGCGCCCCATCACGCCCGCGGCGTTGTTATGCTGTTTCATCTGGCTGTAAAGCGGGTCACCCATTACCGGGCGGTTCAGTAGCCAGGATGAACTCACCGGATAACGGCTCATCACGTCCACTTCGGTCTCAGGCTTAAGGGTGTTAATCGCATCCAGTAAACCGCGCAGGATGGCGCTGTCGCCACGGTTGCCGCAGGTATGGTTGCCAAGAATTAATAATTTCATAATGGCCTCTTAAATAACTAGCCTGCGCGAAGCAGCGTTTTCATTTTTTCGTTACGGCAAAACTGGCGCTTCATCTCTACCACCAGCGCATTGCGTGAAAGCACAATCATCACGCCGAATGCCAGCACACCCGCCACTACCTGCACCGCCAGCAGCGCGGCCAGCGGCAGATGACCATTGAGGAGCACACCCAGACCGTAGCTCACCGCCAGGGTTGGCAATGAGAGATAGAACGGCAGCCACAGGCTCAGGATGTACTGACGGTAGCTGGAGCCCAGCACCGGCTTGATCATGATGAAGTAGCTCAGAACGGTATTGACGATCTGCACCAGCAGGAAGCCCAGCGTGACGCCGATGGCCCCCGCCATATGTCCGCCAACAATAATCGCCGGGATAAACAGGAAGGTTTTGAACACGTTGAACTTAAAGCTGATGTCCACGCGCGCTTTTGCCATCAGCAGGGACCCAATCGGGTTCCCTACGGAGCGCAGCAGCCCCACCACGCACAGCAGCTGCAGGATCGGGATGATGCCGTTCCACTTCTCGCCAAACACCAGCGGCACGAAGTTGCTGGATACCACCATCAGCCCCAGCAGCACCGGGAAGTTAATAATTCCCACCACGGAAAGCAGCTTGTAGAAGTTGACGCGCAGCTTCTCGGTGTCGTCCTGGATCTTGGCGAACGCCGGGAACAGCACGCGGGTAATAATCGGGTTCAGCTTCATCGGAGGAACGACCGCGACGTTATAGGCCAGGTTGTAGCCCCCCGCCACGCTCGCGCCGAGAATACGCGCCAGCACCAGCGTGGAAAGGTTGGTGTTGACGTAGTTGATAATGCTATCAGCCGTCAGCCATGCGCCAAAGCGCAGGTTGGACGAAACGGAAGCGAGAGAGAAATGCAACCCCGGACGGTAGATCTTGCGGCCAAAATAACCGAACAGCAGCGTACGCACGGCAGAGTTAACCAGGTATCCCAGAATAGCGGTCATCGCCAGCGGCCAGAAATGGGCGCTCACCACGGTGAAGGTAAAGCCCGCCAGAACGGCGCTGGTCTCAATCATGCCGATCTTGTTGAACTCCAGCTCTTTTTGCATCAGCGCGCGGAACTGCTGTCCGTGCGGGATCACCACGAAAGCAAACGACAGCGTGCGCATCAGCGGAGCGAGATCCGGGTTGTGCAGCACGCTGGCGATGGTATCGCTCAGCAGGAACACCAGCACAAACACGAAAATCCCCAGCCCCACGTTCAGCCAGTAGAGCGTGGTCAGTTCAAGATGGCTGATTTCTTTGCGCTGGATAATCGAGTTGGCGATACCAAAGTCAGACAGCGTATCGGCCAGGGCGATAATCACCAGCGAGACGGTCAGCAGGCCGAACTGGTGATTATCAATAATGCGCGCCAGCACGGTCATCTGCACCAGACCGAGGCCAATGATGACGATGGTCGCCATCGCTGACCACTTCGCCCCGCTGATGGTTTTTTCACGTAAGCTCATCTTAGTACGCCGCTTTGTTCACGAAACCTTTGAAGATGGTCAGAAAAACAATCTTGATATCGAACCAGAGACTCCATTCGCGGATGTACTCCAGGTCAAACTCAACGCGTTTTTCCATTTTTTCCAGCGTGTCGGTTTCTCCGCGCCAGCCGTTGATCTGCGCCCAGCCGGTAATGCCTGGCTTCACTTTATGGCGCAGCATGTAACCTTCAATCAGCGAGCGGTACTGTTCGTTATGCGCCACCGCATGCGGACGCGGGCCAACAATCGACATCCCGCCGGTGAACACATTGATAAACTGCGGCAGCTCATCAAGTGAGGTACGGCGCAGGAAGTTACCCACGCGGGTGACGCGCGGATCGTTCTGCGTTGCCTGCGTCACCACCTTGTCATTCTCCATCACCTTCATGGAGCGGAATTTCCACACCATGATCGGCTTACCGTCCATACCGTAGCGGGTCTGGCGGAAGATGACCGGCCCCGGAGAGCTCAGCTTGACTGCCAGCGCGATGCAGCACAGCACCGGAGAGATCAGCAGCAAAATCAGCGAAGAGAGCACGATATCTTCCAGGCGCTTTAGCACGCGGTTAATACCCGACAGCGGCGTGTCGTACAGCGGTACGACCGGCACACCGTTCACCTCTTCAATACGGGAGTGAAGAATGTTGAAGGTAAAGACGTCCGGGATCAGGATCACCGAACAGGTGGTATCCGCCAGTTCACGCATCAGTTTCTTAATGCGGGATTCGTCTTTCATCTGCATGGCAATGTAGACGTTGTGAATTTTGCCGGCTTTCGCATCGTCGATAAGCTGGTCATAATTGCCGGCCCAGCCCGCAGGCACGCCGCCAGGCTTAGGTTCGTGATAAATCCCGACCACTTCAAAACCTAACCACGGCTCTTTGCGGAAGCTGTCGAGTAGCACCTGCCCCACCGGCAAATCACCGGCCACGGCGACAAAGCGACGGTTATAACCCCGGTTACGCAGCCAGCCCGCGCCAAAGCGGATCAGGGAACGGCAGACCACCATGCCAACGCTGGTGAGCAGATACCAGCACAGATAGGTCACGAGGCGATTATCGAAATCATGGCTAAACGCCACCAGACCCGCGCTGAAGATCAGGCTTAAGGTCCAGTTCTGCAGCAGCAGCAGCAGTTCGGTGGTCATTTTCACACCGCGCCACGAGCGGTAGAAATCCGTCATCCCGCCGATCATCTGAAACACAACCAGCGCAATCAATGCCATCAGCAGATGCATGTATAAGAACGGTAGCCCGCCGATCCGACACACCGCCCATAATCCACCGACCATGATGGTGATATCAGAAAAACGCTGCACCATAGAGATTAACGATGCATTCGTTCTCGCTCGCTCGCGTTTTTTTAGATTCGTCATCGTTGTTCCTGTTTTCGGTTCCCCCTCCCGCCGGGAGGGGCAATTTTTACTGATTCAACAGCGCCAGAATGTCCTTCGTTCGTGCTTCCATTAGCGCAGTATCCGCACGGGACTCCACGTTCAGGCGCACCACCGGCTCAGTGTTCGAGGAACGAAGATTGAAGCGCCACTGCGGGAACGCCATGCTGATGCCGTCCGTGCGGTCAATTTCCAGCGCGTGCAGGGCAAAGTGGTGCTCCACGCGGGCAATGGCCTCGGCTGGCTCCGCCAGCTTGCTGTTAATCTCCCCGCTCGCCGGGAACGCCGCCATACGGTCGCGCACCAGCTCGCCCAGCGTCTGTCCCTTCAGGCACAGCAGCTCGGTGACCAGCAGCCACGGAATCATCCCGCTGTCGCAGTAGGCAAAATCACGGAAGTAGTGGTGGGCGCTCATCTCGCCGCCGTAAATGGCGTCTTCTTCGCGCATGCGCTCTTTGATGAAGGCGTGACCGGTTTTGGACATCACCGGCGTGCCACCTGCCGCGGACACCACATCGACGGTGTTCCAGGAGAGACGCGGGTCATGAATGATTTTCGCGCCCGGGTTTTTCTCAAGGAACGCTTCCGCCAGCAGGCCGACAATGTAGTAGCCCTCGATGAACTGCCCTTTCTCGTCGAACAGGAAGCAGCGGTCGAAGTCGCCGTCAAAGGCGATGCCCATGTCCGCGCCGTGCTCAATCACCGCGTTGCGGGTGTCGTCGCGGCACTCCGGCAGCAGCGGGTTAGGAATACCGTTCGGGAAGTTGCCGTCCGGGGTGTTGTGCACTTTGACGAAGGTCACCGGCACGTTCAGCGCCTTAAAACGGGCTTCCAGGGCATCGACAACCGGACCGGCCGCGCCGTTACCGGAATTAATCACCAGCTTCAGCGGCTTGAGGTTCGCCACGTTGATGTAGCCCAGCAGATGGTCGATGTACTCTTTTTGCAGATTGATTTTTTTGTAGCTGCCGCGCTTCGCGTCGTTCACCGGCGGGAAATCGTTAGCTTCCGCCAGACGCTGCACGTCGCGCAGGCCGGTGTCGCCGCTAATTGGGCGCGCGCCCTTGCGAACCAGCTTCATGCCGTTGTAGTCCATCGGGTTGTGGCTGGCCGTTACTTCGATACCGCCGTCCACGCCCAGGTGGAAGGTGGCAAAGTAAATCTCTTCGGTCCCGGAGAGACCGATATCCAGCACGTCCACACCCGCATCCTGCAGCCCTTTCGCCAGCGCCAGCTTCAGGGACTCACTGGTCAGACGCACGTCGCCGCCCAGCACGATGGTCTGCGGTTTTAAATATTCGCCGTACGCGCGACCAATGCGCCACGCGATGTCTTCATTCAGCTCTTCGCCCAGCTTGCCGCGAATATCGTAGGCTTTAAAACAGGTTAACTTTTCCATGATGACCCCTTTTTCAGGCAACAGTCGGCCCGCCCGATTAACAGGCAAAATTGTTTTTATTCATTCGTAGGCCGGATAAGCGAAGCGCCATCCGGCGTTAAAGACGGTGTTACACGCGCCCGTAGCGGTCCTGGAAGCGCACGATATCGTCCTCTTCCAGATACGAGCCGGAGCGTACCTCAATTAAGTCGAGCGGAATTTTCCCGGGGTTCTCCAGACAGTGCGTCGCCCCCAGTGGAATGTAAATGGACTCGTTTTCACCCAGCAGTTTGACTTCACCGTCAATGGTGACTTTCGCGGTACCTGCCACCACCACCCAGTGCTCGGCGCGGTGATGGTGCATCTGCACCGACAGACCCTCACCCGGTTTCACGGTGATGCGTTTCACCTGATAGCGATCGCCCGCGTCGATGGAGTCATATTTCCCCCACGGACGGTACACTTCGCGGTGAATGTGGTGTTCATGACGACCATCGGCCTTAATCTTCTCCACCACTTTTTTAACGTCCTGCACCGCGTTACGGTCGGCAATCAACACCGCGTCTTTCGTTTGCACCACCACCAGATCTTTCACGCCCACCGTGGTAACCAGCCCGGATTCAGCGTAAACGTAGCTGTTTTCCGTCTTATGGCTGATTACATCACCATGGTGGACATTTCCCTCCGGGGTGTGGGCACTGATCTCCCAAAGCGATGACCAGGAGCCAACATCGCTCCAGCCCGCATCCATCGGTACCACGACGGCGTCAGCCGTGCGTTCCATCACCGCATAGTCAATAGACTCTTCCGGGCAGGCGAGGAAAGCCTCTTCATCCACGCGGATAAAGTCGAGATCCGGGTCCACCACTGCCATCGCCTTTTCGCAGGCGTTCAGAATATCCGGGCGATATTTTTCCAGTTCTTCCAGATAGCGTCCGGCGCGGAACAGGAACATCCCGCTGTTCCAGTAGTATTCACCGCTGGCGACATAGGCCTGCGCGGTTTCCAGATTCGGTTTTTCAACAAACTGCGCCACGTCAAACGCCACGCTGTCGCCTTCACCGGGCGTCACGCTGCCACGGCGAATGTAGCCATAGCCGGTTTCCGGGAGATCCGGCACGATGCCGAACGTCACCAGTTTGCCGCTTTCGGCATAAGGAATGGCCGCACGCACTGCATTGCGAAACGCCTCTTCCTGCTGAATAACGTGGTCTGCCGCCAGCACAAGCATCAGCGGGTCGCAATCCGGACTGCTGCGTTTTGCTGCCAGGGCTGCCAGGGCGATAGCAGGCGCGGTATTACGACCGGCCGGCTCCAGAATGATGTTTTCGGTGAGTTTATTCAGCTGGCGCAGTTGCTCAGCCACGATAAAACGGTGCTGTTCGTTACAAATCACCACCGGGCTTTCACACTCCACGCCATGCAGACGGTTCACCGTGGTCTGCAGCATGGTGAGATCCCCTTTCAGGCAGAGGAACTGTTTTGGATAGAGCACGCGGGACAGCGGCCACAACCGGCTACCAGAGCCACCAGCCATCACAACCGGATACAAAGTGGTTTGACTCATGATTTATCCCCGTATATCTGCAATAAATTGGCTCAACACGTTCTCTTTTTCGAGCGTGCGTTCGGCATATTCACGTGCCACCGTGTTCACTTTTGGCATGGCAAGTGCCTGTTCAATGCCGGTAACCAGCGCCGGGACCGATTCCGGCTCCACGCACACGGCAATCCCCGGATAGCTGTTACACAGCTGGCCTAATTCTGTTTCGGCTTCTGCTGTAATCACCGCGTTGCCACCCACTGCCAGAATGTTGGTCAGTTTGGACGGCAGCACCGCATCCGCCGCGCCACGCTTCTGCACAACCAGATGGCAATCGCCCATCTTCAGCAGCGCAGGCAGAGCTTCGTAGGACTGAAGCGGGAAGAATTTCACGTTGGTCAGGCCGCGTTCGCTTGCCATTTTTTCCAGCCGCGCCTTTCCACCCCCCTGCCCGACAATCACAAACATCCACGGCTGCTTGCTGAGCAACTGGGCCGCTTCAATCACGCTCTCCAGCCCCTGCTTTTCGCCGATATTGCCTGAGTAAAGAATGATTTTTTGATCATCAGGCAAACCGAGCTGGGCGCGTAGCGCCTGAGCGTCACTTTCAGTTACGTCGCGAAAACGCGCCACTTCGGACCAGTTGGGGAAAAAGATCACCTTCTGAGCCGGAACGCCCTTCTCCTGCGCTTTGTTCATCATTGAGCGCGAGATGGTCGAGACATAATCCACGTTATGCAGACCGCTACGCTCAAACGCGCTGGCGAGTTTCGCCACTTTGCCGCCTTTACTTTTGCCTGCCATCCCCAGGCCAAGCATGGCGTCCACTTCATAATCCTGAATATGCAGCAAGGTGCGCGCGCCGGAGAGTTTGCCCAGCAGGCGCATGCCTGGCGTGCAAAACAGCGTCGGCACCACACCGATGATGCGATCCGGCTTCCAGCGACGTTGCGCCATCAGCGGGAAAAAACTGCTCAGGGCAAAGCTGCCAAGGTGAATCAAGCGTTTCAGCGTTGACGGCTGCTTAGGCACATACAGCGGGCAGCGCCAGACGGTAGCCGCCCCCTCCTCGCGCCGGTAGCGCCAGCTTGAGTAGCGCTCACCCACTTTCCATTCCGGGTAGTACGGCGGCGCGGTAATGACCCGCACGTCATGTCCCTGGCTCGCCATCCACTCGACCATCTCGCCGGTGTATTTCCCGATACCGGTTAGCTCCGGCGAGTAGTTGATTCCATACACCAAAATTTTCATAAGCCCGGCACTCCGGCCTGACGATCCGCAAGGAAATACGCCCGACTGTTGTCGTGAACATTGTCGCTCGCGAGCAACGCCTCTGGCGTCTGCCAGCGGTAGTCGTCA
This sequence comes from Enterobacter sp. DVT3837, assembly GCF_056238685.1. Taxonomy (NCBI): domain Bacteria; kingdom Pseudomonadati; phylum Pseudomonadota; class Gammaproteobacteria; order Enterobacterales; family Enterobacteriaceae; genus Enterobacter; species Enterobacter sp. DVT3837. The sequence continues at coordinate 148,568 of NZ_JBWDLA010000002.1, read as the reverse complement.
TGCTGAGCATCAGGCAGACGCAGGTCTGCCTCATGCACCTTCAGGCGGAACCCCAGCACGATGTAGTGCGTGCTGAACCCGGTGCCCGAAAAGTTATCGTCATAGAAGTGCTGCCAGACCCCGTAAAACTGGCCCGCCGCCATCGGCAGCTTAAGGCCCAGTTCCGCCAGAGTGAGACGCTCAAACGCATCGCTCAGCGTCTCATCCTTCTGCACGCGCCCGCCGGGCACGAACCAGAAGCCCTTTGCAGGACGGTTGGTTCGTTTCCCCAGCAAGAACTCGCCGCGTTCGTTCTCCACAATCAAATCTATTGAGATGAGCGGAGTGGAACGAACGATCGTGGCAAAATCTTCCTGACTTAAAAACATCATTACCCCCGGAAGCGGTGCTGGTTTTCCAGGAACCACTGGTAGGTACTGGCCAGTCCCTGCTCCAGTGACACCTCGTGATACCAGCCCAACTGATGCAGACGGGTCACGTCCAGCAGTTTGCGCGGCGTGCCGTCCGGTTTCGTGGCGTCAAACACCACGCGGCCTTTGTAGCCCACCACCTGCGCGATGGTTTGCGCCAGCTCGCGGATGGTGCAGTCAATGCCGGTACCGACGTTGATGTGCGACAGCATTGGCTCGGTGTTCTCCTGCCACACTTCGCGATCCAGCTCCATCACGTGAATGCTGGCGGCCGCCATGTCGTCCACGTGCAGGAATTCACGCATTGGCGTGCCGCTGCCCCACACCAGCACATCCGGCGCGTTCTCGGCAGTCGCCTCGTGAAAACGACGCAGCAGCGCCGGGATCACGTGCGAGTTGCTCGGGTGGAAGTTGTCGTGCGGCCCGTACAGGTTGGTCGGCATCACCGAGCGATAGTCTCGGTTATACTGACGGTTGTAAGACTCGCACAGCTTGATCCCGGCAATCTTGGCGATGGCGTAAGGTTCGTTGGTCGCTTCCAGCGTCCCCTGCAGCAGTTCGCTTTCGGCGATGGGCTGCTTTGCCATTTTCGGGTAGATACAGGATGAGCCGAGGAACAGCAGCTTATTCACGTTGTGCAGGTGCGCCGCGTGAATGATGTTGCTCTCAATCATCATGTTCTCGTAGATGAAATCCGCCGGGTAGGTGTTGTTGGCGACAATGCCGCCCACCTTCGCCGCCGCCAGATACACCTGGTCAATGCGTTCGTTTGCAAAGAAGTCCTGTACCGCACGGCTATCGAGCAGGTTTAGCTCGTCACGCGTGCGGACAACCACTTCAACGTCACCGCGCTGCTCCAGCTGGCGAACAATCGCGGACCCCACCATTCCGCGATGACCGGCGACAAAAATACGTTGTTTTGTCATTTTCAGGACTCCAGCGCGATGGCAACCTCGTAGCCATGAGACTTGAGCAGGGAGTGTTTTTTCGCTGCTTCAAGATCTTTGGCTACCATCTCGGAAACCATCTCCTGCAGAGTGGTCTCTGGTTTCCAGCCCAGGGTCTCGTGCGCTTTGGTTGGGTCGCCGAGCAGGGTTTCCACTTCAGCAGGACGGAAGTAACGCGGGTCAACCTGAACAATCACGTCGCCTGGCTTCACGCCCGGTGCGTCGTGGCCAGTGACGGAAACCACAATGCCCTTCTCATCCACGCCGGTGCCTTCAAAGCGCAGTTTGATGCCCAGCTGTGCCGCAGCCATTTCAACGAACTGACGGACGGAATACTGCACGCCGGTCGCAATGACGAAGTCTTCTGGTTTGTCCTGCTGCAGCATCATCCACTGCATTTTCACGTAGTCTTTGGCATGACCCCAGTCACGCAGGGAGTCCATGTTGCCGAGGTGCAGGCACGATTCCAGACCCTGCGCGATGTTCGCGATAGCGCGGGTGATTTTGCGGGTCACGAAGGTTTCGCCGCGGCGTGGAGATTCGTGGTTGAACAGAATGCCGTTACAGGCGTACATGCCATAGGATTCACGGTAGTTTACGGTGATCCAGTAGGCGTACAGTTTTGCTACCGCGTAGGGTGAACGTGGGTAGAACGGCGTGGTCTCTTTCTGCGGGATTTCCTGCACCAGACCGTACAGCTCAGAGGTAGATGCCTGGTAGAAACGGGTTTTCTTCTCAAGACCAAGGAAACGAATCGCTTCCAGCAGACGCAGGGTGCCCATGGCATCAACGTCAGCGGTGTATTCCGGGGATTCGAAAGAAACGGCTACGTGGCTCATCGCGCCCAGGTTGTACACTTCATCCGGCTGCACTTCCTGCAGAATACGGGTCAGGTTGGAGGTATCGGTCAGGTCGCCGTAGTGCAGATGGAATTTAGGGTTCGCCGCGTGTGGATCCTGATAAATATGATCCACACGTTCAGTGTTGAAAGACGACGCACGACGTTTAATACCGTGCACTTCATACCCTTTTTCCAGCAGTAACTCTGCCAGGTAAGAACCATCCTGTCCGGTAACGCCGGTGATGAGAGCGACTTTAGACATGTTTTATTCCTCTACTTATGAATTTAATCAGTTTCAACGCGTTCGCGTATCACCACTGCGGGGTTGCCACGGCAAACTTTATTTGCCGGTAGCGATTTAAAAACGCTGCTGCGGGCACCCACTACCGTGCCATCGCCAACAGAAACACCCGGTGCAACAAAAACATCTGTCGCCAGCCAGCATTTGTCACCGATCGCAATAGGTGACGCGGTAATATCAAAATGCTGACTCATAAAGTCGTGGCTGCCGGTACACAGATAACACTTCTGTGAAACCACCGAATTTGCGCCAATCGTAATTTCGCCAAGGGTATATAACACCGCGTCATCCCCTACCCATGCGTAATCCCCAAGCGTTAATTTCCAGGGATAGGTAATTTTTACCGACGGGCGAATAACTACGTTTTTTCCGATTTTTGCGCCAAACAGCCGCAATAAGAATGCTCGCCAGCGGTAGAGTATTTGCGGCGACCAGGCAAATAACGTTGCCTGAACGACCCACCACAACTGCACCTTAATACCGTTGCCCCCGCGAAAACCTTTCGGCACGGTGAATCCTTTAAGATCCTGCATTGCGTTTCCTTATATTTCAGGCTTTGTTATATAAGGCTTTGGTTTTACCTGTGGTTTTCAGACGTAATAAATAAGACAGTTCTGCCCAGAAGGCCGGCACGCGCAATATTTTTCGCTGTACGTTTTTTGCATCCTGGCACAACTCCAGGTTGTTCGAAGTGGATACACCGCCCATGGAAAATTCGGACACCAGCCCCTTAATTCGACGGAACGGGTAGCCAGACTTATATAAACTGGCTGCCAGTGCATAATCGGATGACACTTTATACTGCAAGTCGTACGGCTGTTTTTTCAGACCTTTTACCGGAAAAAAAATGGCCTGATGACTGGCGGGTAGACTGTGATAGATATACCAACCCGGCTTCGCACTGCGGCAAACTTTATGTCCATCCCCGAAATCGAGCAGCGCATCGCCAATAAACATGGCCTCTTCTTTCTGGCGAGCCAGCTGTCGGGCAAACATCGCCACGTCGTCGTGGAACACATCGCCAGAGTTCAGGAAGATCGCATAACGCCCCTGCGCCATCTCAATGCCTTTATTCATCGCATCGTAGATGCCTTTATCTTTCTCACTGATGTAGCGTAAGTTGAACTCACCGTTGAGTTTTTCCAGAAACTCCGCCGTGCCATCGTTCGACCCGCCATCAACCACGATCCACTCAAAGGTAAGGCTCGGATCGCGCGCCAGATTGCGCAGCGAGCGCCAGGTTTTTACCACCCCTTCGTAATTACGAAAAGCGACAGTAATGACGCTTAGAAACATAAGACCACCTCGTCATGAATTCGTAATATTAAGCGCTTTACGCAGAATAAACGGACAAACAATTAAGAAAGCATATTCCGGGCTAAATATTGAACCGGTAAAAAACAGCGACACTGGCGTAAACAGATAAAGCTGCACGCGAAAGTTCTGGTTATCACCAAACGCGTTAATCATCATTTTGAAAACTTTAAACAGATACCAAATTGTCAACAGTACGGCAAACCACGAAAAATAAATAATTAACAGATACAGACCATTGTCTATGGTTTTACCGACATCCGCACCGTTAAAGATTCCGAATGATGCAACATATTCGTAAAGTGAGCCAAATCTTACTACACCATCAATATGGGTTAAGGAATAACCCACCATCACCAGCGGACCAATGATGCGATAATAAGATGAAGACCCTTCCGTTCCCAAATCGCCCAGACGTTCTGAGATGTACGGGAAAGCAAATATCACGCCTACCATAAATACCGTCAGGGAGATAATTGCCAGCGGCAGTTTTTTCTTAATTGCCTCTTTGTTCAGGTACTGGAACGCCCACTCCAGCAGGTAAAACAGGATAAATGTCATTACCCCTGAGAACGATCCTGACAGAACAATTCCTGCAAGAATCATAGCATCGGTCTTAGGCGTTTTGATACCAAACTGTTTGATGCTGAGCCAAATTGAGATTAACGCCAGAGCGAAAAACGCCGGTTCAAAATAGAGGGCCGTAGTACGCTTCCCGCCAAACTTGATGAAGTTCAATACATAGCTGTTACTGTAAATGAGATATTTCGAAATTATCTCCATCAGGCTACTACCACCTGTGAGAATAATTTGTGCCATTTCCAGTGCAGCAAGCATAACAATTAACGCAACGGCAATATAAAAGAACCTAAGGATTTTCCGATAATTGTGTGGAGAAATGATTTTAAACCGAATACTCCAGACCATTCCGATAATAATGACAATATAAACAAACAGCATGGTCGAGGTGACGTATTTACTGGCATCCAGTGACTGACCAAAGATGTAGTTAAATAGCGTCAGGCCCGTCCCCATCCCCAGGGCAATCATCAGCTTCTTAAGGTTGATTTTATCGACATACAGCAGAAGCAGGACAGGCAAGAAAGTGACGATAGTTATCGGGAAGCTTTCGCCAAGCTGGGCAATCTTAACGTTAACCAGCAGGTAGATCAGCGGCAGCAGGAGATAACTACAGATTCTGATAGAACGAGACATACTCCTCCAGCATCTGTTGTCCACTGTAGGCCTTGCGGCTGCGCTTGCGGAACGATTCCAGGTCAGTACCAAATACGGCCTGCGCGATATCGGCTTTCGGCAGTTGCACCAGCGGCAGCACCTCGTTTTCAGCGAACGTTTTACCGCCCGATTTTTCCAGCACTTCGCGCGCAGCGTCGCTGTGGGTGGCAATCACCGGCACGCCGATAGAGAGTGCTTCGCAAAGGATCAGGGGGTAGTTATCCACGCGGGAGCTGAACACCAAGGCATCCATTTCGTTCAGTGCACTCATCAGTTTGCGTTTGTCGGTTTCAAACCCGTGATTGACCACGTTTGTCCCTTCGAACGGGGAAAACTTGCCGAAGGTATGCAGCTCGATGTTGTCGCCCAGCGCCATCATGTCGCGCACCAGCTGCTGATTGGTTTTACCGTCATAACGCAGGTCATGCGCAACGATAGCGATTTTCGGTTTGCCCGTGGTTTCGGCCACCGGAGTCAGCTCGGCAAGAATGGCTTCCGTCGCCACGTCGATGCCGTTGTTGATAATCTTGCAGCGCCCTGCCCCGTAAAGGCTGTTGAACGCATCCGCCACATGCTGGCTTGGGGAGATAAACGTGCACCCCAGCCAAAGCATGTCGCGGAACAGCTGGCGCTTACCCTCCACCAGTTGATGAGCACGATCCACTTTCACCGGTGGGTAGTTACTTAATGTCGGGCATTTCCGGCAGTTATTTTTCCAGCCTTCGCAACCGTCGGTAAACGCACAGCGGCCGGTCACGCTCCAGTGATCGTGCAGCGTCCAGACAAAGCGGGTGTCCGGTTTATGTGCCTGCACGTTCTCACAAAACGCGACCACCTCTTCCAGGTTGAGCCAGTAGCTGTGCAACACATGAAAATGCAGCACCACCGGACCGGTGGTTCGCGTCACGGTGCGGTAGAGGTTATTCAGGTTGCCAAACAGATCGCGGTTAAACAGGCGGAACAGCGCAATGTTGGCGATCGACGTCAATCGTGGGGTCTGTTTCAACACCTGCGGATAGCGATCGTGGCTGACGCTTTTCTTGCCGCCCTTGCCATAGCCGTAAATAAAACGAGACTGAAGTCCTTTTTGCAGCGCGCGCTGATGCAGATCCAGCGCCACGCCGGCCGCCCCGCCTTCTGCGAGGCGTACGTTAAATTGCAGAATATTCATTTAATCACCTTCACGCGGGCTTTTTCTCCCACCACCAGCGCGTTATCCGGAATGCTGTCCAGCACCACGCTGCCAGCGCCAATGGTGACGTTATTACCAATCGTAATATCGCCAATGATCACCACGTTCGCGCCCAGCTCAACGTTATTGCCGATAACCGGGCACGCCAGACTGTCTGGCCCACGGTTACCGATGGTGACCGCATGACGAATAGTGAAATCATCCCCGGCGACCACGAACTTGTTGATCACCACCGCATAGCCGTGGTGGATGGTAAAGCGGCGGCCAATGGTGGCTGCGGCCTGAATCTCATAACCAAAAAAGCATTCAGTGATGATGCGGTACAGCACCAGCACCGGTGCAGCCCAGATATTGTTCAGCACATTTTTCTTACGCCACACCGAGCAAAAGTGCGCGATGCGGTAGGCCAGGACCATGCAGCACGGGCGCAGGCTCCAGCTGTTTGCGCGGCAATCTTCCAGAAACATTATTTCCCCCGAAGCCCGTCAGCCAGACGCTTGCCGTTACGCACGGACAGCAATGTCAGCAACGTGCGCCAGTTCATGCGCTTGTTGCGGATCTGATAGAGGGTAAAGAGCTGATACTTCCGGCTGGCACGGTCAAACTTGTCCTTGTGCTTGCGGTAAAAATGGAAGTAGCCCGAGAATTTCTTCGGCGAGGAGGTGATTTGCATCTCCCCGTGGTTGATATGCAGGATCTGCGTGGCCTCTTCCACTTTCCACGGCTCACCGTATTCCACCACCATCCGAAGGAAGATGTCGTAATCCTGCGCGGCCTTGAGTTCGGTATCAAACAGGCACTCTTTAAAGCGCCACGCCCAGGTAAAGACCTGGTTACCAATAATGTTGCGCTTGTAGAACAGGCGGCGGGAGTACGGTGATTTCGGGTACAACGGCAGGCTGGCAGGCTGCGAGTAGACTTCGCCCTGACAGACATAATCGTTGGCATACAGGAAAGCATGCGTGACCAACTGTTCCTTGTGTGACAGGAATGTCGACAGACGGTTCGGCGTCCATTCGTCATCGTCATCAATTCCGGTCAGGTATTGCCCTTTGGCCTGCGTGATCGCCTGATTGCGTACTGCACACGCGCCGGAATTAATCTCGTTATGCGTATACATCACGCGCGGGTCGTTGAGGTCGGCCACAAATTTCTGCAATTGCTCGAAAGAGGAGGAACAGTCATCAACGATGATCAGCTCCCAGTTATCGTAATCCTGTCGCAGTACAGATTTGATTGCACGGATCGCCAGCTGCTGACGATTCCATGTCGGCATATAGATTGAAACTAAAGGGCGTTGTGTGGTCATGGTCTTCCCCTTATCCCTCACCCCGCCCCTCTCCCGGAGGGAGAGGGAGAAAAGCGGCTCTCCCCTCAGAGGAGAGGGTCAGGGTGAGGGGGATTTTTATTTGCTGTCAGATTTGTATTCGTACTCGTAGTAACCGTAATCCTGATACCCACTCGCGCGACGGAAGATGGAGTTCAGGATCACCCCTTTGACCTCAATCCCGTTCTGCTCGAAGCGGCTCAGACTGGTTTCCACTTCTTTAATGGTGTTCACCGCATAGCGCGCGACCATCAACGTAGTACCAGCAAGACGGCCAACCACGGCGGCATCGGTCACGGCCAGAATTGGCGGAGTATCGATTAGCACCAGGTCGTAATGCTTACTTGCCCACTCCACCAGCTCAGCAAAACGCTCGCTCATCAGCAGTTCAGATGGGTTCGGCGGAATCTGTCCACGTGGGATCAGGTCGAATTTCGGGATCGTTGTCGGTTTTGCACTCTGGCCGATCTCACCTTTACCCAGCAGGATTTCCGACAGACCGTTAACGTTGTTGGTGCCCAGCAGTTCGTGGGTATAGCCTTTGCGCATATCGCAGTCGATCAGCAGCACACGCTTGTTGGTCTGGCTGACCACCGCCGCCAGGTTGGCGCAGACGAAGGTCTTACCGATTGAAGGGCTGACGCCGGTTAACATCAGGACGTTGTTTTTGGCCTGCATCATGGCAAAGTGCAGGCTGGTACGCAGGCTGCGGACCGCTTCGATGGCGAGGTCAGTCGGGTTACCCACCGCCAGCAACTGGCTCTGTTTGTAACGCTTAACGCCTTTGATGGTTTTGACGCTGTCACGGGATTTTTGCCATTCAGACAGCGGGATGCTGGCGTAGACGTTGATACCGTTCTCTTCCAGCACCTGCGGGCTTTCGATACCGCGGTTGAACAGCGAACGCAGCAGCACGCCAACGATGGAGAGCATCAGACCGAGAATAATGCTCCCGAGAATGATCAGCGCTTTCTTCGGCTTCAGCACACCAGGCTGAGTAATGGCCGGGTCAACAATACGGACGTCCCCGACGGTACTGGCTTCGGTGATTTTCAGCTCCTGCTGTTTGTTCAGCAGTTGCATATAAACCTGCTGGCCCGATTCCACGTCGCGGGTCAGACGCACGATCTCCTGCTGCGTTTTCGGCATCGCAGTCACGCGACCGTTGAGCTTTGCCTTTTCCTCTTCCAGCGTGCGGCGTTTCTCAAGCAGCGTGCGGTAGGCCGGGTGACGTTTGGTATAGAGCTTGGAAATCTCCGCCTCTTTGAAGGTCAACTCGTTGAGCTGAGCATCAATGTTGACCATCGAATCGAGAACCGATTTCGCCTCCAGCGGCAGGTCGACAGAGTCTTTATCCTGACGGTAGGCGTTCAGCTTGTTCTCGGCCTCATCCAGATGGGCGCGCACTTCCGGGAGTTGTTTCGCGAGGAAGGCCAGGCTTTTCGCCGCTTCCGCCGACTTACGCTCAACGTTCTGCTCAAGATAGTTGCGGGTGATACTGTTCAGGATATTGCGAATCTGATCTTTATCTTCACCGGTAAAGGTCATGCTCAGCACGCCGGTGTCCTTACCGTTTTCAGTGACGGTCAGGTTGTTTTGCAGATTGTTGATCATCCCCAGCGTGGAGAATTTGGTGACGGTGAATTCCCCCCCTTCGTGGGCGTTAATCGCGCTGACCATCATGCTGACGCCCTCTTTGGTCAGCATCTGTCCCACTTCGCCGCGCGCGCTAAAGCCCGCGTCGCTGGTCAACTGATACTGTTTCGGGCCGAGCACCGTCAGGGTAAAGGTCGGATCGGCTGCTCCTTTCGGCAGCACGAAGTCTGTGACCTTCACCGTGTCGTTGTTTCTGCCCATCAACCGATCCCAGCCCGCACCAAATATCGGGAAGGTATTTTTGGTGACGGAGATATCGAGCCCGAGGTCGTGAACCGTTTTACCCAGCACCAGACGTGACTGGATCAGCTGAATTTCAGCGTCGGAGGCCGGCGGTTTGTTCGCCAACGCAGAGCCGATATCCTGCACCAGCGAGTTGCCGGTATTTTGTTCAATCTGTACCAGCGCATCAGCGCTGTAGATAGGCGTTGCGAACAGCGTATAGACGACAGCGGCCGCGGCAAACACGGCGGTGATCCCAAGCACCCACCACTTTGCCTCTACAACCGTGCCGACCAGGCGCCCAATATCAATTTCATCACTGCCCGAAGTCGGGGCGGCAGAAGGTCTTGTTTTTTCGGTCATTGTTATCCCTGCTGAGCTTTCAGTGCCTGCGCCCACTGTTGGGCAGACTGGTCAAGTAAGGTGTAAACCGCCTCGAAGGCCTCATGGCTTTTGCGATACGGGTCAGGGATTTCGCGTTCATTGTCCCAGTGACCAAACAGCATCACCTTGCCGCGCATCTCCGGAGCGATATCGCACAGCGCATGAATATGGCGTTTTTCCATCGTCAGGATCAGGTCATACTCCCGGCACATCCGGCCGGTGACCTGGCGGGCAATGTGGCCATCAAGAGAAAGGTTATGATCCCGGGCCACGCTCGCTGCATGCTCATCAGCGCCTTTGCCGACCAGCGCCCCCAGCCCTGCAGACTCAACGACCAATGCAGGCTGGTACTGTTTCAGCAACCTTTCAGCCGTGGGGGAACGGCAAATGTTCCCCACGCATACCACCAGAATTTTGTTAAACATCATGGATTACCAGGTATGAATGTCGCGCGCCGTATCCGTCATGTAGCGAACGCCACTGATGGTTGGCAGCAACTGGTTGATCAGGCGGTTCCAGCGGGCAACCGGCGCGGTGGTGACGTACACCACATCGTATGGCTGGAGACGGAACTCCGTGGCCATTACCAGAGAGGTCGCATCGGACATATCCAACTGATAAATGTTGGCAATCTTGCCTTTCGCGCTGCCCTCACCTTTCAGTGGACGGATCACAAAGATGCCGCTGGCGTTAGACGAGGTCAGATCGATACCTTCCGCATTGCCCAGCGCTTCGGTCAGGGTCATACCGCTGAAGTCCATTTTGAGGGTGCTCTGTTTCTTCACCTCCCCCATCACGAAGACTTTCAGATCGTCATTGCGTGGCACGTAAAGAATGTCACCCGGATAGAGCAGTCGGTTCTGGGTCAGATCGCCGTTTTGCATCAGCGCCTGCAGAGAAATACGCTGCTCTTTACCGTTGTGGGTCAGCACCACGTTGCGCCAGTCGGCACCATCGGTTAAGCCACCCGCAGAGTTAATGGCGTCCAGCACAGTCAGTGGGACGTTGGTGATGGCCTGCTGACCAGATTTGTTCACCTGGCCGGAGATATAGGCCTTTTGCGAGCGGAATGCGGCGATATTAACGTCCACCTGCGGGTCAGCGATGTACTGCGCTAAGCGGCCGGTAATATCACTACGGATCTCGGCAAGCGTTTTTCCGGCAACATGCACTTTGCCGATATAGGGATAGAACATGGTGCCGTCAGATTGCACCCAGTTCCCGGTGTCGCTTGAGCTACGGTACTGACCCGCAGGGGTGGTCAGTTCAGGGTGATCCCAGACGGTCACGTTGATAACGTCACCCGGCCCCACGCGGTACTGGTAAGCGGCGATCTCCTGGTCCAGAGACATATTCGGCTGGGCAACATTTGGACGTGGACGCAATTGTTCCACCAGACGCGGCGTGAGCGGATAAACATTCACCATTTTGTCGAGATCAAAATCGGCATCTTGTTGTTTAATCACGTCCTTGCCCATCGTGGACATATTGCTGCCGGGAAAGACCGTACAACCGCTCATCAAGAGTGCAGATACCAATAATGGCATCAATTTCATTTTGGATTTCATCATTGATTATTTATCACTTTGGCAGAGTAATTATCCCGTTCAATTTAAATAAGCTCGTGTTGTATTGGGTTTCAGCATGCAGTTAATCAAATAGAAATATAACTGGCATCAGTCCTAAAAAAAGCTTATTCATCCATTGGCTCTTGACAGAATAACCGGGGCTGATTCACACGCTTTCAGACACGCTACCGCCCTTGGCTTTCAGTTACCAATCCACTGACTAAACAATGTGTTATGGATAGACACCCTCTTGAGGATGGTCTTCTGGAAATATATCAACCGCCTGAAACATCCAACGGACAATGAATAACCCTGTCTGAAGACCAAAACAATAATTGCAACACCGTGATTTAACATTTGGTGCCGGGAGAATTGTTGCAGCTTACCTAATAGCAGGCAAGGAGACATCTCTCTCAATATCTGTTTTTAAGATTAATATTAAGAGCAAAGTTTTCACCTTTTAGGATTTTCTTTATATTGACAATATAAAAATAAAAACCATTAGCTGCGATATATCCTAAAATTCCTTTCTGTAATTAAATCTACGCATTTACCTTATTTACAGTTTCAATCAATGCCATTCTGTTTAGTACATCGTATTAAGAGAAATCGCAGCCCGGCATTGCAATTTCTTTCAGCTTTATCCATGATCGAAGTGTGACATTGGTCATATAACAGAAGGTATTGCTATTACTATGGAATGGATTGCCGATCCATCAATCTGGGCCGGGCTGGTTACGCTGGTCGTCATCGAATTAGTTCTCGGTATTGATAATCTGGTCTTTATCGCCATCCTCGCTGAAAAGCTCCCCCCTTCCCAGCGCGACCGCGCGCGCGTAACGGGCTTACTGCTGGCGATGGCGATGCGACTGCTGCTGCTGGCGTCAATTTCCTGGCTTGTCACGCTAACTAAGCCACTGATTACTCTATACAATATCAGCTTTAGCGCCCGCGACCTGATCATGCTCTTCGGCGGGTTGTTCCTGTTGTTCAAAGCCACAGTAGAACTGAACGAACGGCTCGAAGGGAAAGACAGCGAAAATCCCACACAGCGACGGGGAGCTAAATTCTGGCCGGTCGTGGCACAGATTGTGGTACTGGATGCGGTCTTCTCTCTGGACTCGGTGATCACTGCCGTCGGGATGGTGGACCATCTTGCCGTCATGATGGCCGCGGTGATTATCGCCATCACGCTGATGGTAATGGCGAGCAAAGCGTTGACGCGGTTTGTGAACAGCCACCCGACCATCGTCATCCTCTGCCTGAGCTTCCTGCTAATGATTGGCTTTAGCCTGGTAGCCGACGGTTTTGGCTTCCATATTCCTAAAGGCTACCTGTACGCCGCGATCGGCTTCTCGGTGATGATTGAGTCACTGAACCAGCTCGCCATATTCAACCGTCGCCGCTTTTTGTCGGCAAACCAGAGCCTGCGTCAGCGCACTGCCGATACCGTGATGCGCCTGCTCAGCGGGCAAAAAGAGGATGCAGAATTAGATGCCGAATCTTCTGCGATGCTGGCCGATCATAACGACGGGCAGATCTTTAACCCGCAGGAGCGGCTAATGATTGAGCGGGTGCTCAATCTGAATCAGCGTTCAGTCAGCAGCATCATGACTTCACGTCATGATATCGAGCATATCGACCTGACAGCACCGGAAGAACACATTCGCGCATTGCTGGATAGAAATCAGCATACCCGTGTGGTCGTGACTGGCGGTGAGGAAGAGGAAGAGTTGCTGGGGGTGGTACATGTCATCGACCTGCTGCAACAACAGTTACACGGTGAAGCGTTAAACCTGCGCGCCCTGGTGCGTCAGCCACTGGTTTTCCCGGAGGGGCTGCACCTGCTCTCTGCTCTTGAGCAATTCCGTAACGCGCGCACGCACTTCGCTTTTGTAGTAGATGAGTTTGGTTCGGTTGAAGGACTGGTCACGCTCAGCGACGTGATGGAAACCATCGCCGGTAATTTACCCAACGAGGTGGATGAGATTGATGCCCGCCATGACATCCAGAAAAATGCTGACGGTTCCTGGACGGCCAACGGCCATATGCCGCTTGAGGACCTGGTGCAATATGTACCGCTACCGCTGGATGAAAAACGTGAATATCACACCATCGCCGGTCTGCTGATGGAGTATTTGCAGCGTATCCCGCAGCCGGGGGAAGAGGTTCAGGTGGGCGACTATCTGCTTAAAACGCTACAGATTGAAAACCATCGCGTGCAAAAGGTTCAAATCATCCCCCTGCGAGATGAAGAAGAGCTGGATTTTGAGGTGTAAAAAAAGCCGGGAGGCGGCAGCGCCTTACCCGGCACAACAGACATCAAAGCTTATCCAACAGCTTTTTCACATCTTTGCCTGTCTGTGAATCTTTATTACGATCCGCCCAGCTGTTAAGCCGACGTTTGGCTTCATCCTGCAGATGCTTACGCAGGATCTGATCCACCTGAAGGCTGTAATTCAGCGCCTGCCATTTACCATATACGCTAAGCGGAATCGGCGTCTCTTTCAGGAAGTCAATCAGCTTACTTTCACCCTGCCAGCCGGAAAGTACCCTTACATTAAAACGGGTGTCCGCCGTCTCTTTCACCAGATCCAGTGAACCGTCTCCCGTCAGTGACAGCATGGAAGAGGTTCCTTCCATGCTGTCCAGAGTAAGCTGTCCGTTATCCAGCGTCAGGTCGGTGGTGAAGCTGTCGAGGCGCGTGGCGCTATCGTAGTTTTCCTGGGCTTTCACATCACTGCTGCGTTCAACCGCCTGCTGCACCAGCTGTTGGAAGTTAAGGCCTTCCATGCGGGAGTTTTTCAGATCAACATGCGCCTGCCCCTGCCACTCGCGACGGAAAGCATCGGCATCAATTTTTGTACCGGAGAAGTCACCCGCCAGCGTCAACTGCCCGGTCAGAGATATCGGGTAGTTGAAGGCTTTCAGGATGGTACCAATCTCAATGTTATCGAGACGCGGCTGGAATTCGACGCTGGCAACATCTTTACGGACATCCAGCGTGCCCGGCAGTGAGAGGTGTCCGGTCCCCAGTTTGCCGCTCAGTTCAGAGATCACCAGCAAACCGTTATGGTTGAACATCTGGCTGCTTACATCGGTAAAATCAATGCCGCGCCAGCGCAGGCTATTGGCTTTCAGCAGAATATCTGCCGTGAATCCGCGCAGGGCATTATAGTCAGGCTGTTCAAGATTCGACGAGATAACCGGGCGTGAGACCGGTGTCTGGCTTTGCCCCGTTTGCGTGGCATCGCTGTCCGTTGCGCTTGCAGGCAGAGGGGGCAGCAGGTTTTCCAGGTTAAGCTTGTCAAACTGCAGATTCAAAACCCACTTCGGTTTTTCCTCGAGAGAGACGCTCGCCTGCCCTTTCAGGCTACTGTCATTCGCCTGCAGGTTGAGGTTGTCCAGTTCCAGCTGTTTTTGTTCTTCACGCCACACGGCCTGCAACGTTCCCTGACCGGTTATCCCCTGAGAGGGCAGATCGGCTCCCGTCAGTTGCCAGTTCAGTTGCTGAATGTCGGCGGTAAGCTGATGCGGATAATCCGATGCATTCACGTTGGCATTCAGCGACAGGGTCAGATCGCGCTGATCGCGGTTCACCCGTCCGCTAAATTCCACCGTTGCCAGATGATGCGCATCCTGTTCCATCTGCAGGTTGATATTTCTTACGGTAACCTGCTCCTCATCCTCATGCTGGAAAACTAACACGCTATCAGCAACTTTCAGTTTACCAATATCAAAGGACCAGCCCGTATCAGACGGTTCATCGGGCAGGGTGTTTTCTCGCGGCGCAACCGGCGCATTCGCGTCACGAACGGCTTCGGTTTGCGGAGTGAGCTGAATCACCGCGCCTTTCAGCATCACCTGATTAACCTGCAGCTGGTGAGAGAACAGCGGGATTAGTGCCACATCGAGACGCATGTTATCCGCTGAGACCAGTGGCAAAGCAGCCCCCGGCGCCGTTAATGACATGCGACCAGAGAGAATGCTGAGCTGTGGCCAGACGTGCCAGCGCAGCGACCCGTCAAGCTTCAGTTGATAACCACTGCGTGCCTCGACCTGCCGCACCATGTAAGTGCGGAAATCGTTCGGGTTAACCAGCAAAACCAACGCCGAAAGGCCAGCAACCAGCACCACCAGCAAAATCATCAGCGTTGTCAGAACTCTTCTCATGGCATCCTCGATGGACTAACGATCAGTCTTTATCAATACGGCTGGCAACCGCGCCCTGCTGGTCGCGATATTTTGCGTCCTGACGGCGGTTATAAGGACGATCGGCAGGACCTGACAGAGGTTCAAAGCTTAACGCGCCGATCATCATTCCAGGGCGTAGAGCCAGAGGCAGTTTACCGGCATTGAAGAACTCCAGTACGATACGGCCAGACCAGCCGGGATCAATACGGTGCGCGGTTACGTGAACCATCAACCCCAGACGCGCCAGTGATGAGCGACCATCCAGCCAGCCAACCAGGTCCGCTGGCAGCGTCACGGATTCATACGTCACCGCCAGCGCCAGTTCACCTGGGTGCAAATAAAAGGCTTCGCCTTCGTCAATGACGATTTCGTCACTCATCACGCGATCGAGCGCGGCGCTGACTTCATCCTTCGGCCCGCTGAGGTCGATGAACGGCGCGGTGTGGCCACTAAAGGTACGGAATTTATTCCCCAACCGCACATCAACGGTCACACCATTGATACGCTCCACCGGTGGACGTGGGGTAATAGACAAACGGCCTTCATCCAGCCAGGCTTCAATATCGCGATCACAAAGACGCATGGCACTTTCTCCTTTCATGCATCGTACCCTGAGGCGGTAAACACTCAGGGTAAAACCAGGTTATCTCTGAACGGTACACAATTCACGCGGCTTATTCAAAAAACTGGCTGATTTTCGCTTTTAAGATATCAATAGCTATGCGGTTTTTGCCCCCACGCGGCACGATGATATCGGCGTATTGCTTGGACGGTTCAATAAATTGCAGGAACATTGGGCGGACCGTTTTCTGGTATTGCGCCATGACGGAGTCCATCGAACGACCGCGCTCATTAACGTCACGTTTGATGCGGCGCATCAGGCAGATATCCAGCGGGGTATCGACGAAAATAGAGAAGTTCATGGACTCACGCAGACGGGCATCAGTGAGAAGCAGAATGCCTTCCAGGATGATGACCTTCTTCGGCTCGATGCGGATAGTTTCCTGAGTGCGGGTATGTTCTACATAACTGTAAACCGGCAGTTCAATCGCCTGGCCGCTCTTAAGCGCTTCCAGATGCTGGAACAGTAAACTGTGATCCATTGCATTTGGGTGGTCATAGTTGGTTTTTACACGCTCTTCCATCGACAGATGGGATTGATCTTTGTAATAGCTGTCTTCGGGAATGACGCCGATGTGCTCATCACCTACTTGTTCACGCAGTTCGCGATAAAGCGTACTGGCAATTAGACTTTTACCTGAAGCCGATGCGCCGGCGATGCCTATAATGACGCACTGATGAGACTTATCAGTCATAAATTTAGCGACCTGATTAACCTGGATGTTAAGGAAGGACGACGCCGGAGCGTCAAACGCGGCAATTATAGGGATTTCGGGAGCGTGATACCAGTCGAAAGCACAGGTTCTGCGAGACAGCCTGAAAAGTGACGCATTCTTCCTTTAGTTAAATTTAAATGAACACTTTTTCAGCAATTAACATGGATTTTTTTAAGAGTAACTATTTAATAAGTCTATGATGTCAAATTATGAGCAGTCACCATATGAATTGTAAATTGTTTGTACTAGCATAAACCAAATTATCAAATTCACTCGTCCGGACTTCTTTCCTGGCGGCATGGCGTCTCTGGATAAAGCGGTAATGAATAAACAATACCAGCGGGTTTTGGTTACCACCCCACATCCTTTATTACGACTTGTCTGTCTGGGCCTGGTCACCTTTATCTTTACCTTATTTTCGCTTGAGCTAACTCGCTTCGGTACTCTGCTGGCGCCGCTCTGGTTTCCCACCGCCATCATGATGGTGGCGTTTTACCGCCATGCGGGAAAAATGTGGCCGGGGATTGCTCTGGCCTGTTCGTTTGGCAATATTTTGGCTTCATGGATGTTGTTTTCGTGGGGGGCGACAAGCTTCATCTACCCCTCAATCAACGTGATTGAAGCTGTGATTGGCGCGTTGCTACTGCGCAAATTGCTCCCGTGGTATAACCCGCTGCAAAATCTGAATGACTGGATCCGTCTGGCCATTGGCAGCGCGCTGGTGCCACCACTGATGGGCGGTGTTCTGGTCTATTTTCTGGTCCCTACTCCAGAACCACTGCGTAATTTCCTCGTCTGGGTCTTGTCTGAAGCCATCGGTGCGCTGGCGCTGGTGCCGTTAGGATTGCTTTTTAAACCGCATTATCTGCTGCGCCATCGTGATCCGAGATTACTGCTTGAAACGCTGACCACCATGGCGGTGACGTTAGTCCTCAGTTGGGCAGCTATCAGCTGGCTGCCGTGGCCCTTTACCTGCGTTATCGTTCTGCTTATGTGGAGTGCCGTACGCCTGCCGCGAATGGAAGCGTTCATGGTGTTTCTGGTCACCGTTATGGTGGTTTCCCTGATGATCGCCCGTAACCCTCTGGCGTTGACCACTCAGCATACTAACGCCATGTTGAATGCGCCGTGGCTACCGTTCCTGATGCTGCTTCTGCCTGCCAACGTAATGACCATGGTGATGTATGCTTTCCGCGCAGAACGCAAACACATTACCGAGAGCGAGGAGCGTTTTCGTAACGCGATGGAGTATTCCGCTATCGGGATGGCGCTGGTCAGCATTGAGGGCAAATGGCTTCAGGCCAACAAGGCACTGTGCAACTTTCTCGGTTACAGCCAGAGTGAGCTCCAGTCGCTCACCTTCCAGCAGTTAACCTGGCCGGAAGATTTGCATACCGACCTGAAACAACTGGAGCAACTGGTCAACGGAGAGATTAATACCTACACCCTTGAGAAGCGCTACTACACGCGCAATGGAGAGGTGGTCTGGGCGCTTCTTGCTGTCTCTGTCGTGCGTCATACCGACGGCTCACCCCTCTATTTTATTGCCCAGATCGAAGATATTAATGACCTGAAGCAGACCGAGTGGGTCAACAAACGCCTGATGGAGCGTATTACGCTTGCCAACGAAGCGGGGGGGATCGGCATCTGGGAGTGGGACCTGGAGCCTGACATTATTAGCTGGGACAAACGGATGTTCGAGCTGTATGAAATACCGCTGCACATCAAGCCCACCTGGCAACTCTGGCATGAAACGATGCTGCCTGAGGATCGCGCGCATGCAGAAAAGGTGCTGCGGGACTCTCTGATCGCCCGTTTGCCGTTTAAGCTTGAATTCCGCATCCGCGTGAAGGACGGCGTGCGACATATCCGCTCTCTGGCGAACCGGGTGCTGAACAAGCAGGGCGAAGTCGAACGCCTGCTCGGTATCAACATGGACATGACCGAAGTTAAGCAACTCAACGAGGCCCTGTTCCAGGAAAAAGAGCGTCTGCACATAACCCTCGACTCCATCGGCGAAGCGGTGCTGTGCACCGATATCAACATGAATGTCACCTTCATGAACCCGGTTGCCGAAAAAATGAGCGGCTGGCTGCAGACCGAAGCTATCGGTCAGCCCATCCTGCGGGTGCTGCATATTACCTTTGGTGAAAAAGGGCCGCTGATGGAGAACATTCATAGCGGTGATATGTCCCGTTCCGATATCGATCAGGACGTGGTCCTGAACTGCCGCACCGGCGGTAATTTTGATATTCATTACAGCATTACGCCGCTCAGCACACTGGACGGACAAAACATTGGCTCGGTTATCGTGATTCAGGATGTGACAGAGTTGCGCAAAATGCTGCGCCAGTTGAGTTACAGCGCCTCCCACGATGCCCTGACCCACCTGGCAAACCGGGTTAGCTTCGAAAATCATCTCAAACGGCTCTTGCAGACCGTTCGCGAAACGCGCCAGCGCCATGCGCTGGTCTTTATCGATCTTGATCGTTTCAAAGCGGTCAACGATACGGCAGGCCACGCCGCAGGTGATGCCCTGCTCAGGGAGCTCTCTTCATTAATGTTGACCATGCTTCGCTCGAGTGATGTGCTGGCGCGTCTGGGCGGGGACGAATTCGGTTTGCTGTTGCCGGACTGCAACATAGAGAGCGCACGTTATATCGCCAGCCGCCTGATCCATACCATCAATGGCTATCACTTTATGTGGGAAGGACGCCTGCACAGAATTGGTGCCAGCGCAGGTATCACGTTGATTGATGAAAATAATCATCAGGCATCGGAAATCATGTCACAGGCTGATATCGCCTGTTATGCCTCGAAAAACAGTGGGCGCGGCATCGTCACGGTTTACGAACCTCAGCAGGAGCGGGACCACAGCGCACGCAGCATGATGTCACTGGATGAACAGTGGCACATGATTAAAGACAATCATCTGATGATGATAGCCCGCAGTGTCGCCTCGCCACGCATACCGGAAAGCTGTAACTTCTGGCTCATTTCGTTACGCCTGTGGACCAGCCAGGGCGAAGTACAGGAAGAACACGCCTTCCGATCTGGCCTGGCGGAGCCTGAGCTGTTGCACGCTCTCGACAGACGGATCTTTAGCGAATTTTTCCGTACCTCTGCCGCACAGGTTGCCAGTAAAGGTATGGGCGTTGCACTGCCGCTTTCTGAAGCCGGTTTGGCCAGCGTGACGCTGGTCGATGAACTTCTCGACCTGCTGGATAAAAGCCCACTGCCGGGCCGTCTTCTGCATCTGATCATCCCTGCCGATGTGGTGTGCAACCCGGATGAAAACCTGCAACGGGGGCTGCAAAAGCTTCGTCAGGCGGGTTGTCGCGTGATCTTCAGTCAGGTGGGGCGTGACATGAACGTCTTTACCCACCTGAGCGCGAATATGGCCGACTATCTAATGCTGGATGCGGAAGTGGTAACCAATGTTTATGGCAACCTGATGGATGAAATGATGGTGACTATCATCCAGGGCCATGCCCAGCGCCTGGGGATGAAAACCATCGCGGGTCCCTGTAATCAGCCGATCATGATGGATACACTCTCTGGCATCGGGCTCGATTTTATTTATGGTGACACGATTGCCGAGCCACAGCCGCTGGATCTACTTCTCAATACCAGTTATTTCGCTATCAACTGACGGCGCCCAGCCGTCGGTATACCAGATGTGCAGCAGCGCGTAAGAGCGCCAGGGCTGCCAGCGCTGAGCATAGCGACGAATTTGCGCTGGCGTCATCCCGGCAAAGCGTTGCTTAATCAGATAATCATCCGGCAGAAAAACATCCTTCGCCTGCCAGCCGCGCAGAGCCAGATAGTTTGCCGTCCAGCGCCCTATTCCAGGCCGCTGTTGCAAGGCCTTCATGCCTGCCTCAACATCCTCAGGTGGCGTCAGCGGAAACGTGCCTTCAATGACCGATTGCGCCAGATGAATCAACGACTCAGCGCGTTTGACCGGCATCCCGAGCGCTTTCAGCGACAGCGGGTCCGTTGCGGCCAGCGCTTGTGGTGTGGGGAAGCAGACATAGCCTGGCGAATCGTTTACCGGTTCGCCGCACAGCGCCACCACGCGCGACGTCAGTTTCGCCGCCATCGCCACGCTCACCAGCTGCCCGAGAATCGCCCGCACGCCCTGCTCGTACGCGTCCATCGCCCCCGGCAAACGCAAGCCTGGCCGTGCAACGCCGAGATCGCCAAGCGTCTTGTGAATTTCATGCGGATCGCAGGCCAGATCGAACAGACGCCCAATACGTTCAAGACAGGTTTGCGCAACCGGGATTAACCCGAGGCTCAGCGTCACCTGTAGCGTGTGGGTCAGGTTATCCGGTGTAACGCGAAAGATCCCCTGGTGCCCCTCACAGGCGAAACTGCGCTCGTAATAGTATTCAGTGACGGTCTCAACGCCCTCTACCGCACGAGCGCCAAGAAAGCCAAACATCCATTGCCAGTCATAAGGGGGTTGCCAGGTCAGGGTATACATTGTCGCTCCTTTTTTGTTCCCCTCAGCATAAACCGAAAGACCTTGTTTCGCCTTGCTTTCATATTCCTGTTGTCGCGATGCAGACATTTCGTTAAAGTCTCGCCCCTTCTCACTGGCATGGGGATTATTCGTGTTTATTGGATTTGACTACGGTACGGCAAACTGCTCGGTTGCAATTATGCAGGACGGACAGCCACAGCTCCTGAAAATGGAAAAAGAGAGTACGCTGC
This sequence comes from Enterobacter sp. DVT3837, assembly GCF_056238685.1. Classification (NCBI taxonomy): domain Bacteria; kingdom Pseudomonadati; phylum Pseudomonadota; class Gammaproteobacteria; order Enterobacterales; family Enterobacteriaceae; genus Enterobacter; species Enterobacter sp. DVT3837. Next base: position 126,920 of record NZ_JBWDLA010000002.1, on the reverse strand, counting down.
TGCCCTCAATGCTCTGCGCACCTACCCGCGAAGCGGTCAGCGAATGGCTGTTCCGCCATCATCAGGTTCCGGCCACCGCGGCGGAGACTCAGGCATTGCTGCGCCGCGCGGTCAGTTTTAACCGCGAGGAAGATATCGACGTTACGCCTTCCAGCGTGCAGTTCGGCCTATCTTCGCTCGGGCACTACATCGAAGATCCCGAAGAGGTTTACTTCGTTAAATCACCAAAATCCTTCCTGGGTGCCAGCGGTCTGAAGCCACAGCAGGTGGCGATGTTTGAAGATCTGGTCTGCGCCATGATGCTGCACATTCGCAATCAGGCGCAAACCCAGGTGTCGCAAGCGATCACCCAGGCGGTGATTGGCCGTCCGATCAACTTCCAGGGTCTGGGGGGAGATGACGCTAACCAGCAGGCGCAGGGTATCCTTGAACGTGCGGCGCACCGTGCAGGCTTCCGTGACGTGGTGTTCCAGTATGAGCCCGTTGCGGCGGGACTGGATTTTGAAGCCACACTGACGGAAGAGAAACGCGTATTAGTCGTGGATATCGGCGGCGGTACGACGGACTGCTCGCTGCTGCTGATGGGGCCACAATGGCATAACCGTCGCGACCGCGAAAACAGCTTGCTGGGGCACAGTGGCTGCCGTATCGGCGGTAACGATCTCGATATTGCCCTGGCGTTCAAGAGCCTGATGCCACTGCTCGGCATGGGCGGACAAACTGAAAAAGGTATCGCTCTGCCAATCCTGCCATGGTGGAACGCTATCGCGATTAACGACGTCCCGGCGCAGAGTGATTTTTACAGCACTGCAAATGGCCGTTTCCTGAACGACCTGGTACGCGACGCGCAGGACGCCGAAAAAGTCGCCCTGCTGTATAAAGTGTGGCGTCAGCGTCTTAGCTATCGCGTGGTACGTACCGCAGAAGAGAGCAAAATCGCCCTTTCCGACCGCGCTGAGCATGCGGTCTCCTTGCCGTTTATCAGCGACGATCTGGCCACTGCGATTTCTCAGGACGGGCTGGAGGCTGCGCTCGCGCAGCCGCTGCAGCGTATTCTGGAGCAGGTGCAGCTGGCGCTGGAAAACGGCAAAGAGAAACCGGACGTTATCTATCTGACCGGGGGGAGCGCGCGTTCACCGCTGATCAAAAAAGCGCTGGCGGAACAGCTGCCGGGCATTCCGATTGCGGGTGGCGATGACTTTGGTTCCGTTACCGCCGGTCTGGCGCGCTGGGCGCAGGTGATGTTTAGCTAGTCTCATTGTGCCGGGTGGCGTATCCGCTCCACCCGGCTAAAAAGAGCACCATACTCAGACCATTCCTGACAGTCTTCCATATTTCCTCCATTTTTCCGCTGTGTTACCTGACTAAACTAGTATCATTCCCCGAAGTATTCAGGATGAGAACGTATAACGATGAAAGGCCGTAATAAATCCCGCTGGGCAATCGCCGCTGGCATCATTGTGGTGGTTCTTGCCGCCGCCTGGTACTGGCACAGTCAATCCGCAAACTCCGCAGCACCCGCGGGTGCCACCAGCCAGCCACAGCGCCCGACGGGTGGAGGGCGTCACGGTATGCGCGGCGGTGCGCTGGCACCTGTACAGGCAGCTACGGCAGTGAATAAAGCCGTTCCGCGCTATCTTACAGGTCTTGGGACTATTACCGCCGCCAACACCGTAACAGTACGCAGTCGCGTCGATGGCCAGCTGATGGCTATTCACTTCCAGGAAGGTCAGCAGGTCAAAGCGGGCGATCTGTTGGCGGAAATCGACCCGAGCCAGTTCAAGGTGGCGCTGGCCCAGGCGCAGGGACAGCTCGCAAAGGACAACGCCACGCTCGCCAATGCCCGGCGCGATTTAGCGCGTTACCAGCAGCTGGTCAAAACCAACCTGGTATCGCGGCAGGAGCTGGACACCCAGCAGTCGCTGGTCAGCGAAACGCAGGGCACCATTAAAGCCGATGAAGCTGCCGTCGCCAGTGCACAGCTGCAGCTGGACTGGAGCCGCATCACCGCGCCGATTGACGGGCGCGTGGGCCTGAAGCAGGTCGATATCGGTAACCAAATCTCAAGCGGCGACACCACGGGCATCGTAGTGATCACCCAAACCCACCCGATTGATTTAGTCTTTACCCTACCGGAAAGCGACATTGCGACCGTGGTGCAGGCGCAAAAAGCCGGTAAAGGCCTGGTGGTGGAAGCCTGGGACCGCACCAACAAGCAGAAACTCAGCGAAGGTTCCCTGCTCAGCCTGGACAACCAGATCGACACCACCACCGGCACCATCAAGCTCAAAGCACGGTTTAACAACCAGGACGACGCCCTCTTCCCGAACCAGTTCGTCAATGCGCGGATGCTGGTTGCGACCGAAGAAAACGCTGTGGTGATCCCATCGGCGGCACTGCAGATGGGTAATGAAGGGAACTTTGTCTGGGTACTGAACAGCGACAATAAAGTCAGTAAACATCTGGTGAAAACCGGGATTCAGGACAGCCAGATGGTGGTCATCAGCGCCGGACTTTCCGCGGGCGACCGCGTGGTCACCGACGGCATTGACCGTCTGACCGAAGGGGCGAAAGTGGAAGTGGTTGAGCCTGCAAAACAGGGGGAGAAAGCCTGATGCAGGTCATGCCTCCAGATTCTACAGGTGGGCCGTCACGCCTGTTCATTTTACGTCCTGTCGCAACCACGCTGCTGATGGTGGCAATTCTGCTGGCCGGGATTATCGGCTATCGCTTCCTGCCCGTTTCGGCGCTCCCGGAAGTGGATTACCCCACCATTCAGGTGGTAACGCTTTATCCTGGCGCCAGCCCGGACGTGGTGACGTCAGCCATTACCGCGCCGCTGGAGCGTCAGTTCGGTCAAATGTCTGGCCTGAAGCAGATGTCCTCCCAGAGTTCCGGCGGCGCATCCGTCGTGACGCTGCAGTTCCAGCTAACGCTGTCGCTGGACGTCGCCGAGCAGGAGGTACAGGCCGCCATCAACGCGGCCACCAACCTGCTGCCGTCAGACCTGCCTAATCCACCGGTCTACAGCAAGGTGAACCCGGCGGATCCACCGATCATGACGCTTGCCGTCACCTCTTCCGCCATGCCGATGACGCAGGTGGAAGATATGGTCGAAACCCGCGTGGCGCAGAAGATTTCTCAGGTTTCCGGCGTTGGCCTCGTCACGCTGGCGGGCGGGCAACGCCCGGCGGTACGCGTGAAGCTCAACGCCCAGGCGATTGCCGCTCTGGGGTTGACTAGCGAAACCATTCGCAGCGCCATCAGCAATGCTAACGTCAACTCGGCGAAGGGCTCGCTGGACGGACCAACCCGTGCCGTTACGCTCTCCGCGAACGACCAGATGCAGTCCGCCGATGAATACCGTCAGCTGATTATCGCCTACCAGAACGGTGCGCCGGTGCGTCTGGGTGATGTGGCGACCGTCGAACAAGGAGCGGAAAACAGCTGGCTGGGTGCCTGGGCCAACAAACAGCAGGCGATCGTGATGAACGTCCAGCGTCAGCCGGGCGCAAACATCATTGAAACCGCCGACAGCATCCGCACCATGTTGCCGCAGCTGATCGAAAGCCTGCCGAAATCGGTCAGCGTGAAGGTGCTTTCCGACCGTACCACGAATATTCGCGCGTCGGTCACCGACACCCAGTTCGAGCTGATGCTGGCGATTGCGCTGGTGGTGATGATTATCTATCTGTTCCTGCGCAACGTTCCGGCAACCATCATTCCCGCCGTCGCCGTCCCGCTCTCGCTGGTGGGGACGTTTGCGGTGATGGTGTTCCTCGATTTCTCAATCAATAACCTGACGCTGATGGCGCTCACCATCGCCACCGGGTTCGTGGTGGATGATGCCATCGTGGTTATCGAGAACATCTCGCGCTATATCGAGAAAGGGGAAAAACCGCTGGCGGCCGCGCTAAAAGGTGCGGGTGAGATCGGCTTTACCATTATCTCGTTGACCTTCTCGCTGATTGCGGTGCTGATCCCGCTGCTGTTTATGGGCGATATCGTCGGCCGTCTGTTCCGCGAGTTTGCCGTGACCCTGGCGGTCGCCATATTGATTTCTGCGGTCGTCTCGCTGACGCTGACCCCGATGATGTGCGCCCGCATGCTAAGCCATGAGTCCCTGCGCAAGCAAAACCGTTTCTCCCGCGCCTCCGAACGCATGTTTGAACGTATTATCGCGGCGTACGGACGTCTGCTGGCGAAAGTGCTCAACCATCCGTGGGCAACGCTCGGCGTGGCACTCGGTACGCTGGCGCTCAGCGTCTTACTGTGGATCGTGATCCCGAAGGGCTTTTTCCCGATTCAGGACAACGGCATTATTCAGGGCACGCTTCAGGCACCGCAGTCGGTCTCCTTCGCTAACATGGCCCAGCGGCAGCAGCAGGTATCTGAGATCATCATGAAAGATCCGGCGGTGGAGAGCCTGACCTCCTATGTCGGCGTGGATGGCACCAACCCCTCTCTGAACAGCGCACGTCTGCAAATCAACCTTAAACCATTGAGTCAGCGCGACGATCGCGTAAACGCGGTGATTGAACGTCTGCAAGATTCCGTGGCGCGCGTGCCTGGCGTGGAACTGTATCTGCAGCCGATTCAGGATTTGACCATTGATACCCAGGTCAGCCGCACCCAGTACCAGTTCACGCTGCAGGCCACCACGCTTGATGCCCTCAGCACCTGGGTACCGCAGCTGGTGGATAAGCTAAAAACCCTGCCGCAGCTCTCTGACGTCAGCAGCGACTGGCAGGACAAAGGTCTGGCAGCGTATGTGAATGTGAATCGTGACACCGCCAGCCGTCTGGGCATCACGATGGCAGACGTCGATAACGCGCTGTATAACGCCTTTGGGCAGCGACTGATCTCCACGATTTACACTCAGGCGAATCAGTATCGCGTGGTGCTGGAGCACAACACCGAGCACACGCCTGGCCTGGCGGGGCTGGACTCGGTACGCCTGACCAGCAAAGACGGGGGAATTGTGCCATTAAGCGCCATCTCGACCGTGGAAGAGCGCTATACCCCGCTGTCGATTAACCATCTGGACCAGTTCCCGTCCACCACCATTTCTTTCAACGTACCGGATAACTATTCTCTTGGCGAAGCCGTGGAAGCGATTCTGGCCGCAGAGAAAACGCTGAGCTTCCCGTCCGATATTCAGACCCAGTTCCAGGGCAGTACGCTGGCGTTTCAGGCGGCGCTCGGCAACACCATCTGGCTGATTGTCGCGGCGGTGGTCGCAATGTATATCGTGCTCGGCGTGCTGTATGAAAGCTTTATCCATCCGATCACCATCCTCTCTACCCTGCCGACGGCAGGTGTCGGGGCACTGCTGGCATTGATGCTGGCGGGTAGCGAGCTGGATGTGATTGCGATTATCGGCATCATCCTGCTTATCGGGATCGTGAAGAAAAACGCCATTATGATGATCGACTTTGCTCTTGCTGCCGAGCGCGAGCAGGGGATGAACCCGCGCGATGCGATTTTCCAGGCCTGCCTGCTGCGTTTTCGTCCGATCCTGATGACCACCCTGGCCGCCCTGCTGGGCGCGCTGCCGCTGATGCTCAGTACCGGCGTCGGCGCGGAGCTGCGACGTCCGCTGGGGATCGGCATGGTCGGCGGTCTGCTGGTGAGCCAGGTGCTGACCCTCTTCACCACGCCGGTGATCTACCTGCTGTTCGACCGCCTGGCGCTGTGGACCAAAAGCCGCTTCCCGAAACGTGAAGAGGAGGCATAAGTGAAGTTTTTCGCCCTCTTCATTTATCGCCCGGTGGCGACGATTTTAATCTCGCTCGCCATCACCCTTTGCGGCGTACTGGGATTCCGGCTGCTGCCGGTGGCTCCCCTGCCGCAGGTAGATTTTCCGGTGATCATGGTTAGCGCCTCGCTGCCTGGCGCATCGCCGGAAACGATGGCCTCGTCAGTCGCCACACCGCTGGAACGGTCACTCGGGCGGATTGCCGGAATTAATGAGATGACCTCCAGCAGCTCGCTGGGCAGCACGCGTATCATTCTGGAGTTCAGCTTCGATCGGGATATTAACGGTGCGGCACGCGACGTGCAGGCCGCCATTAACGCCGCGCAAAGCCTGCTCCCGAGCGGAATGCCGAGCCGCCCGACCTACCGCAAGGCTAACCCGTCCGATGCGCCGATCATGATCCTGACGCTGACCTCGGATACCTACTCGCAGGGGCAGCTTTACGACTTTGCGTCTACCCAGCTGGCGCAGACAATCTCACAAATTAACGGCGTCGGTGACGTGAGCGTCGGCGGGAGCTCCCTGCCCGCCGTGCGCGTGGGCTTAAACCCACAGGCGCTGTTCAACCAGGGCGTGTCGCTGGACGACGTGCGCTCCGCCATCAGCACTGCCAACGTCCGTAAACCGCAGGGTGCCGTCGAGAACAACAGCCATCGCTGGCAGATCCAGACGAACGACGAGCTAAAAACTGCCGCCGAATATCAGCCGCTGATCGTCCACTATAACAACGGTGCAGCGGTACGTTTAAGCGACGTGGCCAGCGTCACGGACTCGGTGCAGGACGTGCGTAACGCCGGGATGACCAACGCCAAACCGGCGATTTTGCTGATGATCCGCAAGCTGCCGGAAGCCAACATTATTGAGACGGTGAACAGCATCCGCGCGCGTCTTCCGGTGTTGCAGGAGACGATCCCGGCTGAGATCGATTTGCAGATTGCCCAGGATCGCTCCCCAACCATTCGCGCCTCGCTTGAAGAGGTGGAGCAAACCCTGGTTATCTCCGTCGCGCTGGTGATCCTGGTGGTCTTCCTGTTCCTGCGATCCGGCCGCGCGACGCTGATCCCGGCAGTCGCCGTACCGGTGTCGCTGATTGGTACCTTTGCCGCCATGTATCTGTGTGGCTTTAGCCTCAACAACCTGTCGCTGATGGCCTTGACCATCGCAACGGGATTTGTGGTCGATGACGCCATCGTGGTGCTGGAAAATATATCCCGCCATCTGGAAGCAGGTGTCAAACCGCTACAGGCGGCGCTTCAGGGAACGCGCGAGGTAGGCTTTACGGTGCTCTCCATGAGCCTGTCACTGGTGGCAGTGTTCCTGCCGCTGCTGCTGATGGGCGGGCTGCCGGGCCGGTTACTGCGGGAGTTTGCCGTCACCCTCTCCGTCGCTATCGGTATTTCGCTGATCATCTCCCTTACGCTCACGCCGATGATGTGCGGCTGGATGTTAAAACGCAGCCAACCGCACTCGCAGCCGCGCCGTAAAGGCTTTGGTCGCATCCTGATGGCCATACAGGAGCGCTACGGCAAATCACTGAAATGGGTGCTGAACCATACCCGCCTGGTCGGCCTGGTGCTCATCGGTACCATTGTGCTCAACGTCTGGATGTACATCACCATCCCGAAAACCTTCTTCCCGGAACAGGATACCGGGGTGTTGATGGGCGGTATTCAGGCTGACCAGAGCATTTCGTTCCAGGCGATGCGCGGCAAGCTGCAGGACTTTATGAAGATCATTCGTGAAGACAAAGCCGTGGATAACGTCACCGGCTTTACAGGCGGGTCGCGCGTCAACAGCGGAATGATGTTTATTACTCTAAAACCGCGCGGAGAGCGCAACGAAACCGCCCAGCAGGTGATTGACCGTCTTAGGGTGAAACTCGCCAAAGAGCCCGGTGCCAATCTGTTTTTGATGGCCGTTCAGGATATCCGCGTTGGCGGGCGTCAGGCGAACGCCAGCTATCAGTACACGCTGCTCTCTGATGATTTGGCCGCCCTGCGCGAGTGGGAGCCGAAGATCCGCAAGGCGCTGGCCGCCCTGCCGGAGCTGGCGGACGTGAATTCCGATCAGCAGGACAACGGTGCAGAGATGGCCCTGACCTACGACCGCGAGACCATGTCACGTCTGGGTATTAATGTTGAAGCCGCCAACAGCCTGCTGAACAATGCCTTCGGTCAGCGCGAGATCTCCACCATCTATCAGCCGATGAACCAGTATAAAGTGGTGATGGAAGTTGATCCGCGTTACACCCAGGACATTAGTGCCCTGGATAAAATGTTTGTGATCAATAACGATGGCAAGGCGATACCGCTCTCGTACTTTGCCAGCTGGCGGCCTGCCAACGCGCCGCTGTCGGTGAACCATCAGGGGTTGTCGGCAGCATCGACCATCTCCTTTAACCTGCCAGCCGGTTCATCACTTTCCGAGGCCAGTGATGCGATCAACCGCGCGATGACACAGCTTGGCGTGCCGTCTACCGTACGCGGTAGCTTTGCCGGAACGGCGCAGGTATTCCAGGACACAATGAACTCGCAGGTGATTTTGATCCTGGCCGCCATTGCCACGGTCTATATTGTGCTTGGCGTACTGTATGAGAGTTACGTTCATCCGCTGACGATCCTCTCGACGCTGCCGTCGGCGGGTGTCGGGGCATTGCTTGCGCTGGAGTTGTTTGGTGCGCCATTCAGCTTAATCGCCTTAATCGGGATCATGCTATTAATCGGCATTGTGAAGAAAAATGCGATCATGATGGTGGACTTCGCGCTGGATGCTCAGCGTAACGGCAACCTGTCGCCAGAAGAGGCGATATACCAGGCCTGTCTGCTGCGTTTTCGTCCGATCATGATGACCACCCTGGCGGCGCTGTTTGGCGCGCTGCCGCTGGTTATCTCGGGCGGAGACGGCTCAGAGCTGCGCCAGCCGCTGGGGATCACCATTGTCGGCGGTCTGGTCATGAGCCAGCTGCTGACGCTGTACACCACGCCGGTGGTCTATCTGTTCTTTGACCGTCTGCGACTGCGTTTTTCGCGGAAAAACAGAACTACGGTGACCGAATAAATGACCGACCTCCCCGCTAACGTTCGCTGGCAACTATGGATTGTCGCCTTCGGCTTCTTTATGCAGTCGCTGGACACGACCATCGTCAATACCGCCCTCCCCTCGATGGCGAAAAGTCTGGGAGAGAGTCCGCTGCATATGCATATGGTGATTGTCTCCTACGTACTGACGGTTGCGGTGATGCTGCCGGCCAGCGGCTGGCTGGCGGACAAAGTCGGCGTGCGGAATATCTTCTTTACCGCGATCGTCTTGTTTACCACGGGTTCGCTGTTTTGCGCTCAGGCCAACACCCTCGACCAGCTAATCATGGCGCGGGTGTTGCAGGGTGTTGGCGGGGCGATGATGGTCCCCGTCGGAAGGTTAACAGTTATGAAAATTGTTCCACGTGAGCAATACATGGCGGCAATGACCTTTGTGACTCTTCCCGGTCAGGTGGGGCCGCTGCTGGGCCCGGCGCTGGGCGGTATGCTGGTGGAATACGCGTCCTGGCATTGGATCTTCTTAATCAACCTTCCTGTTGGCATCATCGGTGCCATTGCCACGCTGATGCTGATGCCTAACTACACCATGCAAACCCGACGCTTTGATTTCTTTGGTTTTATCCTGCTGGCGGGAGGAATGGCAACGCTGACGCTGGCACTCGACGGACAAAAAGGTCTTGGGATTTCGCCCCTGACGCTCGGGCTCCTGATCGCGCTCGGCGTTACCGCCATACTGTGGTACCTGTGGCACGCCAGAGGTAACGATAAAGCGCTGTTCAGCCTGAACTTGTTTAAAAACCCCACCTATCGCCTTGGCCTGTTCGGCAGCTTCGCCGGGCGAGTCGGCAGCGGCATGCTGCCGTTTATGACACCCGTTTTCCTGCAAATCGGAATGGGATTTTCGCCGTTCCACGCGGGCCTGATGATGATCCCGATGGTGCTCGGCAGCATGGGAATGAAGCGAATCGTGGTGCAGGTAGTGAACCGCTTTGGCTACCGTCACGTGCTGGTAACCGCCACGCTGGGTCTGGCGCTGGTCAGCCTGCTGTTTATGGCCGTGGCGCTGATGGGCTGGTACTACGTTCTGCCGCTGGTGCTGTTCTGCCAGGGGATCATTAACTCCATGCGTTTCTCGTCGATGAACACGCTGACGCTGAAGGACCTGCCGGACGATCTGGCGAGCAGCGGCAACAGCCTGCTGTCGATGGTTATGCAACTGTCGATGAGCGTGGGCGTCACCGTAGCGGGTTTACTGCTCGGTATGTACGGACAACACCATCTCAGCGTTGATACCCCGGTCGCGCATCAGGTCTTTTTATACACCTATCTCAGCATGGCGGTCATCATCGCCCTGCCCGCTTTCATCTTCGCCAGAGTGCCTGATGATACCAGCAAGAATGTCGTTATCCGGCGCAGTAAAAGGAGTGAATCATGAAATTCTGGCGACCGGGCATTACCGGTAAGCTCTTTGTCGCAATATTTGCCACCTGTATTGTCCTGCTGATCACCATGCACTGGGCCGTGCGGATCAGCTTTGAGCGCGGTTTTATTGATTACATCAAGCATGGCAATGAACAGCGTTTACAGGGCTTAAGCGATGCGCTGAGTGAACAGTACGCCCAGCACGGCAACTGGCGTTTTCTGCGCAACAACGACCGCTTTATTTTCCAGATCTTGCGCTCGCTTGAGCATGACACCGGTGACGATCGCCCTGGGCCTGGCATGCCCCCGCACGGCTGGCGCACGCAGTTCTGGGTGATCGATCAGGATATGCGCCCGCTGGTTGGCCCGCGCGCGCCGATTCCGCCGGACGGCACCCGTCGTGCGATCAAAGTGAATAACGCGACCGTCGGCTGGGTTATCGCCTCGCCGGTGGAGCGCCTGACGCGTAATACCGATATTAACTTTGACCGTCAGCAGCGTCGGACAAGCTGGCTGATTGTCGCCCTCTCCACCCTGCTCGCCGCGCTTGCCACCTTCCCGCTGGCGCGCGGTCTGCTCGCCCCGGTGAAACGGCTGGTGGAGGGCACGCACAAGCTGGCCGCTGGGGATTTCACGACCCGCGTCGATACCCGCAGCCAGGATGAACTGGGTAAGCTGGCTCAGGACTTTAACCAGCTCGCCAGTACCCTGGAGAAAAACCAGCAGATGCGCCGCGATTTTATGGCCGACATTTCGCACGAGCTGCGCACCCCTCTGGCGGTGCTGCGCGGCGAGCTGGAGGCCATTCAGGATGGTGTACGCCAGTTCACGCCTGAATCGGTGGCCTCATTGCAGGCCGAAGTGGGCACGCTCACCAAACTGGTGGATGACCTCCACCAGCTCTCTATGTCCGACGAAGGGGCGCTGGCCTACCAGAAAGCGCCCGTCGACGTGATTAGCGTCCTGGAAGTCACCACCGGCGCTTTCCGGGAACGTTTTGCCAGCCGCAATCTGAAAATTGATCTCTCTTTGCCAGACAGCGCGGTGGTGTTTGGCGACAAAGACCGGCTGATGCAGCTTTTCAACAACCTGCTGGAAAACAGCCTGCGCTACACCGACAGCGGTGGCGGGCTGCATATCTCCGGCAAACAGGAAAACGGGAACTTTGCCCTGACCTTTGCCGATTCCACCCCCGGCGTGCAGGACGCACAGCTGGAAAAACTGTTTGAGCGTTTCTACCGTACCGAAGGCTCGCGCAACCGTGCCAGCGGCGGTTCCGGTCTGGGACTGGCAATTTGCGTTAACATCGTTGAGGCGCATAATGGCACGATCCGCGCCGCCCATTCGCCTTTTGGCGGGGTTAGCATTACAGTAGAGTTACCTCTGGAACGGGATTTATCGAGAGAAGCATGACTGAGTTACCGATTGACGAAAACACGCCGCGCATTTTGATTGTGGAAGATGAGCCGAAACTTGGGCAGTTACTGATCGACTATTTACGCGCGGCAAGCTATGCCCCGTCGCTGATTAATCATGGCGACCAGGTGCTGCCGTACGTGCGCCAGACGCCGCCGGACCTGATCCTGCTGGATCTGATGCTCCCCGGTACCGATGGCCTGACCCTGTGCCGGGAAATTCGTCGCTTCTCCGACGTGCCCATCGTCATGGTCACTGCCAAAATTGAAGAGATTGACCGCCTGCTGGGCCTCGAAATCGGTGCAGATGATTACATCTGTAAACCCTACAGCCCACGTGAAGTCGTCGCCCGCGTGAAAACCATTCTGCGCCGCTGCAAGCCTCATCGTGAACTGCAGGTGCTGGACGCAGAAAGTCCGCTGATTGTGGATGAAAGCCGTTTTCAGGCGAGCTGGCGTAACAAGATGCTGGACCTGACCCCTGCTGAGTTCCGCCTGCTGAAAACCCTCTCCCACGAACCGGGGAAAGTCTTCTCCCGCGAACAGTTGCTGAACCGCCTGTATGACGATTACCGGGTGGTGACCGACCGCACCATCGACAGCCATATCAAGAACCTGCGCCGTAAGCTGGAAGCGCTGGATGCCGAGCAGTCGTTTATTCGCGCGGTGTATGGCGTGGGGTATAGATGGGAAGCGGATGCATGCAGGATTGCGTGACATTTTCGCTATCAAACCCGCCACCGGCGGGTTTTTCATTTCTGGAATCCACACGATAATCAACCATACTCTCTTTACCGATGCGTTTATTTATCATCGGCACTGATAAATTCACTTTCGATCAAGGAGTTCTTATGTCTGGTTGGTTCGAATTAAGCAAAAGCAGTGATGGTCAGTTCAGGTTTGTTCTTAAAGCAGGGAACGCAGAAACCATTCTTACCAGTGAGCTGTATACCACCAAAAGTGCCGCTGAGAACGGTATTGCCTCCGTGCGCTCAAACAGCCCGCTGGAGGAACGTTATGAGAAGAAAACAGCCTCTAACGGCAAATTTTATTTCAACCTCAAAGCGGGCAATCATCAGGTAATTGGCACCAGCCAGATGTACGCATCTGAGCAATCGCGGGATAAGGGCATTGCATCAGTGAAAACTAATGGTCCGAGCCAGACCGTAAAAGACAACACCTGACACAGTTTATACTCGCCGGGTTAGTGGCGTAACGCCCCGGCGCTTTACCTCCCCGTCCCGCAGCGCTACAATGCCCGCCCTTAAAGTGGGGGATCTCCCCTTACCGCTGCACCGGGTGCACGCGGATCTGACCTGTCATCAGAACGAGAACAAACATGTTTAAACCGGAACTCCTTTCCCCGGCGGGAACGCTGCAAAATATGCGTTACGCTTTCGCTTATGGTGCCGATGCTGTCTACGCGGGCCAGCCTCGCTACTCGCTGCGCGTGCGCAACAACGAATTCAACCACGAGAACCTCCAGCTTGGCATCAACGAAGCGCATGCTCTGGGTAAAAAATTCTACGTGGTGGTGAACATCGCGCCGCACAACGCCAAGCTGAAAACGTTCATCCGTGACCTGAAGCCGGTGGTGGATATGGGGCCGGACGCGCTGATCATGTCGGACCCGGGTTTAATCATGCTGGTTCGGGAAAACTTCCCGGAGATGGATATTCACCTCTCCGTACAGGCTAACGCCGTTAACTGGGCGACGGTAAAGTTCTGGAAACAGATGGGGCTGACCCGCGTCATTCTGTCTCGCGAGCTTTCGCTGGAAGAGATCGAAGAGATCCGCACCCAGGTGCCGGATATGGAAATCGAAATCTTCGTTCACGGCGCGCTGTGCATGGCCTACTCCGGCCGCTGCCTGCTCTCCGGTTATATCAACAAGCGCGACCCGAACCAGGGCACCTGCACCAACGCCTGCCGCTGGGAGTATAACGTCCAGGAAGGTAAAGAAGATGACATCGGCAACATCGTTCATAAGCATGAGCCGATTCCGGTGACCAACGTTGAGCCTACGCTGGGCATCGGCGCGCCAACCGACAGCGTATTTATGATTGAAGAAGCCAAACGTCCGGGCGAGTACATGACCGCTTTTGAAGACGAGCACGGCACTTACATCATGAACTCGAAAGATCTGCGCGCCATCGCCCACGTCGAGCGTCTGACCCAGATGGGTGTGCACTCACTGAAAATTGAGGGCCGCACCAAATCCTATTACTACTGCGCGCGTACCGCCCAGGTCTATCGCAAGGCGATCGACGATGCGGCAGCCGGTAAACCGTTCGATACCAGCCTGCTGGAAACCCTGGAAGGTCTGGCGCACCGCGGGTATACCGAAGGCTTCCTGCGCCGTCACACCCACGACGACTACCAGAACTACGAGCACGGCTACTCCGTTTCCGAGCGTCAGCAGTTTGTCGGTGACTTCACCGGCGAGCGCAAAGGCGCGCTGGCGGCTGTGGCGGTGAAAAACAAGTTCACCAAAGGCGACAGCCTGGAGCTGATGACCCCGCAAGGCAACATGAACTTCACGCTGGAACACCTGGAAAACGGTAAAGGTGAAGCGATTGAAGTTGCACCGGGTGACGGTCATACCGTCTGGCTGCCGGTTCCGGAAGAAGTGGAGCTGAAGTTCGCACTGCTGATGCGTAATTTCGATGGCGAAAGCACCCGAAACCCACACAGCAAATAGTTAATCAGGGGAATTTTTTCACGCTGGGATAATTCTTAGAATCGGATCACATACCGCTTCGTTCAATACGGGTATTATCCTCAGCGCTGAAAAACATAACCCATAAATGCTAGCTGTACCAGGAACCACCTCCTTAGCCTGCGTAATCTCCCTTACGCGGGCTTATTTTTTTGTAAAATTCAGTCCACTTATTAAGATTTAAACTGCAAAGACCCACCGTATGAAGAGTGTAGAGTCGGGGCTGCGTCTGCGGGAACACCTTTTGTGAAAATCAGGGGGATATGACATACATCGCACTTTTTGTTGGATCTGGCAGAAAGGCATGCTATTCGGAGAATTCCTAACCCCCAACCATGACATGCCCTTTACTCTTGATTTCTTAGCACTATACGATTTCACATGGATGGAGAGACAACATGGCATTTCCTGGTCAGATTTCAAAGGATATTCCGGATTACGAACTCGCACGCAGTCTTGGTCTTGCCTCCGGTGGCGATATAAATTTCACCGCCCTTGCCAGTCAGTTGGACTGCAGCCGAAACTTTAGTCAGGTTGGGATCATCTATTCAGACGGTGCGCGCCAGTGGCTGGTAAGACCCTCAAGACGGATTGCAACACCAAACGAAAGCTCGGTAAGTCATGTAGTCATAACTAAAGTGAATGCCTCTTCGAATAATCCCATCCAGGCTACGACGACTACGATTCAGTCACCTTCATTAGCGACCGAGATCGGTTCTACGGCGATTTCTTGCGGAGCCGCAATTCTTACTGTCGTCCTCGCCGCAGGTGCAGGTATGGCCATTCCTCTCACCGCAGGCTCCTCCGGCGCTGTTGCCGCTGTGATTGTCGCCGGTGGTGTGGCAACAGGAATTCAGTGTGCAAACGGGCTTGGCCGATTGTCACTTATTGCCATGAATCATAATGACTATATAGCGTGGATGGATTCCCAGGAGTGGTATACCGCAACCAATACCGCTCTCGATGCAATTTCACTTGCCGGGGCAGCCGCGGGTCTAAAAAGCGCTGTATTAACCTACCGTCTTCTCAATCGCTCGACATCTGAAAGTTTACTCTCTTTGCTGCAAAAAATGAGCCGAGCGGACCGCTCGAGGTTGACAGAAGAGATCATTCGTATCCGAAATCCAGGCATCTCGAATTCAGGTGTAAAAGCAGCGATGAAAGCTGGGGTTTACCCTAAACGTTATCCATCGGAAGCGTTGCAGTTGCTCTTACAGCGTGAACTGTTGAATGCCATTTCAAACTCCTCGGCATTTGTTGGAAGTGCTGTCTCGGGTACAATCAGGAATCCGCAGAATATTACACAATCTGGTAAATACGTTTTTGGTTTGATTCAGTCTTTTTCATTTACAGGAAGTTATTGACCCGGACATGATAAATTACATCAAGAAGAGCCTTGCATTAAGTACTGTAATAACAGGTGAAATGGCGACTGACGATCGCCAACGGCTTGAATCATTGAAAGATCGCTTAAAAGGTCAGTTCGGTGTTCCTGTGGGTGTACATATGACAGGCATTCCATTAGCAATAAGTACCTTACTCACTATTTTTTGCTACGCTATGCTACAAGTTTCTGTCTGGATGTGGCTATTTCGTCTGCTCGGCTTACCTGAATTCAAAGTAATGATGGGAGTATTCCTGGCAGCAGTAGCGTATTGCATGATAGTGATGACCACAATGTTCCTGGCTGCCCGGGGTTCCTTGACAGGATATAAACTGCATATTTCCGTTATCACGCTGACTGGCTTGATGAACATCGTTTATTTTATCTGGACGTGGAATTCGCTTTTATTCGGCTCTGTTGAGAATTACACACCACAAATAACTTCTTTTTTAGGGCTGGTATTTTTCTGCCTGAATATCGCGTGGATGAATACATCGGTCTTTTACCGTTCAATCGCTCTAACGCTACATAATCGGGTTTGGCGTAAGCAGTTGAAAATTGAGGCAAAGCAAATGGCAGGCCTCAAAGGTTGACGGTAAGAGTCTATTGAGCGAAAGCCGTACAAAGAGTCAACAACACGGGGGACATCTTTCGTTGTAAAGGAGCCCCTTTTTACACAGGCTTATTTTTTCCCTTTCATCCTGTTCTTACGCGCTTTTTTCCTCCCTGCTATACACTCTTACTAACGCTAAAAAAGGGAGCAGCGCGGATGGCAACCTATCCAGACAGTTTATTGATTCTCAATGGCAAAAGTGCAGGCAACGATCTGTTGCGTCAGGCAATTCAGGTTTTGCGTGAAGACGGTGCGCGTATCCACGTGCGAGTGACATGGGAAAAAGGCGACGCGGCACGTTATATCAATGAAGCGCTCGGCCTGGGTGTCAAAACCATTATTTCCGGCGGCGGTGATGGCACCATCAATGAGATCGCGTCTGCCCTGATTGATTTAAACCAGGCCAACCGCCCGGTGATGGGGATTTTGCCGCTCGGTACCGCCAATGATTTTGCTACCAGCGTCGGGATCCCGGAAGATTTAGAGAAAGCACTCCAGCTGGCAATCCTTGGCAAGGCCACCGCCGTGGATATTGCCCAGGTGAATGACAAAACCTGCTTTATCAATATGGCGACCGGCGGATTTGGTACGCGCATTACCAGCGAAACGCCGGAAAAACTGAAGGCGGCGCTGGGTGGTGTTTCATACCTGATCCATGGACTGATGCGAATGGACACCCTAAAGCCAGACCGCTGTGAAATTCGCGGTGAAGATTTTCAGTGGCAAGGTGACGCGCTGGTGATTGGTATCGGTAATGGCCGTCAGGCAGGCGGTGGGCAGCAGCTTTGCCCGGAAGCGCTGATTAATGACGGTCAGCTGCAGTTGCGTATTTTCACAGGTGATGGACTGCTGCCCGCACTGTTTACCACATTGACCCGCCCGGAAGAGAGCCCGAATATTATTGACGGGGAATCAGCATGGTTTGAAGTGGATGCTCCGCACGGGATGACGTTTAATCTGGACGGAGAGCCATTGAGCGGGAAGCATTTCCGCATAGAAGTTTTGCCCGGCGCGCTACAATGCAGATTGCCGCCGGATTGTGCGCTTTTGCGCTGATGTTTTACACAGTGCACGATGATGCCCTCACCCCAACCCTCTCCCACCGGGAGAGGGAGATGGAGGCGTCAGGCAATCGTTACTTTACTGTCCAGATACACATCCTGAACGGCATTGATCAGCTTCACGCCATCGGCCATTGATTTCTTAAACGCCTTACGGCCCAGTATCAGCCCCATGCCGCCCGCGCGTTTGTTAATCACCGCCGTACGTACCGCGTCGGACAGGTCGGTATCACCGCCCGCCGCACCACCGGAGTTGATAAGCCCCGCACGTCCCATATAGCAGTTCGCCAGCTGGTAGCGCACCAGGTCGATAGGGTTATCGCTGGTCAGCTTGCTATAGACACGGTCATCGGTGTAACCAAAGTTTACCGCTTTGTACCCGCCGTTATTCTCAGCCATTTTCTGCTTCACGATATCTGCGCCGATGGTCGCCGCCAGGTGGTTCGCCTGGCCGGTCAGGTCAGCGGACACGTGATAGTCCACGCCGTCTTTTTTGAACGCCGAGTTACGCAGGTACGCCCACAGCACCGTCACCAACCCCAGCTCGTGCGCGCGCTCAAATGCCGCAGAGATCTCTTCAATCTGACGGCGCGACTGCTCGGAACCGAAGTAGATGGTCGCCCCGACGGCTACCGCGCCCATATTGAACGCCTGCTCTACGCTGGCGTAGAGGGTCTGGTCATATTCTGTCGGGTAGCTGAGGGTTTCGTTGTGGTTCAGCTTCACCAGGAATGGAATACGGTGGGCATAGCGACGTGAAACGGATGCCAGCACGCCATAGGTCGACGCCACACAGTTACAGCCCGCTTCAATCGCCAGCTCAACAATGTTCTTTGGATCGAAATAGAGCGGGTTAGCCGCAAAAGATGCACCGGCCGAATGTTCAACCCCCTGATCTACCGGCAGGATAGAGAGATACCCGGTGCCGCCGAGTCTGCCGGTGTTGTAGAGCGTCTGCATATTTCTCAGGACCGCAGGCGGACGGTTGTTATCAACCATTACGCGGTCAACATAGTCGTGACCAGGCAGATAGAGCTGGTCGGCTGGAATGGTCATACAACGATGCTGTAAAAGGCTGTCGGCGTCTTTGCCAAGCAACTGTGCAATATCAGTCATGTGATACTCCCGTAAGTCCGACGTCATGTCGGTGAATGTAATCCATTCCCACATATTTGCGGGCAGACTAAGCCTGGTACCGACTTAACAGATTTTCCAGCTTTTGCATTTTTTTCAGCGCAATCTGCTGGCTCGTTTCGTGTACAACAAAACTGTTACACCGATCAAACATTCGCCACAAAGGTATTTAAAAGGTATTATTGAATGGTATGTTAAAGGCGTACCCTCTCTGACATGCAGGATTAAAAAATGAAAACGAAAGTCCAACTGTCGTTCATGATGTTTGTTGAATGGTTTATCTGGGGCGCGTGGTTTGTGCCGCTGTGGCTGTGGTTGAGCAAGAGCGGTTTTACCGCCGGAGAAATTGGCTGGTCTTACGCCTGTACAGCGATTGCCGCCATTCTCTCACCTATTCTGGTCGGCTCGCTGACGGACCGCTTCTTTGCCGCGCAGAAAGTGCTGGCGGTGCTGATGTTTGCCGGTGCCATTCTGATGTACTTCGCCGCACAGCAAACCCAGTTCAGCACCTTCTTCCCACTGCTGCTGGTTTACTCTCTGACCTATATGCCCACTATCGCGTTGACTAACAGTATTGCCTTCGCCAACGTGGACGACGTCGAGGCCGATTTCCCACGTATCCGCGTGATGGGGACGATTGGCTGGATTGCCTCCGGTCTGGCGTGCGGTTTCCTGCCGCAGATGCTGGGCTTTAGCGATATTTCCGATACCAATATTCCGCTGTTGATGACCGCAGCCAGCTCCGCCCTGCTCGGCGTATTTGCTCTGTTCCTGCCGAACACGCCGCCGAAAAGTACCGGCAAGCTGGATTTCAAAGTGATGCTGGGGCTGGATGCGTTAATCCTGCTGCGCGATAAAAACTTCCTCGTGTTCTTCTTCTGCTCGTTCCTGTTCGCCATGCCGCTGGCCTTCTATTACATCTTCGCTAACGGCTATCTCACCGAAGTGGGGATGAAAAACGCCACCGGCTGGATGACGCTGGGCCAGTTCTCCGAAATATTCTTTATGCTGGCGCTGCCGTTCTTCACCAAACGCTTTGGTATTAAGAAGGTCTTACTGCTGGGCCTGATCACCGCCGCTATCCGCTATGGTTTCTTCGTTTACGGCGGTGCGGAACAGTACTTCACTTACGCCCTGCTGTTCCTCGGCATTCTGCTGCACGGCGTGAGCTACGACTTCTATTATGTGACCGCCTATATCTATGTGGATAAAAAAGCGCCGGTGCATATGCGCACCGCCGCACAAGGTCTGATTACGCTGTGCTGCCAGGGCTTTGGTAGCCTGCTGGGTTACCGTCTGGGCGGCGTGATGATGGAAAAAATGTTCGCATACAAAGAGCCGGTGAACGGGCTGACCTTCAACTGGGCCGGAATGTGGGCATTCGGAGGGATCATGATTGCCGTGATCGCCGTGCTGTTTATGCTGTTTTTCCGCGAATCGGATAAAGAGATCACCGCAATTGAGGTGGTTGATGGCGATGCCGCGCTGACACAAGGGGAAGTGAAATGAAACAAGAACGTGTTCTCGGTGCCCTTTACGGGCAGGCGTTAGGGGATGCAATGGGGATGCCGTCGGAGCTGTGGCCGAGAAAGCGTGTCAAAGCGCACTTTGGCTGGATCGACCGCTTTTTACCCGGCCCGGCAGAGAATAATGCGGCCTGCTATTTCAAACAGGCCGAGTTCACCGATGACACCTCCATGGCACTATGTCTGGCGGATGCGATTATCGAATGCGATGGGGAGATTAGCGCAGACGTTATCGGCAAACATATTCTGCACTGGGCGCTCGATTTCGACGCGTTTAATAAAAACGTGCTCGGCCCGACCTCCAAAATCGCGCTTAACGCGATTCGCGACGGGAAACCGGTTAGCGAACTGGAAAACAACGGCGTGACTAACGGGGCGGCGATGCGCGCCTCCCCGCTGGGCTGCCTGCTCCCGGCCACGCGTCTGGAACACTTTGTTGAACAGGTGGCGCTGGCTTCCAGTCCGACCCATAAATCGGATCTCGCGATTGCCGGCGCGGTGGTGATTGCCTGGGCGGTTTCTCGCGCCATCGACGGCGAACGCTGGCAGAACATCGTCGATGCCCTGCCGGGTATCGCCCGCTATGCGCAGGAGGTGAAAACCACCACCTTCAGCGCGTCGCTGGCAGCACGTATTGAGCTGGCGCTTAAAACCGTGCGTGAAGCCAACGGCACAGAATCGGCCAGCGAGCAGGTGTATCAGCTCGTCGGGGCTGGAACCAGCACCATCGAGTCCGTTCCGGCGGCCATTGCAATGGTTGAACTGGCAGGAACCGACCCGAACCGCTGTGCCATTTTATGTGCCAACCTGGGCGGTGATACGGACACCATTGGCGCGATGGCGACGGCCATATGCGGCGCACTCCACGGGGTGCAGGCTATTGATCCGCAGCTGAAAGAGGAACTCGACGCTGTGAACCAGCTTGATTTTGGTCACTATTGCGAGAAACTTCTGCGCTACCGGGAGCAAAGGGAGGGCGTATGAATTCTTTTGCCCAACGCCTTAAAACACTGCACGCGACACGACCGGTGACGGTGCTGGGCGCAGCGGTCATTGACGTTATTGCCGATGCCTACGCCCTGCCCTGGCGCGGATGTGATATCGAGCTTAAACAGCAGGGCGTCAATATCGGCGGCTGTGCGCTGAACATTGCCATCGCCCTTAAACGGCTCGGCATTACGGCGCAAAACGCCCTGCCCGTCGGCCATGGCGTTTGGGCGGATATTATCCGTAACGCCATGGCGAAGCAGGATTTGCACAGCGCCGTAGAGGCCGAAACCGGCGATAACGGCTGGTGTCTGGCGCTGGTAGAGCCGGATGGTGAACGCACTTTTATGTCGTTTAGCGGTGTGGAGAACCAGTGGCAACAGCGCTGGCTGGAAGCACTTCACGTGCCGCCAGCGAGTCTGGTATATCTCTCCGGCTATCAACTGGCATCGCCGTGCGGCGAGCTCCTGACGTCCTGGCTGGAAGGGTTACAGGCGATCGCCGCCTTTATTGATTTTGGCCCACGCATCGCCGATATTCCTGACGCACTAATGGCGCGAATTATGGCCTGTAAACCGATCGTCTCGCTTAATCGCCAGGAGGCGCAGATTGCTGCTGAACGATTTGATATGGCGCCTGCACGCTTAGGGGCACAGTGGCAGCAGCGTTTTGGCTCGGCGCTAATTATTCGCCACGACAAAGACGGTGCGACCTGGCATGACGGTGACGCCTCAGGTTCTGTTCCGGCGTTTCCCGCCACCGTGGTCGATACAATCGGGGCAGGTGACAGTCATGCTGGCGGAACGCTTGCCGGGCTGGCTGCGGGGTGGAGTCTTGCAGACTCTGTCCTGCTGGGTAATGCGGTAGCCGCCTGGGTTGTCAGCCACCGTGGCGGTGATTGCGCCCCTACTCTCGAGGAATTACTCCTCGCACACAAAGACGTATAGGTCGCTGCGACAGTAGCTGATGCTGTACTCAATCGGCCGGTGCTGCTGGTCAAGTGCAACCTGCTTGATCACCAGCACCGGAATTTTGTCATCCATCTTTATATGCGCCTGAAATTCGCTGTCCGGCATACGGGCGCTCACCCGTGAACGGGTACGCTGCGGGAAGATGTTCTGGCTGCGAAAATAGTCGTACAGCGAGATACCAATGGCATCCGGATCGTGAATCAGCCCCACCGGAACCCACGACTCCTCAATCGACACCGCATCATCGTCGACATAGCGAATACGCTTAAGGAGAAAGACCTCGCTCTCCGGCTCCACCGACAGCTGGCTGGCGACCTCTTCCGGACACTTCACCACGCGTTTATTCACCCAAAGCGTATTGGGCTTTTTACCGCGTAGTACCACCTGCTGAGAGAAACCGCGCGCTTCTTTAAGCGAATATTCAAAGATGTTGTTAATTTGCGTCCCGTAACCCCGGGCACGCGTCACCACCCCTTCGGACTCCAGAGCCTGCATCGCTTTGCGCACTGTAATGCGCGACACACCGGTTAACTGACTCAGATCGCGCTCGCCGGGCAGAATATTGCCGTGCTCCAGCACCCCGCTGCGCACCGCATTTTTTACCGTTTCGGCAAATTTCAGATACAGCGGCGTATTGTCGGGCGCGGCGATCCGTTCATTTAGTTGATCGATTAACCGGGTATGCGCTTGTTCCATCTCTGTTTTTCTCAGGCGTGGTGTATCCTGCCAGTATACGGCTTACCACCAGGCATGAAAATGGTGTACCGGCCCATTACCGTGACCCACCTCCAGAGTATCAGCTTTTGCCAGCGCGGCTGAGAGCCAGGTTTTCGCTTCGCTCACCGTATCGGCCCAGTTATCATGCCGTGGGCGTAATGCCGCCAGCGCGGCAGAGAGCGTACAGCCAGTGCCGTGGGTGTTTTTAGTGTGTACGCGTGGCGCCGTGAACCGCCGCTCGCCGTCTCGGGTGAAGAGCCAGTCCGGGCTTTCGGCATCGTCAAGATGACCACCTTTCATCATCACGGCCCCGCAGCCCATCGCCAGCAGCGCATTCCCCTGCTCTTTCATTTCCCGTTCATTTCGCGCATGTGTTGCCCCCAACAGTGCCGCAGCCTCCGGCAGATTGGGCGTGATGAGAGCCACCTGTGGCAGTAGCTTTTTACGCAGTGTTTCAACAGCGGAGGCGGAGAGCAATGGATCGCCGCTTTTTGCCAGCATCACGGTATCCAGCACCACGTTTTGTACCTGATAACGTTTAAGTCGCTCAGCCACCGCTTCAACAATATCTGTCTCTGCCAGCATACCGATCTTGGTGGTATCAATTCGCACGTCGCTGAATACGGAATCCAGCTGCGCGGCAACAAAATCCGGTTCAATACGGTAAACCGACTGCACGCCGAGCGTGTTTTGCGCCACCAGCGCGGTAATGACCGAGCATCCGTACGCGCCAAGAGCCGAGAAGGTTTTCAGGTCGGCCTGGATACCCGCGCCGCCGCTGGGATCGGTGCCGGCAATGGTCAGAGCGTTAATGCGTTTCATGCCAGTTCCTCCAGGGTGTAGAGCGCATCCAGGAACGCGCTGGCAAAACTGCCCGGGCCACGAGACTGCGCAATGGCTGCCGTTCCGGCTCGTTTCATAAACCCGCACGCGGCGGAGACGTTATCCAGCCTGTCGCCCGGCAGTGAGCAACTCGCCGCCACAACGGCAGAGAGTGCGCACCCGGTTCCCACGACGCGCGTCATTAGCGGATCGCCGCCGGTAACCGTTCGGGTTCGTTGTCCATCAGTGATGTAATCCACCTCGCCGGTGACCACCACAATGGCATTGGTCTGGCGAGCCAGCGCCTGTGCAGCAGGTAACGCGCTGGCTGTGGTGTCAGTCGTATCGACGCCGCGACCACCGGCGCTCATCCCGGCAAGGGCAAGGATTTCAGAAGCATTGCCGCGAATGGCGGCGGGTTTCAGGGCGAGGATTTGATGACAAAAACGGGTGCGAAACGTCAGAGCGCCCACGGCAACCGGGTCCAGCGTCCAGGGTTTACCCGCAGCTACCGCACTCTCAATCGCCCGACGCATCGCCTGCGCTCGCGGTGAGGTCAGCGTGCCAACGTTTATCAGCAATGCATCGGCGATCGCGGCAAACTGCTCAGCTTCTTCGGCCTCAATCACCATCGCCGGAGAGGCGCCAAGCGCCAGCAGAACGTTGGCAGTAAAGGTCTGTACGACGTCGTTAGTCATACAATGCGTAAGCGGGGAACGGGTTCGGAACTGATGTAAAACGTGTAAATCGAGCAGGTCAGGCTGCATGGGTTCGCTCCTGCCTTGCGTGAAGAAGCGATGACCGGGAAGGCATCTGACTTCCCTACGCTGGCATTATCCAGATCAGGTAATACGGGTATTTCTCAGCCTTCACAAAGAAGGGCACCCCGAGTCATGTAGATTACATTTCTTTATTAATTACCAGCTTAGGGGATGTAGCCTGGCGATGCAAGCTTGCACTTACGTTTATCCTTTTTCACGCTGTACCTCACCTTGTACCCCAATTTGTCTCTCACATGAAATCAATAAAATTCTTATTGTTAGTATCTCGCATAACCGTTCCTTTCCCCCTTTCCCTCTATCGTTACTATCGCTTTGCACTCAGTCACTCGTTGGTGTACCTGCCTTTAATATCTTTTTTGTAATCCTATCAATCTAATTTTCTAATTAAGAGAAATAAAAACATCATTTTTTACAACAATTCAATCACTGATTTATAGCAATCAAAACCATGTTTTATTCTCGATTAAAAATATTTTTCTCCACGCCAAAGCCCCCTTCATTCAAAAGTTTCTATTAATTCGAAAAGAAGGAACTTTCACAAATATATTAATTAACTTTACTGAATGAGCTTGATTTATACGTTTTACGGGCTTTGTTGAATAAATCAGATTTCGGGTAAGTCTCCCCCGTAGCGGGTTGTGTTTTCAGGCAATACGCACGCTTTCAGGTATACCTGCTTTCGTCATTTTGTTCAGCGCTCGTACCAGGGCCATAGCCTCCGCAACCTGACCATCGTAGTCACGCAGCGTCAGTGAACCCCCGAACAGCTGTTTTACCCGGTACATCGCCGTTTCCGCTATCGAGCGACGGTTGTAATCTGTTGTCCATTTCCACCGCGCATTACTCCCGGTCATTCGCTGATTAGCCACTGCACGGTTACGGTCTGCATATTCACCGGGCCAGTAACCCGCACCTTTTCGGGGAGGGATAAGCGCGCTGATTTTCTTACGCCGCAGTTCATCGTGACATAGCCGGGTATCGTAAGCGCCATCGGCGGCGGCTGACCTGATTTTCCGGTGGGTTTGCCGGATTAACCCGGGGAAGGCCTCTGAGTCCGTAACGTTGTTCAGCGACAGGTCAGCGCAGATGATTTCATGTGTTTTACTGTCAACGGCGAGATGCAGCTTACGCCAGATACGGCGGCGTTCCTGGCCATGCTTTTTGACTTTCCACTCGCCTTCACCGAAGACCTTCAGCCCGGTGGAATCAATTACCAGGTGTGCGATTTCACCCCGGGTGGGCGTTTTGAAACTGACATTAACCGACTTTGCCCGCCTGCTGACACAGCTGTAATCCGGGCAGCGTAGCGGAACGTTCATCAGAGAAAAAATGGAATCAATAAAGCCCTGCGCAGCCCGCAGGGTCAGCCTGAATACGCGTTTAATGACCAGCACAGTAGTGATGGCAAGGTCAGAATAGCGCTGAGGTCTGCCTCGTGAAGAAGGTGTTGCTGACTCATACCAGGCCTGAATAGCTTCATCATCCAGCCAGAAAGTTATGGAGCCACGGTTGATGAGGGCTTTATTGTAGGTGGGCCAGTTGGTGATTTTGAACTTTTGCTTTGCCACGGAACGGTCTGCATTGTCGGGAAGATACGTGATCTGATCCTTCAACTCAGCAAAAGTTCGATTTATTCAACAAAGCCCGTTTTACGGACAAAATACATAAATATAATTAATGTATTTATGAAAGCCTGGCATGCATTGGATTTAACGAGGAGATTTATATCTACATGTATTTATTGGTTTTATTTAAAATCACTCGCGTAAGGGCATTTTAGCTTTCAGTGCTTTTAGTGATCCAGGTCAATATCCAAATTTATGTATTACAAGATAGTTACTACACGTTACGAAATAAGTGATTAAACAAAAATCGCCGTAAGTCGCATGAAATCATCTTGATATAACAGGGTGTTATATCTTCCCGCCAGGATAGCGAAATAACCTAATTTACTTTTGTGATAAGAGCTTTTAAATGAAAACTACCGTTAAGACTACTGCTAAAACTACTCTGGCTGTTATCGTGTTTGGTTCTATGTTCGCTGCTGTAGTACCAGCTAAAGCCGCTGCTTTCCCTGTTACTTCCGACACTGACGGGATCACTATCATCGGTCAACAAGGCGCGGGTTATGACCTTGATAAAATTGCTACAATGACTGTTGATCATGATTCAGCTATTACCACTCTTCAAAATGGTAAGGCTGATAAAATGGAAGTTGCTAATATGCAAGGTGAGATTAACACCATCAATAGCAACGCTAACCAGGAAACAGCAAACCGTGTTACTGCTGATCAGCAATTGCAAGGCGAGATCACGCAAAACAAAGATGCACAAGATCAGGTTAATCATGCTTTCCTGAATCAGAACATTCAGCAAGATGGGCGTTTATCTGCTCTTGAAAATGCGCCTAAGCCTAAAGACGGCGTAGACGGTGCAAAAGGTGATAAGGGCGACACTGGCGCTACTGGTGCTAATGGTAAAGACGGGAAAGATGGGGCTAACGGTGTAACAACCACCATCACACAAGTAGACACAGCTACACAAGCTAAAGTAGCGGCTAACACTGCTGCTATCTCTTCAACGTCTAACCAGGCTGCTGGCGTAGCTCAAGATCTGCAAGACGCTAAGAAAGTGTTTAGCCAGCAACAAGCCAACACCAACGCACAATTCAAATCATTGCGCGATGAAGTAGACGGTAACAAGAAAGAAGCCCGTTCTGGTGCTGCGAGTGCAATTGCGATTGCTTCCATGCCTCAAGTTGAAGCAGGTCAAAACGTAATGTTCTCTGCTGGCGTAGGTAGCTTTAAAGACGAGCAAGCCGTAAGCGTAGGCGCTTCTTTCCACGCGGGAGCCGCGACGGTTAAAACGGGTGTATCAACTAGCACAAATAATGATTTCGCTCTCGGAGCCGGAGTAGGTTTCGGGTTTTGATTAATGACCTGCCAGCCCTCAAAATGGGGGCTATATAATGAGAAAGAGATGGTAGTACGGATGATATGGTGCAAAGCACTACTACAAAACTTCCTAACGGTAACTATCAAACTAATGTTTATGAGGGTGATAGATCTTATAGCTCAACGTGCTACACCACTCCAGGTGGTAGCTTGATTTGCAACTAAAAAGAAGAGATTAGCTAACCATAGTAAAGCAACAAAATCACACCATGAATTTTAGCTGACTGGCTCTGTCTGATTATACTGATGATAGCGATTATGGCAAAATATGTTTTTCTTTCTGTTGTGTTGTATCTTATTTTGGTTGTAGTAGGTATCTGGATTGGGTTTATGTGGAATAATTTTAGCTGTATATTCTGAGGTGCTTAGTAGGTTTCTACTTTAATCACACAAGACAGGAATGAACAATATTGAAAACATATATTTATTTGTTGGCTATGGTTAGCGTTATTACTGTATGTACTTCTGGTAACTGACCAAAATCCACTACTTATAGTAACTCATCGCCTTCTTCGGGATGTGCTGCATTAGGGATAATGAAAGCATCTAACAATAAAGAAGATTTCAATAAAACCGGGGGTGTCGTTAAGCGAAGAATTAAAGAGGGTAATTTTAATCTAAAAGCAACTGAATGTGAAGAGATAGCTTTAAACACTATAAGTGCATTTAAATTAATATCGATTGATAGCGTTCTAATCTAAGGTTATGGTAATGAAGAAATTAGTAAATTTAGTATTAGTTGCAAGTATTGCGACTTTCTTATCTGCTTGCTCTTCTCCTGCTCAACGAATGGCTGAATGTGAAGCGAAAGGGATAAGTCGTGATACCTGTTACACCGTAGAGCACAATAGACAAGATTCGATTAATAATGCTGCTCAAAATGCCGCATATGCTAATGCGCGTGATGCGGCTGCAGGTACTGGTATTTGGGCAAAGAACAGCGGCAAGCACCATAATAATGATTAATTAATACGGGTATCTATCATGAAAAGAGTTTTAATATTTTTTTTGCTTTCTTTTGCTGCTTTTAACGCCGCCGCTATCAGTGAGCACCATCGAAAAGAACTTGCTAACTCTGGCTGTACGCAAGTAGATGAGGCCACAGGAAAATGTAACGCTACAGCTTCAACGAAACAAAAAGTTTCTACTCAAGCCAATGAAGCAGATCATGTGATGAACATGTCTATCTCTACTGCTTCTGAGTACCTACTCTCTAAGGGATGGAAACCCAATAACGGAAAATGGCATAAAACAGGTTATACACTTACGTTAATGGTTGAAGATGATAAAGTAGTAAATTCACAGATTTCTAAATAATTGAGGTAATGCTCATAAAAGTAAGCGACATATTATTTACTTCCATAAATAATTCACATCCTGTAAACCTTTAGTACACCGCTAAAGCTGCTCTTACTTACATCCGAGCATACGAAGGCTGGCGCAACGTTATCGGCAGGTCAATGCAATCCCGGATTTAAGTAGCCCCATTAATATGGGGCTTTATTTTAAATTAAGCTGACCGGCTACCCGTATCCCCCGGTCAAGCTTTACTCCAGCTGCCACGCCCCGCCATGTATAAGCGACGCTCCCCCCGTCCAGGCAAACAATGCCAGCTCACGGCATTCTGCATCAGGATATATGCGGCTGCTGAGGCACGCCTCGCCCTCGTTAACAAACACTTCTACGGAAGAGCAGTCAAAGAACAGGCGCAGACTGAGTGCGTCATTCAGGTTAAGCGCGACGCTTCGGGTACCGCACAGGCCATACTGTGGATAGTCTCGCTCCAGTACCAGGCGCTGCATCTGCGCATCAACATAAACACGTAACCCGCTTCCAAGACGAATGCCGTATTGTTCCGCGCTGCTATTAGCACAATCCCACTGCAGAATGACCTCCATCGCCTCGCAGTGTTCCACCAGCGTCATCTGCTGATTATTAAGCGTACTTATCGGCCAGGGGAACCACGCCCCGCGCAGGGTTTCAACTTCTTTGGCCGGCCGCATTTGCAGACGGTTATCCGCACTCAGCGTCAGCTCGCGCGGTAAAGAGAGCATGCCAGCCCAACCATCCTCCTGTTCCGGCAGCGGGGACTCCCACATATCCAGCCAGCCAATGACGATGCGGCGGCCATCAGGTGTCAGGAAACTTTGTGGTGCATAGAAATCATGCCCGCGATCCATCTCCACAAACTCACCTTCACGCACAAAGGGCTGACCGGGCTGCCACTCGCCTATCAGATAGCCGCTCTGGAAAAGATTACGATTTTTGTAGCCTTCAGCCACCAGCCCCTGAGGCGAAAACATCAGCACGCGCTTGCCATTGAGAGTGAAAAAGTCCGGGCATTCCCACATATAGCCCATCTCTTGTTCCGCCACCGCGAGTACGCCCAAATCCAGCCACTCGCGCAGATCAGCAGATCGATAAACGCGCACCTGACCCGTCTCGCCATCTCGCGCACCGACAACCATGTACCAGCTATCCCCTTCACGCCACACTTTCGGATCGCGGAAGTGATGCAGGCCTGGTGGCGTATCAACTACCATTCCCTGTCGCTCAAAATGGACACCATCACGGCTGGTTGCAAGACACTGCACCTGATAGAGATTAGCCTCGTCGGGATCGCCGTGGAATTTGTGTCCGGTGTAAATCAGCGCCAGCGTATCGCCATCCACAACCGCCGATCCGGAAAAACAGCCATCCTTGTCTTCGGGCCCTTCCGGCGCCAGTGCAACCGGGAGATGTTCCCAGTGAACTAAATCCTTGCTGCGCGCATGACCCCAGTGCATCGGACCCCATTGGGTCGAGTATGGATGATGTTGATAAAAAGCGTGATACCAGCCGTCAAACCAGACCAGGCCATTCGGGTCGTTCATCCAGCCAGCGCGCGCAGCGAGGTGGTAACGCGGATACCAGCGCTGGTTAAGCCCTTCACGTCTGGACTGCAGTTCCTGTTCTGCTTTCGTGATTGAATACGTCATTTCTTTACTCTTTCGATCAGATGGTTGAAGGTTGCGGCATGAGCGGGTCAGAAGAGGACTTACCCGAGCGCAACAGGAAGATGGAGATAAACGTGGTGCTGAATACCAGTAGCCCCATGATGAGATAGGACTGGGCAAAGCCGTACTTCTCATAGCTGTAGCCTGCCAGCGGCGACAAGACCGAGGCAATCACCGAGCTTGTACAGGCAAAGCCCACCAGATAGAGGGTGGAAGAGAGCCGCTTATCAAAATGCAAACTGTTGTATTTAAAGATTGAGACCAACAAAACGGGCAGCTCAACAGCGTGTAATAGCTTGGTAATGGAGATCAATACCGGCCCCTCAACCAGACCCGATGCCACCATACGCATCGCCATCACCATTCCCGCGAAAATCAGACCATTCTTCGCGCCAAGGCGATTCACCAGCCACGGGGCACAAAACATACCCGCCGCCTCAAGGAACACCTGGAAGGAGTTGAGATAGCCGTACATGGCGTTCCCTTCCTGCAACGTCGGGAACTGGGAGGAGAAATAGACCGGGAACTGCTGGTCGTAAACGCCATAAATACAGGTGCCGATAACGAAAAACACCAGCGCCCAGAAGCGCGGCAGCGTCAGCAGCCGCAAGGCGTCTTCCAGCGTGACCTTACCGCCGGACACCGCCTCCTGCATGGCGTGCGGGGCGGAAGAGACCCTGAGACGAGCCAGCAACACAAAAAACACCAGCCCGGCGCAGCTCGCCACCGCGAAGTTCAGCTTCGGGTTAATGTTAAACAGGAGCCCCGCAAAAAAAGTTGCCGCCGCCCAGCCAAGCGATCCCCACATCCTCGCCTTGCCGAACTCAAACTGGCTCTGGCGGGCCACGCGCTCGGTATAGGACTCCAGTACCCCTATTCCGCCGTTAAACGTCAGGCCGATATAAATCCCGCCGAAAATGCTGCCGAGTAAAACGTTAACCTGCAGCAGATAACCAAATAGCAAAAAAGCCGGACCAGAAAGAATGAGCAGACAAGTCAGAAACCAGAGCAGGTTTTTACGCAGACCGAGTTTGTCCTGAATGAATCCATAGCAGATTTGAGCAAAAAGTGCGGAGACGGAAAGCACGGCATAGATAACGCCGGTATCCCCCGCTTTTAAGCCCACTTCCTGATGAAGCCAGATGGAGAGCAACGAGCCTGAAGATGACCAGGTGACAAAAAAGAAAAACAGTAATGCGCTCAGTAAAGGGTAGCTGTGAGAGTGATGCGTTTTCATCATGACATTCTCATGTTGGAGTAATGACTCAATGGTAACGTTAACATCATTTCTTTCTCATGCTGTTTGGCTAAGATTTAAGATGTTAATCACGAAAGTTAACGTTAACATTAAAAGAATGAGATCGCGATCAAATATTCATCACTGAGGTAAGCATGACCAGGCCTGGGCATCAGCCTTCCTTTTACATCAGCGACTTAGTTGTATACCCTCTCACACAGAGCACTAACGGAGTAAGAAAATGGCTTCCCTGAAGGACGTCGCAAAGCTGGCTAACGTATCGCTGATGACGGTTTCCCGGGCGCTTAACAGCCCGGAGCGCCTTAAACCGGAAACGCTGGCGCGCGTTCAGTTGGCTATCGAGCAGACCAGCTACGTGCCTGACCTGTCCGCCAAGAAAATACGCGGTGCGCATGCCTCGCCTAAAACCATAGGCGTACTAGCACTCGATACGGTGACGACACCTTTCTCGGTAGAGATTACGCTGTCCATTGAAGAGACGGCCCGGATGCACGGCTGGAACAGCTTCGTGATGAATATGTTTACCGATGACAACCCGGATGCCATTGTCGACCTTCTCCTCTCTCATCGGCCTGACGGAATTATCTATACCACAATGGGGTTACGTCAGGTTCCTCTCCCGGCCAAACTCCTCACCCTTCCCTGCGTGCTGGCTAACTGCGAAAGTATCAATGAAAAAGTTGCCAGCTACATCCCTGATGATGAACAGGGACAGTACACTGCCGTGCATGCGTTACTCGCCGAGGGTTATCGACAGCCCCTGTGCCTGCATTTACCCGTGGACCATCTGGCCACAACCCGACGCCGTCAGGGGCTGGAACGTGCATGCCATGAAGCTGGGCTCGACCCGAACAGTCTGGAACATAGCTATATGGCGTTCGGGGACGAGCACTATCGTGACATTCCGTCAGTTTTGCTGGCGCACATTCAGAACGGCATTCCCCGATTCGACTCCGTTATCTGCGGCAACGATCGTATCGCATTGATGGTGTACCAGACGCTACTGGCTCAAGGGCTTCGCATCCCACAAGATATTGCGGTTATCGGTTATGACAATATGGTGGGCATTGGAGAACTCTTTCTCCCCCCTCTTTCAACGGTTCAACTGCCACATTATGAAATTGGACGTCTGAGTGCCCTGCATATTATTAA
Organism: Enterobacter sp. DVT3837; assembly: GCF_056238685.1. NCBI lineage: Bacteria > Pseudomonadati > Pseudomonadota > Gammaproteobacteria > Enterobacterales > Enterobacteriaceae > Enterobacter > Enterobacter sp. DVT3837. The sequence continues at coordinate 94,211 of NZ_JBWDLA010000002.1, read as the reverse complement.
CGGTGAAAACCATCGGGAAACAACGCGTGTTGAAAGTCCATTTTTAATGCGCGATTCCGTTGCGCATCTATAGAGACCAGGGATTTTTGCATTTCATGGTGGCAAGGAGGTCGTATACCTTCTTTTATGTCAGCGAATGGCACGATTTGTCACACTCTTTTTTCTGCTTTTACACTCCAGGCCGACTGCACATAACCGGCTGTTTTACTTTGTAATAAAGCGCAATTTTCTTTCAGAAAAGAGGGATATTCCCTCCCCTGTGCCCCATGTCACAAAACAGTAAACAAATTAACCATTGAGCCCCGTGGCAAAAGGCTCTATATTGGCGGCGTTTTTTTCAGGCCCCCATCTGTTTTTTAACTTTTTATTCAATCGTGGCTCATAACGAAGCGGCGGTTGTAGGAGTGATATGATGACGGATAAAGTCCGTATTGACACCGTAGATGCCCACAAAAGCAACGAAACCTATCTGGCCCGTCAGGCCGAGTTTGAATCTAACGTCAGGAGTTATCCGCGCAAACTGCCTTTAGCCATCACTAAAGCAGAAGGCGTGTGGATCACCGATGCAGATAATAAAGAATACCTTGACTGTTTAGCAGGCGCAGGGACCCTTGCGCTTGGCCATAACCATCCTGATGTGCTGAAAAGCATCCAAAATGTCATTACCAGCGGCTTGCCGTTACATACCCTGGATCTGACTACGCCTCTGAAAGACGCGTTTTCAGAATACCTGCTCTCTCTGCTGCCAGGTCAGGGCAAAGAGTACTGCCTGCAGTTCACCGGTCCATCCGGTGCTGACGCCGTGGAAGCGGCGCTGAAACTGGCGAAAAAAGTCACCGGCCGTAGCGGTATCATCAGCTTCTCTGGTGGTTACCACGGTATGACCCACGGCGCACTGTCCGTGACCGGCAACCTGTCTCCGAAAGAAGCGGTTGACGGTATGATGCCAGAAGTACAGTTCATGCCTTACCCGCACGAATACCGTTGCCCGCTGGGTATCGGTGGTGAAGCGGGCGTGAAAGCGCTGACCTACTACTTCGAAAACCTGATTAACGACGTGGAAAGTGGCGTGCGCAAACCTGCAGCCGTCATACTGGAAGCCGTTCAGGGTGAAGGCGGCGTGAACCCGGCTCCAGTTGAGTGGCTGCAGCGTATCCGCAAAGTGACTCAGGAACACGGCATTCTGCTGATCCTCGACGAAGTGCAGGCTGGCTTTGCGCGTACCGGTAAATTCTTCGCCTTCGAACACGCTGGCATCGAGCCAGACATCATCGTGATGTCTAAAGCTGTAGGTGGCGGTCTGCCACTGGCTGTGCTCGGTATCAAAAAGCAGTTCGATGCATGGGCTCCAGGTCACCACACCGGTACCTTCCGCGGCAACCAGCTGGCGATGGCAACCGGTCTGACTACGCTGAAAATCCTGAAAGATCAGAACATCGCAGGCAAAGTGGCCGCACAGGGCGAATGGCTGAAAGGCCAGCTGAAAGAGATGGCGAAGCGCTATCCGGTAATCGGCCACGTTCGCGGTCTGGGCATGATGATCGGTATCGAGATCGTTAAGCCAAACGAAGCTGCTGACCACATGGGTTGCTTCCCGGGTGATGGCGAGCTGTCTGCCCTGATTCAGAAGAAGTGCTTCGAAGCCGGTCTGATTCTGGAGCGTGGTGGTCGCAACGGTATCGTTCTGCGTCTGCTGCCTTCCCTGCTGATCAGCGATGAAGAGCTGAAAATCTTCCTGGATAAATTCGAGCAGGCACTGCTTGCTGCGGGCGTTCGCCCGGCGTAACCGGAGTAGTTGAACACGATGTCAGATTCAAACCCAATTTTGTTCTCCTCTGCACAGAGCATTGAAGCTTACCAGCAGGCGATTGAACAAAGCACTCAGGCCGTGATGCAGTGGCTGAAACAGCCTGAGATGTACCAGGGCAAAACGGTCGCGGAACTGCGCGACCGTATTAAGCTGGATTTCAACCCGAAAGGGCTGGGCAACGAAGCGGCAATTGAACGCGCCGTGGAGTTCTTCCTGAAAGACAGTTTGTCCGTTCATCACCCACAGTGTGTGGCGCACCTGCACTGCCCAAGTCTGGTCGTAAGCCAGGCGGCAGAAGTGCTGATCAACGCCACTAACCAGAGTATGGACTCCTGGGATCAAAGCCCGTCCGCAACCATCATTGAGATCAAACTGATCGAATGGCTGCGTACCCGCGTGGGTTATCAGGCTGGCGACGCAGGTGTCTTCACCAGCGGTGGCACCCAGAGCAACCTGATGGGTCTGATGCTGGCTCGTGATGCGTTCTTCGCGCGTCAGGGCCACTCCGTTCAGCAGGATGGCCTGACGGGCGATCTGCGTAAGATCCGCGTACTGTGCTCAGAAAACGCGCACTTCTCCGTACAGAAAAACATGGCGCTGATGGGTCTGGGCTACCAGTCCGTGGTGCAGGTGAAAACGGACGAATTCTCGCGCATGGATCTGACCGATCTGGCGGCGAAAATCGAACAGTGCAACGCGAATGGCGAACAGATCCTGGCGATTGTCGCGACAGCAGGGACCACCGATGCCGGTGCTATTGACCCTCTGCGTGCGATTGCTGAGCTGGCGGCGAAGCAGAATATCTGGGTACACGTTGATGCGGCATGGGGCGGCGCGCTGCTGATGTCTGAGCAGTATCGTCACTACCTGGACGGCATTGAACTGGTGGATTCCGTTACTCTGGACTTCCACAAGCAGTTCTTCCAGACCATCAGCTGCGGTGCTTTCCTGCTGAAAGAAGCACGCCACTATGAACTGATGCGCTATCAGGCGGCTTACCTGAACTCTGAGTTCGACGAAGAAGCGGGCGTGCCTAACCTGGTGTCCAAATCGCTGCAGACCACGCGCCGTTTCGACGCGCTGAAGCTGTGGATGAGCCTGGAAGCGCTGGGTCAGGAGCAATACGCAGCGATCATCGATCACGGCGTGACGCTGGCACAGCAGGTTGCGGCTTATGTGCAAGAGCAGCCTGCTCTGGAACTGGTTATGCAACCGCAGCTGGCAAGCGTACTGTTCCGCTTCCGCGGACAGGTGCAGACCGATGAAGCGGGTATCGCCCTGCTGAACCAGAAAATTGGTGATGCGCTGCTGGAATCCGGCCGTGCAAACGTCGGCGTGACCGAGCATAACGGTGTCACTTGCCTGAAGCTGACGCTGTTGAACCCAACCGTGACGCTGGAAGATATTAAAATCCTGCTGTCTCTGGTTGAGCGCACCGCTCAGGAAGTTCTGGCGAAGTAATACAAAACCCCTCTTCCGCAAGGAGAGGGGTTATTTTTATACCCCTGCCCACCACATTCTGGCTTTTAATCCCCAGTAACTCGTCCACCCCGTAGTCGTGCTGACAACGTTCCCCTTCGACACAATGACCAGCGTCGGCGTTACGCTCACCTGCCATGCCTGCGACAGCGCACCGTTTTCATCATTTATCACCGGCATTTTCAGCTGTTTCTTTTCAACCCAGCGCGCAAGCTTTGCGTCATCACCGGAACGCATGGCAATACTCACCACATTGCCCCCCTCTTCTGCCAGCTTATTGACTGCAGGCGTGGTATAACGGCAGATGCTGCACCAGGTGGCCCAGACGTAAATCAGCAGCGGTCGGTCCTGACTGAGCGCCGCAATGTCGTGCATCGTGCCATCAATCCCCTGCATCGGAGTTGCACTAAACGTGGCAGGTAATGTCGGCTTGCGGTACTGATCCACACCCCACATCACGGCCAGCGCCAGCAGAACGAGTACGATCCCTTCCCGCGCCCAGCGGCGCAGTTTGCTGAATTTGCGGTTTTCCATTATGACCTCGAGAGTTAACGAAGGTCATCTTAGCGAGCTATGCGTCGTTTCGCTGTAAAGAAGTGTCGCGAGTGTACCGCTTTGCCACGCTGGTAAAACTTTAATCCTTGCGCGGTTGCCGTGTCGTGCTATGGCCATATTCGTATTGACCATAGCCTGAGTGGTAATACAGAGCTGCTGACTTCACCACGTCGTTCAGCACGGTCCCTTTTATGCACGCCCCCATTTGTTGCAGGCGCTTGATGCAGTTCTCCATCTCTTTCAGGCTGGTCTTGCCAAAGCGAGCAACCAGCAATGAAGTTGCAGCCACCCTGACTGCCACTGCGGCATCGGTAACAGCCAGCACCGGCGGGGTATCAAGGATCACAAGGTCATAATGTTCATCTGCCCACGTCATTAACACTCTGAAGCGATCGCTCATCAGCAGTTCTGAAGGTTGCGATGGAACCGGCCCACAGGTCAGCACATCAATATTGCCTTTTTCATAGCGCTGAATCGCCTCCTGACACGCACATTTTCCGTCAAGCACCCCGGAAAGTCCGGTGTGGTTTTTTAAACCGAATACGTTATGGACATATCCCTCACGCATATCCGCGTCAATGAATAACACCCTGAGCCCGGCCTGTGCCTCAATCGCAGCCAGTGAGGTGCTGACCAGCGTTTTTCCGCAGTCCTGCGTCGGGCCAGAAATCATGACGATCCGGTTAGCGGCATCCTGCAACGTGAAATGCAAGCTGGTGCGCAACCCCCGCACAGCCTCAACAAAAATATCTGCGGGCCGGTCAACAGGCAGGAAAGGCACATCGGTAATCGTGTGACTCCAGCGCGAGCCAAATACTCTTTTCCTGTGCAGGTGCGTTTTTTTCCACAGCCACATCGAACGCGGCAAGGTAGCCATCACCTGTATTCCCAGCCCTTCAAGCTGCTCAGCGGTGTTGAGACCACGTCTGAGTGCAATGCGGACCAGCACCAGCCCCATTGAGAATATCAACCCCAGCAGGGCACCAAAAACAATAATCAGCGGCTTTCGCGGTTTAACAGGGTCAGGTTGCGTCACCGCGCTGTCGATAATTCGCACATTACCGATGGCGCTGGAACGTGAGATGTTCAACTCTTGCTGACGTGTGAGTAGCTGCAGGTAGATTGTCCGACCTGACTCCACATCCCGACTGAGGCGCAAAATGTCCTGTTGAGTCGAAGGCATGGCTGAGACACGCTGATTCAGGCGAACTTTCTCCTGTACCAGCGTCTGGCGTTTTTCACGCAATGCGCGGTAATTCGGGTGATCTTTCTTGAAGAGTTGAGAAATCTCCGCCTCACGAAACGTCAACTCGTTAAGCTGGTTTTCGATATTAACAATCTGTTCAAGAACCGATTTCGCTTCCAGTGAAAGATCGACCGAGTCACGTTGTTTGCGATACTGATTCAGCCGCTCTTCGGCCTGCTCGAGCTCGATTCTGATTTTAGGTAACTGCTGCTGTAAAAACGCAAGACTTCGCGAATCCTGCGCTTCCTGACGGGCAATATTTTGCTGCAGGTAATTGCTGGCAATACGGTTGAGCACATGGGCAATACGATCAGGATCGTTGCCGGTCAGGGTGAGCGTCATTACTCCACTCTGTTTTGCCGATTCAACTACGCTAAATTGGTTGCTCAGCGCATTGATTGCCTCCAGACGGGAACAGGTTTGTAGCGTGAATTGCGTGCCCGTTGGGGCATTCAGTTTCGCCACCAGCAGGGAAATCCCCTCTTTTTCAAAAGGTTTTCCCTCCCTACCCTCAGCATAAAAATTGTCGCCTTCCAGCCGGTATGCGCCTTTTTCCAGCACCGTGAGCACAAGGGATCGTGGTTTTCCATCAACAAGTGGCAGTTGTAACCAACCAAGGGCGATCGTCGCTGGCTTACGGCCCTGCAACTGCGCCCACAACTGCCCTACGACAGGGAAAGTACGCCACGTCACGTGCTGCGTTAAACCTAATTCATCAACGGTAGCGCCCAGGATCATGCGTGATTTAAGCAGGAGTATTTCGGGTTCCACATCGGGAGACATCTCATTACCAAACTGTCTTAAATTTTTGAGCAGGCTATTATCCTGCTTTCCTTCCACCTGAATTAAGGCATCCGCGCGGTATACGGGCGTGGCCAAAAAAGCATACAGGCCTGCCAGCAAGGTAAAAATGACAGTCATCGATAAAATGACTGCACGATGATCGATCATTTCGCCGAGTAGACGAATGAGATCAATTTCATGATTTTCCGGTGTTGTGGCACCGTAACTGCCTGTTGTGTAAGACGACATTAACGCTTTATTCCTTGTTGACTCAATCGATGAGCCCATTCCTGGCTGGCTTTGCCCAGCAGTCCGAAAACATAGTCGAATGCTTCACGGCTTTTACGATAGGGATCGGGGATGTCCTGCGGCTCCAGCCATTGCCCAAAGAGCAGCGATTTGCCGCGAATTTCCGGGGCTATGGCAGAGATAAAGCGAAGATGAGCAGGTTCCATCACCAGAATAAGATCCGATTCCCGCATGATCTGCGGAGTTAATTTGCGCGCGCGATGTTCACCGAGTGAGAGCCCATGTCGCCCGGCCACGTCCTGAGCGTGGATATCCGCCGGGCTTCCTTCCAGCCCAAATATGCCTGCCGAGGTGATCTGTTTTCCCGGTAGCAACTGGCGTAACAACTGCTCTCCAATCGGTGAGCGACAAATATTGCCGGTGCAAACCACTAAGATGGAATCGAACATTATTGCGGCCACGATCTGATGTAACGGACCGTTTCGGTCAGATCATGAACACCGCTGATGGTCGGCACGAGCTGAGTAATGACGCGATTCCAGCGCGACAGCGGAGCCGTGGTGACATAAACAATGTCGTAGGGTTCAAGCTGGAATTCGGTGCCCAACACCATCGCAGAGGCATCCTGCGCATTAAGCTGATAAATGTTGGCGATTTTTCCCGCATTGTTGCCTTTAGCAATGGAGCGAATGACAAAAATACCCGTCGCATCGGCCATGTCCTGGTTCAACCCGCCCGCATTGCTCAGCGCTTCGGCAAGGGTCATCCCACTCCTGTCCATCTTCAGCGTGCTCTGCTTAATCACTTCCCCCATCACAAAGACTTTCAGTGCGTCATTGCGTGGAACAAAAAGAATATCGCCCGGGTAGAGCAGCTTATTTTGCGTCAGGTCGCCGTGCTGCATCAGCGCGTACAGAGAGAGGTGTAAATCTTTCCCCTCGTGAGTGAGAACCACATTGCGCCAGTCAGCGTCAGCAGAAAGCCCACCCGCCGCGTTGACGGCATCCATAACCGTCATTGGAATATTGGTGATAGCCTGCTGGCCAGATTTGGCGACTTCGCCAGTGACATAAGCTTTTTGCGAGCGGAAGGACGCCACGCTGACATCCACCTGCGGGCTTTCGATAACGCTCTCCAGTCGTGTGGCGATCTCCTCTCTCACTTCAGAGACCGTTTTTCCCGCCACAGTGACCTTTCCGACATAGGGATAAAAGAGGGTACCATCCGCGTTCACCCAGTTACCGGCATCACTGGCACTACGATATTGCCCAGCCGGTGTTGTCAGTTCAGGGTGATCCCAAACGGTAACGGTTAAAACATCACCTGCTCCAATGCGGTACTCCCAGTTTCTGAGCTGCTCATCCAGCTTAGGATTTGGCTGAGATTTCACGACGGCAGGACGTAATTTTTCAATCAGGGAAGGGGTAAGTGGATAAAGATCCACACGCTTATCAACATTATTATATTCATCACCCGTCGTGATGATATTTTTCCCTGATGAGCTTAATGCTTGCCCGGGAGAAAATACACAGCCAGTCAACTGACTTATCGCTAAGAATATTACAAATAGTGTAGTTGTGTTTTTCATTAAAATTAATTTATCATTCATGAGCACAACAAACGTATAACAGAAAATTCAGGAAGAATTACTGAACCCATCAACGCTCTGTTTTTCATGCAGTTAAATAAAAAAACACATCATCGAATGATGCGCTGGATTAATTTAAGAAACGGAAGGAAGTTGAATTGAAAATTAAACCGCTCCGCTTTTATAAGTTTAATTTGTCTTTAAAAAAACGCATGTCTTTCAGATCACAAACTTAGAGTAAATTTATACTTTCAGAATTAATTAAAAAACACATTTCTGTACTGAATTGCTTTTAGGAAATATCATTCATAAGCAAAATGGTATTAACCATTTGATCTACACAAAATCGTCCACTTTTGTTACATTTTTTTTCTAACAGGGTCTGCTGGGATACTTAAAATAGGCTGTCTGCCACATCGTCATCACTACAGCAGGCTGAGAGTATCAGTAACGATATAACTGGAGAAAAAATGGCTAAGCGTACATGGCTACTTCTGGGTGTAATAATGTCTCTTGCGAGTGCGGCTTCAGCAGCCCCGCAAACAGCGTCAGCGTCTGGCGGCATCAAAGCTTATGAAGAACAAGAGTTCATCGCTGATTTCACGAAGTTCAAAATTGGCGACACCGCACCTGCGCAGTATCAAACGCCCGAGTACACCATCAAACAGTACCAGTTGCGTAACCTCCCGGCACCGGATGCCGGTACACACTGGACCTATATGGGCGAGAATTACGTCCTGATCGGTGATACTGATGGCAAAATCTACAAAGCCTATAACGGAGATATCTTCTATCATCGCTGATTCGATCCTGATTCGCCCGTGGCAGGAGAGCGATCGCCCTTTCCTGCGCACGCTCTACCTCCACGCCCGGCGTGAAGCCTGGCCGTGGCTGGACAATTCACAGTGGCAGCTTGAAGACTTTGATGCAGCAACCCGTGACGAAGTAATTTGGGTCGCCGTGCAGAACGGTCATCGCCTGGGTTTTGCTTCAGTCTGGACGAACGATAATTTCCTGCACAACCTGTTTGTTGACCCGCAGTATCAGAGCCTTGGAGTCGGACACTTGCTCCTGGAGCAGGTGCAGAAGACGTTTACCAGCACAGGTTCGCTTAAGTGTCTGGAGAAGAATTCGCGGGCTGTTGCGTTTTACCAGCGACACGGCTGGCACATTGAGTCGAAGGGAATTTCTCCGGACGGAGAGTACTATCTGATGCATTACCGGCTTGGGTAAAGTCAGGTGGCGCTACGCTTACCTGACCTACAAAACCGTATTCCGTAGGCCGGGTAAGGCGAAACCGCCACCCGGCAATTCGGAGCTGGGAACTTACACCGCGCGGAACGCGATATCACCCGGTATCACTTCACCCTGCCAGTAAAGCTGCGCTGCAACGCGCCCCGCCAGCTTGCGATACATCTCAGCAAATTCGCTGTCCGGACGGCTGACGACCGTCGGTTTTCCGCTGTCGAGATCCTCACGCAGAGTGATATGCAGCGGCATCTGGCCCAGCAGTTGGGTGTGATATTTCGCGGCCAGTTTTTCTGCCCCACCCGTACCAAAGATTGGTTCGTGGTGACCGCAGTTGCTGCAGATGTGCATGCTCATGTTTTCAACAATACCGAGCACCGGCACTTCCACTTTCTCGAACATCACGATGCCTTTTTTGGCGTCAATCAGCGCGATATCCTGCGGCGTGGTCACCACAACCGCTCCCGTAACCGGAATATTCTGCGCCAGCGTGAGCTGAATATCACCGGTGCCCGGTGGCATATCCAGCACCAGATAATCCAGATCCGGCCACATCGTCTCCTGCAGCATCTGCATCAGCGCTTTGCTGGCCATCGGGCCACGCCAGACCATGGCGTTATCATCGGTGACAAGATACCCAATGGAGTTGGTCGCCAGACCGTGAGCCATGATGGGTGCCATGTGAGTGCCATCCGGCGAGGTTGGACGCTGGTTTTCCGCCCCCAGCATGTTTGGAATAGAAGGCCCGTAGATATCGGCATCCAGAATACCGACCTTTGCCCCTTCTGCCGCCAGCGCCAGCGCCAGGTTAACCGCGGTGGAGGATTTACCTACCCCGCCTTTGCCTGAACTTACGGCAATTATATTTTTCACACCGTTCACGCCCGGCTGGTTTTTCACCCGCTTCAGGGTAGCGATGCTGTGGGTCAGCTTCCAGTCAATCGCTTTTGCACCGGTAATGCGCAGCAGTTCAGAGCTGGTTTGCTCTTTCAACGCGTCAAATGCGCTGGTCCAGACGAATGGCATCTGCAACTCAATGTGCAGGGTATCGTCCAGCCAGGCGACGTGGTGCAACGCTTTCAGCGTCGTAAGATTATGTTTCAGGGTTGGATGCTGAAAGTTAGCCAGCGTCCCGGCGACCATTGCTCGTAAGGCTTCCGGTGATTTGGCCTGGGATTGAGAACTCATCCCGACTCCTTTGTTCTTGTGAATAAGACCTTAGATGAACAAGTTTACCTGAAAGGCCGTGGTTTGTGCTTACTTAATAATGCCCCTTTTGGTAATATCAAAAACCCTTTTCACAGTTAAAAGAAGTAATGCCTACTATGACTCAAGTCGCGAAGAAAATTCTGGTAACGTGCGCACTGCCGTACGCCAACGGCTCAATCCACCTCGGCCACATGCTGGAGCATATCCAGGCTGATGTCTGGGTCCGTTACCAGCGAATGCGCGGCCACGAGGTTAATTTCATCTGTGCGGACGATGCCCACGGCACGCCGATCATGCTGAAAGCTCAGCAACTGGGGATTTCCCCGGAGCAGATGATTGCCGAAATGAGTCAGGAGCATCAGACTGATTTTGCTGGCTTTGACATCAGCTACGACAACTATCACTCCACGCACAGCGACGAAAACCGTGAGCTGTCGGAGCTGATCTACACGCGTCTGAAAGAGAACGGTTTTATCAAAAACCGCACCATCTCCCAGCTGTACGATCCGGAAAAAGGCATGTTCCTGCCGGACCGTTTCGTCAAAGGCACCTGTCCAAAATGTAAATCCCCGGACCAGTACGGCGATAACTGCGAAGTGTGCGGCGCGACCTACAGCCCGACCGAGCTTATCGAGCCGAAATCCGTGGTGTCCGGCGCAACGCCTGTGATGCGTGACTCCGAGCACTTCTTCTTCGACCTGCCATCCTTCAGTGAAATGCTGCAGGCATGGACCCGCAGCGGCGCGCTGCAGGAGCAGGTAGCGAACAAGATGCAGGAGTGGTTCGAGTCCGGTCTGCAGCAGTGGGATATCTCCCGCGATGCACCGTACTTTGGTTTCGAAATTCCGAATGCACCGGGTAAATATTTCTACGTCTGGCTGGACGCGCCAATCGGCTACATGGGCTCCTTCAAGAACCTGTGCGACAAGCGTGGCGACACCGTCAGCTTCGACGAATACTGGAAGAAAGATTCCACAGCCGAGCTGTATCACTTCATCGGTAAAGACATCGTCTACTTCCACAGTCTGTTCTGGCCAGCAATGCTGGAAGGCAGCAACTTCCGCAAGCCGACCAATTTGTTCGTACACGGCTACGTGACGGTAAACGGCGCGAAGATGTCCAAATCCCGCGGGACGTTCATCAAAGCCAGCACCTGGCTGAACCACTTCGATGCGGACAGCCTGCGCTACTACTACACCGCGAAGCTCTCTTCCCGCATCGACGATATCGACCTGAACCTGGAAGATTTCGTGCAGCGCGTGAACGCCGACATCGTCAACAAAGTGGTGAACCTGGCATCCCGTAACGCGGGCTTTATCGCCAAGCGTTTTGACGGCGTGATGGCAGCCGAACTGGCTGACCCAGCCCTGTACAAAACCTTCACCGATGCTGCAGCCACTATTGGCGAAGCGTGGGAAGCGCGTGAGTTCGGTAAAGCCGTGCGTGAAATTATGGCGCTGGCAGACCTGGCTAACCGCTATGTGGACGAGCAGGCTCCGTGGGTTGTGGCGAAACAGGAAGGCCGTGATGCCGATCTTCAGGCTATCTGCTCCATGGGGATCAACCTGTTCCGCGTACTGATGACGTACCTGAAGCCGGTTCTGCCACAGCTTGCTACACGTGCAGAAGCGTACCTGAACACTGAACTGACCTGGGATGCGATTGCTCAGCCGCTGCTCGGCCACAAGGTGAACACCTTTAAAGCGCTGTACAACCGCATCGAGATGAAGCAGGTTGAAGCGCTGGTTGAAGCTTCGAAAGAAGAGGTGAAAGCCGCTGCTGCGCCGGTTACCGGCCCGCTGGCTGACGATCCGATTCAGGACACCATCACCTTTGATGATTTCGCGAAAGTTGACCTGCGCGTGGCGCTGATTGAAAACGCGGAGTTTGTGGATGGCTCCGATAAACTGCTGCGTCTGACGCTGGATCTGGGCGGCGAGAAACGTAATGTCTTCTCGGGTATTCGTTCTGCGTATCCAGACCCACAGGTGCTGATTGGCCGCCAGACGGTCATGGTGGCTAACCTGGCACCACGCAAAATGCGCTTTGGTATTTCTGAAGGCATGGTGATGGCCGCAGGCCCTGGCGGGAAAGATATCTTCCTGTTAAGTCCTGACGAAGGCGCGAAGCCTGGTCAGCAGGTGAAATAACAAAAAAGCCGGAGATAATCTCCGGCTTTTTTTATGGCTTCGCGCTGTGTATGCGATTCGTCAGCCCGCGCAAGAAATAGCGCATAAACTGGTCTCCGCACTCGCGATAGTTCTTATGGTCCGGGGCACGCATCATGGCGGTGATCTCTGGCATCGAGACGCGGAATTTCTGCTCGGTCATGATCGCCAGGATATCGTCAGTCTTCAGTGAAAACGCAATACGCAGCTTTTTCAGCACCGTATTGTTGTTTACGCGACGCTCCAGCGCCAGCTCTGGCGCAGACTCATCTTTACCGCGCTTGTCATAGATCAGGCCGTTCAGGAAGCCAGACAGAATAATGTCCGGGCAGCGGACAAAGCCCTCTTCGTCTTCTTTGGTCATCCAGGTATCGAAACCGGCCGACGTGGACTCCATGTCGGAGAGCGCAAGAATGCGCACCATGTCGTTATTATTCGCTTTAAGGGTGTAGCGCAGGCTACGGAGTATATCGTTACTGAGCATAGAGCCTTCGAATGTCGATGATGCAATGGCGCGCAGTGTACCAGCTTTACAGGCCAATCGCCTCTTTCAAACTCTTCAGGTAGCGACGGCTAACCGGCACCGTTTGCCCGGCGCGCAGCACCAGCTCTGCCTGACCGTTGTCTTCCAGGCGGATCTCTTTCAGGTGCGCCATATTGACCAGATACTGGCGATGGCAGCGAATGAGCGGCGTACGGCTCTCCAGCGTCCGCAAGGTCAACTCGGTAAACCCTTCATTTCCTTCCGCACTGGTGACAAATACGCCGCTCAGGCGGCTGCTGACAAATGCCACATCATCCATCTGCAAAAGATAAATCCGGCTGTGTCCAGTGCAGGGGATAAACTTCAGCGGCTGCTGGTTCTCGGGCAACAGCGTGACATCCTGAACGGTACGCTCCTGGCGTAATCGGGTCAGGGTCTTTTCCAGCCGCTTCTCTTCAATTGGCTTGAGTAAATAATCAAACGCATGTTCCTCAAAGGCTTTAACGGCATATTCGTCGAATGCGGTTAAAAACACGATGTAGGGACGATGCTCCGGATCGAGCATCCCGACCATCTCCAGCCCGCTGATTCGGGGCATCTGAATGTCGAGGAACAGTACGTCCGGGCGCAGTTTGTGGACAGCACCGATAGCCTCAATGGCGTTCGCACACTCACCCACAATCTCAATATCAGGCTGCTCCTGCAGCAGAACGCGCAGGTTTTCCCGTGCCAGCGGCTCGTCATCCACAATCAGCACTCTTAACATGCGTTTTCCTCCAGCGGCAGTCGTACGGTAATTCGGGTAAATCGATCGGGCTCACAGGCGACGGTGATGCCGCAGTCATCGCCAAAATGGGCACGCAGACGTTTATCTACCAGACTCATCCCTAAACCCCCTGTAGCGGAAGGCTGGTAAAGCCCGGCGTTATCTTCGATATCGAGCACCAGATGATGATTAAAACGGCTGGCGGAAATAGTGACCTCCCCGATACCCAGAAGCTGTGAGGTACCGTGTTTGATGGCATTTTCTACAATAGGCTGCAGGGTAAAAGCAGGAAGATGTTGATGGGCCAGCTCATCCGGGACGGAGAGCGACACCTGCAGGCGCGACTGGAAACGTGCCTGCTCAATCTGTAGATAAGCATTAACGTGCTCAATCTCATCGGCCAGGGTCACGATCTCAGAAGGACGCTTCAGGTTCTTACGGAAAAAGGTCGACAGAAACTGCACCAGCTGCGCGGCCTGATCGCTGTCGCGCCGAATGACCGCTTTGAGCGTATTGAGAGCATTAAACAGGAAGTGCGGGTTCACCTGAGCATGCAGGAGTTTGATCTCTGACTGGGTCAGCAACGCCTTCTGGCGCTCATACTGCCCGGCCAGGATCTGTGCGGAAAGCAACTGGGCGATCCCCTCCCCCAGCGTGCGGTTGATGGAACTGAACAGGCGATTTTTCGCTTCATACAGTTTGATGGTACCCATCACTCTCTGGTTTTCTCCGCGCAACGGAATGACCAGCGTAGAACCCAGTTTGCACTGCGGATGCAGCGAACATCGATAAGGCACTTCGTTACCATCGGCATAAACCACTTCACCAGTTTCAATGGCGCGCAACGTATAGGCTGAGGAGATGGGTTTCCCAGGCAAATGGTGATCGTCCCCGGTACCGGTAAAAGCCAGTAGCCGCTCACGGTCTGTTATCGCCACGGCACCGATATCCAGCTCTTTATAGAGAACCAGCGCAACCTTCATGCTGTTTTCTTCGTTAAAGCCCTGGCGCAGGATCCCTTCCGTCGAAGCGGCAACCTTCAGCGCAGTTGCGGAAAACGCCGAGGTGTACTTCTCAAACATGGCACGTTTATCGAGCAAAATACGCATAAACAGCGCCGCCCCCACGGTGTTGGTCACCATCATCGGGGCGGCAATGCTGCTGACCAGGTGTAGCGCATCCTCAAACGGGCGGGCAATCAGCAAAATGATCGCCATCTGCGCCATTTCAGCGACAAAGGTAATCGCACCTGCGGTCAGTGGGCTGAAGACTTTATCCGGACGGCCACGTTTGATCAGATAGCTATGCACCAGGCCACCGAGCAGCCCTTCTACAATCGTGGAAATCATGCAACTGAGTGCCGTCATCCCGCCCATGGAATAGCGATGCAGGCCACCCGTTAAACCGACAAGACCACCGACGACGGGACCGCCCAACAGTCCGCCCATCACCGCACCGATAGCGCGCGTATTGGCAATAGAGTCTTCGATATGAAGACCAAACCAGGTCCCCATAATGCAGAATATGGAAAATACGACGTAGCAGAGAAATTTGTGCGGCAGGCGGACGGTGACTTGCATCAGCGGAATAAACAGGCGCGTTTTGCTCATCAGCCAGGCGATGACAAGGAACACGCACATCTGCTGAAGCAACAGCAGCACCAGATTAAACTCGTACATACTCAAAACCGCACACGCTAAAAACGCGTAACATACACTGATAAGGGGCTACTTTCTTTGAAGCACCCCAAAAAAGCGCAAAATCGTGTCCGTTATCACACCTTTTTCTGAATATCGCGCATGCTTCGCATTGTTTGTTCAAAAATCAATCAATTCTTCCTGGTTCGGCAAAGTGGGTCTACATTTAAACTGGGAAAGCGTGAGCCAGGGGGCGAATATGGCGCTTTACACAATAGGTGAAGTAGCACTCCTTTGTGATATCAATCCCGTTACCCTACGGGCGTGGCAACGGCGGTATGGATTACTCAAGCCGCAAAGAACAGATGGCGGACATCGCCTTTTCAACGATGCCGATATCGACCGGATCCGTGAGATTAAAAGCTGGATCGACAACGGTGTGCAGGTTGGCAAAGTAAAGTCTCTGCTTTGCCAGGACGATCCTGACACACAGCACCTCTGGCGCGAACAACAGGAAACCCTGCTAAGACTTCTGCAGGCAGGCAACCTGCAGCGCCTGCGCGCATGGATAAAAGAGCAAGGGCGCGATTATCCGGCACAAACGCTGATCACGCATCTTTTCATACCGCTTCGCCGTCGTCTGCAGTGCCAACAGTCCACCCTGCAGGCGCTGCTCAGTATGCTCGATGGTGTGCTTATCAACTACATTGCCGTCTGTCTTGCCTCCGCGAAGAGCAAGGCCGGGAAAGATGCGCTGGTGGTCGGATGGAACGTGCACGATACCACCCGCCTGTGGCTGGAAGCCTGGATTGCAACGCAAAAGGGCTGGCGCGTGGATGTCCTTGCGCATTCGCTGGCACAGCTGCGGCCCGAATTTTTCGATGGTCAGACTCTGCTGGTCTGGTGTGGCGAAGTGCCATCCGCCTCGCAGCAACAGCTGCTGACGGAATGGCGTGAACATGGTTACCCGGTTTACTCACTTGGCCCGGATGAACAGTAACGGCATTTAATGGTTCATTAACAGCTGCGCTTCACCGTATAATTGTTCCGTTAACAACAGGAGCAGATGATGAAGGCAACCAAACTGGCCATTATTACCCTTTTTGTCCTGATGGCCGTAAGCGGTATCGGCGGCGTGATGCTGGCAGGATACTCGTTTATTGTTCGCGGCGGTGTCGGCTGAGGTGCAGCGTCAGCCGCTCAAAAACGCGATCGACGACGATCGCCGCCAGCGCGACCAGCACCGCCCCCTGCACAATATAGGCCGTATTAAACCCGCTTAAGCCGATTATAATCGGCGTTCCCAGCGTATTGGCTCCTACCGTCGACGCAATTGTTGCCGTTCCGATGTTGATAATGACCGACGTGCGGATCCCGGCAATAATAACGGGCGCCGCTAATGGCAATTCAACCTTACGTAGCTGCTGCCCGCGACTCATTCCCATCCCTTCAGCCACACTCAATACAGATGCAGGTACTGCCGCGATACCCGCCAGCGTGCCCTGCAGAATGGGCAATACGCCATATAAAATCAGCGCAATAATTGCCGGTTGCTGACCAAAGCCCATGACCGGAACCGCTATCGCCAGCACCGCCACCGGCGGAAACGTCTGACCAATGGCCGCTATCGTCTCAACCAGCGGACGAAATTCCCGGCCTGCTGGCCGTGTCACCGCAATACCCGCCCCCACTCCCAGCACAACAGCAATAGCGCTTGAGAGGACCACCAGCCAGAGATGTGCCAGGGCAAGATTAATAAAGCTCTCCTGCTGATAAACCGGTCGTGGCAGCCCGGGAAAAAGGGTGCTAAACAGCGCCGCGCTGTGTGGCATCAGAAACAGTAAGGCGACAAAGATGGCTACCAGCCAGAGAAGTGGATCACGCAGTGTTTTCACGTATCACCTCCCCGGCCAGCAGATCGCGAAAATGCAAGGCACCACAAGGCGCACCGTGGGCGTCCGCAACAGGTAGCACCTCACACTGACCCGCAACAAACGCGGAGAGCGCATCCCGCAGGCTCATCTGCTTCTGCAACGGCTCACCGCTCACTGGCGCATCTTCCCGACGCATATAGTCGCTGACCGTCCGCAGGGAGAGCAGCCTGACCCCCAATTCACTGCGGCCAAAAAACTCACGCACAAAATCACTTTTCGGATGGCTTAACAGTTCGAGCGGGGTCCCCTGCTGAACCACTTCGCCGTGATCCATCAGCACCAGATGGTCGGCCAGGCGCAGGGCTTCATCAATATCGTGCGTCACGAGAACGATCGTACGTCCGAGAATGCGGTGAATACGGGTCATTTCCGTTTGTAGCGCCCCGCGCGTGACCGGGTCAAGCGCACCAAAGGGTTCATCCATCAACAATACCTGTGGGTTGGCCGCCAGGGCGCGCGCTACCCCCACCCGCTGCTGCTGTCCCCCGGAAAGCTGGTGCGGATAGCGGTCACGCAGTGTGGACTCTAGCCCCAGTAGAGACATCAGTTCATCAACTCTGTCAGCTATTTTTGCCCGCGACCACTTCTCCAGCTGCAGCACGGTGGCAATGTTCTGCGCCACCGTCCAGTGCGGAAACAGGCCTATCGACTGAATGGCATATCCCATCCGGCGGCGCAACTCCAGCACCGGCAGGCTGCGGATCTCCTCTCCGGCAAAGCGGATCAAACCGCTATCATGCTCAACCAGACGATTGATCATCTTCAGGGTGGTGGATTTTCCCGAGCCCGAGGTACCTATCAGCACGGAAAACGCCCCCTCGGCAAAGTTCAGGTTCAGATGGCTTGCCGCCGGGCGTCCCGCAAAAGTTTTACTGACATCATGAAATTCAATCATTGGCTTTTCTCCTGAGCAGCGCGAGCCATAAGGCAAACAGCGCGTCGACAACAACCGCCAGCGCAATCGTAGGAACCACGCCTAATAACACCAGATCCAGGGCACTACTCAGCAGCCCCTGGAATACCAGCGCGCCAAAACCACCCGCACCAATCAGCGCCGCAATGACCGCCATGCCAACGGTTTGCACCGCCACTACCCGCAGGCTACGCAGCAGGAGAGGCAGTGCCAGCGGAAGCTGTATCTGCCAGAAACATTGTCGCGTGCTCATCCCCATCGCATGGGCGCTTTCCAGCACATCAGGGGCGACCTGACTTAAGCCCGCGACCACGCCGCGTACCAGCGGCAACAGTGCATACAACACCAGCGCGATCAGAGCGGGGGTTAATCCCGTACCGGCGATACCTATTGTTCCCAACACAGGAAATGACTTCACCAGCCCGGCCAGAGGGGCAATCAGCAGACCAAACAGCGCAACGGAAGGGATAGTCTGGATAACGTTCAGCACGGCAAAAACGCCCCCCTGACGTGAAGGGTGACGATAGCACCACATGCCCAACGGGATCCCGAGCAGGAGAGCCGGGAAGAGCGTCCCGAAGAGAATGGTCAGATGTTGCGTCAGGGCATCATCAAACACCTCCTGACGGTTGGCGTACTCCTTTAACAGCGAGAGATTATTCAGTTCGCCACTAAACAGCAGGAGCAATGGAATAACCCATATCTGTGCATTAAGCACCCAACGCCAGACGGACGCAGAGATGAGGCGACGTATAGCATCGCTGCAGGCGAGCAGGCACAACGCCAGCCACAGCCACAGGCCGCTCCCCACCGTTGTTCTTGCCAGCGGGCTTTCCGCCGAAGCCATATGCGTTGCCGCAAGCCCGGCTCCCCAGAAAAGGGTGATAAAAAGCCCTTCAGAGAGCAGCAACGTCAACCATTGTGCTGTACGACCTTGCCAGAGCGATAGCGCAACCCACGCCCCCGGTGCCACCGCAAGCAACCACGGTGTAAACGACCAGACTTCCCAGAGAGAACGCCCCTCCCCCGACATCAGGCGATTAGGGGCGACATTCACAAACGGTAACGCGACCGCTGCGATGGTCACACAGGCCAACAGCAGCAGGACGCGGTTATGACATTTTATTGGCACAGCCTTTTCCCGTTACTTCACAAGCCCTTGTTGTTTCAGGAAGTCGGCGGCCACTTTTTTGGCATCCAGCCCCTCGACGGCAATGCTGGCATTCAGCTGTTGCAGCGTTTTTTCATCCAGTTTTTCGAAAACAGGTTTGAGCCAGTCGGCAATCTCCGGGTAGGCTTTCAGCACTGCCTCACGTACCACCGGCGTCGGGGCATAAATCGGCTGCACACCTTTTGGATCGGTCAGGGTTTGCAGGCCAAGTGCCGCGACCGGGCCGTCGGTACCGTAGGCCATTGCCGCGTTAACACCCGAAGTTTGCTGTGCTGCGGCTTTGATGGTCACCGCCGTATCGCCGCCTGCCAGAGAGAGCAGTTGCGCCTGGTCAAGCTTGAAGTCATAGGCTTTTTCGAACGCAGGCAGCGCATCAGGACGCTCGATAAACTCTGCCGACGCGGCAAGCTTAAAATCGCCCTTCTCTTTCAGGTAGCGGCTAAGATCGGCCAGGGTAGTCAGCTTCCCTTTCTCCGCCACGTCTTTACGCACGGCGATAGTCCAGGTGTTGTTGGCCGGAGCCGGGGTCAGCCAGACCAGCTTGTTCTGTTCAGCATCGAGCTTTTTGACTTTGTCATATCCGGCTTTGGCGTTTTTCCAGGCCGGATCGTTTTCATCTTTGAAGAAGAATGCGCCGTTGCCGGTGTATTCCGGGTAGATATCCAGCTCGCCGGAAGTAATCGCGCCGCGCACGACGGGCGTAGTACCCAGCTGGACTTTATTGACGGTTTTGACGCCGTGGCTTTCGAGCACCTGCAAAATGATATTACCGAGCAGCGCGCCTTCGGTATCTATCTTTGAGCCCACTTTTACCGGCTCCGCCGCCTGTAAGGGCAGACTTATTGCCGCCAGCAACACCGCAGATCCCAACATCCCCTTTGCAATCGTCATTCCGCTATCCTCATATTTTTTTGCTGCCTTTTTCAGAGGCTTGAGAGAAAAGCGTAGCTTAAAACGGCGTGATTAACCGTCAAAATGCCTTTTTAGCATAAGATAAGACGCATCCCCCGCGAACGGGGGATGCAAAGGAAGGAAAGGTTACAGCAGTTCGAACTCGCCTTTATTCACCCGGGCAGAATCCACACCGATAAACACGTTGAATTTGCCAGGCTCAGCATCGTATTTCATCTGCTGATTCCAGAACTTCAGCGCGTCCACGTCAATTGGGAAGCTGATGGTTTTGGTTTCACCCGGTTTCAGGTTGACCTTTTCAAAGCCACGCAGCTGCTTCACCGGACGACTCATGGAGGCAGTCACATCCTGAACGTACATCTGGATCACCGTAGCCCCTTCGCGCTTACCGGTGTTAGTCACCTCAACGCTGGCTGTCACTTTACCGTCACGCTTCAGGCTCGGGGCCGACATTTTCACGTCAGAGACCTTGAAGGTGGTGTAGCTCAGGCCATAACCAAACGGGTACAGCGGGCCATTAGCTTCGTCGAAGTAACGAGACGTGTACTTGTTCGGTTTGTCGGCGTTGTACGGACGACCGGTGTTCAGGTGGCTGTAGTAGACCGGGATCTGACCAACGGAGCGCGGGAAGGACATTGGCAATTTGCCTGACGGGTTGTAATCGCCAAACAGTACGTCGGCAATCGCGTTACCGCCTTCGGTACCGGCGAACCAGGTTTCCAGAATCGCGTCAGCCTGCTGGTCTTCTTTCACCAGCGCCAGCGGACGACCGTTCATCAGCACCAGCACCAGCGGCTTGCCCGTCGCTTTCAGGGCAGCGATCAAATCGCGCTGGCTTTGGGGAATGGTGATATCGGTACGGCTGGAAGCTTCATGCGCCATCCCCTGCGCTTCTCCCACAACCGCCACAACGACATCAGACTGTTTTGCCGTTTTAACCGCTTCGTCGATCATCTCTTTCGGCGTGCGCGGGTCAACCTTCACCGCTTCCTCATACTGGTTGAGGAACGTCACGATGTCTTTATCGTTAGTGACGTTAGCCCCTTTGGCATAGACCACACTGGCGTTTTCACCGACAGCGTTCTTAATACCCGTCAGCACGGTCACGGACTGGTCAGCGACGCCCGCCGCGGACCAACTCCCCATCACGTCGCGCTTGCTGTCGGCCAGCGGACCGACCACGGCAATGGTGCCAGATTTTTTCAGCGGCAGCGTGTCGAGGCGGTTCTTCAGTAGTACCAGGCTTTCGCGGGCGACTTCACGCGCTTCTTTACGATGCAGACGGCTTTCGGCGTTGGTATCTACCGGGTCAGAGTCTTTTGGCCCCAGGTGACTGTACGGATCGTTAAACAGCCCCATGTCGTATTTCACGTTCAGCACGTGACGCGTGGCATCGTCCAGCTCCGCCATCGTTACCTTGCCGCTCTTCACCAGCCCCGGCAGGTATTTGCTGTAGTACTCGTCGCTCATGCTCATGTTAATGCCGGACTTGAGCGCCACGCGCACGGCATCTTCCGGATCGGATGCGGTACCGTGTTTGATCAGTTCTTTAATGGCGCCGTGGTCAGAAACGGTGATGCCCTTAAAGCCCCACTGGTCGCGCAATACGTCTTTCAGCAGCCAGGAATCAGACGTCGCAGGCGTGCCGTTCAGCGAGTTGAGCGCCACCATCACCGCGCCGCTGCCCGCGTCCAGACCTGCCTTGTACGGCGGCATATAGTCGTTGAACAGGCGCTGCGGGCTCATGTCAACGGTGTTGTACTCTTTGCCACCCTCCACTGCACCGTAAGCGGCGAAGTGCTTAACGCTGGTCATGACAGAGTAACGGTCTGCCGGGCTTTTGCCCTGCATCGCTTCCACCATGGTTTTGCCCATCGTGGCGGTTAAATAAGTATCTTCACCAAAGCCTTCGGACGCACGGCCCCAGCGCGGATCGCGGGAGACGTCGACCATCGGTGCCCAGGTCATGTTCAGGCCATCATCTGCCGCTTCATACGCGGAAACTCGCCCCACGGTTTTCACCGCGTCGAGGTTAAAGGAGGAGGCTAAACCAAGGCTGATGGGGAAGACGGTGCGCTGACCATGCAGCACGTCATAGGCGAAGAACAGCGGTATTTTCAGGCGACTGAGTTCCATCACCTGATCCTGCATTTTACGGATATCCTGGCGGGTAACGGTGTTAAAAATCGCCCCGACCTGACTATCCTTAATCATTTCACGGATGGCCTCTTTCGGGTTATCCGGGCCAACGCTGATAAGACGCAACTGGCCGATTTTCTCATCGACCGTCATTTTCTTGAGCAATTCCGTCACAAACGCGTCCCGGGCTTCAGGCGTAAGCGGATGATTGCCAAACAAATCCTCTGCCAGCGCGGGTTGCAGCGCCAGGCTGACGGCAACACCTACAGAACATAGCCATTTCATGTTGTTATACTCTCTCATCAATAACCGCCGGAAGATCTCGGCCAAACCGTGCGAAAGGCGCAGTGTGCCACAAACCCTCTGAACGTTGCAGGGTTATTCTCTGATTTTTCTCGTGAATACTCGACCGCTTAACAGTTAATCGCGCTATGCTTTATTGCGAGAAATTTGCCCCACCACAAGGAGTGGAAGATGTCTTCTGTTCAAACTCACAATAACACGACGTTTATCAACGAACTGTCGCGCCTGGTTGGCTCCTCTCACCTGCTTACCGACCCGGCCAAAACCGCCCGCTACCGTAAGGGGTTTCGCTCCGGTCAGGGCGAGGCGCTGGCGGTGGTTTTCCCCGGCACGCTGCTGGAGCTATGGCGCGTGCTGAGCGCCTGCGTCGCCGCAGACAAGATTATATTAATGCAGGCAGCAAACACCGGCCTGACCGAAGGCTCAACGCCGAACGGCAACGATTACGATCGTGACATTGTCATCATCAGCACCCTGCGCCTCGACAAATTACACCTTCTGGATAAAGGTGAGCAGGTGCTCGCCTTCCCTGGTACAACGCTCTACTCTCTGGAAAAGGCACTTAAGCCGCTGGGTCGTGAGCCGCACTCGGTAATCGGTTCCTCCTGCATTGGCGCCTCGGTGGTAGGTGGGATCTGCAACAACTCCGGCGGTTCGCTGGTGCAGCGTGGCCCCGCTTATACCGAAATGTCGCTTTTTGCCCGTATTGACGAAAACGGCAAACTGACGCTGGTTAACCATCTGGGGATTGATCTGGGCGTTACGCCGGAACAAATCCTCAGCAAACTTGACGACGATCGCGTTAAAGATGAAGACGTTCAGCACGATGGCCGCCATGCGCACGATCACGATTATGTTACCCGCGTGCGGGATATCGAAGCCGATACGCCAGCCCGTTACAACGCCGATCCGGATCGCCTGTTTGAATCTTCTGGCTGCGCGGGCAAGCTGGCGGTTTTTGCGGTACGCCTTGATACGTTCCCGGCAGAGAAAAAACAGCAGGTATTTTACATCGGTACCAATCAGCCTGAGGTGCTGACCGAGATCCGCCGCCATATTCTGGGCGAATTCACGCACCTGCCCGTGGCGGGCGAATATATGCATCGGGATATTTACGACATTGCCGAGCGCTACGGCAAAGACACCTTCCTGATGATCGACAAGCTCGGCACCGACAAAATGCCGTTCTTCTTCACTATGAAGGGTCGCACCGACGCGATGCTGGAGAAAGTGTCGCTGTTTAAACCTCACTTCACTGACCGCTTTATGCAGAAGTTAGGCAACGTCTTCCCGGCACATTTACCGGAGCGGATGAAAACCTGGCGCGACAAATATGAACACCATTTACTGCTGAAAATGGCCGGAGATGGGATTACGGAAGCGCAGACCTGGCTGAGCGAATTCTTCAAAACCGCCGACGGGGATTTCTTTGCCTGTACCCCTGAAGAAGGCAGCAAAGCCTTCCTGCACCGTTTTGCCGCTGCGGGTGCCGCCATCCGTTATCAGGCGGTGCATTCAGAAGAGGTGGAAGATATTCTGGCGCTGGATATCGCCCTGCGACGCAACGATACCGAGTGGTTTGAACATCTGCCGCCAGAGATTGACAGCAAGCTGGTACACAAGCTCTATTATGGCCACTTTATGTGCTACGTCTTCCATCAGGATTACATCGTTAAAAAAGGGGTTGATGCACACGAACTGAAGGAGCAGATGCTCGCCCTGTTACGTGAACGTGGCGCACAATATCCTGCGGAACACAACGTCGGTCATCTTTATAAAGCCCCTGACGCACTTAAGCAGTTTTATCGCGAGAATGACCCTACAAACAGCATGAATCCCGGTATCGGTAAAACAACGCGGAAGAAATACTGGAAAGAGAGTGCTGACACGGAATAGCAGATTACGCAAGCTTCTGATTAATTCCTACAGCCAAATTTGAGAGATTGTTAAGCGCTCCTTAATCGTAATAGAGTAACTGTCTGACGCCGGAGAAACGTTTCTCCGGCATTCTATAACGAGGAGCAGGCACATCATGTCGGCTGTTGATGTTTTATCCGAAACCGAACTGGAAGTGCGTGATGCCCTTCCCGATGATGTGCATGCCATCGCGGCCATCTATGCCTGGCATGTACTTCACGGGCGTGCGTCATTTGAAGAAGTTCCCCCCACTATTGACGAAATGCGTCAACGTATGAAAGGTGTGGCAGAGAACGGTTTACCGTGGCTTATCGCACTGTATCGCGGCATCGTTGTGGGCTATTGCTATGCCACACCTTACCGCCCGCGACACGCCTATCGTTATACTCTGGAAGAGTCAATATACGTGGATGCCAGCACCACCGGACGCGGTTTTGGCTCCGCATTAATGAGTGCGCTGATTGCGCGCTGCGAACAAGGCCCATGGCGCCAGATGATTGCCGTTGTGGGGGATGGCAGTAATAATCCCGGCTCGTTACGGCTGCACAAAAAACACGGCTTTGAGATTGTCGGTCAGTTGCGCAGCGTGGGGTATAAGAAAGGCGACTGGCGGGATACGGTGATTATGCAGCGTCCACTCAACGATGGAGACTGGACGCTGCCGGAGTAAGCCGGGTAAGGCGAAGCCGCCACCCGGCGCTGACAGGCGGCTCAGTCGTTTTGCGCGGTCGCCATCTGTTCAGCTTTCTGCTTTTTATAGGTCAATGCCGCAGCCGGAACAGGTTGCACTTTCCCCGTTTCAATCCAGGTACGCAGTCGGCTTGCATCCGCGAAGTGGGTGTATTTGCCGAAGGCATCCATCACCACCAGCGCTACCGGTTTGCCGTTAAAAACAGTACGCATGACCAGACAGTGTCCCGCCGCATTGGTAAAACCGGTTTTCGTTAACTGGATATTCCAGTTATCCCGGTAAACCAGATGGTTAGTATTACGGAACGGCAGCGTATAGGCTGGGTTCGCAAACGTCGCCGTCTCTTCACGGGTGGTACTGAGCTGACCAATCAGCGGGTACTGTTTGCTGGCGATCAGCAGTTTTGTCAGATCGCGGGCGGTGGAGACGTTGTTAATCGACAGACCTGTCGGTTCAACATAATGCGTATTGTTCATCCCCAGCGATTTGGCTTTCGCATTCATCGCACGAATAAATGCGTCGTAGCCGCCCGGATAATGGTGGGCGAGGCTCGCCGCAGCGCGGTTTTCAGATGACATCAGCGCCAGCAGCAGCATATTTTTACGGCTGATTTCGCTGTTCAGTCGCACGCGGGAATAAATCCCTTTCATCTCCGGCGTGTGGCTAATATCCACTTTCAGTTTTTCGTCCAGCGGCAGATGTGCATCAAGCACCACCATCGCGGTCATTAATTTGGTAATGGAGGCAATCGGGCGCACCAGGTCCGGATGGCTGGCGTAAATGACCTTATTGGTGTTGAGATCAACAATCATTGCGCTGCCGGAGGCAATTTGCGGCTGGGCAGCAGCAGCAGCAGTCACCGCGGGCGTTTTGGCGATGGCTGGCACGGCAGCGGACGCCCCCAGCAACAGTGCCAGGCTAAGTAAAGAGACTCGGAATTTCAGCATGGTGAGACTTCTGATAATTATTCACGCACGTAATGACGTACACCGCCTGTGTCGACGGTAAACACAGGCTGGCTTCGGCATCATAGCCGTCACCGCGCTTTGTCGCCAGCGGATAATCGTGAGCAGATGCTGCATTGCTGGCATTTACGCCAGCAATGCAGTGAACTTAGAAGAGACGGTATCCATAACCCCAAAGAATTACCGTCAGCGCCAGTAACGCCTCCAGCACCAGCACACCGATAGCGAGTGTTGAACTGGAGAAGCTCAGGCCCTCTTCTTTATTAATATTCAGGAAGGTTGGAACCCCCAGATACAGCAAATAACCGGTGTAAAAGAGGGCAATGGTACCGATCAGCGCGCACAACCAGACCAGTGGATAGAGCGCAACAATACCGCTTAAGAACAGCGGGGTCGCGACATATCCGGCGAAGACCATACAGTGCGCCAGCGATGGACGTTGCGGGTAGTTACGCGCCATCCAGTGAATGACACGCCCCATGACGGCAACACCCGCCAGCATCAGGCCATAAAAGATGATGGCCAGATAAAGCCCGGTAAACCATGAAAGCTGAACTACGGTGCCATCCCCGAAGTTCCAGCCGATTTGAGTTGTTCCGATAAAGGCGCATATTACCGGCACCGCGGCCATCAGCAACACATGGTGCGTGTAATGATGCGAGACGGTTTCATTCTCACTTTTGATGACGTGCATTTCACGATCGGGATGGGAGAAAAGTCCCCAGACATGGTTCATAGAGCCCCCTTGTTGTCGGTCCGTCAGCGATACTTTAAGTATAATGCAGGCTTTAGATTATTTTATGTACAGCAGGAAATTTCCGTTGATTTCCCCGCTGTTGATTCATGGGGTATATGATTAACGGAGGTATACCGAGGGAGATGACGTTTACGTAATGGATATCAACAATCTTATTGAACAATATGGATACGCCGCGCTGGTTGCTGGCAGCGTGGCAGAAGGCGAAACCATCACATTGCTCGGCGGCGTCGCCGCGCATCAGGGGTTACTGAAATTCCCGCTGGTCGTCGCCGCCGTCGCCCTGGGGGGGATGATTGGCGACCAGCTGCTCTACTTTCTGGGGCTGCGCTTTGGGCCAGGGCTACTTAAGCGTTTCAAAAAGCATCAGAAGAAAATTCGACGCGCTCAGCGGCTCATTCAACGTCATCCCTATCTGTTCGTCATTGGCACGCGCTTTATGTACGGCTTTCGAATTATCGGCCCGATACTGATAGGTGCCAGCCATCTGCCTCCGAAAATTTTCCTGCCGCTCAATATTCTTGGCGCGATTGCCTGGGCGCTTATCTTTACGACGCTCGGTTACGTCGGTGGCGAAGTGATTGGTCCATGGCTGCATAACCTTGACCAGCACCTGAAGCACTGGGCGTGGTTAATTCTGGTGGTTGTGGCGGTGATTGCAGTACGGCTGTGGCTGAAGCATCGCGAGAAAACTCGCGATGAGGATTGATGACCCTTTCAGCTATGATGATAACCGCCACCCAGTGCCGACGTCAGCTGCAGCGTGGCGTCGATATACTGACCTTTCAGCATCAACCCGGCGAGCTGTTCTTTGAGTGCCGGTATTCTGGCTTCACTGACCCGTGAACCCGCGATAATACCCGCACTAAAACGTGCCTGCGCCAGGGCCACAACGCGCGCCGCATCATTTTCGACCTGCAGCTGTTGGCGATTTTTCGCCATCAGGGTTTCGACTTCACTGGCTGTACGTGCCACCTGATTAACCGCCTCCACCACCGCTTTGTTGTAACTGGCGACCGAGAGATTATTTTGCGCCTGGG
Source organism: Enterobacter sp. DVT3837 (assembly GCF_056238685.1). Taxonomy (NCBI): domain Bacteria; kingdom Pseudomonadati; phylum Pseudomonadota; class Gammaproteobacteria; order Enterobacterales; family Enterobacteriaceae; genus Enterobacter; species Enterobacter sp. DVT3837. Next base: position 66,247 of record NZ_JBWDLA010000002.1, on the reverse strand, counting down.
CGATATCAAGGTTCGCATTTAGTCTGCCGCTGTCGAAAATCGGCAGTGTCAGCCCCGCTGTCACCCCCATCTGCTGCGCTGAAGAACGGAACAGGTCGCTCAGGTGGAGCGCATCCTGCTGTAAGAATGCCATCAGATTCACATCAGGATAAAAAGCCGCTCTGGCCGCCTCCACCTCGCTCATGGAGGCTTCGATATACCAGTGTGCCTCCTGAAGATCCGGTCGACGCGCCAGCAGTTCATACCCCAGCGTTGACGGTAGAGAGGCATCGACCGTCGGCAGCGCATGCCGCGAAAGCGTCACGGAGGAGGAATTCGTTAGCGCAACCAGACGCGCCTCAACGGCTTTCATCTTCCCGTTAACTTCTGCCAGGTTCTCTTCGGTTTTGCTGGCATTGATATCCGTTTCGACCCCTTCCACAGAAGAGGTGATCCCGTGCTGATACAATTCGAGGTCTGCGCCAATAATATTGTCCTGTTCATGTTTGATCTGGACGAGGACATCCTGCACTGCGGCCTGAGTTTGCCACTCCCAGTAGAGACGGGCCACGCTGCTGGCCAGCAGTTGTCGGGTTTGCTCCAGCTCCGCTTTTTGCGCATTCAATCGGCCTATACGGGCTTCAACCTGCGCGCGATTTTTCCCCCACAGATCGAGATCCCAGCCCGCGGTCAGCCCAAAGGTGCCGTTGGTGTACCACGGCCCGGTAGTACCTGCCGCCGGGTCGGTAATCGCAAAGGGTCCCATAAGCCCTTCAGCAGACATTTTCTGGCGTTCTGCATCAGCTGAAAAATCAATTTGCGGACCGTCGGCAGCCATAGCGGCTTTTGCCTGAGCCTCGGCAAGCGTAATGCGCTGGCGGGCAATTTGCATATCCGGGGCGTCATTCAGCGCTTTGGCAATCAGCGAATTAAGCTCAGGATCGTTATAGTCTTTCCACCACTCATTTTTCGGCCATGCTGAAGGATGGAGTGTTGTGTTAACCGACGCTGTTACTGATTGCGTATTCAGGGGAGATACCGTGGTATGTTCCGGCGCGCAGGCCACCAGAATAAAAGCAAGGGGGAGACTCAGAGATAAAATAAGAGAACGTTTCATTACGCCACACACTCAAAAAATAAAGGCGAAAATTACGCTTAATGCTGTTTATTTTTTTAGGAATGCGTGGCAATGGGGACATTGTTAAACATTTACATAATTGGAAAAATATTCACTAAATGAATTAATTATATATTCATATTTATTATTTTGATTGAATAACCCGCGCAATATCACCAGACGTTTGTAGTGTGCGGATCTCCTGAAACAGCCCCAACGCCTCGCTATATTCTTTGCGCAAATAACTCAGCCACTGTTTAATGCGCGCGACATGATATAGCCCGGTGTCACCCTGTTTTTCCAGACGACTGTATTTTTGCAGCAGCGTGACGACGTCTGCCCACGGCATTCGCGGTTCGTTATATTTTACCACCCGGCTGAGGTTAGGTACGTTAAGCGCGCCGCGGCCGATCATCACCGCATTGCAGCCTGTCTCTTTCAGACATGCCTGCGCGCTCTCGTAATCCCAGATTTCACCGTTGGCGATAACAGGAATAGTCAGCCTTTTACGGATCTCACCGATCGCCTGCCAGTTAATACGCTCGGCTTTGTAGCCATCTTCTTTGGTGCGACCATGCACCACCAGCTCCGTGGCACCGGCCTGCTGTACAGCATCGGCAATTTCAAACTGCCTGGAGTCGCTGTCCCAGCCCAGACGCACCTTTACCGTCACCGGCAAATGCGCAGGAACAGCTTCACGCATCGCCTTCGCACCGCGGTAAATGAGTTCTGGATCTTTCAGCAGTGTCGCCCCACCGCCGCTGCCGTTCACCAGCTTCGACGGACAGCCGCAGTTGAGATCCACCCCGTAAGAGCCCAGCTCAACCGCGCGGGCGGCGTTTTCCGCCAGCCATTCGGGGTACTGGCCGAGCAGCTGAATACGTACCAGCGTGCCGGAGGAGGTACGGCTCTGGTTGTGCAGCTCGGGGCAAAGTCGGTAGAAGGATTTTACTGGCAACAACATATCGACCACGCGCAGAAACTCCGTCACGCAGAGATCGTAGTCGTTCACCTCGGTCAGAAGCTCGCGCACGAGAGAGTCGAGCACGCCTTCCATTGGGGCCAGTAAAACACGCATATCAGTACCTGTGAAAAAAGACGCGCTATAGTATCTGCTCTGTATGTATGTGGAAAGCCCGACGTTCCATTCTGGAATGTCTGGTATGCTCAAAATTCATGATGTGATCCATGGCACATTTTCAGGTTTAATTGTATGATGAATGCGTTTCAGCAAGGACTTTCTCCATGAGCAAATCATTGAACATTATCTGGCAATATCTGCGTGCATTCGTCCTGATTTATGCCTGCCTGTATGCCGGGATTTTCATCGCGTCGCTGCTGCCCATCACGATCCCCGGTAGCATTATCGGTATGCTAATCCTGTTTGTATTACTGGCGTTGCAAATTCTACCCGCTAAGTGGGTCAACCCTGGCTGCTTCGTCCTTATTCGCTATATGGCGCTGCTTTTCGTGCCTATCGGCGTCGGGGTCATGCAGTATTTTGATTTGCTTAAAGCCCAGTTCGGCCCGATCGTTGTCTCCTGTGCGGTCAGTACGCTGGTGGTTTTCCTGGTCGTGAGCTGGAGCTCTCATCTGGTGCATGGCGAACGTAAAGTTGTCGGGGAGAAAACAAAAAAATGATAGCCAATATCTGGTGGTCGCTACCGTTAACGCTGGTGGTGTTCTTCGCCGCACGCAAACTTGCCGCACGTTTCAAAATGCCGCTGTTGAATCCACTGCTGGTGGCCATGGTGGTGATCATTCCATTCCTGCTTCTCACCGGCATTCCTTACGAACGCTATTTTGCCGGCAGCAAAATTTTGAATGATTTGCTACAGCCCGCCGTTGTGGCGCTCGCCTTTCCTTTATATGAGCAACTTCACCAGATCCGCGCTCGCTGGAAGTCCATCATTACGATCTGCTTTGTGGGCAGTCTGGTGGCAATGATCACCGGGACGTCGGTAGCGCTGCTGATGGGAGCGTCTCCACAAATTGCAGCCTCTATCCTGCCAAAATCCGTCACCACGCCAATTGCGATGGCGGTTGGCGGTAGCCTTGGAGGGATTCCAGCCATCAGCGCCATGTGTGTGATTTTCGTTGGTATTTTGGGTGCTGTGTTTGGACATACTCTGCTCAATGGCATGCGCATTCATACCAAAGCTGCGCGGGGCCTGGCAATGGGGACAGCATCGCACGCACTGGGGACAGCACGCTGTGCAGAACTGGATTATCAGGAAGGGGCGTTTAGCTCACTGGCACTGGTCATTTGCGGGATCATCACCTCCCTGCTGGCCCCGTTCATTTTCCCGCTGATTCTGGCGGTAATGGGCTAAAATTTGCGATGCGTCGCGCAAATTTCATTTTGATTTCATAAGTTGCATACATATTGAGAACTGGATCACATATAAAGCCCCATCGGCTCCGTAAACTACCGATCCATTAACCTTTATGAGGCAAACGCAATGCATCCACGTTTTCAAGCTGCTTTCGCCCAGCTTGCCGAGAATTTGCAAACCGCTCTGACCCCGATTCTGGCGGATGAGCATTTCCCCGCCCTGCTGACGGCGGAGCAGGTCACGATGCTGAAACAGGCAACGGGGCTGGACGAAGACGCGCTGGCTTTTGCTCTGCTGCCGCTGGCTGCCGCCTGTGCACGTGCTGACCTCTCCCACTTCAACGTCGGGGCCATTGCACGCGGCATCAGCGGGACATGGTATTTCGGCGGAAATATGGAGTTTCTGGGCGCCACCATGCAACAAACTGTTCACGCTGAGCAGAGCGCCATCAGCCATGCCTGGCTGCGCGGTGAAAAAGCGCTGAGCGCCATCACCGTTAACTACACGCCGTGTGGTCACTGCCGTCAGTTTATGAATGAGCTGAACAGCGGGCTGCAACTGCGCATTAACCTGCCTGGCCGCGCACCGCATACGCTGGGGGATTACCTGCCTGATGCCTTTGGCCCGAAAGATCTTGAGATCAAAACCCTGCTGATGGACGAACAGGACCACGGTTTTGCCCTGTCCGGTGATGACCTGGCCCAGGCTGCCATTCGCGCTGCCAACAAAAGTCACACGCCATACAGCAAATCCCCTAGCGGTGTCGCACTGCAGTGTCGGGATGGTCGTATCTTTAGCGGCAGCTATGCCGAAAACGCCGCGTTTAACCCAACGCTGCCACCGCTGCAGGGCGCACTCAACCTGCTGAGCCTGAACGGCTATGACTATCCGGATATTCAGCGCGCCATTCTGGCAGAAATTGCCGATGCGCCACTGATTCAGTGGGATGCCACCGCTGCCACGTTAAAAGCGCTGGACTGCACAACAATCGACCGCGTACTGCTCGCGTAATCCTTCCGGCGGGCAGAAATGCCCGCCACGTTGCTGAAAAACCCCTCAGTTGAGTCGCTGTTTCTTGCGCTATCCAGGCGGGTAAAGTAGCCTGAGTTAAATTTCATCTTCGGAACGAGCCATCTGCATGTTAAAGCGCGTTTTTTACAGCCTGTCTGTCCTGGTCGGCATACTGCTGTTGATCGTGCTGGGTCTCGATCGCTGGATGAGCTGGAAAACCGCCCCCTATATCTTTGATGACCTGCAGGACCTGCCCTACCGTCAGGTGGGTGTGGTACTCGGTACGGCCAAGTATTACCGCACCGGTGTGATCAATCAGTACTACCGTTACCGAATTCAGGGCGCACTGAACGCCTACAACAGTGGCAAAGTGAATTACCTGCTGTTAAGCGGTGATAACGCCCTGCAAAGCTATAACGAACCGGTGACGATGCGTAAGGATTTGATTGCCGCGGGTGTCGACCCTGCGGATATCGTTCTCGATTACGCCGGGTTCCGCACCCTGGACTCCATCGTGCGCACGCGTAAAGTCTTCGACACAAACGACTTCATCATCATCACCCAGCGCTTCCACTGCGAGCGCGCGCTGTTTATCGCCCTGCATATGGGCATACAGGCGCAGTGCTACGCGGTACCGTCACCAAAAGATATGCTGAGCGTGCGCGTACGCGAGTTTGGTGCCCGTTTTGGCGCGCTGGCAGACCTGTACATTTTCAAACGTGAACCGCGCTTTTTAGGCCCGCTGGTGCCGATCCCGGCGATGCATGAAGTGCCGGAAGATGCGCAGGGTTACCCGGCCGTCACGCCTGAACAACTGCTTGATATGCAGAAAAAAGAGAAAAAATAACATCACCTTTATACTTTCTTTACGCCGGGCCTGACGCTTTTTATCTCCCCTTTATGCCGCCCCCTTTAAGCTGAGTTCACTGCCGCTACGGCTTCATTGAAGAATGACTATGAACTCAATCATGAATGCGTTTTTCCTGAAAAGTCTCCGTCCGTATTTTAACTTCCCGGGCTTATTTCTCCCGACGGCGCTCAATTCAGGCCTCTGGCTGGATGAAAAAATTGAGGCGATGCAGCACAGCATCCCGATGGAGGTCACGGATTATCTGGAGCGTTATCCGCTGACAAAACATATTGATGTTTACCTGAACGATATCAATGGCATTATGCGCGGCAAGCGTCTCTCAGTGGAGAGCATGCTGACGCTGGAAAAAGGCTGCTACTTTCCTCTCTCCGTGTATTCCATGGGCCAGAAAGGCAAAATTTCCGCCCCGCTTCATGATGAACCAGACCGGCTGTGCGTCCCCGTCGCCGGTTCCCTGTGCCCTTCTGCGCAAGATCCACAGCACAACGCGCAGATCCTGCTGACGATGAAAGACAGCAACGGCCAGCCCTGCCCGTTTGAACCACGGGTGATACTGCAAAATGTCCTGGCCCGTTTTCACCAGCACGGGCTATTCCCGGTGATTGCCCCTGAAATTGAGTTCTACCTGACGGGCCGTGAAACATTGGATCCACAGAATCAGGGCTGCTTTCATATGGATACCTCGACAGCACACGCAGCGCTGTTTGACGAGCTGGAACAGCTAGCTCAACTTCAACGCATCCCTCTGACCGGGATCGTGGCAGAAGCTGAACCCGGCCAGTTCGAGTTAAACCTGAAGCATAGCCATCGTGTCGTTGAAGTATGTGATAACGTGCTGGCACTACGACGTCTGACCCGACACGTGGCTGAACAGCATGGCCTGCAGGCCAGTTTTATGGCAAAACCGTTCAGTCAGCAGTCCGGCAGCGGCCTGCATTTCCACTTCAGTCTGAACGATAGCCACGGCAAAAACGTCTTTGCCTCACCAGGGAATGAGCTTAATAGCATGATGCGTTTATGCATCGCGGGCCAGCTTGCACTGATGCCTGCCTCCATCGCCGTGATTGCTCCGGGCGTCAACGCGTTTCGCCGCCTGCGTAAAAACCTGACAGAACCCTTATTTAACTCCTGGGGTTATAACACCCGCTCCGCTGCACTGCGCATTCCCTGCTCGGATGAGAACAACTGTCGTATTGAGTACCGACTGGCCGGGGCCGATGCGAATCCATATCTGGTGGCAGCCACCATCCTGACCGGCATGCTGTACGGGCTGGAAAACATCGACGAAGAAGATTTACCAGAACCGCAGCAGGATGACCCGCTTCTGCCGCTGTTTCAGCAGGAAGCCATTGAGACATTTGCCCACTGTCAGTATCTCACCAACAGCCTGGGCGAGGCTTTTTCCGAACAGTGGATCGCCTGCAAGCTTGCTGAACTCGACTGGTTTGAGAGCATCGTGACCAAAGAAGAGTCGAATCTGGCGTGAGGAATAAAAAAGCCCGCTCAACGAGCGGGCCGGGTGACGCAAAAAGCCATTATTTTTTACGTGCGTACTTCAGGGAATCCAGCGCAACCGCGAAGATAATGATGGCGCCTTTGATGATGTACTGCCAGTACGGGTTCACACCGATGTAGGTCAGACCGTAGTTGATCACGGTGAAGATAATCACACCGGTCACCACGCCGAGCACAGTACCCACGCCGCCGCTGAAGGAGACGCCACCCACCACACAGGCTGCGATCGCATCCAGCTCATACATGAAGCCGAGGTTGTTGGTTGCAGAGCCGATACGGCCCGCTTCCAGCATCCCGCCGAAGGCGTAGAACACACCAGACAGGGCATAGATGATGAGCAGGTTCAGAGCAACGTTTACGCCGGAGACTTTCGCCGCTTCCGGGTTACCACCGATAGCGAAGATGTTCTTACCGAAACGGGTTTTGTTCCACAGGATCCAGACGAAGGCCACCGCAATCAGCGCATAGAAGGTGATATACGACAGGCGGAAGCTGCCCAGCGCGATAAACCCTTGCGTAAAGGTCGAGAAGCCGCTGTCGAAACCAGAAATTGGAGACGCACCGACGAAGTCGTAGTACAGGGAGTTGATACCGTAAACGATGATCATCGTACCTAACGTGGTGATGAATGGCGTCACGTTCAGGTAAGCGATAATGATGCCGTTAATCAGACCAATCACTGCGCCAATAGCACAGACAATCAGGATCACCACGAAAATCGGCATGGTTGCCATTTCCGGGAACACCTTGTTGGCGTTTTCCATCGACTGCAACAGGGTGGCCGCAATAACCGCAGCAAGGCCAACCTGACGCCCTGCGGAAAGGTCAGTACCCTGGGTCACAATCAGCCCCGCCACGCCCAGCGCAATGATAATACGCACGGAGGACTGGGTCAGAATGTTACTCAGGTTCAGCAGACTTAAGAACGTAGGGTCCTGGAAAATGATGATAGCCAGCAGGACTAAAAGAACAACGTAAATACCGCCTTCTTTCAGGTAAGTGAGAAAACTTTTTTTATTTAACGCACTCATGAGGAGCCCCTGATCTTAAAGGTGCAAAGACGCTAAACGCAAAATTTCGTTTTGCGTTGTCGTTTTGGTGTCAACAATACCGGCAACGAGACCATTGCTCATAACCAGAATACGGTCTGTGATCCCTAACAATTCCGGCATTTCGGAAGAAATAGTAATGATCCCTTTATTCTTTTTCGCCAGTTCAGCAATCAGTTGATAAATTTCGAATTTCGCACCAACGTCAATACCGCGGGTCGGTTCATCCAGCATCAGAATTTCTGGCTGAGTTAATAACCAACGACCGATAATCACTTTCTGCTGGTTGCCGCCCGAAAGCGAACCAATTTGTGTGCGGTGGCCAGGTGTCTTAACACGCATAGAGTCAATTACCCATTGGGTATCGCTTTTCATGCGGGAATTATCCAGCAAACCAACTTTGTTCTTATAATTACGAATATTCGAAATTAACGAGTTAAAGTTAATATCCAGATAAGCATAAATACCGGTAGAACGACGTTCTTCCGTCACCAGCGCAAAACCATTATTAATGGCTTCGTTGGCGTTGTGGTTATTGATTTTCTTACCATGGAGCGTAATGGTGCCTTCCGCTTTCTCACGGATACCAAACAGGGTTTCCACGATATCGGTACGTTTGGCTCCGACCAGCCCTGCGATCCCCAGAATTTCGCCTTTATGCAAGTCGAAGGAGACATCGCGAATGGATGGCTGACGCAGTGAAGTCAGGTTACGCACCTCAAGGATCACTTCACCCGGCTTGTTTTCTTTGTCCGGGAAGCGCTGGTTCAGGGAACGACCGACCATCATGGCGATGATCTTGTCCATGTCCAGCCCTTCGAGAGGCTGAGTGGCAATCCACTGACCGTCACGCAGGATGGTAATCTCATCACAGAGCTGGAAGATCTCTTCCATTTTATGGGAGATATACACAATGCCGCAGCCGCGATCTTTCAGCTTACGAATAATGGTAAAAAGGTGGTTAACCTCTTTTTCCGTTAATGACGATGTCGGTTCGTCCATGATGACGATTTTTGCATCATAGGAGAACGCTTTGGCAATTTCGATCATCTGCATTTGAGATACAGATAATGTCCCTACGCGGGCACGCGGATCAATATCAATATCCAGCTCATCGAAAATCGCTTTGGTGTCGCGGTACATTTTGTCCTGATCGACAAAGACACCTTTGGTTGGATAACGACCCAACCACATGTTATCCATCACTGAACGCTGCAGCACCAGGTTTAATTCCTGGTGAACCATCGAGATACCGTTTTCCAGTGCTTCTTTTGCTGAATGGAAATCGATCTCTTTCCCCTGAAAAAGAATACTGCCAGAATCTTTTTGATAGATCCCAAAAAGACATTTTAATAATGTTGATTTACCTGCACCGTTCTCTCCCATCAAAGCATGAATAGAGTGAGGACGAACTTTTAAATTAACATTATCGAGTGCCTTAACACCGGGAAATGACTTGTTGATACCGTTCATTTCCAACAAGTATTCACCGGACGACTGAGTAGTTGTGCTGACCATAATTATACCTTGTTGGCCTCGCATATCGCGTTATAAAAGGGCGCAACAAGTTGCGCCCAGTGAAGACAGTACTAATTACTTATTTACCGATAAACTCAGCCAGGTTGGACTGGTCTACGCCCACGTAAGGTACGCGAACGATTTTGTTTTCAATTTTCCAGTTGGTGCCATCAGCAGCGCCTTTACCGTCGGCCAGGTTTTTCGCCAGATCGAAGGTTGCTTTCGCCTGGTTGTTGGCATCGTTCAGAACGGTACCGGCCATTGCACCCGATTTAACCAGTGCCAGTGCTTCTGGCAGCGCATCCACACCGAATACAGGAATGGAAGATTTGTTGTGTGCTTTCAGCGCTTCTACTGCACCCATTGCCATCGCATCGTTGTTGGCGATAACCACTTCGATTTTGTTAGCATTCGGGCCAGACAGCCACGCGTCCATCTTATCTTTCGCCTGAGCGGTATCCCACATTGCGGTATCTAACGCCAGCTGCTGGGTTTTCAGGCCTTTATCGTTCAGCTCTTTAATAACGTAAGTGGTACGGGCTTCAGCATCCGGATGGCCTGGTTCGCCTTTCAGCAGAACGAACTGGATCTGGCCGTCTTTGTTCAGGTCCCAGTTCGGGTTCGCCGCCCAGTGTTTAGCGATCAGATCGCCCTGAATAATGCCGGACTCTTTGGAGTCAGTACCGACGTAATACGCTTTGTCATAGCTGTCCAGCGCTTTACGGGAAGGTTCTTTGTTGAAGAAGACGATTGGCACATTCTGGCCGCGCGCTTTTTCGATAACTGTGCCTGCTGCAGCCGGGTCAACCAGGTTGATTGCCAGCGCTTTCACGCCTTTAGCCAGCAGAACGTCGATCTGGTCGTTCTGTTTGGACTGGTCATTCTGGGAGTCATTCATCAGCAGCTGAACATCTGGCGCTGCTTTAGCATCTTTCTCGATCGCCTTACGCACAACAGACATGAAGTTGTCGTCGTATTTATAGATGGTCACACCAATACGGGTATCCGCAGCGTGCGCTGCTGCACCAAAAAGCATGCTTGCCATTACAGCAGACAGGGTCAACACCTTCTTATTCATGGTATCTCCGGTTTTTTTTATGCAGGGTAGTTCTTGTGAATAACGATCGGCAGGCGGGTGTTAATAAAACGTTACTGACCGCCGAAGTTCACTTATAAAATTTCTATCTTCCGTGTTCGGTAACGCTCCAGAAATGCGTTTTATTCGTTGTTTGCGGCACATTGGCTATAGTGAAAGTGAATAATCACCGTTACATAGCGTTTCAGCCCCTAAAACGCTGACATCATAGTCAGCGCCTTGTTAAGATACTGTGAATTTACTCACAGATTGAAAACGGTTACATCAGCTCATGTAATCAGTTAGTGATCGGAACCACAATTTGCCGAGCGGCGACAGAATGACGACGAACTAAAGTCGGCATAAAACAGTGGGTTGCCCCTTGATCCAGCAGCCCTGCCGCCCCTTGTAACGCCAGCTCAGTCGCCAGTTTCGCCATAGAGGCAATGGGGTAGCGCACCGTTGTCAGCTGCGGGTCGGTGTAACGGGCAATTGGAATATCATCAAAACCAATGAGTGATAAATGCTGTGGCACCGCAATGCCGTTATCTTTAAGTGCCGTCAGGGCACCTGCCGCCATGCTGTCGTTATAGGCAAACACCGCAGACAGCTGCAAATTACGGCCCAGTAGCTCCACCATCGCCGCTTCACCGCCCTGCATGTCCGGCGTGCCGGTTCCCACCCAGCTCTCGGATGGCGTAATGCCGTGCTCTTTCAGGGCGTTTTGCCACCCCTCGCGCCGCAGATCGTCATCTTCAATATGATGGCTGGAGGCCAGATAACCGACCCGCTGATGTCCGTTGTTGATGAGCATTTTCGTGGCCATCATGGCGCCGCTGACGTTATCCAGCCCGACGCAGCGGTGGGCATAGCCGGGGACGATGCGGTTGATCAGCACCATACCCGGGATCTGCTCCATCAATCCGGTTAGCTCTTCATCGCTCAAGGCTTTTGAATGGACAATCAAGGCGTTACAGCGCTGGCGGATCAACACTTCAATGGCATGACGTTCTTTTTCCGCCTCATGGTAGCTATTGCCGATCAGGACATATTTCTGATGCTGCTGGGCGACCATATCGACCGCTTTCACCAGTGCGCCGAAAAAGGCATCCGAAACATCCATTACCACCACGCCGATGGTGTCGCTGACCTGCGTCGCAAGCGCCTGGGCATTGGCATTTGGCCGATACCCGAGCTGGGTCACGGCTTTCATTACGGTTTCACGGGTTTCAGGGCTGACCAGCGCGCTGTTATTCAGCACGCGTGAGACGGTAGCCACAGAAACACCCGCCTGGCGGGCGACGTCACGAATGGTGATCATATTCACCATCCTTCAAAGGATTGCAGCAACTCACAGACACCCCCTGTGTTTAGCAAGGTGGCTATTCTGGCAGTGAGAGAAAGGGGACTACGTGAAGAAGCTCACACAGATGAAAACGCTTACATCCGTTTTGTTAATGATTGTGATCCAGATCGTTATCTGGATGTATTTCTTAATGATACCCCTGAAGCAAGTGCGGTTAACTGACGCCACATCCACTCCAGCGGTCCCTGGCGGAAATAACGTAGCCAGATAACAGAAAACGCCACGTTAGCCACCCAGACCGGAATAACAAACGCCAGCAGCGCCAGGCGGTCGAATTTCATAAACAGGCCAAATCGATAGAAAAGCGTGGTGCATATCAGGGTCTGCAGAATGTAATTGCTCAATGCCATACGGCCCACGCAGGCAATAGCGCTGACGATCCACAGGCGAGAAAGCGTCGGCCAGAAACCATAGATCAGCGCCGCATAACCGATGGTCTGGAACGGTGCGCTCAGTTCGCGCGGCACCTGAAGGAGGAACGCACACCAGCGGTAATCCCAGTGGAGATGCCACTGCGCAATCACCGCCGGGAGGTTAATCAGCACGCCGAGCAGGACCAGCCCGGTGCCCGTGCGGCGATAGTGGCGCAGGCTAAATTCGCCATTCAGCCAGCCAGTGCGCATCAGTGACGCGCCCATCAGCATCATACCCGCCAGCTGCCAGCCATATTGCGCTCCCAGCGCAAGGAGATTATCACCCAACATATCCGCACGGTTGCTTATCGCCTCCGTGCCACCTTTCAGCTTCCAGTATTGCTCGTACTGGAGGTTAGCGGCATCCGGGATCCAGGAACGGTTTGTCGCTTCGCCAGAGATCATCCCCAGGAGTAAAAGTACCCCAAGCCCCATGACATAGAGCATCACGCCGGTGTTAAACAGGCTTTTTACGCTGTGCGCATCGCGAATCAGACGCCAGCAAATGAGCCCGACTAACCCATACGCAAGAAGAATATCGCCGTCCCAGAAGAACAGGCCGTGGATAAAGCCGAGGAGAACCAGCAGCGTCAGGCGCGACTGGATCCAGCGCGTACCGCGTTTAAGAAGCAGTTGCAGACCTGCGCCAAACAGCAGGGCAAACAGGGTGAGGAATTTAACCTGTGCAAAGAGATCGAGGATTGCCCACGTCCAGGCATCGCTGCGCGTGATGTCGCCATACCAGGCTGGGTTGAGATAAGCCGCCTTCGGCAGACCGAAGGCGCTGATATTAAGCAGCAGGATACCGAGAATGGCGACGCCGCGAACAAAATCGAGCGTGACGTTTCGCTCCATGGTCCCTGCCCTGTAAGACTTAGTTGTGGTGACGCACTGCGCGCAGGAACTCCTGGCGGGTGTTCTGGCTCGATTTAAACAGACCGCCCAGCGACGTGGTGGTGGTCGCACTGGTGGCATCACGCACGCCGCGTGCTTTCACGCAATAGTGAACCGCGTCGATAGAGACAGCTACGTTATTGGTGCCCAGCAGCGTTTGCAGCGCGGTCAGGATCTGCTGCGTCAGACGCTCCTGTACCTGTGGACGCTGAGCAAAGAATTGCACGATGCGGTTAATCTTCGACAGACCAATTACCGTATCTTTTGGGATATACGCCACGGTTGCTTTACCGTCGATAGTCACGAAGTGGTGTTCACAGGTGCTGGTCAGCGTGATGTCACGTACCGTTACCATCTCATCCACTTTCATTTTATTTTCGATGACGGTGATTTTCGGGAAGTTGGCGTAATCCAGACCTGAGAAAATTTCGTCGACGTACATTTTTGCGATACGGTGAGGCGTCTCCATCAGGCTGTCGTCGCTCAGATCGAGATTCAGCAGCTCCATGATCTCGGTCATATGACCGGCAATCAGACGCTTGCGGGTTTCATTGTCCAATTCCTGAACGGGTGGACGCAGCGGCGTTTCAAGACCGCGCGCAACCAGGGCTTCGTGGACCAGGGCAGCTTCTTTACTGAGTGATGACATTTTTGTTCTCCTGCAGGTGTGGCGTCTTTTGCCCTCGTTGTGGCAAAAGTATGCGCTCATTGTGCGTGAGGCCGCGCACATAATCCAGTATTCACGACGATAATTATTGCAATTGCTGTTGCCTTTCAGCGTGACGGTTCCAGACCAGAGCACCACCAACAAACAACGCGATACCCGCCAGCCCCAGCGCAGGCTCAAGCCGATGGGTAAGCCAGGTCGATAACGCCGAGGTCATCGGACCAATCAACTGGCCAATGGCATACCCGGTGGTGAGCAGGCCGGCCATATAACGCGTGTGGTTTGGTGCCAGCTCGCGACCGTATAAAAGAGAGAGCTGCACGGCACACAAAAAGCCGCCGCCGACCAGCAATCCCCCTGTCAGCAACCCGCCAATCCCCGGCAGCAGCCAGGCCGCCAGCACACCAGCGCCTTGCAACCACAGCACAATAGCCAGCCTGCGGTTAGCCGTTGAGGTGTGGCGTAAAAGAATGCTAAGCGCAATGCCCACCACGGCAGCGATACCAAAAATCGGCCAGACAAACTGGGCAAACAGGCTGCCAGGAAAACGCACTGCCGCCATTTGAGATAAAAAGGTTGCCGGAAGAATATAGCCAAATCCGGCCAGGCTATAGCTCCAGACCAGGCGCTTTAAATCCGCCGTCAGCACCAGCGGCTCTGGCGCGGTGCCGGGTCGATGGAGCTGCCCGGATCGCGGCAGGTAGCGCGCCACCAGGGCAATCAGCACCAGCGCCAGCACGCCGTAGATTTGCCATGCTGCCCCGGCCGAGAGGGATTTCGCCTGGATATAGACAGCGAGCAGCCCGCTCAGGGCAATACCCGCGCCTGGGCCGGCAAACACGGCAGCACTCAGGCCCGGTTTGCCCAACTGCCCCAGACGTTCATTTGTCCACGCCGCAATCAGCACCATAGACCAGCCGCTCATGCAGCCAATCACAAAGCGCAGCAGTCCGTGCACGATGGCGTTATCCGCCGCGGCGGAGAGCAGCGTCAACGCAACCGCACCGGTGATACCAAGCCAAAGGCGTGTTTCAACGAAGCGATGCGCACGCATTGCATCCCATGCGCCCACCAGATAGCCCAGATAATTCATCGCCGCCACCAGGCCCGCACTGGTTAGCGTGAGCTGCCCGGCGGCAATCATCAATGGTACCTGAGGTGTAAAAGCAAAACGCCCTATCCCCATCGCCACCACCAGAACGACAAACCCACTGAGCGCAATACGCAGCGCCATGACCGCTCCAATTGTTAAAAAAAAGTAAATTTATGATGCAGCATCTTGTCGTCTGGCGAAAGTGAAAGTTACTCACAGGTCATTGAAAAGGCTGTATTATGGTTTTTATGAATACGCATTCTCATTAAGGAGCCTTGCATGGAACTGCTCGAAGAGCACCGTTGTTTTGAAGGTCGACAGCAGCGCTGGCGGCACGACTCCAGCGTCCTGAACTGTGCCATGACGTTCAGCATTTTCCTGCCGCCGACGGAAAATCCGCCGGTTTTGTTCTGGCTTTCAGGCCTGACCTGCAACGACGAAAACTTCACCACTAAAGCAGGTGCACAACGCATTGCAGCTGAGCTAGGTATTGCGCTGGTGATGCCTGATACCAGCCCGCGTGGGGATGATGTGGCTGACGATGCAGGATACGACCTGGGCAAAGGTGCCGGCTTCTATCTGAACGCGACTGAACAACCCTGGGCAAACCATTACCGCATGTATGATTACATTCGTGACGAGCTGCCCGCGCTTATTCAGGCTGAGTTTGCCGTAAGCAACCGTTGCGCCATCAGCGGACATTCCATGGGTGGACACGGGGCGCTGATAATGGCGCTGAAAAACCCGGGGAAATACGTCAGTGTGTCGGCATTCGCACCAATTGTGAACCCGACTCAGGTGCCGTGGGGCCAGAAAGCCTTCGCAAATTATCTGGGTGATGATGCGGAAAAATGGCTGGCGTGGGATAGCTGCGCACTGATGCTGGCCAGCAAGCCCGAAGACGCAATTCCAACGCTTATCGATCAGGGTGATGCCGATCAGTTCCTCGCCGGCCAGCTGCAGCCTGCGGTACTGGCAGAAGCCGCACGCCAGAAGGACTGGCCGCTGACGCTACGCATTCAGCCGGGATATGACCACAGTTATTACTTCATCGCATCCTTTATTGAGGATCATCTCCGCTTCCATGCGGAGCACTTGTTTGGGTAAGTGCGGCTGCGTGCGCTCTGATACCCTCACCCTGGCCCTCTCCCACCGGGAGAGGGAACAAACACTAAAAACGGCAACTTACGTTGCCGTTTCGCTTTTACCCTGGCTTTATCAGAACTTATAATCCACACCGACAAAGTAGCGACGGCCATCTTCCGTGTAGCTGTAATCGTCACGGCTCAGGTCTTTATCCAGCAAGTTCTGTACACCCGCGCGCAGCTTCACGCTTTTCGTGGCCTGCCACGCCGCACCTGTATTCCAGATGACATAGCCACCCGGCGTTGGTGCACTGCTGGTCAGCGCGCGCTTCTCACCGGTGTAGTTACCCTGAACATAGAACGACCAGTCCTGGGTCGCTTTCCAGTCAACGGTTCCGTTGGCAGTGTGGAACGGCAGATCGGACAGCGGTTTGTTGCCGCCATTGCTGATGTCACGACCATCGTTATAGGTGTAGTTCAGCGTCACTTTCCAGTCTTCCGCCAGCGGGAATTTCAGCTCGGTCTCTACCCCACGGATGCGCGCCTTGTTGACGTTGTAATAACGGAAAATAGGCTCACCGTCCGCATTCAGACCAACGTAGTTAGGGTAGCTCTGCGCCTGTTTAACATTGGCTGTACGGCTGATACTGATGCGGTCATCCACATTATTCTGGAAGGTGGTGACGCTAGCCTGTACGCCCTCTAACCAGCCCTCTTCCCCGCTGTAGTAAAGACCGAATTCGAAGCTCTCGCTGGTTTCAGGTTTCAGATCCGGGTTACCGACAATCTCACAGGCACCGCGGCACGAGCCGGTGACCCAGTCCGGGCTGAGCTGCAGCAGCGACGGCGCTTTAAACGCTGTTGCCCAGCCCCCTTTCACCGTTACGGTATCGGTCGCGTTGTAGACCAGGTACGCACGCGGGCTCCAGTGGTCACCGTAGGTGTCATGGTCGTCCATACGGATGCCGGTGGTCAGCGCCAGGGGTTCAAAGAGACGCCACTCATCTTCAAGGAACAGGGCATACTGGCTTGCTGACGTACTGCTGCTGGAGCCCCCCGTCAGGTTGACCGGATCTTTCAGCTTATCGTGACGCCACTCGCCACCGAAGGTCAGTAGCTGGTTAATTTCGCCAAGAGGCAGCACATATTTCCCGTCCACCGCGTTGCTCTCGGAGGTGATCGGATTGCTGTTGCCCGGGTTTTTGTTATCCACCCTCTCGCCGTAAACCTTCAGCTCGCTGCTGCCGACCCCCCAACGACCATTGTGGCTCAGGGAGTAGTTCTGACGCTCAAGGCGGTTTTTGTCGAGGGAATCTGAGTCACGATCCTGACGGTCGAAACCGTAGCCCGCCGTAAAATCGTGATTTTCAGACGGTGTCCAGGCGAATTCCACATTGGCATCGCGGCTGGTAAAGCCCTCAATGCGCGGTGTTTCACCGCTCGCCGTGGTAGAGGATTTCTGCTGACCGTCTTTCTCACGCTTCGCGAGGCTACCGTAGGCTTTCAGGCCCAGTAGGCCGTCCACCAGCGGACCACTGGTATAGAACTGTCCGTTATACGTGTCTCCACGATCGCGATGTTCCTGAATCGTTGAATCGGCGCTCAGAGTGCCCGTCCATTTCTGCCCGATTTTTTTGGTGATAATGTTCACCACGCCGCCCAGCGCATCGGAGCCATAAAGAGAAGACATCGGTCCGCGCACCACCTCGATGCGTTCGATGGCGTCAACCGGCACCCAGTTGAGATCGAAATCATTATGACGGAATACGGCGTTGCGGGAGTTGACGCGCTTGCCGTCGATCAGGATCAACGTGTAGCTGCTGTCCAGTCCGCGAATACTTACCCCTTTACGGTTGTCCCCTTCGCTCGTGAGCTGAACGCCCGGCACATCCCGTAATACATCTTTCAGATTCTGAACGGGTTTGCGCTGCAAATCTTCCTGGGTAATCACGCTGATGCTTGCTGGTGCGTCTTTCAGGTTTTGCTCGGTCGCGGATGCCGTTACAACCATTGTGTCGCCGGATTCCGCTGCGATACCAGGCAGGGCCAGGGACATTGCGGACGCACAAAGTCCTCCCCTGACGAAGGGATTCAACCTAAACATTCCATATCTCCATGAGGTAAATACAACTAAATCAAATCATCATTGCTCACAGCGTCTTCCATGCCGCCCACATCTGCGGTGGGTCGGTGACACGCTTATTTTTGATAACGATAAAGCAAACGATAATTATTATCAATTAAATTGTTAAGAAATATATCTTTGTTTCAACGTGCGGGAATAAAAAAGCCCGCTCGAATGAGCGGGCTGAAAGAGAGGATTTGCGGTTATTTTTTAAATCGTTCCGGGAATTCCATTTCACTGTAGCGAACGAAGTGTGTTCCTTTCGTCAGTTTGTAGCCAAACCAGATTACCAGGAACAGCGGAATACCAATGTAGGTTGCCGTAACGGCGCCCCAGTCAATGGTGTCCGCCAGGAACGCTTCATAGTTCTGTCCCAGGGTAATAATCAGGCACAGAATGAAGGCGAAAATGGGACCCAGCGGGAAAAACCCTGAGCGATACGGCAGGTCGTTAATATCGTGCCCCTGCTTGACGTAACCACGGCGGAAACGGTAGTGGCTAATGGCAATCCCAAGCCAGGCGATAAAGCCCGTCATCCCTGAGGTGTTAAGCAGCCACAGATATACCGTCTGGTTGCCAAACATAGAGGTCAGGAAGCACAGACCGGCAATCACCGTTGTGGCATACAGGGCGTTACGAGGAACACCGCCACGGGACAATTTTGAGAAAATACGCGGGGCTTTACCGTCACATGCCAGGGTATAGAGCATACGAGTCGATGCGTACATACCGGAGTTACCGGCTGAAAGTACTGCAGTCAGGATTACGGCATTCATCACTGCCGCTGCAGAAAGCAGACCGGCATGCTGGAAGACCAGCGTGAACGGGCTGACGCTGATGTCTTTCACATCATTACGCAGCAGGCTCGGATCGGTATACGGAATGATCAGGCTGATAATCAGGATCGCGAACACATAGAACAGCAGGATACGCCAGAAGACCTGACGGACTGCACGCGGAATATTTTTCTCCGGGTTCTCTGATTCACCCGCAGCGATACCAATCAACTCAGTACCCTGGAAGGAGAAGCCGACGATCATTGCCACGCCGATCATAGCCGAGAACCCACCGGCAAACGGTGCATCGCCTATCGTCCAGTTACTCCACCCGGCCGGTTCTGCGCCTTTGAAAATACCAACGATCATCGCCACACCGACGACGATAAAGATGATGACGGTTGCCACTTTGATCAAAGAGAACCAGTATTCCGCTTCGCCAAAACCACGAACAGAGATGTAGTTCAGCAGGAAGATGACGGCCAGGAACAGAGCACTCCAGATCCAGCCCGGCGTATCCGGGAACCACCAGTTCATCACCAGCTGTGCAGCAACCAGGTCAACGGCAATCGTAACGGCCCAGTTGTACCAATAGTTCCAGCCCAGCGCGAAGCCAAAGCCTTCTTCAACGTATTGTTGACCATAGGTCGAAAACGAACCGGATACCGGCATGTACGCGGCCAGTTCGCCCAGACTGGTCATCAGGAAGTAAACCATCAGGCCAATCAGGATATAAGAGAAAAGTGCCCCACCAGGGCCTGCTGCCGAAATTGTTGCGCCAGACGCAACGAAAAGACCTGTACCGATGGAACCGCCGATAGCGATCATCGTCAGGTGACGCGCCTTCAGTTCACGACGTAGCGTGGGCGCTTCTGTGGTTTTAATTTCTGAAACCATGTGAAAATGCTGTCCATTTAATAAATGAGGCGCGATTGTAGCAGACGATCCGCGTTCCTTCCGGCAGAAATAGGCAGTTATAAGAGAGCTTCATGACTCGGCCAGGATTATAAGCAAAGCAGAAATCGGGTCTTTCCCCTATCTCCATTGGGGTGAGGGGACGATTACATCTCGCAGTAGCGCAGAAAACGCTGCAAAGAGCTGGAAAGATGCTTCTGCCGATGGTGGATACACCAGAGCGTGCGCACCAGTTTCGGCAGTGGAACGGGGACTTCGACCAGCGAGCCCGTCTCAAGCTGCTCGGCAATGACCCGCCGGGAAAGGCAGCTAATACCTAAACCATGACGTACTGCATGTTTAATCGCCTCGGAGTTCCCCAGCTCCATCCCTAACTGGAAATGCGGCAGATGGGAAAGCAGCAGATAATCGACAATTTCACGCGTGCCAGAGCCCTGTTCACGCAGTATCCACTGTGCCTGTGCCAGTCTTTCCAGCGTGACTTCGCCCTGTAGCAAAGGCGAGGCCGGAGAAGCGAACACCACCAGTTCATCTTCCAGCCAGGGTTCAGCAATGATATCGACGTTGTGGCAGGGTCCTTCGATAAGACCGATATCCACACGAAAATCGATCACTGCGTTGATGACATCCTGGCTATTGCCAACGCTCATCTCCAGCGGCAGGGTCGGAAAATCCCGGCGGTATCGGGCAATCACTTCCGGAAGGATGTAGTTCCCAATCGTACTACTGGCAAACACGCGGATCGCACCGTTGTCTTCACGGAACAGCTGTTCGATTTCGGTAGCCTGTTCAAGCAGTGCCAAAGCACGCGGGTAGAGCAGACGACCATGTTCGTTGACGACTAAGCGTTTCCCTACCCTGTCGAAAAGCTGAACGCCTAGCTGTCCTTCGAGATCGGTCAATGCCGCGCTGACCGCAGATTGAGAGAGAGCCAGCATCTGCGAGGCCTGCGTCGTCGACCCACTCTTCAGCACTTCGGCGAAAACTTCCAGCTGACGCAATGTAATGTGCATGGTTGCTTACCACTTATATAGATTAATTATAAGTATATAATCAATTTTATTTTTAAACCAGAGCGACGTAGTCTTTAGCCAGACAAAGGAGAAGGTTATGTCAGAACTCACCTTACAGCATCATCGTACATTGTGGCACTTCGTGCCGGGTCTTGCGCTCAGCGCAGTGGTAACCGGCATCGCGTTATGGGGCGGCAGTATTCCAGCCATCGCTGGAGCAGGTTTTAGCGCCTTAACACTGGCGATATTGCTCGGCATGGTCGTGGGAAATACCGTTTACCCACGCATCTGGAAATCCTGCGATGGCGGCGTGATTTTTGCCAAACAGCACCTGCTGCGCCTCGGGATTATTCTTTACGGTTTTCGTCTTACCTTTTCGCAGATCGCCGATGTCGGCGTCAGCGGGATTGCTATCGATGTCCTGACCCTGACCAGCACCTTTTTACTGGCCTGTTTTATTGGTCAGAAAGTCTTTGGTCTGGATAAGCAAACCAGCTGGTTAATCGGTGCAGGGAGCAGTATTTGTGGTGCAGCAGCGGTGCTGGCAACAGAGCCTGTCGCTAAAGCTGAATCCAGTAAAGTGACAGTTGCAGTGGCAACGGTAGTGATTTTCGGTACGCTGGCGATTTTCCTCTATCCGGCTATGTATCCACTGGTGGCCCACTGGTTTAGCCCGGAAACCTATGGCATCTATATCGGCTCGACCGTGCATGAAGTCGCGCAGGTGGTGGCAGCGGGTCACGCCATTAGCCCGGATGCAGAAAACGCGGCGGTAATTGCCAAAATGCTGCGCGTGATGATGCTGGCGCCCTTCCTGATTTTCCTGGCAGCACGGGTAAAACAGCTGGCTCCAGCGGGCAGTAATCAGAAAAGCAAAATTACCATTCCGTGGTTTGCGATCCTGTTCATCGTGGTGGCAATTTTTAACTCCTTCCACCTCCTGCCCAAAGCGGTAGTGGATATGCTGGTGACGCTGGATACCGTTCTGTTGGCGATGGCGATGGCGGCGTTGGGTGTGACGACTCACGTCAGCGCGCTGAAAAAGGCCGGTGCAAAACCGCTGCTGATGGCGCTGGTACTCTTTGTCTGGCTGATAGTCGGCGGGGGTGCGATTAACCTTGTAGTCCATAGCCTGATGGCATAAACCACTACATCCTTCTCCTGTTAACCCGCTATCATAAGCATTTCGGGTTAACAGGAGTCCCTTTATGAAATATGTTGGAGCGCACGTTAGCGCTGCCGGTGGCCTTGCGAATGCCGCCATTCGCGCCGCCGAAATCGAGGCGACCGCTTTCGCCCTGTTCACCAAAAATCAGCGCCAGTGGCGCGCTGCACCGCTCACTGCAGACGTGATTGATGATTTTAAAGCCGCCTGCGAGAAGTATCATTACGGGCCGGGCCAAATCCTTCCCCACGACAGCTACCTGATCAACCTCGGCCATCCGGTTGAAGAGGCACTGGAAAAATCCCGCGAGGCGTTTCTTGATGAAGTCCAGCGCTGCGAACAGCTTGGACTGACGCTGCTGAACTTCCACCCAGGGAGTCATCTGATGCAAATTGATGAAGATGCCTGTCTGGCGCGCATTGCCGAATCCATTAACATCACGCTGGATAAAACCAAAGGTGTCACCGCGGTGATTGAGAACACTGCCGGTCAGGGTAGCAACCTCGGCTTTAAGTTCGAACATCTGGCGGCGATTATCGACGGCGTTGAGGACAAAAACCGTGTCGGCGTGTGTATTGATACCTGCCATGCCTTTGCGGCCGGCTACGATCTGCGCACAACCGAGGCAACGAAAAACACGTTTGATGAGTTCGAGCGCATAGTTGGCTTTAAGTACCTGCGCGGAATGCACTTAAACGATGCGAAAAGCGCTTTTGGCAGCCGCGTTGACCGCCACCACAGCCTTGGCGAAGGCAATATTGGTCATGATGCGTTTCGCTTTATCATGCAGGACGCCCGCTTCGACGGCATTCCGATGGTGCTTGAAACCATCAACCCCGATATCTGGGCAGAAGAGATTGCCTGGTTGAAGGCGCAGCAGACCGCTGAACAAATGGCATAAAAAAAGCCGGGTTGCATTTGCACCCGGCTTTTTTGTTGTTTACTACTTAGGCTGCTTTCGCGACCACTTCCGCTTCCGGACGTTTCAGCACGGCGTAAGACAGACCCGCCACCAGCGTACCGGCAACAATCGCCATCAGGTACCCCAGAACCGGGGTGATAGCGCCTGGGATCAGCAGAACAAACAGACCACCGTGTGGAGCCATCAGTTTCGCGCCAATCGCCATCGAGATTGCACCTGTCACAGCACCACCCACGATACAGCACGGTAATACACGCATTGGGTCGCGCGCCGCGAACGGAATCGCCCCTTCGGTGATGAAGCACAGACCCAGGACCAGTGCCGCCTTGCCGCCTTCCTGCTGCGCTTTGTCAAACTTACGGCGGGCAACAATCGTCGCCAGACCGAGAGCCAGAGGAGGCACCATACCTGCCGCCATGATGGCTGCCATTGGCGCGTAGGTCTGGGTACTCAACAGGCCAACACCAAAGGCGTAGGCCGCTTTGTTCACTGGGCCACCCATGTCGGTACACATCATGCCACCGAGGATTGCACCCAGCAGAACCGCATTGGCGGTACCCATGGTTTGCAGCCAGTGGGTCAGACCCGCCAGAATACCCGCAACCGGCTTACCAATCAGGTAAATCATTGCCAGACCAACCACCAGGCTGGAAATCAGCGGGATGATCAGAATCGGTTTCAGCGCTTCCATACTCTGTGGCAGCTTGAGCTTCGAGCTGATGAGCTTCGCGACGTAACCGGCCAGGAAACCGGCAATGATACCGCCGATAAAACCAGAGCCCGTGCTCACCGCCAACATACCGCCGATAAGACCTGGCGTCAGACCCGGACGGTCAGCAATGGAGAAGGCGATAAAGCCCGCCAGCACAGGCACCATCAGCGCGAACGCAGAACCCCCACCAATCTGCATTAATGCAGCTGCCAACGTCCCCTGCTCTTTAAATGCGGTGATACCAAACGCGAATGACAGCGCGATACACAGACCACCCGCAACCACCATCGGCAGCATGTAAGAAACACCGGTCAGCAGGTGGCGATAAGCGCCTGCTGACTCTTTCTTACCTTCAGTCGCACTTTGACTGGTGCCCGTTGCCTGATACGGCTTCGCTTCAACCAGCGCTTTATCAAACTCCTGAGCGGTCTTTTTCAGTGCCAGACCTGTCGAAGTGCGGTACATCGGCTTACCGGCAAATTTCGCCAGATCCACTTCGATGTCTGCCGCCACAATCACCAGATCGGCCTCAGCCACTTCTTCTGGGGTGATGGCATTGCCGGCGCCCACGGAACCGCGCGTTTCAACTTTTACCCACCAGCCGCGTTTTTTTGCTTCGGTTTCAATGGCTTCAGCCGCCATAAAGGTATGAGCTACCCCTGTAGGACAGGCCGTCACCGCAACAATGCGTTTTGGTCCAGAAGCTACAACCGGTGCAGCAGCAACAGGGGCGCTGTAAACAGACGCATGACCTTTCGCTTCGCTCAGGAACAGTTCCGGGTGTGCCACCGCACGATTAATATCGCCCAGCCAGACATTTTTGCCATTAAGCGCACTGTCAGCCGGGATTTTATCGCCCAGAACAATGACCAGTTCGGCATCGCCCGGGTTATCAATCATCTCGAGATGTGCTTTGTTCGCCGCCGCTCCCAGCAAGGTCTTCGCCATATAGGCGCGAGCCTGTCCGAGACCGGAGTCAATGATCAGCAGCGTTTTCATTATTCCTCTCCTGCTGTTAGTTAAAAGGTTTTAAGTCAACGCGCGCCATCATCGCGGCTAACTGGGTACGATCGGTAATACCGACATTGCTCTGGCTTACGGCCAGGGCAGCAACGGCGGTGGCAAGACGTAAAGTATGTTCACTGGATTCACGCATCAGCAGACCATAAATCAGGCCGCCAACCATGGAATCCCCTGCACCGACGGTGCTAACAACATCGACCGACGGCGGTTTGGCGATCCATTCGCCAGAAGCGTTAACCCACAACGCTCCTTCTGCACCAAGAGAGATAACTACGTGGGCGATACCCTGCTCGCGCAGTGCATGGGCAGCATCAATCACATCTTTTAATTCTGGTAGCTTACGACCGGCCCAGATCTCCAGTTCGCGGCGATTAGGCTTCACCAACCACGGTGACGCTTTCAGTCCCGCGACCAGTGCATCACGGCTACTGTCAAAAATAATGCATGGACACTGGCTGCGCAGGCGCGTCATCCAGTCGGTAAACGCTTCCGGACTGACGCCGGACGGCAGGCTACCGCTGACGCACACCATGTCGAACTGACCAAGCCAGGTCAGAGAATCGTTAACAAAACGCTCCCAGTCTGACGGCGTCACTTCGAAACCAGAGAAGTTCAGATCGGTCACTTCGCCGTCTTTCTCCGTCAGCTTGACGTTGATACGGGTGCGGCCCTGAACAACCTGAAAACGGTTGGCAATGCCCAGCTCGCTGAACAGCTGCTGGAAACCATCCTGGTTATCTTTACCTAGGAATCCACCCACGGTGACATCAATACCAAGGTCCTTGAGCACTTTCGCGACGTTAATCCCTTTACCCGCAGCATGCAGGCCAGTGGTACGCACGAGGTTTACTTCGCCGCGCTCAATCTCCGGGCAAAACCCCACCAGGTCATAAGCCGGGTTCAGCGTAATAGTCGCAACACGTCTGCTCATTATGCGCCCTCCCCCAGACCTGCCGCGATGGCGTCGCCAATCGCCTTCAGCGCCTGTTCAGCATCCGCACCCTGTGCGGTGAAACGCAGACGGTGACCTTTCTTCACGCCCAGCGCGACAACTTTCATCAGACTACGGCCGTTGGCCGGTTTACCTGTGCCATCAAGGTTGGCCACGGTGATCTCACTTTCAAATTGTTTAATGGTATTTACCAGCATGGTACCTGGACGGGCATGCAGGCCGTGTTCGTTACGCACCACGAATTCAGCGTTAAGAACATCGTCAGTCAGCGCATCATCGCTGGTCAGCAGAGCCAGCACCGTCGCCGCATCTGCGTTCAGCAGTTTTTCAGCTTTGTTATTCAGCAGCAGATCGCCCAGGCGCTTCAGCACGGAAACCGGCTGTTCATCGTTCATCGCCACGGTCAGCAGCATGGCCGCACGCTCGCCGTCGACGTCAAACGCATTTGCCGCACGACTCACGGCGATAGCGCTACGCAGGTTGCCTTCAGCACTGTCGTTCAGCCAGATACCCTGACCGAGATTCAACGGCTTATCATTGATTACGCGTGTCACAAATGTGGCATCTGCCGCACCGGCTTCTTTCAGGCGACCGGCATTCAGCGCCTGGAGTGTCACCAGATCGGAGGCGGCTACATCCAGCGTCAGCGTTTCATTATCCAGTTTCAGCGCTTCACTCTGTTTTTCGCCCATCAGCAAGGCGCGCAGCTCTTCAGCAGTCGTTGCTGACTTCAGCTGTTCAGCAACGGAATCATCGCTCAGTACGTGGGTCAGCTGACGCAGCAGGCCTAAGTGTTCGTCGCTGCTGGCCGCGATACCGATGGCCACATACGCCACCTGACCGTCACCCCAGAGCACGCCCTGCGGGAACTGATAAACCTTCACCCCGGTTTTCAACACCTGGTCGCGGGTGTCGGTTGTGCCGTGCGGAATAGCAATGCCATTGCCGAGGAAGGTTGAGGTCTGCTGCTCACGCGCCAGCATGCCATTTACATAGCCGTCCGCGACGTTACCTGCCTGCACAAGGGCAGCGGCAACCTGGCGAATGGCCTCTTCTTTATCCCCGGCCTGTGCGCCCGGGTGGATATCCTGAACAGATAACTGGAACATGGTTCTCCACTCCTGCTGAAATTGAATCGTTTCAGCTTTAATGAGAAAAAATGCGCTAGCCTGCTCCGTTTGCTTAAACAAGATAGCGCTGAAACGTTTCAAAAAGTCTTGCGCTTTCTGCAATGCCTTGCAAGTAAACTCGTATTTCTGATCTCAGAATTTAGAGATACAGCACATTTCTTCTTCGTTCAGCTGAATATTGCTGAAGTTCAGCAAGTCAGTTTCAGCTAAGGTCAGCCAAACCTTCTATAAGTTGAAATGCCATTTTGATTTTTCGTGGCATCATTGACCGCACCCTCTGTTTATTTAATGAGTGCCAGCGTAAACTCCGCCTCTCTCTGTCACTCGTTAATTATAAAACATGCATAACACCCCCGCGGCCACCTCGCCAAAGCCCTTTGATTTGACTTCAGCGGCGTTCCTGATTGTTGCCTTTTTTACGGGTACTGCCGGTGCGTTACAGACGCCGACGCTGAGCTTATTTCTGACCAATGAGGTTCACGCTCGTCCGGCCATGGTGGGCTTCTTTTTTACCGGAAGCGCCATCATCGGCATTCTGGTGAGTCAGTTTCTGGCGGGCCGATCCGACAGAAAAGGCGATCGTAAAAGCCTGATTGTCTTTTGCTGTCTGCTTGGGATGCTCGCCTGCGTTCTGTTTGCATGGAACCGCAACTATTTCATTTTGCTGTTCATCGGGGTATTTCTGAGCAGCTTTGGTTCGACGGCTAACCCGCAGATGTTCGCACTTGCCCGCGAGCACGCCGACCATACCGGGCGTGAAGCGGTGATGTTCAGCTCGGTAATGCGTGCTCAGGTGTCACTGGCATGGGTGATCGGC
Organism: Enterobacter sp. DVT3837; assembly: GCF_056238685.1. NCBI lineage: Bacteria > Pseudomonadati > Pseudomonadota > Gammaproteobacteria > Enterobacterales > Enterobacteriaceae > Enterobacter > Enterobacter sp. DVT3837. The sequence goes on along the minus strand of NZ_JBWDLA010000002.1, from coordinate 38,708 downwards.
CCCCCGCTGGCTTACGCGCTGGCGATGGGGTTTGGTTTTACGGTGATGTACCTGAGTGCGGCTGTCGCATTTGTGGTATGTGGCGCGCTGGTGTGGTTCTTTCTGCCGTCGATGCGCAAAGAGCCCAAAGTGGCGACGGGCACGCTGGAAGCCCCGCGCCGCAACCGCCGCGATGCCCTGCTTCTGTTTGTTATCTGCACCCTGATGTGGGGCACTAACAGCCTGTATATCATCAATATGCCGCTGTTTATTATTGATGAACTGCATCTGCCAGAGAAGCTGGCAGGTATCATGATGGGAACAGCGGCCGGGCTTGAGATCCCGACGATGCTCATCGCAGGCTATTACGCAAAGCGCTTCGGCAAGCGTTTTCTGATGCGTATCGCCGCTGTCGCCGGTCTGCTTTTCTATATCGGTATGCTGACGGTACATACGCCGGGGTTGTTGCTGGCTTTACAGCTGCTGAACGCTATCTATATCGGCATTCTGGCCGGGATTGGCATGCTCTATTTCCAGGATCTGATGCCAGGTCAGGCAGGCTCGGCCACCACCCTTTATACTAATACCACCCGTGTGGGCTGGATTATCGCAGGCTCAATGGCGGGGGTCGTCGCAGAAATCTGGAACTATCACACGGTGTTCTGGATTGCGCTGGTGATGTGCACGCTGACGATTGGCTGTCTGGCGAGGATTAAAGACGTTTAAGGCGCGGTGAGCGATTCCAGCTCGAGCAGATACGTCATCGCCTGCGCTCGCGTGCTGCCACACATTTCGGCTGTTGGCTGAAGTCCGGAGCAAACCTTCGGGCGCAGGGGCGAACCAAAGATCATACACAGGTTAGTTTCAGAGAGCTGAACGCAGCGGGTATTGGCAGGCTTGCCTAACATATAATTATTCACTATTTAAAATTCACATTCCTGCTGTTAGCATCTGATCAATCAAGACCATCCGAAGGGAATCACACTTAATGAAACCAAAGCTGTATTCGTACGTGCGTTTTTCATCTGTGAAACAACGGGAAGGTAACTCCCTGGAGCGTCAGCAAGATACCGCTCTAAAAATTGCGGCCCGTTATAATCTCGAACTTGATACAACGGCTTTCCATGATCTCGGCATGTCCGCGTTCAAAGGAAGAAATGCTCATGAAGGGAAGCTTTCGGAGTTCATCAAGCAGATTGGGGTTAAAGTTCCTGTTGGTTCGTGGCTCGTAGTCGAAAACCTTGACCGCATTAGCCGTGATGATGCTTGGACCGCTTTGGATATATTCAAGAGCATACTTAGCAAGGGGATAGTTGTTGTTACTGGTATGGATGAAAAGGTCTATAAGTACGCGGACGTAAAGAATAATCCAACCGATTTAATCATTTCATTGTTGATGTTCACACGCGCCCACGACGAATCGTTGACAAAAAAGAATCGGGTTGAAGCCCAAGCCCGTTCGCTGATACGGTACAACCTGACAAGAAAAGCGGGAACGCCAGCAAAAGCAATAGAATCAGTGGGTCAGAATGTGTGGTGGGTAGATACAAAATCAGGATACGTTACCCCACACCCAATGTATTTTTCAGCAGCGCAGAAGATTATAGAACTGAAACAAAACGGTGAAACTCTTCTTGGAATCCAACGATATCTTAACGAACACTACACTGCCCCTAAAAAGAGGGTTTATAAAGACAAGACAGGTCAAGCGCTGACACCCAAAACAAAGCAATGGGGCAAACATTTGATCAGAACCTTTTTGAATCCCACTGTTCACGGACAAAAAATCTTCACACTGGATAAACGCGATGAATCAGGTGCTATCATATACGATTCCGAATCAGATGAACCGTTGAAAGAAACATTCATTATTCCGGATTACTATCCAGCACTTATGTCGGAAGTAGACTACTTGACACTTTCGAAGTTAGATCGACATCGTGCTGTCACTCGTAGTTCATCAACATATCCAGGAGGTAATCCTGAACCTGAAATACCGCTACTCTCAGGTATCGGTATTCTTTTTTGCGGTAAATGTGGATCTTTCATGTTCAAATCTGGTTCAAGTGAAAACAAGTACCGATATATATGTGGTTCAAAAATCGTTCAGGGTAAACCTTGCGGTAAAAAAGGGTTTACGTCATACCAACTTGAGCACACTGTTTTACAACTAATCGCTGATCACGTCTGGAACAACCACCAAGAGGATAAAACAGCATGGTACGAATCTGAGATTGAAAAGGCATCTGAAGCTGTTAAGAAGCTGCTAAAACTAGCAACTTTGACAGACAACATCGAAGAATTGGCAGATCAGATTAATGCCAATAAACAAAAAAAAATTACGCTTGAGAAAGAATTTCAACAGTACAAAATCAGCCGTTCAGAAATTCAAACTACTGGCTGGGATCAATTCCGACATTTCGATGTTCACGACACAAAGAATCCTGAGCGTAAGCGGATTAGACTGAAGGTAAAGCAAGCTATCAAACGTATTGATTGTTATGACATTGATGGTCGGCACAGTCATTTTGAAGTGACCTTCGCCGACGAAACAAAGCAGAGAATAGTGATTAAGTTTAATCGCAACAGATCACCTGGTATTTCGTATGTAGAGGCACAAACAGTAAACGATCATGACTTACTAAAAATGCAGGGACTTGTGTTGCACTCCTTCATTGATGAACTGATTTCACCTGAAAAATTTGCGCAGCATATTAAAGACAAACACGAAGTCAGCATTCTAAACCCGACATTTATAACCGAGCTCGAGGATGGCGTAACCCGAGACGAAGACAGTGGAATAGCTATCAGGGTAGATGGCATTACGAGCAAATCATATGCAACTGTCAACGGCATTAAGTACGAGATTAACTCACTGGAAGACTTAGAGAAACTTTCACAGTAAATAACACGCTAAATCACTCTCCCCCTTGCCTACCTGACAAGGGGAAAGCAACCAAACCGTCCCCCAGATACCATTCCATACCAAAGCCCCGTAAAACTTGATACCGAGCGTTTTAGAGCAAGGGTTCAAATTACATCGTATTCATTATGTATACGAACTGTGCGAGTTGCACCGCTTCTTATCGAAACACCTCTATGGTTGCCGGAAAACCCGCACAAAGTAGATGGTTATGTCTTTCAATCGCAGTATTCAATACTAAGCGCAGCCCCGCCCCACATTAGCATCAAGCATATGAACCATACAAAAACCCTGTAAATACAATCGACTTAGTAACAATCCTCTCTCTTCCTCTCATGTCAATTGATCGTTTTTATAGATCAATTTTGCAATATTGATAGATTTCATAGATCAATGTAAGATCATGATTCTTCGGTTGGTGTTTCTCGTAAACAAGACTCATGGAATGAATACTCTGTCCACGATGGAGTGAGAACGATAGAAGGCATCCAGAATGACTATCCTTATAAAAACCTTAAAAATCATGGCGTCAGGTGTTGTTTTCGTTTCAGGTATAACCACCGCCTCCAGTACCGTCTATTTCTTGCCAGAGGCAAAATCAGCAGGTGTCGCAAGCAGCGACAAAAACGCCCTGATGTTTCTCGGGATGGACAGGGATGTAAATCTGAAGGGGATATGCTTCGCGATGACAAAGCAATCCTCATCAATCGTTCCGCTGGTAGATATCACTGCTACAACTGATAACGGTAGATTCACGATGCACGGGTTACGCCCTAATGTCAGTGATACTAAAGAAGTCGCTTGTTCCTTCGGGTCCGAAGCTGGTGATTTCTTGACTGGCATTTCGAAGTCAACAGCCGTTAACGTGAAGCTGGATTTCAATGGCGATATCCGCAATTACAGTTTCGACACCACAGAGTTCGGAAAAATGTTGACTGCCAATGGGAAAGGCCTGTGGGAAAAAGCAGCTAAAGACTACGCTCAGGGAGTACGTGCACCCGTTTTCTATAGCAGCGGTAGCGAAGCTCCCAAAAACAATGCAGTAACCTCAAACGTCGATACACACAGTTATAAAGCAAGCGATGAGAAACTTAATTCGGTCTGGAAAAGCCTTAGCCCTGAAACCCGAAAACGATTGCTTCCTTCTCAAAGAGAATGGATAAAGCACAAATCCGGCTGCAATAATGAACAGAAATGTCTTACCGACATGACGAACAATCGCATTCGTGAACTGGAGTCTGAAAATGGAAAATGATGCACTGACTTTGGTTTTAAAAAACGATTGGGTAGCTTCGTCTTCTGGTAATAACTATACCGGAAAATACACGGTTGGACGGTTTCACCTGACAGATGCTTTCATCGTTGTGTATATGAAGCTGATACATGGAATTGAAATACCCGATTTATGGGTCAGTAGCAGCTTCACTAACATACCAGATACCGATACCCGAAGGGTTATGTATATGGAAGGCTGCGATATGTTATCGAAAGATACAATGAACGAAATCCGTAATGCAGTGAAGTCCCCGCCTGACAAGCTGAAAATATATCGTAATGGAGAGCGTATTGTTAAGATAGAAGTTATGGAGAAACAAAATGATCTCAAAATTTAAAAAGTCAACGAAAATTGTTGCCTTCTTCGGACTTTATATATTGAACGGAATAGCAATAACACCCAGCCAAGCCAGAACATCTGAATCAATACATTTCTCGAACGGAGGTTCAGCATCTTTACAACAAAACGAACAATCAACAAAGCCATCTATAATCGATATACTTCCAAGACTCTATACAACCGAAGAAGTTTATGCACGATTTCAGGAACATGAGTTCAGAGCAACAAATGACTTCAAAAAGTGCCGATTGATGGTTACAGGAAAAATAAAAAAGATTAGCGCAGCCACCTTCAGTAAAAATCCGTTAGTAACGTTACACATCCCTGATTCAAGTGAAGGCTTGAAGTTCTTTTTCGAAAATACGGAATACAATAACAATACTGTAGCAGCATTAAACGTGGGCGATACAGTGATTATTTCTGGCTGGAATGCACGACCAGGAACATTTGGGGGCATTTTCTTCGATGATTCGCAAATCATGACAAAAATGGTTTCAAAGAAGAAGAGGCAAATGCTGGCTTTAAATGGCGGAATTTATGATCGGGAAATTTGTCATAAGTAGCATTTTTGTCGTTTAATATTATAAATAGTAGAAATCCACCTTCATAGAAGGTGGCATATACTCCTCCCTAGATAAGTTTTGCAAACAGCTAAAAAGAAGTCTCTGCCAACCCTGTAAAATTTTAGTATAAAATAGAAAATCCCAGAATCAAAAATCTTAATTTTAGTGAGTATGTGTTCATTGGCTATATTCACCACTTATCGATGATAACAAATTATTTCTTCTATCTTTTGCATAGGAACGCCAAGCCTAATCAATAGTGCCAGTTTTGTAAGTATCTCCGTAGCCTGCATATGTTTATAGATTTTGCTTGGTGTTTCTGAAAACAATGGCTGGTGTATAATTTGATTTCGCGACTTACATACTTCATTGATACTTATTTTTTTAAGATCTAACTTAATAACAACCGATTCAGGAAGGCTTTTTATAAAATGATGGATGCAACTTTCAGTATTGTGCTTACTCTTATTTGTTCTCTTTATCGCACGAATGAAATCACCAAGTGGTGCGCCTGGAAATTTCTTGGCTAATAAACACCTTGATCTATTCAACAATTTTGATAATAACGCTTCATCGACATAACATGATTTTCTTATCGTCATGGATTCAATCATCCTATAAAAACCAAGAAACTTTTCTTCATTGCTGTGAACCATGGAGTAAGTCACATATTTTTTAACGAGTTCTTTGATCTCGTGGTTTTCAGGATTAAAATATCCCTCCCAAACAGAATCAGGAAAATTTTTCTCTGAGTCATCGTGATATATAGTCGAATAGGTTAAAAACATGCCAGTATTGATAGTTTTATGATCTTCTTTTTTTTCTTTTATGTAAATCTGAATGTTTTCTCGCCCATAGTTAGAAACACTATTAGTTTTAATATTTGATATCATTAGCGAACCACCAATGAAGAACCTTAATATCATATATAAATCAATATAGTTTTCGATTAACCTATCAAGTCCAACAGGCTTTTCAAAGGAAACCGTAACATGAGGTTCAACGTCCATTCCTACTGTATGCAAACCACTTAAGCCACCGTATCGATATGAATAATACAATCCAATCTTTCCGAGTCCGTCTATATTTTTCTCAAACTCAACACAATCATCATCATTAGGTAATTTATTTGAAAACCCAAGCCCACATTCTATTATTTTATCTAACTTACGAGTACTGCCAGACCATTTTTTTATATTTTCTCCATGAATGCTTACACTGGTAAATAAAGAGTTAGTATTCACCCTTGATTTTGAATATAAGAAACCCTGAGCGGAGAATGTATAAGTATTGAATCTTCCATCAACCCCCATTCTCATAAAAGAGCTTTCATGTAATTCCAAACCAAACAAAAGATAATAGCGAGTGCCTTTCTGAAACAAAATTGAATTCAATGCCATAACTTCTGAGTATGCACGATTCATTTTACTATTAAAATCAAGCAATCGAATTTCTATTCCATCATCATCTATTGACAATTCTGAAACATAATTACCTCCATCTATTGTTACATACCCTGTAAGACACTCATTGACATTATCTGTATAATAATCAATCTCATCCATAATCATTCATCCTGTTCATGCATCAAACTTTAAACTCGTTAGATTATGTTTATAACAATAGCACGTAAAGATCATCACTTTGATGGTTTTAGTGAGAATAAACCCGCTACTACACACAGAAGACAGCATCCCAATATTGATTAGACTTTATGAATCATCTTGCTCATGTTGTATCCCATTGGCTATTTTAGCCAAGATTCAAACAGAAGTTGCTCATGAGCACAAGATATCAATAGGGTATAGCTGATTAAGACCATGATACAAAGTATCAATAGGGTTAAATTAGACTCTATTGACAATAATAATACGCACTGTATCATATGGGTATCGATTAGGTATTTAAAAGAGAATTCATGATGAATGTCCGTATCTATTGCCGTGCATCTACCGAAGGCCAACATGCTGATCGTGCATTAGTAAGCCTGCGCGAATTCGCGCAAAGCAAAAACTGGCAAGTAGCCGGAGAGTACATTGAGAATGCCAGCGGTGCGAAGCTGGAGCGTGTGGAACTAATGCATCTTCTTGAACAAGCACAACCCGGCGATCTACTTCTGATTGAAGCGATTGACCGTCTAAGCCGTCTTAAACATGAAGAATGGGCTGAACTCAAAGCTACGTTGAACGGGAAAGGGCTGGTGATCGTATCAATGGACTTACCAACAAGTTGGCAAATGGTTGAAATGTCCGATAACGACCTTACCAGTGGCATTCTTAGGGCAGTCAATGCCATGCTAATCGATATCCTGGCAACAATGGCACGACAAGATTATGAAACTCGTCGTAAACGCCAGGCGCAGGGTATCGCAAGAGCAAAACAGGCAGGTTTGTATACGGGGAAAGAAAAAGATATGGAGGCCCGTGAGACCGTTCGCGAGATGCTTGCACAAAACGTTAAACCAGCCCACATAATGAAGGCGGCAGATATAAGCCGTGCAACCTTTTACCGCATCAAGAAAGAGTTATTAGATCGGACTGGAACTGATAATTTTCAGCAAATAGAATGCAATAGAATCTGATCATACGCTTTGAGCGCGATGCGAAAGTTCGGAATTCTTCTCACAATTAGTGGAGCATTACGTATATTGTATTGCCTTGATCAATGGGGATTAGTTTCAAAGACCTTAATGTGAATAAACCCCTTCCATGCAAAAATTGTTTGATGGTAGGATCTTGCACACATGCAGATGCTTAACTGGCGAGGGTAGACTTATAAACAAATTATGGCTTCATCAACTTCTAACTAGACTAGTAGCACAAAGGTCTACCGATTTTGTAGGAATTGGGGTTATTGCTTATCGAACTATCGAGAACTTGCCTGTAGTTCCTTTAGGGTCGCGCCTTAATGCAGATAAAGGCTTACCCATTTCGGGTACAGACGACGTCTTTAAGGTTCTTGCAATGTTGGCAACTCGCGGAAGCAGTATGCATGATGGTTTTCACCTCATTGAGGCAAAAAGTGGAGATCTCACTCATATTGCGCAATTTGTATCTCCTCCTCTCGATGTTGCTCTTGCCAACCCATTAGCTGTTTGGCCGCAAGGCGCTCGTCAGATGACAGCTAAACTAATATCAACCTTACCGCAAGTGGAAGCTGCTGCTGTAATATCCGCAGAAGGATATATACACATTTATAAAAATGGTTTTGAAGATACAATTGGTGAGATCCAATGAATAACCTTAGTCTAACTACCGCCGAGTTTGAACGCCTACTAAAAGTATTTGGCTGGCTAATGGGGATACTGGGCTTGCTAATTTTTCTTATACAATGGTATTACTTCCAGCAACCAATACCCTCTGCTGCATGGAAGGCATTCAGCACATCGCTTGGTCTTTGTGTTTTATTCTTCGGGGTATTCTCAAAATTAGCCTGGCGGTGGCGGCATCTAGCCAAATGGATGAATCGACCTCTCGTACATGGTGTTTGGGTTGGAGAGCTAAGGTCAGACTACGGTGCTGTTGACGGAAACCGATTGGTCATTCCTATTTTTTTCGTGATACGGCAAACCTATCTAACTCTATCTATTCAATCTTTTACCGAAAGACAGGAAGGAGAATCCCGACTTGAAGCTCTTTTAAGAAGCTCTAAAACAGACGTGACTAGGCTTTGCTATATGTTTGAACTAAGGAAAATTTTTTCAGGCGCGCATTCAATAACAAGCGGTGCAGGGGAATTAAAGTTAGCGGGAGATCAATTATCTTTGAACGGAACATATTGGACTAATACACCAACACACGGAGAGATAACTTTAAGACTCGTCACTCGTGACTGTAAAGGGATAGCATCGTATCAGGAAGCAGAAAATGTGCAACGTAAAGTTTCCGTTAAAAAATAACTCTCTCTTTTTTAATTCTGCTCAGATTTGGTTTTTACTACCCCACAAATTCAAAAAAGGAGGCTAACTACCTCCTTCTATCTTCAACCTAAAACATTTAAATACTTCAGGCAATGTACTTTCATTTAGTGCTAATCCTCAAAAACAGATCCAGGTTTGTTCTGATCAAGGTTGTCAGTGAACGAGACACGAGTGATAGTCATTCCTGAAACCACAAGGACTGAGGGGCCTTATGAGTCGCCGTGGGTACTGTCACGACTACGTAGATGGAGAAAGTTTTTTTCCTGTTGCTTAAGCCAGAACGGATAAAGAAAAAGATTCGTGGGACACGGGAAGTAGCCTGTAGTGGTATTTTTTATCATATCGAAATGTTTTATGACAGAAAGTTTTGCTATCGTTATAATAATATGCGACCACCGAAAAAAAATGGGAAAATATAAACAATAGCTAAGAAGAGTCAATATTATCCGTTGTGATTAGACAAGTTAACATTTCTTCCACCTACCTAAATCACGTCTCAATCTTAAAAGTTGATGGAATCTTCGAACCATCAGGAAGGTATGTATGGACTGTTGAAATCATCTCTCCGCCAGGTCCAAGCTTGGTAATCAACAAAGCTACAAAATTCGCTCCGACAGTTTCATCCTTTACGATCTGTAACATAGACAGATCGTCTTTTCTGCTTGGATATGGCTCAAATGAAGGGTGTGAGTGCCATTCACCGATATAATTGAAGCGTACATAATCGTATCCAGTTTCTTTAAAAAAAGCACGGAGCCCACCAATAGCATCCTCAATACGTCTGATAAAGGATGCAAACGTACCATGACGATGTATGGTTATTTCACGAACGATGAAAACATTATTCCCGATATTTTCACCCATAAGAATACCGCCGACTTCACGTTGACCAGCTTTTCGGAGCGCTGCCTTCATTAAATTATGTTGCTTAGTCGGTAGAATCAGAGTTAGCACTTTGTTTTCCTTCATACATATTTATCAATACCTTTGCAACTTCGACCCTATCTTCATCCCTCACAGCATTTTCGTCACGTTCCCAGCCCTCTCCACTTATTTCAACTGGCCGTGTGTCAAACGGCTCCTCGAAAATCCATTCACGACGCATACCAAGCAAGTACAAAGAATACGGGAATTCGCTTGGCTCTCTGCATAAAGCAGTATCCACAGCCAGCCGTGTCAGTGCAGTGGTAATAAACCCCACGTCGCTGTCGTATGCAATAAGTGGTTGTTCATCACTCCCATCGTAACTAGCCATATTCTTAAAAGGTGCTTCGGGGAGGGTTGAGAGATAAGAATGGTAAGCGTCACGCACAGCTAATGGATTTGGGTCGTGTTTGGGGCGTGCTCGCGCGATCATGCCTCCGTAACCACCTGCGAATATCTCCCCCCAGCACATAGGTATTCTATTTCGCCGGGCAGTCGCTGCTAACAACAAAAAGACTTCTGGATTAGCTGTGGCGTCGATCAACAAATCGCAATTAGACAGATCTTTTAGTGCAGCTGCTGCTGTCACCGCCGACTCTTGCCCCGCAAGACGAATAATCTTTACATCCACTTTCACTCCAGCCGCTATAAGCGCTAAAGTATTGCTTACAGCCCATGCCTTATGCGCTCCCACTTGGGCCCACCCCAACTCATGACGCACCAAGTTGCCCGGCGTGAGATAATCGTCATCGACTAATAAGAACTGTCTAACACCTGAACGAGCAAGTGAAATCGCAAGTTTGCTGCCTACGGATCCCAGCCCAACAATTCCTATGCGGACCTTACTCAACTTCTGTGATTCTTCCGAAAGCCTTAAGGCTGAGTTCGGAGAGCTGACAACTCGATGTTCCCGCAGCACTGGTTGCTCCCCAGAATCTATCAGGAATACTCGCAGTGATGTCCACTCTTTGCCTAGTAATATGATCGTCTTAGCCTTGTACTTATCCCCTTCCTTAACCAGAACATCATCGGTGTTAAAACCGGCCATCATCAACATCTGGATTAATGCTTCTACGGAATCTAAGGATTGCCTCTGGCTAAAGTAGTCGCTTCTAAAGACCCAACCCTCATAAGATAATGACAAAATACTAACAAAATCGATGAGCCCTTGAGGGATATCGGAAACATTTCGCAGTTCATCCTGTGCGTCAGCGACTCTTGCTATGAACATTACCGCCGACCCTTCGTTATACACCGTTGAAGATGATATTCGGGTTCTGGACGGAAGTGGGAGCACAGTTAATATATGTTCAACTTCGGAGGTAGGGACATAACGTCGAAATATAAAATTAAGGTTCTGCCCCTCTGTCAAGCGATGCGCAGAGGGAACAGAATGAGGTAACTCAGGATGCTGTTCAGTACTTAGCAACTCGTATGCACTGCGTACCATATCTGCACCAGTCACATTGCTATGCCAGTTATCTGCCCGCCACTGCAAGCACAGTGAGCCACCCACGCCATATTGATGACTAGTCCACCGCTCTGATTTATCTCGCGGACGTATATAGGGCGGAGAATCCGGGAACGCATCCGGATATGTCATCTCCCCTGCAAACAATCGTCCATGGATATACATGTCGATATCAACGGTAATCGAGCCCTCTTCAGATATACGCCAAGCTGTGCTTAGCCAACCTGTCTCGGTTTCAAGATGCGTGAGTTCATCCTTCTCCCTCAGGAAACGCACGGGATCGTCCATAGCCCACTTCATCAGGCAAATCCCGATGATTTGTTAGGTTGTACGGGATGACTAGGAAAAGATAAAGTAGTCGAGGCAGCAACCGCAGGCCGTAACAGCGATTTAGATGTAGTGGTAAACTGAGCACTGAAATTGAATCGCCACGGATAATCTAGACACTTCCGAGCCGTTGATAATACTGGTTTTCATATTCTGTCGGTGACATCTGATCGCTAGAACCATGCCGACGCTTACTGTTATAAAACATTTCGATGTAATCAAAAATATCACTGCGGGCTTCTTCCCGCGTTCCGTAGATCTTTTTCTTTATCCGTTCGCGTTTCAACAACTGGAAAAAGCTTTCTGCGACCGCATTATCATGGCAGTTACCGCGACGGCTCATGCTGCCCTCCAGGCCGTGTGATTTCAGGAACGACTGCCACTCATGGCTTGTGTACTGACTGCCCTGATCCGAATGAACCAGCACCTGTTTTTGGGGATTACGCCGCCATACAGCCATCAGCAGTGCGTTCAGGACAATGTCCTTTGTCATCCGGGATTGCATGGACCAGCCGATAATTTTGCGTGAGAACAGATCAACAACCACAGCAAGATACAGCCAGCCTTCGTGGGTCCTGATATAGGTTATGTCGGTTACCCAACGCTCATCCGGAGCATCCGGATTGAACTGTCGCTGGAGCCTGTTGGGCGACACGATACTGGCCTCGCCTTTACGTGCCCGCGGGCTCTGGTATCCGACCTGAGCCTTTATCCCGACACGTTTCATCAGTCGCCAGACTCTGTTGACTCCGCACTGTTGCCCGCTGTCCCGCAGATCCAGATGGATCTTGCGATAACCATAGACGCATCCCGATTCCAGCCAGAACTGTTTAATCTGTCCTGTCAGTCTCAGGTCTGCCCGATGGCGTTGTGAATGCGGCTGCTGAAGCCATGCGTAAAAGCCACTGGGATGAACATCCAGCACCCGACAGAGCAGGCGAACAGGCCAGCAACGGGCGTTGTCACGGATAAAGGCGTACCTCAGTCGGACAGTTTTGCGAAGTACGCCGCGGCTTCCTGAGAAACTCCCGGTTCACACGCATAACTCGGGATCTTGCTGGAGAGAGTAACCCAGTGATTTTGCCCTTCGTTTAAGCCCGTCGAGTACGCGATTACGGTAGCGCTCTTCATAATAATCCGCGCCAGGATCGACATATTTCTGACCGTATTTAAGGGCATTGTAGAACAGTATTGCCAGTTTTCTTGCCGTTGCAGTGACTGCTTTTGCTTTCCCGATACGGGATGATAATCGACGATAAAAAGCACCCAGCGCTGTATCGCTCCGGCCAATTGTTGTGGCTGCCAGTCTTAGTGCAGCAGCAATTCGACTGGATGAACGCCGTGTTTTCGAGGACAGTACTTTTCCACCGGAGATCTTATTCCCCGGGGACAAACACAGCCACGAGGTAAAATGGCTCGCATCCGGCCAGCGATTCATGTCAGTACCGCATTCGGCAACGAATTTTAGTGCCAGATAAGGTCCGAACCCATGTATCTGTGTCAGGTCTGCTCCGGTAATTTTCCAGAGTAATGGCCTGACATCAAAGGAAAGCTGATTGGGCTGTTTTGTACGATGTCTGGCGGAGGGCAATACTCCTTCAGGCTCTTCAGTTCCGGTGCTGAGCTGCAATAATGAAGTTTCGATTTGATCATCACACTCACGGATTTTTTCCTGGTAAAAATCGAAAAATGCCACCGACTGTTCAAGTGCAAAAAGATGTTCAGGCTGCCAGTTCCCTGTCAGTGCCTGTTGAAGAACCTCTGGCGTCTTTTTACATCTGACATCACGATACTGGATCAATACTGAAGGATCGCGCTCACCACTGACAATAGCTCTGACGATTGAAAGACCGGTAACGCCAGTAATATCCGATACGGCATGATGCAATTGAACATTCATCTGCATCAACGCCTTCTGCATATGTTGGATATGAGCAGCCCGGTATTCAGTCAGGCGTTCCCGTTGTCTCAAATAAGACCTGAGTACGGAAATGTCGTGTTCAGGTCTGAAACTGGCCCGAAGAAGGCCAAATGAATGCAGCTTCTGCAGCCACTGTGCGTCATTGACATCAGTCTTGCGACCGGGAACATTTTTTGCGTCTCTGGCATTAACAAGGATCACATTGAAACCCGCAGCCTCAAGGATCTCAAAAGCAGGCAACCAGTAAACGCCAGTGGACTCCATGGCAATGGTCGTAATGTGACAGGTTTTGAGCCAGTCGGACATCCGATGAAGGTCGCCAGTGAAACTTTGAAAAGTTCTGACCGGCTCGGCGTCAGCATCCGGTGGAACGGCGACTACGTGGAATTCAGCGCCAATATCAACGCCCGCAGCATGAGGATGGATAACAGACATTCGGGAGGATTTTTTCATGGAAATCTCCTTGCTCATTTTTCGATGAACGAAGGAGGGGACGACGGAGAAATCACCTTCCTGAACGGGATCAAAGTCACCACTGCCGGATCCGCCACAGTCCCTGAACCATGTTTTTTTACGGGGTCATACCACCAAAAGGCCGACGGCTGCTTCCTTCGCTAAATTAGCCTGCCAACTTTTCCGGGGAGTTTCTGAGACTCAGGACGGGGTTTCACCCATGGACAGTTTTTTAATATGTCCCGTTCGTCAGTAACCCGCTTCAGCTCTTTCTGGAGACGGCGGATCTCGGTCTGAGCATCTGACTGTTCTTTATGAGTGGAGGAATCCGGACCGTACTTCTTTATCCAGGCGTAAAGGCTGTGGGTGGTGATATCGAGACGTGTTGCCACGCTGGAAACAGAATAACCACGATCAACAACCTGTTTGACTGCTTCAATTTTAAACTCTTCGGGATAACGCTTACCGCTCATGGGCACCTCTCTTTAAGCCATCTTAAATGACTCTGAGGTGTCTGTTAAACCCGTGGCGATTCACTATCTCGGAAATCGTTGATTCAAGTTCTCGAGAACTGCTTGAAGAGTTGAACAACAAACGTAAGAAGTCACAAATATGGCCCTTGGTCATGTGCCTTTCGATTGCGCTATTACTTTACGGTTTTTCACAAGCATGGCCTGAGTGGTGCCTCGCTATAGGATTTATTGTAGGGGTAGCAATATCTGTTTTTGCTTACATGTACGATCAGCTAAGAAAGACTACTGTGCTTTTTTATGATTTTGATGATCAAATGATGGCATGTTACCAGCAACTCCATGATAGTGGAGCCAAGCTCGCAAGCTGCTCAAAAGTTTGGCATATAGAAGCTTCTGGAGCCGTTTATGATCCCAAATATCATGCAGGGGCTGGTAACTTACTACGCAGAAAAGTAACCTCTATCAGCAAATCAAAGCCTCCCTTTGTTAAAACAAATGTTGAGACGATTGCTATCAATGTCGGTCGCCAAACATTACATTTTTTTCCAGATAGAGTTCTCGTTTATGACCGTGAAGGTGTAGGCGCTGTTGGTTATAACCAGCTATTCGTTAATGTTGCCGACAGTCGATTCATTGAAAGCGAAGGTGTACCTGGAGATGCCATAGTCGTTGGAAGGACATGGAAGTATGTGAACAAGTCTGGAGGCCCAGACAGAAGATTTAAAGACAATTCAGAACTTCCTATATGCCTGTATGAAAATCTTTCGTTTACAAGTCATTCTGGACTAAATGAGTTATTACAACTGTCTAAAACTGGCTATGGAGAAAGCTTTTCACATTCAATTGAAACACTTAGCAAAAAAGTCATTTCTGCTTAGCGATGTCTTTTTTACACTGCGAATAATTGACTATTAGGCTTGCCCTCTGGCATTCCTGGAATGGGGCTTGAAATGGACGGTGCGGTACAGCACGCGCCGCAATCTGGACGACAATCCATAAACGCTCTCTTTCGCTGACGAAGGCCCGCGCAGCCGGGCATCGCGCGCACAGTAACACCTTTTGCGTATTGATAGCAAAAGCCACGAATTCCTCTTGCCTGAAAGGCCGCGCACGAGTAATTTGGCGCGATATTTTTTACCTTCCGTATACAGGATTACTGCAATGCCAAGAGCGAACGAAATTAAGAAAGGTATGGTACTGAATTACAACGGCAAACTGCTGATTGTGAAAGATATCGATATTCAGGCACCTAGCGCCCGTGGTGCAGCGACGCTGTACAAAATGCGTTTCGCCGATGTGCGTACCGGTCTGAAAGTTGAAGAACGTTTTAAAGGTGACGATATCGTTGATACCGTGACACTGACCCGTCGCTATGTCGATTTTTCCTATATCGACGGCAACGAATACGTGTTCATGGATAAAGAAGATTACACCCCGTATATCTTCACCAAAGATCAGATTGAAGAAGAGCTGCTGTTTATTCCTGAAGGCGGTATGCCAGACATGCAGGTTCTGACCTGGGATGGAGTGCTGCTGGCTCTGGAACTGCCTCAGACCGTCGATCTGGAAATCGTTGAAACGGCACCGGGTATCAAAGGCGCATCTGCAAGCGCCCGCAACAAACCAGCAACCCTGACAACTGGACTGGTTGTGCAGGTGCCAGAATACCTGTCTGCAGGCGAGAAAATTCGCATCCATATTGAAGAAAAACGCTATATGGGTCGTGCTGACTAACACAAAAAACCCGGCTTTGCGCCGGGTTTTTCTTTTACAGCAAGTCAGGATACTTCGTCATCTTCAGCGCCAGCTCTATGCCGCGCACTTCCGCCATCCCTTTCAGACGACCGATTGCCGAATAACCTGGGTTCGTTTTCTTACGCAGATCGTCCAGCATCTGATGCCCGTGATCCGGACGGAATGGAATAGGACGCACATCGCCAACCTGCTTACGACGTACTTCTTCCGCCAGGATGGCATCCACCACCGCGACCATATTTACATCACCGCCAAGGTGCGCTGCCTCGTGGAAGGTTTTTGGGTTCTCTTCACGACAGGTCGCGCGCAGGTGAGTAAAGTGAATACGATCGCCGAAGGTTTCAATCATCCGCACCAGATCGTTATCCGCACGCACGCCGTAGGAGCCGGTGCACATGGTAAAGCCGTTGTAGATGCTGTCTACCGTCTCTTTCAGCCACTGCATATCTTCAATCGTCGAGACGATACGCGGCAGGCCGAGAATAGGACGCGGAGGATCGTCCGGATGTATCGCCAGGCGAACGCCCGCTTCTTCTGCGACGGGCACAATCGCGCGCAGGAAGTACGCCATGTTTTCACGAAGCTGATGCTTATCAATGTCGCCATATTCCGCCAGACGTGCACGGAACTGTTCCAGCGTATAGCCCTCTTCCGCACCTGGCAGACCAGCAATGATATTGCGGGTCAGCTTTTCGATGTCAGCATCACTGGCGGCGTTAAACCACGCGCGCGCCTGCTGTTGCTCTTCCGCGGTGTAATCCGCTTCGGCGCCAGGACGTTTCAGAATGTGCAGTTCAAATGCCGCAAAGGCAATTTGATCGAAACGCAGTGCTTTTGAACCGTCCGGCATCTGATATTCAAGGTCAGTGCGCGTCCAGTCCAGGATAGGCATGAAGTTATAGCACACCGTATCAATGCCGCAGGTCGCCAGGTTGCGAATACTCTGCTGATAGTTGGCAATCCAGGTCTGGTACTCCCCTGAATGGGTTTTGATATCTTCATGAACCGGAATGCTTTCCACCACAGACCAGGTTAATCCCTTCTCTGCCAGCAGCGCCTGACGCTTTTGAATTTCATCAACCGGCCATACCTGGCCGTTAGGAATATGATGCACTGCCGTGACGACACCCGTTGCGCCAGCCTGACGCACATCATCAAGAGAAACCGGATCGTTCGGCCCGTACCAACGCCAGGTTTGTTCCATTGCCTCACCCTCTTAAGTTGTTATACCAATATGCGTTACCGCAATGACGACTACCATACATGTTTACCATGAAGGGTCAACATACCGCCACGCATTGATTGATCAAACTCACAGAACAGGGATATTTACGGCTTACCAATTTTATTTGCTGTCATATAACTTTACACTGGCATTGTTAATTAATGGTTAATCAGGTGTGTATCTCATGAAGACAATTGCCTCCACCGCCCTTCCTGCCCATGTTCAGCAACCGCGCTACGATCGTCAGCAATTACGCTCTCGCATCGTCCATTTTGGCTTTGGCGCGTTTCACCGCGCGCACCAGGCATTGTTAACAAATCGGGTGCTGAATGAGAAAGGCGGCGACTGGGGAATATGTGAGATTAGCCTCTTTAGCGGTGATGTGCTGATGAGCCAGCTGCGTGCGCAGGATCACCTGTTCACCGTTCTGGAGAAAGGTGCAGAAGGAAATGAGGCAATTATCGTCGGTGCCGTCCATGAATGCCTGAACGCAAAGCTGGACTCTCTGCCCGCTATTATTGAGAAATTTTGTGAGCCTCAGGTGGCGATTGTGTCGCTCACCATCACGGAGAAAGGTTATTGCATCGATCCCGCCACCGGTAAATTGGATCTGCAAAACCCGCGGATTATCCACGATCTGGAAAATCCATCTGAGCCGCATTCCGCCCCGGGGATCCTTGTCGAAGCGCTCCATCGTCGCCGTGAGCGCGGCTTACCTGCTTTTACCGTGCTTTCTTGCGACAATATCCCTGACAACGGCCATGTGGTGAAAAATGCCGTTCTGGGAATGGCGCAAAAACGCTCTCCGGCACTCGCTGCGTGGATTGATAGCCACGTGAGTTTTCCCGGAACCATGGTCGACAGGATTGTTCCTGCTGCAACAGAGGCCTCACTGGCAGAAATCACCGAAACGCTCGGCGTTGAAGATCCGTGCGCCATCAGCTGCGAACCGTTTATTCAGTGGGTGGTGGAAGATAATTTTGTTGCCGGCCGTCCGGCGTGGGAAGTGGCGGGCGTCCAGATGGTGCAGGATGTTCTGCCGTGGGAGCAGATGAAGTTACGCATGCTTAACGGCAGCCACTCTTTCCTGGCTTATCTCGGGTATCTCGCCGGCTATGCGCATATCAATGAATGTATGGAAGACGCAGCCTTCCGCAAAGCCGCCCGTCGGCTCATGCTCGATGAACAGGCACCCACATTACGCATTAAGGATGTCGATCTCACCGCATACGCCGATAGCCTGCTTGAACGCTTTGCTAACCCGGCCTTGCAGCACCGTACCTGGCAAATTGCAATGGACGGTAGCCAGAAGCTGCCCCAGAGAATGCTGGACGGGATCCGCGTCCATCTTGAGCGAAAAACGCCGTGGCTGCTGCTGGCTCTGGGCGTGGCCGGCTGGATACGCTACGTCAGCGGGACTGACAAACACGGAAACACAATTGACGTCCGCGATCCCCTCAGCGATAAAATCCGCGCGATTGTCGACGCCAGCAGCGACGACGATCGCGTCAACGCGCTGCTGGGGCTGAACGAGGTCTTTGGACACGATCTCGCCCAAAATAGCGTTTTTGTTGAAGCTGTCAGCCAGGCATATCAGCGCATTGCCCGCCACGGTGCACGTCAGGCTGTTATTGAAACGTTAAATCTTTAACGATTATTGCGCTTAACACGAACGGAGGTGACCTCCGTTCGCCCTTCCCCTTCTCATTGCGCCCTTTTTTCGCCAGGATAAGAGATAATTGTTATAGCATCACAATTCTCTTCTGGAGCGCACGTGACCAAAACCAACCTCATCACCGGTTTTCTCGGCAGCGGTAAAACCACCTCAATTCTTCACCTGCTGGCGAACAAAGATCCGGCCGAGAAATGGGCCGTTCTGGTCAATGAATTTGGCGAAGTGGGCATCGACGGCGCATTACTGTCGGACAGCGGCGCGATGATCAAAGAGATCCCAGGCGGATGCATGTGCTGCGTCAATGGTTTGCCCATGCAGGTAGGACTCAATACGCTGCTGCGTCAGGGCAAACCCGATCGCCTGCTGATTGAACCCACCGGGCTGGGTCACCCGAAGCAGATCCTTGATTTACTGACCGCACCGGTTTACGAGCCGTGGATTGATCTGCGCGCCACCCTGTGCCTGCTTGACCCTCGTCAGCTTCTGGATGATAAAGCGGTAGCCAACGAGAACTTCCGCGATCAACTCGCCTCAGCAGACATTATCGTTGCTAATAAAGAAGATCGCGCCACGGCTGAAAGCCAGGCCGCGCTGGACGCGTGGTGGCAACATTTCGGGGGTAATCGTCAACGAGTGCAGACCACCCAGGGGAGGATTGATATCTCCCTGCTTGATCTTCCTCGCCTGAACATAGTGGAACTTCCGGCCAGTGCAGAGCATGCCCATAGCCACCCGGTGAAACAGGGTCTGGCTGCCCTCAGCCTGCCGGAACACCAGCGCTGGCGTCGTAATCTGAATAGTGGCCAGGGGTATCAGGCCTGTGGATGGATCTTCGATGCAGATACCGTTTTTGACACCATCGGGATCCTTGAGTGGGCCAGACTTGCTCCGGTCGATCGCGTTAAAGGGATCATGCGCACACCAGACGGACTGGTACGGATCAACCGTCAGGGTGAAGATTTCTTCATTGAAACGCAAAATGTTGCCCCGCCGGACAGCCGAATAGAGTTAATTAGTGCGGTTAACGCCGACTGGAATGCCCTGCAGTCCAGCCTGTTGAAGCTTCGTTTAAGTTTGGGCGGCTAACGTTGCCCCTGTTTTCACTCTTTGCTGAACGTTATGACGACTCGATTTCCCCTGATATTACTGCTTAATGTCGCCGGTCTGGCGCTCTTTTTCTCCTGGTATATCCCGGCGAATCATGGTTTCTGGTTCCCGCTGGATTCTGCAATCTTTCACTTCTTCAACCAGGAGCTGGTGAAAAGCAATGCCTTTCTGTGGCTGGTAGCTATCACCAACAACCGCGCCTTCGACGGTTTTTCGTTGCTGGCAATGGGCTGCCTGATGCTCTCCTTCTGGTTGAAAGAGGATAAAGCAGGGCGTCGGCGTATTATGATTATCGGTCTGGTGATGCTGCTGTTTGCCGTGGTCATTAACCAGCTGGCAACCTCGATTATTCCGGTTAAGCGCTCCAGCCCAACGCTCTTCTTTAGCGATATTTATCGCGTCAGTGAGTTGCTGCATATTCCAACAAAAGATGCCTCGAAGGACAGTTTCCCTGGCGACCACGGCATGATGCTGCTTATTTTTTCCGCAGTTATGCTTCGTTATTTCGGCAAAAAAGCCTTTGCAATAGCCCTGATTATTTTTGTGGTTTTTGCTTTTCCACGCGTAATGATTGGCGCCCACTGGTTCACCGATATTGCCGTCGGTTCGCTCTCCGTTGCTCTGATTGCTCTACCGTGGTGTTTGATGACACCGTTGAGCGACGGGATAATAGCGCTGTTTGATCGCTATCTTCCCGGAAAAACGCAACAACAATTAAACAAATAACTAACCTAAATTAACGTTAGCTATCAGGGATCGACATGATCCCTGACAGGTCTCCTGCCGCGATCTTTTCTCACTGTCATATTCCTGTCATCACATTCATGATAAAAATGAATCAATTACGCGATAAGGTGGCGGATCTGTCGGTATTTTGAGCATTTCCATGTTTTTACTTTCTGTATCACAATTTCTTATAAAAAAAAGGCTTTTTTTACTCGCAATACCCCAGGCAATCGGTTAATCTCGAACTCGTTTTGCCCCATAGAGATAATTATTTCACTGGCTAATAATTTTGTGCGCTGTGCCACAAATGTGAGCAGAAAGAATTGTCTCAATGTGAACAGATAATTAGTCTCGTCACGTTTGGCATTTTTATAACGATATTTGTCGTTAAGGACTTCAAGGGAAAATAAACAAAATGGTCAAATCTCAACCGTTTCTGAGATATATCTTACGGGGGATCCCGGCGATAGCAGTCGCGGTACTGTTGTCTGCATGTAGTACATCGAACACCGCAAAGAATATGCATCCTGAGACGCGTGTTGTGGGAATGGAAGATTCCTCGTCACTGCAAGCCTCTCAGGATGAATTTGAAAATATGGTACGTAATCTGGACGTGAAGTCCCGCATTATGGACCAGTATGCTGACTGGAAAGGCGTGCGTTACCGTCTTGGCGGCAGCACGAAAACAGGTATTGATTGTTCCGGTTTTGTACAGCGTACTTTCCGTGAGCAATTCGGGTTAGATCTTCCGCGTTCGACTTACGAACAGCAGGAGATGGGCAAGTCGATTTCACGTACTAAACTGCGCACCGGTGACTTAGTTCTGTTCCGCGCCGGTTCTACAGGTCGACATGTGGGCATCTATATTGGTAATGACCAGTTTGTACATGCCTCCACCAGTAGCGGTGTGACCATTTCCAGCATGAACGAACCGTACTGGAAAAAGCGCTACAACGAAGCGCGCCGCGTACTGACCCGCAGTTAATATGGAAATTGTATCGTTGGTTATCCCTTGGCTGGCGATATGATGAAAAAAAGCACTGCTTCGGCGGTGTTTTTTTTTGCCCGTTACACTGAATACATTCGGCGGCAATTCAGGAACCACAACGTCTATGTTCACCCGCTACTTCTCCAGTAATCGCAAGATACTGATCCTCAGCATTATCACAGGCCTGATCGCTGCCCTGCTCCTGGGTTCATTGCAATTTTTCTGGAGCTACCACAAGCGGGACGTAAAATTCGACACCCTGATTAACGATGTCAACCTCTACATGGAGAGCTATTTCGCAGAGTTAAAAACCTCTATCGACATCCTCCAGCCACTCACGCTGAACAATTGCCACGACGTCAATGCAGAACTGACTTCACGCGCAGCATTTAGCCTCAACGTGCGCGCCTTTTTGTTGGTCAGGGACAAAATTGCGTTCTGTTCATCCGCCACAGGTCCAATGAATGTCCCGATGGAGGAGCTGATACCCGAGCTGCACATTAATAAGCAGATCGATATGGCGTTGCTTCCAGGCACCCCGATGTTGCCCAACAAGCCCGCGATTGCCATCTGGTATCGTAACCCGTTAGTTAAAGATGGCGGTGTGTTCACCTCGGTGAATATCAATCTGACACCTTATCTGCTCTACACAGCCCGCCAGGACGAGTTCGCTGGCATCGCCATCATCATTGGCGATTATGCTCTAACGACGATGTCCAGCAAGCTGGTCAAAGCGCGTGATTTAGATGAAGCACCGAGCCGCATCGCTACGCTGAAAAACGTCCCCCTGACCATTAAACTGTATGCGGACGCCTGGACCAGCGATGAAATACTTTACGCTCTGTTCTTCGGACTGGTGTGCGGCATTGCGGCCGGATCGCTCAATTACTATATTCTCAGCATACGGCTGAATCCGGGTAAAGAGATTTTAAGCGCCATTAAGCGCGATCAATTCTATGTGGTCTATCAACCTGTGGTGGACGCAAAAGAGCTGAAAATGCGCGGTGTCGAGGTGTTGATGCGCTGGAAACACCCGACCATGGGTGAGATTCCGCCTGACGCCTTTATCAATTTTGCAGAGGCACAGAAGCTGATCGTTCCGCTGACGCTGCATCTTTTTGATCTCATCATTCACGATGCGCCGGTATTACAGACCGTGCTACCGCCGGGCGCAAAACTCGGCATCAACATCGCGCCTGGGCATTTGCATGCGGAAAGCTTCAAAGAAGACATGCTCACCTTCAAAGCGTTACTGCCGCCGGATTACTTCCAGATCGTGCTGGAAATCACCGAGCGCGACATGCTTAATCATCGGGAAGCCAACAGCCTCTTCGAATGGCTGCATAACGAAGGGTTTGAGATAGCCATTGATGATTTTGGTACTGGTCACAGCGCGCTGATTTATCTTGAGCATTTCACCATGGACTATCTCAAGATTGATCGTGGTTTTGTTAATGCGATAGGCACGGAGACCGTGACGTCACCGGTGCTGGATGCAGTCCTGACGCTGGCAAGACGAATGAATATGTTGACCGTCGCCGAAGGGGTGGAAACCCCGGAACAGGCTGCATGGCTACGCGAGCATGGCGTCAATTTCCTGCAGGGCTACTGGATTAGCCGCCCGATGCCACTGGATCAGTTCCGCAACTGGCGGCCTGACGTTTCGCCCGGCAGTGAATAATTTCACATTGCCCGTGACGTCACTTATTATTCAGCTTAACTGAGCTGGTTTGTAAAAGAAGGAGCCGCCACGAGATGCTTATGCGCTTTATGTTGCTGATGTTGGCATTCACGAGCCTGTCCAGCCAGGCGCAAGCCATCAAAGAAAATATCGCCTTCGCGGTGATTGGCGAGCCGAAATACGCGGTCAATTTTACACATTTCGATTACGTCAACCCAGCCGCCCCCAAAGGTGGGAAGGTAACACTTTCCGCCACGGGAACGTTCGACAACTTCAACCGCTACGCCCTGCGTGGCGTGGCGGCCGCGCGAACGGAATCACTTTACGATACGCTTTTTGTCACGTCTGATGATGAGCCCGGCAGCTACTATCCACTGATTGCCGATAACGTGCGTTACGCGGATAACTTTGCCTGGGCTGAAATCTCGATAAACCCTCGGGCACGTTTTCACGATGGTTCACCGGTTAAGGCCAGTGACGTCGCGTTCACCTTTCACAAATTTATGACTGAAGGCGTGCCCCAATTCCGCATCGTGTACAAAGGCGCATCCGTCAGAGCCATTGCGCCGCTCACCGTGCGCATCGAGCTGAGCGAACCCAACAAAGAGAATATGCTCAGCCTGTTCTCACTGCCGGTGATGCCTCAATCGTTCTGGAAAGATCACAAACTGAGCGACCCGCTCTCTACTCCCCCTCTGGCAGGTGGTCCTTACCGCATTACCGACTGGCGCATGGGGCAATATGTGGTCTATTCCCGCGTCAAAGACTACTGGGCCGCAAACCTGCCAGTTAACCGCGGGCGCTGGAATTTCGACACCCTTCGTTATGATTACTACCTCGACGATAACGTGGCATTTGAAGCATTTAAAGCCGGTGCCTTCGATCTGCGCGTCGAGAGCAACGCCAAAAACTGGGCCACGCGGTATATCGGGAAAAATTTCGCGAAAGGTTACATCGTTAAAGATGAGCACAAAAATGAGTCCGCCCAGGACACCCGCTGGCTGGCATTTAATATTCAGCGTCCGGTGTTTAATGACCGCCGGGTACGGGAAGCGATTTCCCTGGCCTTTGATTTTGAGTGGATGAACAAAGCGCTGTTTTACGGGGCCTACAGCCGTGCGAACAGCTATTTCCAGAACACGGAATATGCCGCGCGCGACTACCCGAAAGCTGACGAGCTGCTCCTGCTGGCACCGCTGAAAGCGGAAGTACCCGCGGAAGTGTTCACCTCGGTGTTTCAGCCGCCCGTGTCGAACGGTGACGGCTACGACCGCGCCAACCTGCTGAAAGCCAGCAAGCTGCTGGATGACGCGGGCTGGCCCCTGAAGAATCAAAAGCGTGTGGATGCCAAAACGGGTAAGCCTCTCAGCTTTGAGCTGCTGCTTTCATCCGGGGGCAACGATCAGTGGGTACTGCCATTTAAGCACAACCTTGAGCGGCTGGGCGTTACCATGAACATTCGTCAGGTTGATAACGCGCAGATTACCAATCGCATGCGCAGCCGTGATTACGACATGATGCAGCGCTTGTGGCCCGCACAGCCGTGGCCAAGCTCCGATCTGCAAATTTCATGGGCCTCCAGCTACATCGACTCCTCATATAATGCCCCGGGGGTGAAAAGCCCGGCGATTGATAGTCTGATTGCAAAAATAGTGGCGGCGCAAGGCGATAAAGAAAAGCTCCTGCCGCTCGGGCGGGCGCTCGACAGGGTCTTAACCTGGAACTACTACATGCTGCCGATGTGGTATATGGGCGAAGATCGTCTTGCTCGCTGGGACAAGTTCTCCGTGCCTGCCGTACGCCCTGTCTATTCATTGGGCTTTGATACCTGGTGGTATGACGTCAACAAAGCCGCCAGACTCCCCGCTGAGCGACGCTAAGGAATCATCATGGGTGCCTATCTTATCCGCCGTCTGCTGTTGGTCATCCCGACCCTGTGGGCCATCATCACGATTAACTTTTTTATCGTGCAAATCGCGCCTGGCGGCCCGGTTGATCAGGCTATTGCCGCTATCGAGTTTGGTAATAGCGGCGGTATGCCAGGCGGCGGCGGTGAAGGAATGGGCGCGAGCCATGCGCGAACCGGCGTCGGGAATATCAGTGAAAGTCATTATCGCGGTGGGCGTGGACTGGATCCTGAAGTGATCGCCGAGATCACCCACCGCTATGGCTTTGACAAACCCATTCACGAGCGCTATTTCAAAATGCTCTGGGACTATATTCGCTTTGATTTCGGCGATAGCCTGTTTCGCAGTGCATCAGTCTTAACATTGATTAAGCAAAGCCTGCCAGTGTCCATTACGCTGGGGCTATGGGGAACGTTGATTATCTACCTGGTCTCGATTCCGCTCGGGATCCGTAAAGCCGTTTATAACGGCAGCCGTTTCGATATCTGGAGTAGCACGTTCATCATCATCGGTTATGCCATCCCGGCGTTTCTGTTTGCCGTCCTGCTGATTGTTTTTTTTGCCGGGGGGAGTTATTTCGATATCTTTCCGCTGCGAGGGTTAGTCTCCGCTGATTTCAGTACCCTGCCGTGGTACCAGAAAATCACCGACTATCTCTGGCATATCACGCTACCGGTTCTGGCAACGGTTATTGGCGGGTTTGCGGCTCTGACCATGCTGACCAAAAACGCCTTTCTTGATGAAATTCGAAAACAGTACGTCGTCACGGCCCGCGCCAAGGGCGTAAGCGAGAAGCAGATTATGTGGAAGCACGTATTCCGCAACGCCATGCTGCTGGTCATTGCCGGATTTCCTGCCACGTTCATCAGTATGTTTTTTACCGGTTCACTGCTGATCGAGGTGATGTTCTCACTCAACGGTCTGGGCCTGCTGGGCTATGAAGCCACCGTCTCGCGCGATTATCCGGTGATGTTTGGCACACTCTACATTTTCACCCTGATTGGCCTGCTGCTGAATATCGTCAGTGATATCAGCTATACGCTGGTTGATCCCCGAATTGATTTTGAGGGCCGCTAATGTCGCGTTTAAGCCCCGTAAACCAGGCCCGCTGGGCCCGTTTTCGCCACAACCGCCGCGGCTACTGGT
This sequence comes from Enterobacter sp. DVT3837, assembly GCF_056238685.1. Taxonomy (NCBI): domain Bacteria; kingdom Pseudomonadati; phylum Pseudomonadota; class Gammaproteobacteria; order Enterobacterales; family Enterobacteriaceae; genus Enterobacter; species Enterobacter sp. DVT3837. Next base: position 11,930 of record NZ_JBWDLA010000002.1, on the reverse strand, counting down.
CACTGTGGATTTTTGCCGTGTTGTTTATTTTAAGCATGTGCTCTGAGTTGATTGCCAACGACAAGCCTTTGCTGGTGCATTTTAACGACCGCTGGTATGTACCGGTTCTCGCTAATTACAGTGAAAGCGATTTTGGTGGCCCGTTTGCAACGCCTGCGGAGTATCAGGACCCGTGGCTTCGCCAGCAAATTGAGCAACATGGCTGGGCTATCTGGGCACCGGTGCGTTTTGGCGCAAACAGCATTAACTTTGCCACCACAACGCCCTTCCCTTCCCCACCCTCCGCGCAAAACTGGCTGGGAACGGATGCCAACGGTGGCGATGTCCTGGCGCGCATCCTTTATGGCACACGGATATCGCTCCTCTTTGGACTTATGCTGACGCTTTTTTCCAGTGTGATGGGGGTCGTGGCCGGCGCGGTTCAGGGCTATTACGGTGGAAAAATAGACCTGTGGGGCCAGCGTGTTATTGAAGTCTGGTCAGGCATGCCGACGCTGTTTCTGATCATCCTGCTTTCGAGTGTGGTACAGCCAAACTTCTGGTGGCTGTTAGGTATCACCGTACTCTTCGGCTGGATGGCGCTGGTGGGTGTCGTGCGGGCGGAATTTCTGCGCACCCGCAACTTCGACTATATTCGCGCCGCGCAGGCGCTGGGCGTGAGCGACCGCGGGATTATTTTCCGCCATATGCTGCCTAACGCCGTGGTGGCCACGCTTACCTTCCTGCCGTTTATTCTGTGCAGCTCCATCACCACCCTCACCTCGCTGGATTTTCTTGGCTTCGGGTTACCACTGGGTTCCCCGTCGCTCGGCGAGTTGCTGTTACAGGGCAAGAACAACCTGCAGGCGCCGTGGCTGGGTATTACCGCCTTTCTTTCTGTGGCCGTGCTGCTTTCGTTGCTGATTTTTATTGGCGAAGCCGTGCGCGATGCCTTCGATCCTAATAAGGCGGTATAAGATGACGCAGCCCCTTCTCAGTATTGATAACCTGTCGATTGCTTTTTCAACACAGGGTGAGATGCGTACCGTCGTCACCGACCTGTCACTCCAGATCCAGCGCGGTGAAACGTTGGCGCTGGTGGGTGAGTCAGGTTCAGGCAAGAGCGTCTCAGCTCTCTCCATCCTGCGTCTGCTGCCCTCTCCGCCCGTGAGTTACCCGCAAGGCGACATTCTTTTTCACGGCAACTCGCTGTTGCATGCTGACGAACATACCTTGCGCGCAATCCGCGGTAATAAGATTGCCATGATTTTCCAGGAACCGATGGTTTCTCTTAACCCCCTTCATAGCCTGGAAAAACAGCTCTATGAAGTCCTGTCCCTACACCGAGGTATGCGCAAAGAAGCCGCACGCGGGGAAATTCTGGACTGCCTTGAACGAACCGGCATACGCAATGCAGCCAAACGGCTGAATGATTTTCCGCACCAGCTCTCCGGCGGCGAGCGCCAGCGCGTGATGATTGCCATGGCCCTGCTCACGCGCCCCGAACTGTTAATTGCTGATGAACCTACAACGGCACTGGACGTGACGGTGCAGGCGCAAATTTTGACGCTGCTGCGCGAGTTGCGTGACGAGCTGAACATGAGTTTGCTGTTTATCACGCACAACCTGAGTATTGTGAAAAAGTTGGCCGACAGCGTTGCGGTGATGCAAAACGGGCGATGTGTCGAGCAGAATATCGCATCCACGCTGTTAAACGCGCCACAACACCCGTATACCCAGCGTCTGCTCGACAGTGAGCCCTCTGGCGACCCGGTTCCTCTGTCAGCTGACAGCGTACCGCTGTTGCGTGTTGAGGATTTGTCCGTCTCGTTTCCCATTCGCAAAGGAATTCTGCGGCGCGTCGTCGACCAGAATCCGGTGTTGAAAAATATCCGCTTCTCTCTGCGCCCGGGGGAATCTCTGGGACTGGTAGGTGAATCCGGTTCGGGTAAAAGCACCACCGGCCTGGCGCTGCTGCGTTTAATCGCTTCTCAGGGCGAGATCCTCTTTGACAATATGCCGCTGCATCGGTGGAACCGACGCCAGATGCTCCCGGTACGCCCCCGTATGCAGGTGGTATTTCAGGACCCCAACTCCTCGCTTAACCCACGGCTCAGCGTGTTACAGATCGTTGAAGAGGGTCTGCGTGTTCATCAGCCCAGCCTGAATGCCCAACAACGGGAACAGGAGGTCATGCGGGTCATGAACGAAGTGGGCTTAGATCCCGATACCCGTCACCGCTATCCGGCAGAATTCTCCGGCGGGCAGCGTCAGCGTATCGCTATTGCCCGTGCGCTGATCCTGAAACCGGAACTGATTATTCTGGATGAACCGACGTCTTCGCTGGACAGAACCGTCCAGGCGCAGATCCTGAAACTGCTCAAGGGGTTACAGGAAAAACACCGGCTGGCCTATATCTTTATCAGCCATGATTTACAGGTGGTTCGGGCGCTATGCCATCAGGTGATTGTGTTGCGACAGGGAGAAGTGGTCGAACAGGGGGAGTGCCAGCGCGTATTTACTGCGCCAACGCAGAGTTACACGCGCCAGCTGCTTTCAGCAGACTAGCGCTCAGAATGGATACTGGCCAGAGAAAGGCTCCGCAATAGCAACGCCAAAATTTTTCAGACGGCAGGTCGCGGCAAACTCATCCTGGCTTTTAACAAACAGGCACGGCTCACCTTCGCACTCCAGTACAGAGCTGTCTACTTCGATATCCGTCAACGCCTGGCTTAAGCGTTCCATAACCGGCCATGCGTTTTCGTCGCTCGGGCTAAGCAATTTGAGCGCAACCAGACAATTATCGCAGTCCGCGGCACTTTGCGGAATCGGTTCAACTTTCAAACCTGCAAAACCCGCTGACCAGCGATAGCTCTGGGGCAAGCGATGGACAATGGAGAGTTGTAATGTATTCACGTTCGTTCCCCGGAAGCAAAATTTACTTCACAATTTATTTACATTTATAGTAACACATCATCGCTAACCTGCACTATTCAGCGCTTTTTTATAGGAATCCAGGCTTGCGTCGGCGCTATATGTACCCGTTTCTGCGATCTAACTCAACCTTTTTGAATACAATGATGTGACTTTTTACATAAATAGATTTTACATAAAAGAAACAAACGCCGGGTGTGTGAACGTGGGTTTGGTTGATATGTATCAACAAAAAAGGCCCTGTAGGGCCTTTTTTGTGCTTTAGTGAGCCGTTTTTCGCGGTCGACTGGCGTAAAGATAGAAGAGTATGGAGCTGGTTGCGCAAAAAGCCATCGCCCATAACATCGGCCAGGCCGTCGTAAAGGTAGCCATAGAAAGCAACGCCCCGACAATCGCCCCAATACCAAAGCGGAACGTTCCTGCCAGTGACGATGCTGTTCCCGCCATATGTGGGAATTCATCGAGGATCACCGCCATCGCATTCGACGATACCATCGACACGCAGCCGACAAAAGCCGCCACACCCACTACCAGCGCCCAGAAGCCCACGCCCAGAAACGCGCTCACCACCAGCCAGATCGCCATCACAAACTGGATCCACAGCCCGGCGCGGAACATGTTCAGCGCCCCCACCCGCCGGACAAAACGGCTGTTGATGATGGTCATGATGAACAGGAAGACGATGTTAAGCGCAAAGTAATAGCCGAAGTGCTGCGGCGAAACGTGGTTCAGTTCGATGTAGACAAACGGCCCGGCGCTCAGGAAGGAGAACATCCCGGCAAAGCTGAACCCGCTTGCCAACATATAGCTGAGCACGCGCTTGTGGCGAAACAGTGAGGCGAAGTTACCTATTGTGGTGCGGATGTGGAATTTCTGGCGGCGCTCGACGGGAAGCGTTTCATCAATAAAGAAGAAAATCATCGCGGAGGCCAGCAGCGCGGCCAGCGCCAGGATCCAGAAAATCGCATGCCAGCTAAACCACACCAGCACCGCACCACCCGCCATCGGGGCCACCAGCGGCGCAATCGTCGTCACCAGCATCACGAACGACATCATGCGGGAGAACTCTTCTTTCGGGTAGATATCGCGCATCAGGGCGTTAATCACCACGCTTGCCGCTGCCGCCGCCAGACCGTGGAAGAAGCGCATGATAATCAGATGATCGATGGTCTGAGCCAGCGCACAGGCAACTGCCGCGGCCGCAAAGACCAACGTCCCACCCAGAATAACAGGCTTGCGTCCCAGGCTATCCGCCATCGGGCCATAAAACAGCTGGCCGAGGGCAAAACCGAGTATATAGGTGCTGAGTGTCATCTGTGCGCTGCCTGCCGGTACGCCAAACTGCGCGGCAATAACCGGCAGTGCAGGCAGATACATATCAATCGACAGCGGCATCAACATGGCCAGCAGGCCAAGAATGAAGACAATTTTGAACGACGAGTGTGGCCTGGTGGTCACAGAGTTCTCCTGAGATTAATGCGAAGGCAGACCGACGCTGGCGATCTCTTCTTCCGTTAACGGGCGGTATTCGCCTGGCGCCAGGTCGTGATCGAGTTCAATCGCACCAATCCGCTCACGATGCAAGCCGACAACGTGGTTCCCCACTGCAGCAAACATCCGTTTTACCTGATGATAGCGCCCTTCGCTGATGGTCAAGCGAACTTCGGTCGGGGTGATCACCTCAAGGACGGCGGGTTTGGTGAGATCTTTCTCATTATGCAGCTGAACGCCTTTGGCGAATTGCTCTGCCGTGTCATCCGCTACCGGAGACTCCAGCGTCACCAGATAGGTTTTCTCGCAATGATGGCGCGGAGAGGTAATACGGTGCGACCACTGCCCGTCGTCAGTCATCAGTACCAGTCCGGTGGTGTCGATATCCAGGCGACCAGCGGCATGCAGCTTGTGCGCCACCGGTTCGTCGAGGAAATAGAGTACTGTCGGGTGATCCGGATCGTCCGTTGAACAGACATAGCCTTCCGGCTTGTTGAGCATGAAATAGCGTGGGCCATGCTGCTGGGTCAGCGGATTGCCGTCATACTCAACCTGATGGTCCGGTTGCAGTTTGAAAGCGCTGTCTCTCACAATGTCGCCGTCCACGGTAACGCGGCTGGCGCGAATTTCACGCCCGGCAATAGCGCGGCTTACGCCGAGTTGCTGAGCGATAAACTTATCAAGTCGCATGAAATCTTTTTAGCCTTAATGGTGCTGGAAGTCGAACAGTACGTCCGAAAAAGAAGCAGTCTGGAACGGTTCAGTATAATGGTCTGGTTGCGCCACTCAAGGGAAAAAGTTTCGTGGCATACTATGTGCGGAATAATGAAACCGAGACCCCATGACTTTTACACTTCGTCCCTATCAGCAGGAAGCCGTTGATGCCACCCTCGCGTGGTTCCGTAAACATCGTGAACCTGCGGCTATTGTGCTTCCAACCGGTGCAGGCAAGAGCCTGGTCATCGCCGAACTGGCACGTCTGGCCCGCGGTCGTGTGCTGGTGCTGGCGCACGTCAAAGAACTGGTCGCGCAAAACCATGCCAAATATTGCGCACTCGGGCTGAAAGCCGACATTTTCGCCGCCGGGCTAAAGCGTAAAGAGAGCCACGGTAAAGTGGTCTTTGGCAGCGTGCAGTCGGTGGCCCGCAATCTGGATCTGTTTCGCAGCGAATTTTCGCTGCTGATTGTTGACGAGTGTCACCGCATCAGCGATGACGACGGCAGCCAGTATCAGCAAATCCTGACACACCTGAAAGAAGTGAACCCACACCTGCGCCTGCTGGGCCTGACGGCGACCCCGTTTCGTCTGGGGAAAGGCTGGATCTATCGTTACCATTATCACGGCATGGTGCGCGGCGATGACAAGGCCCTGTTTAGCGACTGCATCTACGAGCTTCCGCTGCGCTACATGATTAAACACGGTTACCTGACGCCGCCTGAACGCCTGGATATGCCGGTGGTGCAGTACGATTTCAGCCGTCTGCAGGCACAGAGCAACGGGTTGTTCAGCGAAGCGGATCTTAACCAGGAGCTGAAAAAGCAAAAGCGCATTACGCCGCATATCATCAGCCAGATTGAGGAGTTCGCCGCGACGCGCAAAGGAGTGATGATCTTCGCCGCCACCGTTGAGCACGCACGAGAAATTACCGGGTTACTGCCCTCCGGCGACGCGGCATTAATCACTGGCGAGACCCCAGGCCCTGAGCGCGACAGCCTGATTGACGCCTTTAAAGCCCAGCAGTTCCGCTATCTGGTTAACGTGTCGGTACTGACCACCGGCTTTGACGCCCCGCACGTCGACCTGATCGCTATTTTGCGCCCGACCGAATCGGTCAGTCTGTATCAGCAAATTGTTGGCCGCGGCCTGCGTCTGGCGCCGGGTAAAACCGACTGTCTGATTCTGGATTATGCCGGTAACCCGCACGATCTCTATACGCCTGAGGTCGGCGCGCCAAAAGGAAAAAGCGACAACGTGCCGGTACAGGTTTTTTGTCCTGCCTGTGGTTTTGCCAACACCTTCTGGGGTAAAACCACCGCCGACGGCACGCTAATTGAGCATTTTGGCCGCCGCTGTCAGGGCTGGTTTGAAGATGACGAAGGGCATCGCGAGCAGTGCGATTTCCGTTTCCGCTTCAAGAACTGCCCACAATGCAACGCCGAAAATGACATTGCCGCACGCCGCTGCCGGGAATGTGACACGGTACTGGTCGATCCTGACGACATGTTAAAAGCGGCACTGAAGTTAAAAGATGCATTGGTGCTCCGCTGCTCAGGCATGGCACTACAGCCCGGTGCGGATGAAAAAGGCGAGTGGTTAAAAATCACCTACTACGATGAGGACGGGGCGGACGTCAGTGAGCGTTTCAGGGTACAAACTCCCGCTCAACGCACGGCCTTCGAGCAACTCTTTATTCGCCCGCACACCCGTACGCCAGGTGTTCCTCTGCGCTGGATAACCGTGGACGATATCGTGCACCAGCAGTCGTTACTGCGCCATCCGGATTTTGTTGTTGCTCGCAAGAAAGGCCAGTTCTGGCAGGTCCGTGAGAAGGTCTTTGACTATGAAGGTCGCTTTCGTCGCGCCAACGAATTGCGCGGTTAACGGGACTTTTCATTGATGTGAGGAGCATTTGAGTATAAAATGCCGCCCGCTTCACATCCGTGAGGCAGAACACTCACCTGCTGCTGGGTCGCCTGTAGTAGGGTTTTAAATACAGAGAGAAATCAATGTTTACTATCGAAGCAGAAGTACGTAACGTGCAGGGTAAGGGTGCGAGCCGCCGCCTGCGTAACGCTAACAAGTTCCCGGCTATCGTTTACGGTGGCGAAGCTGCTCCAGTTGCAATCGAACTGGATCACGACAAACTGTGGAACCTGCAGACCAAAGCTGAATTCTACAGCGAAGTTCTGACCATCGTTGTTGGCGGTAAAGAAGAAAAAGTGAAAGTTCAGGCTGTTCAGCGTCACGCGTTCAAGCCAAAACTGACTCACATCGACTTCGTTCGCGCGTAATCGCAAACTCGTCGAGAAAAACCCCGCTTCTGCGGGGTTTTTTGTGCCTGCTATTTACCGCCAGAAGTACGGCGCTGAAGCTGATCGCGCAGGTTCGGCGGCGTTCCTTTAATGGTCAGCGTATCGGTGGCAGGATCCCAGAAAATGCGTTCTCCCAGCAACATCGCATCAAAGTTAATGGTTAACCCGCCGCCACTGCCGGCAAACTTGGTTAACTGACGCAGCGTACTGCGATCCGCCGGGAAGCTCTCTTCAAGCTCATAGCCTTTATCCGCGGTGAACTCCTGGAAGCTGACTTCGCTGACGCCCGCCAGCTCTTTTGACAGCGACTCCAGCTCAATCTCTTCCCCCGCCTGCAGCTGTTCGTTGCAGTAGCTATAGACCTGCTGGCGCACGTTCTGGCGCTCAGATTTATCGAGCTGCGCTTCTGCCGTGAAGTCATCAACCGCCTGGAGCAGCCCTTTGTTCTGCGCTTTGGCGTTCAGGCCTTCGCTGGCGCCGAGGAAGTCCATAAAGAAATCCGCCACTTTGCGGCCCACGCGCCCCTTCAGGAAAGTCAAGTAGCGAGTCGACTCCGGGTTGGTTTCCCACTCGGTCAAATCAATACGCGCCACGATATCCGCATGGTTAATATCCAGATAATGCGTTGAGCTAATATCCAGCTGTTCGTTCACGCGCATGCTGCTTAAGTTATTCAGTACGGTAACCAGCAGATACTCTACGGCCAGATAGCGGTAGTGGCAGAACAGCACAATCCCGCCGTCGGCGAAGGGATATTTCGCCAGCTCGTCGCGCAGACGTCCGGTCGCGGCGCGGCTAAACGCCAGAAAATCTTCTTCGCCCTGACGTTGCAGACGCAGGCTATCAGCCAGTTCGCTCTCTTCACTGAACAGGCCATAGGCTTTATTTTTAGCGCTGTAGACACGGTGTAACTCCGCCATCATCTCTACAACAGTAGGCGTGGGTTCCAGTAACGAATCGCGCAGCACCACTTCAAGGGTTTGCTCATCACGCTTGATAAGCTGGTGCAAGGCAATCTGGTTGATTTCCAGACTCATGATAAACTCTCCTTTTAGACCGGGCGGTATTCAACCACCACCAGGGCATGTGTGCAACAACAGATAAAAAAGGGGAAAAAAAGCTGTTGCTACGGTAATATGTTGCCCTTTCATCAACAAACTGATTTTGATTTATGCCACAACATTCCCGCTACAGTGATGAACACGTTGAACAGCTGCTCAGTGAGCTGGTTAACGTACTGGAAAAACATAAAACGCCGACCGATCTCTCCCTGATGGTTTTGGGAAATATGGTCACCAACCTGATTAATACCAGCGTTGCTCCGGCTCAGCGTCAGGCGATCGCCAAATCTTTCGCCCAGGCTTTACAGTCATCCGTCAGCAACGACCAGGCCCATTAAGGGATACGAACAACAGTTTATGGTGACGAATCGTCAGCGCTACCGTGAAAAAGTCTCCCAGATGGTCAGCTGGGGGCACTGGTTTGCCCTGTTCAACATTCTGCTGGCGACGGTCATTGGCTGTCGTTATCTGTTTGTCGCAGACTGGCCAACAACGCTAACCGGGCGTATCTACTCCTGGATGAGCGTTGTGGGTCACTTTAGCTTTTTGGTTTTCGCCACCTATCTGCTGATCCTGTTCCCTCTGACGTTTATCGTCATGTCGCAGCGTCTGATGCGGTTCTTGTCCGCCATCCTTGCGACGGTGGGGATGACACTACTGCTTATCGACAGCGAAGTGTTCACCCGCTTCCACCTGCATCTCAATCCCATCGTCTGGGAACTGGTGATTAACCCCGACCAGAATGAAACGGCCCGTGACTGGCAGCTGATGTTTATCAGCGTCCCGGTGATCCTGTTGATTGAGATGCTGTTTGCCACCTGGAGCTGGCAAAAACTTCGCAGCCTGACCCGGCGGCGGCATTATGCCAAGCCCGTCGCCGCGCTCTTTTTTGTCTCATTTATCAGCTCGCATATTATGTATATCTGGGCGGATGCGAACTTCTATCGCCCTATTACCATGCAGCGCGCTAACCTGCCGCTCTCGTATCCAATGACCGCCCGTCGTTTCCTCGAAAAACACGGTCTGCTTGACGCGCAGGAGTACCAGCGCCGTCTGGTCGAACAGGGTAATCCGGAAGCAGTCAGCGTTCAGTATCCTCTGAGCGATCTGCACTATCGCGATATGGGTCGCGGGCAAAACGTCTTGCTGATCACCGTCGATGGCCTGAACTATTCCCGTTATGAGAAGCAGATGCCTGCGCTGGCCGATTTCGCGAGTCAAAACGTCACGTTCACCCAGCATATGAGCTCTGGTAATTCTACAGATGCGGGTATCTTTGGGCTGTTCTATGGCATCTCAGCTGGATACATGGACGGCGTGCTGTCTGCCCGTACGCCTGCGGCACTGATCACCGGGCTGAATCAGCAAGGGTATCAGTTAGGGTTGTTCTCCTCTGATGGCTTTAACAGCCCGCTTTACCGCCAGGCGTTGCTGTCTGATTTCTCCCTGCCGGCGGCACAAAATCAGTCTGATGCGCAGACCGCCAGCCAATGGATAAACTGGCTGCAACGATACGCCCAGGAAGATAACCGCTGGTTCTCGTGGGTTGCCTTTAACGGCACAACGCTCGCTAACAGCAATAAGAATGACTTTGCGCGCCGCTACAGCCGCGCGGCTGGCGATGTGGATGCGCAGATAGGCCGAGTGCTTGAGGCGCTGCGTGAGTCAGGCAAACTGGATAATACCGTGGTGATCGTGACCGCTGGCCATGGCGTCCCGCTGGGTGACGAGACGAAGGGTATGAGTTGGTCTCGCCCGAATCTTCAGGTTCCGCTGGTGATCCATTGGCCTGGCACGCCGGCTCAGCGCATTACTATGCTTACCGAGCATAAAGATGTGATGACCACCCTGATGCAACGCCTGCTGCATGTCAGCACGCCAGCAAACGAGTATTCACAGGGGCAGGATCTCTTCAGTGCCACGCGCCGCCATAACTGGGTTACGGCTGCCGGGAATAACACACTGGTGGTGACCACGCCTAAGCTGACGCTGGTGCTGAACAGCAACGGGAATTATCAGACGTACAACCTGCAGGGCGAGCGGTTGAAAGACCAGAAACCGCAGTTAAGCCTGCTGCTGCAGGTCCTGACGGATGAGAAGCGCTTCATCGCTAACTGATTAATAATAAACCAGTTAGCGATAGATTCCCTTGCATTCAAAACGGAATCGAGTAGTATTCTTTTCATGCGTCGGCACGTAGCGCAGCCTGGTAGCGCACCGTCATGGGGTGTCGGGGGTCGGAGGTTCAAATCCTCTCGTGCCGACCAAAAATACTTTGAAAACCAGCCTCTTATGGTTGGTTTTTTCATGTTTAAAATTTGTGCGGGGAATCATTGGGGAAAAATGGGGGAATAACCCCCGACATTTACACGCTACATTACAGGCGATTTATCGTCTTTAACTTGGTTAAGTGTATGTGTAAGAACGCCGTGCACCGTAACATCATTCAAGGCTTCTCCTTCGATCGCCTCACCCTCTTCCGTTATCAGTGCCTGACCCATTAGCTTCACAAACTGGTTTCTCCCGTCCATGCTAACCAGCAACGTATCCCCTCCTTCTGGCTTCAGACTGACGTTAATAACGGCCCAGCCGCATGAAGTTTCAATAACCCGGCAGTTGTTATCTACACCACAGATAACATCTATCGTCATGCGCTGCTCTTGGTAATCCATGGCTGGCGATGGAAATCCCATTAGAAAACCCTCCCCATGTTACGCAGGATCCAGTATCGGTTCTCGCTTCCGTTTGTCGTCTTATCGGCGAAGTCCGGCTGGTATCGCTCGATCCATGAATTTGCATCTGCCTGGCTGAAATGCCAGTTCCTTTCCTGCAGTTCAGCGATGAATTTGTCTGTATGCAGGCAGAGATAGCCCTTCGGGTTTTGCTGTATGGCCGCAATAAAAGCAGCACGAATATCCGGTTGACGAGGCATAAACGCACCCTCACTCGCTCATTGACTGTATGCATATACAGTAGTATTTTTATAAAAACAGATCAAGCACAGGCAATTTTCACTTTTAAGAGGATCGTTATGTTTGTTGAACTGGTTTATGACAAGCGAAATGTTGAGGGACTTGAAGGAGCCAGAGAGATTATCCTGGCAGAGCTGACGAAGCGAGTGCACCAGATCTTCCCTGATGCCGAAGTGAAAGTGAAGCCGATGCAGGCAAACGGCCTGAATAGTGATGCCAGCAAAAGCGATCGGGAAAAACTGAACCGCATGCTGGAGGAAATGTTTGAAGAAGCCGATATGTGGCTTGTATCTGAATAACTACAACTTTCTGGACTGGACTTTAAAAAACACTAACGTATTATGCCCGCCGATTGCTTAGGCATGAACAACCGGCAGTCACCCGCAGCTCGGTTTTTATTAACGTTGCTGCGGTTTCTCACGAATCTTGATCTGATTCAACAGCATTCAATAACTCTTTA